>NZ_CP170473.1:1310000-2110000 GCF_042604635.1 Azospirillum sp. A26 | reverse complement strand
GCGCCGCTTCGGCGATGGCAAGAAGAGCGTGCTTGAGGAGATCGAGCGGCGGCTCGGACTGAGCTTCGAACAGTTCCGGCGCGCGGTGCTGCTGGCCCAGGGCGACTTCGCCACCTTCCTGAAGGCGCCGCCGCGCGACCGCTCCGCCCTGCTGGAGCTGCTGACGGGGACGGAGATTTACTCGCGCCTGTCGATTGCGGCGCATGAGCGGTCGACTGCGGAGAAGCAGGCGCTCGACAGGCTGCTGGCGCAGGGCGGCGGCATCGGGGTGCTGAGCGACGACGACCGGACTGCCCTGCAAGCCGAAGCCGGCAACGCGACGGAGGCGGTGCGGAGCGGCGAACAGGCGTTGGCGCTCGCCCAGGCGGCTCTGGCCTGGCATGAGCGCGACAGCCAGCTTGCGGCGGCGGAGAGCAAGGCGGTCGCGGCGGCCGAAACAGCGGAGCGCGCGTGGAGCGACGCGGAGGAGCGGCGCAATGCGGTTGTCGCCCTGCGCGGGTTGCAGCCACTGCGGCCGGTGCTGGTGGACGCCGACCGCGCGCGCGACGAGGCGGCGGAGGCCGCAGCGGCAGTAGAGCGGGCGGAGACGGCCCTGGCCGCGGCACGGTTGGCGGTGGATGAGGCGACCGGCCGCCATGGCGAGGCCCGGCGGCGCTTCGAGGCGGCATGTGCCGGGCAGGCCAGGGCCGAGCCCGATCTCGACCGCGCGGCCGACCTGGATGGACGGATCGCGACCCTGACCGGCGAGCAGGGGACCGCCGACGCGGCGGCGAAGGTCGCGGTCCAGCGCAGCATCGCGCTGCGGAAGACCATGCAGGACATCGACGCCACGCTGTCCGCGGCCCGCAGCGATGCCGCAAGGCTGGAGGTCTGGCTGCGCGACCAGGCTGGCTTCGCGGCGGTGGCCGGACAGTGGGAGCGCTGGGAGCGGCTGCTGGCGCGCATCGTCGCCGATGGGCGGAGCGGAAAGGCCGCCACGCAGGAGCGCCAACGGCTGGAGCGGGAGCTTGCGGCGACCGAAGCCACGGCACGCACCATGGAAAGGCGGCTGGCCGAGGCACGGGAGCGGTGCCGTTCGGCCGAGCAGGCGCTGGAGAGCTTGCGCGGCATAGCGGTGCCGTCGCTGGAGGAAGCGCGGCACGCGCGGGCGGAGGCCGGACGCCGGCGTGACGGGCTGCTGGCCCTGCTGGCCACCGGAGAGGCGCGGCAACGGCTGGAAACCGAGCGCACCGCCGCGGACGAAGAGCGGCTGCGGCGGCTGGGCGAGGCGGAACGCGACGGAACGGCGGCGCGGGAGCTTGCCGAAAGCCGGGCCGGACGGCAGGCCGCGGTCGATGAGGCGGAGCGTACCCTGCAACGGCTGCTGCTGGCACAGCGCGAGGATGTCGAAAGCCTGCGCGGCCGGCTGGTCGAAGGCAAGCCCTGCCCGGTCTGCGGATCGGCGGATCATCCCTGGGCGGGCGCCGATGCGACGCCGCTGGGCCGGGTGAGGCGGGATCAGGAAACGCATCTTGCCGGATTGCGCGAAGCCCTGGCCGCGACGGTCGCCCGCCATGCGGCACTGGAAGCGGCGGAACTGGCGGCGCGCAAGGGGGCCGAGACGCTGACCGCGCGGCTGGCGGCGATGGTGCAGGAGGCCGACGGGCTTGAGGCACGCTGGGCCGCGCAGGCGGCGGCGGCCGATTGGGATGCCGAGGGCGGAACGCTCATCGACACACACACAGACATCCTCATGGCCATCCGCGGGCAAGTCGAGGCGGTGGACCGTGGGATGGCGGCCATCGCACAGGATGAGGAGCGGGCGCTCGACCATCGCCGGCAGCTGGATGCGGCGCAGTTGGAGCATCGGCGGCTGGAGACCGCGGCGGCTGGCTTGGCAAGCGAGTGCGAGGCGACCCGGCAGCGGCTGGCCGACGGGCGGCAGGCCCTGGCCCTGGCGGCGGCGGCGCTGGAGCGGGCGGAGGCCGACCGGGACTCCGCGCTGGCCGAGCTGGCCGACGGCTTGGCGGGAGAGGCCGGGTGGCAGGCGCTGCTGGAGCGGGACCCGGAGGCCTACCGGGCCGCTTTGGCAAGGCGGGTGAGCGAGTACCGGGAGAAGAGCGAGGGGCTGGCCCGTGCCGCCCGCGAGGTCGAGCGCGCGAGCGGCGAGCGGGCGGTGCAGAGCGCCGAACGTGAGGCCGCGCAGCGGGCGGAGGACGAGGCGCGCAATCGGGCAGCCGATCTCGCCGGGCGGCTGGCGGAGGCCCGGACGGCGCGCGGCGCGGTGCTGGGCGGACGGCCGGTGTCGGAGGTGCGGACGGCACTGGCCGCACAGAAGCACGAAGCCGAAGCCCTGGTCGAGAAGGCCACCTTTGCCCGGCAGGATGCCATCGCCCGACTGTCGGCCGCGGAGCAGGAGCGGGAAACCCGCGGCGAGGCGGCGAGACGCTGCACCGACAAGGCCCGGACCGTCGGCGAGCGGCTGGAGCGGGAGGTCGCCGGGCGCGGGGTGGGGCTTGAAGAGGTCCGCCGGCTGCTGGCTGTGCCCGAAAGCGAATTGGAAGCGGAAGAGCTGGCGCTGGCGGTGCTGGAACGGGCGCGCGGCGATGCGGCGCTGGTGGTCGCCGAACGGCGGCGTCAACGCGGCGACCATCAGGCTGCGGGCCGCCCGGCGCAGAGCGTCGAGGACGCTGCGGCTGCGGCGGAGAGCATCCGTGCGGTGCTGGAGCGCGACCGCGACCGCTTGGGCTCGGCGCGCGGACGGCTTGAGGCGGACGATGCCAACCGGCGGCGGCTGGCCGGGCTGATGGCGGACATCGAGGCGCAGCAGGCCCGTTGCGCGCTGTGGGGCAAGATGGCCCAACTGATCGGTTCGTCGACCGGGCAGAAGATGCGCAACTTCGCCCAGAGCCTGAGCCTGGACCTGCTGCTGACCCATGCCAATCGGCATCTGGAGGATCTCGCCCGCCGCTACCGGCTGGAGCGGGTGGCCGGGGCCGATCTGGAGATCCAGGTGGTCGACCGCGAAATGGGCGACGAGCGGCGCGGCGTGCACAGCCTGTCGGGCGGCGAACTGTTCCTCGTCTCGCTGGCCCTGGCGCTCGGGCTGTCGGCGATGGCGGCGGGGACTTCCGGCGGGATCGGCACGCTGTTCATCGACGAGGGGTTCGGCACGCTAATCCCGACAGCCTGGACGTGGCGCTGTCCTGCCTGGAAGCGCTGCAGGCCGGCGGGCGTCAGGTCGGCGTCATCAGCCATGTGCCGGCGATGGTCGAACGGATCGGCACGCAATCCGCGTGATGCCGCTGGGCGGCGGGCGCAGCCGGGTGACGGTTCAGTCTGTCGCTGGAGCGGCGCTCGGGCTGGCGATGGAGGAGGTGGAGGGGGTTTGAAGCGGAATGGTCGCAGCGGCCGCCCCTCCCCTTGGCGCCCCCTTCGCTTGGGCCGGTAATTTGAGCTTCATCCGCCGCCCGGTGGGCGGATCGGCCGGTGCAAGGTCTCAGCGCGGCTGTTGACAGACTGGCTTTGCCGATGCTGCCGTCATCCATGCACAGGCAGCGCATGGAATTGACCTTTGCCGAGCTACGCCAGTCTCTGACCTTTTGGTTTTCCGCGTGCTTCACGCTTCAAGCGATTCCGCTTGAAGCGATCACACTCTCACGTGGAGCGAAGAGCAGTCCGCTCCGGTCGGTGGCAATTGGCGTCTGAGCGGCTCCAATTCTGCCATCGGCACCTGGATTTTCCGCGGGCGGGCGACAGACGAAAAGATCACCGCCGCGAAGATGGATTGCCAGT
This sequence comes from Azospirillum sp. A26, assembly GCF_042604635.1. NCBI lineage: Bacteria > Pseudomonadati > Pseudomonadota > Alphaproteobacteria > Rhodospirillales > Azospirillaceae > Azospirillum > Azospirillum sp. A26. The sequence continues at coordinate 2,106,226 of NZ_CP170473.1, read as the reverse complement.
CGCCTGAAGCACAGTCTTTGCGTGCAAAGACCAGCCGGCCGCCGGATACGTTCGATTGTAGAAGAATTTGTATTAAAATGTCGTTTTGCCACCATGGAGGGATGTGGGAGGATAGATGCGCGAAACAAGATCATTTGATCGCATCGTACCCTTTCAAAGGCATCCGGACACACCAGCCATCAGGGGCTCCTCATGCGCAAGACTTTCCTCTACGCCGCATTTGCGATGACAAGCGGCATGGCTCTGTTCAGCACGCCCGCCGCCGCCTGCAACGACAAGTTGTACATCGGCACGATCTGCACCTTTGCGTTCGACTGGTGCCCTCGCAATTACATTCCGGCCGATGGCCGGACCTTGGCGGTCCGTGAGTATCAGGCGCTGTTCTCGCTGGTCGGCTACCGCTACGGCGGCAACAATGCGGATCTCTTCGGCATCCCCGACCTGCGTGGCCGCGCCGCCATAGGCACCGGCACCGGCCCCGGCCTGACGAACATCGCCATCGGCGCCAAGGTCGGCCAGCAGCAGCTGCCGCTGTCGGCGGCGCAGGTTCCGCTGCAGCCCCACACCCACACCGCCACCTTCACCGGTACCGGCGGCGGATCGGGAGGCTCGACCACCGTTCCCTTCACCGGCACCGTCACCATGCCCATCACCGCCGCCGGCACCGGAACCCCGACGTCGGCCCCGGCCTCGGGCACCGTCTATCTCGGCGCCACCGTCTTCGACGATGCCAGCAGCGGTGCCTCGCTGACGGGACCGTACAACACCAGCGGCCCGGCTCCCAGCACCGCAGCCCAGGCCACCGGCACGGCCAGCGGCACCATCACCGTGCCGAACACCGGCATCACCGGAGGCACCGTGGCGGTTGCGCCCGCGGCGGCCGGCGCCACCCAGATGGTTTCCACCCAGTCCCCGGCCATCGGGCAGACCGTCTGCATCGTCGCCAACGGCCTTTACCCGAACCGTCCGTAACCGGACCCGATAGAACAGCCGAATACTTCAAACACCAAGGATATAATCATGCGCAAGATTATCCTCTCCGCCGCCTTCGCGATGACGAGCGCTCTGGCTCTGTTCAGCACGCCCGCCGCCGCCTGCAACGTCGAACCCTACATCGGTACGATCTGCACCTACTCGTTCGACTGGTGCCCGCAGGGCTACGTCGTCGCCGATGGCCGGACTTTGACGGTCCGCGAAAACCAGGCTCTGTTCGCCCTGATCGGCTACCGCTACGGCGGCAACAACGCGGATTTCTTCGGCATCCCCGACCTGCGCGGCCGTGCCCCGATCGGCACCGGCACCGGCCCCGGCCTGGCGAACATCGCCATCGGCGCCAAGGTCGGACAGCAGGAACTGCTGCTGTCGGCGGCGCAGGTTCCGCTGCAGCCCCACACCCACACCGCAACCTTCGTCGGTACGGGCGGTGGATCGGGAGGCTCGACCACCGTTCCCTTCACCGGCAGCGTCACCATGCCCATCACCGCCGCCGGCACCGGAACCCCGGCGTCGGCCCCGGCCTCGGGCACCGTCTATCTCGGCGCCACCGTCTTCGACGATGCCAGCAGCGGTGCCTCGCTGACGGGACCGTACAACACCAGCGGCCCGGCTCCCAGCACCGCGGCCAAGGCTGCCGGCACGGCCAGCGGCACCATCACCGTGCCGAACACCGGCATCACAGGCGGCACCGTAACGGTCGCGCCCGCATCTGCCGGCGCCACCCAGAAGGTCTCCACCCAGTCCCCGGCCATCGGGCAGACCGTCTGCATCGCGACCCAAGGCCTGTATCCGAACCGTCCGTAACGTCTCCCCGGCAATGCCCTGCCCAAAAGGAATGGGCAGGGCATCGTCGCAGAGATTGCGGGGCTTCCGGCGCGTCGTCGACCAGCAGGGGAAACCGGGTTCCGAAACTCCCGGTCACCGCCCCCGCTTGGCCAGGAACGCCAGCCGTTCCAGCGTGTGCACGTCCTGCTCGTTCTTCAGCAGCGCGCCGCACAGCGGCGGGATCAGCGTGCGGGCATCCTTGGCGCGCAGGGTCTCCGGATCGACGTCCTCGACCATCAGCAGCTTGATCCAGTCCAGCAGCTCCGACGTGGAGGGCTTCTTCTTCAGGCCCGGAACCTCGCGCAGATCGTAGAACAGGTTCAGCGCCTCGCGCAGCAGGGCCGACTTCAGGCCGGGATAATGAACCTCGACGATGCGCTCCATCGTCTCGCGCTCGGGGAAGCGGATGTAGTGGAAGAAGCAGCGGCGCAGGAAGGCGTCCGGCAGTTCCTTCTCGTTGTTGGACGTGACGATGACGATGGGGCGCTTGGCCGCCTTGATCGTCTGGCGGGTTTCATAAACGTGGAACTCCATGCGGTCGAGTTCCAGCAGCAGGTCGTTGGGGAACTCGATGTCGGCCTTGTCGATCTCGTCGATCAACAGGACCGGAGACTCCGGCGCTTCGAAGGCTTCCCACAGCTTGCCGCGGACGATGTAGTTGGCGATGTCATGGACCTTCGCCTCGCCCAGCTGGCTGTCGCGCAGCCGGCTGACCGCGTCGTATTCGTAGAGGCCCTGCTGCGCCTTGGTGGTCGATTTGACGTGCCAGGACAGCAGCGGCTTGTTCAGCGCGCGGGCGATCTCCACCGCCAGCACCGTCTTGCCGGTGCCCGGCTCGCCCTTCACCAGAAGCGGCCGCTCCAGCGTTATGGCGGCGTTGACCGCCACCATCAGATCGTCGGTGGCGACGTAGCGGTCGGTACCGGTGAAGCGCATGGACAGGCTCCCTCAAGCGAAGACGTTTCAGTCGACAATGAACAGGGTGGCGCCGATTTCGGTCGAGGAGCGGTGCGGATGATCGCCGAAATCGGAGACCTGATAGCTCATGCCGGCGGTCAGGACGAAGCGGCGGCCATCCTTCAGCTCGGTGATCAGCTCGCCGCTGACCACGAACAGCACATGGCCGCGGTCGCACCAATGGTCGGCCAGATAGCCCGGCGTGTAGTCGACCAGCCGCACCCGCAGCTCTCCGGCGTGGAAGCTGCGCCAGCGGGCAAGCCCGGTCTCGCCCGGATGTTCGGTGACGGGAACGGCGGACCAGTCGGTCACGATGAAGGGAAGAGTCGGGAGTTCCATCGCCGGACCTTATCAAGACGGCACGAACAGAAAAACGGCCCCCGGATCGCTCCGGGGGCCGGTGTTCATCACGATCAGGAGGCCTTCCTGGCCGCAATCGCCTTTTCGATGGCCTCGATGGCCGCCGGGGCCAGCGAGGCGTCGGGGCCGCCGGCCTGCGCCATGTCCGGCCGGCCGCCGCCGCCCTTGCCGCCCAGCGCCTCGGCACCGACACGGACCAGATCGACGGCGCTGACGGTCGCGGTCAAATCGTCGGTCACGCCGATGACGATGGAGGCCTTGCCCTCGTTCGACGCGATCAGCACGACGACGCCGGAGCCGACCTGCTTCTTCAGCTCGTCGGCCATCGGCTTCAGGTCCTTGGCCGGCAGGCCTTCGACCACGCGGGCGGCCAGCTTGACGCCGGCCACGTCCTTGGCCTCGTTGCCGCCGTCGGCCTTGGCGCCACCCCCCATCGCCACCTGGCGGCGCAGATCGGCCAGTTCGCGCTCCATCTTGCGACGTTCCTCGACCAGAACCGCCACACGGGCCGGAACCTCGTCGGGCTTGACCTTGAGGACGCCCGCCGCCTCGGTCAGCAGATGGTCGCGCTCGGACAGCCACGCCTTGGCGCCGGTGCCGGTCAGCGCCTCGATGCGGCGGACACCGGCGGCGACGGCGCCTTCGGAGACGATCTTGAACACGCCGATGTCGCCGGTGCGGCGGACATGGGTGCCGCCGCACAGTTCGATGGAGTAGTCGCGATCCTGCTCGCCATGCGGGCCGCCCATCGAGACGACGCGGACCTCATCGCCGTACTTCTCGCCGAACAGCGCCATGGCGCCTTGGGCGCGGGCCTCGTCCGGGGACATCAGACGGGTGATGACCTCGCTGTTGGCGAGAACGCGGCGGTTCACCTCGTCCTCGATGGCGGCGATGTCGGCACCGGTCAGGCCGGTCGGCTGGCTGATGTCGAAGCGCAGACGCTCAGGCGCCACCAGCGAGCCCTTCTGGGTGACATGGTCGCCCAGGCGATGGCGCAGCGCCTCGTGCAGCAGGTGGGTGGCAGAGTGGTTGGCGCGGATGGCGGAGCGGCGCTCGGTATCAACGCGCAGTTCGACCACGTCGCCGACCTTGAGCGTGCCCTTGGTGACCGTGCCGACATGGGCCCACACGGCGCCCAGCTTCTTCAGCGTGTCGGACACCGCGACCTCGGCCCCGCCGGCGGAGAAGATCACGCCGGCATCGCCGACCTGACCGCCCGATTCGCCGTAGAAGGGCGTCTGGTTGACGACGACCAGCACCTGATCGCCGATGCTGGCGGCCTCGACGCAGGCATCGCCCTTGATAAGGGCGGTGACCTTGCCTTCGGCGACTTCGGTGTCGTAGCCGAAGAACTCGGTGGCGCCCAGCTCGTCCTTGATCTCGTACCACAGCTTCTCGGTGCCGACCTCACCCGAGCCGGCCCAGGACTCGCGGGCCTTGCGGCGCTGCTCGTCCATCGCCGCCTTGAAGCCGGCCTCGTCGACGCCACGGCCCTGGCCGCGCAGCACGTCCTGCGTCAGGTCGAGCGGGAAGCCGTAGGTGTCGTACAGCTTGAAGGCGACGTCGCCGGCCAGCGGCTGGCCTTCGCCCAGATGGCCGACCTCGTCCTCCAGCAGGCGCAGGCCGCGCTCCAGCGTCTGCTTGAAGCGGGTTTCTTCCAGCTTCAGCGTCTCGACGATCAGGGCGCGGGCGCGGTTCAGCTCCGGATAGGCGTCGCCCATCTGCTGGACCAGCGCCGGGACCAGACGGTGCATCAGCGGCTCGCGCGCGCCGATCATGTGGGCGTGGCGCATGGCGCGGCGCATGATGCGGCGCAGCACATAGCCGCGGCCCTCGTTCGACGGCAGCACGCCGTCGGCGATCAGGAAGGAGGTCGAGCGCAGATGGTCGGCGATGACGCGGTGCGACACGGCATGCGCGCCGTCCGGCGAGGTCTTGGTCGCCTCGGCCGACGCCATGATCAGCGCCCGCATCAGGTCGATGTCGTAGTTGTCGTGCTTGCCCTGGAGGACGGCAGCCAGACGCTCCAGCCCCATGCCGGTGTCGATGGACGGCCTGGGCAGCGCCACCAGATTGTCCGGACCCAGCTGTTCATACTGCATGAACACGAGGTTCCAGATCTCGATGAAGCGGTCGCCGTCCTGGTCCGGGCTGCCCGGCGGGCCGCCGGCAATCGACGGGCCGTGGTCGAAGAAGATCTCGGAGCAGGGACCGCAGGGGCCGGTGTCGCCCATGCGCCAGAAATTGTCGTCGGTCGGGATGCGGATGATGCGGTCGTCCGACAGGCCGGCGACCTTGCGCCAGATGCCGGCCGCGTCCTCGTCGGAGGTGTGGACCGTTACCAGCAGCTTGTCGGCCGGCAGACCGTATTCCTTGGTGATCAGGTTCCAGGCGAACGCGATGGCGTCGTCCTTGAAATAATCGCCGAAGGAGAAGTTGCCCAGCATCTCGAAGAAGGTGTGGTGCCGCGCGGTGTAGCCGACATTGTCGAGGTCGTTGTGCTTGCCGCCGGCGCGCACGCATTTCTGCGAGGTGGCCGCGCGCTTGTAGGGCCGCGTCTCGGCACCGGTGAAGACGTTCTTGAACTGGACCATGCCGGCGTTGGTGAACATCAGCGTCGGATCGTTGCGCGGCACGAGCGGCGACGAATCGACCTTCTGATGGCTTTGCTTGGCGAAGAAATCCAGGAACGTGCGACGGATGTCGTTGGCGGTCTGCATACGGTCAAGGCTCCGGGTGCGCGGCTGAGGCCTTTTGTTGGCCGAACCGTGCTTTTAGCGCGAGAATGGCGGCATGTCCACGACGGACGGATTATTACCCTAGGTCAAGGCAGGCAAATTGCCACCGGCGAATTGCCCCAGGGAAATCGCCAATGACAAAATGCTGCGGGCGCGTTGCCGCCGATCACTCGGCTTCCGCGGCGGCCCGTGCCTTTTCGATTCGGCGCCCGATGATGATCGCGATCTCGTAGAGCGCGATGAGCGGCAGCGCCAGACTGACCTGACTGATCACGTCGGGCGGGGTCAGCACCGCGGCGGCGATGAAGGCCCCGACGATGGCGTAGCGGCGCTTCGACGCCAGGGCGTCGGTGCTGATGATGCCGACGCGGACCAGCAGGGTCAGCAGCACCGGCAGCTGGAAGGCGATGCCGAAGGCGAAGATCAGCGACATCACCAGATGCAGGTATTCGCCGACGCGCGCTTCGAACTCGATGGGCAGGGCGTTGCTGCCGTCCGGGTGGAACTCGAAGCCCAGGAAGAAGCGCCAGGCCATCGGGAAGATGAAGTAATAGACGATGCCGGCACCGGTCAGGAACATCACCGGGGTGGCGATCAGGAAGGGCAGGAACGCCTTGCGCTCGTGCTTGTAGAGGCCGGGGGCCACGAACATCCAGATCTGGCTGGCGATCACCGGGAAGGAGATGAAGCAGCCGGCCCAGAAGGCCACCTTCACATACGTGAAGAAAGCTTCCGTCAGGCCGGTGTAGATCATCCGGCGCCCCTGCCCCGCCAGGATGTCGGCCAGCGGCTGGACCAGGAAATTGTAGATCTTGTCCGACACCGCATAGCACAGCAGGAAGGCGATCAGGATCGCGCCTATCGCCCACATCAGCCGGTTCCGCAGCTCGATCAGATGATCGATCAGCGGCATCTTGCTGTCTTCGAGTTCGTCCTGCTGCGTATCGCCGGTCATGGGCCGTCTTTGTCTTCAGGTCTGCTTGTCGGTCGGCTGGGCGGCGGCCACGACGTCCGGCCGCGGGGCCGGAGCGGGCTGCGGCACCGGGGCCGGCGGAGCGGGTTCGGTGGTGATCGGCGAGGTCGTGATCGGCGACGGCGCGCCGGCCGGCCCCACGCTGTCCGTCACCGCCGGAGCAGCCGGTGTCAGCGGCTCCGGGGTTGGCGCCTGGGGCAGGTCCGGTTCCGGCGTGCTGCCGGCATGGCCGTTCAGGCCCACATCGAATTCCTTGGCGTCGAAGGCCTTGCCCACCTCCCCCTTCGGGTCGATGGTGTCCTCCATCATCTTCTTGATGTTCAGGTCGCGGGTCTTCAGCGCTTCCTTGCGAAGCTCGTCCAACTCGGTTTCCCGCATCATGTCGTCGATGTGGGTCTGGAATTCGCGGGCGACGACCCGCGCCTTACGCACCCATTTGCCGAGCGTGAAGATCGCCTTGGGCAGATCCTTGGGTCCAATGACCACAAGCGCGATGACGGCGATCACCATCAGTTCGGACCAAGCGATGTCGAACATGTTCTTCCGGCTTCACGAATGCGGTGGGCAGGGTGGCGTGCGGCGCCTGGTAGGGTCGGCCGCGCGCCTGCCGGTTAGCTGCGGACCGCCTCGTCCTTCTTGGCCGCGGCTTCGGCCGTGTTGGCCGGCTGGTTCGGAATGGTCTTGGCGTTGGCGCCGGGAGTGGCGTCGTCGCTGTCGTCCTGCAACCCAGCCTTGAAGGACTTCACGCCCTTGGCAAGATCGCCCATCACCTTCGGCAGCTTACCGGCGCCGAACAGCAGAAGAACGATCAGAAGAACGATGATCCAGTGCCAGATGCTGAAAGAACCCATGGCGCGCCTATCACGTTTGAACGGCCTTTGCGGCGGGCCGGCACTATGGCAGAAAGGCCGGAGTGCCGCAACGTTCGCCCCACCATCCTTAACCGGTTGTCATTGAGGTTTCACGGGAATTCGCGTGGGCGCCCGAGAAAAACCGAGCCCCCGCCTGCGGCTTACGTCTCGTCGCCCGTCCCGAGCGCGCTGTCGTCGGCCGTCGCCCCCAGCCCCAGCAGCACTGGACGGCTGTCCAGCAGGCCGGCGGCGCGCAGGTCGTCGACGCTGGGCAGGTCGCGCAAGGTCTCCAGCCCGAAATGGTCGAGGAAATGGTCGGTGGTGATCCAGGTCAGCGGCCGGCCCGGCGTCTCCCGCCGCTTGCCCGGCCGGATCCAGCCATGCTCCATCAGCAGGTCCAGCGTGCCCTTGCTGGTCGCGACGCCGCGGATGGATTCGATCTCGCCGCGGGTCACCGGCTGGTGGTAGGCGATGATCGCCAGCGTCTCGATGGCCGCGCGGGAGAGCTTGCGCGACACCTCCTCCTCGCGCCGCAGTTCCGGTGCCAGATCGACCGCGGTGCGGAAGGCCCAGCCGCCGCCGGTGCGCACCAGATTGACGCCCCGCGGGGCGTAATGGGCGCGCAACTCCTCCAGCAGCAGGCCGACCTCCGGCCCGATGCGGCCGGCCAGCGTCTCCTCGTCCAGCGGCTCGCTTGAGGCGAACAGCAGGGCTTCCAGCAGGCGCAGCTTGCCGATGCGGGCCTCCGCCTCGTGGGCGTCGGTGACTTCCTTAATCATGCGATTGCGCTTCTTCCGAAATGTCGCTGTCCTGGGAACCGGGAGCCCGCCCGCGGACATAGAGCGGAGCGAAGGCGCTCTCCTGCCGCAGTTCCACCCGTCCGGCCTTGGCCAGTTCCAGCGTCGCGGCGAAATGCGCGGCGAGCGCTGAGCGGGTCAGCAGCCCGCCGCCCTCCCCGCCCGGCAGGAAGCTCGCCAGCGTCGCCCAGTCCGGCATGCGGCCCAGCAGCGAGGACAGGCGCCGCACCGCCTCTTCCATCGAATAGAGGCGCACCGGGGCGATGTGCAGGACGCCGGATTCCTTGCGGGCGCGCTGCTGGCCGTAAGCGCGCAGCAGGTCGAACAGCGTGACCTCGTAGACCGACTTGCGGCGCAGGTCCAGATCCTCCGGCGCGCCGCGCGGGTGGAGGTCGATGCCCAGCCGCGGGCGGGCGAACAGCTTTTCGGCGACGCCCTTCATCGCTTCCAGCCGCTGGAGCTGGAAGGCGAGCGCCGCCGCCATGTCCTCGCCGGACGGCTCCTCCCCCTCCGGCTCGGGCAGCAGCAGCCGCGACTTCAGATAGGCCAGCCATGCCGCCATCACCAGATAGTCGGCGGCCAGCTCCAGCCGCAATTTCCGCACCTCCGCCACGAAGCGGAGATACTGGTCGGCCAGTTCCAGGATGGAGATGCGCGTCAGGTCGACCTTTTGGTCGCGCCCCAGCGCCAGCAGCATGTCGAGCGGCCCCTCGAAGCCGTCCAGAACCAGCAACAGCTGTTCGGACGCCGACTCCTCCGCGATTGCAGAGGTGTCGGCCTCGCGTTCGGCCAGCAGATCGGCCATTCGATACCCTATCAGTCGTTGCCGGTCAGGACGCGGATGAAGTCGATCACCGCATCGACGGGCGGACCCAGCACCCAATGCATGACGCTGAGGTCCATGCCGATCTGGCGCCCCAGCATCGGCAGCAGGAAGAAGGCCGCCATCAGGATCAGCAGCCCGAAGCGCTCCAGCTTCGCCAGCGGCACCGCCAGGACATCGGGCAGGATGCCGACCGCGACGCGACCGCCGTCCAGCGGCGGCAGCGGGATCAGGTTGAACACCATCAGGATGACGTTGACCAGGACCGAGACCTCGGCGGCGGAGCGGATCCACAGCTCGATATAGCTGTTTTCCGGATTGACCAGCCGCCAGATCACTGCCGAGGCCACCGCCAGCAGGAAGTTGGTCCCCGGACCGGCCAGCGCCACCCACACCATGTCGCGGCGCGGATGGTCCAGCCGGGCAAAATTGACCGGCACCGGCTTGGCCCAGCCGAAGACGAAGCCGGTGGTGAAATACATCAGCGCCGGCAGCAGCACCGTGCCGAACGGGTCGATGTGACGGATCGGGTTGAAGGTGACGCGCCCCAGCCGATAGGCAGTGTCGTCGCCCAGCCGCCAAGCGACGAAGCCGTGCGCCGCCTCATGCAGGGTGATGGCGAGGATGGCCGGCAGGGCCACGGCCGTCACCTGGAAGAGCCATTCCTCCATCGTCCGCTCCCGTCCGTCAGGTCTGCGCCGTGCCGAGAAGCTCGGCCAGCCGGTTGGTCAAAGCCGCGATGTCCGCCGGTTCCGGCGCGTGGCGCATCGCTTCCGCCCGCGCCCAGCGCTCCGCCGCCACCCCGCTCAGCAGCGGAACGGCACCGAGGATCGACCGCATCTCGGCCAGATCGCCGTTGCAGTGGAGCACAACATCCATGCCGGCCGCCAGCACCGCTTCAGCCCGCGCCCTCGGGTCGCCCCGCAGCGCGTTCATCGACAAATCGTCGCTGAACAGCAGGCCGCCGAAGCCGATCGACGGCCCGCGCACCACCTCGCGCACCACAATCGCCGAGGTGCTGGCGGGGGCGGTCGGGTCGATGGCCTTCAGCACCACATGCGCCACCATCGCCAGCGGCAGGTCGGCCAGCGCGCGGAAGGGGGCGAAGTCGGTCGCCTCCAGCGCGGCGCGGCCGGCCTCGACCACCGGCAGCTCGGCATGGCTGTCGGCGAAGGCGCGGCCATGGCCGGGGATGTGCTTGATCACCGGCAGCACCCCGCCGGCCAGCAGCCCGTCGGCGGTGGCGCGGGCGAGGTCGATCACCAATGCTGGGTCGCGCGAGAAGGCGCGGTCGCCGATGATGTCGTGCGCGCCCTCCACCGGAACGTCGCAGACCGGCGCGCAATCCACCGTGATGCCGACCTCCGTCAGCATGTGGGCGAGCAGCCGGCCATTGATCCAGGCCGCTTCGCGCCCGGCGGCGGCATCGCGTTCGCCCAGCGCGCCGATCGCGCCCATCGGCGGATGGGCCGGCCAGTGCGGCGTGCGCATGCGCGCGACCCGGCCGCCCTCCTGGTCGATCAGGACCGGGGCGTCGGCCCGGCCGACGCTGGCGCGCAGATCGTCGACCAGCCGGCGCATCTGATCGCGGCTGTCGCAGTTACGGCGGAACAGGATGAAGCCGAGCGGATCGGCGTCACGGAAGAAGGCGGCCTCGTCGGCCGTCACCTCCAGCCCGGCGCAGCCGAAGACGACCGCGCGCGGGTGGGAGACCTGGGTGGAACTCACAGACTCAAGTCCAACGGAATCGGGGCCGGAAGAATCAGGGCCAGAACAATTAGGGACGGACAACCACACACCCCACATTTTGCGCGCGCAGCTGGGCGCAGGCCGACTTTGCCCGCGACTCGTCGGCGCCGGCACCCTGCACCCGATAGAAGATGCCCTTCTCGCCCAGATCGACCTTGGCGACCTGCATCGACAGCCCGCCGAGCGCGTCGGGATGGCGGCCGGCAAGGCGGCGCCATTCGGCCGCGGCCTCGCCCTCGCTGCGTACCGAGGCCAGCTGGACACGCCAGCCGCCGCTGCCACCGGCCGCCGGGGCGGAGGTGGGAGCGGACCCCGCCGCGGGCTTGGCCGGCTGGGGCGCGGCCTTGGCCGGAGCGGCCGGCATCGAGGCCGCTTCCAGCTTGGCGATCAACTGGCCCATCGACGGGGCAGCGTTCTGCTGCGCCGGCGGGGCGGGAGGCTTGGCGACCGACGCGACCTGTTGTTGCGGAGCCGGCTTGGCCGGAGCGGCCGGGGGCTGCTGCGGCTTGGCGGCGACGCTGAGCGGCGTCTGGAGGGCTGGGGTTTGGATGGCCGGGGCCTGCGCCGCCGGGGCCGGAGCGACCGCCGTCGAGGTGGCGGCGGGCAGACCCGGCACCGGTTCCGGCGGCGCCAGCGGAGCCGCCGCCGCGACCGCCGCGGCAACGCTGTCGCGCGGGACGGTGGCGGTGGCGCCCGGCGGCAGCTGGGCCACCGACGGCACCGAGGGCAGCGGCACCACGGCCGGCATCTGCGGCGTCACCACCGGGCGCGGCAGCGGCACCTCCGGCGGCGGCAGCAGCCGTTCCACCTGATTGCCGCGGCCGCCGTCATGGTCGCGCAGCCGCTCATAGGCCAGGATGTCCTGATGCGGCACCTCCATCCCGCCCGGCTGGTCGGGACGGGCCTTGGACGGGCCGGCCTCCGCGGTCAGCAGCGGCGGCCCGTCGCCGGACAGCCGCGACGGGCCGCGCAGCCCGATCACCGCCGCACCGGCGAACGTCACGACGCCGACCACGGCGAAGCCGAGCGCCAGCAGCCCGCGTCTGTTCGCGGACTGTCGGGGCGGCATCCCATAGGGATTGGCCGCGTAGTTGACGTCGCCGTCGTACTTCATGAACGCAATTCCTCCACCGGTTCCACGCCCATCACCGTCAGGCCCGAGGCGATGACCGTCGCCACCGCGGCGATCAGCGCCAGACGGGCCGTCGTCAGCTCCGCATCGCCCTCGATCAGGAAGCGCAGCGAGGCGTCGTCGCGGCCCCGGTTCCACAGAGCATGGAAGTCGCTGGCGAGGTCGTAGAGGAAGAAGGCGATGCGGTGCGGCTCATGCGCCTCGGCCGCCGCCTCGACCACGCGCGGCCAGGTGGCCATCCGCTTGGCCAGCGCCATCTCCTCTTCGCTGTCCAGCCGGGCGAGGTTCGCCGCGGCGGCGAGCGAGGCCGGCGTCTGGTTCAGCTGCGGCAGGGCGGTCGCGGCATGGCGCAGCACCGAGCGGCAACGGGCGTGGGCATACTGCACGTAGAAGACCGGGTTGTCCTTCGACTGCTCCGTCACCTTGGCGAAGTCGAAGTCCAGCGTCTGGTCGTTGCGGCGGGTCAGCATGATGAAGCGGACCACGTCCCGGCCGACCTGATCGATGACGTCGCGCAGCGTCACGAAGGTGCCGGCGCGCTTGGACATCTTCACCGGCTGGCCGTTCTGCATCAGATGGACCAGCTGGCACAGCTTCACGTCCAGCTCCGCCTCACCGCCGGAAATCGCCCGCGTCGCCGCCTGCATGCGCTTGACGTAGCCGCCATGGTCGGCGCCCAGCACGTCGATCAGCGATGCGGCACCGCGCCGGTACTTGTCGTAGTGATAGGCGATGTCGTTGGCGAAATAGGTGAAGGAGCCGTCGGACTTCTTCAGCGGCCGGTCGACGTCGTCGCCGAAGTCGCTGGACTTGAACAGGGTCTGCGGGCGCGGCTCCCAATCGTCGGGCTTCTTGCCCTTCGGCGGCTCCAGCACGCCGGTGTAGATCAGGCCGCGTTCCTCCAGCGCCGCCAGCGCCGTCTGGACGGCACCCGCCGTCACCAGGGCGCGCTCGCTGCTATAGACGTCCATTGTGACGCCGAGAGCGCCCAGATCCTCGCGGATCCAGCCCATGATCATGCCGATGGCGAAGTCGCGGCAGGCCGGCAGCCATTCGGACTCCTCGGTGCCGACCCAGCGGTTGCCGTCACGCTCGGCCAGGGCCTGACCGACCTCCTTCAGATATTCGCCGGGATAAAGGCCGGCCGGGATCTCGCCGACCTGCTCGCCCAGCGCCTCGCGGTAGCGGATGAAGGTGGAGCGGCCGAGCACGTCGACCTGCGCGCCGGCATCGTTGATGTAGTATTCGCGGGTGACGGCATAGCCGGCCTTCTGCAGCAGTGCTGCCAGTGCGTCGCCGAACACCGCGCCGCGGCCATGGGCAGCATGCAGCGGGCCGGTCGGGTTGGCCGACACATACTCCACATTGACCGGAGTGTTGGCCCCCAGTTCGCTGTCGCCATAGGCGGTGCCGGCGGTCAGCACGTCGCGGATGCGGTCGCGCCAGACATCCGGCGTCAGGCGCAGGTTGACGAAGCCCGGACCGGCGATCTCGACCGACGCCACGTCGGCGCGGCCCTTCAGCTTGGCGACCAGCAGTTCCGCCAGCGCGCGCGGCGCCATCTTCGCCGGCTTCGCCAGGATCATCGCGGCGTTGGTGGACAGGTCGCCATGCGAGGCCTCGCGCGGCGGCTCGACCGTCAGACGGCTGCCGTCCAGCCCGGCGGGGATGGCACCCTCGGCAGCCAGCTCTTCCAGCAGCTTGCGAATATCGGTCTCGAAGGCCTTGAAAATATTCATCGTCTCAGGTCGTCTTTTCAGGAGGTCGCAGGAGCCTGACGGCTCAGGTCTTCACGTTTCAGGTCTTCACATGCAGGTCGAACAGCCGGTCATGTTCGGCCAGCGCGTAGCGGTCGGTCATGCCGGCGATATAGTCGGCCACATGACGGGCGCGCACCGCAAGATCGGCGTCGCCCCCATTCTTGGCGATGTCGCGCTGCCATTCGGTCGGCAGGGTGTTGGGCTCGTCCATGAACAGTTGGAACAGGGCGCGCACCACGCGCTTGCACTTGCTCATCTCGCGGTTGACGCGATAGTGCCGGTACATGCGCTGGCGCAGGAAGGCGCGCAAGGGCCGCTGCGCCTCCAACATCCCGTCGGAGAAGCTCACCATCGCCAGCGGCAGAGCGCGCAGTTCGGCCGCACTGCCCGGCCTGTGCTCCGCCAGCCGCCGCCGCGTCTCCGTCACCAGATCGACGACCATGGCGTTGATCATCCGCCGGATCGTCTCGTGGATCAGGCGCGAGCGCTCCAGACCCGGATAGCGGTCGCAGACCTCGCGCACCAGCGGGCCGACCAGCGGCAGTTCCGCCACCTCGTCCACCGTGAACAGGCCGGCGCGCAGCCCGTCGTCGATGTCGTGGTTGTTGTAGGCGATGTCGTCGGCCAGCGCCGCCACCTGGGCTTCGGCCCCCGGATTGGTGTCCAGCTCCAGATCCCACTCGCCCAGGAAGGCGGCGATGGTGGTCGGCAGGCGATGGCCGGGCAGCAGCGGCAACAGCGGGCCGTTGTGCTTGACCACGCCCTCCAGCGCTTCCCAGGTCAGGTTCAGCCCGTCGAACTCGGCATAGCGCCGCTCCAGCCGCGTCAGGATGCGCAGGGTCTGGTCGTTGTGGGCGAAGCCGCCGAACGGCTCCATGCAGGCGTTCAGCGCCTCTTCCCCGGCATGGCCGAAGGGCGTGTGCCCGAGGTCGTGGGCGAGCGCCACCGCCTCCGCCAGATCCTCGTTCAGGCCCAGCGTGCGGCTGATCGAGCGGGCGATCTGCGCCACCTCCAGGCTGTGGGTCAGCCGGGTGCGGTAATAGTCGCCCTCGTGATAGACGAAGACCTGCGTCTTGTGCTTCAGCCGGCGGAAGGCCCCGGAATGCACGATGCGGTCGCGGTCGCGCTGGAAGCACGAGCGCGTCGGGCTTTCCGGCTCCGCCACCAGCCGCCCGCGCGTGTCCGCCGGGTTGCAGCCATAGGGAGCCAGCCGATCGTGGGAACAGTCCGCCATCATGGGGCGGACACTACCGGCGGGGAATGGCAGGTGCAACGGCGAAGGCGTGCTATGCCCAGGCACCGGCCCAGCCGGCGGATGAGCGTGCCAGATGCGCAACGCTTTCCCGCAACGGTGCCCATACTTTGGCGGCCCATACTTTGACGTGGGCCCCGATCCCCCTTACATTTGTGGCAACTCCCGCACCGCACCAGAGGGGCCATCCCATGCCCGACACCGCGCTCCCCACCGAAACCCGCATCCTCGGCGTCAGCGAAAGCGCCGCCAGGCGCGTCGCCTTCCTGATCGAGCAGGAGGGCAATCCCAAACTGATGCTGCGCCTGACCGTGTCCGGCGGCGGCTGCTCCGGCTTCCAGTACGGCTTCACCTTCGACGAGACCGCGACCGACGAGGACCATGTCTTCGAGAAGGACGGCACGAAGGTGGTCACCGACGACGCCTCGCTCGACCTGCTGGCCGGCGCGACGCTGGATTATGTCGAGGACCTGATGGGCGCCGCCTTCCAGATCAAGAACCCGAACGCCACCGCGTCCTGCGGCTGCGGCAACTCGTTCGCGGTATAAGGCCGCGGTCTGAGACCGGAAGACCAAGAAAAGAAGGCAGGCCTGTTTCGTGAAGATCGCCACCTGGAACGTCAACTCGGCGAAGGCCCGCCTTCCGCTGATCACCGACTGGCTGCGCACGGCGTCCCCGGACGTCGTGCTCTTCCAGGAAATCAAATGCGAGACCGCCGCTTTCCCCGCCGCGGCCTTCGAGGAGCTTGGCTACCACGTCAACGCCGTCGGGCAGAAGGCCTACAATGGCGTAGCATTGCTGTCGAAGGCCCCGGCGGAAGACGTGCTGACCCGCCTGCCGGGCGAGCCGGAGGACGAACAGGCCCGCTATGTCGAGGCCACGGTGTCCGGCGTGCGCATCGCCTCGCTCTACCTGCCCAACGGCAACCCGGTGCCGGGCGAGAAGTTCGCCTACAAGCTGCGCTGGATGGACCGGCTGTACGACCACGCCCGCACGCTGCTGGCACAGGAAATCCCGGTGGTGCTGGGCGGCGACTACAACATCATCCCCGAGGCGCGCGACGTCTTCTCGCCGCAGGCCTTTGCCGGCGACGCGCTGTTCCGCCCGGAGTCGAAGGCCAAGTTCCGCGCCCTGCTGAATCTCGGCCTGACCGAGGCCTACCGCGCCCTGCATGACGACGACCGCGCCTATACCTTCTGGGATTATCAGGCCGGCAGCTGGCCGCGCGACAACGGCCTGCGCATCGACCATTTCCTGCTGTCGCCGCAGGCCGCCGACCGTCTGGCCGGCTGCACCATCGACCGCGGCCCGCGCGGGCTGGAAAAGGCCTCCGACCACACCCCGGTGATCCTGGAGCTGCGCGACGCCTGAGCGGCACAAGTGCGCTGGATGTGGAAAGTCCGTGACAAAAGCATTTTGTTAAAAGTTTCGCTTCTACGATGACCGCGCCGCCCCGCCGAAAAACGGGCCGGAGCAGTCATCGGGGAAGTGCGGAGCGGGCATGGCGTGGCGGCGCAACAACAGCCGGGAACGGGTGAAGTCTCTGCTGGCGGCATTGGAGCGCCAGGCGACCGAAGCCTCCCAGCTTGCCGACCGCGCCCAGCGCGACATGGGCGACGACCGCTTCGCCTCCTTCCTCGACTTCCGCCGCAAGCTGGAGGAAATCCGCGCCCTGTTCACCCTGACCGAGGAGCATCTCCAGGGCGTGGACGAGTCGCGCCTCAGCGACCTGCGCGCCGAGTTCGAGCGGATGGACCTTCTGCTGACCCGCATGCTGGCCCGCACAATGCGCAATTACTTCTCCAGCATGCGCCAGGATCAGGTTCTTCCCATCGGCGCCCGCGAGCTGTTCGAGCCCGAACTGCGCAGCATCGACCAGACCCGCACCCGCCTGCTGAGCCCCCGCTACGCCGACCGCATCGCGCCGGAGATTCTCGACGATCTGGACGCCACGGCCGAGCTGATCCGCAAGACGATAGCCCGCGCCCCCAGCCTGCCCGACTTCTCCGACAGCCCCAGCCCGCCGAAACCGACCCGCCGCCTGCGCACGCTGGGCCGCCCGATCCGGAACTGATGGCCCGCAACTGAGGGGCAAATCGCAGCAGTTTGCGCGCGACACTTGACCCACCGCGACGCATTCGCTACTCCCGTGGGCCGAGGGAAGAGTGGCCGAGTGGTTTAAGGCAACGGTCTTGAAAACCGTCGTAGGTGTGAGCCTACCGTGGGTTCGAATCCCACCTCTTCCGCCATTGCACCAGAAAATATTCAGCCAATAACGCTGCGCTGCATTCAAAGCAGACTCATCTGCTGTATATCACTTAAGCGAATTACACCGTTAATAAGCCAGCGATCTGGATAAACAGAATGCGTCCCCATTGCTAAAAGCATTCCGTCCCGAGGATATATTTCACCAAAGGTTTTTTGTATTTTTCTAAAGTAGATTTTTCCCCGTACTTCCGAGACCAGTTATAATAAGTTGCCTCAAGCTCCCAATCCTGGCATGTTCCATCGCGGTTCCCATCGTCTGTTTTATATCGATATTTGAAACGATACGGGCAGGGTTCGTACGGAATCAGATCTTTACTATTAAACATGTCCTTTTGCGCTCGAAGTTTATCAAATTTTCCTTTTTCGATAGCGAGTTCCTCAGCAGTCTTTTTCTCATAACGAAAATCTCGAATTTCAGCTTTTAAAAGAGCAAGACTTCTTCCCACTTCACGTTCACGGTCTAAGCTAGTTACGATCACGCGAGATAGAAATTTCTGACGTTCGGATGGCTTTAAACATCCAACAATAGACAAAGTATCTTGGTCAATCCTGCGTGATTCCAAGCGCCGATCATCATCCGGTAGACGCCAGCGAAAGCGAATTGTATCCCAGCGGGAAAATTTTTTACCATCTTCTAAGTAGCGAAATGAGACAGGATAGAGTCTTAGCCATTGCCCGTAAATGTCTAATGCTGCACAGCAGACGGTCTCACCATGCTTTTGCCCCACTTGAGGTGAGGCTTTGATTAAAATAACGGCCTCTGCTTCCCCTGACTTTAAATCACTTTCCATCGTCAGCCTTCCTCAAATAGGAATCGGCTGTTACCTGCCCTGCGGCACTCCAATGTGCTTCAAGGTGAACGCTCCGAGCCTTTTCATCTCACCCGCCACAATGTTTCGGTGGCAGAAGCGGTGATCCCGCTCGTAGCATAGTAGACAGGAGATGCTATCGCTCGCAATCTTGATCGCTTCACTCAATGCGCTCTGCGCGCTAAGCGTGCCAAGATGTGTTGAGAAGATCGTATGGAACTGTTCATATCGGCCTGCTCTCGCCGCCTCTCGCCCCTCTTTCGGATCTCCGAGGGGGCGTAGGTGAACATATGTCAGCCCTTGATCCACACAGTGTCGTGATAATGCAGACTTTGAGAATCCGCGACGACGGGATACGGGGATATCTCGAATATCAATGACCGTTTGGACGCCGACCTTAAGCAAGGTAGCTATGAAATCATCTACGACCGCACCCTCATAGCCAATCGTAAATAGTGTATTAGCTGTCACTTGCCCCACCATAATGGCCCTACACACTTCGCGGTCGTTACTGCGCGAACGCGCATGATGCCGAAACAGGAAATTTACCGATATGCGTTTTTAGACCAGATTGGGAGTTCGAGGGAATCGTTTTCCACCTGTGATCAACTGCAATATAAACCTGCAAAAATCAGGGGTATGTGAGCTTCAAAAGCGACATCAGAGCGGACGCGTCAAACGCGCTTCAATCATCAAACGTTTCCAAACTGCGCTATGTACGCTGCCAGCCCCCACCCCCATTCCCACCACCTTTCCTACGGAAGACAACCCACCCCCCGCCTTGCTACAGTCCCTGTTCCTCGGACCTGTCCCGAACGGCTTGATCCGCAAGACAGACACAGACCAGAGACAAGGCACATGGACAAAGGCACGCCGAAGGCCATCCGGCTTCAGGACTATCGCCCGCCGGCGCATCTGATCGACACGGTCGACCTGTTCGTCGACCTGGGCGAGGATGTCACCACCGTCCGCGCGGTGCTCGCGATCCGCCGCAATCCCGACCGGCCGGAGGCGGCGACGGAGCCGCTGTCGCTCGACGGGCAGAGGCTGGATCTGGTGTCGGTGGCGCTGGACGGCCGCACTCTGGGGCCGGACGAATACACCGTCACCCCCGATCACCTGATCGTGCTGGAGGTGCCGGCCAGCTATAAGCTGGAAACCATCGTCCGCATCAAGCCGCAGGAGAACACCGCGTTGGAAGGGCTCTACAAGTCCTCCGGCAACTTCTGCACGCAATGCGAGGCGGAAGGCTTCCGCAAGATCACCTATTTCGCCGACCGGCCGGACGTGATGGCGCGCTACAGCACCACCATCACCGCCGATAAGGCGCGCTATCCGGTGCTGCTGTCCAACGGCAATCTGGCCGAGTCCGGCGATCTCGAGGGCGGGCGCCACTGGGCGCGCTGGGAGGACCCTTTCCCCAAGCCCTGCTACCTGTTCGCGCTGGTCGCCGGCAGCCTCGTCCATGGCGAGGACCGCTTCCGCACCGCGTCGGGCCGCGACGTGACGCTGCGCATCTATGTCGAGCCGGGGAACGAGGACAAGATCGACCACGCCATGCGCTCGCTGATCAAGTCGATGCGCTGGGATGAGGAGGTCTATGGGCTGGAATACGACCTCGACATCTTCAACATCGTCGCGGTCGGCGACTTCAACATGGGGGCGATGGAAAACAAGTCGCTCAACGTCTTCAACACCAAATACATCCTGGCCAAGCCGGAAACCGCGACCGACACCGACTTCCTCAACATCGAGGCGGTGGTCGCGCACGAGTATTTCCACAACTGGACCGGCAACCGCGTCACCTGCCGCGACTGGTTCCAGCTGTCGCTGAAGGAAGGGCTGACCGTCTTCCGCGACCAGGAATTCTCGGCCGACATGCATTCCCGCGCGGTGAAGCGCATCGCCGATGTCCAGGGGCTGCGCACCGTGCAGTTCCAGGAAGATGCCGGCGCCATGGCCCATCCGGTGCGCCCGGACAGCTATGTCGAGATCAACAACTTCTACACCCCGACCGTCTACAACAAGGGTGCGGAAGTCATCCGCATGATCCACACCCTGCTGGGACCGGAAAACTACCGCAAGGGCACCGATCTCTACTTCCAGCGCCATGACGGGCAGGCGGTGACCTGCGACGATTTCGTCGCCGCCATGGCCGATGCCAGCGGCGTCGACCTGACCCAGTTCCAGCTCTGGTACCGCCAGTCAGGCACGCCCGAACTCGACATCGCCGGCAGCCATGATGCGGCGGCCAAGACCTTCACCCTGACGGTCAGGCAGACGGTGCCGCCGACGCCGGGCCAGCCGACCAAGCAGCCGATGCACATCCCGCTGGTCGTCGGCCTGCTCGGCCCCGACGGCCAGGATCTGCCGCTGCGCCTGGACGGCGAGGAAGAGGCCGCCGGCAACAGCCGCATCCTGCATGTGACGGCGGAAAGCCAGAGCTTCACCTTCCGCGACATCGCCGCCCGGCCGGTGCCGTCGCTGCTGCGCGGCTTCTCCGCCCCGGTGAAGCTGAAGACCGACCTGACCGACGCCGACCTCACCTTCCTGATGGCGCACGACAGCGATGCCTTCAACCGGTGGGAAGCCGGCCAGATCCTCGGCACCCGCATCCTGCTCGGCCTCGTCGCCGACAAGCAGGCCGGCCGCGATCTGGTGCTGCCGGAGGGCTATGCCGACGCCTTCGCCAAGATCCTGGACGATGCGGAGCGCGATCCCGCCTTCGCCGCGCAGGCGCTGGTGCTGCCGACCGAGGCCTATCTCGGCACCCAGATGCCGGTGGTCGATCCCGACGCCATCCATGCGGTGCGGGAATTCGCGCGCAAGACGATGGCCGGGCGCCTGCGGGCGCGCTTCCTCGACCTCTACCGCCGCAACAGCAGCCAGGAGCCCTTCTCCGTCGATGCCGACGCCATCGGCAAGCGGGCGCTGAAGAACCTCTGCCTTGCCTATCTGATGGCGCTGGAGGACGATGAGGCGCTCGACCTCTGCCTGACGCAGTACCGCACCGCCCAGGGCATGACCGACGAGATCGCGGCGTTGCAGTTCCTGTCCAACGCCACTTCGCCGGAAGGGGAAAAGGCGCTGGCCGACTTCTACGCCCGCTGGAAGGGCGAGGCGCTGGTGGTCGACAAGTGGTTCGGCGTGCAGGCGATGTCCAACCGCGCCGACACGCTGGCCCGCGTCACCGCCCTGCTCGGCCATCCGGCCTTCGAGATCCGGAACCCGAACAAGGTCTATGCGCTGATCGGCGGCTTCGCCAACGGCAACCCGGTCCGCTTCCATGACGCGAGCGGTGCCGGCTACCGCTTCCTCGCCGATCAGGTGCTGCGTCTGGACCCGATGAATCCCCAGGTTGCGGCCCGTCTGATGGGTCCCTTCTCCCGTCTGCGGCGCTATGACGCGGCCCGTCAGGGGCTGATGAAGGCCGAACTGCAGCGGATCGTCGCCACGTCGGGCCTGTCGCCGGACGTCTACGAGGTC
The DNA here is from genome assembly GCF_042604635.1 of Azospirillum sp. A26. NCBI lineage: Bacteria > Pseudomonadati > Pseudomonadota > Alphaproteobacteria > Rhodospirillales > Azospirillaceae > Azospirillum > Azospirillum sp. A26. The sequence goes on along the minus strand of NZ_CP170473.1, from coordinate 2,084,447 downwards.
GCGAGCAAGAGCCTGGCCGCCGCCGGCTGAGACTCGGAACCAAAGGACTATTCCCAAACGGAAGGGGAAAAGCAAAGGGCCGGTGGCATCGCCACCGGCCCTTTCGCCGTCCGCAGCGTCCCCCGGCCGCCGGACCGGGGGGCAGCGGCCTTACTTCTGCTCGGACAGGAAGGCGATCAGGTCGGCGCGCTTGGCGTCGTCCTTCAGGCCGGCGAAGGCCATCGTGCCGCCCGGGACGATTTCCTTCGGCGCCTTGATGTAGGCGTCCAGGTTTTCCGCGGTCCAGACATGGCCGGCGGCGCCCTTTTCCTTCATCGGGGCGGAATACTTGAAGCCCTCGATCGAGGCGGCCGGACGGCCGACGACGCCGAACAGCGACGGGCCGACCTTGTTCTTGCCCTGCTCGGCGGTGTGGCAGGCCATGCAGACCTTGAAGACATCCTTGCCGGCGGCGGCATCGGCCGCCTGGGCGGCACCGGCACCCATCACGACCGCGGCGATGGCGGCAACGCCCATCAACAGCTTCTTCATTCTTCGGCTTCCCTTCCGATGGATCCACCGGCCGACGGCGCCGACCGGAATCGCGCGGCAGCATACACATTCCGAAAGGGTGTCAAACCCCTTTGATGCAGCCGTACGACCAATGAACAATCTGACACGTCAACTCATCCAGGCAAGCGATACGAGCAGAACCACAACCACAAGAAGTGCAGCCCACGGCACGTAGAAATTGCCGCCGCCAACACCCGCGCCGCGCCCGACCGGCAGCGGCAGCGGGATTTCCGGCGGCACCTCCGCCATGCGGCTGGCAGGCTTCGCCGTGGGGGGAGCGGCCGGGGCGGGATCGGAATAGACGGCCGGGCGGACAGCCGGCTGGGGCGCCGCGGCGGTGGCCTCGGGCAGGGCGGCATCGAGCGCGGCGGGCTCGACCGCCGGCGGGGCCTCGGCCGGGGCGGGGCCGACGATCTGGGTGAAGCGGGCGAAGAACTCCTCCGCCATCTTGCGGGCGGTGGCGTCGACCAGCCGGGAGCCGATCTGCGCCAGCTTGCCGCCGACCTGGGCCTTGGCGGTGTAGCTGAGCAGCGTGGCGCCGCCGTCGTCGGCCAGCGTCACCGTGGCGCCGCCCTTGCCGAAGCCGGCGGCACCGCCCGATCCTTCGCCGGTGATGGTGTAGCCGTTGGGCGGGTCGAGGTCCGACAAGGTGACCTTGCCGGCGAATTTGGCGCTGACCGGGCCGACCTTGGCGACGACCTTGGCCGTCATCTCGGTGTCGGACTGCCGCACCACATCTTCGCAGCCGGGAATGCACTGGCGCAGGATGTCCGGATCGTTCAGCGCCGCCCACACCGCGTCGCGGCTGGCCTCGATCCGATGGCTTCCGCTCATGTCCATGGTTCGTGGTTCCTCCCACCCTGGTGGCAACCTGGATGCGCCCCGTTGCGGGCGTCGGTTCCCCGGCTGCGGCCGGGGTTGCGGTCGAGAATATGGCATAACCGGGCGCCGCGACAGCCCCGGCCGCCTCATCTCAAAGTCTTAAGCCGCGGCGGGCATGGTCAGCCGGGCGGCGGCGCCATGCAGGTGCTGACGATCGGCGTGCAGGACGACAGCGAGGCGCCGGCCGGGTAGCTGACCTGCTCCACCGTGCCGCGCGGGCCGATCACCACCGTCGCCTCGCATCCCGGAGCCGTACCGCCGCCGACCGGCACCCCGAAGCCGAGGCCGAGCCCGACGCCGCCGCTGCCGCCGAAGCTGCCGGCCCCGATGCCGATGCTGCTGCCGGGGCTGTAGGCCACCGCCGGATGGGCGACATAGGTGTAGTATTCGCGCCCCGACGCCGTCGCCTGCCGGTCCGGCACGCCGGCGCAGGCCAGCAGGTCGGCCTTGGGCATGCCGATCATGGCGGTCTGGGCACGGCGCGCGATCTCCGGGTCGGGGCCGGTGGCGCAGCCGGCAAGGAGGACGGCCGTGCCGCCGAGAAGGATCATCGCAGTGCCCACGGTCCTTGCCATAGCCTTGTTTCGGCCCATCTCTCGTCCTCCACCAGAATATCGTGTCATCGCCGGGTTCTTCTCAACCGGTTGATACAGTGCTGAAACCCCGCCGCTGCCCGTCCGTTCCCGAAGGGCGCCGGGCGCTGCGGACCTGCGGCCCGGAAGTGACGGGCGGGCCCGGATTTGCTAGGAGTTCCGCTTCCTGCCCATACCAGCATATCGGGACCGCCGACGCCATGGCCGAGCTTACGCCCCCCTCCCCCTCCTCATCGACCTCCGCCGCGACGGTCTATCTCGCGCTCGGCGGCAATATGGGCGACCGCGCCGCCAACCTCGCCGAGGCGATCCGGCGGCTGGGCGAGGCGGTGCGGATCGACGCGCAGTCCGCCCTCTACGAGACGGCGCCGATGTATGTGACCGACCAGCCGGCCTTCCTGAACATGGCGGTGCGCGGCACCACCGAGCTGGCCCCGGCGGCCTTGCTGCGCGTCCTGAAGGAGATCGAGGCGTCGCTGGGCCGCGACCTGGGCGGCCTGCGCTTCGGCCCGCGGCCCATCGACGTCGATATCCTGCTCTACGCCGACCGGGTGGTGGCGGAGCCGGAGCTGGAGATCCCCCATCCCCGCATGGCGGAGCGCGCCTTCGTTCTCTGCCCGCTGGCCGACATCGCCGCCGACATCGTCCACCCGCTGCTGAACCGGCGGATCGACGCGCTGTGCGACGAGGTGCCCGGTCGCGAAACCGTCGTCCGCATCGCCGAAGCGCTGTAATTCGGGCAGCCCAAGCGCGGTGGCAAGCGGCCTCCGCACCGCTTATAGTGCCGGCCTGATTGCAATGCCGGCGCCCGCCCGCCGGCCGGGAGAGAGTGTTGTCGGACGATAGCGTGAAACGGACCCTGCTGGTCCAGCCGGGCGGTGCGCCGCTCACCTACACCATCCTGGTGCGCGGCTTCGCCGCCGCGGTGGCGCTCGCCGGCCGCACCGACCGGCCGGAGGTCGGTTTCGACCTGACGTTGACCGTCACCCATCCCGGCCCCGGCTTTCCCGACGACATCGCCGCGGTGATGTCTTACGAGGATATTGTCGAAGACTTGCGTCGTCTTTGCGGCGAATCCAATGTACCCGGTGCCGATTATTTGGCGGACCGCGCCGCGGATTTGTGCCTGTCCCATGCCAAGGTGCGGCGGGTCCAGGTCGATGTCGCCATTCCTGCGGCCGACTCGGGCGGCCCGACCGCTGGCGCCAGCCTGACGCGGGCACGATCGGGGCAGGGCTGAGCGGCCGATCCCCCGGCCGCGCGCCCTAATACTGGAATACACAAAGATATAGCGGCTGTTGACAAAAGGACGGGTGACAATACCACTCCGTCTGAGTTATGGTCGCCATATTGTATTTCAGACCCACAATCCGGACCGAAGGGGGTATATCCCCGGAGGCAATCCGGACACCGAAAGCCGAGACGAGCGCGCAGCAGGGATTAGGCCAATCGCCATTGCCGGCTTCGTCCGTCCGCCGATCCCCCTTCAGGGACGGCTGCGGCACCCGGAGGCCGGACACTAAGGGAGGGACGCATGGACCGAAACACGACGCCGACCCTTTCCGAACTGCTCGAAGATCCGATCGTGATCGCCGTTATGGTGCGCGATGGGATCAGCCCCGACAGTGTCCAGCAGCTTTTCGAGCGCCTCCGCCGGAGCCGTCGAGTACAGGAAGAGCGGCTCGCCGCCTGACCTGCGGGAATCCTGACCTGGGCGTCACGGACGCCCCGAGATAGGCGCCGGATAAGGCCCCGGTCAGGCAAATCGGCTGGAACCCACGACAGCGAAGCGCCGCCCTCCCCTCGGAGAGCGGCGCTTCGCTTTTCCCGGGACAGGCGCTTCACCCCTCCAGAACCGCGCGCACGACCTCCATCACCTCGGCCGGGGTGAAGGGCTTGCGCAGGGTGCGGTGCGCGCCCAGCGCCTCCGCCACCGGCAGCACATCCAGCGACGCACGGGCGCCGCCACCGGAAATCGCGATGATCTTCAGCGACGGCGCACCGCGCCGCAGCTCCATGATCGTCGCCAGCCCCTCCTGGTTCGGCATGAAGATGTCGGTGATGACGAGGTCGAGCGGGCTGTCGGCCGGACGGCTGCGGAACCGCTCCATCCCCTCCACCCCGTCGCTGGCACCGACCGCCTCATGGCCGGCCATCGTCAGCGTGCGGAGCAGAACCGCACGCGCAACGTCGTCGTCATCGATGATCAGAACATTCGCCACCATGCCGCTCCCTGTCATTCGGCCGGATGGGGCGCACCGTGGCCCTGCCCGCCACCATGTCCACCGCCATGTCCACTGGCCGCCTGCTCCGCCTCGCCGGTGTCATCCTGCATCGGCTTCTTGCGGGCAAGATAACTGTAAACCGTCGGCACGACGAACAGGGTCAGCAGCGTGCCGAGCGTCATGCCGCCGACGATGACGGCGCCGATGGCCTGCCGGCTTTCGGCACCGGCCCCCTTGGCATAGGCCAGCGGCACGGCGCCCAGCACCATGGCGCCGGTGGTCATCAGGATCGGGCGCAGACGCAGCACGGCGGCCTCCTCCACCGCCTTGCGGATGTCGGTCCCGGCGCGCTGGAGCTGGTTGGCAAACTCGACGATCAGGATGCCGTGCTTGGTGATCAGCCCAACCAGGGTGACGAGGCCAATCTGGCTGTAGACGTTCATCGTCCCGCCGCTCATCTGCAAGGCCGCCAGCGCGCCGGTCATCGACAGCGGCACCGTCAGCATGATGACGAACGGATCGACGAAGCTCTCGAACTGCGCCGCCAGCACCAGATAGATGAAGGCCAGCGCCAGGATGAAGACGAAATAGAGCCCGGTCGCCGATTCGCGGAACTCGCGGCTCTGCCCGGCATAGTCGGTCTGGGCGGTTGCCGGCAGCACCTTGTTGGCCGCCGCCTGCATGACGGCCAGCGCCTCGCCGAGCGAGGTCCCCGGCGCCAGCGTCGCGTTGATGGTGGCGGAACGCAGCTTGTTGAAGTGGTTCAGCTCCTTGGGCGCCACCCGCTCCTCGACCTTCACCAGATTGGCGAGCGAGATCATCTGGCCCGCTCCGCCGGTCGCGCTGGTTCCGCCGCGCACATAGATGGACGCGATGTCGTCCGGGTTGCGGCGGTCGACGTTGGCGACCTGCACGATCACGTCATACTGCTTGCCGTCCTTCTTGAAGCGCGTCACCTGCCGGCCGCCCAGCAGGGTCTCCAGCGTGCGGCCGACGGTGTCGACGTCCACCCCCAGGTCGGCCGCCTTGTCGCGGTCCAGCGACACCCGCAGCTCCGGCTTGTTCAGCTTCAGATCGGTGTCGAGGTTGGTCAGGCCGGGGAAGTTGCGCGCCTCCGCCATCATGGCGTTGACCATCGCCTGCAGTTCCTCGAAGGGCAGCGAGGTCTGGATGACGAAGTTGACCGGCTTGTCGATCGGGCTCTGGCCCAGCGACGGCGGGTTGGTGACGAATCCGAGGATGCCGGGGATGCCGAACATCTTGGGGAACAGCTGGGCGGTGATCGCCTGCTGCTTCACCTCGCGCTCGTCCCAGTCGATCAGGCGGACGAAGGCGATGCCCTGGTTGACCACCGGGAAGCCGACGACGACGAAGAACTTCTCCAGCACCGGGATCTGGCGGAACAGCGCCTCCATCCGCTGGGCATAGCCCATGGTGTAGTCGAGCGTGGAGCCTTCCGGCGCGATGGCGATGCCGACGATGGTGCCGCGGTCCTCGACCGGCGACAGCTCCGATTTCAGGCCGGTGAACAGAAAATAGCTGGCGGCGGCGACGCCCAGCCCGATCAGCAGCACCAGCGGCCGTGCCCGCAGCGACAGGCGCAGCAGCCGGCGGTAGCCGTTGGTCATCCCCTCCAGGAACCGTTCGATGGCGCGGTAGAGCAGCCCGTGCTTGGCCTCGTGCTTCAACAGCTTGGAGCACATCATCGGCGACAGGGTCAGCGCGACGAAGCCGGAGACGATCACCGCACCGGCCAGCGTCAGGGCGAACTCGGTGAACAGCCGCCCGGTGCGCCCGGTCATGAAGCCGATGGGGGCGTACACCGCCGCCAGCGTGATGGTCATGGCGATGACGGCGAAGCCGATCTCGCGCGACCCCTTCAACGCCGCCTGGAAGGGGTCCATGCCCTCTTCGACATAGCGGAAGATATTCTCCAGCATGACGATGGCATCGTCGACGACGAGGCCGATGGCCAGCACCATCGACAGCAGGGTCAGCGTGTTGATCGAGAAGCCCAGCGCGTACATCAGGGCGAAGCCGCCGATCAGCGACACCGGGATGGTCACCAGCGGCACCAGCGTCGCCCGCAGCGAGCGCAGGAAGAAGAAGATGACCAGAACGACGAGGATGATCGCTTCGAAGATGGTGTGGAACACCGCGTCGATCGACTTGGCGATGAAGACGGAGCTGTCGTACCCGACATCCACCCCCATGCCGTCCGGCACCGCCGCACGGATCTTGGGCAGCGCGTCGTTGACCGCCTTCGACACGTCCAGCGGGTTGGCGGTGGACTGCTTCACCACGCCGATGGCGACGGCGCCGCGGCCGTTGAAACGGGCGCTGACCCGCTCGTCCAGGGCACCCAGCTCCGCCCGGCCGACATCGCGCAGACGGACCAGATAGCCCGCATCGTCGCGCAGGATGATGGCCTCGAACTCCGCCGGGCTGCGCAGGTCGGTTTCCGACACCACGGTGAACTCGCGCGCCACGCTTTCGACGCGGCCGGCCGGAATCTCGACATTCTGCCGGCGCAGCGCGTTCTCGACATCCTGCGGCGTCACCCGGTAGGCGGCCATCCGCTGCGGGTCGAGCCACAGCCGCATGGCGAAGCGGCGCTCGCCGAAGATGCGCACCTGCGCCACGCCGGGCAGGTTTTGCAACCGGTCCTTGACGTAGCGGTCGGCGAAATCGGTCACCTCCAGCGGCGAATGCCGATCGGAGGAGAAGGCGAGATAGATGATCGGCTGGGCGTCGGCCTCGACCTTGGCGATCACCGGCTCGTCGATCTCGCTGGGAAGCTGGGCGCGGACGCGGCCCACCCGGTCGCGCACGTCGCTGGCGGCGACATCGACATTGCGGTCCAGCCGGAAGCGCAGGGTGATCTGCGACTTCTCCGCCCGGCTGATCGAGGACATCACGTCGATGCCCTCAATGCCGGCGAGGCTGTCCTCCAGCGTCTGGGTGACCTGGCTTTCGATGATCTGGGCCGAGGCGCCCTTGTAGGTCGTCTCAACCGTGACGACCGGCTCGTCGATCTTGGGATATTCGCGGACCGACAGGCGCTGGTACGACACGATGCCGATCAGCATCAGCGCGAGGCTCATCACCGTCGCCAGGACGGGACGGCGGATGGAAATGTCGGAGAGGACCATGGCGCGTCAGCTCCCGGCTTTGGCCGGCAGCACCGTCACCGGCACGCCGTCGCGGATCTTCAGCTGCCCGGCGGTGACCACCATGTCGCCGGGGGCGAGGCCCTTGGCGATCTCCACCTCCGCGTTGCGGCGTTCGCCCAACACGACGCGGGTCTGGACCACATTGCCGTCCACCACCTTGAAGACGAACTGGTCCTTGCCGAAGGCGACGATGGCCTGCTCGGGGATCAGCACGGCGTCCGGCACCGTGGTCAGCGTCAGCGACACGCGGGCGAACAGGCCGGGGCGCAGCGAACCGTCGGGATTCGGTACGCGGGCGCGGATCGCCAGGGCGCGGCCGTTCACATCGACCAGCGGGTCGATGGCGTATACCGTGCCCTCGAAGCTGCGCCCGCCGAAGGCATCCACCGCCACCCTCACCGTCTGGCCGACCTTCACCGCCGGCAGGAACATCTCCGGCACGCGGAAGTCCAGCTTGAGGGTGTCGATGTCCTCCAGATTGACGATGTCCTTGCCGGCCTGGACGAAATCGCCGACCGACACCTTGCGCAGGCCGAGGACCCCGTCGAAGGGGGCGGCGATCACCTGCTTGTCGAGCTGCGCCCTGGCCAGCTGCACCGCCGCCTCGTCGGCCAGCAGCTTGGCAGAGGCCTGCTCCCGGTTGCGCAGGGGGCCGGTGTTCTGGCGGACCAGCTGGTCGGCACGCGACAGCTCGGCGCGCGAAAAGGCGATGCTCGCCTGCGCCTGGGCCAGGGTGGCGCGGGCGATGGCATCGTCCAGCCGGACCAGCACCGTGCCCTTGCCGACGCGCTGCCCCTCCTTGAAGGCGATCTCGCTGATGCGGCCGGCGATCTCGGGCCGGACGACCACCGATTCGTTGGACAGCAGCGAGCCGACGGCGGTCACCGTCCGCTCGACCGTGCCGACGCGGACCTGGGCCGCTTCCACCGGCATCGGCGGGGCTCCCCCCGGCGGCTTGGAGGCCCCGGCAGCCCCACCGGAGGCGCCGCCCTGGGCCGGTGCGCCGCCGGAAATGGCACCGTTCACCATCGCGGTCAGACCGGCAACGGTCCCGCCCTGCTTCACGAAATACCAGTAGGCCCCGCCGGCGAGTGCCGCCAGGACGAGGAGTGCAGCGATGCGAAGCGTGTGGCGCATGGGGCCATGATCCGGGCGGGTTTCGCTTTGCCGCAGTGCAACCGACGGGGGCACCGGGCAAACTGAACTATATCGTTCAGTTCACATCCGGAGTCGAGAAGGTTCAGCGATCCGAACCGTCCCTATGTACCGCATCTTTATGACCGCCTATCTCTCAGGTCTTTGCGGTTTCGAGCTTTCCCGCCCGCATCGGCACCGTCCGGCCGCCGCACAGCGTCACCCACAGGTCGGCCGGATCGCCGGCCATCGGCGGGGCATCTGCGTCCATACGCCGCACCTCGCCGCCGTCGAGGTCGAGCCCCGGCGCGCAGCAGGGCGACTCGCCGGCCGGCACCAGGGCGCGGACCCGGCCGTTCTCGATCCGGATATCGCGCAGGCCATCGTGAACGCGCGCGTTCTTCAGCCAGAATTTTCCATTGGCAGGGATGCGGGCGAGGCAGCAGGTCGGGGCATTCATGGGAGTTTACCCGTGTCCGGTCCGGCGATGTGCAACGCAACAAAGCTGACACAGAATGGTAAAGCAAAACCAGCGGGAGCTTGGCGGCTCCGGTTTTTGCCCCTACTGCAGGACCAGGAATTCCTGGAAATTGGCGCAGCGGCCGGCCTTGAACGCTGCCTCGTAGGCGGCGTTGCGGGCGCGCTTGGCGGCGATGGCCTGGGTGAAGCACCGGCGAAGCCCCACGTCCCGGATGCCCAGCCCGTCGCCGGCCAGCCGGTCCAGCACATGGCGGTAGCAGCGCTCCGCCCGCGCGCCACTGTCGGCGGAGAAGGTGATGGAGCCGGCGCGCTGCCGGTATTCATAGAAGGGCGTCGCCACCAGCGGCACCGGCCCGGCGGCGTCGAGAACCCGGACGTTGAAGACCACGTCGTCGCAGAAATTCACGTCGTCGTCCCAGCCCGGCACCAGATCGCGCCGCACCACCGGGAACATCGGCACGGAGGTCGCCAGGAAACCGTCGCCATCCAGCAGGGCCGGCGCCTGCCCGTCCTCATACAGCTGCTGCAACGGCGAATCGTCCTCGTCGCGGACCACGGCGACATTGTCGAAGGCGGCGCCGTTGCCGAGCGCCAGCGGCACCAGCGCGGACAGCCTACCGGGACGGAAACGGTCGTCGGCATCCAGCGGCGCCACCAGCCCCAGCCGCGCCGCCGCCAGCCCGGCGTTGCGCGCCGCGGGCGCCCCGGCGCCCACCCGGCCGGTGCCGGTGAAGACCAGCCGCGGATCGTCGATCCCGGCGGCCAGAAGGGTCGGGCGGTAATCGGTGCCGTCGTCGCTGACGATCACCGCCTCCCACGCCGTCCAGTCCTGCTCCAGCAGGCTTCGCACCGCGCGGGCGATGGTGTCATGGGCGCGATGGGCCGGGATGATGACGGAAACGCCCCCGGAGACACCCTCGGAGACGCTTGCCGATCCGCCCAAGAAGGCACCCTGCCCCGGTCCAGTCCCGCCCATGGCACCGCACTCCAGCACCGTCCGCCATCGGAGTTTGGCGTCGCGGCACGAACGGCGTCAATGCCCCGGCGCGGATTTCCAGCCTCCCCTTACCGGAAGCGTCACCGCATGGTAGGAAGGGTGGTCGTGCCTGCGATGCCGGAGGGCAGCCTCGTGTCGGACGGATGGAACGGTGGAACATCGCCGGAAAACTGTTGCACGGCGTTTCAAACGTCCCATCCGGAGGCGGCCCGACCCATCGATTTTGGCCCGGCGGACGTTGAACATGAAGCCCGGACGGGCTATGTGGTGAAGCAGGCAAGGCGCATGCGGCAGCGGGACAGCGGTCGGGGCATTCCTCCGGCGGCGAATCCCGGTCCCGATACCCCGCTTCCGATACCAGGGAGAAGAACATCAATGGCGCAGGTCGGATACACCCGGTTCGACGATGAACCCGAAAAGGAACCGGACGAGAAGTCGAAGGAAAGCGCCCAGCCGCAGTTCGCCGCCGTGCAGCAGAGCCTGTTCAAGGCGCGCACGGTCCTGATCTTCGGTCAGATCGACATGAAGCTGGCGCAGGTCGTGTCGGCCCAGCTGCTGGCGCTCGCGCATGAGAGCGACGACGACATCACCGTCGTGGTCAACTCGCCGGGCGGCCATGTCGAGGCGGGCGACACCATCCACGACATGATCCGCTTCATCAAGCCGCGGGTGAAGATGCTGGGCACGGGCTGGGTCGCCAGCGCCGGTTGCCACATCTATCTGGCGGCGAAGAGGGAAGACCGCTTCTGCCTGCCCAACACCCGCTTCCTGATCCACCAGCCGCTGGGCGGAACGGGCGGCCGGGCGACGGACATCGCCATCGAGGCGAAGGAAATCATCCGCATGCGCGAGCGTCTGAACAAGATCATCGCGCGTGAGACCGGGCAGACGTTCGAAAAGGTCGCCAAGGATACGGACCGCAACTATTGGATGATGGCCGACGAAGCCAAGGAATACGGCATCGTCAGCCACGTCATCGACACGATGGACGAGCTGAAGTAAAAGTTCCCGTGCCAGACGGAAGAAACCGGGCCTTTCTCCCAATGGGAGGAAGGCCCTTTTTCTTTTGGTAAATGGGAAACTTATCGGTCGGCAGCGGCGTTGATCCGCCACAACATCCAAGAAAGATGGAGCCAACGATGAAACGCTATCTCGTTCTGGGCTGCACCGCCGCGCTGCTCGCCGCCACGCCCGCGCTCGCCGCCTCGGACCACAGCGTGACCAAGTCGAACAACCCGTCGGTTGCGGCAATCGACGACAGCGTCGACCCGGCTCTGATGAAGCTGCACGTCGACCAGTTGAAGGGCAAGGACATCTACGGCGCCAAGGGCGAGAACATGGCGGAGATCGAAGACATCGTCCGCTATAACAACAAGCTCTATGCCGTGATCGATGTCGACCACACCATCGACGTCAGCGACAAGGACGTGGTCCTGCCGCTGAACAAGCTGCACCTGAAGGGCGTCCAGCTCACCCTCGACATGACCGAGCAGCAGCTCCAGGGCCTGGAGAAGTGGCAGAAGGGCCGTTACGAGACCGTAAAGGGCAAGGGTCCGCTGAGCGAACTGTCGCACTGAGTCGGTCCATGCCGAAAGGCGGCGGAGGGGAAGCCCTCCGCCGCTTTTCTCGTTTTTCGGGGATGCTTGCCTTAGACCGAAAGGTTCAGCAAAGATCCGCGCGGCTGGTAGCCCTGCGCATTGACCCTAGCGGCGAGCGTACCGGCGGTGGTGTCGACCGCCTGATTGCCCTGGGTTGCGGTGCGGGCGTCGCGGGTCTGGTCCGACTTGCCGGCCGCCTGCGGAGCCGCGACGGTCTGCGTCCGCACCGCAGGCGCGGTCTGCTGCGCCGCCTGGACCGCCGGGGACATGGCGACCTGCGCCGCGGGCGTCAGCTGCGGGGTTGGCTTCAGCGTCTGGTAGGACGGTATGGCCGGGTTGACTTGCATGGTCGAATTATGCGCTCACCCGGCGCAGGATTCAAGACGCCCAGCCGTAGCTTGCTTTCGCATGTTCACGGCGTTTCGGGCACCGCGGACGGCGTCGAGGCCGTGGACGGCACCGCCGGCTTCGACGGTTGCCGGCGGGTCCGCCGCCGCTCCAGCACCAGCGCCAGGGCCAGCAGCGCGGCGACCCCGACCAGATTGACCGCCAGCACCATCAGGGCACCGTCCTCCGCCACCAAGAGGGCGGAGCCGGCGATGGACAGCACCACGCCGACGCAGAAGACCGGCAGCGAATGCCGGCCGCAGGCGACCAGCAGGCGGGCGGGGGCGGAACGCAGCCACCCCGCATCCCGCGGCACCAGCAGGGCCGCCGCACAGGCCAGCGCCAGGAAATGCAGGAGCCGCATCGGCCCCAGCGTGTCCTTGTCGGCCCAGGGGATCGTCTCCTCCGGCAGCCAGCCCCGGAGCGCCACCGGCGTCACGGCATGGCCGATGTCGGAGGCGGCGAACTTCCACACCGCCATGCCGGCGAGCAGCGCCAGCACGGCCGGCAGCAGCCAGCGCGACTGCGGCAGCCGGACCCGCCCGCTGCGCACCACCAGCGCCAGGGCGGTGCCGAGGAAGAACACGCATTGCCAGGCCAGCGGGCTGAAGTTCCAGTCCTCGTCCCACAGGTTGGGTGGCACCAGCCCGGGGGCCGCCTGTGCCACCAGATAGAGCAGGACCGACAGCGCGACTGCCGCATAGCCGAAGCGGGCGTAGCTCCACAGGAACAGCGGCGCCACCGCCACCAGCAGGATGTAGAGCGCCAAGATGTCGAAGGCGAAGGGCAGATACATCAGCACCAGGGTCCACGCCATCGCCGTGACTGGGGTGTCGAACAGCGGCGCGAAGCTTTCCAGCCGGTTGGACGCCTCCATCGGCAGATCGCCGATATACACGGCGAAGGCCACCACCAGCGCGCTGACCAGCATGGTCAGGATGTTAGCGACCCAGAGTTGACGGCAGCGGTCGAGCGCCTTGCGCTGGCAGGCCGCGAACCCGCGCTCCGCCAGCACCGGCCCATAGGCCAGCGCGATGGCATAGCCGGAGATGAAGACGAAGATCTCGGCCGAATCCGACGGCCCGAAGCGGGCGGGCATCACCTTTGCCAGCGGATTCCCGCCGACATGGTTGATGAAGATGATCAGAAGGGCCACGCCCTTGAAAAGATCGAGCCGGGCGTCGCGTGTCTGACGTTGCTGCATGCAGCCCTCGCCTCTCCTGCTGTCGCGGGCCTCTGCGCCCCTTGTGGAAGCGGCCCCGGTGGGGGTCAGCAGACGAATCGCTACGGTACCCGACCACCTTGGGTCCGGCACCGCCACGACGGATGTAGCCCAACCATGGTGAATTTCGCCGGCCGGGTGTCCAACGCGATGGGGGAATCCTTCCAACGCGGCGCCGGAGGGGAAAAGCGTTAAGCCCTTCTCGGGAGGGGTGTAAAAACCAACCCGTTATCGGGGGAGGCAGGAATCGCGGGTGGACGAGGAGAGCGAAGCACATCGCCGCACCTCCTTCATTTTCATAGTGCCGGACAAGTCGTCCCCGGCGCATGCCGGGCGAGCAGAGCGAAGCGGTGGCGGAGTATTACTCCGGCCGAGGCTCCGTTTGCGCCATGGTGAACGGCGTATGCGGAAAATCGTGAGGCGACGTCAGGGAACAAGAAGGCCCGCTGTTGATTGTTCTTCACATGACCCAGCTGTCGCTTGCCGTGCGGCATGACAGTACAGGCCGCACCGGGCGGCGGGTCGCCAACATCGAAGCGTAATCGAGAAGGATGGCAACCATGCGTGGGATTTCGAAGATCGTCATGACCGCCACTGCGGCCGGCGCCCTGTTCGCGCTCAGCGCCTGCGGCAGCACCGAAACCTCGCGGACGGCCACCGGCGCCGGCACGGGTGCCGTTGCCGGTGCCGTCGTCGGCGGTCCGGTCGGTGCGGTGGTCGGCGGCGTCGGCGGCGCGGTGGCCGGCAACACCATGGACGAGAGCCTGAGCAAGAAGACCGACCGCGTGACTGACCGCGCCGCGGCCGAAGTGAAGGACGAGACCTCGGGCAGCTCCACGCGCCGGTCCTCGGCCAACCATTCGGGCAGCATGGCCTCCAGCACCCGGCTGAGCCACGATCAGGTCCGTGAACTCCAGCAGGCGCTGAACGACCGCAACGACGGCCGCGACATCGCCGTCGACGGCGTCTGGGGCGCCGGCACCCGCAGCGCCCTGATGAAGTTCCAGCGTGACAACGGCCTGCGCGTCACCGGCCGCGCCGACCAGCAGACGATGTCCGCCCTGAACATGGGCAGCACCGGTAACGCCACCTCGGGCAGCACGACCGGCACCACCACGGGCAACACCACCGGGACGACCGGCACGACGAACAACACGATGCCGGGCGACACCACCACCCCGGGTGCCACCGGCACGACCGGCACCAAGCAGTAACATCACCTCACAGCCGTAACCGCATCGCCGGTTCCGGGGCATCGTGACGGCAACCAGCCGCCACGGCGCCCCGGAACCGGCGATGTTGTTTTCCGTTCAGTCCCTTCCCCAGAGACCCCGTTCGCCCAGATCCTCGCCGCGCTGGCGTTCCAGCGCCTGGGAATAGCGGCGCAGCGCGAAGGACTCCGTCACATAGCCGATGATCCGCCGGTCGGTGGGGGAGGACAGCACCGGCAGTGCCTCCACCTCCTCGCTGCCGAAGCGGCTCAGCACGGTGCGGGCGTCGTCTCCGGGCATCAGGACGGCGTCGGCCTTGCTGGCGAGCGAGCCGACCCGGGTTTCGATGACCACAGCGTCCTGGTCGGGGTCGTGGATGGCAGACATGTCGACCATCCCGGCATAGCGCCCCATCTCGTCCACCGCGAAGACCGCCTTGGTCGAACCGAGGGGGTAAAGGAGGCGCAGCGCCTCCACCGTCAGGGTGGCCGGCACCGTCTTGGCGTCCCGGCGCATCAGCCGGAAGGCCGTCAGCTCCGACAGCCAGCCGACATCGTAGGCCCCGCGGATCGGCACGCCGCGCAGGTGGAAACGCCAGGTGGCGAAGGAGTAGCCGAAGGCCTGCCGAACCACGGTGGTCGACAGCACGACCCCGATCAGCACGCCCGACGCCGCCCACAGATCCTGCGTCGTCTCCAGCACCAGCAGCACCATGGTGACCGGTGCGCCGACGACGCCGGCGGCGACCGAGCCCATGCCAACCAGCAGCAGCAGGCCGCCGTCGATCCCCAGCCCGGGCAGAAAGGTCGCAATGCCCTGCCCCAGCAGGCCGCCGAACAGCCCGCCGATGAACAGCGAGGCACTGAACAGGCCGCCACGGAAGCCTGAGCCCAGCGATACCGCCGAGGCCAGGATCTTCGCCACCAGCGTCAAGGCCAGCGCCAGCGCGCCGCCCGCCAGCTCCGGCGGCACCGCGCCGGGGCCGCTGCCCATCACCGCCGGAACCGCCAGCGCCAGCGCGCCCACCATCAGCCCGCCGATGGCCGGGCGCATCCAGCGCGGAACCGGCAGGCGGTTGAAGCCGCGTTCAGCCATCGTCACCGCCTGCATGGCGAGGATGCTGAGCCAGCCGGCCAGGAAGCCGACGCCGCCGCAGGCGGCATAATCCCAGCCGGCGATCTCCACCGGCCGGCCGAGCGCCAGCGGCACCTCGCCGCCGGTCAGCAGGGCCGACGCCGCCACCCCCAGCGCCGCCGCCGCCCCGACCGGGGCCAGAACCGCCAGGGTGTAGCCGCCCAGCACCAGTTCGAAGGCGTAAAAGGCTCCGGCCAGCGGCGCATGGTAGGCCGCGGCAATGGCCGCCGCCGCCCCGCAGCCGACCATGGTGCGCAGGTCGGCCCGGCGCAGCCGCAGCCGCTGGCCCAGCGACGAGGCCAACCCGGCGCCGGCCTGGGTATAGGCCGCCTCCATGCCGACCGACGCGCCCGACGCGTTGGAGAGGGCGGTGGTCACCGTCAGGCGCAGGCTGTCGATCAGGGACATCTTGCCGCCGTAGAGCGCGTTCGCCTCCACCGCGTCGACGATGGCGTTGGGACGCCAGCGCCGCACCAGCAGCGACAGGATGCCCAGCAGCAGCCCGCCCACCGCCGGCACGCCGAGGGTGCGCAGCAGGTCCGGCGCGCCCTGCCCCAACCGCTCGCCATCGGGCACGTCGAAGGCCAGCGTCTGCATCAGCAGCACCGCCTCATGCAGCAGGCCGACCACCAGCCCGACCGCGCCGCCGACAAGTGCTGCCAGCACGACCACGGCGAGCGCGCTGTTGCGTACGCTCCAGCGCTCGGACACGGTGGTGGCGGCGGACGCATCGAGCGTCGCATAGGGATCGCTTCCGGCGCGGGCGTTGTCGCCCACGCCGTCGATGGACGCGGAGTTGTCAGGCATGGTCACGCTGATTGATGGCCCTTCCGTATAGGGTCAATGGGCCGGAAGGGCGTGAGTTCCGTCAGGGCTTCGACGGCTGCGGTTTCGATTGCGGCTTCACCGTCGGCGGAACGGGGGCCGCGGGGGTGGCCGCAGGAGCGGCGGGAGCCGCTGCTGGGTCCGGCGCGGAAGCCGCTGCCGGAGACTGGGCGGCAGGTGCCGGCGCAGCCTGGGCCGGGGCGGGTTGGGCAGGCGCTGGCTGGGCAGGCGGCGCGTCGGTGGTCGGAACGGGCGCCGGGGCGACGCCGGCACGGCGCAGCACCTGGGCGAGGTTGTCGCGCACCTTGTCGGCCAGCTGCACGTCGGGCTCGCCGGCCTCGTGGAAGATGACGGTGAACAGGCGGCGCTGCGACAGCAGGAAGTTCAGCGTGACGTGCAGCTTGCCCTGCGGCATCGCGCAGTCGACCGATCCGGTGCGCAGCCAGACGGCCCCCGCCTGTTCGGACTGGTTCAGGACGACGGTCGGCGTGCCCTCGCAACGCTGCTTCATCGCCTCGGCGAAGCTGTCGGACAGCTCGTCGATCCTGGCGCCTTCGCCCACCGCACGCTCGCGGATGCCGCCGACGATGGGGCCGAAGCGCCAGGCGACGTCGGCCGGACGGCGGTCCTGCGGGATCTTGTCCATCGGCACCAGTTCGGCGTCATGGACCCCGGCGGCGGCCAGCAGGCTGTCCAGCCCTTCCGGCAGGCGGTTCTTCCGCTCCTTGTCCGCCGGGCGGCCGGCCGCGACCTTGATCGGCGGGACGTTGCCGCCCTTGTCGACGCAGGTCTTCAGGTCGCCCAGCACCTTCTTGGTGCCGGCCAGCTTGAAGACGATGCGGTCGCTGGCCGACGAAACCACCAGCTCGTTGCCGCCCATCAGGGCGTTGATCAGCTCTTCGTCCTTGCCGTTGGAAACCACCAGCATGTCCGGCTGGGACGCGACGGCGGTCCGCTCCCGCTTCAGCTTCTTGTCGACCTCGATGGTCACCGGCCACTCGCCGCCCTTCGGCAGGTCGGCGCCGGGGATGCCGATGCCGATGTTGGTCTCGCCCTTCGGGCTGCGCGCGAACATCAGCACATGGCCGGAGGTGAATTCCCCCTCCGCCACGCAATAGGCGAAGCTGCCGTCCTTCTTCTTGGCGGCCCCGCCGTCCCAGCTCTCGATCAGCTCGCCCGGCCCGTCGGGCTTGGCGGGAGCCGAAGCGGACGGGTTGGCGGCCGGCTTGCCCGGAGCACTGTTCGGCGCATTGCCCGGTTTGGCGTCCTGCACCGGACCGCCGGGAACGACGATCTCGGCCTCCGGCTCGGGCAGTCCGTAATAGGCGGCGGGAGGAATCGTCGGCTGCACCGGCACCAGTTCGGCCATCGCCGGAGCCGACGCCACCCCCAGCAGGAGAAGCGCGGACAGCGATGCGGCGAAGCGGGCGGTCATGACGAGGTAATCCGTGGATGGTTGTGGCGGCGAAGCTATCCGCGCCTGCCCCCGTCCGCAAGCCCAACCGCCCGTCCTGTTGCACGCAGCAGACACCTGTTGCACAGGACACGCATAGGGAGGCGCCTAGCCGCCGAAGAAGGTCTCGCGCAGCCTCTCGTCCGACAGCGCCGCCACCGGCCCGTCGCCGACGACCCGCCCCAGCCGCAGCAGCACGGCGCGCGGTGCGACCGCCAGGGCGCGGGCGGCGCTCTGCTCGGCCAGCAGCACGGCCGTGCCGGTGCCGGCGATGCGGCGGACGGCGGCGAACAGCTCGTCGGCCAGCTTGGGCGACAGGCCGAGCGACGGCTCGTCCAGCAGAAGCAAGCGCGGCCGGCCCATCAGCGCCCGCCCCAGGCTCAGCATCTGCTGCTGGCCGCCGGACAGGCGCCAAGCGCTCTCGCGGCTCTTCAGGGCAAGGTCGGGGAACAGGGCGAAGACGCGCTCGACATCCTTTGCGCGGTCGCGGGCGGCGGGCAGGCCGGCGACCTCCAGATTGTCGCGCACGCTCATGCCCGCGAAGACCCGCCGCCCTTCCGGCACATAGCCGATGCCGCGCCGCACCCTCAACTCGGTGGCGAGGCCGCCGATGTCCGCCCCGTCGAAGCGAAGCTCCCCCTGCGCCGGCACAAGGCCGAGCAGAGCCTTCAGCAGCGTCGACTTACCCGCCCCGTTGGCGCCGAGCAGCGCCACCGTCTCCCCCGCCGCAAGGCTCAGCGACACATCGTCGAGCGCGCTCGCCCCGCCATAGCCGGCGGTCAGGCCGCGGATGGACAGCAGCGCGCTCATGCCGGCACCGCCCGGCCCAGATAGGCTGCGGCCACCGCCGGATCCCGGCGCACGCCGCCGGCCGGCCCGTCATAGATGACCCGGCCGCGGTCGAGGCACAGCACCCGGCCGGCGAGCGGCAACAGGAAGCCCATGTCATGCTCCACCAGCAGGATCGCCACGCCCTCCTCCACCAGTTCGCGCAGCAGGGCCGCCAGCTCCGCCTTTTCGCCGTCGGTCAGGCCGGCGGCAGGCTCGTCCAGCAGCAGCACCGCCGGCCGGCGGACCAGCGACCGAGCCAGTTCCACCCGCCGCCGCAGCGCCGCCGGCAGCGCGTCGCAGCCCTGGCCGGCGAGGTCGCCGACGCCCAGCCGGTCGAGCGCCCAGCGGGCATGCGCCTCCGCCGTCCGGGCGTCGGGATCGACGGCAAGGCGCGCGGCGGCGACCGCCTCCAGCACGCCGGCCCCAATCGGCAAGACCGCCGCCTGGAAGCTGCGGGCCAGTCCGGCGCGGGCCAGCCGGTCGGCACGCAGCCCGGTGACCTCGCGTCCACCCAGCCGCACCCGCCCGGCATCCGGCCGCTCCAGCCCCGACAGCAGGTTGATCACCGTGGATTTGCCGGAGCCGTTCGGGCCGATCAACCCGGTGATGGTTCCCGACCGCAGTTCCAGCGACACGCCGTCCACCGCCCGCACACCGCCGAAGGACTTGCGCAGATCGTCGACCGCCAGCCCGTCCGGGGAATTTGGCGGACGCGGCGGCTCCTTCGCCTCGACCGACGCCCGCGGACTGCGGCCGAACAGGCGGGCCGCGATGCGGTCGAGCAGGCCGGTGAGCCCGTCGGGCGCCAGCACCACGGTCGCCAGCAGGGCGACGCCATAGACGACCAGATAGCCGCGCTCCAGGAAGCGGAACCACTCCGGCAGATGCAGCAGAAGCACGGCGCCCAGCACCGCCCCGGCCATCCGCCCCCGCCCGCCGACGATGGCGATGGTGAGGATGGAGACCATGACCGGGAATTCCAGCACCTCCGGCGAGACGACGCGCTGGGTGTGGACGGCCAGCGCCCCGGCGGCCCCGGCGAAGAGCGCACTGATGCCGAAGGCGATCAGCCGCAGCCGCCCGACGTCGAGCCCCAGCGTTGCCGCCGCCAGCGGATCGTCGCGCAGCATCGCCAGCGAGCCTCCGAGCCGTCCCCGCGCCAGCCGCCAGCCGATCAGCCCGCCGAGAGCGACCAGCCCCCAGACCAGCCCGGCCATCGGCAGCCCGCGCGGCACCGCCCAGCCGAACAGCACCGCCGCCAGCACTCCGGCCAGCCCGTTGGAGCCGCCGGTCAGCTCCGGCAGGTTGACCGCCAGCAGATGGAGAACCTGGGCGATGCCGAGAGTCGCCAGGGCGAAGTAATGCGACTCCAGCCGCAGCACCGCCAGACCGACCGGCAGGGCCAGCAGCAGCGGCACCAGCATCGACAGCGGGAAGGTCGCTTCGAAACCGAGCCCGTAGCGGCTGCCGAGGATACCCGTCACATAGGCGCCGACGCCGAAGAAGGCGCCCTGCGCCAGCGACAGCGCACCGCCGAGCCCGAAGACGATCTGGAAACCGAAAGTCGCCAGCGCATAGACCCCGGCAACGGTCAGGACGCGCAGGCCGTAGGGGGACGCGAAGGCCAGCGCATAGACCAGCAGGGCAAGCGCGCCGGCGATCAGCGCGACAGTTTCCGCCGGAGAGTGCCGTTCACCCACGGCGCCGCACCGCTTCGCCGAACAGCCCTTGCGGACGCAGAACCAGAATCGCCAGCAAGGTCAAATACAACGCGCCCAGCGCCACCGGATATGAGAGCACCGACGACACCCCCACCTCGAACAGCGCGATCAGCAGGGCGCCCACCACCGCACCCGGCACGGAGCCCCAGCCCCCCACCGTCACCGCGATGTAGGCCTTCAGAATCAGGTCGCCGCCCGAGGTCGGCGTGACGAAATAGCGGTTGGCCAGCAGCAGCCCGGCCGCCCCGGCACAGGCCGCCCCGATGGCGAAGGTCACCAGGATCATCGCGGTGACCGGCACGCCGCAGGCGCGCGCCATCTCTGGATCCTGCGCCGTGGCGCGCAGCCGGCGGCCGAGCTGCGTGCGGGCGAACACCCATTGCTGCGCGCCGATCAGCAGCCCCGCCACCGCGACGATGGCGAGCGATTGCTCGGGCACCGCCAGCCCGGCGATGTGCAGCGTGTCGTCGCCGAACAGCGGCGGTGCGGCGCGCGGCTCCGGCCCGAACAGGATGGCGGCCCCGTTCTGCAGGATGATGCCGACCGCGATGGTGCTGATGAAGACCGAGACCGGCGGCCGGCGGCGCAGCGGCAGATAGGCCGCCAGTGCCAGCAGCAGCCCCAGCGCCGCCATCAGCGCCAGAACCACCGGCAGCAGGACGATGCCCGGCAGCGGGATCAGCGGCGCCAGCGCAACCGCCAGCAGCCCGCCGGCCATCACGAGATCGCCCTGGGCGAAATTCACCGCCGAGGTGGCGTTCAGCACCAGCACGAAGCCCAGCGCCACCAGGGCATAGGCCGCCCCCAGCGCCACCCCGTTGACCAGCAGTTGAAGCGCCGCCATCCGCTCACTTCGCCGCAAGCGTCGGGTCGTCGTACCGCTTCACCAGCACCGGCACGCGGCTGGCCCCGTCATAGCAGACGATGACGGCGGAATGGGCCATGTTGCCCTTGCCGTCGGACTTGTAGGTCATGGCGAGGCCCCGGAACGTCTCGGCGGACAGCGCCTTGCGGATGGCGTCCGGCGACCGGGCGCCGGCCTTCACCGCCTCCAGCACCATGGTCATGCCGTCATACTGGCCGAGCGCGAAGGCGTCCGGCTCCTTGCCGAAGGCGGCGCGGTAGGCGTCGGTGAAGGCCTTGACCTCCGGCGTGCCGCCCGAGATCGGCGATGCCGC
The DNA here is from genome assembly GCF_042604635.1 of Azospirillum sp. A26. NCBI lineage: Bacteria > Pseudomonadati > Pseudomonadota > Alphaproteobacteria > Rhodospirillales > Azospirillaceae > Azospirillum > Azospirillum sp. A26. Next base: position 2,062,851 of record NZ_CP170473.1, on the reverse strand, counting down.
GGTCTCGGCACAGACGCCATTCAGCTCCGCCGGTTCCAGCAGGGCGGCGGTGCTCGGCTGATGCATGGCGGAGCCGGCGACGATGGGCAGGGTCACGCCGCTGGACGCCGCCTGCCGCAACAGCAGCGCGGTCGGGCCGGAATGCAGGTGCAGGACCAGCACGTCCGGCTTGGCGGCGAGCGCCTTGGTCAGCACCGGCAGCAGATCCTTGGCCGCCGGGTCCACCCCCTCCTCGAAGACGGGCGTGACGCCCAGCGCCTTGAAGGCGGCGTCGAGATGGGCCTTGCCGCTCTGGCCGTAGGCGGTGGTCTGGTAGATGACGGCCGGTTGCCGCTTGCCCAGCTCCTCCACCACATAGCGGGCATGGGCGGCCTTGGTCACGGCGTCGCCGGGGAAGAAGCGGAAGACCCAGGGATTGCCCTGCTCGGTGATCGAGGCGGTGCCCGACACGGTGACCAGCGGCAGCTTCAGCTCGCCCGCCAACGGCAGCATCGCCAGCATCTGGGTGCCGAGCATGCTGGCGGCGACCGCGCCCACCGTGCCGCGGCCGGCCGCGCGCTCCAGCGCCGTCACCGCCGCCTCGGGCGAGGTGCCGGTGTCGACGACCTCCGAGGCGATGGCGACGCCGGCCGGTGTCTGCTTCAGCGCCAGGACGGCGCCGTTGCGCTGGCTGGTGCCCTCCAGCGACAGGAAGCCGGTCAGCGGCACCAGCACCGGGAAGGACAGCGTGTCGTCGGCACGGGCGGCGGACGACAGACAGACGGACGACAGGCAGGAGGATGCGGCCAGCAGGCCGATCAGAAGGGAAAGCGTGCGCCGCATGACCGAAAACTCCTCGACACGCGCCGGCGGTTGGGGCGACGCGGAGGGGACGGGGCGCTTTGCAGCAGCTTTCAGCGGGTCCGTCGGGTTCCGGTCGGCTCCCTTCGCCGGCATGACCCGGATCAGGTTCGATGGGTGTTGTCTCAGCCCCCACGGTTGCCGAACCGGCATCCGCATGAGGCACCCCAGCCGTGAACAGGCGGCGAGAGTGTCGCCGCCGGCCCCGTCCTGTCAAGAACCCAACCGGCGGCGCGCCACCATGGTTTCACGATGCAGGATGTAGAGCCCGCTGCCGATGATCACCATGGCGCCGGCCAGGACCGGCACCGTCGGCAGGTCGCCGAACACCAGCCAGCCGAACAGGCTGGCCCAGACCATGCCGGTATATTCGAACGGCGCCACCACCGCCGGCGGCGCGCGGCGGAAGGCCTGGGTCAGCAGGACCTGTGCCCCAGCGCCGATGGCCCCGACCAGCGCCATCAGCCCCAGCGCGAAAGCGGTGGGCGCCGTCCAGACCGGCACGGCCAGCGCCCCGCTGACCAATGTCGTCGTCAGCAGCAGGTAGAGCACGATGGACGCGCTGGTTTCCGTCCGCGACAGGCCGCGCACGGCCAGTGCGGCCAGCGCATAGAACAGGGCGGCGCACAGCCCGACCAGCACCGGCACCAGCGGCGCCCCGGCCGACGGCTGCGCCATCACCACCACGCCGCTGAACCCGACCACCACGGCGGCCCAGCGGCGCCAGCCCACCGGCTCGCCCAACAACGGCGCCGACAGCGCGGTGATGAACAGCGGACCGGCGAAGCTCAGCACATAGACGTCGGCCAAAGGCAGTTCGCGGAAGGCATAGAAGAAGCATCCCATCGAGATCAGCCCGGCGAAGGCGCGCCACACATGCCCCAGGGGCCGCCGCGTCCGCATCGCCGCGATCCCGCCGCCGCATGTCAGGGTGTAGCCGCCCACCAGCAGAAAGGCGACCAGCGAGCGCACGAACATCAGCTGCGGCACCGGGTAATCGGCGGTCAGGAACTTGATGAGCGTGTCCATCGCCGCGAACAGCAGGATGGCGCCCAGGAAGCAGCCGACGGCATAGGGAACCGAATCGGCCTCGGCAGGCAGCAGGTCGGCGGTTTCGGCGTCGGTCATGGACTCGGTTCGGAACGGCAATGGCGGGAGCTGCCCACATTATGGGCAAATGCGCCCGCGTCCCAATGCCGCAACCGCAGGTCTGGTAGGCGCAGCCATACTTAAAGGTTGGCTCGGGCGCCCCCCTTCGCCTCACCGCGTCAGAACCATCACCAGCCGTTCGACCGGCGCATCGTTCACCAGATGCGAGTCGACGATCTCGTCGATGTCCTCCGGGGTTTCCGGCCGGTACCAGATGCCGTCCGGATACACCACCATCAGCGGCCCGGCGGAACAGAAGCCGAGGCAACCGGTCATCGCCATGCCGACATCGGTCAGGCCCTTGCCCTGGATTTTCTGATCGAGCCGCTGCCACAGCGGATGCGCGCCCTTGGCGGCGCAGCTGCCGCGCGGATGGCCGGGCGGACGCTGCTGGGCGCAGCAGAAGACGTGGTGACGGAAGGTCTGCGGGATGTCGAGCGGCATCGGCGATGCTCCATAGCCATAAAATTTCTATGGGTAAGAAGCATGCCAGAATGCTGCGTTGCGGCAAGACTTTTTGTAATCCTTCCAACTCCAGGCGGCGCTTGGATTCCCGGCACCATGAAATGCTTGGTCGGCAGAGCATTGGCGGTTAAGAATCCCCGGCAAGGGGCAATCCAGGAGACGCCGGTGCTGCTGAGCGGATCGGGGAAGGGCCAGCCGGGCGCGGTGCCGGGCTGGGTCGGGTATGCGCTGCTGCCGGTTCTCAACCTCGTCGCGGCCTTCGTGCTGTCGGGGCTGGTGATCCTGGTGATCGGCGAGAACCCGGTGGACGTGCTGTCGCTGCTGCTGTCGGAGGCCCTGGGATATCCCGAGGCCATCGGCTACACCCTCTATTACACCACCGACTACATCTTCACCGGGCTGGCGGTCGCCATCGCCTTCCATTGCGGGCTGTTCAACATCGGCGGCGAGGGGCAGGCCTATCTGGGCGGGCTCGGCGCCGGGCTGGTGGCGCTGGCGCTGACCGGCTGGCCCTGGCCGGTGGTGGCGGTGCTGGCGGTGCTGGCGTCAGCCCTGTTCGGCGCCGCCTGGGCCTTCATCCCGGCCTGGCTCCAGGCCAAGCGCGGCAGCCACATCGTCATCACGACGATCATGTTCAACTTCATCGCCGCGTCGATCATGACCTGGCTGCTGGTGGACGTGCTGATCCGCCCCGGCAGCCAGTCGCCGGAAACCCGCGAGTTCGATCCCGGCGTCTGGCTGCCGTCGATGGACCGGGCACTCGGCTGGTTCGGCATCTCCATCCCGGCCTCGCCGCTGAACCTGTCCTTCCTGTGGGCGCTGGCCTGCTGCCTGCTGTTCCACATCTTCCTGCGCCGCACCCGCTGGGGCTACGAGCTGCGCACCGTCGGCCGCAACGAGCGGGCGGCGGTCTATGCCGGCATCTCGCCGGCGCGCAACATCGTCATCGCCATGCTGATCTCCGGTGCGCTGGCCGGCTTCGTCGGCGTGAACGAGATCCTGGGCGTGCAGCACCGGGTGATCCTGAACTTCACCGGCGGCGTCGGTTTCGTCGGCATCGCCGTGGCGCTGATGGGGCGCAACCATCCGGTCGGGATCATTCTGGCGGCTCTCCTGTTCGGTGTTCTGGCGCAGGGCGGCGGCCAGCTGTCCTTCGAATACCCCACGATCAACCGCGAGCTGGTGATGGTCATCCAGGGTCTGGTCATCCTGTTCGCCGGTGCGATGGAGAACTTGTTCAAACCGCAGGTGGAGGCGCTGTTCCGTCGCCGCGGCAGTGCCGCCGCCGATACGGGGAGGGGCTGAGCGATGGAAGACGCGCTGCTTCTGGCCTTGCAGCTGCTGGGCGCCACCATCCGCGTGGCGACCCCGCTGGTGCTGGCCGCCTTCGCCGGCATGTATTGCGAGCGGGCCGGCGTGGTCGACATCGGGCTGGAAGGCAAGATGCTGGCCGGCGCCTTCTTCTCCGCCGCCGTCGCCTCGGCCACGCTGAACCCGTGGCTGGGGCTGCTGGCCGGCATCGCCGCCGGGGTGGCGCTGGCGATGGTCCATGGCTTCGCCTGCATCACCCACAACGGCAATCAGGTGGTGTCGGGCATGGCGATCAACATCCTGGTCGCCGGGCTGGCGCCGACGCTGGCCTATGCCTGGTTCCAGCAGGGCGGCCAGACCCCGCTGCTGCCCAATCAGGCGCGCATCCCCGCGGTGGAGCTGCCGGGGGTGGAGGCGCTGTCCGGCATCCCGGTGCTGGGGCCGGTCTACCGCGAGCTGCTCAACGGCAACAATGTGCTGATCTGGGTGACGCTGGTCCTGGTGATCGCCACCCATTGGGTGCTCTACCGCTCCCGCTTCGGGCTGCGGCTGCGGGCGGTGGGCGAGAATCCGGCAGCGGTCGACACCGCCGGCCTGTCGGTGGCGACGCTGCGCTATCAGGCGCTGCTGGTCACCGGCGTGCTGACCGGCATGGCCGGCTCGTATCTCTCCACCGGCCATGGCGCCGGCTTCGTCCGCGACATGACCGCCGGCAAGGGCTATCTGGCGCTGGCGGCGCTGATCTTCGGCAAATGGCGGCCGGGCCCGACCCTATTCGCCTGCCTGCTGTTCGCCTTCACCGACGCGGTGCAGGTCCGCCTCCAGGGCGTCGTCCTGCCGGGCATCGGCGTCATCCCGGTGCAGTTCATCCAGATGCTGCCCTATGTGCTGACCGTCCTGCTGCTGGCCGGCTTCGTCGGCAAGGCCATCGCCCCCAAGGCGAGCGGCATCCCCTATGTGAAGGAACGCTGAGCCGATGGCCGACACCGCAGAGCTGCCCCAACTGATCGAAGCGGCCCGCGCCGCGCGCGAGAATGCCCACGCCCCCTATTCCAAGTTCAAGGTGGGTGCGGCGATCCTCGGCGAATCGGGCCGCATCTTCGCCGGCTGCAATGTGGAGAACGCGGCCTACCCGCAGGGACAATGCGCGGAATCGAGCGCCATCGGCGCCATGGTCACCGCCGGCGACCGCCGCATCCGCGCCATCGTCGTGATGGGCGGCGAGGCGGGCGCGGAGGAGATCTGCACCCCCTGCGGCGGCTGCCGCCAGCGCATCCGCGAATTTGCGGCGCCGGACACGCCGGTCCATATCTGCGACCCGGCCGGCCTGCGGCGGAGCTTTCCGCTGGAAACCCTGTTGCCCGAATCGTTCGGCCCCACCAATTTAGCCTTCTGAGCGGAGTTTCCCGACATGACCGCAGCCCGCGCCGCCGCGGACATCCTACACCGTGCCTCCGGCCATCGGCCGCGGGTCGGCATCGTGCTGGGCTCCGGCCTGGGCGGCATCGCCGACCGCATCGCCAACGCGGTCGCCATCCCCTACACCGACATCGCCGGTTTCCCGATCCCCAGCGTGTCCGGCCATGCCGGGCGGCTCGTCGTGGGGCAACTCGGCGGCGTCGAGGTCGCCTGCATGCAGGGCCGCGTCCATGCCTATGAGGGCAACGGCTTCGATGCGCTGAAGACCGCGGTGCGGGCGCTGAAGCTGGCCGGCTGCGACACGCTGGTGCTGACCGCCGCCGTCGGCTCGCTGCGGCTGGAGGTCGGACCCGGCCGGCTGATGGCGATCAGCGACCATCTGAACCTTCTGGCCAGCAACCCGCTGACCGGCCCGAACGACGAGGCTTTCGGCGAGCGCTTCCCCAGCATGACCGACGCCTGGAATCCGGAGCTGCGCAGCCTGCTGAAGGACGTCGCCGCCGGCCTGTCCATCGATCTGGCGGAAGGCGTCTATGCCGCCTATCCCGGCCCGTCCTTCGAGACGCCGGCCGAGGTGCGGATGATGAAGCTGCTGGGCGCCGACGCGGTTGGCATGTCCACCGTTCCCGAATGCATCGTCGCGCGCCATTGCGGCCTGCGGGTTGTCGGCTGCGCCGTCGTCACCAATCTGGGCGTCGGGCTCGGCGACGGGCCGGTCGACCACCACCAGACCCTGACCGCCGCCTCGGCGGCAGCCGCCGACCTGGAGCGCCTGCTGGTCGGCTTCCTCGAACGCCTGCATGAGAAGGACGGGTCCCGGTCATGAAACTGTCTGCCGACCTGCAAAGCGCGCTGGACGCCAGCGCCAACGCCCCGTCCGACGCCGATCTGGCGCGCCGTGCCGTGGGCATGCTCGATCTCACCAGCCTGAACGGCGACGACAGCGACCGGGTGGTGCAGGAACTCTGCGCCCGCGCTGTCACGCCCATCGGCCCGGTCGCCGCGGTCTGCGTCTGGCCGCGCTTCGTCCCCACCGCGCGCAAGGCGCTGGACGGCACGCCGGTGAAGATCGCCACCGTGGTCAATTTCCCGACCGGCGAGGCCGACGCCGCCTCGGTGGCGGCGGAAACCCGGCGGGCCATCGCCGACGGGGCCGACGAGATCGACGTGGTGCTGCCCTACAAGGCCTTCATCGACGGGGCCCGCACCCAGCCGATGAATGTCGTGAAGGCCTGCCGCGAGGCCTGCGGCGACAAGGCGCTGCTGAAGGTGATTCTGGAATCGGGCGCCTTCCCCGATGCCGACCTGCTGGCCTGGGCGTCGCGCGACGCCATCGCCGCCGGTGCCGACTTCCTGAAGACCTCCACCGGCAAGACGCAGCCGGCCGCGACCCTGTCGGCCGCGGCGGTGATGCTCGACAGCATCTATGAATCGGGCAAGAAGGTCGGCTTCAAGGCATCCGGCGGCATCCGCGACGCGGTGGAGGCGGCACGCTATCTGGCGCTGGCCGACCATATCCTGGGGGATGGCTGGGCGACGCCGCAGACCTTCCGCTTCGGCGCTTCCAGCCTGCTCGACGCGCTGCTGTCGGCGGCCGGTCATGGCGAGCGGGACGGCGAACGGGAAGGCGAACGCGAGCCGGCCCCGGCGGGAGGATACTGAGGCATGCTTCCGCAGGAAATCGTCCGCGCCAAGCGCGACGGCCAGCCGCTCGATGCCGCCACCATCCAGGACTTCGTCCGCGGCCTCACCGACGGCCGCGTGTCGGAAGCCCAGGCATCGGCCTTCGCCATGGCCGTCTTCTTCCGCGGCATGAGCCTGGACGAACGGGTGGCGCTGACCCGCGCCATGCGCGATTCGGGCACGGTGATGGAGTGGAAGTCCTTGGGCCTGCCCGGCCCGGTGATCGACAAGCATTCGACCGGCGGCGTCGGTGACAAGGTCAGCCTGATCCTGGCGCCGATGCTGGCCGCCTGCGGCGGTTTCGTGCCGATGGTGTCGGGTCGCGGTCTCGGCCACACCGGCGGCACGCTCGACAAGTTCGAGAGCATCCCCGGCTACCGCGCCAAGCCCGACAACGAGCTGCTGCGCCGGGTGGTGAAGCAGGTCGGCTGCGCCGTGATCGGCGCCACCGACGACATCGCCCCGGCCGACAAGCGGCTCTACGCCATCCGCGACGTGACGGCGACGGTGGAATCGCTCGACCTCATCACCGCCTCGATCCTGTCGAAGAAGCTGGCGGCCGGGCTGGACGCCCTGGTGATGGACGTGAAATTCGGTAGCGGCGCCTTCATGCAGCGCTTCGAAGATGCCGAGGCCCTGGCTGACAGCATCGTCACCGTGTCGAAAGGGGCCGGCCTGCCGGCGGTGGCCCTGCTGACCGACATGAACGAGGTGCTGGGCCGCAGCGCCGGCAACGCGCTGGAGATGCGCGAATGCCTCGCCATCCTGCGCGGCGAGCCGGCCGAACCGCGGCTCTACGAGGTGACCGCGGCGCTGGCCGCCGAACTGCTGGCGCTGGCCGGACTGGCACCGGACGCTGCGGCGGGCCGCGTCCTGGCCGACCGCTCCATCGCCAGCGGTGAAGCGGCGGAACGCTTCGCCCGCATGGTGGCGGCGCTGGGCGGGCCGGCCGACCTGCTGGAGCAGCCCGACCGCCATCTTGAAAGCGCCCCCATCGTCCGCCCGCTGTTCGCCGAGCGGGCCGGCTTCGTCGGCGCCATCGACACCCGCGGAGTCGGCATGGCGGTGGTGGCGCTGGGCGGCGGCCGGACCAAGACGACCGATGCCATCGACTTCGCGGTCGGCTTCGACGGGGTGGCCGGGCTGGGCGACGCGGTGGGGCCGGGCGACCGTCCGCTGGCGATCCTGCACGCCCGCAACGAGGCCCAGGCCGACGAGGCGGAACGCCGCCTGCGCGCGTCGGTCACGGTGACGGACACCGCGCCGGTCCGCGGACCGCTGATCGCGAAGCGTCTGGGGTGAGAGACAATGCCCTCTCCCGGAACAGGAGAGGGCGAATTCTCGGTCGGGACGCTACCGCCGGAACAGGAACTCGCGGCCGACCTTCACGCGGCGCTCGCCGTCATACTCGATGATGTCGGCGGTCGCGTAGGTTTCGGTCCAGCGTTCGGGCAGGTAGCTGCCGGTGCCGATGATGTCCACTGGCGCGTTGGCTTCCGCCATCAGCCGGCACTTGGCCGGGCCGAAGCCGCTGCTGGCGACGATCTTCACCGCCGGGAAGCCGGCATCGTCCAGCCTTTCGCGCACATAGTGGATCGCCGCCGCCGACACGCCGGTGCCAATCAGATAGCGCAGCTGCGTCTCGTCGCGATAGCCGCGGATGGCATGCGGCGCATGGCGCTCCAGCACGGCGTAGGAGCCGGGCGGGTCCAGCCCCTCGACGAACCGGCCGCCGGGGGTGTCGAGCCGCAGCGACAGCTTGCCCTGGGCGGCCAGCTGCGGGAAGCGGCGGCAGACTTCCAACCCGTCGGTGATCTCACGGCCGAAATAATCGACCAGAACGGTCAGGCCGAGGTCGGGGAAGGTCTCGTGGAACATCTCCGCCGCGCGCACCGTCGATCCGGCATAGCCGATCAGGGCGTGCGGCATGGTGCCCATGCCCTTCTCCTGACCGAAATAGGGGGCGGTGGCGTCGGTGGCGTTGCCGATGAAGCCCTTGGCCCCGACCTTGCGCTTGGCCCGGTCGGAGCCGACGGAGGCGGCATAGGCCATCATCTCCGCCATCTCCGTCCCGGCGCAGTGGCGGGCATCCATGGCGAGGAAGGCGACCTTCGGCAGGTCGGCGCACATGGTGAAGGCGTTGTAGGCGGCGACGCTGGCCGGGCCCAGCTTCTGCAACAGGATCGTCTCGCAATCGACCAGATGGTAGAAGGAGCCGGTGATGTACATGATCGGCTCGCCGGCGCCGACCCATTTGCCCTCGGGATAGTTCAGCTCGATCTGGAAGCTGGTGTTGCGTTCGCGCGCCACCGCCTCCAGCCATTCCACCGCAAGGCGCGGGGCACAGACCACGGGACGCCGCATGAAGATGGCGTAGGTGACGGTCTTGTCGCCGAATTTGCCCACCGCCTCCTTGGTGCGGCGGAAATAGGTGTCCGTCCAGTCGGGAACCGAGGCGGAGGACGGGAGGAGAGCCGTCGGCCCCTGTCCACCCTTCCGGCTGCCGGCCGCCTGGTTGCCAGCTGAACGGTTGTCGGTGTCACTCATACCCGTCACCCTCGCCTTTCGCCCCTGTCGGCACATGGCCCTGCACATGAGTCCACGCATCGGTCTGCGCATGGCGTTCACAGTGCTTCGTCGTCGCCGGCCCGGCCCCCGAACAGGGCAGCCGGACGGTTGTGTTGAAATCCCAGCATTATACGTCCCGGCCGGACGGGGGAAGAGCCTTCCCGTCCGGGCGACCCGCCGCGGATGGCTGCGTTGCGTTTTCCGCGGGAAGCCGGATTGCGGCCGTCACGGAATAGATCGGCTGCCGCCAAAGGCCATGTCCCAAGTCAGCAGTTGAAATCCGGCCGCCCATCGACAATCAAAGAAAAAATCCAATAAAATACCTTTATTTGACCTACCACTTCCGCGCTTTTAAGGTTTCAAGCATCGGTTCGTCGGCAACATCCAGGCAGAGCGGAATGAGCAAGGCAGCGATGTCCGCGGAATTGGAGTTCGCCGGATCCAACAGGAACGGCCTGCCCTCCTTCGATGGCACCGGAAACCGGATCGTCCTGGCCTTGCTGGGGCTGATGCTTGCCTTTGCCGGCGCCGGGGTCGGCGGTGTGCTGCTGCTGCGTCCGGTTCCCGCCCAGGGCGCCCATCCCCCGGCACGGGTCGAGGTTTCACCGGCCGTCTATGCCGCCCTGCCTACCCTGACGATCACGCTGAACGACGGCCGCCGCTTGCAGGAGTTGCGGCTGCGCGCCGTGCTGGAATTCGATCCGGCAACCCCGATGGAGGCGGTGACACCCCACCTGCCGCGCATCGCCGACGCCATGGGCCGGCGCCTGCTGGAGGTCGATCCGGCCGAACTGCGCGGGGCCGACGGGCAGGTCTACATCAAGGACGCGCTGCGCTACGTCGCCAACAAGACCATGCGCCCGCTGAAACTTCGACAAGTCCTGATCCAGGACATGCTGCTGCGCTGAGGGCGCGCTTCCCAACGCCCCGCACCTCCCCATATGCTGCCGGTCCACAGTGAACAGGCCCCGACCGATCGCAGGAATCGTCCGGGGGAATTGTTTGCAGGATCAGGGTCCAGTTGCGGAAGGAGACGGCCGTGGCCGAGTTCGATTTCGACCTCTTCACCATCGGGGCAGGGTCCGGCGGCGTCGCCGCCAGCCGGCGCGCTGCGTCCTATGGCGCCAAGGTGGCGATCTGCGAGGGCAGCCGCGTCGGCGGCACCTGCGTGATCCGCGGCTGTGTGCCGAAGAAGCTGCTGGTCTACGCCGCCCAGTTCCGCGACGGTTTCGAGGACTCCGCCGGCTATGGCTGGAGCGCGCCCATGGCGTCCTTCGACTGGGAAACGCTGATCGCACGCAAGGACAGCGAGATCGACCGGCTGAACGGCATCTACATCACCATGCTGAAGAACTCCGGCGTCACCCTGTATGAGGGGTTCGGCCGGATCGTCGACCGCCATACCGTTGAGGTCGACGGCAAGCGCTATACCGCCCGCAACATCCTGATCGCCACCGGCGGCTGGCCGACGCTGCCGCAGGTCGAGGGGATGGAGCATGCCGTGACCTCCAACGAGGCGCTGCATCTGGAAACGCTTCCCCACTCCGTCCTGATCATCGGCGGCGGCTATATCGCGGTGGAGTTCGCCAGCATCTTCCGCGGTCTGGGCGCGGAGGTGACGCTGATGATCCGCGGCGACGATCTGCTGAACGGCTTCGACGACGACATCCGCGTCGCCCTGGCGCAGGAAATGCGCAAACGCGGCATCACCATCATCTCGCGCTGCAAGCCGGCGAAGCTGGAAAAGGGGGCCGGCGGCTATACTCTGACCGACCATATGGGCCGCGAGCATTCCGCCGGTCTGGTGATGGCCGCCACCGGCCGCCGCCCGAACACGAAGAATCTGGGCCTGGAAGAGGTCGGCATCGCCCTGGACGAGGCCGGCGCGATTTCGGTCGACGAGTGGTCGCGCACCTCCGTCGACAACATCTATGCCATCGGCGACGTCACCGACCGCATGGCGCTGACCCCCATCGCCATCGCCGAAGGCCGCGCCCTGGCCGAGACGCTGTTCAACGACAACCCGATGCACATCGGTTACGACAATGTGCCGACCGGCGTGTTCTCCCTGCCGCCGCTGGGCACCGTCGGCCTGACCGAGATGCAGGCACGGGAAAAGTTTGCGAAAGTCGACATCTACAAGGCCGGCTTCCGCCCGATGAAGCACACCCTGTCCGGCCGGGACGAGCGGGTGCTGATGAAGCTGGTGGTGGACGGTGAAAGCCAGCGCGTGCTGGGTTGCCACATGATGGGCATGGACGCGCCCGAGATGATGCAGGCCCTGGCAATCGCGATGAACTGCGGTGCCACCAAGCGCGATTTCGACCGCACCATCGCCCTTCATCCCTCCACCGCGGAGGAATTCGTGCTGATGCGCGAAAAGGCGGAGCCGGAAAAGACGATCTGAACGGACAGCCCCACCGCAAGGCGGCGACGGGCCGTCCGCAACTGGACCATGAGCGGAATCCTCCGCTCATGGTCCAGTTGCATGCCAATAAGGACCGGAAATCCCTGGACCTTGGCCGATTGTGGTACCTACCATGGTGGTACGAATAATTTTCCCAGGGAATGGCTCCAAACATGCGTGGAATTTTTGCAGCGGCTGCCTGCGTTGCGGCGTTCGCCTCGGTCGGCGCGGCTCATGCTCAGACCAAGATCGGCGTCTGGGACGTCAAGATCGACAAGGACTGCGCCATCACGCAGGAGTGGAAGACGGACTCGAAGGACACCGCGACCATCGCCCTGGCCTACACCAACAAGGGCCAGGCGATGGTTCTGATCTTCGGCGATTCCGCCTGGAAGCTGAAGGAGAAGGAAGATCTCTCGATCTCCCTGTCGGTCGATAAGAAGTGGAGCGACAAGGTTCCGGGCGCCGCCATCGACAAGACGATGGCCGTCGTCGGCATCCCGGCCACCTCCAAGGCGATCGACGCCCTGATGAATGGCCGCGAGCTTTACATGGAGATCGACGGCAAGGGCGACGATTACGCCTACACCTATTACCTCGACGACACCCGCAAGGCGATCTCGGCCCTGGAAGCCTGCCGCGCCCAGGCGCAGTAAGCCTCCCCGGCACTTATCGGTGCTTGTCAGCAAAGGCGCCCACCCGGATGTGAAAAACCGGGTGGGCGTTTTTGTTCCACGACCAGCTTCTATACGGAAGGCAATCGTTTCCACCGCCGTTGTGATCCATCCGGCATAACACTCCGAAACAGGCATTCTTCCTGGAACGCTTCTAAAAATCCTGGGTTGAGGACATGAAGCGATCCGGTCCGGACCCGGTCGCGCCGATCCGCGGCCCCCCGCAAGGCGGGCCATCTGACCCAGGAGGAATTCCTCGCATGTTCATGCACAACAAAAAGCTCATGTACACGGTCCGCGTGTCCGAGCCGAATCCGGTGCTCGCCAGCCTGATGCTTGAACAGTTCGGCGGCCCGCAGGGCGAGCTGGCCGCGGCCATGCGCTATTTCACCCAGGGTCTGGCCGATGAGGATCCGGGCCGCAAGGACCTGCTGATCGACATAGCGACCGAGGAATTGAGCCACCTTGAAATCATCGGCTCCATCGTGGCGATGCTGACCAAGGGCGCCAAGGGCAAGCTGGCCGAGGGGGCGGAGGCGACCGCCGACCTGTACGCCAACATCACCCAGGGCAATGGCAGCCACACCCTGTCGCTGCTGTATGGCGGCGGTCCGGCCCTGGTGAATTCGGCCGGGCAGCTGTGGACCGGCGGCTACATCGACAGCATCGGCGAACCGACCGCCGATCTGCGCTCCAACGTCGCGGCGGAAGCGCGTGCGAAGATCATCTACGAGCGCCTGATCAACGTCACCGACGATCCCGGCGTGAAGGATGCGCTGGGCTTCCTGATGACCCGCGAGATCGCCCACCAGAAGAGCTTCGAAAAGGCGCTCTACGCCATCGACAACAACTTCCCGCCGGGCAAGCTGCCGGGCAAGCCGGAATACACCGACAAGTATTACAACACCAGCCAGGGCGAGGGCGACATGCGCGGCCCCTGGAACCAGGGCGCCCAGTGGGAGTTCGTGGACGTCAAGATGGGCGACGCCCCGGTCAACGGCGGCGACGGCAACCCGACGGTCAAGCTCGCCGCTTCGGAACTGGCGGCGGTCAACGCCGTGGCCGCCCGCACCATGTCGAAGCCCGACTCCGATCCGCTGACCGGCGCCGACCTGGGCGCCGGGCCGGGCGCCGGCAAGACCAAGAGCACCACCTGAGGCTAATGGCGGGGGCTGATAAGCGGCTCCTCGGGCATCGCCGTCCCTGTCACTGGGCAGGGACGGCGGCCTCTTCCTCGCGCCTGTGCAGGCCCATCAGCCAGATCAGCAGGCACAGGGCCGGAATGGCGCCGGCCATCGACAGCAGGAAAAAGCTGACCCAGTCCAGCCGCTCCGCCAGCCAGCCCGACGAGGCGCCGAACAGGTCGCCGCCCAGCTTGTACAGGCTGGACAGCAGCGCATACTGGGTCGCCGTGTAAGCGACGTTGCACAGGCTGGACAGGTAGGCGACAAAGGCCGAGGTCGCGATGCCGGCACAGACATTCTCCGCCGCCACGGTGACCGCCAGCATCGACACGTCGTTGCCGCTCCAGGCCAGCACGACATAGCCGAAGTTCGACACCATCTGCAGGATGCCGCCGATCATCAGGCCGCGCAGCACCCCGACCTTTCCCACCAGCAGGCCGCCCAGCAGACCGCCGGCGATGGTCGCCCACAGGCCGAACAGCTTGCTGACGTTGGCGATCTCAACCTTGGTGAAGCCAAGGCTGATGTAGAAGGTCGAGGACATCTGGCCGGCCAGCACCTCCCCCAGCTTGTAGCTGGCGATGAAGGCCAGGATGACCACCCAGCCGCGCCGCTCCATGAACTGGGCGAAGGGCGCCACCACCGCACCGTAGATCCAGGCGAGAAGCACGGCGCTGCGGCCCGACAGGTGCGGCCGGTGGCCCAGCCATTCGGCGATCAGTTTTTCACGGGCGTTCGGCGGCGGCTCCTTCGGTTCGCGGCACAGCAGGATGGTCGCCATGCCGACCAGCACCAGCCCGGCCATAACCTCGTATGCCGTGCGCCAGCCATGGAACTCGGCGATGTAGAGCGCGCCCGCCCCCGCCGCCATCATGCCGAAGCGATAGCCCAGCACCAGCACCGCGGCACCGGCGGCCTGCTGGTTTTCCTCCAGCACCTCGACGCGGTAGGCATCGACCACGATGTCCTGGCTGGCCGAGCAGAAGGCGACCAGCACCGCGCACATGGCGGTCCACCACAGATCCTGCCCCGGATCGGTGGTCCCGAGCCCCAGCAATGCCGCGATCAGCGCCGCCTGCGCCGTCAGCGCCCAGCCGCGCCGCCGCCCGAACAGCCGCGTCATCACCGGCAGGCGCAGCCGGTCGATCAGCGGCGCCCACAGGAATTTCAGCGCATAGGGCATGGTGACCAGCGCGAACAGGCCGATGTTGGTCCGGCTGACGCCCTGCTCGGTCAGCCAGACATTCAGCGTGGCGCCGGTCAGCGCCAGCGGCAGCCCTTCGGAGAAGCCGAGGAACAGGATCGCCAGCACGCGCGGGTCGCGGTAGACCGCCAGCGCCTGCCCCCAGGAGGACAGGCGCGTTGTCCGCCAGGATGTCGGTTTCACCGGGAGGGCTCCTCTAGGGGGTGGTCCGTCGCCCCCGATGTATAAAGGCCGCGGGCATCCGCCGCCAGCGGACCCTGCTCATCGCCCCCCTGCTCATCGACGGAAAGCACAAGGGCCCGACGCGAATTTCCTTTCATCTGAAATCACCCCCGGTGGCAGGCGGCCTATGCCCGCGGCACAGCATTGCCGGCAAGGGAGCCGAAACTATGGAAAAGTTTCCGCGAGTCGCGCTATAGAGTACCTCCCACGGGATTCGCCGCCGGTCGTTCGCCGCCCGCCCGGCCCCCGTTCCGCAATCGTCAAGGAAGAGCAGGCGCGTCATGGTCGAGCGTTGGACACCCGCCAGTTGGAGGACGAAACCGGCGAAGCAGTTGCCGACTTATCCCGACCTGTCCAAGGTCGAGGCGGTCGAACAGCGCCTGTCCTCCTATCCGCCGCTCGTCTTTGCCGGCGAGGCCCGCCGTTTGAAGGCCAAGCTGGCCGAGGCCGCCGCCGGCCAGGCCTTCCTGTTGCAGGGCGGCGACTGCGCCGAGAGCTTCGCCGAGTTCCATCCCAACAACATCCGCGACACCTTCCGCGTCCTGCTGCAGATGGCCGTGGTGCTGACCTTCGGCGCCTCGATCCCGGTCATCAAGGTGGGCCGCATGGCCGGCCAGTTCGCCAAGCCGCGCTCGGCCGACATGGAGACGATCGACGGGGTGGACCTGCCGTCCTACCGCGGCGACATCGTCAACGGCTTCGACTTCACCAGCGACGCCCGCGTTCCCGATCCGGAGCGCATGATGCAGGCCTACACCCAGGCCGCCGCGACGCTGAACCTGCTGCGCGCCTTCGCCCAGGGCGGCTATGCCGACCTGCACAAGGTCCATCAGTGGACGCTGAGCTTCGTCGAGAAGTCGCCGGCCGGGGAGCATTTCCAGGAGCTGGCCACCCGCCTGGACGAGACGCTGGCCTTCATGGCCGCCTGCGGCATCACCGCGGAGACCACCCCGCAGATCCGCGAGACCGACTTCTTCACCAGCCATGAGGCGCTGCTGCTGCCGTTCGAGCAGGCGCTGACCCGCGTCGACAGCACCACCGGCGACTGGTACGACGTGTCGGCCCACATGCTGTGGATCGGCGACCGCACCCGCCAGCCCGACGGCGCCCATGTCGAGTTCCTGCGCGGGGTGAAGAACCCCATCGGCCTGAAGTGCGGCCCGACCACCGACCCGGACGAGCTGATCCGCCTGATCGACATCCTGAACCCGACCAACGAGGCCGGGCGCCTGACGCTGATCGTGCGCATGGGCTCCGACAAGGTGGCGGAGAAGTTCCCGCCGCTGCTGCGCAAGGTCCAGCGCGAAGGCCGCACCGTGGTGTGGTCCTGCGACCCGATGCACGGCAACACGATCAAGTCGACCACCGGCTACAAGACCCGCCCCGTCGAACGGGTGCTGGCCGAGGCACGCGGCTTCTTCGAGGTGCATCAGGCCGAAGGCACCCATGCCGGCGGCGTGCATTTCGAACTGACCGGCCAGGACGTGACGGAGTGCACCGGCGGCGCCCAGGCGATCACCGATCACAATCTGGCTCTGCGCTACCACACCGCCTGCGATCCGCGCCTGAACGCCAGCCAGTCGCTGGAGCTGGCGTTCCTGCTGTCGGAAAAGCTGAAGGAAGGCCGCCAGTCCCGCGAGGCCCGGCGCCGCGCCGCGGTGGCGGCGGAATAAGGCATCCGCCGAAAGGTCCGGCCAAAAGAGAAGGGGGCGTTTCCGCCCCCTTTTTCATGCCCCGGTTATTGCCTGCGTTACCGTTCGATTTCCTTGTTCCAGCGCTGGTTCCAGTCCGGACGCTTCTCGTTGATGACGTCCCAGTCCACCGTGACGGCGTTCTTCATGTAGCCCTGGAACTTGTTCATCTCGTCGGCGACCTCGGCCGGCGGGGTGACCTTGGTGTTGGACGGGATCTGCGCGCCGTACTGCAGGGCGGCGAGCTGCGCCTCCGGCCCGAGCAGATAGGCGGCCAGCTTCTGCGCGGCCTCGTTGTCCGGGTTCTTGGCGACGACGCACTCGCCGACCATCAGAACGACCGAGCCCTCCTTGGGCTGGGCATATTCCACCGGGATGCCCTTGGCCTTCAGGCTGCCGACACCGGTCGGGGTCAGCGGGAAGATGGCCGCCTCGTTGGTCTGCACCATCTCGGCGATCTTGGCCGAGCTGGGGATGTATTCCAGCACGTTCGGGCCGATGGTCTTGCGCCAGGTGGTGAAGCCCGGATCGACGTTGGCCTCGGTGCCGCCCTTGATGCGGTTGTACATCAGGAAGGCGTGCAGGCCGAAGGAGCTGCTGGCGGCCGACTGGACGACGATCTTGCCCTTATACTTGGGATCGGCCAGATCCATCCAGCTGGTCGGCGGCGCCCAGCCCTTCTCGTCGAACATCGCCTTGTTATAGGCGAGACCGGTCATGCCCATGTTGACGCCGACCGCCATGTCGCCCTTCAGGCGCGCGGACTGGTAGACGTCGTTCAGCACCGGAGAGCTGTCCATCTTCTGGCACAGGCCCATGCCGATGGCGCGGTACATCAGCCCGTCGTCGAGGAAGACGACGTGCATCTGGGGGTTGTCCTTCTGGGCCTGCAGCTTGGCCAGGATGTCGGACGAGGTGCCGGGAACCACCACCACCTTGATGCCGGTCGCCTTCTCGAAGGCGGGGAAGACGTTCTCGGTGTAGGTCTTCTCCATCGTGCCGCCGTTCATGCCGATGTAGACCGTCTTGGTCTGGGCGGCGGCGGGGGTGGAGAGCGCGGCGGCGGCCGTGATGGCAACCGTGGCGAGACCGGTGAGCGACAGGGAACGCAAGGTGGGCATGCACGTCCTCCAATAGGCCAAGGGGGGATCTTAAGCGGTCGGTGTGAAGCGGTCGATGCGGAAGGGCTCCAGCGGCATCGGGGTCTCGCCGGTCGTGACCAGTTCGGCCAGCGTCTGGCCGACGCCGGGGCCGATCTGGAAGCCGGCGCCGGAGAAGCCGAAGGCGTGGAACAGGCCGGGCGTGGTACGGCTGGGGCCGATGATCGGGTTGCGGTCGGGCGTATAGCCCTCCACCCCGGTCCAGCAGCGGATGACGTGGGCGTGGCGCAGTTGCGGGAACAGCTCCGCCGCGTCGCGCATCAGGGTCAGCACGGCGTCGCGCTGCGGCCGGGCGCGGTCGGCGTCCAGCGCGAAGCCGCGCCCGCCGCCGACCACCATATTGCCGCGCGGCACCTGCCGGCCATAGACGCCGCCGCCCTCCACCCCGATGTTGACGTCGAGGAAGCGGGGCAGCGGTTCCGTCACCGCCATGTTGGGATGGAGCGATTCCAGCGGCACCGGCTCGCCGAAGGCTTCCGCCACCCGCCAGGACCAGGCACCGGCGGTGTTCAGCAGGAAGCGGGCGTGGACCTCCAGAGCGTCGCCGCTGAGCAGGACGAAGCGGTCGCCGTCCTTCTCCACGCGGTCGACCGGCGTCTGTTCGCGCACCACCGCACCCAGCCTCGCCGCCGCACGGGCGAAGGCGGGGGAGACGAGGCGCGGGTTGGCATGGCCGTCCTCCGGGCAGAGCGATCCGCCGATGGCGCGGTCGCCCAGCGCCGGCCAGCGCCGGCGGAACTCCTCGCCGGTGACGATCTCCAGCCCGAGGCCGAAGCCCTGGGTGCGCTCGCGATAGTCGATCAGGGAGGCGAGATCGGGTTCGCTGCGCGCCAGCTTCAGATGGCCGGAACGGATATATTCGGCGTCGGTGCCCAGCAGCTCCGGCAGCCGGCCCCAGATGGCATGGGCGCGCTGCGACAGCGGCAGTTGCTCCAGCGGGCGGCCCTGCCGGCGCACGCCGCCAAAATTGACGCCGCTCGCCTTGGCGCCGCACCAGTCGCGCTCCAGCAGCGTGACGGACAGGCCGGCCTGCCGCAGGAACAGCGCCGCCGACCCGCCGACGATCCCGCCGCCGACGATGGCGACATCGCACTCGATCCGTTCCCGCATCACGCGACCTCCCGCCGCTCGGCACCGGCAGTAACCGGCAGCGGCTTGATCGGCGGCTGCGCCCGCAGGCGCCCCACCCCATCGGGACCGGTGCCGAGCGTGCGGGACAGCAGTTCCGCGGTGGTGGCGCTGCACATGCGGCCCTGGCAGCGGCCCATGCCGGCGCGGGTCAGCGCCTTGGCTCGGTTCATCTCGCGGGCCTGCCCGCTGCGGGCGACCTCGCGCACCGCACCGGCGGTGACGCCTTCGCAGCGGCAGATCATCGTGTCGTCGGCAATCGCGTCGGCCCAGTCCGCCGGGAAGGGGAAGGCAGCCGACAGGCTGCGGCGGAAGGCTGCGATGCGGGCAAGACGGCCGTCCAGTTCCTTGACCCGCGCATCCTCGACCGGCCGGCCGAGATCCTCCAGCAGCGCCAGCGCCGCGCGCTCTCCCGCCAGTTCCGCCGCATCGGCACCGGAGATGCCGCTGCCGTCGCCAGCGAGATAGACACCGGGAACCGAGCTGCGCCCTGCCCCGTCCCGCTCCGGCAGCCAGGCCCGGTCGGCCTCGTCGAAGCGGAAGCGGCAGCCGGCGAGATCGGCCAGTTGGGTTTCCGACCGCAGCCCGAGCCCGAAGGCGACCGCATCGCAGCCCGTCCGCCGTTCCTGCCCGCGGGCATCGCGCCAGACCAGCGCCTCGACCCGCTCCGCTCCCTCGGCGCGCACAGGGCGGACGCCGTTATGGATCGGCACGCCGTGGGCGCGCAGCCAGCCGACAAACAGCAGCCCCTTCGCCAGCGTCGCCGGATCGCGCAGCATGCCGGCGGTGGCACGGGCCTGGGCGGCGAAGGGCGTGGTGTCGAACACCCCCGCCACTTCGACCCCGGCCTTCAGATACTGGTAGGCGACCAGATAGAGCAGCGGCCCGGTGCCGAGGAAGGCCACCCGACGGCCGACGGCGCAGCCCTGGAACTTCAGCGCCACCTGCGACCCGCCCAGCGTGAAGACGCCGGGCAACGTCCAGCCGGGGAAGGGCAGCACGCGGTCGGTGGCGCCCGTCGCCAGGATCAGATGGCTGAAGGGCAAGGCCTCGCTCGCCCCGTCGCTCAGCAGGTCGAGCGCCCCGGCCTCGCAGTTCCACACCAGCGTGCGCGGACGGTAGTCGACGCGGTCGCGGATCGCCGCCATGGCGCGATGGACCGCGTCGGCCTTGCCGGCCTCGAACCCATAGAGCGCTTTCTTCGGCCGGGTAAAGCCACCATCAGGCGGCTGGCGGTAGATCTGGCCGCCCCAGCGCGCCGCCTCGTCCACCACCACCGGACGCAGGCCGGCGGCGACCAGCCGGTCCGCCGCACGGATGCCGGCCGGGCCGGCGCCGACGATGACGGGGGGGAGAACTTCGCTCACGACGTCCACTCCCCGCCGCTCAGCAGGCGCAGGCCGTCGACGATGAAGGTGCCGCAGGCACGCAACCGCTCGCCCTCCTCCGTCCGCACCCAGCAATCCTGACAGGCGCCCATCATGCAGAAGCCGGCGCGCGGGGTGTCGGCGAACTCCGTCCGGCGCAGCCGGTCGCCGTTGGTGAGCATGGCCGTCAGGATGGTGTCGCCCTCGAGCGCCTCCACCGGACGCCCGTCGAGGGTGAAGCGGACCACGCGCCGGCCCTGTTCGGCCACACGCTGCAGCAAAGCCATGATGACTGGTCTCCGAAGAGAGGACGGCCGGAGCGGACGCTCAGTGCTGGCCGACCAGGATGCGGTCCAACCCATAGACACGGTCGAGCAGAAGCACGGCGACCGCGGTGATGCCGATGATCAGCGCCGAAACCGCCGCCATCATCGGATCGATGGATTCGGTGGCGTACATGTACATCCGCACCGGCAGCGTCACCGTGGACGGCGAGGTGATGAAGATGGACATGGTCAGCTCGTCGAAGCTGTTGATGAAGGCGATCAGCCAGCCGCCGGTGACGCCGGGCAGGATCATCGGCAGGGTGACGCGGCGGAACACGGTGGCCTCGCTGGCGCCCAGCGAGAAGGCGGCCTGCTCCACGCTGCGGTCAAAGCCGGAGATGGCGGCGATCAGCAGGCGCATCACATAGGGCGTGACGATCACCATGTGCGCCGCCACCAGCCAGCCGAAGCTGCCCGCGGCGCCGACGACGGCGAACAGCCGCAGCATGGCAACGCCCAGCACCAGATGCGGGATGATCAGCGGCGACAGGAACAGCGCATTGAGGAAGCCGCGGCCGGGAAATTCATAGCGCGTGATGGCGAGCGAGGCGGGAACCGCCAGCGCCACCGCCAGCGTCGCCGACAGGACGGCGAGCCACAGACTGTTCCAGAAGGACTGGACGAAATCCGGGTGGTGGAACACCGCCTCGAACCAGCGCAGCGAAAAGCCCCTGGTCGGCAGCGACAGCGTGTTTTCCGGCGTGAAGGCGACGAGGCAGACGATCACCAGCGGCGCCAGCATGAAGATGACGACCAACGTGTGGAAGAACAGGGCGACGGGTCCGTTGCGGGTCATGGCGTCTTCACCCCAGCCGGCGGCGGTAGTGGCCTTCCACCATGCGGTGGTAGGTCAGCATGATGATCAGGTTTGCGGCGAGCAGGATGACGGCGACCGCGGCCCCCATCGGCCAGTTCAGGTCGCTGAGATACTGGTCGTAGACCACGGTCGCGACCATCTTCAGCCGCCGCCCGCCGAGCAATCCTGGAATGGCGAAGGCGCTGGCGCTGAGGCCGAAGACGATCAGGCTTCCCGACAGGATGCCGGGCAGGATCTGCGGCGCCACCACCCGGACGATGGCCGTGGCGCGCGAGGCGCCGAAGGAGAGTGCCGCCTGCTCCACCGCCGGGTCCAGCTTCTGAAGCGAGGTCCAGACCGGGATGACCATGAAGGGCAGCATGACGTGGACCAGCGCCACCACCACCGTGCCCTCGCTGTAGAGCAGCTTCATCCGGCCGATGCCGAGCGCGATCAGCGCCCCGTTCACCGGTCCTTCCGGCCCCAGCAGCATGCTCCAGCCGAAGGCGCGGACGACGACTGACACCAGCAGCGGCGCCAGGATCACCAGCAGGAAGATGGAGCGCCAGGGGTTGCTCATCCGGCTGAGGATGTAGGCCTCCGGCACGCCGATCACCACGCAGATGGCGGTCGCCAGCGCCGAGATGCGGAAGGTGCGCAGGAAGATTTCCAGGTAATACTCGTCGGTCACGACCGCCAGATAATGCTCCAGCGTGAAGCCGCCGGTGCGCCCGGTCGCATAGTCGAACTGGTTGAAGGACAGGAGCGCCGTCAGGAACAGCGGGGTCAGCACCAGCGCCGCGAACAGCAGCGCGGCCGGCCCCGACAGGAACAGCGGAGCGGTGGGAAAGCGCCGCTCATGCGTCTCCTCGCCCGGCGAGGCAGGAGCGGCGTCGGGAAGGGTTGCGCTCATCCCGTCACCTCGAGCGCCACGTCGGGAGCCTCCGCCATGGCGCCGCGATGGACGCGGACGACCGACGGCGACCATTCCAGCCCGACCGGGGCGCCCTGCTCCGCCGGGGTGGAGCCGTCGTTCGGCGTCACCACCATCAGCGTGCCGAGCGGCCCGTCGATGTGATAGAGCCACTGGCTGCCCAGGAAGAAGCGGTCGGCGACACGGCCAGTCAGCAGCCCGCCCGACGGCGCGGTCAGGTGCAGCTTCTCCGGCCGGATGCACAGGGTCACCGTCTCGCCCACCGACAGGCCGGCAGTCTCCACCGGCACGGCGATGCCGGCCAGCGACACCGTGGCGCCGGCGCCGGTCGCGGTGACGACCTTGCCCGGCAGGAGGTTGGTCTTGCCGACGAAGCGGGAGATGAACTCCGTCTCCGGATGCTCGTAGATGCGGTAGGGCTGGTCGATCTGGGTGATGCGCCCGGCCTCCATCACCACGACGCGGTCGCTGATCGAGAAGGCTTCCGCCTGATCGTGGGTGACCATGACCGTGGTGGTGCCGACCTTGCGCTGAATCTCGCGCAGTTCGAACTGCATCGCCTCGCGCAGCTTGGCATCCAGGTTCGACAACGGCTCGTCCAGCAGCAGAACCGGCGGGCGGATGACGAGCGCGCGCGCCAGCGCCACACGCTGCCGCTGGCCGCCCGACAGCTCGCGCGGGTAGCGCTTGGCATAGGGCGAGAGGTGGACAAGCGACAGCGCCTCTTCCACCCGCGGCTTGCGCTCGCCCCTGGGCACGCGCTGCATCTCCAGGCCGAAGCTGACATTGTCGAACACGGTCATGTGCGGGAACAGCGCGTAGCTCTGGAACACGATGCCCAGCCCGCGGCTGTTCGCCTTGGCCCGCGTGATGTCGCGCCCGTCCAGCCGGATGGTGCCGGCCGACGGTTCGACGAAACCGGCGATCATCTGAAGGGTCGTGGTCTTGCCGCAGCCCGAAGGCCCGAGCAGGGAGACGAACTCGCCCTTTTCCACCGACAGCGAGACGTCGCCGACCGCGGTCATCGGGCCGTAGCGCTTGGTGATGTTTTTCAATTCGAGGAACGACACGGGGGAATTCTCCCTCTTGCGACAATTGGCCTCGGTCTCCGGGCCTCACCTGTTGCCCCGATGGTTCTGCCGCACCCCCGGTCGCGTCAATCCGCTTTTTCCACCAACAGAAAAGATTTTGCAAAAGCTTCCGATATGCGGAATAGATGGGGCAGCCAACATCACCGATTTTCAGAACGGAGCCGAACATGAGCGCCGACCTCCGCCGCAGGGCAAAAGACAGTGCGGGTGTCGAGAGTTCCGGTTCAGACGAGGCGGGCAGCAAGTCCAGTCTGCAGCGCGGGCTGGCGATCCTGCGCCTGCTGGCGTCCTCCAACGAAGCGGGGGCCCGGCTGACCGACATCTCCCGCGCGCTCGACCTCACCCCGCCGACCGTCCACCGCCTGCTGAAGATCCTGGTCGAAGAGGGGATGGCCGAGGCCGACAAGGCGACCAAGCGCTACCGGCTGGGCATCGACCTGTTCGGGCTGGCGGCGCAGGCCGGCAACCCGAACAACCTGCGCGACATCTGCCGGCCGATCCTGCTGCGCCTGTCGGCGACGCTGCGCGACACCATCTTCCTGCTGGTGCGCAGCGGCTTCGATGCGGTGTGCCTGGACCGCAGCGAAGGCCCCTTCCCCATCCGCTCCTTCACCGGCGACATCGGCGGCCGGGTGACGCTGGGCGTCGGTCAGGGCAGCCTCGCCATCATGGCCTTCCTGCATGCGGAGGAGCGGGAGGAGGTCATCCGCTTCAACCTGCCGCGCATGCAGGGGGTGGGCATCATCGACGAGGTCTATCTGCGCACGGAAATCGCGCGGGTGCGCGACCTCGGCTATGCCAGCCGGTCCACCGGCCTCTTGCCGGGCATGTCCGGCGTGGCGGTTCCGGTGCTGGACCGCGACGGCTATGCCGTGGCGGCGCTCAGCGTCGGCACGATCAGCGAGCGGCTGAACGAAGAGCGGCTGCCGGTGGTGGTCGACATCCTGAAACGCGAATCCACCGCGATCAGCCGCCAGTTGAACCCCTTCGACCCGGTCCTGCGCCGTCCCGCCGCGATTCTGGGCGGCGGCCCGGCATGAAGGGCGTGAAGAAGGCCGACCTGCCGGCCAAGACCTGCCCGGTCTGCAACCGCCCTTTCACCTGGCGGAAGAAATGGGAGCGGGTGTGGGACGAGGTGAAATACTGCTCCGACCGCTGCCGCGGCGACACCCGCAAGCGGGACGGAGATGCGCCGCGATCCTGACCGGATCGTCAGGAAGAATTGCCCTTTATTCAATCACATGCCAGCATTCTGAACAGCCGGAAGTTTCTGCCTGCGAGATGGCCAGCGCTCCCGGCGGATGGCATTTCCGTTGCATTCGAAATTGCGGCCGCACGGGTCCATGGATTTACGGGCACATTCCCGAGTATTCATGACTCCGGCGGCTCGGCCATACTGCCGTCGGCAACGGCGGCCAACGATACGCGACCAACGATACTCAGCGACGAAGGGGACTCATGATGTCGGTTCGGGGGATGGGGGATCGGGCGATGAACGTCTTTGGCAAGGCGGCCGGGGGTATGACGCGCCGTGCGGTGCTGTGCGGCGTCGCCGCAGTGGCCTTCGCGGCGGCGGCCGGCGGTTCCCTGCCGGCATTCGCGGACGGCAAGGTGAAGGTCGCCGGCATCTACACCGTGCCGATCGAGCAGCAGTGGGTCAGCCGCATCCATGTCGCGCTGAAGGCCGCCGCCGACCGTGGCGACATCGAGTATGTCTGGGCCGAGTCGGTCGCCAACACCGACTATGAGCGCGTGATGCGCCAGTATGCCGAAGCCGGCCAGCAGTTGGTCTTCGGCGAGGTGTTCGGGGTGGAGCGCGCCGCCCGCGCCGTCGCCAAGGATTATCCGAAGACCGCCTTCGTCATGGGTTCCAGCTTCAAGCCGCAGGAGCCGAACTTCTCGGTCTTCGACAACTACATCCAGGAACCGGCCTACCTGTCCGGCATGGTCGCCGGCGGCATGACCAAGTCGAACGTCATCGGCATGGTCGGCGGCTATCCGATCCCCGAGGTGAACCGCCTGATGAACGCCTTCATGGAAGGCGCGAAGGAGGTCAATCCACAGGTCAAGTTCTCGGTCAGCTTCATCGGCTCCTGGTTCGACCCGCCCAAGGCCAAGGAAGCCGCCTTCGCCATGATCGACCGCGGCGCCGACGTGATGTACGCCGAGCGCTTCGGCGTGTCCGACGCCGCCAAGGAGCGCAAGGTGCTCGCCATCGGCAACGTCATCGACACCCAGCCGCAATATCCCGACACCGTCGTCGCCAGCGCGCTCTGGCACATGGAGCCGTCGGTGGAGCGCGCCATCGCCGCGGTGAAGGCCGGCAGCTACAAGGCCGAGGATTACGGCCCCTACAGCATGATGGCGCACAAGGGTTCCAGCCTGGCGCCGCTCGGCACCTTCGAGGCGAAGGTCCCCGACGCCGTCAAGGCGAAGGTGACGGAACGCGAGCAGCAGATCCGCGACGGCAAGTTCACCGTGAAGGTCAACGACGCCGAGCCGAAGTCGACGATGTAAAGCCCGGCGTATCCGCAATGTCATCACCCGTGACAGTTGGGCCGGAGGTCGTCCTCCGGCTCGCCGGCATCTCCAAGCGGTTCGGCCCGCTGCTCGCCAACGACGGCATCTCGCTGACGCTCCGCGCCGGCGAGGTGCTGGCGCTGCTTGGCGAGAACGGTGCCGGCAAGACCACCCTGATGAACATCCTCTTCGGCCATTACGTCGCCGACGAGGGCACCATCGAGGCGTTCGGCCGCCCGCTGCCGCCGGGCTCGCCCCGCGCGGCGCTGGAGGCCGGCATCGGCATGGTCCACCAGCATTTCACGCTGGCGGACAATCTGTCGGTGCTGGACAACATCGCCGTCGGCACCGAATCGCTGTGGCGCTGGCGCTCCGACCGGGGCGCCGCCCGCCGCCGGCTGCTCGATCTGTCCCAGCGCTTCGGGCTGGAGGTGCGGCCGGACGCGCTGGTCGGCGAGCTGTCGGTCGGCGAGCGCCAGCGGGCGGAGATCCTGAAGGCGCTCTACCGCGACGCCCGCATCCTGATCCTGGACGAGCCGACGGCGGTGCTGACGCCGCAGGAATCGGCCGGGCTGTTCGAGACGCTGCGCAAGCTGACCGCCGACGGGCTCGCCGTCGTCTTCATCAGCCACAAGATGAACGAGGTCTTCGCCGCCAGCGACACCGTCGCCGTTCTGCGCGCCGGCAAGCTGGTCGCCACCCACGCCACCGCCTCCACCGACCGCGCCAAGCTGGCCGAGCTGATGGTCGGCCGCAGCGTCAAGCCGCCGGCCCCCGCCCCGCTCAGCCCCGGCGAACCGGTGCTGGAGCTGGCGGGCGTCACAGTGGCCTCAGGCCATGGCCGTCCGCTGCTGGACCGGGTGGACCTGACGGTGCGCCGCCATCAGGTGGTCGGCATCGCCGGCGTGTCGGGCAACGGCCAGACGGCGCTGGCCGAACTGGTCAGCGGCCTGATCCGCCCCGACTCCGGCCGGTTGTCCTTGAAGGGCAGCGTGGTCGAGCATGCCGATCCGGCCGACATGGTCCGGCGCGGCGTCGCCCGCATCCCGGAGGACCGGCACAGCGCCGGTCTGGTCGGCGCCATGGCGGTGTGGGAGAACCTGATCGCCGAGCGCTACCACGACTCATCCTTCTCGCGCTTCGGCGTGCTGCGGCGCGGGGCGGCGCGGGCATACGCCCGCGAGGTGATCGAGGAGTTCGACGTCCGCTGCCCCGGTCCCGATGCCCGCACACAGCTGCTGTCGGGCGGCAACATGCAGAAGCTGATCCTCGGCCGCACGTTGGCCCATGGGCCGGACCTGATCCTGGCGAGCCAGCCGACGCGTGGACTCGACATCGGTGCGGTGTCCTACGTCCACAGCCGGCTGCTCGACGCCCGCGCCGCCGGGGCTGGGGTCCTGCTGATCTCCGAGGATCTGGACGAGATCCTGGCGCTGGCCGATTGCGTCACCGTCGCCTATCACGGGCGCCTCACCCCGCTGCTGCCGCATGACCGGGTGTCGGTCAGCCAGCTCGGCCTGCTGATGGCCGGGCATTGGGACGTTTTGCGCGACATCCTGCCGGAGACTGTTGATGCGGCTTGAACCGCGCACCGATACCCCGCTCGCCCTGCGGCTGCTGGCACCGGTGGGCGCCGTCGTGGCGGCGCTGGCGCTCTGCGCCCTGCTGGTCGCCTGGACCGGCGCCCCGGTGCTGCGCGCCTACGGCCTGCTGTTCGAAGGCGCCGTCGGCTCCCGCTTTGCCCTGACCGAGACACTGACCCGCGCCACCCCGCTGATCCTCACCGGCCTCGCCGCCGCCGTCGCCTTCCGCGCCAAGCTGTGGAACATCGGGGCGGAGGGCCAGCTCTACATGGGCGCGCTGGCCGCCGTGGTGGTCGGCGGCGGCATGCTCGACCTGCCGGCCTGGGCGCTGATCCCGCTGGTGATGATCGCCGGCATGGCGGCGGGCGGCGTCACCCTGCTCGGCCCCGCCGTGCTGAAGGTCCGCTTCGGAGTCGACGAGGTGGTGACCACCCTGCTGCTGAACTTCGTCGTCCTGCTGCTGGTGTCGCTGCTGCTGGAAGGGGTCTTGAAGGATCCGATGGGCATGGGCTGGCCACAGTCGGCGCCGGTCGCCGAGGCGGCGGAGCTGCCCAAGCTGGTGGCGCGCACCCGCCTGCATGCCGGGCTCGCCATCGCGCTCGGCCTGTCGGTGCTGCTGTGGCTGATCGACACCCGCACCATCTGGGGCTACGAGAACCGCGCGGTCGGCGCCAACCCGCGCGCCGCCGCCTTCGCCGGCATGCCGGTGACGCGGGTGATGCTGCGCACCGCCCTGCTGTCGGGCGGGCTGGCCGGGCTGGCCGGGGCCGCGGAGGTCTGCGGGCTGAAAGGGTACCTGACGCTCGACCTGTCGCCGGGCTTCGGCTACAGCGGCATCGTCGTCGCCATGCTGGCGCAGTTGCATCCCATCGGGGTGGTCGGGGCCGCGCTGTTCATCGCCGGCATCTTCGTCGGCGCCGACGCCATGAGCCGGGCCATGCCGGTTCCCAACTATATCGCCGACGTCCTGGTCGCCACCAGCCTGCTCTGCATGCTGGTCGCCGGGCTGCTGGCGCGCTACCGGCTGCGGCGGGGGTAAGGGGTTATGGATTTCCTGTCGACCATCCTCGACATCCTGCTGTCGGCCGCCTTCTGGACCGCGGTGCTGCGCATCGCCACCCCCTATGTGCTGGGCACGCTGGGCGAGCTGGTATGCGAACGGGCCGGCGTACTGAATCTCGGCATCGAAGGCATCATGACGCTAGGCGCCATGGCCGGCTGGATGGCGGTTTATCAGGGCGCCGACCTGTGGACCGGCGTGCTGGCCGCAGCATCCTGCGGCGCGCTGCTTGGCCTGCTGCATGCGGCGCTGACCGTGCCGCTCGGCCTGTCGCAGCATGTGACGGGCATCGGCGTGACCCTGCTGGGCACCAGCCTGTCCTATTTCGTCTACCGCCTCGTCCTGCCGCAGGCCAGCACCCCGCCGACCGTCGAACCGTTCCAGCCGCTGGCCCTGCCCGGCGCCCTGGCCCAGACACCGCTGACCTACCTCGCCTTCCTGCTGGTCGCGGTGGTCGCCTATGTCCTCTACCGCACCCCGGTCGGGCTGGCGGTGCGGATGGTCGGCGAGAATCCGGCCGCCGCCGAGGCGCAGGGGCTGAACGTCACCGCCATCCGCATCGGCGCCGTGGTGGCGGGCAGCGCGCTAATGGCGCTGGCCGGGGCTTTCCTCACCCTGTCGGCCTTCAACGCCTTCTTCTTCAACATGGTCAACGGGCGCGGCTGGATCTGCATCGCGCTGGTGGTCTTCGCCTCCTGGCGGCCGGGCAAGGCCCTGCTCGGCGCCCTGCTGTTCGCGGTGTTCGACGCGCTGCAACTGCGGTTGCAGCAGGCGAGCGGCGGCGTTCTGCCTTACCAGCTGTTCCTGATGATGCCCTATCTGTTGAGCATCCTGGCGCTGGTGCTGGTGGCCCGCCGGGCCTCCTATCCGCGCGCCCTGATGATCCCGTACCGCAAAGGAGAACGCTGATGTTCGACCTGATCCTGCGCCGCGCCACCCTGCCGGATGGCCGTGGCAGCACCGATGGCGGCATCGACATCGGCATCCGCGACGGCCGCATCGCCGCGGTCGAGGCCAATCTTGCCGGCGAGGCGGGCGCCGAGATCGACGCCACCGGCCGGCTGGTCAGCCCGCCCTTCGTCGATGCCCATTTCCATATGGACAGCACGCTCAGCTACGGACTGCCGCGCGTGAACCAGAGCGGCACCCTGCTGGAAGGCATCGCGCTGTGGGGCGAGCTGAAGCCGCAGCTGACCCAGGACGCCATCGTCGAGCGGGCGCTCGCTTATTGCGACTGGGCGGTCGGGCGCGGGCTGCTGGCGATCCGCAGCCATGTCGACATCTGCGATCCGCGCCTGCTGGCGACCGAAGCTCTGCTGGACGTCAAGAAGCGTGTCGCCCCCTATCTCGACCTGCAGCTGGTCGCCTTCCCTCAGGACGGTGTTCTCCGTGCGCCGGGTGCGAAGGAGCTGCTGGTCCGGGCGCTCGACATGGGCGTCGACGTGGTCGGCGGCATCCCGCATTTCGAGCGGACCATGGCCGATGGCGCCGCTTCGGTCCGGCTGCTCTGCGAGATCGCAGCGGAGCGCGGGCTGCTGGTCGACATGCATTGCGACGAGAGCGACGACCCGCTGTCCCGTCATGTCGAGACGCTTGCCTACGAGACGCAACGGCTTGGGCTGCACGGCCGGGTGACGGGATCGCACCTGACCTCCATGCATTCGATGGACAATTACTATGTCTCCAAGCTGATTCCGCTGATGGCGGAGGCGCGGCTGGGGGTGATCGCCAACCCGCTGATCAACATCGTCCTCCAGGGCCGCCACGACACTTATCCCAAGCGCCGCGGCATGACCCGCGTGCCGGAGCTGATGGCCGCCGGGCTGACCGTCGCCTTCGGCCATGACTGCGTGATGGACCCCTGGTATCCGCTGGGCTCCGGCGACATGCTGGAGGTGGCGCATATGGGCCTGCATGTCGGCCAGATGACCGGGCAGGACGGCATCAAGGCCGCCTTCGACGCGGTGACTGTCAACCCGGCCAAGCTGCTGCATCTGGACGGCTACGGGCTGGAGCCCGGCTGCAACGCCGATCTGGTGGTGCTCCAGGCCGGCAACCCGGTGGAGGCGATCCGCACCCGCGCCGCCCGCCTGTTCGTCCTGCGCCGCGGCCGGATCGTCAGCCGCTGCGAGCCGGTACAGGCCAGGCTCGACCTGCCGGGCCGGCCGGAAACGGTCGATTTCCTGCTGAAGCGGGGGTGAGGCGAACATGAAAAAGCCCGCCGGAACGGCCGTTCCAGCGGGCTTTTCTGTGTCGGGAAGCCGTTACGCCTTCAGGAAGTCCCGCAGCGCGTCGGCCACCGCGTGCATTTCCTGCTCGGTGCCGATGGTGACGCGCAGGCAGCTCGGCAGGCCGTAGGACGGCATCTGGCGGACCAGGATGCCGCGGGCCTTCAGGAACTGGCGGGCGGCCTCGGCGTCGTCCTTGCCGGCGGGCTGGCCCTTGAAATCGACCAGCACGAAGTTGGTCACGCTCGGATGCACCGTCAGGCCGAGTTCCTGCACGGTGGCGGAGAACCACTCGCGCCACTGCTCGTTGTGGCGGCGGGAACGGTCGAGGAACTCGGTATCCTCAACCGCGGCGACGCCGGCGACATGGGCGGCGTTCGACACGTTGAAGGGACCGCGCACCCGGTTCAGCACGTCGACGATCCCGGCCGGACCGTAGCACCAGCCGATGCGGAGCGAGCCCAGCGCGAAGATCTTCGAGAAGGTGCGGGTCATCACCACGTTGGGGAACCGCTCCACCAGCTCCTCGCCGGCGGTGTAGTCGTCCTTGTTCATGTATTCGGCATAGGCCGCGTCGATGACCAGGATGACGTCCGGCGGCAGGCCGGCATGCAGCCGCGCCACCTCCGACGCCGGCAGATAGGTGCCGGTCGGGTTGTTGGGGTTGGCGAGGAAGACCAGGCGGGTGCGCGGGGTGACGCGGGCCAGCAGGTTGTCGACGCTGGCGGTCAGCCCGTCCTCCGGCGCCGTCACCGGGGTGGCGCCGACCGACTTGGCGCCGATCGGGTACATCAGGAAGCCGTACTGCGAATACAGCACCTCGTCGCCCGGCCCGGCATAGGAGCGGATCAGCAGGCTGATGATCTCGTCCGACCCGGCGCCGCAGACGATGCGGTCGGCATCCAGGTTGAAGCGCTTGGCGATGGCGCCGCGCAGCGCCGCCGAGCCGCCGTCCGGATAGCGGTGCAGGGTCCCGGCCGCCGCCGCATAGGCCTCCATCGCCTTCGGGCTCGGCCCCAGCGCCCCTTCGTTGGAGGCGAGGCGGATATGACCCTGATGCTCGCCGCCGACATAGGCGGCGATGTCGAGAATCCCCGGACGCGGCTGCGGGCCGTTCGGCTGGGTCATGGTCTGCTTACCTTCCGACGATGGTGGATGGGCGGTTCATGGATGGGGTGGAACAGGATGAAACACTGCCGACGGCACTGTTCCAACGTTCCACGAGGGCCGGCAGGATAAGGCAGGAGCTGCCCCGGCGGCTCGCCTCATTCGCGCACATCAGCCCAGAGCGAGTGGCACGGCATAGCCGCCGACGACGTTGACCCGCACCGGGATGTCGCCCGAGCGTTCCAGCAGCTTGGCGAGGCGCGGGTCGCCCTGGCCGACGAAGTCGGCGATCTCGACCAGATGGACCGACGGGCCGCCGCCGCTCATCCCGGTGGCGTGGCCGGCCGGATGCCAGGTGCAGAAGCCGACCGGCGGCAGGCCGCAGGCCTCCAGCGAATCCTTCAGCCGGCCGCGGCTGAGGTCGCCGCCGATCTCGATGCTCAGCAGGGTGCGGTCGTCGCCGGTCGGCTCGTGCGGGACGGCGGCGATGGCGAGCGCGTCGCGGTTCTCGCCGCGGGCATTGCCGCGCCCGCCGAAGGGCAGACGCGCCACCACCTGCGGCCGGCCGGCGTCGGCCGACACCAGGAAGCGCCACCAGGGATCCGAATCGTCCTCGGCCGGATAGGGGACCACGGCGACGGTCGCCGTCCCCTCCGACACGGCGCGGAGCGCTGCGGCGGGAGTGTTGACGGCGGTCATCGGCACGAAGCCGCCGAAATGGTCGCGGGCGACATCCCAGAAGCCGCGGCGGTCCTCCGGCGCATAGACGGCGACGGCGAAGGGACCCTGCATGCGGGTGAAGGCGGTGATCATCTCGCGCCAGATGCGG
The DNA here is from genome assembly GCF_042604635.1 of Azospirillum sp. A26. Classification (NCBI taxonomy): domain Bacteria; kingdom Pseudomonadati; phylum Pseudomonadota; class Alphaproteobacteria; order Rhodospirillales; family Azospirillaceae; genus Azospirillum; species Azospirillum sp. A26. The sequence goes on along the minus strand of NZ_CP170473.1, from coordinate 2,029,905 downwards.
ACGACGACCTGGGCGGGGAAGGTGCCGGCATGGCGGGCCATCAGGCGGCGCAGGATCGTCGCCTCCCGCGCCGGGCGGAGGAAGACGGGCTGGGCGCCGGCTTCGGCCGCGCCATTGCCCTTGGCCGCCCCGATGCGTTCCACCACGGCGGCGCGGCGCATCAGCAGGTCATGGATCGCGTCGTCGATCTGGTCGATTTCGCGGCGCAAATCGTCGAGCGGGGTCCGGGCGGAAGCCATGGGTCAAAAAACCATCGAATGCAGAGCCGGTTAGTAGTAGTCCGCATGCGCCCTGAAATCAAAGAAAACATTGACACTCCGAAGGCCGGCTTCGTAGCTATACGCTCCCGTTCCGCCACAGCTCGCCGGCGGTCTCCGCCAAGGCGCCGCAAGGCTTCCGGCAGCGGAACGCCCGAAGGCCAAACCGCTCGCCCAAAACCGTTTGCCCAGAACAGCGTCCAAGGCAAGAAACGACATGTCCGCGCCTCCCACCGCGCAGCAGCCTCCCCTGGTCCCCGCCACGGTCGCCGACAGCTCCACCATGCCGGGCAAGCGCGTGCGTCTGGCGGGCGACCGGCCGATGCGGCTGGACAGCGGGGTGGAGATCGGCGGCTTCCAGATCGCCTACCAGACCTACGGCACGCTGAATGCCGACAAGTCCAACGCGATCTTCATCTGCCACGCCCTGACCGGCGACCATTTCGTGGTGGAGAGGCATCCGGTCACCGGCAAGCCCGGCTGGTGGGAGATGCTGGTCGGCCCCGGCAAGCCGGTGGACACCGACCGCTATTTCGTCATCTGCTCCAACGTGCTGGGCGGCTGCCTGGGCAGCACCGGGCCGAAGGATCTCGATCCCGCCACCGGCCAGCCCTATGGCCTGTCTTTCCCGGTGGTGACCATCGGCGACATGGTGCGGGCGCAGAAGCTGCTGGTCGAACATCTCGGCATTGAAAAGCTGTTCTGCGTCATCGGCGGCTCGATGGGCGGCATGCAGGTGCTGCAATGGGCGGTCGCCTATCCCGAATCGGTGTTCGCCGCGGTGCCCATCGCCACCGCCGCCCGCCATTCGGCGCAGAACATCGCCTTCCACGAGGTCGGGCGCCAGGCGATCATGGCCGACCCGGAATGGCGCGGCGGCAACTATCTGCTGGAAGGCACCAAGCCGGAGGCCGGTCTGGCCGTCGCCCGCATGGCGGCGCACATCACCTACCTGTCCGAAACGGCCCTGCACCGCAAGTTCGGCCGCAATCTGCAGGACCGCAAGGCGATCACCTACGGCTTCGACGCCGATTTCCAGGTGGAAAGCTATCTGCGCTACCAGGGGGCGGCCTTCGTCGAGCGGTTCGACGCCAACTCCTACCTCTACATCACCCGCGCGATGGATTACTTCGACCTCGCCGCCGATGCCGGGGGCACGCTGGCCAACGCCTTCCGGCCGGGGGGCAAGACCACGCCGGTGCGCTTCTGCCTTGCCAGCTTCTCCAGCGACTGGCTGTTCCCGACCTCGGAATCGCGGGCCATCGTGCATGCGCTGAACGCCGTCGCCGGGAATGTCAGCTTCGTCGAGATCGAGACCGACAAGGGCCATGACGCCTTCCTGCTGGACGAGCCGGAGTTCCATCAGGTCATCCACGGCTTCCTGGAGGGCTGCGCCGAGCATCGCGGCCTGTCCGTCCGCCGCCGCGCGCGCTGATTTGGGACTGGACGACCGACCATGGTGGACATTCGCGACGACCTGAAGCTGATCGCCGAGATGGTGGAGCCGAACAGCCGCGTGCTGGACGTCGGCTGCGGCGACGGCGCCCTGCTGGATCATCTGTCCCACACCAAGAATGTCGACGGGCGCGGCATCGAACTCAGCATGGACGGCGTGCGCCAGTGCGTGGCGCACGGCCTGTCGGTGATCCAGGGCGATGCCGAGACCGACCTGAAGGACTATCCGGCGGAAGCCTTCGATTACGTCATCCTGGGCCAGACGCTTCAGGCGATGAAGCAGCCGCGCGACGTGCTGGAGATGCTGTGCCGCATCGGCCGGCGCGCCATCGTGTCGGTGCCGAATTTCGGCTATTGGCGCGTCCGCATGCAGCTGATGCTGACCGGCCGCATGCCGGTGACGGAAAAGCTGGGCTACCAGTGGTGGGAAACCCCCAACATCCATTTCTGCACGCTGCGCGACTTCGTCGTGCTGACGGAAGAGATGGGCATCACCATCGAGCAGACGCGGATCATCAACCGCGCCGGCCGGGTGACCAGCCACGCCCATTCCGGCTTCGCCAACCTACTGGGCGAACAGGGCGTTTTCCTGCTGCGACGGAATGGCTGAGGTTTTCGGGACGGGGGACGGGAACTTTCCGCCTCCAGATGTGTTCATGATGCGTTCCCCTTCGAGAGGCACGCATCATGACGACCAAGCACACCGCCGATACCCATGACCATGCCGGCCACGAGAATCCGAAGACCGGCGAGGACCATTCCAACCGCGACAAGAACCCCGACGACTGGACCACCGGCGACGAGCCGATGACCGGGGCCCAGGCCTCGTACCTGAAGACGCTGAGCGAAGAGGCCGGTGAAGCCTTCGATGACGGCCTGACCAAGGCGGACGCGTCCAAGCGCATCGACGCGCTTCAGGACAAGACCGGCCGCGGGAAGTGAGGGGGGAAGCAACGCAATATCCCCTCTCCCCCCCGGGGAGAGGGTTAGGGTGAGGGGGGCGCGCGGCGAGGATTCTCCAACAAGTCCGGCATGTGCATCCCCCTCACCCCGACCCTCTCCCCGGGGGGGAGAGGGAGACAGGCGCGGATTCATGTCGGCAACCCAAAGGCACTCTGCGCTGTTAACCAAGGCGATACCTGAATCCGAACGGAAGGGTCGCCCTCATGCTCCGCCCCCTCATGCTTGTTCCGGCCGCGGCGCTGCTGCTGACCGGCACCGCCTTCGCCCAGACCGCGCCGGGCGTCGCCACCTCGCCGCCGCTGATGACCGCGCCGCGGCCGGACGACCAGCCGGCAACCGGACAGATCGCCTCACCGCCGGGGGTCAGCGGCGAAGCGCCGTCGCAGGAGGTGCAGAATCCCGCAGCACCGGTGACGGGCGCGCAGGGCTCGTCACCGCCGGTGGCGGCATTGCCCTCCGCCGCACTCAATCCCGAGCAGGCGCGGGCGATGGTGGGGACGGAGCTGCGCACCCGCGACGGGCAGATGGCCGGCCGCATCCTCGACTTCACCATGGACCCGAGCAGCGACCGGGTCGATCGCATCGTGGTGGCGCCGAACGAGGTGCTGGGGCTGGGCGAGAAGCTGGTGGCGCTGCCGGCCGGCACGCTCGCCAACGGTCCCGACGGGCCGATGCTGGACATCGGGCAGGCCGACCTCGACAAGGCGCCAACCTTCGCCTATGGCAGTGAACCGACGCTGACCCGGCCGGAAAGCCAGCAGCCCAAGCCGTAACCGGTCAGGCGGCCGGGCGGCGGCGGAAGATGCCGGTCAGGCAGGCGAAGAGGCACAGCCCGGCGCCCAGCCACAGCACCACGACGCTGCCGTCCGCCTTACCGATGGCGGTGAAGACCAGTCCGACCGTGGCGGCGCCCAGCGTCTGGCCGAGCAGCCGGCCGGTCGCTTGGATGCCGCTGGCGCCGCCGCTGCGCTCCTTCGGCGCGCTGCTGACCAGCACCTTGTTGTTCGGGGTCTGGAACAGGCCGAAGCCGAAGCCGGCCAGCGCCATCCGCCAGACCACGTCCAGCGTCGACGGGTCGGACGGCAGCAGCGCCATCAAAGCGAGGCCGGCGGCGAAGGCCAGCAGGCCCGCCGCCGCCAGCCGCGTCGGCTCGTAGCGGTCGGCCAGCCGGCCGGAGATCGGCGCGACCAGCGCCACCACCAGCGGCCAGGGCGTCATCAGCAGGCCGGATTCGGTCAGCGACCGGTTCAGCACATCCTCGAAGAAGAAGGGCATCGCGACGAAGACGATGTTCTGCGCGGCGAAGGAGCAGACCGAGGTCACCACCGTCAGGGCGAAGACCGGGCGGCGCAGCAGATCCACCGGCAGCAGGGGGGCCGCCTGCGACAGCTCGCGCCGCACCAGCGTCACGCCGAGCGTCAGGGCCGCCAGCAGTTCCGCCGCCACCAGCCAGTAGGGCTGGCTGCCGTCCACCCCCTTGAAGCCGACGATCAGCAGGCCGAGCATACCGGCGTTCAGCGCGGCGCTCAGCCAGTCGAAGCGGTGACCGGCCGGGTTCGACGCCGGCATCGCCCGCGCCGCCACCGCCAGCGCCGCCAGCCCCAGCGGCACATTGACGGCGAACAGCCAGGGCCAGGAGGCCACCGACAGGATCAGCGCAGCGAGGCTGGGCCCCGCCGCGGAGGACACCGCGACGATCATCGCGTTGTAGCCGACGCCGCGGCCGAGATGGGTGGACGGATAGATGTGGCGGACCAGCGCCAGATTGACGCTCATGATTCCAGCCCCGCCGATGCCCTGCACGACGCGGGCGGCGGTCAGCACCGGCAGGTTCGGCGACAGCGCACAGGCCAGCGACGCCACGGTGAAGAGTGCGAGCCCGAACCAGTAGACCTTGCGGTAGCCGATGATGTCGCCCAGCGACGCGAACGGGAACAGCGAGACGGTGACCGCCAGCTGATAGGCGTTGACGACCCAGATCGCGCTGGCGGCATCGACCGCGAACTCGCGCTGGATGGTCGGCAGGGCGATGTTGGCGACCACTCCGTCCAGCACCGCCATGATCAGCGCGACGGTCATCGCCGTCATCGCCCAATAGCGCTGCGGGATCGGCAGCCCGTCGGACGCCGTCGCCGGCGGCTTGCGGGTTGCGGATTGGGTGGGGGCGAGAGGCTGGACGGGGAGATCTGGCATGGTGGGGATCAGCATAGAGTCCGATCCACTCTGCGCGGTCGCAGCAATTTCGCATGAAAGCATTGCGGACGCGGAGCGCAGGGCTGGGTCCATGTCCGGCCGGAACCCCTCCACCTTCCTTCTGTTGGAAGAAAACGCGAGCCAACAGGAAGGAGCGCCACCATGACCAAGCACATCCCGCCCGTCCCGCCCGAGGGCCGGAGCGACAAGGGGCCCGGCGAGCCGGCGACCAGCGCCTCGCCTGACGACGGCGTCAGCAACCGCGGTGCCCCCAACACCAAGGAACAGGACCAGCAGGGCAACAGCCGGCAGAACACCACCCACCAGGGTTATCAGCAGGATCGGTGAGGCATGAGCAAGCGCAACGAGGCGACCGACCGCCACCATGGCGGCCCCGGCAGCAGCCAGCAGAACGCGGACAAGCCGGAACCGGCGGTGGAAAAGCACCCGCACCCGGGTGAACCGACCAACGGTCCCCAGTCCGGCACATCCGGCGGCGGCGGCGAACGCGACCTCCACCACACCCACGATCCGAAAACGAAGCGGTAGGTGGATCGGGTGTAAAGCCCTCTCCCGCCCCGGGAGAGGGCGCTTACCTCACGACGCCAGATCCTTCAAGATCGGGCAGTCCGGCCGCTCGTCGCCGTGGCAGGCGTCGGCAAGCTCGTGCAGCGTGTCGCGCATCGCCTGCAACTCGGCGATCTTCGCCTCCAGCTCGTCGATGTGCTGGAGCGCGATCCGCTTGACCTCCGAGCTGCAGCGAGAGCGGTCCTGCCACAGCCCGACCAGCTTCTGGATGCGCTCGATCCCGAAGCCCAGCGTGCGCGCCCGCTTGACGAAACGCAGCACATTCACGTCGCGGTCGCTGTAGACGCGATAGCCCGACGCCGTCCGCCCGGCCTCCGGGATCAGGCCGATGGATTCGTAATAGCGGATCAGCTTGGCGTTGACGCCCGACGCCCTGGCGGCGTCGCCGATGGTCATGCCGTCTCTCATCGCGAATCCCCATTCTCGGGCTCATTTTGGGGCGGCGTCCAGCCGCGCAGGGTGAGCGCGTTCACCACCACGCTGACCGAACTCAACGCCATCGCCGCTCCCGCCAGCACCGGGCTGAGGTTGCCCGACGCCGCCAGCGGGATGCCGATCACATTGTAGGCGAAGGCCCAGAACAGCCCCTGCCGGATCTTGGCATAGGTCCGGCGCGACACGTCGATGGAACCGGCGACCAGACGCGGGTCGCCGCGCATCAGGGTGACGCCGGCGCTGTGCATCGCCACGTCGGTGCCGGTCGCCATGGCGATGCCGACATCGGCGGCGGCCAGCGCCGGGGCGTCGTTGATGCCGTCGCCGACCATGCCGACAATTTTGCCCTCCCCCTTCAAGGTCGCGACCACGGCGGCCTTGTCGCCCGGCAGCACCTCGGCGAACACCCGCTCGATGCCGAGCGCCGCGGCGACGGACCGGGCGGCCCCTTGGCCGTCGCCGGTCACCATCACCGGCTCGACCCCCTGCGCCTTCAGCGAGGCGATGGCGGTTATGGCACTGTCCTTCACCGTGTCGCCGAAGGCGACGAGGCCGAGCAGGCGCGGTGCCTCGCCGACCTCGATCAGCCAGGACAGGGTGCGTCCGCTCGCCGACAGTTCCTCCGCCTGCTCGGCGAGGGCGCCCGGCTGCAAACCGGCCTCCGCCACCGCGCGGGCATTGCCGAGTTGCAGGTGGCGCCCCGCCACCGTGCCGATGACCCCGCGGCCGGCCAGCGCGCGGAAACCGCTCGCCGATCCCGGCGCCATGCCGGCGGCGGCGGCGCGGTCGCGCAGCGCATGGGCGAGCGGATGCTCGCTGCCGGCCTGGAGGGCGGCGGCAAGGCGCAGCAGGGTTTCGCCGTCGGTGCCGTCTGCCGGGATCAGGTCGGTGACGCGCGGCTTGCCTTCGGTCAGCGTGCCGGTCTTGTCGAAGGCGACGGCCGTCAGGGCATGGGCGCGCTCCAGCGCCTCGGCGTCCTTGATGAGAATGCCGTGGCGGGCGGCGACGCCGGTGCCGACCATGATCGCGGTCGGCGTCGCCAGACCCAGCGCGCAGGGGCAGGCGATGACCAGCACCGAGACGGCGGTGACGATGGCGGCCTCCAGATCGCCGCCGACGATCCACCAGCCGGCGAGCGTCAGCGCCGCCACCGCCAGAACCGCCGGGACGAACACGGCGCTGACCCGGTCGACCAGCCGCTGGATCGGCGCCTTCGACGCCTGGGCGCCCTCGACCATGCGGACGATCTGCGCCAGCATGGTTTCGGTGCCGACCGCCGTCGTTTCCACCACCAGCAGGCCGTCGCCGTTGATCGAGCCGCCGGTGACGCGGGCACCCGGCTCCTTGTCGACCGGCAGGCTCTCGCCGGTCAGCATCGATTCGTCGACGCCGCCGGAACCCTCGACCACCCGGCCGTCGACTGGCACCCGTTCGCCGGGGCGGACCACCACGTGGTCGCCGACACGGACGCGCTCCACCGGCACCTCGGTCTCGACGCCGTCGCGGCGCAGCCGGGCGGTCGCCGGGCGCAAATCCATCAGGGCGCGGATCGCCGCCGCGGTCTGGCCCTTGGCCCGCGCCTCCAGCCATTTGCCGAACAGCACGAAGGTGATCAGCACCGACGAGGCTTCGAAATACAGGTGCGGTTCGTGTCCGGGGTGGGCCGTCAGCATCAGATAGAGGCTGAGCCCCCAGGCCGCCGAGGTGCCGAGCGCCACCAGCAGATCCATGTTGCCGGCCCCCGCCCGCAGCGCGTTCCAGCCGGCGCGGTAGAAGCGGGCGCCGAGCCAGAATTGCACGACGCTGGCCAGCACCAGTTGGACCGGACCGGGCAGCATCCAGTCGGCCCCGAACAGGTCGCCGGCCATGCCGGCCAGCAGCGGCAGCGACAGCGCCGCGGCGATCAGCACATGGTGCAGCTCGCGCCGGCTGCGGTCGGCCCGCAGTTCCTCTTCCGCCTGTCCGCCGCCTTGCGCGACCGGGGCCGCGCCGTAGCCGACCTTCTCCACCGCGGCGACCAGATCGGCGATGTCGAGGCTGCCGGCGAAGGCGACGACATGGGCACGCTCGGTCGCCAGATTGACCGACGCCGAGTCAACGCCGGGTAGCCGGTTCAACGCCTTCTCCACCCGGCCGGAGCAGGAGGCGCAGGTCATGCCGGTGACCGACAGGTCGAACTCGCGCCGTTCGGCATGGAAGCCGGCGGCCTCGACGGCTTCGGCCGCGGCCCTGGCATCGGGCGGACCGGCAAAGCTCAGCCGCGCCCGCTCCGTCGCCGGATTGACCGAGACGGCGGTGACGCCCGGCACCCGGCCCAGCGCCTTCTCCACCCGGCGGACACAGGAGGCGCAGGTCATGCCCGACACGCCGAGGTCGAGATCGGCGGTCGTCGCAGGGCTGCTGTCGTGCTGGGTCGTGGTCATGCCGGTTCTCCTTCGATTCCGCTCGGCATGACGGGATATGGGGCTTCCAGCGATTGGAAGGTCAAGGGGCGGATCGCCGCAGATCGGCAACATCCCCAACAAAGGGCTCCTGAACAAATCGCCGGAGAGGGCGTTCGTCTCCTGACCGCTTCGCAATTTGCCTGAAGGGACCAGCCCCTTGACCCGCCTGACCATCGCCGAGGCGCAGAGCCGCGTTTCCCACATGCTGACCCATGACGTGGTCGAGGATCTGCGGGCCGTCGAGTATGAGACGCCGCCGCTGGCCGACGCCCCGTCCGCCACGCCGCTGAGCGAACTGCGGCGGACCGAGGTGACCTTCAGCCATGCGCCGGGCTCTCCCGACTGCCTCTATCGCATCGGCGCCTTCGGCGATTCGCTGCTGATGCGGCTTCAGCTGAATGTCCGGCGTTTCGTCGCGCTCTATCAGGTGCCGGTGACGGATCCCATCGACAGCAACACCATCGCCCCGCATTTCGAACGCTGGGCCATCGGCGCCGGCCATGCCGGCTGGACCATCGGCTGGCGCGACGGCGTCGATCCGTGGAGGCAGGACATCCGGGTGGTGGAGACCTACTGCTACGCCATGCTGCCGGAAGACTTCCTCGACGAGCCGCTGACCCAGCTCTACTGGCGCACCGACCTGTTGCAGATGACCCGCGCCTTCATGCTGGAGGCGCGGCGGATGGGCATCCGGCTGTCGGCGCCCGACACGGTGTAGCGGAGGTTGCGGGAGAGGAGGTTTTGCTTGGCGCGGCCGGGGCGGCTGTGCTCAATCGCTGGGCAAACACCCTCCGCTGAGCCCGACCGAGAGCCCATCCATGCCGCCGCTTCCCATTCCGATGCCGACCGACCTCTCCGCCCTGCTGACGGTGATGGATTTCATCGGCGTGTTCGTCTTCGGCCTCAGCGGCGGCACGCTGGCGGTGCGCAAGCGGTTGGACCTGTTCGGGGTGATGGTGCTGTCGCTGGCCGCGGCGCTGGCCGGCGGCGTGGTGCGCGACCTGCTGATCGGCGCGCTGCCGCCGGCCAGCCTGAATGACGACCGCTATCTGATGGTGGCGCTGGCCGCCGGGGTGACCGCCTTCCTGTTCCACAAGCCGATCAACCGGCTGGGCAAACCGGTGATGGTTCTGGATGCCGCCGGTCTCGGGCTGTTCACCGTCGCCGGCTGCGGCAAGGCACTGGCCTTTGGGCTGAGCCCGCTGCCGGCCGCCCTGCTGGGGGCGCTGACCGCTTGCGGCGGCGGTGCGGTGCGCGACCTGCTGGTGGCCGAGGTGCCGCGGGTGCTGCGCGAGGAAATCTACGCCATGGCCTCGCTGCTGGGGGCCGCGGTGGTGATCGCCGGCAACCGCCTGGACCTGCCGCCGGTGCCGGTCGCGGTGGTCGGCGCGCTCGCCGTGTTCACGCTGCGCGTGGTCAGCGTGCTGCGCAACTGGAGCGCGCCACGGGCGCCGGGGAGTTGAGGTAGGCCCTCTCCCGCCCCGGGAGAGGGAGGGGGCCCGCGCCGAAGGCGTGGGGAGGGTGAGGGGTGATCCGAACATGGATCCGATTCTTGGAATCCCCCTCACCCTTCCCATGCTCCGCATGGGCCCCTTCCCTCTCCCGGGACGGGAGAGGGAGCGTTGGGAACGCTTCACATCAAGCGCGCTTGCCCCAGCCCGGCATCGGGAACACCGGCTCGGCTTCCGCCGAGGCCTTGGGCAGCACCACGGTCGGGCGCAGCTTGTGGTTCTGGATGCAGGCGGAGATCAGGTTGGTGTTCTGGCCCTTGTCGTCAAAGGTGATCGCCGGACCGACCATCAGCTTGTCCGACAGGTTGGTCTGGCGGAGCGCCGCCAGCATCGCCGAGGCTTCCGCCGTGCCGGCGCGCTTGAAGGCGTCGGCGGCGATCAGGATCGCCTCGAAGGTGAAGGCGACGTTGAAGGCATAGCCTTCGAACCGGTCGTTCGGGAACTGCTTCTTGAAGGCCGCCTCGACCCGCTTGGTCATCGCCGCCTTGGGATCGTACCAGGGCAGGTTGGTGATGGCGTAGTCGGCGTACTTGCCCAGCACCTTGTAGAACTGCTCGTCATAGAGGCCGGGCGAGCCGGGGGAGACGATGCCCTTGGGCTCCCAGCGCTGCTTCACCATCTCGCGCACCATCATGATGGCGTCGTTGGCGCGGGTGGTGACGATGGCGAGTTCGGCCCCGGTGCCCTTGGCCTTCGCCACCTCGACCGCCAGATCCTGCGCCTTGGGATCGTAGGAGATCGACTCCACGATCTGGAACGGCATGTCCAGCTTGGGGAACAGCGCGTCGATGGCGGCCTTGTTCGCCATGCCGAAGGTATCGTTGGCGTGCAGGAACACGGCCGTCTTCGGCGTGGTGCCGGTGGCGGCGAACAGCTCCTTCATCAGCGACATCCCGTTCGACACCAGCATGGTGGAGGTCGGGAAGTTGCGGAAGACGGTCTTGTAGCCCTGCTCGGTCAGCTTGTCGGCGGCGGCGATGTTCATCACCAGCGGCACGCCGCGCTGCTCGCAGACCTGGGCGGCGGCGGCGGTCTGGCCGCTGTCGAAGGCGCCGACGATGACATGGGCGCCATCGTTGATCAGCTTTTCCGTGCGCGAACGGGCGACGTCGGCGTTCGATTCGGTATCGGCCGACAGCACCTCGACCTTGTAGCCGAGTTCGGACAGCACCGCAGGCGCGATGTCGGCGCCGCGCTGGCAGGCCTGACCGGCCTGGGCCAGCAGGCCGGACCGCGGCAGCAGCACGCCGACCTTCAGCGTGGTGTCCTGCGCGAAGACCGGCGCACGGCCGAAGCCGGCCAGCACGCCGCCGGCAATGGCGGCCTGCCCCAGCGTGCGGCGGGAAAGGGCGAGTCCTCCGGTGGAACGGTTCTTATGGTCGTTGGTCATGATGCTGCGGGGGCCTTTTTTGGCTGGACGCACTGCGGATCGGGTCCGCTCTGATCGACCGAAGAGTTCACCGCGTCCGCCCTCCGTGTCAAAGTGGAATCGCCGAAGTCCTTCGTTTCGCAATGGCCTTCGTTTCGCGAGGGATTGAAAGCACATGCCCGCCAGCGGCCGGACCGTCACCCTCGACGAGGCGCTCGCCATCCCCGCGAATGGCGTGAATGCGGTGCAACAGAAGAAGCCCCCTTCGCCCCCTTGAAGAGCCGGCGGCCCGGACACAGCTGAGTGGGTGAATTGTGACAAAGTCGAGAGCTGCCGCGTGTTGAGCTTGGCACGGAAACTGTGGGCTGATGCCACGTCGGGCGCTTCCTCGGCCGGGCGGACGGGACCGGCAACGGTGCCGCGCGGCATGCGCGTCTATGCGGTCGGCGACATCCATGGCCGGCTCGACCTGCTGGAGCAGATGCTGGGGCAGATCGCCCGCGATGCCGACCAGGCGCCGAACCTGCTGAAATACCTCGTCTTCCTTGGCGATTACGTCGACCGCGGCCCGGATTCGCGGCTGGTGATCGAACGGCTGGCCTGCGGGCTGCCGCCGGCCTTCGGCGCCGTGTTCCTGCGCGGCAACCACGAGGACACGATGCTGGGCTTCCTGTCGGACCTGCGCGTCGCCCCCGGCTGGCTGACCTATGGCGGCGACGCGACCCTGGAGAGCTACGGCATCCCGGCCCCTGACCCCGATGCGCCGGTGGAGCATCTGCAACAGGCGCAGCTGATGCTGAACAGCCTGCTGCCCGCCCATCACCGCGCCTTCCTGACGGGCCTGCGCAACCATCTGACCATCGGCGACTACCACTTCGTCCACGCCGGCGTCCGTCCTGGCGTCCCGCTCGACCGGCAGGAGGACCAGGACAGGCTGTGGATCCGCGAGACCTTCCTGGCGTCGCGCGCCGACCATGGCAAGATTGTCGTCCATGGCCACACCATCGCGCCGGAGCCGGAACTGCTGCCCAACCGCATCGGCATCGACACCGGCGCCTACGCCACTAACCGCCTGACCGCCCTGGTGCTGGAAGGGACGGAGCGGCGGTTCCTGTGCACGGTGTGACACAGCCTTGAGACGACAGCTTGGAAACGACGAAGGGCTCCCGGATTTCTCCGGAAGCCCTTGTCTTTATGGTCGGAGAGAGAGGATTCGAACCTCCGGCCCCTGCCTCCCGAAAGCAGTGCTCTACCAGGCTGAGCTACTCTCCGGTCCTGTCACCACCGGCCGGTCACTCTGAAGTGCGCCGTCCGTCGGTGGAGCGGGTGTATAAACGGTTCCGGCCGGCGACGCAATGCAAAGTCACAGCCCGGCCGCTGCATTTTTGCCATGCCATTTTATGGGGCCATTTTGTCGGGGCATTTCATCCGGCCGTTCCGCCCTACCGGACGGCAGCGCTGAAACGACGGCCCCGAAACGACAGCTTGGAAACGACAAAGGGCTCCCGGATTTCTCCGGAAGCCCTTGTCTTTATGGTCGGAGAGAGAGGATTCGAACCTCCGGCCCCTGCCTCCCGAAAGCAGTGCTCTACCAGGCTGAGCTACTCTCCGGTCCTGTCACCGTCGGCCAGTCACTCTTGAGTGCGCCGTCCGCCGGTGGAGGGGGTGTATAAACGGTCCGGGTCGGGGGCGCAACGCAAAAAATGCGTCATCGTCAAAAAGATCCGGACCGTCGATCCACCCGCTCCGCAGCCTCGTCAGAAATCGCGATCGATCACGAAATCAATGACTTCCAGCAGCGCCTGCTTGACCGGCCCGTCGGCGAACAGGCCCAGGCTGTCACGGGCGATGGAGCCGTAATGGCGCGCACGCTCCACCGTGTCCTTCAGGGCGTTGTGGCGGGCCATCAGCGCCTGGGCACGCTCCAGGTCGCCGTCCTTCTGGTCCAGCTCCTCCATCACCCGGCGCCAGAAGGCGCGTTCCTCGTCGTTGCCGCGGCGGAAGGCCAGCACGACCGGCAGGGTGATCTTGCCCTCGCGGAAATCGTCGCCGACCGTCTTGCCGAGCTTCGCCTGCAAGGCCGAGTAATCCAGCACATCGTCGACCAGTTGGAAGGCGATGCCGAGATTCATGCCGTAGTCGTACAGCGCCATCTCCTCCGCCTGCGGGCGGTTGGCGACGACGGCGCCGACGCGGCAGGCGGCGGCGAACAGCTCGGCGGTCTTGCCCTTGATGACTTCAAGGTAAGCCTGCTCGCTGGTCTCGGTGTCGTTGGTGGTGCGCAGTTGCAGCACCTCGCCCTCGGCAATGATGGCGGAGGCACCGGACAGGATGCGCAGCACGTCGAGCGACTGCACCTCCACCATCATCTCGAAAGCGCGGGAGAACAGGAAATCGCCGACCAGCACGCTGGCCTTGTTGCCGAACACCGCGTTGGCCGAGGCCATGCCGCGGCGCAGGTCGCTCTCGTCGACCACGTCGTCGTGCAGCAGGGTCGCGCTGTGGATGAACTCCACCACCGCGGCCAGCAGCCGGTGATGCTCGCCCTGATAGCCGCACAGGTTGGCGGCCGCCAGCGTCAGCACCGGGCGCAGGCGCTTGCCGCCGGCGGCGATCAGATAGCCCGCCAGCTGGGGAATCATCTCGACCTGCGACTGCATGCGGTCGAGGATGATCTGGTTGACGGCGCTGAGGTCCTCGGCCACCAAAGCGGTCAGGTCGTCGAGCGGGGTAGACTTGCGCCGTTTCGGCTCGAAGTTGGTCACGACCGCCAAGGTCGACTCCACGGATGATTGACGCCAGAATTTGCGCTAGGGAGCATAACGGCCTAGGCTCTTCGGTCAAGTCCGCAGGGGGCCGTTATTTCGAGACGCCCGTCCTTTCGAGAAACCATGACCGAACTGCTGCGCACCACCGATCCCGTCCGCCTGTCCTGGCTGGTCGCCCTGCTGGCCGATGCCGGGATCGAGGCCATCGTGCTGGACAGCTACACCAGCATCCTCGAAGGGTCCATCGGTGCCATCCCCCGGCGGCTGATGGTCGATACCGACGACGCCGCACAGGCCGTCCGCATCCTGCGCGAGGCCGGCGAGGCGTGACCGGCACGATCATTCCGGTTCCGGAACAAGACATCGACGCGCCCGCCGATTTCCTGCTGAACGGCCGGGTCAGGCTGCTCCAGCCCGAGGGCGGCTATCGTGCCGCCATCGATCCGGTCTTCCTCGCCGCGATCACCGCCGCCAGCGCCGGCGAGCGGGTGCTGGATGTCGGCACCGGCACCGGGGCTGCGGCACTGTGCCTCGCCGTCCGGGTGCCGGGAGCGGCGGTGGTCGGACTGGAACAGCGGGCCGACGCCTGCGCCTTCGCCCGCCGCAATGCCGCGCTCAGCGGTGTCGCGGAGCGGGTGACGGTGGTGGAGGGCGACCTGCTGGCGCCGCCGGATGCGCTCCGCGGCGCCGGATTCGACCGGGTGATGATGAACCCGCCCTATCTGAAGGCGGGGGCCGCCAGCGTCCCGCCCGACGGCTGGAAGGCCGCCGCGAATGTCGAAGGCACGGCGCAACTGGCCGACTGGGTGCGCTTCGCCGGCTGCATGCTGAAGCCGCGCGGCACCCTGACGATGGTCCATCGCGCCGACCGGATCGAGGACATCCTGCACGCGCTGCGCGGCCGGTTCGGCAGCCTGGTCCTGGTGCCGCTGTGGCCCAAGCCGGGGGTGGAGGCCAAGCGGCTGCTGCTGGTCGCCCGCAAGGGCGGCAGAGCGCCGGCCCGGCTGACCGCCGGCCTGACGGTGCACAAGGCCGAAGGCGGCTACAGCCCGGAGGCGGAGCGGGTGCTGAGGGACGCGGAAGCGCTCACGATTTAGCGGGGCCGATTTAACGGGAACTGTGCCTTTCAATCGGGAGACTACACTCCCATCTCTGCCGGCATGAGCCTGAAATCCCTCCTCGCCAAACTCCCCTTCGGCCCCTGGCGCAAGGCCGGGCCGCTGGTGTCCGTCGTCCGCCTGACCGGGGTCATCGGCCAGGGCGGTCCGCTCCGCTCCGGCCTGACGCTGGCCGGCGTCGCCCCGCTGCTGGAGCGCGCCTTCGCGCCCAAGGACCAGAAGGCGGTGGCGCTGATCGTCAACTCGCCGGGCGGGTCGCCGGTGCAGTCGGCATTGATCGCCAAGCGGATCCGCGATCTGGCGGAAGAGAAGAAACTGCCGGTCTTCGCCTTCTGCGAGGATGCCGCGGCCTCGGGCGGCTACTGGCTGGCCTGCGCGGCGGACGAGATCTGGGCCGATGAAAGCTCCATCGTCGGCTCCATCGGCGTGGTGTCGTCCGGCTTCGGGCTGCATGGGCTGATCGAGCGCCACGGTATCGAACGGCGCCTCTACACCGCCGGCGACAAGAAGGTGCTGCTCGACCCCTTCTCGCCGGAGCGGGAGGATGGCGTTGCCCATCTGAAGGCGCTCCAGGCCGACGTGCACGAGGCGTTCAAGGCGATGGTGCGGACCCGCCGCGGCAGCCGGCTGACCGGTCCGGAGGAGGAGCTGTTCTCCGGCGCCTTCTGGGCCGGGCGGCGGGCGCTGGCGCTCGGGCTGATCGACGGGCTGGGCGACCTCCGCTCGGTCATGCGTGGGCGCTTCGGCGAGAAGGTCCGGCTGCGCGTGGTGCAGCAGGAGGGCGGCATGCTGCGGCGGCTGAGGCTGCGCGCCGGATACGGCAACGCCCCGGCCTTGGAAGCCGGGGCGCATGAGGCCTTCGCCGATGCCCTGGTCGCGGCCGCCCGCACCTCTCTCGACGAGTGGGCGGCCTGGGCGAAGCTGGGGCGTTGAGGAGAAGCCGCCGTCAGCGCTCGGCGGTGACCGGTGCCGCCTGAAGCCCGTAATCGTCGGCTTGGATGAAGGCCGCGCGCAGCGGCTTCAGGACGAACAATGCCAGCACCGCGGCGACCAGATTGAAGCTGGCGGCGATGTAGAACACGGCGTGCCACCCGAAATGGCTGGCGATGATGCTGCTGAGCGGGACCAGCAGCGCCGCCGTGCCCTTGGCGGTGTAGAGCATGCCGGCGTTGGTCGCCGCGAACTTCGAGCCGAAGGTGTCGCCGGCGGTGGCCGGGAACAGGCTGTAGATCTCGCCGAAGACGCAGAAGAACATCGCGGTGAAGATCACGAACATCACCGGGTTGCGGCCGAGCTGCGTCACCAGGATGATGGCGAGCGCCGCGATGCCGAAGGCGATGAACATGGTGTTCTCGCGGCCGATGCGGTCGGACACCCAGCCGAAGAAGGGCCGGCCGGCGCCGTCGAGGATGCGGTCGATGGAGATCGCCAGCGTCAGCGCCGGCAGGACGAGGCCGAACATGTTGATCGGCGAATCGGCGACGTGGAAGTCGTGGGCGATGGGCGCGATCTGGGCCGCCGCCATCAGGCCGCCGGAAGCCACCATCACGAACATGACGTAGAGCAGCCAGAAGACCGGGGTGCGGATGACGCGGGACGGCGGGTGGTCGATTTTGGTCTGGGCAAGCCCGCTCTTGCGCACCGGGCCGCTCGACTTCGGCGCCTTGCGCAGGAAGAAGGACAGCACGAAGATCACCACGCCCTGCCCGATGCCGAAGACCAGGAAGGCCTGCTCGTAGCCTTGGGAGGCGATCATGTTGGCGATGGGGATGACCGTGGCGCCCGCACCGGCGCCGAAGCCGGCGGCGGTGACGCCCGCGGCGAGGCCGCGCTGCTGCGGGAACCACTTCAGCGCGTTGCCGACGCAGGTGCCATAGACGCAGCCGGCGCCGATGCCGGAGATCACCGCCGCGGTGTAGAGCATCGGCAGCGAGGTGGCCTGGCTGTCGATCACCCAGGAGCCGCCGACCAGCAGGCTGCCGATCAGCACCACCACCTGCGGGCCGTAGCGGTCGACGAACCAGCCCTCGACCGGAACCAGCCAGGTTTCGGTGAAGACGAAGATGGAAAAGGCGATCTGGATCGCTGCGCGTCCCCAGCCATGCTTGGCATCGATGGGATCGACGAACAGCGTCCAGCCATATTGCAGGTTCGCGATCATCGCCATGCACAGCAGGCCGACGCTGAGCTGGAACCATTTGTTGTGCAGAAGACCGCGGTCTTCGGTCGTCTCTGTGGTCATGCCCCAAAGTCCCGTTGAGCGTGGGAGCGCAGGATCGGCGGGGTGTGGCTGTCCGCTGTGGCGGGCCACCCGTATCGCACCGCGTCGAGCGCCGTTCGGACATGACTGTGCGCCTCAACAATCCGTATTCCAAATACCGGATACCGAATGCGTTATTCTTTTCCACATCGTGGAATGCGTTGAAAAGTCTCGCTTTTTTACGCTGGCAGGCATGCACGGATTGCTTGCCTTGCGAACAGAACTGTCAAGGCAGAGCCATGCAGCGCACACATATTTGAAATACGGTATCTGGTATACAGAATATCTTGTTGCGGTGCGGGGACGGGCGCATGATCCGCTCATGTTCAACGGCGCTGACGAGCCGCGCCGCAGCCAGGGGAAATCGCATGATGTCCAGCATCCTGACCCGCCTGTTCGCCGGTTCCGCCACTCTGGCCCCCGCCGGCTTCGCCCCTGCGAGAGTCGACCTCCCCGCTTCGTTCCCGCACATCGCCCTACCGGATCTGTTCGCCGGTTTCCGCACCCGCCATGGCGGCGGCAAGCGTAAGCCGGAGTCGCCGGACGTCGCGCTGTCCTGGGCCGAGTTCGGCCGGGGTTTCTGAAGAGGGTTCTTCCGAACGCGGCCCGGATCAGGCCGCGGAGTTCTGGGTCAGCAGGGTGGTCAGCCAGCGGAAATTGGCCCCGTTGCCGGTCTGGATGGCGCTTTCCACCACCTGCATCGCGGTTGCGGGGTCCTGCGGGTCGGGCACCGGGGATGAGGCGGCCATGCCGGCCCCGCCCTGCCCGTCTTCCTGCGCGAACAGGGTGACGGCACCGACGCCGAGGCGCACGGAGGGTTGGGCGTTCGCCACCACTCCCGTGCCGCCGGCACCGGAGGCGTCGCCCTCCCCGACCCCGTTCAGCGTTTCCAGCATCGCCGCGAACTGGCCGGCCAGCGCGCCGGCCTGCCTGGACGCAGGAGTCCCTTTGCGCTCCAGGACGTCTTCCGCCCTGATGCGCATGGCTTGCGTGGCCTCGCTGTTGGCCATCATCGACATGGGACGATCCCCGGCGGTTTGTGGCGAACCGCAGGGATATACGCAAAAATCACGCCATCAACACAACCGGCGATTCACAAGGGCCGGACCGCTCCTGCGACGATTTGACCGGCAAAAATTTCCCAGCCGCCCGGCAGAAGATTCCCAGCCGCCCGGCAAGGCTTGCCGGGCCAGGGCTGGTCTGGCGGCTCCCTCAGTCGCGGAAGTTCTGGTACTGCAAGGGCTGCTCGATGCCCATCCGCTTGACCACGGCGATGGCGTCCTGCAGATCGTCGCGCTTCTTGCCCGTCACCCGCAGCTCGTCGCCCTGGATCGAGACCTGGACCTTCATCTTGCTGTCCTTGATCCCTTTGACGATGGTCTTCGCCAGATCCTGCGCGATCCCCTGCTTGATCGTCACGGTGTGGCGCAGGGCATCGCCCGCGGCGCGCTGCGGCTGTGCGGTGAAATCCAGCGCCGCGGCGTCGAGCTTGCGGCGGGTCACATAGACGCGCAGCAGCTCCTGCATCTGCGCCAGCTTCGGCGCGTCGTCAGCCAGCAGAACGATCTCGTTCTCGGTCCGCTCCACCGTGCATTTGGAGCCCTTGAAGTCGAACCGGGTTTCGATCTCGCGGCGGACACCGGCGAGGGCGTTGTCGATCTCGTGGACGTCCGTCTCGGACACGATGTCGAACGACGGCATGGCGGCACTCTCCCTGATAGGACTGCGAAACGAATCGGGCCAACCGTAAAGAAGACGGCCGCCGCACTCAACAGCCGCCTTCCGAACGATCGCCACTCCGGTCAGTCCATCTGTTCGGCGTAGTGGCAGGCGACCAGCCGTTCGTCCACGGCGCGCAGCGGCGGAACCTCCGCCGAGCAGCGCTCGGTGGCGAAGGGGCAGCGCTTGTGGAAGGAGCAACCGGGCGGCGGGTTCAACGGCGACGGCAGTTCGCCCTTCGGCACCACCCGGTCCATCCGCAGATCCGGGTTCACCCGCGGCGTCGCCGCCAGCAGGATGCGGGTGTAGGGGTGGCGCGGACGGCTGAACACCACGTCCTTGGCGCCATGCTCCACCGGCTTGCCCAGATACATCACCATCAGCGAATCGGCGATGTGGCGAACCACGCTGAGATCGTGGGAGATGAACAGGTAGGCGAGGTTCAGCTCTTCCTGCAAATCCATCATCAGGTTCAGCACCTGCGCCTGGATCGACACGTCGAGCGCCGACACCGGCTCGTCCGCGACGACGACGCGCGGGCTCAGCATCAGGGCGCGGGCGATGGCGATGCGCTGGCGCTGGCCGCCGGAGAACATGTGCGGATAGCGGTCGACCTGATCCGGGCGCAGGCCCACCTTCCCCATCATGGCGACCGCGCGGTCGCGCCGCTCGTGCTTGTCCATGGCGGTGTTGATGACCAGCGGCTCGGTCAGGATGGAGCCGACCGTCTTGCGCGGGTTCAGCGAGCCGTAGGGATTCTGGAAGACCATCTGCACCGTGCGGCGCAGCTCCTTCATCTCAGCGGCACTGCGCCCGACGACCTCGCGGCCGTCATAGAGCAGCTCGCCCGAGCTGGGCGGCTCGATCATGGTGACGGAGCGGGCCAGCGTCGACTTGCCGCAGCCGGATTCGCCGACCACCGCCAGCGTCTTGCCGGCCTGGAGGCGGAAGGACACGCCGTCCAGCGCCTTCACCGTCGCCATCGGCTTGAAGGCGCCGCGCTTGACCGCATAGTGCTTGCGCAGGTCGCGGGCTTCCAGCACGACCGAATTGCCGGCCGAGGCCTCGAAGATATGGGGTTCGGTCTCGATGCTCATCACAGCGCCTCCCCGGCGGCGGGATGGCCGTCCGGCAGCGGGTAGAAACAGCGCGCGCGCCCGTCGTCCACATCGAACAGCGCCGGGCGTTCGGCACGGCAGCGCGCGTCGGCGAAGCGGCAGCGCGGGCTGAACAGGCAGCCGGCCGGCCGGTCGGCGATTCCCGGCACCATGCCGGGAATCGTCGGCAGCCGGCGCTTGCCGAGCGCCCGCTCCGGCAGCGCGTCGAGCAGGGCGCCGGTGTAGGGGTGGCGCGGCCGTTCGAACAGGGACTGGACGGGCCTCGTTTCCGCCACCTGGCCGGCATACATGACGACGACGCGCTGCGCCGTCTCCGCCACCACGCCCATGTCGTGGGTGATCAGGATCAGCGCCATGCCGCGCTCGCGCTGCAACTGGACCAGCAGGTCGAGGATCTGCTTCTGGATGGTGACGTCCAGCGCCGTCGTCGGCTCGTCCGCCACCAGCAGGCGCGGGTTGCAGGCGATGGCGATGGCGATCATCACGCGCTGGTTCATGCCGCCCGACAGCTGGTGCGGGAAGGCGGACAGGCGGGTTTCCGGCGCAGGGATGCCGACCTGCTCCAGAAGCGCGATGGCGCGGTTGCGCAGCGCCTTGCCGGACAGCCCCTCATGCACGCGCAGGGTCTCCATGATCTGGAAACCGACGGTGAAGCAGGGGTTCAGGCTGGTCATCGGCTCCTGGAAGACCATGGCGACGTCCTTGCCGGTGATCTTCCGGCGCTGGGCGGCGGGCATGGTCAGCAGATCCCGGCCACCGAACATCATTCGGTCGGCGACGACGCGGCCGTTGGAGCCGAGAAGCCCCATCACCGCCAGCGAGGTGACGGACTTGCCGGAGCCGGATTCGCCGACGATGCCGACGACCTCGCCTTCGTCCACGGTCAGGTCGATGCCATCCACCGCGCGGAAGGTGCCGGCGCGGGTGGTGAACTCGACCGACAGGTTCTTGATGTCGAGAAGAGGCATGAGGTCAACGCTTCAGCTTGGGGTCGAGCGCGTCGCGAAGACCGTCGCCCAACAGATTGAAGGCCAGCACCGTCACCAGGATGGCGATGCCGGGCCAGGTCACGACCCAGGGGGCGCGCTGGAGGAACTGGAGCGAGGAGGCCAGCATGGTGCCCCATTCCGGCGTCGGCGGCTGCGCGCCGAGACCGAGGAAGCCCAGTGCAGCCGCATCGAGAATGGCGGTGGAGAAGCCCAGCGTCGCCTGCACGATCAGCGGAGCGACGCAGTTGGGCAGCACCACGATCAGCATCAGGCGCAGCGGCCCGGCCCCGGCGACGCGCGAGGCGACGACATAATCCTTGTTCACCTCGGCCAGCACGGCGGCGCGGGTCAGGCGGGCATAATGCGGGATCACCACCACCGACACCGCCAGCATGGCGTTCACCAGCCCCGGCCCGAGGATGGCGGCCACCACCACCGCCAGCAGCAGCGACGGCAGCGCCAGCAGGATGTCCATGGCGCGCATGATCAGCACGTCGGCCATGCCGCCGAAGAAGCCGGCGACCAGCCCCAGCCCCAGCCCGACGGCCAGCGACAGGGTGACGACGATCAGGCCGATCATCATCGACAGGCGCGCGCCGTACATCAGGCGGGACATCATGTCGCGGCCGATGTCGTCGGTGCCCAGGATGTAGCTCCAGGTCCCGCCCTCCTGCCAGACCGGCGGGGTCAGGATGGCGTCGCGGTACTGGATGTCGGGATCGTGCGGGGCGATGACGCCGGCGAAGATGGCGATCAGCGCGATCAGCGCGATCACCACCAGACCGCCCAGCGCGCCCTTGTTCTGCTTGAAGTGATACCAGAACTCGGTCAGCGGGTGCGGCGGGCGCGACACGGCGATCGGTTCCGGGACGGCGGGCTCTGGATTGGTCGAGAGTTCAGCGGACATGGATTGGCCTCACCGCGCGTGACGGATGCGGGGGTTGAGGACGCCGTACAGCACGTCCACCAGCAGATTGACCAGGATCACCGAGGTGGCGATCAGCAGGACGCCGCCCTGCAGGGCCGGATAGTCGCGGCGGTTGATCGATTCGATCAGCCATTTGCCGACGCCCGGCCAGGAGAAGATGGTCTCGGTCAGGATGGCGCCGCCCAGCAGCGTGCCGACCTGCAAACCGATGACGGTCACCACCGGGATCAGCGCGTTGCGCAGCGCATGCATGCCGATGACCCGGCCGCTGGCCAGCCCCTTGGCGCGGGCGGTGCGGATGTAATCCTCGCCCAGCACCTCCAGCATGGCCGAGCGCGTCATGCGCGCCACCACGGCCAGCGGCACGGTGCCGAGCACGATGGTCGGCAGGATCAGATGCGACAAGGCCGAGCGGAACGCCTCGTAATCGCCGGCCATCAGCGTGTCGATCAGCATGAAGCCGGTCACCGGCTCCACGTAATAGACCAGATCCAGGCGCCCCGAAACCGGGGTCCAGCCCAGCGCGACCGAGAAGAACAGGATCAGCAGCAGGCCCCACCAGAAGATCGGCATCGAATAGCCGGTCAGGCTGGCGCCCATCACGCCATGGTCGAACAGCGACCCGCGCTTGACCGCCGCCAGGATGCCGGCCGGCAGCCCCACCAGCGTCGCGAACAGCATGGCGCACAGCGCCAGTTCGAGCGTCGCCGGGAACAGGGTGACGAATTCGCTCAGCACCGAATTGTGGGTGACCAGCGACAGGCCGAAATCGCCCGACAGCACGTTGCCGACATAATCGAGGAACTGTTGCCAGAGCGATTGGTCGAGGCCCAGTTCATGGCGGAGGGCGGCCAGCCGTTCGGGCGCGATACCCCGTTCGCCGACGCGCACCTCGATGGGGTCGCCGGGAACCAGCCGGATCAGGATGAAGGTCAGAAAGGTGATGCCGAGAAAAGTCGGAATCACCAAGCTTACCCGCGTCAGGATGAAGCGAAGCATCGACGGGTACTCGTTTTTTAAAACTACGGTGAAAACTGGAACGGAGCGCTGGCCCGGCAGAAAAACCGCTCGGGCCGACACCCCGTTCCATCAGGGGCACCTGCCCCCACTCCGGCCCAACCCCGCTTGCGCAGGGTTGGGAACGCCACTCTGTTCAAAAGGTTGGAGGCGCGGAACCCCACGCCTCCAACCCGGTACACCCGGCGCCGCACCCCCTTGTTACAGGGGCGCGTCGCGCATCACTTCAGGTCGACGCCTTCGAAGCGATGGACGCCGAACGGGTCCATCTTGTAGCCGACGACGCTCTTGGCGAGGCCCATGTAAACCACCGAATGGGCGATGGTGTACCACGGGGCCTCTTCCTTGAAGATGACCTGCGCCTGCTCGTACAGCTTGGTGCGCGCGGCGATGTCGGTGGTGCGCTTGGCCTGGACGACGAGGTCGTCGAACTCCTTGTTGCACCACTTCGACAGGTTGTTGCCGCCCGGACGCGCAGCCTCGCAACCCAGCAGGGTGTAGAGGAAGTTGTCCGGATCGCCGTTGTCGCCGGTCCAGCCGAGCATGCCCATCTGGTGCTCGCCCTGCTGCATCCGCTTGCGGTATTCACCCCACTCGTACTGCACGATCTTCGCCTTGATGCCGACCTTGGCCAGATCGGCCTGCATCATCTCGGCGACGCGCTTGGCGTTGGGGTTGTACGGGCGCTGCACCGGCATCGCCCACAGGTCGGTCTCGAAGCCGTTGGGATAACCCGCGTCGGCGAGCAGCTTCTTGGCGCGCTCGACGTCGTAGGGATAATCCTCGATGGCGTCGTTGTACGACCACATGGTCGGCGGAATCGGGTTCTTGGCCGGGACGCCGGCGGCCTGATAGACCGCGGCGACCGTCGCCTTCTTGTCCAGCGCCATGCTGACGGCACGGCGGACGCGCACGTCGTCGAACGGCTTCTTCGTCACGTTGAAGGAGACGTAACCGACGTTCAGGCCTTCCTGCTCCTGAACGACGATGGAGGTGTCCTTCTTCATGCCGTCGATGTCGGCCGGATTCGGATACGGCATGATCTGGCATTCGTTGGCCTTCAGCTTGGCCAGACGAACCGCCGCATCGGGCGTGATCGCGAAGACGAGGTTGTCGAGCGGCTGCTTGCCGCCCCAATACTGTTCGAACGCCTTGTAGCGGATGACGGCGTCCTTCTGGTAGGCGACGAACTGGAAGGGACCGGTGCCGACGGGAACCTGGTCCAGCTTCTCCGGCGTGCCCTTCTTCAGCAGCATCGCGCCATATTCGGCCGACATGATCGGAGCGAACGGCATGGCGAGGTTGGCCAGGAACGGCGCCTCGACCGCGTTCAGCGTGAACTTGACCGTCAGGTCGTCGACCTTTTCGATCGACTTCAACAACTTGGGCATCGCCATGTCGTTGAAGTAATCGTAGGCGCCGCCGGAGATCTTGTGGAAGGGATGATCCGGCTTCCACTGGCGCTCGAACGAGAAGATCACGTCGTCGGCGGTGGCATCGCGGGTCGGCTTGAAATCGCCGACGCTGTGCCACTTGGCACCGGCACGCAGCTTGAAGGTGTAGACCAGCCCGTCGTCGGAGATGGTCCAGGATTCCGCAAGGCCGGGAACGACCTTGGTGCCGCCATGCTCGAACTGGACGAGGTTGTTGTAGACCGGAAGAGCAACGTCGAAGCTGGTGCCGGTCGTATTCAACATGGGGTTGAAGTTTTCGGGGCTACCCTCGGAGCAATAAACAAGGGTCTTCGCCGCCTGGGCCGGCGCCGACAGCGCCAGCGCCGCAGCCATACCAAGCCCGGCACCCAGCAGGATGCGCTTCATTCGTCTTGCCTCCCGATTCCGATTGGAGCGTATGCAAATTTGCCAGAACGCCTTTGGAAATAGCGCCGCCATTTGGCGCGTGCCCAAGGCGCCTGTCAACGCCTACATGCATACGTGGCTATACCGTGGCGCAGGGCACAATTCGTGGCGCCAATACGTCCGTATGGATACATTTTCGCCCCCGAAAACGAAACAGTTGCAAAGCCAACCATCCGGTTGACCGAACCGGCAGCTTCCTACCCCGGCGAATCAGGCCTACCGGGTGTGTCGCCGGGGAAATGCGCGCAGCCGATGGAGGCGGTCGGCTGCCATGCGCACCCGCCGTGAAGTCCGGCGGCGAACCCCATGCTAGGCTGGGTTGCACCTGTCATGAAACCATTTTTCGGATACCGGTCCGGCATGCCCTTTCCGCTTCTGCCGTCCTCCCTGCGGTCCGGGCCGCTGGCCGCCTACAGCCTCTACATCGTCGGGTCCGCGCTGCTGGCCTCCAACCCCGTGGTCGGGCGGGCGGCGGCGCATGTGGTGCCGCCGATCGGGCTGGCCTTCTGGCGCTGGCTGATCGCCTTCCTGATCGTGCTGCCCTTCGCCCTGTCGGGGCTGCTGGCCCACCGCGGCCAGTTGAAGGCGCAATGGCGGCGCTATCTGCTGCTGGGCGTGTTGGGCCAGGGGATTTCAGGGGCCATCGTCTATTACGGGCTGGAACGGACCAGCGCCACCAACGCCAGCCTGATCTATGCCACCAGCCCGGCGATGATCCTGGCGCTGGCCGCGGTCTGGCTGGGCGACGCCATCCGGCCGCGGCAGATCGTCGGCATCCTGCTGGCGATGGCCGGCGTGCTCGTCATCCTGACCCGCGGCGATCTGGAGGCTTTGCGGCACCTGTCCTTCAATGGCGGCGACCTCTTGGTGCTGACCGGGGCGGTGTCCTGGTCGGTCTATACCATCCTGCTGCGGCAATCTGGCACACCCCTGCCGGTGGTCACCGCCTTCGCCGCCAATGCGCTGGCCGGCGTGCTGGTGCTGGCACCTTTCTATGCGTGGGAAACGGTGGCGGTGCGGCCGGTCCCCTTTTCCGTGTCCACCGTCCTGTCAATCGTCGCGGTGGCGCTGTTCGCCTCGGTGCTGGCTCTGCTGGCCTATCAGAAGACCATCGTGATGATGGGCGCGGCCCGCGCCTCCACCGCGCTGTACGTGTCGCCGCTGTGGGCGGCGCTGGCCTCCTGGGCGATGCTGTCCGAGCCGTTGCAGGGCTTCCACCTGATGGGCGTGCTTCTGGTGCTGCCCGGCGTGATGCTCGCCACCCTGCAAGCCCGCAGACCGGCGGCGGAACCGGCGGGCAAAGCGGCCTGAGCGGCATGCCAACCGGTATCGCTTGATCGGCACGGGCCGCCCTCCCATCTTGGCCGGACCTTCGCCACCCGCATCCGCCCGGCCATGACCGATACCGCATCCACCCCCTTGCTGCTCTGCGCCGACGATTACGGGCTGGCGCCCGGCGTCAACGCCGCCATCCGCGACCTGATCGCCCAGGGCCGGCTGACCGCCACTTCGGTCATGAGCCTCTGCCCGCACTGGCGCAGCGGTGCGGATGCGTTGCGCGAGCTGAAGGGCAAGGCCGACATCGGACTGCATTTCACCCTGACAGACCAGCCGCCGCTGGGGCCGATGCCGACGCTGGCACCGGACGGACGGCTGCCGCCGCTGGGGCGGCTGATGGGCTGGGCCTATCGCGGGAGGCTGAACAGCCCGGCGGCACGGGCGGAGATCCGGGACGAACTGTCGCGCCAGATCGCCGCCTTCACCGACGCCTGGGGAGCCCCGCCCGACTATATCGACGGCCACCAGCACATCCACCAGCTGCCGGTTGTCCGCGATGCGGTGGTGGAGGCGCTGGCCTCCCTGCCCGGCGCTTACGTCCGCCTGTGCGGCGAGCCGCTGGCGGCGGTGCTGCGCCGGGGCGTGGCGGTGCCGAAGACGCTGCTGATCGGCGGGCTGGGCGGCGGGCTGAGGCGCATGGTGCAGGACCGCGGTATTCCGGCCAACGACCGCTTCGCCGGCGTCTACGACTTCGCCGGCAGCCGCCCCTTCGCCGACCTGATGTCCCGTTTTCTCGACGGAATTGGCGACGGGATCGGCGGCCGGACTCTGGTGATGGTCCACCCCGGCCTGCCCGACGAGGAATTGCGCCGCGTCGACACGCTGGTCGAGCCGCGTCTTGCCGAATACGACTATCTGCGCGGGCCGGAGTTCGCCGCCCTGCTGGAGGCACGCAACATCCGGCTGACCCGCTTCGCCGGCTTCTCCCGGTAGGAGCGCTACTCCGCCTCGTCCGGCTGCCAGGCGCGGCGGCGCAGCTTGAAGCGCTGGACCTTGCCGGTTTCCGTCCGCGGCAGGGCGTCGAGGAACTCGACCGCGCGGGGGTATTTGTAGGGCGCGATGTGATCCTTGACGAAGGCTTGCAGTTCCTCCGCCAGACGCTCGTCGGGACGGACATCGTCGCGCAGGACGACGAAGGCCTTGGGGATGGTGCCGCGCACCGGATCGGGGGCGGCGATCACCGCACATTCCTGCACCGCATCGTGGCTCAGCAGGATGTTCTCAACCTCCAGCCCGGAGATCTTGTAGCCGGCCGAGACGATCAGGTCGTCGGTGCGGGCGTGATACCAGAAGAAGCCGTCCTCATCGACGTGGAAGGCGTCGCCGGTCAGGTTCCAGCCCTGCTGGACATAGCTTTCCTGGCGCGGGTCGTCGAGATAGAGACAGCCGGTCGCCCCGCGCACCGCCAGCCGGCCGACCTGACCGGGGGGAAGTCGGCGGAACTGGTCGTCCACCACCATCGCCTCATAGCCCGGCACCGGCTTTCCGGTGGAGCCCGGCCGCACATTGCCGGGCACGGCGTGCAGCACGGCGTTCAGCAGCTCGGTGGTACCCAGGCTGTCGAGGATTTCCAGGCCGGTGGCGTCGCGCCAGCCTTCGAAGGTCTGCTGCGGCAGCGGCTCTCCGGCCGAGATGCACAGGCGCAGGCCGGACAGCCCCGTCGCCAGCGCCGGGTCGGCGGCCATACGGCCGATCATGCCGCGATAGACGGTCGGCACGGTGAACATCACCGTCGCCTTGTGGCGGGTGGCGGCCTCGATCAGCCGGTCGGCGGTCCCGCGCTCTAGCAGGATCACCGAGGCGCCGATGCGCAGCGGGAACAGCAGCAGTCCGCCCAGCCCATAGGCGAAGGCCAGCGTCGGCGAGCCGCAGAAGACATCCTCGGCCGTCGTGCCCAGCACGGAGCGCGGCGACAGGTCGGAAATCGCCAGCAGATGGCGGTGCAGATGGGCGGCGGCCTTCGGCGTGCCGGTGGTGCCGGAGGTGAAGGCGATCAGCGCGACGTCGTCCTGCGCCGTGTCGGCGGCCTGGAAGCCCGGCGGCTTGGTGGCGATGCGGTGTTCCAGCTCGCCGTCGCGGAAGCCGACGATGCGCAGCGACGGCAGCGCCGCCTCTTCCAGATCGTCGAGGAAATGGGTGTCGCACAGCGCCATGTCGATGGAGGCGCGCTTCAGCACGTCGGCCAGTTCGGGCGCGCGCAGCAGCGGCATGGTCGGCACCAGCACCCCGCCGGCCTTGATCACCGCCAGCCAGCAGGCGGCCAGCATCGGCGTGTTGGGGCCGCGCAGCAGGACGCGGTTGCCGGTGACCAGCCCGTAATCCTCGGTCAGGACGCGGGCGATGCGGTCGACGGTGTCGCGCATCCGGCCATAGCTCCAGACCTCGCCATCGCCGCCGATCAGGCAGGGGCGGCCGTCCCAGCCGCGCTCGCGCCAGCCGTCGATCAGGACGGATACGGCGTTGAGGCGCTGCGGATACTGGAGTTCGGGACGGTCGAGAATCAGGTCGGGGCGCTGCGACGGCGCCGGCAGCCGGTCACGGGTGAAGCTGTCGAGATGTCCGGATGGCGTCATGCGCTGCGTCGTCTCCCCCCGTTGCAGGACGGGAAGAACGGGGCCGGCGTGATCGGTGGGCGGACCCGGCCGCCACACGCGCGGTTCAGACACGGCCATGCCATCGGCCGGCGCGAATGCGCATCCCTTCATGGGCAATGCTCCATCTCCCCCCGCAGAGGACGCATGAACACGCCTCCGTCTTGTCTTTTATGATCCGACTATAGTGCCAGGGGGAGCAAGTGAGCCATGCAACGAACGAATGGTGGGTGCACCATCAATCGCCATTCGTGCCGGGACAAGTGACTGAAAAGGCCAGTTTTTCGTTGGTAAGACGCATGATCTGGAACGAAAGTACGGGTCGGCGTACCGATCGTCAGCCGTTCTGCAGGTAAAGATCGATCTCGCCCTGCTCCATCACGTGAGCGGTGCCGTGGATAATGCCGTTGGCGATCTGGATGATGCGGTGGATCATCGCGACGGAGGTCTGGCAGTCCATCCGCAGCTTGTCGGGATCGCCGCTGTCGATGTCGGTGCCGATCCGCTCCAGCGTGTGGGCGATCACCTGATGGGCCTGGGCGATGGTGTCCTCGAAGGGACGGAGGAACTTGGACGGCACATGGCCGTAGGCCTCGATCGCCAGTTCCTTGTCGGAGAAGCCGCTGTCGCGGAAATGCTCGGCATAGCTTTTGGGCTGCCAGATGCGGCATTCCTCCAGCATGTCCGGCATGTCCGGGATCATCTCGATCAGCATCACGATTTCGTTGAAGTGATTGAGATAGTCGGTCGCCAGCAGCGTCTTCTCGGAAATGTTCGTGCCGCGCACGCGCTCCCGCCACCGGGCGAAGTCGGCCAGCTCATCCGGCGGAATGCCGTCCATCAGGGACCGATCCAACTCTTGGTCTTCCATGCACAAACCCGGACCCGATGCGGCAGCCCACGCGATACCCCGGCCGGCACAGGTCCGCCGGCCTTGAAACGGCAGGGTGCGCCCAAAGACGCCATGCCCCAACCGTGTGCCGATGTCCTTAACGTTGGATTAAACGCGTTGCAAGTGCCGGCTTGTGAAAGTCCCCGATTGACGGAAGCGAAGCGGCGACATGGCCGTTATCTTGACAGATAAAAGTTCGCCGCCGACGCCACCCGCGTGATGTCGCGGCGGCGCCCGGCGGCGATTAGGATTGGCGGTTCAGGGAGGAATCACACCATGCCAATCTCAACGCCACCGCTGATGGTTGGTTCCCGAGCAGGACAGTCGGCGATTCCAATCGCTGCCTTGGCGGAAAAGAAAAACGCGCCGGCCTGGGGGTTGGCCGGCGCGCACGAGGATCGGGAACACTCGCCTCGCCCTCGCACGGCAGCGGAAAGACCGATGCCGGAGGGCAAAGACAGAGTGGGCTTGTAAGCCTTTCCGAACGGTTAAGTCCGCCCCTCCGGCATTCCCTATGCCTGCCGGTCATAGGCCGCACGCAAGGCCCGCCGTGCCCTGGCTGGCCTTGCTTCATACTATTCAGGCTGAGTAACCCATTGTCGGTATCTCGAATAAATCTTTCGAGTTCACTCCCGTTAGGCCGCGGACTGCGCCATATGAACTCCACCGCTGCAGCTCGGGATGAGTCAGTCTGCTGATCGAAGCAGCGGCGATGGCGTCGTGATCTTCGGCAGGGCCGCCCAGGCGGTCAGGTCGCCGGATTTCAGCGCCGGACATGCGGACCGGGAACAGGCGCCCGGGAGAGATCGAGTTGCACCGGCCGTATCCGGAATTCCGGAAACGGCACATCGGGTGGATGCCAGGAACACGCGCCGCAGAAAGGCACGGGGAGAGAGATGGAGCAGTACACCGGTCACTTCATGCAGCATTTGCCCTACCTGCGCCGCTACGCCCGCGCGCTGACCGGGACGAACGGGCGGGGGGACGCCTTGGTGACCCGCACCCTGGAATGGTACCTGGAGGCGGACGAGGCGGAGAGCGGCCGCGGCGACGACACGTCGCGCGGCACGCTTTATCGCCATCTGCACAAACTGCAGGACGAGGACGGCTCGCCCCCCGCGGTCGCGCCCTATCATCCGGTGGAATCGGCGCTGATGACGCTGGCGGAGACCGACCGCCGGCTCTACCTGCTGGTCAACCTGGAGGATCTGCCTGTCGGTGAGGCTGCCGCCGTGCTGGGTCTTGCCCCGGAAGACGCGGTGGAACGGCTGAGCCACGCCCGCGAGCGTGTCCGTGCCCGGCTGACAGCCACCATCCTGATCGTCGAGGATGACGCCATCATCGCCTACGATCTGGCAGAGACGGTGCGCGGCATGGGCCATATCGTCTGCGGCAACGCGGCGACGATGGACGAGGCGCTGTCGCTGGCGGCGGAGCACCGGCCGACGCTGGCCCTGATGGACATCCGGCTGGCCGACGGCGACAACGGGCTGGAAGTGGCGCGCGAGCTGCGGGCCCGCCGGTTCCTGCCGGTGATCTTCGTCACCGCCTTCCCGGACGATCTGGCCAAGCACGGGTTGGAGCATCTGGGCCCGGTGATTCCGAAGCCCTTCACCCGCGACCAGATCGAACAGGCGATCACGCGCGCCGTGTTCATGCCGCAGCCGGAAGACGCCCGCGAGACGGCGCAGCCCCATTGAGGGGCGGCGCTGCTTCACGCGGGAGGGTTTAGAGTTTTTCTGATGCTTATCGAAGCACCAGAAAAACTCTGAGCTTTTGGTTTTACGTGCTATTCACGCTTCAAACGATTCCGCTTGAACCGATCGCACTCTAGCGGAAGACCACCGTCTTGTTGCCGTTCAGCAGCACACGATGCTCCACGTGGTAGCGGACGGCACGGGCCAGCACGATGTTCTCGATGTCACGCCCGATGGCCACCAGGTCGTCGGGCGTCATCGTATGGTCGACACGCTCCGCCTCCTGCTCGATGATCGGGCCTTCGTCGAGGTTGGAGGTGACATAGTGCGCGGTGGCGCCGATCAGCTTCACGCCTCTCGCATGGGCCTGATGGTAGGGCTTGGCGCCCTTGAAGCTGGGCAGGAAGCTGTGGTGGATGTTGATCACCCGGCCGGCCATCCGCTCGCACAGCGCGCCGGACAGCACCTGCATGTAGCGGGCGAGCACCACGAGGTCGATTTTCTCCTCGTCGACGATCTCCAGCAGGCGGGCTTCCTGCTGCGCCTTGTTGTCGGAGCCGACGGGCAGATGGTGGAACGGGATGTTGTGCCACGCCGCCAGCTGATAGAAATCGCGGTGGTTGGAGACGATGGCCGGAATCTCGATCGGCAGATAGCCGGTGCGGTAGCGGTACAGCAGGTCGTTCAGGCAGTGGCCGAACTTCGACACCATGATCAGCACGCGCGGACGGCGCCGGGCGTCGTGGATCTTCCAGGTCATGCCGAAGCGCTCGGCCACCTGCGCCGCGAAGTCGGCCTCCAGCTGCGCCTTGCCCGGTCCGGCCGGGTTGCCGTTGAAGCTGACGCGCATGAAAAACAGGCCGGAGATGCGGTCGCCGAACTGTGCGCTGTCGATGATGTTGCAGCTCCGCTCCGCCAGGAAGCCGGACACCGCGAAGACGATGCCGACGGTGTCGGGGCAGGAAACGGTGAGGATATAGTCGGAGCCGGTCTCAGACATCGCGCGTCCACCATGGCGTAACAGCAAGAAAAGGGGGAAGCTTCCCTAGCACGAACGCCGCGATGTTGCACCCGCTTCATGAGCGGGTGTGCACATGGCTGTGCCGTCCGGCGCGATTCTCCCCGATGCCGGGCGGTCCACGCCGCTCTGGCATCGGCCGGCCGGCGGTGCGACAATCGGCGACGGCGGCCGGACCGGCCGGCGAAGGAAGACGGAGTCACCCATGGCATCCGGCGGCAAGATCATCGGTGAATACACCAAGGGCAAGGTCGACAAGCTGATGACGGCGGACGCCGCCGACAGCAGCCGCAGCCAGCGCATCCGCCATTTCCTGGAAAACATGGACGCCGCGATCCTGGAGGCCAACTGCGAGGTCATCGGACGCGAATTGCCGAACCTCAACCGCGACTCCTTCCTGCGCATGGCGGTGCGGGTGGCGGAACTGCGTGCCGACTATATCCGTGCCGGCCTGAAGATGTCGGAGTCCCGGCACCCGGACGCTGCCGCCGTCGCGGACCTCGCCCGCCTGCGCGCAGCCTACGAGCAGATGCTGGCGGTGTACGAGGCCGCGGAGCGGGTGATCGAACGCGGATACGCCAAGCTGGGGTGAGGCGCCAGGGTTTCGCCCTTTTCCCTGGAAACAGGACCCGGAAACAAAAATCCCCTTCCCCGCGATCCTGCGGAGAAGGGGGCGCGACCGATCGGTCACGGAATTCAGTGGCGACCCACCCAAAAGACCCCGGTCGGCCAAAGCCGACGGCCGGGGTCAAACGTCGTGGAAATGCTCCAACTCACGACGCAGGCTGGTGGCCTCCTGTTGCAGGCCGACGATCCGGCGGACGTCAGGACTCTGCTGCTGCTCTTCGCGTTCGAGCTTGTCCTCGATATCGCGCTGCTCTTGCCGGATGATGTTGAACAGTGCTTTCCTCAACATCGACACCTCCCGAGCTGATCGCTAAAATTTTAGCGCTTTTTCAATTCGCCATCAAGCAACCAATGACCTCTGTCGAATCCTCGGCACGTCAAGTCTGCCCCGGTTACCGAATGCCCACAAATATTCAGAAACGGTAATCTGGCCGGCCTTGACAATACTTTTGCGCCGCCGCATTGGTTAATGATTCAGGCTAGATGAACGGATGGCACGGCTTGGTGCCGATGCCTTCCCTCCTTTGCAGCACGGTATTTTTGGCCATGGATCGACGACAGCTGCTTGGGCTCGGGCTCAGCAAGCTTTGGTTAACCGCCGTCGGCGCCGCCGGTCTGGCGCTGGCCCAGCCTCTGGGCTCGGGCAGCGCCCAGGCGTCGGGCCGGCGGCCCGACCGCAAGCCGGCCGGCGGCACGTCGCCGCGGTCGCGGCTGGTGATGCTCGATCCCGGCCATGGCGGCAACGATCCCGGCGCCATCGGCACCCGCGGCACCTTCGAGAAGGAGGTGACGCTGGACATCGCCCGCGACGTGGCGCGCATCCTGGCGGAGCGGCATGGCGTCGCCGTCCGGCTGACGCGGCGCGACGACCGCTTCCTGGCGCTGGACGACCGGGTGGCGCTGACGCGCGAGGCCGGGGCCGACCTGTTCGTGTCGATCCACGCCGACAGCGCCCCCAATGCCGATGCCCGCGGCCTGTCCGCCTACATCCTGTCGGAGAAGGCATCGGACTCCTTCGCCTCCCGCCTCGCCCAGCAGGAGAACCAAGCCGACCGCTTCGGCAAGCCGGGGGCGGTCGGCGGCGGCCGGATCGTCAAGGACATCCTGATGGACCTGACGGCGCGCCACACCCGCCATGCCTCGCTGGCCGCCCGCCAGATTCTGGTGGAGGGGGCGGGCAAGGAGCTACGCCTGCTCGAAAACCCGATGCGCGCGGCCAATTTCGCGGTGCTGAAGGCGCCGGACGTGCCGTCGGTGCTGGTGGAAACCGGCTTCCTCTCCAACCCCAGGGACGAGAAAATCCTGCGCGACGCGACCGCCCGGCGGGTGGTTTCCCGCGTCCTGGCCCGTGAAATCGCCGGCGTGCTTTCCAGCCCAGCTTTCGCCTGATTTCGCCGTGAGACTGGCGAAGACGTCGCGGCGACCTGTGCTTCGCGGACATCCCTTCGCACTCGCAGCGACTGCAACATCCGTGCATCACATCGGGACAAAGTGACGATGACTGGTGAAAGCCTCGAATTTCCCCATTGCAAAGACCGTTCCGCCGTGACTTTTTCCGGCCGCGCGCCGATTCTGCCCGGCGCTGGACATGCAGGCGAAAGGAGGCACACTGTGACGGGTTCGAGCCGCCTTTGGACAGTCTTCGCACTCGCCTGCACCGCCGGTGTCTCGCTGGCCGGCTGCGGCCCGCTGGTGCTGGGCGCCGCGGGCGGGACCGCCGTCGTGGCGACGCAGGAGCGCGGTTTCGGCGGCTTCGTCAGCGACACCGAAATCCGTGCCCGCATCAATTCGCTGTGGCTGCAGCATTCCATCGACCTGACCAACCGCATCGGGCTGACCGTCGACCAGGGCCGCGTCCTGCTGACCGGCCGTGCCGCCGACGCGCAGATGCGGCTCGACGCGGTGCGCCTTGCCTGGCAGGCGCAGGGCGTCAAGGAGGTCATCAACGAAATTCAGATCGACAACGGGTCCAGCATCATGGACACCGCGCGCGACACCTGGATTTCGACCCAGATCCGCAGCCGCATCACCTTCGATGTGGATATTCATAGCCAGAACTACAGCATCGATACCGTCGATGGCGTTGTCTATCTGATGGGGGTCGCCAGTTCGCAGGAAGAGCTGGACCGTGCGCTCCAGCACGCCCGTTCGGTGCCCAACGTCCAACGCGTCGTCAGCTACGTCCGTCTGCTCCCGAACCCAAACATCCAGGGTTGAACCCCGACCGCCATGGCCCCCGCCCTATCCCGTGTCCTCGCCGTTCTCCGCACCGCCGCCGTCGCCGCAGCCTTGAGCCTGCCGGCGGCGTTCGCGGCCGGTCCCGCATCGGCGCAGGACGCGGCGGTACAGGATATGGTTGGACAGCAGGACGGGGCGAAGCAGACCGTGCTGGCGCAGGACCAGGACGGAGGCGGGGCGGACAACCCGGCTTCCGGCACCCCCGGCCCGGCCAACCGCCTGTTCGTCCAGGCCTTGCAGCTGATCCGGCAGGCCGACAACACCTATGACGTCGCCGAAGAGGGCCGCCTGCTGAAGGAGGCGGACAAGCTGTTCAACGACATCGTGACGAAATATCCCGACAGCCCGCTGGCGGTGCAGCTCGTCACCAACCAGTTCGTCGGCGATTTCGACTTCTACGAATTCCGCTCGCGCATCCGCGCGCTGGTCTGCAACGACGCGCTGAACAGCCTGTGCTTCCTCCACCGCATCGGCGAGATGCTGCCGCCGGTGGAGACGCCGATCAACGCGGCGCGCTGGGACTGGCTGTCGCTGGCCGTCGCCTACCAGCAGCTGGGCGATGTCGGCCGCGCCAAGGAGATCATGGCGCCCTTCGTCAGCGCGGTCCGCCGCGGCGGCGTCGCCGACAGCTCGGGCCAGGATCTGTTCGTCGCCCGCGCCCTGTCGCTGATGGGGCAGACGCCGCTGGCGCTCGACATCACCCGGCAGATCAACGACTGCTCGACCCGCATCTACAACCTCGCCGACATCGCCAAGGCGGCGGCGTGGCGCGGCGACAGCGGCCTGACCAACGCGCTGGCCGACGAGGCCAAGAGCTACGCCTCCAGCCACAATTGCGCCTGGGAGCTGGGGCTGGTCGCCCAGACGCTGCTGCGCGCCGGCAAGGAGGCGCAGGCCCGCACCCTGTTCCTCAACACGGTCGAGACGCAGTTCTCCAAGTTCAAGGAAACCCGCGGCGACTGCTGCCCGCCGGAACTGGCGGTGGCGGCGGCCGACATCGGTGAGCCGAAGCTGGCGCTGGGCCTGCTCAGCACCGTGCAGGACGAGAATCCGTGGACGATCCCGGCGGTGCTGGGACGGCTCGCCAAGCGCGGCGAGGCGGGGATGGCGGTCGCCTACGCCGAACAGGTGGCGGACATCGACACCCGCGGCGAGGCATTTGCCGAGCTGATCGAGGCGGCGATGAAGCGCGGCGAGCCGGCCGTCGCCAACGACCTGATGAACCGCCTGAACAAGCTGGTGGACGAGGCCGCCGGCCGCCGGCCCGGCCTGCTGGCGCAGCGGGCCAAGGCGGAGAAGGTCTTCTACAACGACGACCGCTGGCGCCGGAGCTTCCAGCTGGCGATCAACGCGGCGGAGAAGGCCAGCAACTTCGTCCGCCGCGACATCGGCGCCCCGCTGCTGGCCGCGCTGGTCCGCATCGAGACCGGGCTGCCGATGCTGGATTGAGCCGAAGAGAGTTTCAGTTCATCCCACCGCCAGCACCAGCTTGCCGACATGCTGGTTGCTCTCCATCAGCCGGTGGGCGTCGGCGGCCTGTGCGAGCGGGAAGACCTCGTGGACGACCGGCTTGACCGTGCCGGCGGCGACCAGCGGCCAGACGCGCGCCTTCAGCTGCTCGGCCACCGCCTGCTTGTAGGCGATGGGACGCGCCCGCAGGGTCGAGCCGGTCAGCACCAGCCGCTTGGTCATGACGGGGAAGAAGTTCACATTGGCCGTCGCGCCGCGGACAAAGCCGATGCAGACATAGCGGCCCTCGACCGCCAGCGCGTCGATGCTGCGGGCGACGTAATCGCCGCCGACGATGTCCAGCACCACATTGACGCCGGCCCCGCCGGTCGCCTCCTTGACCACCGCGACGAAATCCTCCTCGGCGTAGTCGATGGCGCGTTCGGCGCCGAGCCGGACGCAGGCGGCGCATTTCTCGGCGCCGCGGGCGGTGGCGAAGACCCGTGCGCCGAAGGCGGCCCCCAGTTGGATCGCCGTGGTGCCGATGCCCGACGTGCCGCCATGGACCAGCAGCGCCTCGCCGGGCTGGAGCGCGCCGCGCTCGAACACGTTCGACCAGACGGTGAAGACGGTTTCTGGCAGCGCCGCCGCCTCGGCCATCGACAGGCCGTCGGGGATCGGCAGGCACTGCGCCGCCGGCACCACGCAAAACTCGGCATAGCCGCCGCCGGCCAGCAGGGCGCAGACCGGATCGCCGATGCGCCAGCCCTCGACTCCCTCGCCCAGCGCATCGACGGTGCCGGCAACCTCCAGGCCGGGGATGTCGGTGATGCCCGGCGGCGGGTTGTACTTGCCGAGCCGCTGGAGCACGTCCGGCCGGTTGACGCCGGCGGCCTGGACGGCAATGCGGATCTCGCCGGGCGCCGGATCGGGAACCGGGCGGCGCGCCGGGACCAGCACCTCCGGCTTGCCGGGCTGGCTCACCTCGATCGCCGTCATCTGTCTGGAGTCTGCCATTCGGATCGTTCCCCTGCCCTGTTCTCATGAAAGGTCTGGGGGCACTCTGTCGTCGCGGCCGACGGCCAGTCCACGCGGCGATGGATCCGATTTCGTCCTGCGGAAAAGACAAAAAAATGGCCGTGCTGCACACAGCACGGCCAGTCTCCGAGAGAAGCGCGAACATGCAAAACAACACATCCGCCCGATGAGAAAGGAACGCCTTTCCCAAGACAGACAATCGCACGGGCTGCGCCGATTTTCCCGAGAAAAAAGCCGCTTTTCCATTCCGTGGAAACGGCTCTTTTCTCAAGAAAAAGGGCCGCATCCCGTAAGGAATGCGGCCCGAAGTGCGCCAGGGAGGAATGCCAACGTGCACCACCTGCCGTCAGCTCTTGGCGTTCTCTTGCTTTATGCGTCTCTTTGTCCGTGCGAGGAACGGGTCAGTTGGGAACCGGCACGCGGCCACCCAGCTCCTGGGTCACCGCCGCAGCGGCGCGCTTGACCATCTCGCCCAGGGCGCGCAGCCGCGCGTCCTCGATGCGCCGGCTGGAGCCGGACAGCGACAGGGCGCCCATCACACGGGAATTCTCGTCGAAGATCGGGGCGGCGACACAGCGCAGGCCGGACACCCGCTCCTCCTGGTCCAGGGCATAGCCGCGGGTGCGGACCAGGGTCAGGTCGCGGTACAGCGCCGGCAGCGACGACAGGGTGCTGCGGGTGAACTGGCGCATGCCGCGCTGGGTCACGATGGTCTGCACCTTGGTCTCGGGCATGCCGGCCAAGAGCGCCTTGCCGACGGCGGAGCAGTGCAGCAGCGTGCGGTCGGTCTGCGGAACCGCGACCTGGGCGGCGCGGGGACCGCCGACGCGGGCCAGATAGAGCGCCTCGCCATTCTCCTCGACCGCCAGATTGACGATCTCGCTGCTCTCCTCCATCAGGCGGCGCATGCGGGGACGGGCGACATCGACCAGATTGCGGGTCTTCAGGAAATTGGCGCCGGTCATGTAGGCCTGGACGCCGACCACCCAGCCGCGCGCGCTCTGGTCGAAGCGCACATAGCGCTCGTACTGCAGGGTCGTCAGCAGGCGGTGGGTGGTGGAGGGCGACAGGTTCGCGGCCTCCGACAGCTCGGTCAGCGTCATCGGACCGTCGTTGGAGCCGAGGATCGTCAGGATGTTCAGCGCGCGGCACAGCGACTGGACCACCTGGCCGCGCTCGGCCTTGGCCTCCTTGCCGTTGTCGTTCTTCACCCGCGGCGTCTCGATGATCGCGGTCTTGATGATGGCCGCGGCGCCCTCGCTGGGGTCGTCATGGATGATGCGGCGGGCCAGGATGCTGTTTTGGGCTTGCGCTTTCATGTCCCATCTCCCTCGGGGTCCGGCGCGTTGGTTGCGCCTGTCTGTTGCGGCTGATGGCGTGAGTGACAGAAGGCTTGGCTAAGGCCGCGGGACCGTCGCGGACGGCGGTCCCGCGGGGGAACGGTTACCCTTTGAAAATCGCCTGCATGGTAGAGCCCAGGCTGGCGGGGCTGTCGGCGACGGCGATGCCGACCGACTTCATGAAGTCGATCTTGAAGTCGGCGGTGTCGTTGCCGCCGGAGATCACCGCGCCGGCATGGCCCATGCGGCGGCCCGGAGGAGCCGTGCGGCCGGCGATGAAGCCGACGACCGGCTTCCTGGTGCCCGAGGCCTTGATGAACTCGGCGCCGCGGACTTCGGCGTCGCCGCCGATCTCGCCGATCATGATGATGCCCTCGGTCTCCGGGTCCTTCACGAACAGCTCCAGGCTGTCGACGAAGTTGGTGCCGTTGACCGGGTCGCCGCCGATGCCGATGCAGGTGGTCTGGCCGAGGCCGGCCGCCGTGGTCTGCGCCACCGCCTCATAGGTCAGCGTGCCGGAGCGCGAGACGATGCCGATCTTGCCGCGCTTGTGGATGTGGCCCGGCATGATGCCGATCTTGCACTCGTCCGGCGTGATGATGCCGGGGCAGTTCGGGCCGATCAGGCGGGTCGCAGAACCGGCGAGCGCACGCTTGACGCGGACCATGTCGAGCACCGGGATGCCTTCGGTGATGCAGACCACCAGCGGGATCTCGGCGTCGATGGCTTCCAGGATCGCGTCCGCGGCGAAGGGCGGCGGCACGTAGATCACGGAGGCGTTGGCGCCGGTCTTCTCGACCGCCTCGGCGACGGTGTCGAAGATCGGCAGGTCGAGGTGCTTGGCCCCGCCCTTACCCGGCGTGACGCCGCCGACCATCTTGGTGCCGTAGGCGATGGCCTGCTCGGAGTGGAAGGTGCCCTGGGCTCCGGTGAAGCCCTGGCAGATCACCTTCGTGTTCTTGTCGACGAGAACAGCCATGTTACGCGGCCTCCTTCTTCACGGCGGCGACGATCTTCTTGGCTGCGTCGTCCAGATTGTCGGCGGACAGGATCGACAGGCCGGACTCGGCCAGGATCTTCTTGCCCAGATCGACGTTGGTGCCCTCCAGACGGACCACCAGCGGCACATGCAGCTTCACGTCGCGGGCCGCGGCGACCACGCCCTCGGCGATCACGTCGCAGCGCATGATGCCGCCGAAGATGTTGACCAGGATGCCTTCGACCGCGCTGTCGGACAGGATCAGCTTGAAGGCCGCAGTGACGCGCTCCTTCGTGGCGCCGCCGCCGACATCGAGGAAGTTGGCCGGCTCGGCACCGTACAGCTTGATGATGTCCATCGTCGCCATGGCGAGGCCGGCGCCGTTGACCATGCAGCCGATGTTGCCGTCGAGCTTGACGTAGTTCAGCTCGTGCTTGGCGGCTTCGATCTCCGCCGGGTCCTCTTCCGCCTCGTCGCGCAAGGCGGCAACGTCCTTGTGGCGGAACAGCGCGTTGTCGTCGAAGCTCATCTTGGCGTCGAGCGCCAGGATGTCGCCCGAGCCGGTGACGATCAGCGGGTTGATCTCGACGATGGCGCAGTCCAGGTCCACGAAGGCCTTGTAGGCGGCCTGGATGAATTTGGCGGCGGCGCCGACCTGCTTGCCTTCCAGGCCCAGCGCGAAGGCGACCTTGCGGGTGTGATAGCCCTGGATGCCGGTGGCCGGGTCGACCGCGACCTTGACGATCTTCTCCGGCGTGTTGTGGGCGACCTCTTCGATCTCCATGCCGCCTTCGGTTGAGGCGATGATGGTGACGCGGCCGGTGCCACGGTCGGTCAGCAGGCCGAGATACAGCTCGCGCTTGATGTCGGCACCTTCCTCGACATAGAGGCGCTTGACCTCTTTGCCCGCCGGGCCGGTCTGCTTGGTCACGAGGACGCGATTGAGCATCTCGGCGGCGTTGGAGGCGACCTCCTCGACCGACTTGACGACGCGGACGCCGCCCTTGCCGCCCGGATTGTCCTGGAAGCGGCCGGCGCCGCGGCCACCGGCATGGATCTGCGACTTCACCACCCAGACCGGACCGCCGAGTTCGCGGGCGACCGATGCAGCCTCTTCCGGGGTGAAGGCCACGCCGCCGCGCGGAACGGCGACGCCGTACCCCCGCAGCAGATCCTTGGCCTGATATTCGTGAATGTTCATGGTTTTCGTCTCTGTCCCAGTCGGGAATTGTCTTTTGGAGACCGCGGGGAGCCGGAAATTCTTCGGCTGACGGGCGGCGGATTTTTAAAAGTCCGGGCTTCGGCGCCCGCTTCGGCTCTCAGGCGACCGGGAAGGGGACGGTCGGGGAGAGCGGAAGCGGGGTTTTTAAAAATCGGCAGGCTTTTCAAACATTGGGTGCCGGCCCTCCCCCACCCCTCTTCCGCCGAAGCGGGGTGGGTTGGGGAAGAAGGCGGAGACTGTTACTCCGCCGCCAGCCTCTCCACGACGCCGATGGCGCCGCTGTCGCGGATTTCAACGATTTCACGCTCGCCGAAGCCCAGCACGTCGCGCAGGATTTCGTCGGTGTGCTCGCCGAGCAGGGGAGAGCGGGTGACCTCCGTCGGGCTGTCGGACAGCTTGATCGGGTTGCCGACCGTCAGGTAGCTGCCGCGGGTCGGATGCTCCACCTCGACCAGCGTGCCGGTCTCGTAGAGCGACTTGTCCTCGGCGATTTCCTTCATCGACAGGATCGGGCCGCAGGGAATGTCGTACTTGTTGAGAAGGTCCATGACCTCGAACTTGGTCAGGGTCTTGGTCCACTCCTCGACGGTGGCGAAGATGCTCATCAGGCGTGGCAGGCGGGCCACCGGGGTGGCGTAGTCGGGATCGGTGATCCACTCTTCCTTGCCGATGACCTTGCAGATCGACTTCCAGACCGGAGCCTGGGCGATGAAGTAGATGTAGGCGTTGGGATCGGTCTCCCAGCCCTTGCACTTCAGGATCCAGCCCGGCTGGCCGCCGCCCGACGCGTTGCCGGCGCGCGGCACCGTGTCGCCGAACTCGCCGTTCGGGTATTGCGGGTATTCCTTCATCGGACCGTTGGCCAGACGCTGCTGGTCGCGCAGCTTGACGCGGCACAGGTTCAGCACGGCGTCCTGCATGGCGGCCAGCACCTTCTGGCCACGGCCGGTCTCCCGGCGCTGGTAGAGGGCGGTGACGATGCCGAGCGCCAGATGCAGGCCGGTGCCGCTGTCGCCGATCTGGGCGCCGGTGACCATGGGCGGGCCGTCGTCGAAACCGGTGGTCGAGGCGGCGCCGCCCGCACATTGGGCGACGTTCTCGTACACCTTGCAGTTCTCGAACGGCCCGGGCCCGAAGCCCTTGACCGACGCGACGATCATCGCGGGGTTCAGTTCCTGGATACGCTCCCAGGTGAACCCCATGCGATCGAGCACGCCGGGGGCGAAGTTTTCGACCATCACGTCGCAGGTCTTGATCAGCGCCTCCAGCACCTCCTTGCCCTTGGGCGTCTTGGTGTCGAGGGTGATGGACCGCTTGTTGTGGTTCAGCATGGTGAAATACAGGCTGTCGGCGTCCGGCAGGTCGCGCAGCTGGCTGCGGGTGATGTCACCCTCGCCCGGCCGTTCGACCTTGATGACGTCGGCGCCGAACCAGGCGAGCAACTGGGTGCAGGTCGGTCCCGACTGAACATGTGTGAAG
Organism: Azospirillum sp. A26; assembly: GCF_042604635.1. Lineage (NCBI taxonomy): Bacteria > Pseudomonadati > Pseudomonadota > Alphaproteobacteria > Rhodospirillales > Azospirillaceae > Azospirillum > Azospirillum sp. A26. Next base: position 1,987,006 of record NZ_CP170473.1, on the reverse strand, counting down.
TCGAGAATCCGCACGCCCTGAAGTGCCTTGCCCATGTATTTCTCCCCCTGCTTCTTAAGTCGTGTTGGTCGGACCAGGCGCTTCCCCGATGCCGTCCCTTAGGACGGCATCTTGCGGACCGAGCTGGTCGGATTGAGGCTGCCGATGTTGCCGCTTTCGGTGCCGGCGGCCGGGTCGATGACGGCGTTGATCAGGGTCGGACGGCCGCTGTCCATCGCCTCGTTGACGGCGCGGTACAGCTCGTCCGGGTTGGTGACATGGACGCCGACGCCGCCGAAGGCTTCCATCATCTTGTCGTAACGCGAGCCGGGGACGAAGACCATCGGCGACGGGTCGTTCCCGCCGGTCGGGTTGACGTCGGTCCCGCGATAGATGCCGTTGTTGTTGAAGATGACGATGCAGACCGGCAGGTTGTAGCGGCAGATCGTCTCCACCTCCATGCCGGAGAAGCCGAAGGCGCTGTCGCCCTCGACGGCCAGAACCGGCTTGCCGCTCTCCACCGCCGCAGCGACGGCGTAGCCCATGCCGACGCCCATCACGCCCCAGGTGCCGACGTCGAGGCGCTTGCGCGGCTCGTACATGTCGATGATGCCGCGGGCGAGGTCGAGGGTGTTGGCGCCCTCGTTGACCAGCAGGGCGTCCGGACGCTCCTTGATGATGCGGCGCAGAGCGCCCAGCGCACCGTGGAAGTTCATCGGCGACGCGTTGCTCATCAGCTTCGGCGCCATCTTGGCGACGTTCTGCTCACGCTTTGCGGCGACGGTGGCCATCCAGTCGGTCGGCGGGGTCAGGCCGCCGTCGATGCCCTTCAGCATCACTTCCATGACCGACGCGATGTCGCCGACCAGCGGGGCATGGATTTCGACGTTGCTGTCCATCTCCCGCGGCTCGATGTCGACCTGGATGAACTTCTTGGAGCCGGGCTTGCCCCAGGTCTTGCCCTTGCCGTGCGACAGCAGCCAGTTCAGCCGCGCGCCGACCAGCATGACCACGTCGGCTTCCTGCAGAACCAGCGAGCGGGCGGCACCGGCCGACTGCGGATGGGTGTCGGGAAGCAGGCCCTTGGCCATGCTCATCTGCAGGAAGGGGATGCCGCTCTTCTCGACGAAGGAGCGGATCGTCCCGTCGGCCTGGGCATAGGCGGCGCCCTTGCCGAAGATCACCAGCGGACGCTTGGCGCCCTTCAGCAGGTCGAGCGCGCGGTTGACCGCCTCGGCCGACGGATACTGGGCCGGGGTCGGATCGACCACCTTGACCAGCGACTTCGCGCCTTCCGCGGCGTCCATCACCTGCGAGAACAGCTTGGCCGGCAGGTCGAGATAGACGCCGCCCGGACGGCCCGACACGGCGGCGCGGATGGCGCGCGCCACGCCGATGCCGATGTCCTGGGCGTGCAGGATGCGGAAGGCAGCCTTGCACAGCGGCTTGGCGATGGCGAGCTGGTCCATCTCCTCATAGTCGCCCTGCTGGAGATCGACGACCTCACGCTCCGACGAGCCGCTGATCAGGATCATCGGGAAGCAGTTGGTGGTGGCGTTCGCCAGCGCGGTCAGGCCGTTCAGGAAGCCCGGTGCCGACACCGTCATGCAGACGCCCGGCTTCTTCGTCATGAATCCGGCGATGGCGGCGGCGTTGCCGGCATTCTGTTCGTGGCGGAACGAGACGACGCGCATGCCCTCGGCCTGCGCCATGCGCAGCAGGTCGGAAATCGGAATGCCGGGGACGACATACAGGTTGTTGATGTCGTTGAGCTTGAGCGCGTCGATGACGAGCTGGAAGCCGTCGGTCAGCGCCGGCGCGTCTTCGACAACAGATGCTTCCGTGGCCTGGTTCTTAGTGATCGTTGCAGCCGCAGTAGACATATGGGTGACTCCTCCCCGAGGCTCCAAAAAGGTTCAAAGTTGGTTAGTCGAGGAAGGCGCAATGCCGTTCCACGTACTGTGCGAGACCGAGCGTGTGTTCCCGGACGCGGCGCTCCGCGAGATCGGCATCGCGGGCGGCAAGCGCCTCGATGATGTCCCGATGCTCGTGGATGGACTGGTCGGCACGGTCGCCGAGGCCCATCGTCGCGCGGCGGATCGCACGCATATGGATGAAGAAGCGGTCGGTCAGGTCCGAGATCAAAGCGGACCCCGAAGCCTGGACGATGCTTTGATGGAAGACGATGTTGGCGTCCGAATACTCGGCGACATGCTCCGCCAGTTCGGCCTTCGTGTATTTGTCGAACGCGGCGTGCAGGAGTTCCAGCTTCTCCGTGGTGGCGTTTTCGACGAACAGGCGTGCCGCCATGCCTTCCAGGGCGGCACACACCGTGATCATCTCCACCAGTTCGGCCTTCGTCTTGCGCACCACGAAGATCCCGCGCCGCGGTTGGGAGCGGATGAACCCCTCCTGTTCCAGCAGCGCCATCGCCTCGCGCACCGGGGTGCGGCTGACACCCAACGCCTCGCACAGACGGCGTTCGTCCAACCTGATCTCGTTGCTCTGGCCGTAGATGTTCATCTGCGTGATGGCCTGTCGCAGCGATTGGTAGGCCTTGGCCTTGAAGCTCATCCCCTGTTCGAGGGGTTCGACACTGAATCTTTCCCGGTTCATCACGTTTCCGACCCTTTGCGCGCCGACGCCATCGGCGCCGCTTGTTGTCGTGAGCGTTGTTCGTGCGAGCGTTGGGACGATCGCCCTTGGCCCTTGGTACTGAGTGGCGCGTCGTTTTTGAATTATCGATACGGTATACCAGATGCCAGACACCCGCAAGGCCAATTGCGGGCACCTCGAACTATTTCTGCTGCCGACGGAGTTGCGGCCGATTCTGTTCGATTTCTCTGGCTATTGCGCGTTAATCGCCCTAATTTGGCCGTTCAGGATCGCTCATAGCGAAGGAACCCGCGCATGGCCGAAACCCAGCAACTGGCCGGGGCCGCAGACAAGACACCCTCCGGTGCGGCGGAAGAGGCGTCGGATCCGAACTTCATGACCTCGCTGGCGCGCGGGTTGTCGGTGATTCGCGCCTTCACCGAGCGTGAGCCGAACCTGACCATCGCCGACATCGCCAAGATCACCGGCCTGCCGCGGGCGGCGGCGCGGCGCTGCCTGCTGACGTTGATGCAGCTGGGCTATGCGGGGTCGGACGGCCGGACCTTCCATCTGAAGCCGAAGATCCTGGCGCTCGGCTATTCCTTCCTGTCGTCGGCCCCGCTGGCGACGATTCTCGACCCGCTGATCGAGCAGGTCAGCGGGGCGGTGCAGGAATCCTGCTCCGCCGCCGTCCTGGACGAGGACGACGTGGTCTACATCGCCCGTGCGGCGACCAAGCGGATCATGTCTGTCGGGCTGAATGTCGGCAGCCGCCTGCCGGCCTACTGCACCTCGATGGGGCGGGTCCTGCTGGCGGCGCTGCCGGAGGCGGAGCTGAACGCCTATCTGGCGCGGGTGCCGCTGAAGCCCTTCACCGAACGGACGATCACCGCGCCCGACGCGCTGAAGCGCGAGCTGGAACGGGTGCGCGACCGCGGCTTCTCGCTGGTCGACCAGGAGCTGGAGCTGGGGCTGCGCTCCATCGCCGTGCCGATCAGCACCGCCGCCGGAGGGGTTGTGGCGGCGATGAACATCAGCGCCCAGGCCGCCCGCGTCACCTGCCCGGAGATGGAGGTGCAGTTCCTGCCCCACCTGCACCGTGCGTCGGAGGAAGCACGCGTGCTTCTGGTGCGCTCGCGCGGGGTGTGAGGCTCAGCGCGCCCGGATCAGCATCTCTTCCAGATTGCGGTTGATCGCCTCGACGCCGCTCCGGGCCTGATGCATGTTCGACACCACCCCGTCGGTCAGGGCCATCTGTTCCTCGGCGCCGGTTGCAACGCCATGGACCGTGGATTTCACGCTGTCCACCGACTTGGCGATGCCGCCCAGCGCCTCCACAACCTGACGGACGACCTCCTGCATGGCGACGATCTCGACGCCGATCCGCTCGGTGGCGCCGGAGGTCTGTTCGGCCAGAGACTTCACTTCGGTGGCCACGACTGCGAAGCCGCGGCCGGCCTCGCCCGCCCGTGCCGCCTCGATGGTGGCGTTCAGCGACAGCAGCTTGATCTGGGAGGCGATGGCGTCGATGAATTTCGCCACACCGTCCATCGCCGCCGCAGCGTCGTTCAAACGGCCGGTGGCGCTGTCCGCCGCCGCCGTGCGTCGGTCGATCTCATCCACCACCTCGCGGGATTTCAGGATGTCGGCTGAAATCCGCGTTGCGGACATGCACATCTGCTCGACCGACCCGGCGACATCGACGACCTTCTGAACGGTCTGCTTGGAAAACTCGATGGCTTCCAGGCGCGACCTGATCATGCCGGTCACATCGGTGGCGAACTTCACCACCTTCAGCACCTCTCCCGTCTCGGACAGGACGGGATTGTAGCTGGCGTTGATCCAGACGTCGGACCCGTTCCTGGCCCGGCGGCGGTAGAGCGACGTGTGGAATTTCCCGCCGCGCAGGATCTCCCAGAACTCACGGTATTCGGCGCTGGTCTGCTGTTCCGGCGATACGAACAGGCGATGGTTCCGCCCCACCACCTCTTCCAGCCGGTATCCCATCGCCTTGAGGAAATTGTCGTTGGCGTCGAGGATCGTGCCGTCCGGCTTGAAATGGATCACCGCCTGCGACCGGTTGATCGCTTCGATCTGGGCGCGGAAGTCGGCGTTGCGGACCCGCTGCTCGGTCACGTCGGTCGCGAACTTCACGATCTTCCACGGCTTTCCGGTCGGGTCGAGGATCGGCGTATAGGTCGCCTGAATCCAGACCTGCGCGCCACTCTTGGTCAGGCGCCGGAACTCCCCATTGTGATGCTCGCCATGCGCGAGCCTTTGCCAGAAGACGGCATAGGACGGATTGGCGGCGTCCGTCTTGTCCACGAACATCCGGTGATGCTGCCCCTGCACCTCTTCCAGGCGGTAGCCCATCAGATCGAGGAAGCGCCGGTTGGCCGTCAGGATGGTTCCGTCCAATCCGAACTCGATCACCGCCTGCGACAGTTCGATGGCGGCGAGCTTGCCGTTGGCATCGGCCTCCTTCAGCTTCGCCTCGGTGATGTCGGTGGCGAATTTCACCACGCCGACCGGCCGCCCGCCGGGGCCGAGGATCGGGTTGTAAGTGGCGCGCAGCCAGATTTCGCGGCCCGACTTGGTCACCCGCCGGAACACCGCCGATTGGAAGCGGCCCGCCCTCAGCTCGTCCCAGAAATTGCGGTATTCGGCGCTCGCCGTATGGTCGGGGTGGACGAACATGCTGTGATGGCGGCCTCTCACCTCCTCCAGGCCATAGCCCATCACCTCCAGGAAATTCCCATTCGCATCCACCACCGTGCCGTCCATTGCGAACTCGACGACGGCCTGCGACCGGTCAAGAGCCTCAAGCTTGGCCCGCTCGTTGCTTACGCCCCTGGTGAACAGAAACATGGAGTCCTCCCTTCCTCATGCCGCGCCGGACGGATGCGGAAGGGCCAGGGCTTCCCAATTCACCGCTTCATTCCCGATACGAGCCACGATTGGGATCGTCTCCGGAAACAAAGTATCTTGGCAGGCCGACCTCAGCATACGGCAGCGCCAGGGAGGATAGATAAAGCATCCGGGCCGGCCAGTCAGGATTACCCCTAGGGTTTGGCGCCACCGATCACAAGATCGTCTCCGGCGATATTCCCAACAATGCCGACTTGATCTTCGGCACCATATGGTCGGCGAAAGCCCGTACCTTTGCCGGAACCAGCGCGCGATGGGGATAGAGCACGGCCAGCGTCACCGGCTCCGGCAGGAAATCGGGCAGCACCGGTACCAGGGCGCCGCTGGCCAGATGCTCCGCCACCTCCCACAGCGGCTTCATGGCGATCCCCCGCCCGTCGAGCGCCCAGCCGGTCAGCACGTCGCCGTCGTCGGCGTCGAAGCGGCCGGAGACCGGCAGCTTCACCGGCTCGCCGCCCTCCAGCACGCTCCACTGATATTGCTGGGTGCCGGGAAAGCGCAGAAGCAGGCAGTTGTGGCCGGACAGATCTGCCGGCCTTTCCGGCCGTCCGCGCTCCGACAAATAGGACGGGGCCGCCACCAGCACACGGCGCACGTCGGCGATCTTGCGCACGACGAAGCTGGAATCCTTCAGCGCCGCCATGCGCACCGCCACGTCGACCGCCTCGCGCAGCAGGTCGAGCAGATGGTCGGACAGGCGCAGCCGCACCTCGACCAGTGGGTGGGCGGCACAGAAGTCGGGGACCAACGGCGCCAGGATGCGGCGGCCGAAGCTCAAGGGCGCCGTCACCCGCACGCTGCCTGACGGCACGCCGGAGCCGGCGGCGATGCTGCTGTGCGCCCGTTCCACCGCCTCCAGAACCTCCAGGCAGCTCTGGTAGAAATCCATGCCGGTCTCGGTCGCCTGCAACTGCCGCGTCGTGCGGTTCAGCAGCCGGACGCCGAGATGGGTTTCCAGCTGCTGGATGCGGTGGCTGACCATGGCCGGCGACATGCGCAGGTTCCGCCCGGCGGCTGACAGGCTGCCCAGTTCGACGACGCGGACGAAGATGCGCATGTTCTCAAGCAACGCCATGCTCGCGCGGACTCCCTGCCAGACGATTGGGCCGAACCGGTGGGTTTACGGATCGGGACGGACGCTAGCACGCCTCACCCGCCGCTGGGAATTTGCCACTCCCGTTCGGAGCGTTGCAGTGCAAAAACCCACCCGTCCGGCGATTCTGGTGGAGATATGTACGGATGCCCGGCCAAGCAGGCGCCGTAGCCCGGCTTATCGTCAACGGAAGGTCGCGCAGAGCGGGGCCTTCGACAACGCAGACGATCAATCGGGAGGGCAGCATGGGCGAAGGCGACCGGTGGAGCGATCATGGCGGCGGACGTCACGGCAACGGTCATGGCACTGGACACGCCGGGCACGGCATCGGCCATGGCGGGCACCACGGCAATGGCTGGGGCCACGGAAAGGGGCATGGCTGGGGGCACGGCCATCCTGGGGACGGAGACGGCGACGATGCCTATGAGGGTCTGTATGTCCTCGATGTTCGGGGCACCATCGACCTGCCCGTCCCTTTCCTGGACGAGGACGTGCAGACCGGCGATCCGTTCCGCATGACCGTCGCGATGCTGTTCGATGATCCCGCGATCAGCACCGACGACACCAGTTTCCGACGCTATTTCGACGACCAGCCCAACCGGCTGCTTCTATCGGTTCAGGTCGGCGACAGCGAGGTGGAGCATGTGGTGGATGCCTTCGTCCAGCCGAACGACGGCACCACTCTGGTGATCGGCGACGACACGCTCTACCGTGAGTTCCTGACGATTCCGGAGCCGCCGCGGACGCCGGAGGATCTGCTCGCCGTCATCGCCGCCGGCACCTCCACCGACCCCGCCAACAACCAGCAGCTTTGGCTGCGGGCGCAGATCAGCGTGACCGATCCGTCCGGCGCCATGATCGACGATCTGAGCCTGGAGGACAGCGCGACCTTCATTCCGCCGCCCGACGGCGAAGCGGTGGCCACCTTTTCGCGATTCCGCGAAGGCCCGGTCAATTACGATGCCGACCTTTATGGCGTCGTGACGTCTGTGTCGCTGAACAGCATCGACCCCACGGATGTGTTCTCCGCGGAAAGCCTCGCTGCCATCGGCTATCCGCTCCAGACCGGCGGCAGCTGTTTCGCCGCCTGAAAACGCGAAAGGCGCGCCGCCGGGCGCGCCTTCCGTTGGGAAGGACCGGTCGGTCAGACCAGAACGGTCTCGCTCTCGTCCACCGGCAGGTCGAGGGTTTCCTCGAACTCGGTGACGCTGTCGATGTCGGCGCCCATGGAAATGTTGGTCACCCGCTCCAGCACCAGCTCGACGACGACCGGCACCTGATACTGGTCCATCCAGGCCTGGGCCTGGGTGAACGCCTCCTGGATGCGGTCGGGCTCGGTGACGCGGATCGCCTTGCAGCCCAGCCCCTCGGCCACCGCGACGTGATCGACGCCATAGACGCCGATCTCCGGCGCGTTGATGTTCTCGAAGGACAGCTGCACCTGGAAGTCCATCTGGAAGGCGCGCTGCGCCTGCCGGATCAGGCCGAGATAGGCGTTGTTCACCAGCACATGGATGTAGGGCAGCTTGTGCTGGGCGCCGACCGCCAGTTCCTCGATCATGAACTGGAAGTCGTAGTCGCCGGACAGCGCGACGATGCGCCGCTTCGGATCGGCCACGCGGACGCCCAGCGCCGCCGGCAGGGTCCAGCCCAGCGGGCCGGCCTGGCCGCAGTTGATCCAGTGGCGCGGCTTGTAGACGTGCAGGAACTGCGCGCCGGCGATCTGCGACAGGCCGATGGTGGTGACGTAGGTGGTGTCCTGGCCGAAGGCGCTGTTCATCTCCTGATAGACGCGCTGCGGCTTCATCGGCACCTGATCGAAGTCGCTGCGGCGGTGCATCGACCGCTTGCGGCCCTGGCAGTCCTTGACCCAGCCGCCGAGATCCTTGAAGCGCCCCTCGGCCTTCCACTCCTTGGCGACCTCGATGAACAGGTCGAGTGCCGCGCCGGCATCCGACACGATGCCGAGGTCCGGCATGAAGACGCGGCCGATCTGGGTCGGCTCGATGTCGACATGCACGAACTTGCGGCCCTTGGTGTAGACCTCGACCGAGCCGGTGTGGCGGTTGGCCCAGCGGTTGCCGATGCCCAACACGAAGTCGGACTTCAGCATCGTCGCGTTGCCGTAGCGGTGGGCGGTCTGCAAGCCCACCATGCCGGCCATCAGCGGATGGTCGTCGGGGATGGTGCCCCAGCCCATCAGCGTCGGGATCACCGGCACGCCGAGCAGCTCGGCGAACTCCACCAGCTTGTCGGAGGCATCGGCGTTGACGATGCCTCCGCCGGCCACGACCAGCGGACGTTCCGCCGCCGCGAACATCGCCAGCGCCTTCTCGACCTGGGCACGGGTGGCAGAGGGCTTGTAGACCGCCAGCGGCTCGTAGGTCTCGTCGTCGAACTCGATCTCCGCCATCTGGACGTCGATGGGCAGGTCGATCAGCACCGGGCCGGGGCGGCCGCTGCGCATCAGGTGGAAGGCCTGCTGGAAGACGTAGGGCACCTGCGCCGGCTCCAGCACGGTCACCGCCCACTTGGCGACCGGCTTGGCGATGTCGGCGATGTTGATCGCCTGGAAATCCTCCTTGTGCAGGCGGGCGCGCGGCGCCTGGCCGGTGATGCACAGGATCGGGATCGAGTCCGCGATCGCCGAATAGAGGCCGGTGATCATATCGGTGCCGGCCGGGCCGGAGGTGCCGATGCACACGCCGATGTTGCCGGCATTCGCCCGCGTGTAGCCTTCGGCCATGTGCGAGGCACCCTCGACATGGCGGGCCAGCACATGGCGCATCGTGCCGCGCCGCTGCATCGCCGCATAGAAGGGGTTGATCGCGGCGCCCGGGACGCCGAAGCAGACGTCGATGCCCTCCCGCTCCAGCACCCGCACCGCCGCTTCCGCCGCCGTCATTCTCGCCATCGCTCGACTCCTCACCAAACGCGATTGTTGCTGAAGACAGCTAAGCGCGCGGATGGTGGGTACGGCAAATCAACGGGTTGCCTTTTCCACAGGCTGGAAAGCGGTGCCGAATGGGGATGAGCCTCAGCTGCCGCGATACGTCGAATAGGCCCAAGGCGAAACCAGCAGCGGCACATGATAATGCTGGGACGCGTCCTTGATGCCGAAGCGCAGCGGAACCTCGTCGATGAAGTCCGGGCCGTCACCCGAGATCACGCCGATGCGGCGGAAATACTCGCCGGCCATGAACAGCAACTCGTAGCGGCCAGTCTTGAACTCCTCGCCCTGGAGCGCCGGGGCATCGAGCCGGCCGTCGGCATTCGTTGTGAACTCGCCGAGAACGGCGCCGGTGTCGAGCGAGGTCAGGCGGATGTGCATGCCCGGCGCCGGACGGCCGGCGGCGATGTCGAGGACGTGGGTGGTCAGGCGGCCCATGGGGTACGGTCTCCGCAACGATGCGACTTCGGACCCACAGCTTAAGCGCATCCGCCCTGCCCTGCCCACCCGTCCAGATCCGGAAACTGTCTTCGGCCGCCGGAAGACAATCGGCCGGTTGAACCCCCTGCCGCCAATGGCTTAGCGTAGGTTCCGCTTCGACCGCAGCGCGAAAAGGGCGAGACGACGATGACCGGCACCGCTTATCCCCGCGACATGATCGGCTATGGCGCCACCCCGCCGCAGGCCAACTGGCCGGGCGGCGCCCGCGTGGCGGTGCAGTTCGTCATCAATTACGAGGAGGGCGGCGAGAACTGCGTCCTCCATGGCGATGCCGCGTCGGAGGCCTTCCTGTCGGAGATCGTCGGCGCCCAGCCGATTCCCGGCGCCCGCCACATGAACATGGAGTCGATCTACGAATACGGCTCGCGCGCCGGCTTCTGGCGGCTGCACCGCCTGTTCACCGAGCACAACCTGCCGGTCACCGTCTATGGCGTCGCCATGGCGCTGGAGCGCAATCCGGAGGTGGTCGCCGCGATGAAGGCCGCCGGCTGGGAGATCGCCACCCATGGCTGGCGCTGGATCGACTACCAGCATCTGCCGGCGGAGGTGGAGCGCGAGCACATGCTGCGCGCCATCGAAATCCACACCCGCGTGACCGGCTCCCGTCCGCTCGGCTGGTATCTCGGGCGGTGCAGCCCGAACACCTGGCGGCTGGTCGCCGAGGAGGGCGGCTTCGTCTACAACGCCGATTCCTACGCCGACGACCTGCCCTATTGGGACGACAGCCATGGCCGGCCGCAGCTGATCGTGCCCTACACGCTCGACGCCAACGACATGCGCTTCGCGACCAACCAGGGCTTCAACAGCGGCGACCAGTTCTTCGCCTATCTGAAGGACAGCTTCGACACGCTCTATGCCGAGGGGGAGACGGCGCCGAAGATGATGTCCATCGGGCTGCATTGCCGTCTGGTCGGGCGTCCCGGCCGTGCGGCGGCGCTGGCGCGTTTCCTCGATTATGTGCGCGCCCACGACAAGGCGTGGGTGGCGACCCGGCTCGACATCGCCCGCCACTGGATCGCCGAACATCCCTACACCGCGAAGTGAGAGCGCAGCAGATGCCCTACAGCATGGACGATTTGAACCGGATGGACCGCGCCGACTTCGTCGCGGCGTTGGGTGCCGTGTTCGAGGATAGCCCCTGGGTGGCCGACGCCGCCTGGGACAAGCGCCCCTTCGCCGATGCCACGGCCTTGCGCACGGCTATGACCGGCATCGTCCGCGCGGCGGGGACGGAACGGCAGCGCGCCCTGATCCTGTCCCACCCCGACCTTGCCGACCGCGCCAGCCGCCCGGCCAACCTGACCGCCTTCTCGCAGACCGAACAGGCCAGGGCCGGCCTGAACGAGCTGACCGAGGCGGAGGCGCAGGAGCAGCGCAACCTGAACCGCGCCTATCGCGAGCGCTTCGGCTTCCCCTTCATCATGGCGGTCCGCTTCAGCAGCAAGCAGGAGATCCTGGCGGCAATGCGCGAGCGCGTGGCGAACGAGCCGGAGGTGGAGTTCGGCCGGGCGCTGGAGGAGATCTACAAGATCGCCGGCTTCCGGCTGGACGATCTGGTGACGGGATAACGCCGGCCCTTAGAGTGTGATCGGTTCAAGCGGAATCGCTTGAAGCGTGAATCACACGGAAAACCAAAAGCTTAGAGTTTGTCTGGTGCTTCAATAAGCATCAGACAAACTCTAAAACGAAAAAAGCGCGCCGCCCCAACAGGAGCGGCGCGCTTTCTTTTACCAGCAATCGTTACGCTTCCATGGCCTTGACGACCTCTTCGGTGACCTTCTTGGCGTCGCCGAACAGCATCATCGTGTTGGGGCGGAAGAACAGCTCGTTCTCGACACCGGCGTAACCGGCGGCCATGCCGCGCTTGATGAAGAACACCGTCTTGGCCTTCTCCACATCCAGGATCGGCATGCCGTAGATGGCGCTCGTCGGGTCGGTCTTGGCGGCGGGGTTGGTCACGTCGTTGGCGCCGATGACGAAGGCCACATCCGCCGTACCGAAGTCGCGGTTGATGTCCTCCAGCTCGAACACCTCGTCGTAGGGCACGTTGGCCTCGGCCAGCAGCACGTTCATGTGACCGGGCATACGGCCCGCCACCGGGTGGATGGCGTACTTCACGTCCACGCCTTCGTGCTTCAGGCTGTCGGCCATTTCGCGCAGGGCATGCTGGGCCTGGGCCACCGCCATGCCATAGCCGGGGACGACGATCACCGACTGGGCGTTCTTCATGATGTAGGCGGCATCCTCGGCCGAGCCGGCCTTGACCGAACCCTGCGGACCCTTGGCGGGACCGCCGGCAGCGGCACTCTCGCCGCCGAAGCCGCCGAGGATGACGTTGAAGATCGAGCGGTTCATGCCCTTGCACATGATGTAGGACAGGATGGCGCCCGAGGAGCCCACCAGCGCACCGGTGATGATCAGCAGGTTGTTCTGCAAGGTGAAGCCGATGCCGCAAGCCGCCCAGCCCGAGTAGCTGTTCAGCATCGAGATGACGACCGGCATGTCGGCACCGCCGATCGGTAGGATCAGCAGGAAGCCCAGCGCCAGCGCCACGACGACGATCAGCCACATCGCGGCATCGGCGTTCGACTGGACCAGCCAGCCGATCAGGATGACGGTCAGCACGCCGAGCGCCGCGTTCAGCGGATGCTGCATCGGGAAGACCAGCGGCTTGCCGGTGACCAGACCCTGGAGCTTGGCGAAGGCGACGATGGAGCCGGTGAAGGTAATCGCACCGACCGCGGTGCCCAGCGCCATCTCGATCAGCGAGCCCTTGGCGATGGCACCGCGGAGGCCGATGCCATAGGCCTCCGGCGAGTAGAAGGCGGCGAGCGCCACGAAGACGGCGGCCAGACCGACCAGCGAATGGAAGGCGGCGACCAGCTGCGGCAGCGCCGTCATCTCGATCTTCTTGGCCACCACATAGCCGATGGCGCCGCCGATGGCGATGCCGAGCACGATCATCCAGTAGGACTGGACGATGGGCGAGGCCAGCGTGGTCAGGATGGCGATGGTCATGCCGACCATGCCGTAGATGTTGCCCTGGCGCGAGGTCTCCGGGCTGGACAGCCCGCGCAGCGCCATGATGAAGCAGATGGAGGCGACGAGGTAGAGAAGGGCGGACAAGGTTTCCATGGTCTTACTTGCCCTTCTTCTTGAACATGGAGAGCATGCGCTGGGTCACGAGGAAGCCGCCGAAGATGTTGACGGACGCCAGGATGACGGCGAGGAAGCCGAGGACCTTGGAGAAGCCGAATCCGGCCGGACCGGCGGCGACCAGCGCGCCGACGATGATGACCGACGACACGGCGTTGGTGACGGCCATCAGCGGCGAATGCAGGGCCGGGGTGACGCGCCAGACGACGTAATAGCCGACGAAGCAGGCCAGAACGAGCACCGTCAGGCCGGTGACGAAGAAGCTGCCGTGGCTGGCCGCTTCGGTCACCGAGACCGGCGACAGCTGCGCCACCTGGACGGCCAGGGCATCGACCTGATTGGTCAGGGCCGCCAGGGTCTGGCGGAAGGCGGCGATGTTGCTTGCGGGATCCGGGTGTTCCATGGGATCCGCCTCCTCACGCGGGTTGCGCTTCGCGGGCGTCCGCGAAGGCAGGATGCACGATGGCGCCGTCGCGGGTCAGCGCGATGGCCTTGACGATCTCGTCGTCCCAGTTGACCGCCACGCCCGTCTCCTTGCCGTGCAGCGACGTCAGCAGCGCCAGCAGGTTCTTGGCGTACAGGAGCGAGGCGCTCTCGGCGATGCGGCTGGCGTAGTTGGCGTGGCCGACGATCTTCACGCCGTTGGCCGTGGTCACCACCTCGCCCAGCTTGGAGCCCTCGACGTTGCCGCCCTGCTCCACCGCCAGATCGATGATCACCGAACCCGGCTTCATCGACGCCACATGCTCCGCCGTCACCAGGATCGGCGCCTTGCGGCCAGGGATCAGCGCGGTGGTGATGACGAGGTCCTGCTTCTTGATGTGCTCGGCGACCAGGGCTGCCTGCTGTCGCTTGTAGTCGTCGGACATCTCCTTGGCGTAGCCGCCGGCGGTCTCGGCCTGCTTGAACTCGTCGTTCTCGACGGCGACGAAGCTGCCGCCCAGCGACTGCACCTGCTCCTTCACCGCCGGGCGCACGTCGGTGGCCGAGACGATGGCGCCGAGGCGCTTGGCGGTGGCGATGGCCTGGAGGCCGGCGACGCCGACGCCCATGATGAAGGCACGGGCCGGCGGCACGGTGCCGGCGGCGGTCATCATCATCGGGAAGGCACGGCCATACTCGCTGGCAGCATCGACGACGGCCTTGTAGCCGGCGAGGTTGGCCTGGGAGGACAGCACGTCCATGACCTGGGCGCGGGTGATGCGCGGCATGAACTCCATGGCGAAGGCGTTGACGCCGGCATCGGCGTAGGCCTTCACATGGTCGCGGCTGTTGTAGGGATTGAGGATGGCGAACAGCAGCGTGCCCTTACGGATCAGCGCCAGTTCGTCCAGTTCCCCTTCACCGGAAATCAGCGGCCTCTGCACCTTCAGCACGATGTCGGCATCGGCCAGCGCCGAAGCCTCGTCCGCGGCGATTACGGCCCCCGCCGCCTCATAGGCTGCGTCAGGAAGGCTGGAACCGAGACCGGCCCCGCTCTCCACCACCACGTCCAGACCGAGGGCTTTGAATTTCTTGACGGTTTCGGGAGACGCGGCGACGCGGCGCTCGCCCGGGCGGCGCTCCCTGGGTATCGCGATCTTCATGTCGTTTGCTTTCGAAAGCCGGCCTTGGCGGCGGGCAATAATCGGCCCACCCCTGGGTCAAGGCTCCCGGTCAGGGCCGGATCAGGGCGGGCAAGCGCCGAAGCGGCAACTCAGGTGGGGTGGCGGACATGCGCCGACCCCACCCGCAGCACTCACTGGTTGGCAACGACCGGGAAATCCCAGCCCTCGGCCGCCGTGGCGGCGGCTGTGGCGGCAGCCGTGACAGCGGCGGTGGCCGCCGGAACGCCCTCGCCCGACAGCTCTTCCAACTGGCGGCGGATCAGGTCGCGGACGCTGACGACGCCGACCAGGGTGGATCCTTCCAGAACCGGGACATGGCGGATGCCGTGCTCGTCCATCAGGCTCAGCACATGACGGACGGAGTCCGACGGGCTGCAGCAGTAGGGATCGCGCGTCATCAGCGCCGAAACCGCCTGCTCCAGGATGGCGGGACCGCGGTCGACCAGGGCGCGGACGACATCGCGTTCGGAAAT
This sequence comes from Azospirillum sp. A26, assembly GCF_042604635.1. Taxonomy (NCBI): domain Bacteria; kingdom Pseudomonadati; phylum Pseudomonadota; class Alphaproteobacteria; order Rhodospirillales; family Azospirillaceae; genus Azospirillum; species Azospirillum sp. A26. The sequence continues at coordinate 1,971,724 of NZ_CP170473.1, read as the reverse complement.
GACGCCGACCACCGTGTTGCCTTCGGTGCGGCAGACGTCCTTGACCACCAGCGCGCCGGTGTTCTCCGCCTTCATCAGGCGCAGCGCGGTGGAGACCGTTTCATTGATGCGCACCATGCCGATGCGCGTGCCCTTCTTGCGGAGAATGTCCTCGACCTTCATGACGCTCCACCCCCCTTGAGGCGGCCGGCGCGAACCCAGTCCTGGTGTGCGCCGGCCGCGTCGCCTGACTCGATTTCTGGTTTTGCCTACTGGGCCGCCACCGCTTCCGGCGTGCGGGCGGGAGCGGCGGACTGCGGCCGGCTGTAGCAGCCGGCGGTCTCGCCGCGCTGCTTCACCAGCGCCAGCACCACGTCGATGGTCGGCGTCGGCACGCCCACCATGCGGCCCATCTCCTGCACCACCGACAGCAGCGGGTCGATCTCCATCGGCCGGCCGCGCTCCAGATCCTGGAGCATCGAGGTCTTGTGCGCGCCCACCGCGGCGGCGCCGTTGATGCGGCGCTCCACATCGACGCGGAAATGGACGCCCAGCTTGTCGCCGATGTCCTTGGCCTCCAGCATCATCGCCTTGGCGACGGCGCGGGTGTCGGCATCGCCGCAGATGACCTCCAGCGTGCCGTGGGTCAGCGCGCTGATCGGGTTGAAGCAGAGGTTGCCCCACAGTTTCAGCCAGATCTCGTCGCGGATGCGGTCCAGCACCGGGGCGCGCAGGCCGCCGGCCTCCATCGCCTTCGACAGGGCGACGACGCGGTCCGACTTCGATCCGTCCGGCTCGCCGAGAGAGAATTTGTCGCCATAGACATGCTGGATGACGCCCGGCTCCACCACCTCGGTCGCCGGATAGACGACGCAGCCGATGGCGCGCTGGGGACCAAGGCCCTTCCACTGGACCGAACCCGGATCGACGGTTTCCAGCGTGCGGCCGTCGAACTCGCCGCCGGTGCCGTAGAAATACCAATAGGGAATGCCGTTGACCGCGGTGACGACGGCGGTGTGGTCACCGAGAAGCGGTTGCATCGCGGGCACGACACCGGGGACGGAGTGGGCCTTCAACGCGACGATCACATAATCCTGCGGGCCGAGTTCGGCCGGGTTGTCGGTGCAGCGGGGGTGGACGACGGTCTTCTCCTCCCCCATCAGCAAGGTGACGCCGTTTTCGCGCATCGCCGCCAGATGCGCGCCACGCGCCACCAGACTGACTTCGGCACCTGCCTGATGCAGGCGAACGCCGAGGTAGCCGCCGATGGCCCCGGATCCGTAGATGCAGATCTTCATGCCGGATTCCCCTCTCCCCCGATTTCACTTTTTGAATGCTGTGGGGCTGGACGACGCCAGCCTGCCCGCACCGGCCGCATCCATCGGCTGACCGGTCGCTTTGCAGCGGCATCCAACAGTCTGTCGCGCAAACTGTGTCTGGAGTTTGGTATACCACATACCGTATGTCAATGCGGAATGTGGGGGCTCGGTTGAGATTGCGGACGCCGGATACACCCCGTTCGGATCAGGCTCCCTTCGCGAAAAAGTACAGGGTCAGCACTGCTCCGATGATAACCACCACGGTCTTCAAAAGCTTGGGATCGACCCGCTTCGCACCGATGGCGCCAGCATAGCCGCCGGCCACCGCCGCCAGGGCCATCGCCACCGTTTCCGGCCAGGACACCGCACCGGCGACGATGAAGGTGCCGACCGCCGCCGCGTTCATCAGCATCGCCAGCAGAAGCCGCAGCCCGTTCATGGCGTGGATGTCGCGCAGCCCGAACAGGGTCAGCGCCGCCAGCATCAGGAAGCCGATGCCACCGCCGAAATAACCGCCATAGATCGAGATCAGGAACTGCACCACCAGCACGCTGCGCCCGCCCAGCCGCAGCCTGGACACGATGCCCGGCGCATAGGCGCCGATGGCGAAGACGGCCGTTGCGAACAGCAGAAGCCAGGGCACGAAGCGGGCGAAGGTCGCGTTCGGCGTCACCAGCAGAAGCAGCGCGCCCACCAGCCCGCCGACGAGGCTGAGGGCGGCGAAGACCGGCACATTCACTTGGCCGCCGGCGGCGATCTCCCGCCGGTAGGCCCAGCTGCTGGCCGCCTGCCCCGGAAACAGCGCCACGGTGCTGGAGGCGTTGGCGGCCACCGGCGGCACCCCGGCGAACAGCAGGGCCGGAAAGGTGATGAAGGCGCCACCTCCGGCGACGGCGTTGAGAGCCCCGGAACAGAAGGCCGCCAGCATCAGGACAAGAATACCCAACATGACCGACCCACCCCTTTCGATCCGTGTTGACGGCACCAGCCGTATTCTGTATACAGAATATCAGTCTCCGAGCGTTCTCTGCCCGGACCTGTCAGTCGGGGGTGAGGGTCGTGAATGCGGTTCACGGCCGGCCTCCCAAAACGCGACAAACCGACACCGGGACCAATGCGGTGGTCCCGATGCCGGTTTGTCGTTTTTTCCGGCGGTACTTAGTCCGCCCTTACACTCTTCCGCCGTTACCTGGAGTTCCGGCTGGCCCCCCGGTCAACGGGAACCCTGTCGGCGGAAGGTCCGCGGTTCTTTCAGTCGGCGCCCTCGGTCACCAGCTTGCCGACCGGCTGGGTGGTGTCCTCGGCGATCTGGCGGGCACGCATCGGCTTCAGGACGAACAGGGCCATGAAGGCGGCGATGGCGTTGACCGCGGCGGCGAAGAAGAACACCGCCTGCCAGCTGCCGGTCGAAGACACGATCACGTTGGCGAAGGGAACGACCAGCGACGCGGTGCCCTTGGCGGTGTAGAGCAGGCCGGCGTTGGTGGTGGCGAACTTCGACCCGAAGCTATCGGCGCAGCAGGACGGGAACAGGCTGTAGATCTCGCCCCAGGCGAAGAACACCAGACCGGTCAGGACGACGAAGGCGACCGGGTGCTGGCCCCACTGGTTCAGCGCCAGGATGCCGACCGCTTCGATGGCGAAGGCGACGAACATCGTGTTTTCGCGGCCGATATGGTCGGACACCCAGCCGAAGAACGGACGGGTCACGCCGTTCAGCACGCGGTCGATGGTCAGCGCGAAGGTCAGCGCCGGCAGGGTCAGGCCCATGATGCTGACGGGCATGCCGTCGAGGTGGAAGTCCTTGGCGATCGGGCCGAGCTGGGCCGTGGCCATCAGACCGCCGGCGGCGACCATGACGAACATCAGGTACATCACCCAGAAGACCGGCGACTTCAGCGTCTCCTGCGGGGTGTAGTTGCGGCGGCTCTGAGCAATGTTGCTCTTGGTCTTCGGCAGCAGGGCCGGGTCGGCTTCCTTCAGGAACCAGGCCAGCGCGAAGACGATCAGGCCCTGGCCCAGACCGAACACCAGGAAGGTCTGCTCGAAGCCGGAGGTCTGGATCATGTTGGCGATCGGAACGACCGTCAGGGCGGAACCGGCACCGAAGCCGGCGGCGGTCAGGCCGGCGGCCAGGCCGCGGCGATCTGGGAACCACTTCAGCGCGTTGCCGACGCAGGTGCCGTACACGGCGCCGGCACCGACGCCGCCCACGGCCGCGCCGATGTAGAGCAGCGCCAGCGAGTCGGCGAACGAATTGATAACCCAGGCCAGGGCGCACAGGATGCCACCGACCACGACGACGATGCGGGGACCGAACTTGTCGACGAACCAGCCCTCGACCGGCACCAGCCAGGTTTCGGTCACGACGAAAATGGTGAAGGCGATCTGAATGGCGGCACGGCCCCAATGATACTTTTCATCGATGGGGTTGACGAACAGCGTCCAGCCATATTGCAGGTTCGCAATCATCGACATACAGATCACGCCGATGACCAACTGCATCCAGCGGCCGCCGAGCGGTGCTCCCTGCGCCTCCGAATTCGTATGCTGCATCTTCTATCTCCTCCTAGGAAGCGGTTCTCTGCCGATTCGGGCGTCGCTTCTGTTTTGATGCTTTAGGCGTTTTGTTTTGGTGTCTTCTGAGATGCTTCGGAATTTGATGCTGTTGTTTGCTGTGAGTGGCAGCGCGGCGGGGATGCGGCCCCGGGGCGCTTCACTGCTGTGGGAGGCGGGTTTTCGCCCCCCGCCAAATCGGTGCGGTCCTGATCCGATCTGGAATTATCAATATGGTATACCAGATGCCGAATGCCGTGCAAGCGATTAGTGGAAGGCACGAACTGTTTCCGCAGGCTGCATTCGCGCCGCTGCGGGGCCTACCTCCTGCCATTGGTTTTCCGGCACGCGGAAAGTGTGTCAGGCCAGCTTTTTGCCGGACAAGCTTCTGGCATATGGTATGCCAGCGCCGGGGACGTACCGTCGGTGCCGATGCCCTTTCCGGCAGAACCCATATTGATAAGGAGTCGACCGCCATGGACCAGCAGCAGAACATTGAGATCGTCGTGGCGCGTGACGATGCCGATATCGCCGCCAGCTACCCGGTCATGAAGGAGCTGCGGACCCACATGACCGACCCCGAAGCCTACCGCGCGCAGATCCGCCGCCAGATGGACGACGGCTACAACCTCGCCCTGCTGCGGCTGGATGGCGAGGTCGCCGGCTGCGGCGGCTTCCGCGTCCACGAGACGCTGTCGCGCGGCCGCTATATGTATGTCGAGGATCTGGTGACCAGCTCCGCCAAGCGCTCCTACGGGCTGGGCGACAAGCTGTTCGACTGGCTGGCCGGCGAAGCGCGGGAGCGCGGCTGCGCCCAGATGGAGATCATCTCCGGCATCCAGCGCGGCGAGGCCCACCGCTTCTATCACCGCAAGCGGATGACCATCAAAAGCTTCCAGCTGGTGCTGCCGCTCGCCTGACCGGACAGGGCGACAAAAGCCGGCACAAACGAAAAAGACGGCCCCGGGAGGCCGTCTTTCTCACGATGACAGGAAGGAAGAGGCGCGGATCAGAAGGCGCGCGGGAAGCTCGCCCAGGCCGGACCGGGCGGCAGTTCGTCTTCCGGTTCCTTGAGATCGGCCTCGGTCGGGTTGGCAAGGCGAAGCGGCGCGGAGGAGAAATCGCGCTGCGACTTGCCCGCGTTGGCGATCTGCATCGACAGAATATAGTGGACCGTGCCGCCGAAGACGGACAGCACAAGCGCCAGAACCAGCATTTCCAACATGTTCATCGCTCCAGTGTCTCGGTGGGGTGCTTTTTTGTTTGGTCGGCTTCGGCGTGACAATTCCGTTATGACGCGATGCAGCAATTGGTTCAAGTTTTTTGGTATACAAGGTACATGATGCCGGACATGCGCATACCGCATGCCTCAGCCCATTTGCATGCATAACAAACATATCGCATTACGAACAGTATGGCTGTGCTGCGTTGGTATCATGAGGCAACAGGGCGAGGCCCGTTGCGCTGCACCATCGTATGAGGCGGCCTGAAAATTGGGGCCGCCGCCAAAATTGGTCAGCGAAATTGTTTGATTGGCGTACAGTATTTGGCATACCATATTCAAAGCACGACGCCCGGCCGGGCGCCCTGCCGGCCCTGAAGACGGGCCGCCCCACAGATGGCTTTCCCGCCAGCCGCAGCCGATCAGGAGTCCCGCCATGAAGGTCGAACACATCCTGCGCACCAAGCAAGCCCGCGTCGTCGCCGTGCGGACCAGTGCGACGGTCGCCGACGCCATCCGCCTGATGAAGGCGGAGAACATCAGCGCCCTGGTCGTCAAGGACGTCTGCCGCACCGAAGGCAACACGCTGGCCGGCGTCCTGTCGGAGCGCGACATCGTGCACGCCCTGCTGGAACGCGGCAGCTCGCTGATGGCGATGCCGGTGTCGCAGTTGATGACCCGCCAGCCGGTGACCTGCGCCCCGTCCGACAGCGTGCGGCAGGCCTTGCATCTGATGGAGCAGCATCACATCCGCCATCTTCCGGTTCTGGAGGACGGACATCTAGTCGGCGTCGTCAGCGCCCGCGACTTCACCCGGCTGCAATTGCAGGAGCTGGACGGCACCGTCACCGCGGTCGCGGAACCGCCGGCCGCCGCCACCTACGCCCACTGATCGTTCCACCCGGCCGCCCTACCCGGGCCGCCCCACCCGACTGCGGCGCCGCCGGCACATCGAGTCCGGCGGCGCCTTTGCCATGGGAGTGACCCTCCGTGACCACCCTGATCTTCACCCATCACGACTGCTTCGCGCACGACACCGGCCCCGGCCACCCGGAGGCGCCGGAACGGCTGGCCGTGGTGTGGCAGGTGCTCGATCGGCCGGAGTTCCGCGACCTGGAGCGCCGGTCAGCGCCCGAAGCGGATGTGGAACAGCTGTCGCGCGTCCATGAGCGCTCTTATGTCGATGCGGTCCTGGCCGCGGTCCCGACCGACGGCTATCAGCGGCTGGACGGCGACACGCTGCTGTCGCCGGGGTCGCGCGGTGCGATCCTGCGCGCCGCCGGGTCGGTCTGCGCCGCGGTCGATGCCGTGCTGGCCGGCGAGGCGACCAACGCCTTCTGCGCGGTGCGCCCCTGCGGCCACCATGCCGAACCCGCCCGCGCCATGGGATTCTGCGTCTTCAACAACATCGCCGTCGGGGCGGAGCATGCCCGCAAGATCCATGGGCTGACCCGTGTCGCGGTGGTCGATTTCGACGTGCATCACGGCAACGGCACGCAGGCGATGTTCGCCGACGACCCCAACCTGTTCTTCGCCTCGACCCACCAGTCGCCGCTCTATCCCGGCACCGGCAATTCCTGGGAGCGCGGCGTCGACGGCAACATCCTGAATCTGCCGCTGGAGCCCTACAGCGGCTCCGTCGAGTTCCGACAGGCGGTGGAGCGCGTCATCCTGCCGGCGCTGGAGGCGTTCCAGCCGGAACTGCTGCTGATCTCCGCCGGTTTCGACGCCCACAAACGCGATCCGCTGGCGCAGCTCGGCCTCACCAACGAGGATTTCGAATGGGTGACGCGCAAGCTGGTCGAGCTTGCCGACCGCGTCTGCGGCGGCCGGGTGGTGTCGGCGCTGGAGGGCGGCTATGACGCCACCGGTCTGGCGGAAGGCTGCGCCGCCCATCTGACGGCGCTGATGCGGGCCTAAAAGGGGCGCGTTATCAAGGGGGAAGACGTTCCCTCCCCTCTCGATCTCCTGCCCCTCAATCCGTCGCCAGCCCCACCCCGCATTCGCGCGCCCACTCCAGCAGCCGGGCGGTCGCACCGTCCGGCGCCGGCCGCTGCAACGGGGCCGCCCCCAGCACCACGGCGCCATTGCTGCCGTCGATGGTCAGCAGGTCGCCGGTGCGGACGGTCACATCGCCGACCCGCATCACCCCCTCCTCGACATCGATGCGGAGCATGCGGGCGCCGCAGACGCAGGGCCTGCCCATGCCGCGGGCCACCGTGGCGGCGTGGCTGGTGAAGCCGCCGCGGGCGGTGACGATTCCGATGGCGGCGTGCATGCCGTGGATGTCCTCCGGCGAGGTTTCCGGCCGGCACAGGATCACCGGCGCCCCGCCGCGCGCCAGCCGCACCGCGTCGTCGGTGGTGAAGGCGGCCCGGCCGGTGGCCGCTCCGGGCGAGGCCGGCAGGCCGGTGGCGATGGCCGCCGCCAGCGCATCGGCCGTCAGGGTCGGGCGCAGCAGCTCGTCCAGCGCCTGCGGATCGACGCGGCGCACCGCCTCGTCGCGGGCGATGATCCCCTCCTCCGCCAAGTCCACGGCGATGCGGACCGCCGCCTCGGACGACCGCTTGCCGCTGCGCGATTGCAGGATGAACAGGCGCCCGCCCTCCACCGTGAACTCGATGTCCTGCATGTCGGCGAAGGCACGCTCCAGCCGCTCCGCCACGGTGCACAGCTCGGCATAGACGGCCGGCAGGCGGCGCTCCATGGAGCGGTCGGGGTTGAGCTGGTCGGCGCTCAGCGGGTCGGGGTCGCAGGTGCCGGACACCACGTCCTCGCCCTGGGCGTCGGCGAGGAACTCGCCGCACAGGCCGGGGGCGCCGGTCGAGGGGTCGCGGGTGAACAGCACGCCGGTGCCCGAATCCGGCCCGCGGTTGCCGAACACCATCGCCTGCACCGTCACCGCCGTTCCCAGATCCTCCGGAACGTCGTGCAGGGCGCGGAACGCCACCGCCCGCGGGTTCATCCAGGAGCGGAACACCGCCGCCACCGCCAGACGTAGCTGCTCGGCGGGATCCTGGGGGAAGGGCCGGTCGCAGCGGGTCTCCACCAGCCGCAGGAGGGACGGAAGCAGGCTGCGCCAATCCTCCGCCGTCAGGTCGCCGTCGCGCTGGAGCGCCCGCTCCTCCTTGTGCTCGTCCAGCAGCGCCTCGAACCGGTGGCCGGGCACGCCCATCACAACGCAGCCGAAGGACTGGACCAGCCGGCGATAGCAGTCATAGGCGAAGCGCGCGTCGCCCGACGTCGCCGCCAGCCCTTCGACGCTGCGGTCGTTGAGACCGAGATTGAGGATGCTGTCCATCATGCCGGGCATCGACACCGCGGCGCCGGAGCGGACCGACAGCAGCAACGGACGCCCGGCATCGCCGAAACGCCCCCCGGCCTGCCGCTCCAGCGCCAGGACGGCGCCGTCGATCAGCTCGATCAGGCCGGCCGGCAGCGCATCCTGCGCGCCCAGACCGCGCCCAGCCTCCGCGGCGATGACGAAGCCCGGCGGCACCGGAATGCCCAGCGCCGCCATCTCCACCAGACGTGCCCCCTTGTTGCCCAGACGCCCGACATCGGCCCGGCCGTCACCCAGCCCGGCACCGAAGGGAACGATCACGTCCGGTACGGCCGCCAGGAGGAGAGCGGCCGGATGGCGGAGCGGGGCGATGTCGGGAACGGTCAAGCTGTTCATGATGCACTCAACATGGGTTCGGCCGGCCCGTCGAAGGCCATCAGACGCAGCAGCCGGTGCAGTCCATCCGGATCGTCGTTCTTCCTGTCCGCAGTCCGGGCAAGATGCGCCCGCTGCCCGTCACCGGCTCCGCCGGCACGGACGACGCCATCGCTAAACAGCCGCAGCAGCGGTTCGGCCCGCGCGCAGGCCGCATCGCTGCCGCCCAGATCGATGGTGAAGCCGGGGGTGAAACCGGGAGCAAGCGGCGCATCGGCGGTCAGGACCCCCATGCCGGACAGCCGCGCGGCGTTGGCCACAGCCTCGGACGGCGGGATGCGGGACAGGTCGATCACCAGCGTGCCCGGCGGCAGGGCGCCGGCAAAGCCGTCATTGGCGAAGCGGGCGTCGCCGAACAGGGCGGCCTCGACCGCGCGGGCATCGGGCAACAGCATCATCACGACGTCGCACATCCCGGCTTGGTGACGGAACGCGCCGCGGCCATGGCGGTCGTGGTGCAGCCGGTGCCCGGTCTGCCGCAGCCTGTCCATGATCGCATCGGCCATCTCCCCATTTCCGACGAACCCGACATCCATTGCGCGATCCTCCTGCCTCCGCCCCCGCCGCCGTTACCGTTACCCTCAGCGGGATCCGGCGCCGTGCGTCAGTCTGGAGATTGATTGCGCATTCCGCGTCGCACAATAGCACCATCGCGCAATTTTCACATCGCGGAAACCCGTCCCGACTTACCTAATCTTACCCAAGCCTAACATGTTCGGCCGGTGTCTCCAGTGGCGAAAAGCCGCAGCCCTCCGGAATGCGGAGCACCGGACCGGACGGGGTTTCCACCAGCTGCGGCACGATCGGCGGTGGAAATTCCAATCCAAGACGGGCAAGTGACATCGCCGCCGCCACGTCGGCACAGCCCGCCAGCCGCAGCAGCGTCATCCGGGTGGCGTAGACCAGCCGCCGCCGTCCGGCCCCCGCCTCCGCCAGCAGGCGGCGCGGACTCGCCCACAGGGTGTCGACCGCCTCGCCGCCATCGCAGACCGGTTGCTGCCCGTCCGGGGCCGGGGCCAGATAGAACAGCGTGTCGAAGCGGCGCGGCAGCATCTCCGGCGTCACCCAGCGCGCCAGCGGCGCCATGCGGTCGAGGGCGGGAACGGCGCCCGCCCGCTCCAGCGCCTCGGCGAACCCCTCCCCCGCCGCCAGCGCGCGGCGCAGCTCGTCGAGAGCGCCGGGCGCAAGGGGATCGCGGGACAGCACAACGCCGCATTCCTCCGCGCACTCCCGCAAGGCGGCGACGCGGTGCGCCAGATCGGCCGACGGGTCCCCATCCGGCCAGAACCGGCGCCAATGCGGATCATGGTCCATCGCCTCCATCCGCCCACCGGGGAAGACGGTGGCGCCGGGGGCGAAACGCAGGCCGGCATGGCGTTCCATCACCAGCAGTTCCAGCCCGTCAGGCCCGTCCCGCAGCAGGATCAGCGTGGCGGCGGGATGGGCTGGAACGGGGCTTTGCGGCGCGGTCTCGGGCATGCCCCAGTGTCGCCGACGGGTCGGCCGGCTGTCCATGTGTCGCGGGTGGAACCACTCTCACGATGCGGAATAAGGATCGGGCGCCGTTTGACCGTCCGGCCTAAGACTTCCAGCATCGGCCCAACACCGAACCTCAACTCATCATCGTTCGCCAGTCCCGCCCCTTTTCGCAAAGGGCCGGGCGGAGGAAGGCTGTCGTCATGCCGTTTCACCGCAGCACAAAGATCGTCGCCACGCTGGGTCCCGCCAGCTCGTCGGAAAGCCAGATCACGGCGCTCGCCCGGGCGGGCGTGAATGTCTTCCGCCTGAACGCCAGCCACGGCACCCAGGCCGAACATGCGGAGCGCTTCGCCCGCATCCGTGCCGCCGAAAAGACCGTTGGCCGGCCGATCGGCGTCCTGCTCGACCTCCAGGGGCCGAAGCTGCGGGTCGGCACCTTCGGCTTCGGGCCGGTGGATCTCGCCATCGGCGATCGTTTCCGCCTGGATCTCGACCGCCGGCCGGGCGACAGCCGCCGCGTCTGCCTGCCCCATCCGGAGGTTTTCGCCAGCCTGGAGGCCGGCCTGGACCTGCTGCTGAACGACGGCCGCATCCGGCTGCGCGTTCTGGACTGCGGCCCCGACTTCGCGGAGACCGAGGTGGTGGCCGGCGGCACCCTGTCCGACCGCAAGGGCGTCAATGTGCCGGGTGCGGCGCTGGCGCTCAGCGCCCTGTCGGAGAAGGACCGCAGCGACCTCGCCTTCGGACTCGACCTCGGGGTGGACTGGATCGGCCTCAGCTTCGTCCAGCGGCCGGAGGACATCCTGGAAGCGCGCGAGCTGATCGGCAACCGGGCGCATGTGATGACCAAGATCGAGAAGCCGGCAGCCTTGCCGACGCTCGACCGCATCATCGAACTGTCCGACGCGGTGATGGTGGCGCGCGGCGACCTCGGCGTCGAACTGCCGCCGGAGGACGTGCCGGGCCTGCAGAAGAAGATGATCCGGCTCAGCCGCGCCATGGGCAAGCCGGTGATCGTCGCCACCCAGATGCTGGAATCCATGGTGTCGGAGCCGACCCCGACCCGCGCCGAGGCGTCCGACGTCGCCAACGCCGTCTATGACGGGGCCGATGCGGTGATGCTGAGCGCCGAGTCCGCCTCCGGCCGTTATCCGGTGGAGGCGGTGGCGATGATGGAACGCATCGTCCGCCGGGTGGAGGGCGACCCGCTCTACCGCCGCATCATGGATGCCGACCATCCCAGCCCGGAGGCGACGGCCCCCGACGCGCTGACCGCCGCCGCGCGACAGGTGGCGGAAACCATCAGCGCCGCGGCCATCGTCACCTACACCACCACCGGCTCGACCACCTTGCGCGCCTCGCGCGAGCGGCCCGGCGTGCCGATCCTCGGCCTCAGCGCCAACGAGGCGACGGCGCGGCGGCTGTCGCTGGCCTGGGGCGTCCATGCCGTGCTGACCGACGACGTGGCGAATTTCTCGGAGATGGTCGGCCGTGCGCTGACGGCGGCGGCGGAGACCGGCATCGGCAAGTCCGGCCAGTCGCTAGTGATCACCGCCGGCGTCCCCTTCGGCACGCCGGGCAAGACCAATTCCCTGCGGGTGGTGACCATCGACGGCGACGATATGCCGAAGCTGGAGACGGCGCAGAAGGAGGCGGTGACGGTCTAAGCACGCTGCGGTCGGGGCGGCGTAAACCGCCCTGGCCTGTTCCTCACTCCCGGAAACTTACTCCAGGAAATCGCAGTGCTTCTCCACATGTGCGGCCAGACCCATGGTGTGCTCGCGCACCAGCCGTTCGGCGAGGTTGGCGTCGCGGTCCTCCAGCGCCTTGATGATGGCGCGGTGGTCGTGGATGGAGCGCTCGGCCCGGTCTTCCTGGCCGATGGTCAGCTTGCGGATCGCCCGCATGTGGATGAACAGGTTGTCGGTGACGTCCTGAATCAGCTTCGACCCGCTCAGCTGGATGATGCTCTTGTGGAAGGCAATGTTGGCGTCGGAATATTCGCCGACATGGTCCTTCGGGCTGCGCTGCTCGAAGCTGCCGAACAGGTCCCACAGCTTGTGGATCTCGGCGGCCGGGGCATGTTCGGCGGCCATGCGGGCGGCCATGCTTTCCAGCGCGGCCCAGACCTGGATCATCTCGACGATCTCGGTCTTGGTCTTGCGCACGACGAAGATGCCACGGCGCGGTTGCAGGCGGATGAAGCCTTCCTGCTCCAGCAGGGTCAGCGCCTCGCGGATCGGGGTGCGGCTGACGCCGAGCTTGTCGCTGAGCTGCCGCTCGTCCAGCCGGATCTCGCGGTCATGGTCGTAGATGTCCATCTCCGTGATCGCCTGCTTCAGCGCGTGATAGACCTGACTGCGGAAGGTGGTTCCGGTGTCGAGGGGCTGGACGTTGAGAGCGGGAAAGGTCATGGAGTGGATGTCCTCATGTCTCGCCGGACGTTGCGGCGCAGCCGGGCGGGCCCCCGGTTCGGGACCTTCGGCGTTTTCGTATCCTACATACCAGATGCATGCAAGCCGTTGAGATGTCCAGGGGGACAGGCGTGAATTGCGCCCACGGCCGGCTTCAGCGCGGCAGATCGTCTCCCTCCGGCGCCAGCGCCGCCAGCAGAGGCTTGAGCGCCTGCGCATCGCGCATCGCCAGCCCCATCACCGCAATGCCCGCGGCCCCGGCCGCCCGGCATCCGGCCACCGCATCCGCCCGGTCGAGACCGCCCAGCCCGACCACCGCCATGCCGCAGCGCGCCCCGAGTTCCACCCATCGCCGCAGGCCCGCCTCGCCCAGGCAGGGCCCGTAGCCCGGCTTGCTGGCGGAGGGGAAAACCGGCGAGACGGTCACATAGTCGGCCTGCCCGGCCGCCCGCTCCATCGCCGCCGCACCATCCGAGTCGTGGAGCGACAGCCCGATCAGCGCCCCGGCCCCCAGCAGCGCACGCGCCGCCGCCGGATCGCCGCCGGCCGGCAGATGCACCCCGTCCGCACCGGCCGCAGCGGCCAGCGCCGGGTCGCCATGCAGGGTGACGCGGGCTCCCCACGGACGGGCGCACGCAATCAATGCGCGAGCCAGCTCCAGCCTTTCCCTATCGGGCAAGTCCTTGTCCCGCAAGGATAGCCAGCGCACGCCGCAGACGAACAGACGCTCCGCCACCTGCGGCAGCGGCCGGTCGGCCAGCCTGCGGTCGGTGATCGCCAGCAGCGGCGGCTCGGGCAATGGCGTGGGACGTGAAATGGGACCGAGTCCTTCGGTTGGGCCGATCATCATCGCAGGGCCCGTCCCTTTCGGCCAGTTCCGGGACGGTCATTTTCCCATCCTGCGGAAATCCAGCGGATACAAATCGACAATCCACATGCCCGTTGTCCGTCCGGCAAATGGTTCGTATTGACATCATCCGTTAAACTGATGATCGTAGAGGCGGGCATGGGGCATTTGGCATGCCAGCAACCCCAAGTTGGTGGCAGGGAGCCTCAGCCCGTCGCCTTTTTCCGGACCGGACATGAAACAAACGATGCGGCCACGCGGGAGCCCGAGGTCCGGCAATCCGAACGAAACATGTCGCCGAACAGAACATGTCGGGTGCAATGGGGAGGAAGGACATGGTGCGTGACACGCACGGCAATACGGCCCAGGTCGCACCCTGGGGCGGGCGCTGGATGCAGCTGGCCATCGGCATCGTCTGCATGTCGATGATCGCCAACCTGCAATATGGCTGGACCCTGTTCGTCGAGCCGATCGACGACAAGCATGGCTGGGGTCGCACGGCGATCCAGGTCGCCTTCACCATCTTCATCGTCACCGAAACTTGGCTGGTGCCGGTCGAGGGCTGGTTCGTCGACAGGTTCGGTCCGCGCATCGTCGTGCTGGTGGGCGGCGCGCTGTGCGCCCTGTCCTGGGCCCTGAACGCGGTGGCGGATTCGCTGACCCTGCTCTATCTCGCCGCGGTGATCGGCGGCATCGGCGCCGGCGGCGTCTATGGCACCTGCGTCGGCAATGCGCTGAAATGGTTCCCCGACCGCCGCGGGCTGGCCGCCGGCCTGACCGCCGCCGGTTTCGGCGCCGGCTCCGCCCTCACCGTCGTGCCGATCGCCACCATGATCGAGACCTCCGGTTTCGAGAACACCTTCATGACCTTCGGGCTGGGCCAGGGGATGGTCATCCTGGTGCTGGCCTGGTTCATGGCCGACCCGCCGAAGCACGGCTATGGGCAGGCGCGCAACGGCTCCGCCCCGCAGCGCCGCCACTACACCCCGCAGGAGATGCTGCGGACGCCGGTCTTCTGGATCATGTACGGCATGTTCACCATGGTCGCCGGCGGCGGCCTGATGGTGACGGCCCAGCTCGGCCCCATCGCCACCGACATGGGGCTGATCGATGCCCCGGTCAGCATCCTTGGCCTGACCCTGCCGGCGCTGACCTTCGCGCTCTCCATCGACCGGGTGATGAACGGCATCACGCGGCCCTTCTTCGGCTGGGTGTCCGACCATATCGGGCGCGAGAACACCATGTTCATCGCATTCACCATCGAGGCGGTGGGCGTGATGGCGCTCAGCGCATACGGCGCCGACCCGGTCGCCTTCGTCATCCTGACCGGTCTGGTGTTCTTCGCCTGGGGCGAGATCTTCAGCCTGTTCCCGGCCTGCTGCGGCGACACCTTCGGCTCGCGCTTCGCCGCCACCAACGCCGGGCTTCTCTACACCGCCAAGGGCGTCGCCGCCCTGCTGGTGCCGGTCGGCAACCTGATGGTCGAGGCGACCGGCAGCTGGCAGACCGTCTTCTACAGCGTCGCCATCGTCAACGCGCTGGCCGCCTTCCTCGCCCTGTTCGTCCTGAAGCCGCTGCGCGCCCGCTATGTCGCGGCGGCCACCAGCGCGCCCCCGCGCCTGACCACCCGGCTGGCCGACTGAAAGCCAACCGAGCAACGGCAAGAGCCGCCCGGCCTCTGCGGACAGTCCGCGGGGGCCGGGCTTCTTTTTTGGGGGGCGTGCTATCTGACCACCATCCGGTCGAGCAGGATTTCTCTCACCCGCACGCCGCGCAGTTCGCGGTCGAGGACTCCGGCAATCGTGCTCTTCATCAGCATCGCCCCGTCGGCCCCGGTCAGCTGCTGCGGGTCGAGCTGGCGCATGCGGTCGGACAGCCGGTCGGTGATGCGGGGAACATAGGGGTCGGCCACCTTGCCGTCCACCGACGGGTCGATCTCCAGCAGCACCTTGACGTCCACCATCCGGGCACCGTTGCCGCCCAGGCTGAAGGTCATCAGCGGCAGCGCCGCGTATTTCTTGTCGGGTCCCAGCTGTGTCTGGGAAGCTGGGGAACGGTTGCGGGTGGCAACCAAAGCGGCGGTGGCCCCCAACGCCGCCAGCACCAGCAGCAGGCCGGTCAGAAGGATTGGCATCAGGGAAACCGTTTCCCCCTGCCGGTTGCGACGAACGAGCCGCAAAGTGGCCTTTCCGCCCCCATCGCGGGGGCCACGAAACCCATCGGGGATCCTGCCCGTCCGGGAATGCTAGGCGCACAACAAATGCCGGTCAAATGCCGATCATGCCGGCAACTGCCGATGTTCAGGCCGCCAATGCCGGGGCCCCACTCTTCGGCCGGTCAGCCGGCGGGGATCACCGGCACATTGTCGATCAGCCGGGCCTTGCCCATCCAGGCGGCGGCCAGCAGGCGGGCCGGCCGAGCAACGGCGGTCACCGGCTCCAGCGTTTCGGCGTCGCGCAGCTCGACATAATCGATGGTGCCGAAGCCGGCCTCGGCAATGCGGCCGCGGATGCCGGTCAGCGCGCCGTCGACCTCCGCCCCTGCCGCCAGCGCGGCGGCGGCGGCGGTCAGCGCCCGGTTCAGTTCGGGTGCGCGGGCACGCTCGTCGGCGCTGAGATAGGCGTTGCGCGAGGACATGGCGAGCCCGTCGGCCTCGCGCACCGTCGGCAGCCCTTCGACCCGGACGGGAATGTCGAGGTCGCGGGTGAAGCGGCGGATCACCATCAGCTGCTGATAGTCTTTCTCGCCGAACACCGCCACGTCGGGCAGGGCCTGGAGGAACAGCTTGGTCACCACCAGCGCCACGCCGCCGAACATCTGCGGCCGGAAGGTCCCGCACAGCCCCTCCGCCGGACCGCCGACCGAAATGGCGGTGGCGAAGCCCTGCGGATACATGGCGCGCACGGTCGGCGCGTAGAGCGCGTGGCAGCCGGCCGAGGCCAGCTTGGCGGCATCGCCGCCTTCATCGCGCGGGTAGCGGTCGAAATCCTCGTGCGGGGCGAACTGGGTCGGGTTCACGAAGACGCTGGCGACCACCCGGTCGGCCAGCTCGCGACCGCGCCGGATGAGGCCCAGATGGCCGTCATGCAGGGCGCCCATGGTCGGCACCAGTGCGACGGTCAGCCCTTCCCGGCGCCAGGCGGCGACCTGGGACCGCAGATCCTCGACCGTCCGCAGGATCGGCAGGGTGCCGGCGGACAGGGTGCCGATCGGATTGGAAGACGACGGGGCGGCGGTCGGTGTCATGGCGTCGGTCCTTGGCACAGCGAAACGGGCGCTGGATACCCCGACGGACCGTTCCTGTCCAGAAAAGCTTTCCGCAGGACAGACTGTTGCCGAACCGTCATGGTTCGGCACCCGCGGCGGAGAGGGCGACCTCCCTCTCCGCCGCGGTTTCGGATCGGCGCCTGGCTATCGGCGCCTGGCTATCAACGCTTGAAGGTGATGCCGACCAGATAGGCCAGATTCGCCCAAGCCAGCAGCGTCGCCAGCAGCGCGGTGAAGGACGGCACCAGGATAACCGAACCGATGATGACGGCCAGGACGGCGACCAGCAGGGCGAGAGACAGCAAAGCGATACGGGTATCGTCCATGTGAGTTGCTTTCCGAAGCGGGTGACAGGGATGGCGTCCTGTCTAGCCCATTGCAGCGCAAAAGGGGCTGATCTGCGTCAATCGACCGCGGGATCGCCACTCACATAAGGATTTTACGATATTGGCTTTCCCGCTTCGCGCCTGCGCGGGCAAATCCCGTCGGCCGGGGGCGGAAAGCAAAAAAGGCTCCGGACAATCGTCCGAAGCCTTTTTAATGGTGGGCGCGACAGGGATTGAACCTGTGACCCTTCGCGTGTGAAGCGAATGCTCTCCCGCTGAGCTACGCGCCCGAACCTTGAAACTCTGTACCGAACTCTTTTGCGTCGCGACCGTCTTTCGTCGGCCCCGCCGCTGCGGTGGGCGGGTTTCTACGGCCTTCCCCACCGGGTGTCAAGCGCCAGATTCATCCCCATCTTAAAAAAGATTGCCCACCCGAAACGATGCCCCCGAAACGATGCGACGACCGCAGGAGCTTTGGACCGTGCCCCAGCCCAGCCCCCGCCGCCTTCCACGCCACCTCCGCCACCCTGCCCGGACAGCCCTGATGGCGGCCGGCCTTTCCCTGCCCCTGCTTCCCCTGACGATGGCCGCAGCATCGGCGGAACCGGTGAAGGCGACCTACCGGGTCTTCGTCGGCGGGGTGACCGCGCTGGATGTGACTGCGACGCTGGACGTGGCCGGCGACCGCTACCGCATCGCCGTGTCGGCGGTAACCGGCGGCACCATCGGCCGGCTGTTCAGCTGGCGCACCGACTCCGAGAGCGACGGTCATGTCCGCGGCGACGATCTGCGGCCGGACAGCCACCGCCAGACCAGCCTGCTGCGCGGCGAACCGCGCAACGTCACGCTGACCTACGGACCCCAGGGCGACGTCTCCACCAGCGTCACGCCGCCGGCGGACAAGGACGACCGCGAGCCGGTGCCGCCGGACCTGCAGCGCGGCACGCTGGATCCGCTGACCGCCGTGCTCGACCTGCTGTTCGCGGTGGGGGCGAGCGAGGGCTGCGACCGGTCGCTGCCGGTGTTCGACGGCCGCCGCCGCTACGACATGGTGTTCAGCGAGGTGGGGCGGCGGATCGTCGACCCGTCGCGCTACTCGATCTTCTCCGGCGTCGCCCAGCAATGCCGGGTAAGCTACAAGCCGGTGGCCGGCTATGCCCGGTCATCGTCGAGTGGCCGCTTCTGGCAGCGCACCAACCCTGCCGACCGGCCGCCGGTCAATCTGTGGCTGGCTCCGGTCGCCGCCGGCTCTCCGCCGCTGCCCGTCCGGCTGGAGACGGACAGCGATTTCGGCAGCGTGGTGGTCCACCTGACCGGGGTCACGCCGCCAGCGGCAGACCGCCGGACCGGAACCTCGCCGCAGACTGTGCGCTGACCGTGGCAGCCGGCCCGGCCGGTCCCGTTGTGGAGCGGGTGTCCAGGATCAGGTCGGACAGCGCGATGCCGGCCCGCCGCGCCGCGTCGCTCAGCGCCGTGGCCGACGGCCAGAGGAAACAGCCTTCCAGCTCGAGCATCCTGCCGTCCAGCAACGCCGCAAAGCCGCCCAGTTTGCCCATATGAACGATCCGAGCCATGCGAGAGGCCATGGTGGATTTCCTTCCCATCGGCTGCCGCCGTGACGCGGGCCGGACAACGGCGAAGCACGCCGCCGTCCGACCCGCACCCGGCAGGTTTTTGATTGATTGTCGTGCCTGCCGGCTGCGGCCAACGTCAGCAGCAGGACGGTGAAAGCCAGCGAGCCGGCCGTCAGGGCATCATCCTGCATCATGGCGCGTCCTCCCCCGGATCGGCGTCCCGTCGCCCGGCAGCGCCGGATCGACCCTTGTCAGTCTAGGGGCTTTGCGGGTCCGGCACGCGAGTCCTGAGGGATACCCCTTCCGTTCAAAGGGATAGTATCGGTGTATGTGTCCGTCGGCATCCGTATACAGATCGCCCCTGTGTTGGTGAGCGGCACGCCCTGAACCTACCGACGGTTGAAGCCATCACAGGTTAATGACAAAATTGAGACCGCGTGCAATATCGCGCCAGCCCACGAGTTACCGTCTCTGGAAATGTTCCGGACCACTCAAGGCTGGAGGGCATCGCACAGTGCCGGCGATCAAAGGGAACACTGTGGTTGTGTTGGAGCAGAACGCGGTTCTGCGCCTTGGCATCGAAGCATTGCTGGAGTCCTGGGGATGCCAAGTCGTTTCCGGCGACAACCTGGATGACATCATTGCAGACACCAGGGCGGACAATCTCCGTCCGACGGTGTTGCTTCTTCCTCCGACGAACGGCCAGGAGACCGGCGACCAGCTGGCCAGCCGCTTCGAAGCCGAAATCGGCTATCCCCTGCCGTGGATTGGCATCACCGGAGATTCCAGCCTTCTCCAGCGCTGGAAAGCCGGTGGGTTCAGCGGAATCCTGCTGGAAATGCCCTGCTCGCCCGAGACGCTCCGGGCTGCCCTGCTCAAGGCACTGCGGCAGAAGCACGGATCTTCCAGCCCCCCCACAGCCTGAAAACTCTCTGCACCGGGCATCGCGATATTCGGCCCTTCGTGCAGGACCGACCCCAGGCAGCCCGCCTGACCGTGCGCCCCGGCTCCGGTCAGGTTTCCGGCTGCGCCCTGCATGG
The DNA here is from genome assembly GCF_042604635.1 of Azospirillum sp. A26. NCBI lineage: Bacteria > Pseudomonadati > Pseudomonadota > Alphaproteobacteria > Rhodospirillales > Azospirillaceae > Azospirillum > Azospirillum sp. A26. The sequence goes on along the minus strand of NZ_CP170473.1, from coordinate 1,951,983 downwards.
CGCCCCCGGCCAGACGTCATCGGACCTCGCCAAGCAAATGGCAGGATGACTATGACGGCTCTGCGATCCAGGCTACCCAGAAAAAGACCGATAGCCGGCTGTGGGTACCATGCCGCGCGGACCTAAAGGCCGAGTTGACGCAGGGGAAGCGAAACGCTACTTGGGTGACAATACTGTTCAATCCCGCTTCCGAACAGCCACAGGACAGAATAGGATTTGGCGGCGCCCCACTCCTGCCAAGAAAAGATCATATGGAACCGAAAGGAAACATTTCCGTGGTCTGTGAAAGGCATCATCCTCTCTGCCGAAAGAATTCGGCCGTCCCGCTCTGGAGATCGCAGCCGTCATCGGATACATGTCACTGAAAGATCCCCGAGTTCCATCAGGTTGGTCAGACCGGCGGGAACGGGTGACCGCAGCCATCGCGAAGCCGCAGAACGACCGACGGAAGCCATAGGAAATCGGGCGGTTAACCCGTTGAAACTATTTGTTTATTGCAGATTGAAACAAAAGTTGACTTGGGCTTCCATGCTGTGCTGTGGCACACCAGTCTTGGAAATGCGGATGGTTCGGCGCCCACTCCGGAAAAAGCGCCGCCCTCTCCAGCAGTGATGTCTTAACGTTTACCGGCTCAAGTACGGCGCCTTCATCGACCGGCTTTCCCTTCCACTTCAAGGCTCGACCAGGAACATCACCATGGCCCATCGTCCGCTCGCCTGCGTGATCCTCGCCGCCGGCAAGGGCACGCGCATGAAATCCGATCTGCCCAAGGTGCTGCACCGGGTTGCCGGCCGGCCGATGGTCGGGCATGTGCTGGCCGCGGTGAAGACGCTCGATCCCGACCATGTCGTCGTCGTGGTCGGCCCTGGCATGGACAGCGTGGCCGCCGCCGTCGCCCCCTACCCCACCGCGGTCCAGCACGAGCAGCGCGGCACCGCCGACGCCGTGCGCGCCGCCTTCGGCCTGCTGGAGGGCTTCACCGGCGACGTCATCGTGCTGTACGGCGACACGCCGCTGGTGACGCCGGACACGCTGCGCGCGCTGGTGCAGGCGCGCCGGCAGGCGGCCGACCCGGCCGTGGTGGTGCTGGGCATGCGCCCCGACGATCCCGGCGCCTATGGCCGCCTGATCCTGAACGCCCGCGGCGGGCTGGAGAAGATCGTCGAGTATCTCGACGCCAGCGAGGAGGAGCGCGCGGTCACCCTGTGCAACGCCGGCCTGATGGCGTTCGACGGTGCGCGCATGGTCGACCTGATCGGCAGCGTCGGCAACGACAACGCCAAGTCCGAATATTACCTGACCGACGTGGTCCAGATCGCGCGCCGCGCCGGCATGGCCTGCGCCGTGGTGGAGGCCGCCCCGGCCGAGGTGGTCGGCGTCAATTCCCGTGCTGAACTGGCGGAGGTGGAGAAGCTGCTGCAACGCCGCCTGCGCAAGGTGGCGATGGACAATGGCGCCACGCTGATCGACCCCGACAGCACCTTCCTCAGCGTCGACACCCGGCTCGGCCGTGACGTGGTGGTCGGCCCCGGCTGCTTCTTCGGCGCCGGGGTGACGGTCGGCGACCGGGTGGAAATCAAGCCCTACTGCCATCTGGAAGGCGTGCGCATCGACAGCGGCGCCGTCATCGGCCCCTATGCCCGGCTGCGGCCGGGGGCGGAGATCGGCCCGGACGCCCACATCGGCAACTTCGTCGAGGTGAAGAACGCGGTGATCGAGGCCGGGGCAAAGGCCAACCACCTGACCTACATCGGCGACGCGCGGGTCGGGGCCAAGGCCAACATCGGCGCCGGCACCATCACCTGCAATTACGACGGCTTCTCCAAGAGCCGGACGGAGATCGGTGCCGGAGCCTTCATCGGCTCGAACAGCGCCCTGGTCGCCCCGGTCGTCATCGGCGACGGCGCCATCGTCGGCGCCGGCAGCGTGGTGACGATGGCGGTGGAGGCCGACGCGCTGGTGGTCGCCCGTGGCAACCAGAAGGCGTACGCCGGCTGGGCAAGGCGCTTCCGCGAACGGAAGCAAAACGAGAAAGCAAAAAAGGCGTAGGATCGGTCCGGGATCCGTTTCTCTCCGGCTCGTCAGCCGGCACCTTTTTCCAGGAGCATCAGGTCCATGTGCGGCATCATCGGCATCAACGGCATCCACGACGCGTCCCCCCGGTTGGTGGAGGGCCTGCGCCGGCTCGAATACCGCGGCTATGACAGCGCGGGCGTCGCCACCCTGGTGAACGGCCATATCGAGCGCCGCCGCGCCGAGGGCAAGCTGGTCAACCTGGACATGAAGCTGCGCGACCAGCCGCTGTCCGGGACCGTCGGCATCGGCCACACCCGCTGGGCGACGCACGGCGGCCCGACCGAGAACAACGCGCATCCGCACGCCACCAAGCGTGTTGCCGTCGTCCACAACGGCATCATCGAGAATTACCAGGAGCTGAAGGACGAGCTGACCGGCCACGGCTATGTCTTCGAAAGCGCCACCGACACTGAGGTGATCGTCCACCTCGTCACCTATTACCTGGACCAGCAGGGCATGACGCCGGTCCAGGCCTCTGCCGCCGCCTTCAAGCGCTTCACCGGCGCCTTCGCCCTGGTGCTGATCTTCGCCGGCGAACATGAGCTGATGATCGGCGCCCGCCACGGCACGCCGCTGGCCGTCGGCTATGGCGACGGCGAGATGTATCTGGCATCGGACGCCTTCGCGCTGGCGCCGCTGACCAACCGCATCTGCTATCTGGAGGACGGCGACTGGGTCGAGGTCAGCCGCACCGCCGCCATCGTCCACGACGCCTCCGACACGGTGGTGGAGCGTCCGGTGAAGACCACGGCGGTGTCCGGAGCCCTGATCGGCAAGGACGGCTACCGCCACTACATGCTCAAGGAAATCTACGAGCAGCCGCAGGTCATCGGCGACACGCTGAATGCCTACATCAACCCGGAGACCGGCACCTTCACCCTGCCGGACTTCCCCTTCGACCTAGCCGGCGCGTCGAAGCTGACCATCGTCGCCTGCGGCACCGCCTATTACGCCGGCTTCGTCGCCAAATACTGGTTCGAGACGCTGGCGCGCATCCCGGTCGAGGTCGACATCGCGTCGGAGTTCCGCTACCGCGAGGCGCCGCTGCCGCCGGGCGGCATCGCCCTGTTCATCTCGCAGTCGGGCGAGACGCTGGATACGCTGGAGGCCCTGCGCTACTGCAAGCGCCAGGGCCAGAAGATCCTGTCGATCGTCAATGCGCCGGAGAGCACCATCGCGCGGGAATCCGACGCGGTGCTCTACACGATGGCGGGGCCGGAGATCGGCGTGGCCTCGACCAAGGCCTTCACCACCCAGCTGACCACGCTAGCCTGCCTTGCCGTCACCGTCGGCCGTGCCCGCGGCGCCATCGACCAGGAGCGGATGCAGCAGATCGCCCACGCGCTGCGCGAAGTGCCGGCCCGCGCCGCCGACGTGCTGGCCCATGACGAGCGGCTGAAGGAACTGGCACAGGAGGTGTCGGAGGCCCGCGACGTGCTGTATCTCGGCCGCGGCGCCATGTATCCGCTGGCCCTGGAAGGCGCGTTGAAGCTGAAGGAGATCAGCTACATCCACGCCGAGGGCTACGCCGCCGGCGAGCTGAAGCACGGCCCCATCGCGCTGATCGACGACAATGTCCCGGTGATCGTGCTGGTGCCGTCCGACGCCCTGTTCGAAAAGGTCGTGTCGAACGTGCAGGAAGTCTGCGCGCGGTCGGGCAAGGTGCTGCTGCTGGCCGACCGGAAAGGCATCGACAAGCTGAAGGACAAGGTCCGCTGGTCGGTCGAGCTGCCCGCCTGCGACCCGCTGGTCGCCCCGCTGCTCTACGCCATCCCGGTGCAGCTGTTGGCCTATCACACGGCCGTGCTGAAAGGCACCGACGTGGACCAGCCTCGCAATCTGGCAAAGAGCGTTACGGTGGAGTAGGCGGGGTTTCTCCGTGAATACTGTTGTTCGCGGAGAATGAAGTCTGAGCATGGTCAATAAAGTTTGCACCTGCCGCCGGGCCAGACGGTAATGCAGACACAAAACTTTGCGCATGCTTGAGCTTTGCAGCGCTCCCGGGAAAGCGTGTCCTCAGTTGAGGAAACGCCTTCCCAGGGGCGAGCATGGCTCGCAATCGTTGTGGCTTCGAAGAAGACAAGGTCACGCTTTTCTATAAGGAAGGTCGTGGTAGCGATCGTGGGGCCGACTACAATCCTTGGTTCACCGTTTGTGATGCACCATCGGGTGGACGCTCGCATCGGCCGCATGGCCTCAAGGCTGGCCGCATCCATCCTCTGAACACCTCGATAAACCACCTTTGCACGCACGTTGAGGGCGACGAAAGAGCCGCCCGTGTGGAGAATCGGGGTCCTTTGGAGGTTGAACTCCCGACTTTTGCTGAAAATTTGTAGATTTGCGGCGTTTTCGGCGCCACACGTGTCCAGTTTGACCCTCAAGCCAGATCAGACGTGCGAACGACTGGCCATGCCTTGCACCGACGGCCGATTGGGGGCGGGACTGAGCGGTCGCAGCGCTGAAAGATGCCAAGTGGCCCGCCACTCGAATCAGCATGCATGAGCAACGGTCATGCATGGAGGCCGGATAAGTCGCTTGTGGAAAGCCGGCGGGATGAAGAGGTTTGGGCCGAGCTTTTCCGCATCGACGATTGGAGACAGTGCCTTGGCAAAGGGAATTGAACGATACCCGCTGGATGAGTCCTCGCCCTACCGGACCCAATTCCTGGAATCGGTGCGGGTGCCGGTCGATGGTACCGAGTTCCTGATGCTGAGCGGGCTGACGCCGCCTGTCATCGACGGCTCCGTGCCGAGCGACCGCGTCGAGGCCTATGGCGACACGGAGGTCCAGACCCGCAACATCTTAACGCAGCTGAAAGCCACGCTGGAGCGGCGCAGCTATGGCCTGAATGACGTGGTCAAGGTCCAGGCCTTCCTCGTCGGCGATGCGCGGATGGGCGGGCAGGCAGATTTCCAGGGTTTTTCCCGCGCCTACGCCGAGGTGTTCGGCACCGCCGGGACCCCGAACATTCCGGTGCGCACCCGTGTGCAGGTGGCCGGGCTGGTGGAGCCGGGCTGGCTGGTGGAGATCGAGGCGATGGCCGCCAAGGCGGGGTGAGGGTCAGAGCGGCATTCCGCCGAACCGCTCGGCGATGGTCAGGACCAGATCGTCCGCGCCCGGCCGCCCGACGATCTGGACCCCCACCGGCATCCCGTTGCCGTCGCGCCCGGCCGGCAGCGACAGCGCCGGCAGGCCGAGCAGGCTGAAGGGGCGGTTGAAGCGCAGGAAGGCCAGGGTGGTGGCACCGGCAATGGTCAAATCGTCGTCGTCGACCCCATCCAGACGCGGGGCCGGCCCGCCGATCACCGGACAGAGCAATACGTCCGCGGCAGCGAAAGCGCCCTCGATCACCGCCGTCCGATGGGCCTCGCGGTCGCGCAATGCCTGATCGTAGGCGTCGCGCCCCACCTCGGCCGCCGCGACCAGACGCCGCCGCACCGCCGCCGGGTACCAGTCCGGACGCTCGGCCAGCGCCGTCCGGTGCAAAGCCGACGCCTCGAACGAGGTGATGGTGCCGGCGCAGGCGTTCAGCGCGTCGAGCGGCGGCAGGGCGACCTCGGCCGCCACCGCTCCGTCCCCGGTCATCCGGTGCAGGACGGACCGGATAACCGCGGCGACCTCCGGATCGACGCCGGTGCGAAGCCATTCCGCCGGCAGACCGACACGCAAAGGGCCGGCACGCAGAGGACAATCGCGTTGTTCCCTGGCGTGTTGTTCCCTGGACACCGGATCGCGCACCACGGCGAACACCGCGCGCAGCAGGGCGGGATCCCGGGCGATGAGGCCGATGACGTCCTGCGACGGCGACAGCGGCGCGATGCCGGGATCGCTGACGGCTCCGGCCGTCGGCTTGAAGCCGAGGACGCCGCACAGGGCGGCCGGGATGCGCACCGATCCGCCGGTGTCGGTGCCGAGCGCGAAGGGCACGATGCCGGCCGCGACCGCCGCCGCCGACCCGCTCGATGACCCGCCGACGGCGAACCGCGCATCCACCGGGTTCAGCACCCGCCCGAAATAGGGATTGAGCCCAGTGGCGGCATAGCAGTGCGGATCGAGGTTCAACGCCCCGATGGCGATGGCTCCGGCCGCCGCCAGACGGTCGAGCGCCACGCTGGTCCGCGCCCCACCCCAGCGGTAGCCGTGCCCAACCCCCACCGTCGGCTGCCGCCCGGCGGTGACGAACACATCCTTGTGGGCGAAGGGCAGCCCCCAGAGCGCCGGTCGCGGACCGTCCGCCGAAACCGCCGACAGGGCCCGCGCCCGCTCCTCCGCATCGGGGAACAGCTCGATGAAGGCGTTGAGCCGGCTGGCGCGCGCCGCGGCCAGGGCGGCTGCGACGGCCCGGGCGGGGTCGCGGGGAGACGCGGCGGTCATGCTTGGGCCCTCTACAACAATGGTGCCGCGGCGCGGGGGGATGGCGGCGATCCCGGAACGGCCCCGTCTCCGGCAGGCGGAAAACGGGGCCGCCCGGCGGGGCGTCAGACGTGGCCGTAGCGTTCCAGCGCCTGCGCCAGGGTCAGGCCGTTCGACAGCTCCTCGCGGATGCGGATCTCGGTCGCGGTCAGCGCCTCCGATTCCGCCAGCACCTGTGGAACGATGGCCGCCGGGATGGCGAGCGCGCCGTCCTCGTCGGCCAGGATGAAGTCGCCCGGCTCGATCCTCACGCGCTCCACCGTGGCCCCGCGCAGGAAGACCGGAACCTGCCAGGCGTTGACCTTCCAGCGGCCGATAGACTGCACGGGCGTGCGGTAGCGGGCGTAGACCGGGAAGCCGTGATGGCCAAGCCAGCGCACGTCGCGGATGCCGCCGTCGACCAGCGCGCCGGTGCTGCCGCGTTCCTTCATGCCGATGGCGATCAGCTCGCCGAAATAGCAGATGCCGTCGCCGTCGCCGCTCCACACCGACACCTCGCCGGGCGACAGCCCCTGGCAGGCCGCCATCTTGTCGGCGTCGCCGCCCAGCGGATAGGGGGTCATCTGGCCGCGAATGGTGTAGGCCCAGCCGGCCAGCCGCCCGGCGGTGGCGGGATAGGGCATGAATTCCGCCGCCAGCCCCTGGTCGGGCCAGCCCATCACGTCGAGCACGTCGGCGACGTTGGAGGTGTCGACGGCCAGGAAGCGGGTGCGGATGTCCTCGCGCTCTGCGGCGGAAAGGACCGTGTCGGTGCTGCTGCTCATGCTGGGGATCCTTCGGACTGTCAGATGCTGGGGATGTAGCCGCCGTCCACCCGCAGGGTGGAGCCGGTGACGTAGGCGGCGCGCTCGCTGGCCAGGAAGGCGACGGCGTCGGCGTATTCGCGGGGCTCGCCGTAGCGGGCCATCGGGATGGCGGCGGTGCTCTCGGCGACGATTTCGGCGACCGGCCGGTTCTCGCGTGCCGCCTTGCTCTCGTCCAGGAAGCGGATGCGGTCGGTGGCGATGCGGCCGGGCAGGACGACGTTGACGGTCACGCCGTCGGCCGCCACCTCGCGGGCCAGCGACTTGGACCAGCCGACCAAGGACAGGCGCAGCGCGTTGGACAAGGCGAGGTTGGGGATCGGCGCGACGACGCCCGACGAGGCGCTGGTGACGATCCGGCCCCAGCGCCGCGTCCGCATGCCGGGCAACACCCGGTCGGTGATGCGGATGACCGACAGCACCATCGCCTCGAACTGCGCGGTCCAGATCTTCGGATCGACGCCGCTGGCCGGCGATGGCGGCGGGCCGCCGGTGTTGTTGACCAAGATGTCGATTCCGCCGAACCGCTCCTCGGCTAGGGCGACGTTGCGGTCGGTGGCGGTAGCGTCGCCGAGATCCCAGACGATGGGGAGGCAGGGTGCGCCGCCGCCGGCAATTTCGGTGAGAGCGGCGCTGGTGGCGGTGAGCGACGGCGCGTCGCGGTCGGCGATGACGAGGTTGGCGCCTTCGCGCGTCAACCCCAAGGCGATGGCGCGGCCGAGCCCGCCCCCGGCGCCCAGCACCAGCGCGGTGCGGCCGGAAAGTCCGAGATCCATGACGAATCCCCCTTCTGTTTTTCGTTTCTTACTGAAATCAGACGTTCAGGAGCCGACGCGCAGCGGCGCGCGCAGCTTGCGCAGATAGGCCAGCACCGACAGGGCGGTGATGCGGCCGGTCTTCGGGTTGTCGGTCGGGATGTTCTCGATGGCCATGGTGAAGGTCGCCGAATCCGCCTCGACCTCGATGCGGTGGGTGTTGCGCTCCAGCGCCGGATCGGCCCAGATCTCCAGCGTCGTGCGGTCGGGGCCGATGCCGGCCAGCGACAGCGCCACCGCCACGTTCAGGTTGGCCGGGAAGCCGACCGCCGCCTCGCGCGGGGTGCCGTGGAAGATGCGCAGCGGCCCGGTGATGTCCTCGATGGCGATGCCGTTCTCGACCAGATAGGGGGCGCCGACCAGCCCGCGCACCGGCTTGCGCGTCACCATGCGCACGGCGCGGATTTCCCCCTCCGCCGCCGCCGTCACCGCGTCGAGCCCGAGCAGCGCCCCGGTCGGCACGACGATCTGTCCGCCATGGGCGCGGGCGGTGGCGACCAGCCCCTCGTTAGCCAGCAGGGCGCCGGAGCTGAGCACCACCGCCGTCTTGCCGGCGCGGAGGAACGGCTCGACGATGGCCGGAAGCAGCGCTGCGGGGGCGCATTCGACGACGAGGTCGGCGAGCGGCTCCAGTTCGGCGATGTCCACCACCGGCACCGGATGGGCCAGGGCGGACAGGCGGTCCGCCGCCGCCGCCTTGTCGCGGGCCGAGACGGCGGTCAGGACGCAGCCGTCGAGCCCCTCGTCGAGCGCCTCGACGATCTTCAGCCCGACGGCGCCGAGGCCGGCGACGGCGACCCGCAGGGGAGGCAGAGCGCGGGCGTGCGCCGGGTTTTGCGACAGCCCAAGGGGCGTCTCAGTCATGATGGAACCTTTCGGATGGGAGCCGGCCCGAGGGGGCCGGCGTCAGGAACGGGTCAGGGACCGGTTCAGGGGGTGGTGGCGGCCGGCGGCGGCATCAGACCGGCGAAATGGTCGGCGATCTGGCCGGCGGTGGCGAACCAGACCTCGTCGCGATGGGCGTCGAGATGCTCCAGCACCCGGCGGAACTGCTTGATGCGGAAGGGCTGGCCGACGATGAAGCTGTGGATGGTGATGCCGTAGGCGAGCGGCTGGTCCTTCGACTGGCGCAGCATCTCGTCGAAATTGTCGATGGCCATATCGGCGAAGGCCGGTGCCGTACCGTCATGCAGGACCACCATCGGCACGTCGTTCACCTCGTGCGGATAGGGCACGCTCAGCAGCGGCCCGCCGGTGGTCCGCATCCACACCGGCTGGTCGTCCATCGGCCAGTCCAGCGTGTAGCGGTAGCCGGCCTCGGCCAGCAGATCCTCGGTGTTGGCGCTGGGATGGGCGCCGGGGCTCATCCAGCCGGCGGGGGGCTGGCCCTCGTGGCGGCGGATGGCCTCGGTCGCCTCGGCGATCAGGCGGCGCTCCTCCTCCAGGCCCATGCCGTTCTGATGCTCGCCGTTGGTGCGGCCATGGGCGACGATCTCGTCGCCGCGGTTCCTCAGTGCCGCGACCAGCTCCGGGCAATGCTCGTAGCATTCGGTGTTGAGCAGCACCGTCAGCGGCAGGCGGTGGGCGTCGAACAGGTCGATCAGCCGCCAGCCGCCGACCCGGTTGCCGTATTCCCGCCACGCCCAATTGTAGCTGTTGGGGTGGCTCAGCCCCGGCGAATAGGGCAGGCCAAGGCCGCTGCCATAGGGGAAATGCTCGACGCAGAGCGCCACATAGACGGCCAGCCGCTTGCCCCCCGGCCAGGAGAAGTCGGGACGGTCGGTGATGGCGGAATAGGGAAAGCGGTTGTGAGAGGGGAGCATCGCTTGTCCTGCCTTCGGTTCGATATGGTCAGGGCCGGTAATCGGCCGGGGCGACGACCGAGCTTAGATCGACCTCGCCCAGCGTGTCAGAGGTGACGAGCAGCGCCGGCAGCACGACCTTGGCCTCGACCGGCTTCTTGCCGGCGGCGGCCAGCGCCTGGGTGAAGGCGGCGCGGCCCTGCGCCACCACCTGCTGGATGGAGGTGCAGGCCAGCTCGCGGTCCTTCAGCAGCTGCTGCGCCGTCGGGCTGAAGTTGGAGGCGGAGACCCGCACCGCCGGCATGCGGCCGGCGGCCTTCATCGCGGCGACCACGCCGGCCGCCATGTCGTCGGTGGCGGCATAGACGCCCTTCAGCTCGGGGAAGCGCTGGGTCCAGTCCTCCGCCGTGGTCAGGGCGGCGTTGCGGTTGTCGGCCAGCCGGGATTCGGCGACAACGGTCACCTCCGGCGCCTCCTTCGCCAGCGTCTCGCGGAAGCCCTTGGCCCGCAGGTCGGACCAGGCCTGCCCGGTCGGCCCGGCCATCATGGCCACCTCGCCCTTGCCGCCGATGGCCTGGGCCAGACAGCGCGCCTGGAGACGGCCCATGTCGTAATGGTCGGCGCTGACCGTCGCGCTGAGCCGGTCGCTGTTGGGCGGCGAGGAAATGCCGACCACCGGGATGCCGCGGCCGACCGCCTGCTCCACCACCGCCCGCACCGCGTCGCCGTTGGTCGCGCCGACGATGATGGCGGCGACGCCGCGCTGGGCCAGATCCTGGATCTGGGCGATCTGCTGGCTGGTGTTGGCGTCGCCGCCGGCGTTCAGCTTGACCAGCGTGACGCCGGCGGCCTTGGCCTCCTGCTCCGCCCCGTAGACGGCGGAGATCCAGAAGGACGAGGCGAGGTTGGGGATGGCGAAGCCGATGGCCTTGTCCTGTGCCAGGGCCGGCGCGGTGGAGAGCAGAAGGAGAGCGGCAAGGCTTCCGGCGAAGCGGATCGGGGAGCGGGTCATGTCCGTGTCCTTGATTGGGAGGGGAAGGACGGCAGAGAGCGCAGAAGCGTTTCGAGAAGGCCGGAGGCGATGATGACCACCCCGACGGCGATCTGGGCGACGAAGGGCGAGACGCCCTGGAGGTTGAGACCGGTCAGCAGCACCTGGATGAAGGCGGCCCCGGTCACGACGGCGGCCACGCTGGCGATGCCGCCGCTGAGCGCGGTCCCGCCGATGACCGCGGCGGCGATGGCCTGAAGCTCCATCCCCGCCCCCTCGGTCGGCAGGCCGGAGCCGGCGCGGACCGTCATCAGCACCCCGGCGAGGCCGGCGAACAGGCCGCACAGGCCATAGGCCCAGAGCTGGACGCGCCGGGTGTCGACGCCGACCAGCGCCACCGCCTCGGGGTTCGAGCCGGCCATCAGGATGCGCCGGCCGGCGAGGCTGCGGCCGACCAGCAGGGCGGCCCCGACCGCCAGGACCAGCGCCGCCCAACTGGCAGGGGGCAGGACCGGCATCGGCTCGAAGCCGAGGCGGGTCACCGCGCCGGCCGCGTCGAGCGGCACCACCTGCCCGTCGCCGGTGATCAGCAGCGACAGGCCGCGCACCGCGATCAGGCTGCCCAGCGTGGCGACCACCGGCTGGAGGCCGAGCGTGCCGACCAGCGCGCCGTTGACCAGCCCGCAGAGCAGCCCGGCCAGCGCCCCGGCGGCCAGTCCGGGCAGGCCCCAGGCATTGCAGGCCATCGCCGCACAGACGCTGGACAGGGCGGCGACGGCGCCGACCGAGATGTCGAAGCCCCGGGTCGCCAGCACGAACATCTGGCCAATGGCGAGCAGGGCGAGAACCCAGACCTGCGCCCCGATGTTGGCGGCGTTGCCCAGGCTGAGGAAGCGCGGCGCGGTGGCCGCGAACACCGCGACCGCCAGGATCAGGCAGAGCGGCGCGACCCGGAAGGGGATGGGAAGGATGGAGCCGGCGGCGCGCAGGCCATCGGCGGAGCGGCGCAGGAGACGGGCGCTCATGACCGGTCCTCCTCCGGCTGGCGGGCGGGCCGGACCGGCAGCAGCAGGAGCAGCAGGGGCGCCCGCTGGAGGATCACGGCACCGAGGATCACGGCGGCGATCATCAGCTGCTGATAGGCGACGGGCAGGTTCAGCAGCACCACCGCGTTGTTCAGCATGGCGATGACCAGCACGCCGCACAGGGTCTGCACCGCCCTCCCCTGCCCGCCCGCCAGCGGGATGCCGCCGACGGCGCAGGCCGCGATGGTCTCGAAGGGCAGGTTGGGGGCGAGGCCGGGCTGGCCGGAGGCAACCCGGCTGGTCAGGATGACGGCGGCAAGCGCGCAGAAGGCGCCGGCCAGCAGATAGCCCGCCAGCACCACCCGCCACACCGGGATGCCGGACAGCCGTGCCGCCGTGCCGTTGGCGCCGACGAGGTACCAGAGCCGCCCGGCGCGGGTGTGGGCGAGCAGGAGGTGCAACAGGGCGAAGCTTGCCGCCGCCGCCAGGATCGGCACCGGGATGCCGGCGACCCGGCCGCGCGCCGGCCAGGAGAAGGCGTCGCTCGGCGGCGCGTCGATCGGCAGGCCGCCGGCCAGAACCGCCGCCCCGCCGCCGGCCACCATCAGCATGCCGAGCGTGACGAGGAAGGGGGGCAGGGAAAAGCGCGCGACCAGCGTGCCGTTGACGAGGCCCACCAGCAGCACCGACGCCGCACCGGCCGCGAAGCCGCCCGCCACCCCGGCGGACGGCAGGGCCAGCACCGTCACCACGCTGGCCAGCGCCGCCGACGCGCCGAAGGAGAACTCGATCCCGCCGAGGATCAGCACGATGGTCTGGCCGCAGGCGGCGATGCCGAGGATGGACCCGACCCGCAGCAGATTTTCCAGATTGCCGGCGCTGGCGAAGCGCGGCACCGCCAGGGCGAAGACACAGAACAGCAGCAGGACGACCCAGACGGCGGCGGGCGGGTTGAGACGGCCGGAGAAGCGGCGCGGCCGGGCGCCGGTCAGGGCCATCATGCCGCCCTCCGCCCGGCCAGCCGGTCCATCAGGGCGGCGCGGCCGGTGCCGCGCGGCAGCTCGCCGTCGAGGCTGCCATGCCGCACGACCAGGATGCGGTGCGACAGAGCCATGACCTCGTCGAGGTCGCTGGAGGCAACGACGACGGCGACGCCCCGGCCGGCGGCCTCGACCAGCGCGTCGTGGATGGTTTCCCGCGCGGCGATGTCGACACCGCGCGTTGGTTCCAGCACCACCAGGACCCGCAGGTCCGGCACCGCCAGATTGCGCGACAGCAGCAGCTTCTGCTGGTTGCCGCCGCTGAATCCGGCGGCCGGCCGCTCCGGCTGGAAGGGGTGCAGGTTCAGCCGGCGCAGCCAGGGCATCAGCGCCGCCGCCTCGCCGCCCGGCCGCAGCAGCCCGCCGCGCGAGAACAGCGCGACGGTCGAGGAGGAGGCGTTCTGGAGCGCCGCCAGCGGGCCGAACAGCCCCTCGGCGTGGCGGTCGGCCGGAACATAGCCGACCCCGGCGGCGACGGCCCGCACGCGGTCGCCCGGCGGCAGCGTCTCCCCCCGCACCGCGAGCGTGCCGGCGGCGACCGGCCGGGCCCCTGCCAGCGCCGCCGCCAGTTCCAGGGCGCCCGACCCGACCAGCCCAGCCAGCCCGACGATCTCGCCGGCCCGCACGGTGATGTCGGCCGCAGCGTCCGCCGGCCCCAGCATCAGTCCGGTCGCGGTCAGCACCGGACCGCCCGGCTGCGGCAACACGCGGTCGCCGGACTCCACCATGTCGCCCAGCATGGCGCGGACCAGCTCGGCGCGGCTGAGCGAGGCCAGCGGCTCGGCGTCGATCACCGCGACGCCGTCGCGCAGGACGGTGATGTCGTCGGCCAGCGCCTCGATCTCGTCGAACTTGTGGCTGATGAAGAGGACGGCGGTGCCCTCCGCGCACAGGCGGCGGACCACACCGAACAACCGGTCGGTCTCGTCATGGGTCAGCGCGGCGGTCGGCTCGTCCAGCACCAGCAGCGTGCAGCGCTGCCCCAGCCCGCGGGCGATCTCCACAAGCTGGCGCTCGCCAACCGACAGCCGCTCGACCGGCAGATCGAGGTCGCAGCCGAGGCCGACCGCGTCCAGCCAGGCCCGCGCCGTGGCACGCGGCACCAGGGCCGGCCGGGCACGCAGACCCGCCGCCCCTGCGATGGCGAAGGCCGATAGGTTCTCCAGCACCGACAGATGAGGAAACAGGCTGAGATGCTGGTAGATCGGGATCACTCCGGCGGCAATCGCCTGCCGCACCCCGGCGAAACGGGTCGGAACGCCGTTCAGCGCGATCCGCCCGCGGTCGGGCTGGATCGCGCCGACGACGATCTTCACCAGCGTGCTCTTGCCGGCACCGTTCTCGCCAAGAAGCGCATGGACCTTTCCCGGCCGCAGCCGCAACGAAGCGTTGCGGAGCGCGCAGGTCGCCCCGTAATTCTTGGCAATGCCGCTGACTTCGAGCGTCCAAATCTTACCGGGATCGCCCCTTGTCTGTCGTGTCATGGCTGTTCGTGTCACGGTAACCCTCGCGCTTGCCCTGTTTCTTTTGAACTCTGACGGTTCAGTGACAGGAAGCGTGCCGGAGGACACCGGACCTCACAAACGACTTGTTCGGCCCCTATGCATGACCTAGGCTCATCCATGGGAGGCCATGCCGATGCCGAAACGACCGCTGCCGCCGCTCAACACCCTGCGCGGGTTCGACGCCGCCGCGCGGCACCTCTCCTTCACGCTGGCCGCCGACGAGTTGCACCTGACCCAGGGCGCGATCAGCCGGCAGGTGCGCGACCTCGAGCTGGCGCTGGACTGCCAGCTGTTCCGCCGCATGACCCGGCGCATCGAACTGACGCCGGAGGGCGAGGATTTCGCCCGCACCGTCCGCGATACCTTGAGTGAGTTGGAGCGCTCGGCGCAGCGGATCGGCCGGTCGCGAACGATGCGCACCCTGACCATCTCGATCCTGCCGACCATCGCGTCGCTGTGGCTGATGCCGCGCCTGCATCTGTTCACGCAGGCCAACCCCGGCGTCGAGGTGCGGATCATCTCGTCGATCGAGCCGTCGAACCTGCTGGCGCACGAGGCCGACATCGCGATCCGCGTCGGCCGCATCCCGGGCCGCCGCTACGAGCGCGGGCAGCCGCGCATCGACCTGGACATGGTGACGAGCTGGGACGGCGTGCAGGCGGACGAGCTGTTCCCCGACATCCTCCGCCCGGCCTGCGCACCGGAGCTTGCGGGCGAAGCTGTGCTGGAGGGCGGGCGGCCGCTGGTGCGCCTGCCGCTGATCCACACCTCCAGCCGCCGTCACGCCTGGCCGGACTGGCTGAAGGCGACCGGCGGACAAGCCGTCGCCGGAACCGGCGGCGAGCTGGAGTTCGGCCATTTCTTCATGTCGCTCGACGCCGCCCGCCAGGGCCGCGGGATCGCCATCGTGCCCGACATCCTGCTGGCGCAGTACGACCGCCGCGCCGAACTGGCGATGCCGCTGCCATCCGAACTGCGCAGTGCCGGCGAATATTACCTGCTGATCCACGAAAGCCGGCTGGACGATCCCCGGACGCAGGCTTTCCGCGACTGGATCCTGGCGGAGGCCCGCAAGGCGCGCGACGGCTTGACGCCCCCGGCCGGCCGGAGCGTCGGCACAATTCCTTCGCAGCTTTCCGATCTTTAGCGCTGGAACCATCCATCATGACGGATCGATCTGCGGCTTCGATGCCATCCGTAGGGGCGGCTCCCCTTTTTTGGCGGCCGGCGCAGGAGGATTGAGGTCCGAAGGAGCCCGTAGCCGCCGTTCACAAATTGCAGCTCGTCGCATGTAACCGCGACCGAACGCATAGCCTCCTTGTCACGGCGGCGTGCCTCCGCTTTTTCGGCGGCGCACGCATCAGGATCTTAAAAACCGTACATGCATGTTTTCATTGCAGCTGCGATCCCGAACATTGTCCAAATCCCCACGGTAGGACAAGGTCGACAGCCGAACTCCCACTCCCGAATTGGCAGCCAGGAAGTGTAAAAGGCGCGTCTGCAGCCATTTCGCTGCGAAGCTGTGACCGGAGGCGATGACGAGGTGTCCGGTCTAGGATTGCGGGGCGGCCCGCCGGGTCGCTTCGGCAATCAGTCCCAACGCGTGTTCGATCTCGTGGGCGTAAGCCTGCCTCGTGGTCGTGAGAACCGCCCGGCCTGCATGCCACTGAAAGAACGCTGCCCCCAGAAATTCCTCCAGCTGCTGAATCTGATGGCTCACGGCTGAGGGTGTCACGCCAAGCTCTTCGACGCCCTGGCTGAAGCGGCCCGATAGGACCGGAGCTTGTCGGCGGTGACCCGAGTGGGCGCGAAGCCGCGCTTCTTCAGTAGCTTGCGCATCAACTTGCCGGCTGCCCTCTTGTTCCGCCGGCGCTGGATAAGAACTCCCAGCACTTGGCCTTCGTCATCGACGGCCCGCCACAGATACATCAGCTGGCCACCGATCACGCGACAACGCCAGCGTCCCTGCTCCAATCAGCGCCCTCTCCACGATTGAAAAATAAACCAAAGTATAGTCAAATATAAGTCCTGAGCTGTCGAAAATCATACACAGGTAATCATGGCGGAGTACCTGAATTTGATGCCGCGAGATACCTTTGTATTCTAAGTAATGATTTTTGTTTGCTCAAGAATCGACGAATCATTGATTGGAGCGATTGACTTATGAGCGTTGCATTGACCCAACTCCAGAACGACCGGCTGGTTCATATCCTGGAGGGACTGAAGGCCGGGAAGGTCCCGTCGGCGGGCGATCCGGCGCATACGGCGTTCCTGCAGGACAACGCCGAACGCAGCGGCCTGACCCCCGAGCGCTACCCGGGGCTGTTCAAGGCCATCGGGAGCGGAGGCGCGGCGACGAGCAGAGCGACCGAGAGCAGCGGCGTTACCGACGGCCAGTATGTCGAGTACATTTCGAGCAGTCAGAGCAACAAGGCGGTCACCGCCCGCGCCGTCCTGAGCCGGATCCGGCCGGTGGCCCAGGCCATCGTCTGGCTGAACGTCGTCAACGAGACCGGCGGCACCAAGACCTCGCTGGCCTCCGGTGTCGCGGTCAGCTTCGCCACCCAGACGATCTTCGTGGAGACCGACCCGGAAACCGCCCTGCCGCCGCTGCCGACGGGCACGATGACCGGCATCATTTCCTTCGCGATCACCTACCAGGACGGCACGGTCGAGGTGTCCTCGACCGCGGCTCCCTGGGCCTCTCAGGCGTCGCGCGACCCGGTCGTCGTCGATCCCGCTATCCGCAGCGACCGCAAGACCGGCGACCTGAACGACATCGTCATCGGTCTGGCGCGCGGCTACGATAACAACCAAGGCACAAAGAATGATACCGACGTTGATTACCGATATTACCAAAATATGCACGATCTTGGGACAAATCCTTTGCTTGTTCCTTTGTACGGGACCATGAGTTTTGACCACGAGCTGGCTCCGCTCGACAGCTACCCTCCGTTCTTGGAATTCTACCTGGCTCACAAGGAGGGCGGCATCTCCGAACTGACCGGCGGCGACGCTTCGCGCTACCTGTCGCACTTCCGAATCGACAGTAACGATGGGAAGACGCTGAAGTTTTTGCTGAGGGCGCCCTTCAACGATCCGGGCGCCGCCGTCGAATTCCCTTCCAAAAATTGGGTTGCGGACACGCGGGCCTTCTTCAGCGCCCGCTTCACCGTGACCTTCAAGGACTATGAAAGGTATGGATCGGGCTGGTCGAGCATCGTCAGCTCGCTGAAGCCGGACACCGATTCGAAGGACGGCGTCGCCTTCATCAAGCCCATCGTCTTTGTCTGGCACTGTCTGGTCGCCGGCACGCAGATCACGCTCGCCGACGGCACGACCAAGGCGGTGGAGGACTTCACGTCCGAGGACGTCGTCGTCAGCGGCGATGGAACGCGGCCGGTGCAGGCGACCCTGGCGCAGCCGCACAGCGGGCCGATCACCGTGCTGGAGTTCGCCGACGGCGCCACACTCGCCGGATCGGCCACCCACCCGGTGGTGACGCCGTCCGGCACGGTCCATGCGGGGGCGCTGGCGGTCGGCGACACGGTGCTGACCCGCCACGGCACGACGACGGTGACCGCCACCCGCCAGGAAACCCAGACCAACGGCAGCCTGTTCAACCTGTGGCTTGTGCCCGAGGGGGCCGGGCCGACGACCATGATCGCCAACGGCATCGTGGTCGGCGACTACCAGATCCAGGTCCAGCTTCTGCGGGACGCCGCCCAGGACGACCGTGCCGTCCGGGCCAAGCTGCCGGAAAGCCTGCATGTGGATTTCGACAGCTGGGTGGCCGACCGGGTGGCGTCGGCCTGATCCAGGCTCACCGCATCCACGCTCACCGCGCGGCCCGGCGGCTCCAGAAGGGGGCGTCGGGCCAGCGGCCCCCGGCGGTGTAATGGCGGGTCCGCTCGGCCAGATAGCGGCGCAGCGTGTCCTCGGCGCGCCGGGCGTAGCCGATCGCGGCGTCGCGCGCTGCGGCGCCGTCGCCGGAGAACCAACGCAGGATGGTGTCAGCGGCCGCCAGCGCGTCGTCGAGCGCCCCGGCGATGCCGGAGGAGGTCAGCGGGTCGAAGCCGATCAGCGCGTCGCCGACGGCGATCCAGCCGGCGCCGACCGCCCGGTCGACATGCTGCGAGGCAGCCGAGAAGACCGCCGGAGCCGTTCCGGCGCCGGGGCCGTCTTCAGGCGGCGGAACCAGGTTGCGCAGGCGCGCGGTGGCCGCCCAGGCGGAGCGGAAGGCGTCCGCGCCGGCCAGACCGCCGGCGCGGGCGATGTCGTCGTCCGTCATCAGGGTGACGATGGCCCGCCCGCCCGGCAGCACCGCCGCGTACCACCAGCCGATCTCCACCGCCTCCACGAAGGAGCGGCCGTGGAAGCCCCCGCCGGCGGGCCCGGCGGCCGGAGTGGCCTCGACCGCCAGGGCGATCAGGCGGTCGAGCCGCCGCCGCCGCGCACCGAGCGCGGTCGCCAGCGGCGCCCGCCGGCCGCCGGCGTCCACAACCACGCGGGCGGTCACGCTGCGCCGACCGCCCGCATCGCGCAGCCCGACGGTCCAGCCGCCTTCCGGCCGGCGTTCGATCCCGGCCAGGGTGGCGGGGGCCAGGAGGCGGGCGCCGCGCTCCGCCGCCGCCTCGCGCAGCCAGCGGTCGAAGCGGGCGCGGTCGAGATGCCAGCCGTGCCCGCTGCCCCGCCGCAGGAAGTCGTCGGCGCTCTCCCCGTCGCCGTTCCACAGGCTGAGATTGCCGTGGTAGGGGCGATGGCCGAGCCGCCCGAGATCGTCCGGCAGGCCGAGCCGGGCCAGCAGCGGTCCGACGTTGGGCGTCGCCGATTCGCCGACCCGCAGCGCCGCCCGCTCCGGCGAGCCGTGGGCGGCGCGGTCGACCAGGACCACGCGCGGCACGCCGGCCGCGCGCAGGGCGAGCGCGGTGGCGGAGCCGGCCGGCCCCGCCCCCACGATCAGGACGTCCGCCGCGTCCGTGCCCGGAGGCGCGCCCGGAATCGGGTCACGCAACGCTTCAGGGGACAACGCTTCAGGGGACATCGGCCACCAGCGGCCGCGCCGGCTCGCCGATCCCCGCGGTGTCGCCCTGGGAGCCGGGCGTGCGGGGAAGCCGGCGCGCCACCTCGACGAAATAGGGATCGCCGTCGGTGCCGATGTTGAAGACGAAGCCGAGCTGGTCCCACAGCTTCACCATGTCCAGGTCGTCGGCGAACTGGATGTAGTCGTCGGCCTTCTGGTTGTACTCGGTGCCGATCCACGACACCTGTGGCCCCAGGGCCGGGCTGGGCTCGGCTAGGAGGGCCTTGGGGTCGGGCGGCAGATAGACGAATTCCGGCCGCTGCGCCGGCCACCACCACAGGATCCGGCCCTCGATGGGCTGCGACGAGCATTCGTTGAAGTCGGCCTGCCAGGGGACGGCCATGTAGCGGCTGACGTCGCCGGGCTCCATGCCCGCCGCCGGATCGAAGCCGAGGCTGAGCGGGCCGGAGGCGTTCACCCGCGCCTTGATGCGGAAGGGGCCGTCGTAGATGGCCGGGTTGCGGGAGATCCAGGTCATCTCGATGCCCGGCGAGAAGGCGCCGCCGACGCAGTTGGCCAGCACGCCGCGGGTGACCGGATCGCCGGCGGTTCCGGCCGGTTCGGCCCCCCGCTCGAACCAGCCGTCGGCCCATTGCTGAAGGAGAAAATACTGGGTGTCGGTCAGGCGCAGGTACTTCGAGGTCGCCGCGGTGACGGTGCCGGGCTTCGAGGCGCCCAGCGCGTCGTCGCCGGCCAGATAGGGCATGGCGGTGGCGCCGGTGCTGGCGTTCACCAGGACGTTGTCCGCGCCGGGCGGGCGGATGATGTCGAGGATGTAGGCGCGGAAGCCGTTGAGCTTGGGATCCGGATCGCCGAGCCTGCCGAAATCGAAGCTGTGCGGCTTCGGCGGGATCGCCGCGACCCAGGGGTAGCGGGCGACCCGCTCGAAGATCGGCTTGATGTCGGTCTCGAAGAAGGGCTTGTAGCCGGTCGGCCCGGTCTTCCACATCCCGTCCGCGAACAGGTCGGGGCGGAGCCCCTGCTTGCGCACCACGACGTCGAAGATGGTGTCGTACAGCGTCACCAGATTGGGGATCTGCGGCGCGTAGGACGGCGGTCCGACCATCACCCAGGCGCCGCCGACCTCCACGTCGGGGGGGCCGTCCTCGTCGTCCAGCAGGCTGATCTTCACCGACACCGGCCCGTCCGAGGTGTCGTCCCACCAGCCGTCGTTGTTGGCGTACTGTCCGATGTGGGGCGACGGCCTGTCCGATCCGGAATGCCCCAGCCCGCCCAGCACCAGAAGGCGGCCCTCCTCGTCGGTGCGCAGCTCGCCCAGCGTGTCGATGGGGTAGGGCTTCAGCCCCTCCGGCGGAAAGCTGCCGGCGTAGCCCGGCGGGATGGTGTCGCGCGAGAAGTGCTCGGCCGGGGCGTCGCTTCCCTCGATCGAGCGGGGGCCGGCGTCGATCATCAGGGCGCGCCGATCCTCCACGCCGGTCCGGTCGGCGTTGCGCAGCGGGTGGTTCGACGCGTAGCCGTCCTCGCCCTTCGAGGTCTGGAACTCGTACCAGCTCGACTTCTTGTTGGCGAGGTGGACGTACCAGCGGATCGAGGCCACGCCCGCGCTTTTCAACGTGACCTCCTCGGGCGGCCCGCCGTCGACGCTGCGCATCAGGCGGAAGCGCGCCGCCTGCCGGCACAGCCGGCCCTCGGCGTCGCGGAAATCCTGCTCCCCGACGGGGCGGCCGTCGGGCAGGGTGGGCAGGGCGCCCTCCGTCTCGGGGCCGATGTAGAAGGCCGTCGGCGCGTTGCCGACGCGGGCGATGCCGATGGCGGGGACGATGGAATAGACGGTGTTGGACATGGTTTTCCCCTCGCTGTCCCGATCTGGCCGGGCTGGGTGGTGCCGTTTGGGCGGTGCCGGCCGGGTTACAGCCCGAGTCCGATGGCGTCGGAGCGGCTCTTCAGCGTCCGGACGCCGTCGATCACCCCATGCAGCGCCTCCCGGTGCTTGGGGGCCGGGCCCGGCGGGGCGGGCGGCGCCACCGGGGCGACGAGCAGCGCGGGCAGCCCCTGGCCGGCCAGCAGTTTGTCGAGGGCCTGCAGCGCCGCGAGGAAGCCGTCGAAGCTGGCGCCCTCGACATACTCGAAGGTCGGGGCGGCGTTGGGCCCGACCGCCGGGTCGCCGTCGGGGAAGACGGGAAGCTGCATCACCAGATTGGCCAGGGTCGGCAGCTGGTTGTGCATCAGCGGCAGGGCCAGCGTGAAATAGGAGTCCGCCGCGCCGCCCGCCTTGGTGAAGGAGGCCTCCAGGCTCTGCAGCATCACGCTGTAACCGATATTGAACGCCTTGACCGCCTGCACGGCCGTGGCGTTGGTGAAATCCGACACCCGCGGGTTGGAGACGATGGGAAGCGTGTCGGGGAAATCCGGCGCATCGGCCACGCGCAGGAACTTGTAATAGTGCGACAGCTCGTAGGGCGTGCCGAGGATCGGCCCGTAGGTGCCGTCGGTACGGGCGCCGTAATGCTCGTAGGCGCCGTAGGGCTGCTGGGGGACCAGCGGGTGGGTCGGGTTCACCGCGCCCTCGCCCTGCTGGACGATCTGCTGGATGCCGAGTTGGGCGCTGTCCGCGTCGGTCACCTTCACGGCCTTGCCGCCGAACTTGCCGAGGTAGATGTCGGTGCGCTGCTCGGCCGCCGGATTCTCGGCGAAGACCGCCGCCGGGCCGTACTGCTCGACACAGCGCTCGATGCCGTCCGAGAGGGCCTTGTAGAGCTGGCCGATGGTCTGATAGTCGCTGCCCTGCGGCGGCGCGGTGAAGGGGGCGGGGGTCTCGATCGCCATGAAGACGTTGCGGAACACCGCCTGCGAGGCCCGGTACAGCCCGACATAGGGTGTGGCGGTGGTGCTGGCCGAGGGCAGATAGGCCGGGTAGACGGGCACCACGCTTCCAGTCAGCTTGGGCTGCCCGCCGATGCCGACCAGGATGTTGGCCGCCTGGTTGAGGTGGAACATCTCCTCCACCACGACGCTGCGCAGCGCCTGGTAGGCGGCCGAGCTCTTGTCGGTGATCGAATAGAGCGCCGTCAGATAGGCGGGCACCGTGGTGAATTCGACCTGGATCGCCAGCTGTGCGGCGGCGCGCAGATCCGCGAGAGTCGAAATCGGCGTGTAGGCGACCGACAGCGGGGCCGCCGCCTTCCCCTGCGCCCGTTCCAGAAGACGTTGTTCAGTCATGGTCCGCGTCCCTCCCGCTCGGTGATGCCGCTCGCGCGCCGCTGTTCCGGCACGCGTTGATGCGTCGCGTCCGCCGAATATCAGGAAGAAATTTCAAATAATCAACGAGTCAATGTCCATTTCCGAATGCGCATACCATGATATGATTTCGGAAGCTTCGCATATTTCTCCGGACTTTATCTGAACGAGCACGAATAATTTTGGAGTTTCCGGCATTACAGGCCGCATAAAATTAGATTTCTAAGTATATTGACCTGAATTATTTGGTTTGATTTTCGAGAATGCTCCGACAGTATCGGGCGATACGCAAAAATCGGGAGTTCATGCGCATGGCAAGCGTTCGCGTCGCGGCATGGCCAATCGTTATAATGGGCCTTTCGGCGTTCCTCACCTCCAAGGCGGGTGCCCAGCAGGCCAACATCACCGAAAGCGTGACGATCCAGCAGCAGGATGTGATGAAGGGTAGCGTACCCCTGCGGCGGATCCTGGAATCCGGCGCGCATTTCTTCAGCTATCCCTACTTTCCGCAGGATGGCTGGGGCGAGGGCGCGGACGGCCCGCGCGCGTGGCAGCGCAAGGCGCTCTACCCGAATTCGCCGTTCAGCCCCTACGCGACGGCGGACGGGACCGTGCCGCCGCCGATCCCCTTCCTGCGCCTGAACGGCATTGACAGCCAGAGCTGCTACGAGTGCCACACGTCGATCGGCGCCACCGTCCAGCCCGACCTCGCCGGCGCCAACCCGCCCGGACCGGCGACCCGCACCCAGCCGGCGATCGGCGGCGCCGCCGGCATCGCCAACACCGCCTTCATCAACGGCCAGTTTCCCAACCCGCTGACCCAGCTGGTCCGCAACCCGCCGCACGTGTTCGGGACCGGCTACACCCAAGCGCTGGCCAACGAGATCACCGGGCTGCTACTCGGGCAGCAGGCCCTGCTCGCCGACCACGCCCGCTACACACCCGACAAACCGGTGACCCTGCCGCTGGCGGCCAAGACCCTGTCCTTCGGCTGGCTGGGCGCCACCTACGACAGCAAGGCGCAGCGGATCGTCTATGATTACAGCCGGCTGACCGGGGTCTCCCCGGATTTGGTCGTGCGCCCGTTCCAGTGGAAGGGCATCGCCTCGTCGGTCCGCCACTTCGCAGCCTCCGCGACCCAGTTCCACTTCAGCATGGAAGGGGTGGAGATCGTCGGGGAGAACAACGACAACGACGCCGACGGGGTGATCAACGAACTGAGCTATGGCAACGTCGGGGCGCTGACGAGCTTCGTTGCGATGACCCGGCCGCCGGTGGTCGAGACCCCGACCGATCCGGCCGCCAAGGCCAGGGGGGCCCGCGGCGCGGCGCTGTTCGCCGGCACGGCGGCCGACGCCGGGCTTCCGGCCGGCATGTGCGCGTCCTGCCATCTTCCGGTGCAGACGCTCAACCGGCCCGTGGTGACGATCGAGTGGGGCACCGTGCTGGGACATCCCGATCAAGCCGGCTCCGACGCCGGGATCGCGCTGCCCTCGCGGGTCCAGGGGCGCGCCGAGGAAACGCGCAGGCGGACCGTCGCCTCGCCGACGCTGGTCAACGCCCTGCCCGGCACCGACCATCTGCCGGTGGTGCGCGAGGCGCGGGCGCGGCTGGCCAAGGCGTCGGCGGATGCCGGCGCGGCCGTCCGCCAGGGCGCGCCGGACGCGGCGGTCGCCGCCCTCTACGCCAAGGCGGTCGCCGATGCCGACACCGTGGCGGTCGGCGGGCTGGAGATCAACCTGAACACACTGGCGAGCCGGGCGTCCACGACGCTGCCGTGGCAAAATCTGGACGGCGGAAAGGCCGAGGATCAGGCAGGGCCGCTGCCGGCCTACGCCCGCGCCCGGCTGCCCTTCAAGACGCCGGACGCTCCCCTGGACGTGCCGCTGCTGAGCGACCTGCGCCTGCACGACATGGGCCCCTGCCTCGCCGACATCGCGCCACAGGGCACCGACGTGGCTGACATCGCCGTTCCCCCGCAGCAATTCCTGACCCGACCCCTGTGGGGCGTTGCCGACAGCTGGCCTTATCTGCATGACGGACGCGCGCTGGATCTGGTCCAGGCGATCCGCTTCCATGGCGGCACCCGCCCGGACAGCATCGCAGCCGAGTTCCCCTACCAATGCGCCGGCAGCGAAGCGGACCCGGTGATCAACGCCTTCTACGCCTTGAAACCTGACGACCAACAGGCGCTGATCGCTTATCTGGCGAGTTTGCGTCTGCCGCCCCTGCCTGGAGCGGTGGTGCCGTTTTGACCGAATAGCGCGCTTCGGCTCCGGTGGGCGGAATGGTGTCGACGAATTCGAGGATGCGCCGGTCATCGAAACAGTCGACCCATTCCAAGCTGGCAAACTCGACGGCCTCCAGGCTGCGCCATGGCCCGCGGCGTCGGATCGGGTTCCGTTGCAAAGTTTGACGCAAAGTTTGACGGTGGGCGCGGAGAGGCGCAGCGCCCACGTCGTCAGGCGGCCCAGTTGATGCCATCGGCGTCCTGCGCCGAGCGCGAGGACAGCGCGACCACCTTGACGGCAAGGCCACCACAGGATGTCTCGCGGTATTTCGGATCCATGTCCCTACCGGTCTCGAACATCGTTTCGATGACCTTGTCGAGCGAGACGAGCGGTTCGCTGGTCCGGTGCAGGGCCATGCGCGTCGCGTTGATGGCCTTTATGGCACCCATGGCGTTGCGTTCGATGCAGGGAATCTGCACCTGTCCGCCGACCGGGTCGCAGGTCAGACCGAGATTGTGCTCCATCGCGATCTCGGCGGCGATGCACACCTGTTCGGGACTGCCGCCCATCAGGTCGGCCAAGCCGCCCGCCGCCATTGAGCAGGCGACACCGACTTCGCCCTGGCAGCCGACCTCGGCGCCGGAGATCGAGGCGTTCCTCTTGTACAGCGCGCCGATGGCGGCGGACGCCAGGAAGAAGCGCACGCAGGCGTCGTCGTCCAGCGGCTTGATGAAGGTGTGATAATAGGCGAGCACCGCCGGGACGATGCCGCAGGCGCCGTTGGTCGGCGCGGTGACGACGCGTCCGCCCGCCGCGTTCTCCTCATTCACGGCGAAGGCGAACATGTTCACCCAGTCGACCACATTCATCGGATCGCGCGACAGCGCTTCCGACGACGCCAGCTGGCGGCGCAGCAGGGCGGCCCGGCGGGGCACCCGCATCGGCCCCGGCAGCACGCCCTCGGTGGTCATGCCACGCTCCATGCAGGCACGCATCGTCTGCCAGATGGCGGAGAAATAATCGCGGATTTCCTGATGGCCGTGCAGGCTGAGTTCGTTCTGCAGGATCAGGCCGGAGAACGACAG
Organism: Azospirillum sp. A26; assembly: GCF_042604635.1. NCBI lineage: Bacteria > Pseudomonadati > Pseudomonadota > Alphaproteobacteria > Rhodospirillales > Azospirillaceae > Azospirillum > Azospirillum sp. A26. The sequence continues at coordinate 1,925,916 of NZ_CP170473.1, read as the reverse complement.
ACCGGTCTTGCGGCAATGCGCCAGCAGATCGGCGGCCGAGGTGTAGGGGTGGGGAAACTCCACCTCGTCTCCGCTCTGCCTGCCGAAATTCTCCTCGTCGACGACGAAGCCGCCGCCGATCGAATAATAGGTCTTGCCCAGCAGGAGCCGGTCGCCGTCGAAGGCCTGGATCGTCATGCCGTTCTCGTGCCGGGGGAGGTTGGACCGGTGGAAGGTGATGGCGGTCGGCGGGAAGTCGATCTGCCTGCCTTCCCGGCCAAGCGGAAGGCGGTGCGAATTGCGCACCTGTTGCAGAAAAGCGGGGATGGTGTCGATGACGACGCTGTCCGGCAGGTTGCCGGCGAGGCCCAGCATCAGGGCGGCATCGGTGTGGTGGCCCTTGCCGGTCAGCGCCAGCGAACCGTAGATGTCGACCGCGACGCGGGTGGTGGCATCGACACCGCCGCAGGAGCGCAAGGCATCCACGAACTGCTTGGCTGCCCTCATCGGTCCCACCGTGTGCGAGCTGGAGGGGCCGATACCGACCTTGTAGAGGTCGAACATACTGATCATGGCTTGCTTCTTTCCTGTGGGCGGCCCTGGGGCGATGGTCTTCTGGTCGACGCTTCAGGCGGCTGCCCGTCACGTCTGGACGGGGCACCGCCCGAAGCGGAAAGCGGTGTGGGCGTCAGAGGCTGAGCAGGGAGTAGAGGATGGCGGAGATCGCCACGCTGCCGATGAAGATCACCACCACGTTGCCCGGCTGGCCGGCATATTTGCGCATCGCCGGCACCTTGCGGATCGCGTACATCGGCATGATGAAGAGCAGGGCGGCGATGATGGGGCCGCAGAGCGATTCGATCATGCCGAGGATGCTGGGGTTCAGGGTGGCGGCGATCCAGACGGCGGCGACCATGAACAGAGCGCTGAAGCGGTTGATCGCCTTTTCGTCGACCGGCTTGTCCTGGCTGCGCAGATGCTGGGAGATCAGCCCGTTCAGACCTTCGCGGGCGCCGAGATAATGGCCGAAGAAGGATTTGGTGATCGCCACGAAGGCCACGGCCGGGGTCAGCAGCGCCATCAGCGGATTGTCGAACTTGTTGCCGAGATAGGACAGGATGGAGATGTTCTGGGCCTTCGCGTCGGCCAGTTCCTGCGGGCTCAGGCTGAAGACGCAGCTGAAGACGAAGAACAGAACAACCAGCACCATCATGGCGACCGCGTATTTCTCGATGCGGGTGGTCTGGGGTTCCGCCTCTTCGCCATAATGGTTCTGCTGGGCGACGACGAAACGCGAGATCGCCGGGGAATGGTTGAAGGAGAACACCAGGGCCGGGATGCTGAGCCACAGCGTCAGGCTGAACTGTCCGGCGGTCGGCACCTGGTCGAGGATCGCACCGTTCCAGTCGGGGGCGAGATACAGGCCGATGCCCATCAGGACCACGACGAAGGGGTAGACGAGCCAGCCCATGATCCGGACGACCATCTGTTCACCCAGCTTGATGACACCCATCAGTCCGAGAATCAGGCCGAGCGACAGCAGGATGCGGGGCGGCGGCACCATGCCCAGCTGATGCACCATGAAGCTCTGGACCGTGTTGGTCAGGCCGACGCCGTAGATCAGCAGGATCGGCAGGATGGTGAAGAAATACAGCAGGGTGATGAGCTTGCCCGCGGTGCTGCCGAAATGCTCGGTCACGACCTCGGTGATGTCGCTGCCCGGCTTCGACGAGGACAGGATGAAGCGGCACAGCCCCCGATGGGCCAGATAGGTCATGGGGAAGGCGATGACCGCCATGACCGTCAGAGGCCAGAAGCCGCTAAGGCCGGCATTGATGGGAAGAAAAAGTGTCCCAGCCCCAATTGCAGTTCCGAAAAGACCAAGCATCCACATTGTATCAAGCTTGGTCCAAGGCAGTGGAGGATTGCCGAGTCTCGTGGATTCCGTTGAGATGCTGACCATTTTATGCCTCCAGCATGCCTTCCATCGTGGATCTTCAAGCCATCACGATAAGGCTGCGCTTTGTTGACCTGGAGGAAGCCTATCAACGCTCCGCTGGCAATTCCCGGCCGAACTCAGGAGCGGTGGAATAGCGAAATGAGCGGCGGAATGGAAAAATGAGCGGAGGCCGCCGGAGGCGAGCGGTGTGATGGAGGGATGGGCGGTGCGGCAGGCGGTGCCTTTCGCCGCATCTCCAACCCGGTCCCGACCGCCGCTTCTTCCTGGCCTTTCGGCCGCGGATGGGCCAAACCAAGCGCCTCAACCAAGCATGAGCCGCCGCTCGCCTGCCCGCACCGGACGCGCAGGTGCAGGGAGTCCTGACCGATGCAAATTGATCCCGTGGGCCTCTCGCTGGTCCTTCTCCAGCAGATGTGCGTCTATCTCGTGGTGGCCTATCTCCTCAGCCGGACGAAGATCTTCATTCCGCTGACGCACGCCACGATCCGGCCGCCGCACAAGCTGGCCTGCTACGTCATCTTCTCCCTGTTCTGCATCATGGGGACGATCCTCGGCATGCCGGTGGTCCATGCCATCGCCAACACGCCGGCGATCGGCGCGGTGCTCGGCGGCCTTCTCGGCGGGCCGCTGGTCGGGCTTGGGGTCGGCATCACCGGCGGGCTTCACCGCTATTCGTTGGGCGGGGCCTTCGCGCTCGCTGCCGGAATCGACATCGTCGTACAGGGGATTCTGGGTGGCCTGATGCACCGCCATCTCATCCGGCAGGGCAGAACCCGCGCCCTGTTCGATCCCGTAAAGGCCGGTACCCTGACCTTTGCCGGGGTGCTTCTGGAACTGCTGATCGACCTTGCGGTGGCGAAGCCCTTCGACCAGACGCTGGAGATCGTGCGGCTGATCGCGGTGCCGGAACTGATCGCCAACTCACTGGGCGCCGCGCTGTTCATGGGGATTCTGATCGACCGCCGCGCCCTGATCGAGCGGCAGTCCAGCCTGTTCTCCGCCAAGGCGCTGGCCATTGCGGCGCGCGCCGACGGCGTGCTGCGCCGGGGCTTCAACCAGGAAAACAGCATGACCGTCGCGCGGATCATCTATGAGGAGACCGGGGTAGGCGCCGTCGCCATCACCGACCGCGAAAAGATCCTCGCCTTCATCGGCATCGGCGACGACCACCATCTTCCCGGCACACCGATCTCGTCGCTGAACACGTTGGAGGCCATCGCGCACAATGAAGTCACCTATGCCGACGGCAACGAGGTGTCCTATCAATGCTCGATCAGCCCGACCTGCCCGTTGGGGGCGTCGCTGGTCATCCCGCTGGTCGGCGAGGACAGCCATGTCATCGGCACCATCAAGTTGTATGAGCCCAAGACCAAGCTGTTCTCCACCATCAACCGGACGCTGGGCGAGGGCATAGCCAAGCTGAGCCTCCTCCGGATCGGTGGACACCTTTGTTAAGCTCCCGTTGGGAGCGGAGAGGTGGACATGACAACGACACGGCGCTTTTTCACGGACGAGTTCAAGCGAGAGGCAGTGGCCCTGCTGGAAAGCAGTGGCCGGCCCCTGGAACACGTTGCCAAGGAGTTGGGCATCCAGCCGTCGATGCTGCGCACCTGGCGGCGGCGCGTATCCGGGTCAGCGGGGCCAGCGCAGCTCCCCACCAAGCAGGCGCCGGCCCCGCTGGCCGCCGGCGATCAGTCGGCGGAGATCGCGCGCTTGAAGCGCGAACTGGATCGTGTCCGTATGGAACGAGACATACTAAAAAAAACTGTGAGCATTTTCTCGGAGCCTCTGAAATGAGGTTCCGGATCATTGAGGACTGCCGCGACGAATACCCGGTTCGATTGCTCTGCGACGCCCTCGGCGTGTCGTCTTCTGGCTATTATGCTTGGCGCACGCGACCGGAGAGCCCGCGCAAGGCGGCGAACCGGCAGTTGCTCGATGACATCCGGCGACTTCACGCCGATCACCGCGAGCGCTACGGAGCCCCGCGCATTCATGCCGCCCTGCGGGCACAGGGCCGGACCGTCAGCCGGGGGCGCGTCGAACGCCTCATGCACCGTCATGGCCTTCGGGCTCAGCGCCCCCGGGCCTTTCGGGTCTGCACCACCGACAGCCGCCACGCCCTGCCGATCACCCCCAACCTCCTGGACCGCAACTTCGCTCCAACCGCTCCGAACAAGGTCTGGCTCACCGACATCACTTACGTGCCGACCGACGAGGGCTGGCTGTACGTGGCGGTGGTCCTCGACCTGTTCAGCCGCAAGGCGGTCGGCTGGGCCATGCGCGATCACCTGCGCACCGAATTGCCGCTGGCGGCGCTCACCATGGCCCTCCAGTGCCAGCAGCCCGCCCCCGGCCTTCTGCACCATTCCGGCCGCGGTTGCCAATACGCCTCGGCAGACTACCGCAAGGCTCTGAAAAACCATGACATCACCCAGTCGATGAGCCGTAAGGGGAACTGCTGGGACAACGCACCAATGGAAAGCTTCTTCGGAAGCCTGAAATCGGAACTCGTCCACCATCACCGGTACGCGACACGCGAGAATGCCAAGCGCGACCTGTTCGCCTACATCGAAGGCTATTACAATCGCCAACGCCTCCACTCGGCAATCGGCTATAGAACACCTGAGCAGGCCGAGCTTCAGGCCGCATAACCCGGTGTCCATCGTTCCGGGGGAAACTCAGCCGTTCTTCACCTCGAAAAACAGGACGCACTCGTGGCGGTTGGAGACAGCAGGCATGGGCTCATTCCTCCGGTTGGGCAACCGTATCGGCAACCTCTGAATCAGGTTTGCGAGCGTGGCGTTGGTGGTAATAGCCGACAGCGAAGCGGCCTTGTGCCATCGGCTGCAGTTGGCGCGGAAGATTCATGTCCAGATCGCGCATGATCTCGTCGATCTCCCGCTCGAACCAGACAGCGAGGCCGCGGGTCACGCGCTCCCTGTGCAGTACCTTCAAATGATGGGGGGTGGTGCGCAGCAGCAGGGGAAAGACGCTGGCCGGCGTGGCCGAGGCCGCACCGTAATAGCGATCACGGACACTGGCGTTGAGCCGCCCCAAGGCGGCACGCTGGACGTTCTCGAGAACAGCGAACAGCCGTCCGAGCCGGTAGGCCTGGTCGAACTCCGTACGATCGAGGCTCACTGGCACCTCCCTGGCCGGATCGGTGTATGGATTGGCGCTGCCACGCCGGTGCCGGTGGGCAGCACGCTGGAGGATCGCTTTGCACAGGGCAGCACGCGGGCCATCGACAGGTTCACCGGCACGCAAGCGCTGAAGGACCGCCGCCAAAAGGGTCAACGGATAACGCTCTCCCGTCAAAATCGCCCGCATCAGGTCGCTGGCGAGTTGCTGAGGAACCGACCCGGAGCGTCCCTGCCGTGCCATGGCATAGAGCAGCGCCGCCGGTGAGGGAGGTATTTTCCAGGCCGGCGGCTCGATCCGCAGATCGCGCCAGTGAGCGGTCAGCCGATCGATCAGCGCCCCCGCCGTCACCTCCTGCCAGAACCGCACCGACAGGCGTGGGCCGTTCGGCATGAGACCGAGGATAGACACGCGGACACTGGGCTCTATGCCAAGAGCGGCGGCTTGCGCAGCGGCAGGCTTCTCCAGCCATTCCCAGCTACGGCGAAAAACCGGGCGCCCCTCTTCATTGATGGCAGGAGCGGGTGGTCCGGTAGGCGCCAACAGGCTGCCCACCAGTGCCTCGATCCGACGGGCCGCCGCCTCACCATTGACAGCGGCGTCAGCCCAGAACACCATGGTGATGTCCCCGATCCGGAGTTTGGATCGGGTGCCCGGTGCCAGCAGCGCGTTGAGCGCCGCGCCGTACCGGAAGGCAGCAGCTTCCGAGACGGGAGCGTTGTCACCCTGGACCTTGCCATGGGATCTGAAAGCAGGCTGGTGGAAAGACACCAGTGATGCGCCGGTCGTCGGGGCTCCCCACACACCCTTGATCGCAGGGTGCAGGCGAGCAACCGGGGCAACCTGGCCAGTGACCAAACACACCGCCTTGGGTCGGTCACCCTCGATGGCATGGGGTTCCCACGCGGCCTGGGCTGGTGGCCGATCATGCAGAAAGCGCGGCCGACCGGCGGCATCGACATCGTCGAGCAGGCGAAAAACAAGTGTGCGATCGAGCAGCGCCGGCGAGAACGGCGGTTGCCGGAAGCGACTTGGCGTCCAGCTGCGCAGAAAGCGCAAGACCGCCAGGAGGCCAGGATCCTCTGTGCCATCCAGCAGCCGCTCGTGCCAATCACGGAAGGCCTCGGCACGCGCAGAGTGAGCGGTTGGTTCCGTGCCCTCCGGCGGGCTGCCGAGCCCGAGAACGAAGTGACTGTTGTCCCAGAGGAAGAAGGGCCGGGGCTTGATGCCGGATCGCGTGAAGGAGCGTGGGACCGTCATCGACTGCCCGCCGCCGCGGTTCCGTCCGTCAGTGGAAAGGCGGAGGTCGTCACAGGCGACGGGCTCGCCGTCTGCCGACAGCACCAGCCCGAAGGCAATGCGCTCACGGGTGAAACCGAAGGACGGAACATCGCAGCGACGTTCCAGCCGACCATAATGGGAGGTGAGAGAGGCGAGGACCGTCATGACCGCACCGCCGTAACAAAGGGTGGAACGCTGATGACGCCGTCGCGCAGAATGGCGTGGAAAAACCGGGCGGCGTGATTGTCGGCGTAGTCGATATCGAGCAGCATCGGACCGAGATCGCGGTCGCGCTGGTCATCGGGCAATTGATGCTCAGGCATCCGCTCCTCCCACAGCACAACGTCGGCTGGAAACTCGCGGGTGCCAAGATAGGGCGAGCGGAAATACTGGCCGCGCCGGGCCCGGCGACGAAAGATGGTAAGGGGTTCATCCAGCCTGTCACTGCTTGGCGCATCATCCGTCAGATGAAGGCGAGCGGAAATCAAATAATCGACGTCAACCAAGAAAGTCGTGTCACGGCGCTGCCGGATGTCCGCGGCGTCCTGCGGCAGACTTTGAATGTCACCGCTCTGCTTTGCATGGCGCACGGAAATAGCCGAGATGCGGTCACCGATCTCGTTGCGCGTCAGCGACTGGAAGCGAATCGGTTTGAGCACATGAATTTGGTCGATGACCCAGCGCAGCCTGGGACGCCAGTAAACAGCTTCAAGAATTCCGCACAAGATGGCTATGTTAGAGGCTTTTATTCCACGTCGCTCTGTTGGCTCGGGCCGCCATTTTCAAACACGGTTGTGGCGAAACCATTTTATGGTTCCAGCGAGTGCGTTATATGGGTGCTCTCGTAACACTTTATGGTTCCATCCAGACCCGCTCTGGAAGGAACCATAAAAACACAATTGGCACCCTTTGATTTCATTGGGATATCGGCGAAATCTGGAACCATAAAGCGCAACGTTGGAACCATAAAATGGTCTTTGGAGGCCGTTTTGGAACCATAAATTAATACAGTGAAATCTTGGAAACAACGATGGAAGGCTGTATATTTTGTGAGTGTTTTTATACACCCAGAGCGCGAGTTTTGTCCCGAGTGTTGACGGCTGTAAAGGCACAAAATCATTGATTAGCGTATCAGAACTTTACCATTTCATTCCATAATGAGTCCAGCGCAGGCAATGATCTTATCGTCTTCTTTGTCGTAATGAACAATCGTAAGTTTAGCGACGCCAAAACCGTCGGAAACCAGTATGGTCAATTAGAGTATTTCAGCTGTATACTCCCATATTTCTGATTGATGGCGAGATTGACGCTTCAGGCATTTGTCTCTCACCTCCGCGACATTCTGATCTTTCCAGATCAGAATGTTCGCTCTATCACTCTTTGACGGACAACCGACAGCAGTTGGGGCATGCGTGAACGGGGGAAGCAGGAGCTTCCCCCGCTTGTTGGCTCAGAGTGTTACGAACCAGGCACTCGACACAGCCGCAGGTTGGATGCCGACCAGGGTGACGATATCGCTGGTGCCATAGGCGATCACCGCGTCGCCATTCGCATTGGTGTCCACACTGTAGCTCTGGCCGGCCGCCAGACCGATCCGGTCGCCCTGCGATGCGTCGAAATCGGTGATCGCGTCCAGGCCGTCCCCCACGGCGAACGCAAACAGATCGGTGCCGCTCCCTCCGGTCAGCACGTCGTTGCCCAGGCCGCCCAGCAGCGTGTCATTGCCGTCGGCACCATTGAGCGTGTCGTTCCCGGCGTTCCCCGCCAGCCAGTTGTCCAAGCCGTTGCCGATACCGCTGGCGTCATCGCCGCCCAGGAACAACAGCCGCTCGACGTTGTCGCCCAGTGTGAAGGCCGACAGGGTGGTCCGGACCTCGTCGATGCCGGTGCCGGCGCTTTCGATCACCGTGTCGCCGACGCTATCCACCAGATAGACATCGTCGCCAAGTCCACCGATCAGAGTATCGGCACCGAGTCCACCATCCAGCGTGTCGGCGCCCGCACCGCCCGCGATCAGGTTGTCCAATCCGTTGCCGGTGCCGGCAAAAGCCGACGCGCCGGTGTAGGTCAGGGCTTCCACCCCATCGGTCAGGGTGTAGCCGGTGAGGGCGGTCTGCACCTCGTCAATGCCCTCGCCGGCCAACTCGACCACCTGATCGCCAAAGCCGCCGACGAGATAGACGTCGTTGCCGGCCCCGCCGATCAGCAGGTTGCTTCCCGTCCCACCATCCAGGGTGTCGGCCCCATCGCCGCCACTGAGCGTGTCGTTGCCGAGGCCGCCGGCCAGCAGGTTGTCGAGCGCGTTTCCGGTGCCGACGAAGTCGCCGACGCCGCTGTAGGTCAGCAGTTCGACATTGGCGCCCAGCAGATAGCTCGACAGGCCGGTACGGACTTCGTCGGTTCCCTGGCCAGCCAGTTCCGTCACCACGTCGCCGGCATCGTCGACGATGTAAATGTCGTTGCCAGCCCCGCCGGCCATGCTGTCGGCCCCTAGCCCGCCGTCCAAGACGTTGGCGCCGCCGTTGCCGGTCAGCACGTTGTTTAGCGCGTTGCCAGTGGCGCTGATCGCCGCCGAGCCGGTCAGCGTCAGGTTCTCTACGTTGACGCCCAGCGTCCAACTGATCGACGCGTTCACCGTGTCGATCCCTTCGCCGACCAACTCCGTCACTACGTCGCCGGCATTGTCGACGACATAGGTGTCGTTGCCGATGCCGCCGACCAGCGTATCAGCACCGCCACCGCCGTTTAGCGTGTCGTCACCCTCAAGCCCGATCAGCAGGTTGGCTGCACCATTGCCGGTCAGTAGGTTGTTCGCCGCATTGCCGGTGCCGGCGAGGGCGGAGCCGGTCAGGGTAAGGTTTTCGAAATCGGCCATCAGGGTGTGGCTGATCGAACTCTGAACCGTATCGGTGCCTTCGCCCGGCAGTTCGATCAGCACGTCGCCGATGTTGTCAACGACATAGGTGTCATTGCCGGTGCCACCGATCAGGGTATCGGCCCCAGCCCCGCCGTTCAACGTGTCATTGCCGTCCAGCCCGGTCAGCAGATCGGCTCCTGCACCGCTGGTCAGGCTATTGTTCAAGGCGTTGCCGGTGAAGGTGACGGGGCCGGAGCCGGTATAGACGAGGTTCTCGACATTGGCGCCCAGCGTGTAGCTGGAAAGGCCGGTGCGCACGGTATCGGTGCCCTGACCGGCCAGTTCGGTGACGACGTCGCCCGTGTTATCGACGATGTAAGTGTCGTTGCCGGTACCACCCGTCAGGGTGTCGGCGCCGGCTCCGCCGTCCAGCGTGTCATTGCCGGCGTCTCCGGTCAGGCTGTCGTTGCCCACACCGCCAGTGATGAGGTTGTTACCAGTGTTGCCGGTGCCGGTGAAGGCCACAGTTCCAGTGTAGACGAGGTTCTCGACATTGGCCGCCAGGGTGTAGCTGGCGAGGATGGTGCGCACCTCGTCGGTGCCCTCGCCGGCGGCCTCGACGATCACGTCCCCGGCGTCGCTCACGAGGTAGGTGTCGTTGCCGGTGCCGCCGCGCAATGTGTCGATCCCGGCGCCACCATCCAGCGTGTCATTGCCGAAGCCGCCCTGGACAAGGTTGGCCAACTCATTGCCGGTCCCAGTGAATGCGCCACTGCCAATAAAGGTCAGGTTTTCTACGTTAGCAACCAACGTATAACTAGCCAGGGTAGTGCGCACCTCGTCAGTGCCTTCACCGGGCATTTCGACCGTCCTGTCTCCGACATCATCCACGACATAAATGTCGTTGCCGGGTCCTCCCAGTGCCAGGTCCGGCCCTTCCCCGCCGCTCAGCATGTCGTTGCCGGTGCCACCGACCAGGATATCGCTTCCCCCGCCGCCGTTCAGCATATCGGAACCGTCGAACCCATATACCACATCACGCCCGCCTGCGCCGTACAGCTGGTCGTCCTCTGGGGTGCCAGAAATCACAGTGAACGGGTTGGCGCTTTCACCTGCAGCCAAGCCGGTGAATTCCCTCATCCGCACGCCCAATCCAGATCCGTCCTGCCCCGCCCATACGGCGACGAATCCGCCATCAGGAAGAGCTGCAAGAAGAGGACGGTTCTGGTCGCCTGCCGAATCGTCAGTCAACAGGACATTGCCCCCCTGTGCAACACCGGCCGAGTCGTAACGCTGAATATAGACGCTCTGCTTCCCACCATTAGCAGGCCGCGGAAAAAGGCTATGCCCGGCCTGCCGGTCGTGATTCTCTGCGGTCGCAGAGAAAGCGGCCGGTGAGGGGACGATGCGGGGATCGGACGAACACAGCGAGGGCCTGTTCAGCTATGTGAGCTGTGAGGCCCGTGTTCCGGCGAGCCATCCTCTACGACCGATCCGTGCCATCGTTGATGAAGCGCTGGAGGTGATGTCGCCGGCGTTCGAGGGGCTGTACTCGACGATCGGGCGACCGTCGATCCCGCCGGAGAAGCTGCTGCGGGCGCTGCTGCTCCAGGCCTTCTACTCGGTGCGCTCGGAACGCCAGCTGATGGAACAGCTCGACTACAACCTGCTGTTCCGCTGGTTCGTCGGTTTGTCGATGGACGCCCCGGTGTGGGACGTTACGGTGTTCACCAAGAACCGTGAGCGCCTGCTGGCCGGCGATGTGGCGGCCAAGTTCCTGGCCGCCGTGCTGGGTCAACCCCGGGTCAAGGCGCTGCTGTCGGACGAGCACTTCTCGGTGGATGGGACGCTGATCGAAGCCTGGGCGTCGGTGAAGAGCTTCCGGCCCAAGGACGGCAGCGGCGAGCCGCCGGGGCCGGGACGCAACGGCGACCGCGACTTCCATGGTGAGAGGCGGTCCAACGAGACCCATGCCTCGACCAGTGATCCCGAGGCGCGGTTGTACCGCAAGGGCAACGGGCAGCCGGCGAAGCTGGCCTTCATGGGCCATGCGTTGATGGAGAACCGTCACGCCCTGGTGGTGAATGTCCGGCTGACGGCAGCCACCGGCTTGGCCGAACGCGAGGCGGCGGTTTCCATGGTCGAGGCCATCCCCGGCCGCCACCGCGTCACGGTGGGCGCCGACAAGGCTTACGACACCAAGGATTTCGTGGCGAACATGCGCGAGTTGGGCGCCGCTGCGCACGTCGCGCAGAACACGCGCAATCGCCGCTCGGCGATCGACGGACGGACCACCCGCCACCCTGGCTATACCGTGTCCTTGCGCATCCGCAAACGGATCGAGGAGGTGTTCGGCTGGATCAAGGGAGCTGGCTTGCGCAAAACGCGTCATCGCGGCATGGCCCGTGTCGGTTGGATGTTCACCCTGACCGCCACCGCCTACAACCTGATCCGCCTGCCCAAGCTGCTGGCGGCGGCATAATCACGCCCGGACTCCGCCTCAACGGCGGCTCCGGGCGTCTCGCAGCGCGAAAACGTGCTCCATTCTGACAAAAACGGGCGCCGAAAACGTCATTTCCAAGCCTCAGCGCAGGCAAAAAGCCGGAATATGTTCGTTTTTCCGCGACCTGCTAGTGGCCAACTGATGGAGCATTCTGACCGGTGCCATCAGTGCCGACGAGGTGGCCAACCTGGGTTTCGTCGACGTCCAGTTGTCCCATCAGCAGGACCTGGAGGAGGTCGCCGGTGGCAGCCTTCCGCTTTCAGCGCTCGATGTCCCCGCTTTCCAGTCGCACACGCAGGGTGCGACCGGAGCGAAGCGGAGCAGACGGCCGGACACCTCGCGCACTCACAGCGCATCAGAGGTGTCCGGCCCTCTTGTGGTAAGCGGGGGCATCGCATGGTAGCCCGACGCGATCCATAATGCTGAACCCGGAACAGATGGCCCTGCCACGCGCCAGGGCCTCCTAATCTGGATAAGAGATATCGTCGATGATCGTGTTCTGGATCGACCGCCTTTTGATGTTAGCGCAGGCCGACGGCACGAGGATCGCTATCGTCAACCACCGTCGCTTCCCGCAACACGCGTCGGCCATTCTCCGTTATCGTGTATTCGCCATAGACACCGTAATCGGACGGCAGGCCGCTCTGAGCGTTTGCACGGACAGCCCAATCGCTGGATACAAAACGGTCCATCATGGGGTTGTTCTTTTCGCTACCATCATCACTGATTTTTCGGGGGTATTCAGCGAGCCGTTTAAGAAGGTCATGTGCTGATTTCGCAATATAAATGGTCACTTGTATCACTCCATTTCCGTACGTTACATCCCCTACGGGCACACAATGTCAACCTTGTGTCTCACGAGGTTGCCGTTCTGGTCGATGATGTGGAGCGGGCAGAAGAGTCCCGCCTTCATCGGGCGACGAGTGTTGATTCTACGTTGTACATCGTCGGTTGTACGAAATTTTTCCAGCTTACTCGGCACTGCGGCGTTGTGCTGCAGGTCCTGCACGCCACTCAGTCAGTTCGCTGTGACTGACCAAGCAGCGCCTCTGCAGTGACCCAAGCTGCAGGACATTTTCATAGGTAGTAGGGCGAGCGAGAAGGCAGTGCATTGGGCCATCAAGGCCCGGTGCACTGGCCGCATCAGCGCATGACTTTGTTCCAGTCGATTTGGTGCCCCGCCGCCTGCAGCTCTTTGCCCAGCGCCTGCTTCCATCCGTTGCCGTCGTTCATCGGAGTCCAAACGACACCGGCAAAGTCACTGGGGATCTCCACCCGGCCCCGCATCAGGGCGCAGACGTTTTCCCGGCCAAGGCGGCCGATAAAGTAGCCGAGTTCCAGCAGCACGTTCTGGCGTGCCCTGGGTTCAGGCGCGCCTCCCTTGACGTTGCCTTCGTCGTCTGGAGTGAGGAGGACGACCGCAAAGCTGACGTCGCTGTTCGCTTCCACTTTCTCGATGATGGTCCGGCCACGATTCGCCTGCTCATGGAGGATGATGGGATCGAAACCAATGGTACTGAGGAAACGCGCAACCGTCTCACGCGCCTCTCCGTCATGCCCATGCACGATGAAAATCTTGTTGGTCAGCGGTACAACCAGCTGAGGGCGTACATTGCCATGGTTCAGGACATACGCTTTGTAATCGCGCACAAAGGGAATGATAATTTGGCTTGTAACGGCCTGCACCCCCCGACATGACTGAGTTACCAGAGTAACAATACATGTGACCAAAGTCCGCCATTGAATCAGGATTCTCGGCAAACCGTTCAATCAGCTGCAAGGTTAGCCCGAGCATCTGCTCGTGACTGTCGGGCCAAACAAGTTGAGCGCTGCCGACCATGCCCCCCTGAGTTTTCGCACTCTCAAGAAAGTGATCAAGATTCAGCCCTTCCGTCAGAGCTTTGTTGGCTGCAGCGAGGTCAGGATGCAACAGCAGGCGCCCAAGGGTCTTGAGCGGTCGCGGGTACGATTGCAGCTGAGCCGACTGGAGGTCCAACACCGCGTTGTTGATCTGCCCAAACAGATCGTTTCCGATCATCACGCATTACCCTCCAGGCGCGCCGCGGCGGCCTTCTCCAGAATGGCTTCCCGGTACCGCTGCTTCATTCCCTCAATCATGGGGGCAATAAGTGGGTTGGAAGCATAGGCGCCGAGCCGCTCATCAACCATTCCATTGACTGCGCTGATCGCAGCTTCGATGCTGCCAGGGTCATGCGGGTCGAATCTGACGGTGCCGAGTTCGCCACCAATTTCCTGCAGTGCATCCTGCGCCTCTTGCAGCTGGCGCTGAAGCTGGTCAAGTCCTGTCATTTTGAGCATCGCTGACTCGCCTCCCTTTCTCGACACCCTTTTGCCGAGTGTATTCTACCTCGAGTCTGATCAGATACGCGAAAATTTTGATCTCCACTGGCATGCCGGCGAGCGGATCACCCAGGGTGGCGCCATGGAGCGAGCATCAGGCGCAAGGACTCGACGTCGACGTGCTGGCGGCCGCGTTGGAGATCGAGGAGCCAGCCAGGCCGGTGCTGGCCAGCCTGGTCAAGGTCCGCATCGCCACCGGCGGTGCCGGCGAGGTGGCCATAGGCCCCTTTCGCTACAGCGGCCGAACGCTTCGGCCGCTCCTTTGGCAGACAGCAGCAGGTCAATGCCTGCCTGGACATCTCAGCGCCAGCGCGGCGGAGTCGCTTCGCCAAGCCCCAGTTGTGGGCGAACGCTAATGTTTCATCCGGGTATTTGCGTAACCAATTGATATTTCGTATCTGTGGGATCGCTGCTTTACTCAATGAATCATCCTGATTCCGGCGTCAGGCCTGTGTGCAACGGGAAAGCTGACCCCAGAGTATCACCCCTGCCTGGATTTGCGAAACCGGTCCAGTATTCGTTCCGCCTCCTCGATCCTCCCGAGAATCAGAAGGAATTGGACCTTCGGCTGCGCCGCCGCGTGGCCGCCATTCTCCGCAATGGTGGAGGTAGTCATCGCGCACTCTGGATTGGAGCGTCGCGTAGATAGACTCGACGCTCCAATCCCGATCAAACTCACGCAATTAGACGGGGGTCGGAAACCCAACTTTCGCCGGAGCCCCGGTTGCCGAGGTGAACAGTTGAACGATGGTGATGGCCAGTTGTACGGCGCGGTCACCCGCCTTCGCCTGACCGATCAAGTCGTCGACCCGGTTAGCCATCTGTGTGAGCTTGTCGACCGTCGCGGCCGGAGGGGGCACGAGCGCCACCAAGTTGGCATAGAACGCGATCTTGAGCTGATCATGTGCTTCGAGCCGCTGATTGATCTCGTTGATCTGCCCGTTGGTCCGTTGCTTTTCTGCCCCATCGGGCAGGTCAGCGCGCTCAATCTCCAAAACCATGCGAGCGTCCTCCAACCCGTGGCGGGTTGCCCGCCACGCCTGCAGCCACGCGTTGATCTCGTCATCCGTATAGTGGTCGAACGGCCTGGCCATGGGAACCTCGCTGGTAATATTCAGGTCAACGGGACTGGACATTCGGGCACGGCCATAGGTGTCCGCCGCAGCCTCACTGCTTTGGCGCAGTTGGCTTGGCGTCCTGCTCGGCTTTTCGGGCTTCTTCCTGCTTCTTGACGTCATCACGGACCGCCTTTGAATAATTGATGAGGAACTTTGCTCGCTGGTACAGCGGCTCGGCTTTAGACAGTGCGTCGGTTGCCTTCGCCGTCGCCGAAATCGCGTCGATGGCCGGCGTGGGCTTCAACTCCAGCTCAGGCGAACGAGAGGGCGCGAGGTCCGCCGGAATGCTGCTGGTGCTGCCGCGCAAAACGTTGAAGCGGCGGACCTTTTCCTTTTCCCCGGCGGCATCCCAGATGACGATTTGATCGCGCAGAGTAGCTTCGCTTCTGTCGAGTTCAGCGGCTCGGCGCTGTTGAACGGCAAGGCGGGCTTTGTTGACTCGAGCCGTGTCTGCGGCACTCCGTTGAAACTCCTGGTCCAGCATGACCAGGGCCTTCGTAGTCTCCTTAGCGTAGTCTCTAAGGTCGCCGGGCGTATCGCAGCCGGCGAGCGTCACCGACGACAGGCAGCCGCAAACGATGGCAAGCCTGCGTAAGCAATAGTGATTGCACAGCATGGTCGTTCCCCCCTACAACCGGCCAGCGATCGCGCCGAGCCCGGCGCCGGTGACGATCAGCCGGGCAAGTTCCTCCGGTTTGACACCGGCCGCATGGTAGGCGGCGATCTGGTTGATCGGCGTGTCGAGCACCGCTTGGTATGCAGTGTAGGCGTACAGGCTGCTGTCCACCGCCATCTGGTGATCGATGTCGTTCAACTGCGCATCGGCAAGCGCCCGGCCTCGCTCACCCTGGTAGACCGCATCGGCGTAGTGCTTGGCAGCCGCCGCGAACTGCTTGTTATTCAGCCGCGCCTGTCGCAGTCCGGATAGTTCCAGCAGCAAAGCCTCAAATTGGCTTTCTAGTGCGCCGATGCGGTCCTGCGCCCGCGTGATTGTACGCTGTGCCTGTTCGAGGATGGCCTGTTGCCGCGCACGTTCCATGAGCAGTGCGGAAATTGGCGGGGCATTGAGATCGGCGTCAATGGCCGCTACTTGGTCAGCTAGCGTCGGCATCGTCTTGAGGATGGCCTTAGCCGCCGCGATCTCCGACTTGCGCTCGGCTGCGGCAGCGGCGTTGGGCTCCGCCCCGGCGTCGTCCTTCGCAGGGGCCTTCGCCTCCGCTTCCGGCGGATCGATAACCGCCTTCAACACGGTATTGATGGACTCGATGCGCTTGCGCGCGGCGGCCTCCTTACCCAAGCCGACCGCGATTGCAGCGCCATCAAGGCCCTCCAGAGCCTTCGACAGATCCCGGCCACGGGCCAGGACCTCTGGAGCGACCAACGAGGGCGCCTTGACCACGGCGTCCTTGACGGCTCGCTCGCTTCGGGCAACCTCCGCTTTCGCCCTTGCGGCCTCCTTGATGTTGCCATTTAGGCGGACCCTGGCGTTAAGGATTTCGCCGTATGTACTCTTGAGGGCCGAGCCATCCGGCAGGGCAAGAACACTGGTGGCGAGCCTATCGGATCGCTGAACAAGAGTCTGGCAGCGCAGGACATAGTCGTCGTAGCTCTCCTTGAGGCGAGTTTTCAAGGCGGGTATTTGTTCCCGTTCCAGGTGCGTCTGGAATTCTCCCGGCAGGGCAGCCGCGTCCGGTAGTGCCGCGTCGCACGCCGGTGGCTCCAATCCCCAGAGCAGCCAGACGTCCTGCGCCGCGGCGGTGAGTTCCCCGCGAGCACTAGCCAGCGTAATGTGCTGGACTTCGATCTTTCTGGAAAGATCTGTGGTTCCGGCCTGGACGCCTAACGCACTCTCACGCTTGGCGATCATCGTGTTCAGAGACTGGCCTTCAAGCAGCCGCACAATCGCGTTGTCCCGTGCAAAGCGCGCGTGGCGTTCGGCCAAGGCACCGCTACGCTCAGCGAACGCCTTCAAGTTTTCACGCTGGGGATCATAGACCGCTACGGCGGTCGTTTTGGCAAATTGGGCTTTCGCCTCTTTTCCAAGCGCATCTTTGTCTGCGTCGTACAGATGCGCCCCGCCGCACCCAGCAAGCACTAAGACCAGCGCGGCCGGCGCTATAGGCATGAGCCTTTGGCGGTCATGCAACTGCGATGCAAGTATCCTTGAGGTGTGGATGCTGACTCTGTCCGCAACACAGCGCAACATTGTTGCAATAAGGGGAGTTTGCTTCACGACACTCTCCACGCCTATTAACTATGTCTATGCATATTACGCAGATAAATAACTTAAATAATATTGTCCGTAGGTAATAGTGTAGTTCAGATGCTAATATTATAGTATGCATGGCCTATGCATGCGACCAAATGAGAAGCTCTCCATAATCATGATTAAGCTCAAACACATAAGATGTGCCGCGTCATACCAACGGCGCCCGAAGGTTCCATTGAGATGCCGCTGTACCATCTGTTTGAGGCTGAGCAGCAAAGTTCACTTGAAGCCGATGAACTGCATCGCCTGTACAAGGAAGCGAAGAATGCGACGGAGCGGGCGCACATTCAGATCATCTGATTGCTGACCAGCTGGCGCTCGGCCCTGTTCGTTGCCGAGGTGATGAACCGCTCCGGGTTTGTCGGAAACTGTATTCAGGCTGCTTCGCGTAGTTGGTAATCGGTCCCCATGGCGATCACCGCGTTTAGGGTGAAGAGGAGCTTCCTTGCCGTGGCGATAAGAGCGGCTTTGCCCGGTTTTCCGGCGGTCTGAAGCCGCTCCCAAAACTCTCCCTTTTGCGACACCTCTTCACGGGAGAATTCTACCGCGCACATCATCGGATGCGCGAAAAATATGATCGCTGCCGGCATACCGGCGAACGAATCGCGCAGGGCGGCGCCGTGCCGTCGGTGCAGCGGCGCACCAGGCGCAGGGCCTCGACGTCGACGTGCTGGCGGCCGCGGTGGAGATCGAGGAGCCGGCCGGGCGAATGCTGGTCAGCCTGATCCGGATCGCCGCCGACGGCGCCCCAATGCTGGCGCCGGGGCATTCAATTACGTTGAATTTTCCCTGGCGTTCTGCTTGCCACTAGCGCCGTTCTAACATCTTCACAATTCAAATTTCTGGCTCTTTTCCTGAATATTTCTTAAGTGCTTTTGAGAAAAATCTTCTAACGAGGAATATAAATCCAATTAATATAACGATAGCAATGGATATACGATACACCGGCCCGTAAGGATCCTTCATACGTGTGGTAGCATAAATTTGGGCATACCCGGCCGTGTTAACATCAGCATTACCTATTGCCCATATCAAGTCACAATAAACTGTCTTTTCTGCATTAAAACCACTGCTTTGTCCATATGGATAATTGTGCCTCCAGTCGCCCTTACTATTTTGATCGTTGCAAATGAATTCAGTTCTTGGGTTTTCTAACACCCATCCATCGTTTGCTCTAATGCAAAATGTTTCGGATTGTCTCGTTCTTCCATTTAAATAGTAATTTTTTCGGCTATCGGAGGCGCAATTATTCTTTTCATCAAACAATTTTACTTGGTGACTGAGACCAAAAATCTCTTTAATCCATGGTTCGCCTGCCGTATCGCTCAATTCTTTTAAAGAGTGAATAAATTTATTGACTTCCTGAACAACAATGTTGCCTTTTCCGATGGCAACAGCGATCGCTGCAAGGACAGCCGCAAAGAACAGGATGCGGAGACGTATACCCATTTCGGCTCACACCTTATGTTAAAATTGCAATATAATTTTGAAAGCGGAAGATCGGGTTACACACACTTTCATCACTCCCTTTCGCGACATCCCTTCACGGGAGAATTCTACCGCACGCATCGCTGGATGCGCGAAAAATATGATCACCGCCGGCATGCCGGCGAGGTGGCCATGCGCCCCTTTTGCGACACCATCAATGCCGCAGTATAACCACAATCATCGGCCCGCTGCTTCGAGCAGGTGACCGACTAATTCCTTCGCCTTAGGCAATTGAGCCTCATAATAATTGGCATGGGCGTGTTCAACGTCTCGGAAAAAGTTGTAAGCATGCTCGATTTGGTTCAAGGCCCGGCGTGCTATGGCAGGGTCGCGACGCTTTTCAGCAAGGAGCATCAATGTGACACCCTGGTTTCCAAGGCTCATCGCCCAGTCGAGCGGCGCCTGCTCGCAAGTGTATTCTTCCAGCGCAGCGCAGTAGGCGGCGATGGCCTCTTCCAGTAGTTCGGCCCTTCCTTCACGCTCCCCGAGTGTCTGCAGCGCGGTACCGAGATTGTTCTGGGTCATCGCCCAGTCGAGCGGTGACCGCTTCCGGGTGCGCTCCTCCAGGGCAGACCGGAACGCAACGACGGCCTCCTCCAGTAGGTCGGTCTCCCCCTCGCGCCTCCCGAGCGTGGACAGCGCGGTGCCCAGGTTACTCTGCATTGTCGCCCATTGGAGCGGGGCGTCCTCGCGGCTGTATTCCTCCAAGGCGGCTTGATAGGCGACGACGGCCTCCTTCAGCCGGCCGGTCCCTGCTTCGCGTTCATCGAGCATGCACAACACGTTCCCGAGGTTGTTCTGGGTCATTGCCCATTGGAGTGGGGCGCGCTTGCGGCTGCGCTCCTTCAGGGCAGACCGGAACACAACGACGGCCTCTTCCAGCCGACTGGTCCCCGCCTCGCGCTCCCCAAGCTTGGACAGCGCGGTGCCGAGGTTGTTCTGGGTCATCGCCCATTGAAGCGGGTTATGCTCGCGGGGGCGATCCTCCAGGGCGTCCAGGACGACACGGAAGGTCGCGACGGCCTCCTTCAGCCGACTGGTGCCCGCCTCGCGCGCCCCGAGCACGGATAGCGCAGCGCCGAGGTTGTTCTGCGTCTTGGCCCATTGGAATCGCTCGCGCTTGCTGGCTGGCTTCTCCAAGGCGTCCAGGGCGGTCCGAAAGGCAATGACGGCCTCCTTCAGCCGACTGGTCCCCGCTTCGCGCTCCCCGAGCCTGGACAGTGCGCTGCCCAGGTTGTTCTGGGTCATCGCCCATTGGAGCAGCGTGCTCGCACGAGTGTATTCCAACAGGGTGGTGCGGTAGACCGCGACCGCAACAAGCAACGCCGCATTCTCACCCCGGCGATGGCCGCGCTCGTAATATTCTTCAGCCTTATTGAACAGCCATTTTCCCAGCGCATTCTGACTGTTGGCACCCTCGATCACCGCCATCTTCCGGAGCTTTGCCGCAGCCGCTTCTCCGTCGAGGGCAAGTTCATCGAAGCGCACAGCCTCTTCCAATAGACGGACTTGTCGGCGCCGACGCTTCTCCTGCCGGCCCGCCTCCTCCCGCTCCTCCCGAGCCAGTTCCTCCATGAAAGCCGAAGACGCTTCCTTCAATTGGCCTGCTAGAAAGCATCCTTCGGCCTTGCGCCGCGCCGCCTCGAATGTCTTGTCCTCGTTGCTGTGGCGCCCCAGCTCTCGGCTGGCAGTTTCGATCCAGTTGTCCAGCCAGGGAATCAGATCGTCCCGGTCGAGATCTTCTCCGCCGATCCGCTTCAGAATTGCCCGGATCGCTGCTTCCGGAATGCCCTGCGCCACTGCTTGCAGCAGGGTGCCTTTGCCGTGCAACATGGCTAGGATCTCATCAACCTTCTCTTCCGTCCGCTTGGCATACCCATCAATGCGATGCATCGTCTTGGCGGCATCGCCAGCCAGCAAGTTCAGCGTGTCCAAGCCCGCGAGGATCGCCGGAAGTCCGCTGTTGACGCTTTCCAGCGCCGCCAGGGTCTTTCTGGCGAGCTCTTGGGCCACGCCCTGCGTCGCCATGTGGAACCCAGTGGTCGCCTGGGGGTATTTCGTCGGATCCTTGAGCGTCTCGGCGAAGGAGGCAAAGACCAGATCGCCGAAAGATCGCCGGTCGCACCCACCCAGTTGCGCCACCCCCTCGGCGGCGATGCGGACGACGATGGGCGGTACCTCGCCGACGTCGCCCCCGGCGACCAGGGCGGCGAGGGTGGCGGCAAAGCCGGCCGTGACTGCCCCGGCTTCGCCATAGCGATCAGCCATCCCGAGGGAAACCGTCTCCGCGGCTCCCCGCACCACCAGCGGAAGATGGCGGTCGATCGCGGTCGTGCCGGGCGCTGTCCGCCGATCGAAGGTGGCGTCGCGGATGGCGCGCAGCTGCGCGATGGCCAGCCCGTGGAAACGGTCGATGTCGGCGCGCTGGAGGTCGGTCCACTCTGGCGAGCGAGCCGCCTTGCGACCGGCATCAAGGACGTGTTCGGCCGCGTCGATCCAGGCGACGCGCAAGACCCGGATGAGGTCGTGGTTGTCGGCGATGATCGCGAAGGGGTCGAAATCCTGAAGCCGCTCCAGCGCCCACTTCTTCCGGTGTTCCGGGATCAGCGCGAGAGCGGCTTTGGGCAGAGTGCCCAGAATGGCATCGAGGAGCTTTTCCGTGAACGACACTGCCCGCTTTCGCCTTCCCGGTTGTGCATCCTAACTCTATACAGGGCGTTCCGGACTTGGAAGCTGAGGAAAACACAGCCGGGATGATGCGAATAGCGGTGTTGCTCGGGCAAGGCGGTTTGGCCGGGTCGGAGGGCCAGCGAACTGGCTACGTGCCTCCTTTTCGCGACGCGCATTTTACCGCCCCCGTTTCGTGCGCGCATCTTCGGATGCGCGAAAATTTGGATCGCTGCCGGCGGCGCTGAGGTGTAGAACCTGCCGGCGGGTGTGGGCGCCGCGGTGGCGCGGGCATCGTACGCCGGCGGCTTCGTCGACATCGAGCACCAGGCGGAGGCAGCCGACCGGCCGGGCCGGTGGCAATGTTAACTAGACCTCCCAGAGATTTGATACTGGTGAAACGAAGATTCTCGCCATTTTTATTTAAAATTACGTTAGAATATCAAAGAAAATCTAATCATTTCCCTTATTACCGTGGAAGCTTGTTCTAATTTATCTATTTACATTCTCACTGCGCTGATAGATATGCCGGGACGATCTTCCTCAGTGCCTCATTTATTTTTTTAACCTGTTTGGTGTAAGTTCTCGGAGTATCCACCGACAATGCCCGATAGATGGCGAGGGCCTCCTTGTAGGCGGTCTCCGCTTCGGCCAGCCGGCCGGTGTCGCTCTGGAGAATGCCGAGGTTGTTCAGGGTCGAGGCGAGGTCGGGCCGGTAGGCGCCAGGGTCGTGCGCTGCCAACTCGCGATAGATGGCGAGGGCCTCCTTGTAGGCGGTCTCCGCCTCGGCCGGCCGGCCGGTGTCGCTCTGGAGAATGCCAAGGTTGTTCAGGGTCGAGGCGAGGTCGGGCCGGTAGGCGCCAGGGTCGTGCGCTGCCAACTCGCGATAGATGGCGAGGGCCTCCTTGTAGGCGGTCTCCGCTTCGACCGGCCGGCCGGTGTCGCTCTGGAGAATGCCAAGGTTGTTCAGGGTCGAGGCGAGGTCGGGCCGGTAGGCGCCAGGGTCGTGCGCTGCCAACTCGCGATAGATGGCGAGGGCCTCCTTGTAGGCGGTCTCCGCCTCGGCCGGCCGGCCGGTGTCGCTCTGGAGAATGCCAAGGTTGTTCAGGGTCGAGGCGAGGTCGGGACGGTAGGCGCCAGGATCGCGCGTCGCCAACTCGCGCCGGATCGCGAGGGCCTCCTTGTAGGCGGCCTCCGCTTCGGCCGGCCGGCCGGTATCGCTCTGGAGAACGCCGAGGTTGTTCAGGGTCGAGGCGAAGTCGGGCCGGTAGGTGCCAGGATCGCGCGTCGCCAACTCGCGCCGGATCGCGAGGGCCTCCTTGTAGGCGGCCTCCGCTTCGGCCGGCCGGCCGGTATCGCTCTGGAGAACGCCAAGGTTGTTCAGGGTCGAGGCGAGGTCGGGACGGTAGGCGCCAGGATCGCGCGTCGCCAACTCGCGCCGGATCGCGAGGGCCTCCTTGTAGGCGGCCTCCGCTTCGGCCGGCCGGCCGGTATCGCTCTGGAGAACGCCGAGGTTGTTCAGGGTCGAGGCGAGGTCGGGCCGGTAGGCGCCAGGGTCACGCGTCGCCAACTCGCGCCGGATCGCGAGGGCCTCCTTGTAGGCGGTCTCCGCTTCGGCTGGCCGGCCGATGTGGCTCTGGAGAACGCCGAGGTTATTCAGGATCGAGGCGAGGTCAGGCCGGTAGGCGCGAGGGTTGTGCGCTGCCAACTCACGCCGGATCGCGAGGACTTCCTTGTAGGCGGCCTCCGCTTCGGCCAACCGGCCGATGTGGCTCTGGAGAACACCGAGGTTATTCAGCGCCGAGGCAAGGTAAGGCCGGTAGGCGCCAGCATCGAGCGCTACCAACTCGCGCCGGATCGCCAGGGCCTCCTTGTACGTGGCCTCCGCCTCGATCAGACGGCCGGCGTTCCTCTGAAGGATTCCGAGATTGTTCAACGTCGAGGCGAGGTCATGCCGGTAGGCACCGGGGTTGAGCGCTGTCAACTCGCGCAGGATCACCAGAGCTTCATTATAGGCGTCCTCCGCCTTGGTTGGCTGCCCAGTGTCACTCCAGAGTTTACCGAGACTGTTTAGCGTTGAAGCTAGGTCATGCCGGTAGGTGCCAGGGTCACGCGCTGCCAGTTCGCGCCGGCCCACAAGGGCGGCGGTCCATGCCTTTTCCGCTAAGGAAAACTCCCGCTCTTGGTAAGCAGCCCTTCCATAGCCATCGGCGTAAAGCAGATTTTCCGGCGCGTAGCGGAACGCCTTTTCGAAATGAGGCAGCGCCTGCGCCGGAGCGAAGCGCAGCATTTCAAGATTGCCCATGTCGTATTGGATCGCTGCCGCCCTCAGCACGCTGGCTTCCTCCCTAGCTGCCATTTCCTTCAACATCGCTTCTGCCCGATCGAATTCTCCTCGCTTGACCAAATCCCGCGCCTCCTGGACGAGTGCGCTTTGGTCGGGATTATCGGCCAAGCGCACCTCAAGCTCATGATAGCGCCGCTCCCAATCGTCCACTCGCTGGCGTAGGATGTCTGTCAGGTCGTTAAGGTTGCGCAACGTCCGAGAGGTATCGGCCTGCACAAAGAACTCTCGGACTAACTCAGAAAGCTTCGCTTCGAGATAGCGCAGCGCCTCCGGATCGACGTTGGTGCATGAAATCGTCACCTGACCGGAGTTATTGACGATCGGCGGGCTGCATTGACCGCTAGACCGCTGCTCAATGCGGCTTCCTGGAGGTAGGTCGGCCGTATAAGCCGAAGGAACATCGCCGCAGAGAAAAGCCGCCACGATAAACATTATCAACCGCCTGACTGCCATCGTACCGCCTCCCTAATCCAAACGGCTTTGCATCTCCTAGAGGACTCTTCTCCAGACGGGGATAGTGGTATAACAGCATTTGAAAAGGGGTGGGGAGATGAAGAAATGCCCTCAGGGAACGAACCCGGATCGGAACACAGGATTGAACGCATAGCGGCAACCTTTTCAGCAATTGCGATCGTTGGCACAGCCATGTGGCTGCTGATCCGCAACGAGCCGATCGCAGATCCGAAGCTGTTCTTCGCCCTGCGTGTCATCGTGAGCGTTGCCGCCGCCGTCCTCGGCGCCGCTATCCCCGGCTTTCTCCAAGTCCGTTGGTCCCGAGGCGGGCTGGCCGTTCGAGCCGGAGGGGCGCTCGCCCTCTTCGTGCTGACCTTCGTCTACACGCCAGATCTGGTCACTGGCCATGATGCCGGTCCTACGAACGTCATCCAGTCCTCTACCGGAGATGCCAGCCCACCGATCAGCGGAAACTCCGGCAGCATCACGATTCACAATGGGAAGCGGTGAGGCCACAACTGGCGCCGTCGCTCCCTTTCGCGACACCCCTTCACGGGAGAATTCTACCGCGCGCATCGCCGGATGCGCGAAAAATATGATGGCCGCCGGCATGCCGGCGAGCAGATCGCCCAGGGCAGCGCCGCGCCGTCGGCGCCGGACAGTAGGCACCAGGCGCAGGGCCTCGACATCGACCTGCTGGCGGCCGTGGTGGAGATCGAGGAGCTGGCCGGGCCGGTGCTGGCCAGCTGATCGCCACCGGCATGCCGGCAAGGTGGCCATGGCCCTTTTCGCGACAGCGGCCGTCCGCTCCAGGCCGCCTGGTGACGCGATCAGGTGGGGACCGCTTGAGGGTGCTGAGCATGGCCATGCGGCGAGGCGGACGCAAGGGATCGGGCTTGGTCGGGTCCTGTTCGGGGCCTGCGACTCGTCCAGTTGCGACCATCGTTTGCTGCACCCGGCCCCTACATGTGGAGCCAAGGGGATATGATCCCTCGGCTGGTAGCGTCCCACTCGGCCGCGGATGGGGCATAATTCCCCTGCCCGGCTAAGTGCTTGTTCCATATGACACAACCGGAGCGCGGAACAGATTATATGGAAAACGAGCCTGCACAACCGAAAGCGAGGGGGGCACTCGCGGGCGGGGGCTTGACGGAGAACTGAGGAAAATGTATATACATGCGTGTTGCGTTTGTGGTCTGCCTGCCACCTGCGCAACGCAACAACGCACCTGTCGTTAAACAAAACGGTTCATCCGCCGGCGAACCAAACCTGAAGGGGATTAGTATGGCTGGAATTATTAACTACCACACAATCAGATGGCGAGATGCCATCTCCATGGAGATGTTCGAAAATGGACTTCGAATGGGATCAGCGTAAGTACGAGACGAACATCGCTAAACATGACATCGACTTTGAGGATGCTATCTACATCTTCGAAGGAGTTGTATTGGAGAAAAACGACCCACGCGAATACAACGGAGAGACACGCATCATCGCCTACGGCGAGGTGGATGGCCGGCTGCTGGTGGTCGTTTATACCTGGCGCGACAGCGCCCGCCGCATCATCTCAGCAAGGAAAGCCAATGGACGCGAACAACGAGCGTATCACGCGACGCTCTCTAGCGTCGCCCCGCAACCGGACGGCTGACTGGTCGCGGGTTGACCACCAGACCGACGCCGACATCGAGGCCGCCGTGCGCAGAGACGCCGACGCGGCGCCGCTGGCCGACAAATCCTGGTTCGAGACGGCCCGGATCGTCGAGCCGCCGGCCAAGCAGGCCATCAGCATCCGTCTGGATACTGATGTGCTGGAGTGGTTCCGCACCAACAGCGACCGCTACCAGAGCAAGATCAACGCCGTGCTCCGGGCCTACATGGAGCATGAGCGCGCTAAGAAGCGTGCTTAACCCTCCCGCCCGTCCGGCAGCAGCGCCCTGAGCAATCAGTGGCGCAGCTCCCGCCTTCTCTATTTAACTTAAACATCATTGTGATGATTTAAGTAATTCCATTACTTTTGGGTCAAGCTTAATTGAATCAAGCATCCATGCTGCCCCGTCCAATAGAATTTTATCAATATCGCCTTTCTCTCTGGCGCTCATTGAGCTACAGAGTATGTATAACAACGAGTTCCTAGCGGGGCCGATGATTGTTGACATGGAAGGTGGAAGCGGTCGATCAAGATTAGATGACATGTCTGATATTTGGAAATTCCACAGTTTTAAACAATCTGCGATGTCTTCTCCCGATAAGAGCGCAGGAGACGAAACAATTTTAAAGCCCTCTCGGACCTGATATGTGGGCTTCATACGCAACACTTCCGCAAATAATTTCCCAGCAAATTCAGCTATTTCTGAGTTGATTTTGAAATCTTCACCAACGATCCAATTGATGCCGATTGTGCAACGGCGAAGACTAAAGACAAGGATGTCAAGTTTTATAAGGTCGCTGGGCCGGTTAAACCACGATGTCATTCCATATCGGCTATCTGGGTTTCCTTGCTGATAAAGGAAGCGGAGAAACCGTACTGTTTCTTCATCGTTCCAAAGTTCTTGCGGGAACTCCGCCGGGCACTCAAAGCGAGGCACTACCAGATCGCCGAGCCGCGCACAGCAGCGGTCAAAAAGTTTTTCGATATTGTGTCCGATTTTAATTACACTCTCACCATTAAGGACAAGAATTGCTTTGCAGTATTTCTCAATTGCTTGAACCGCCTGCCAATAAAATTCCCGGTGAAAACCATGTATTTTTGCCCATCGGGCCAACTGATAATTTTGGTCAGCCGGCTCAACAAAGAACTCATTTGCAAATACGGACTTTAAGTGATTCAGAGTATAGAACATATATAATCCTCGCTAATATTGAATGCAGCCAACCCGCGCCGAAACTCTGAGGCATAAGAGGTCAAGTTAGCCTCGACCGCGGCTGCGCCGATAGAGGATCATCGCTACAATAGTGGCGATACCGCCAATCAGATAAGCCCCCTCTCCAGCCCCAACCAGCCCCTTATAGAAGCCGCCGAGCGCAACCACCCCGGCTATGATGATCCATCCATAGATCGCACCTGTGCGATCATTGAGCAGCTTCCAGAGGCCGTAGAGGGCGAACGGCGCGAGCAGATACAGGCCGAGCATACCGCCATAACCGCCATATGAACCTCGGCCGTCAGCAAACGCTGATCCGGCAAGCGCGAAAAGCGTTAGCAAACTGGCCAATGCCACACGCCCCATTGCTCGCTCCATCGATCACGCCTTTTCAGGCTCATCCTTTCCCATAGACGCACCGCTCGCTAGATAAAACAGCTAGGAGCTCAACCTGGGAAAGCGGGTCGGTTGTGACGAGGGAAAGCACAGTACGGGCGTTATGACAAGCTGACCCACCGGGATGTCGGAAGGCACGGTCTCACCGTGTTCCCACTTTCCGGACAATCCGCGCACTCTGCAGTGGTGATTCAGTCCTTCAGGAACGATGAGGCGGAGCGAGCTTCGCCAAGTCCAGCTCGCCCTCAGCCCCCCACCCGGCCGTGCCAGCCTTTACCTCAGGTCTGAAGCCTTCGTAGAGCCCAAACGCCCGCCGGGCCAGCTCTGTCGCCGGCAGTGACTCCGCCAGCACTGTCATGGCTTGGCGCACGTCATCCAGATCGTCCCCGAACTTGCTGGCCAAGTAGCGGTCCACCGCCGCGGGCTTGATCTGCTTTCCCCGACTCACCGCGCGCAGCCCGTCCTTTGTGTGCACGGCCGGGATCGACCGCCCCATGAGGTCGATCGGAATCTCCTCGCCCTGCTGGAGCGTCTTGCGCTTGTCGCTCACCGTCTCTGGGGTCGGCTCATAGATCCCGAGCCGGACGCCTTTGGCATGCGCCGTGAGGCCTGATAGAGCCTTTCCCATGGTGAGCGCCTCGTCGCGGTCGAGGCCCAGCCGTTCTGCGACCACCGCAGCCCACAGCGTCAGCACCGGTGCCCTGTTGATCGTGACCTTGCGATGTGAGGCCGACATGATCCCATCCTGATGTGGACACCATCTCCTGAACGGAGCCTCAGGTCGGCGGTTCCTCCGGCTGAAACAGCAGCAGCGCCGGCCGATGCCGAGAAAGATCGTTCTCGCTTGCGTACCAGCCGTCCGCGGTCCGGTGTGCGCACGGGTAACCCCGTTTACGGCAGGTGCGGGACCCTGCGCATGACGACCTCGCGGTCCGTCGCGGACACCTTGTGACGGTCGAGCCACTTGGGGAAGCTCGCAGCGGCCGCACGTATGCGTGCGTAGCACTCGTCGGCTTCCTCGCGGGACAGCCCGAACGCCTCGTGCGCCTCCAGCGCCTTTGACGGGTCCGCCTCGGCCGACTGGTGTCGGGCAGGGCGCAGGACCAAGGCGCGTCGTGCCTGCGGCACCACGTCGAACACCGGCGACAGGCGCCAGCCGTCGCCGTCGTCGATGAAGCCGTGGTTGTGCAGGTGGTCGTCCGTGTTGTTGAGGAAGCAGTTGAGCAGAAGGCGCTCGAACAGCAGCTTGGCGCAGTCGGCGATCCCCGTGCGGCGGGCAGCGATGGCGAGGTCGGCGTAGGACGCGCCTAAGGCCCCGTAAGTGCCGGGCGGCTGGCCAAGGACGGTAGCCGCGCTGGTGTAAGCGTGGCGCACGGCTCCCGTGCGGTCGAACCGCTTCACCAGGAGGACCGAGCGTCCGGCGACCTCCGTCACCCTGTGGTCGGGGGTCTCGATGCCCGCCTCCCGCGCGACGGACAGGCAGGCGGCCTCCACCCGCTGGTGATCGAAGGCGTCGTCCCTCGCCCGCATCTTGACGATCCACGGCTCGCCGTCGACGAAGAGCCTGGCCTTCGGCCGCGCGCCTCCTATGTCGGCGCCGCTGTCGAGCAGCTTGGCGAGGTGCGATCTGGTCGCGACGCCATTCTCGACCGCGTCGGCGGCGTCGGCCAACCCCTCCAGGTCATCCTCATCCCCCGGCAGGTCGATCATGGCCTTGGCCGGGACCCATACCTCGGGCGCCTGGTCGTCCGGACCGAATTGGAGATGGCCGATGCGGTCCCCTCCGGCGGCCGCAATGTACTCCGGCGCCGCCAGCGGGACGTCCGGATATGCCATGGACAGGATCGCCTTGCCCCAGCCGTCCGGGGACGCGTCGTAAAAGGGCAGCGGGATTTCGTGAGGTGGAAGGCTCTGGAACGAGCGTCGGAGCGGCAGGCCGGTCGCCGCCAGTGGCTTCGCCCCCGGACGGCGGCGCCACGCCTCGTCGTAACGGAAGACGCCCTGCCGCATCCGTCCCGGAACGCCCTTGAACGACAGGACGCCCGCCGGAACGGGGGCCCCGTCCACGTCTGCGAAGACGACCATCTCCATCAGACGGCCGTCCGCATCAACCTTCCAGGTGCCCGCCCCGCTTCCTGCCATGAATCTCCTCCAATTCCTCGCCCAACGGATCCGACGCCAGCATGTCGGGCAACCGGTCGGCGTAGCCGAGGACCGACATGACCTTGACCAGCAGGCCGACGTTGACCGTCTCCTTGCCCTTCTCCAGCGCGATATAGGTCTTCTTCGTCACGCCGGTCCTTACGGACATTTCGTCCTGCGATAGGTTCCGCCTCAGACGGGCCAACCTGATCCGCCTGCCCAGCCGCTCCAAGGCATCCGCCTCGGGCGAACTAAGAAGCACCGGCCTCTTCATTTGAGACCCCTTTAATACACATTATCCATCTTTATGTACCTTAAAGGGGCCGTTCGTCAATCCAGCTGTGCGATGCGCCGGAGGTTCGGGGGCGTTCGCAGGAGAGCGCGCCATACGGACAAGGACAGCATGAACCCGCCGAAGCAACGCGGTCCTGTGCCACTCATCCAGAGGACGGCACAGGGTCGAGCCCGACGCACGCCCGTCCGCCGCCCGCAGCTCGCGCCATTGGACGCCCTCACGCAGGAAGAAGCGGAGTGTTTCGATGACTTCCACAATGGACATTGGCGGACGCCCGGGACCGACAAGCCGATCCTCGATCCGGTCGATGATCCCCGCCACCAAGTCCGCAACTGTCGGTCCCATGCCCGCCTCTCTGTGCCAAAGGCACAGGAAACCGACAACAGATCAGAGGGTTTCCGGAGGGGTGTGCATCGGACGAGGGTTCTGGAAACCGCCTCTTAGCAGGGAGACCATATCGCCAACGGAGTGGCGAAGGCTTATCGGGAAAGGTCTAGCTTGTCGGCATCATGCTCCAGCATAGCGACCAGCCGCTCCAGATCACCAGCGACTGACGCTGCATCAATCGGTCGGCCGGACTCGGCCAGTGATCGGTAATGCAACCACAGACGCCGTGCCTGCGCTAATCCTGCGCGCGGTGTGGTTTCGTTCATCTCGCTCAGCCTCCTTTTCTGGACGGTTCAGACAGCCCGTTGAAGGTCGTAGGGCCGGATCAGCACCTCGGGGGGAATCTGGAGCGCTTCGGACAGCCGCCGGATCATCGAGACCGAAAGTGCCCGGCGCCGGTTCAAGACCTCCGACACCCGTCCGCTCGATCCGATAATCGGCTCCAGGTCGGCGCGCGTCATCCCGCGCTGCTCCATCATGAATTCGATCGCCCCGATCGGGTCTGCCGGCGGCATGGGGTGGTGGCGCCGCTCGTAGGCGTCCACCAGCGTCATGAGGATGTCGAGACGGTCGTCCTCCGTTGTGTTGGGCTCGGCATCCCAAAGACGCTCGATCTCGGCAAGCGCAGCCCGGAAGTCAGCTTCAGTCTTGATCGGGGTTACGTCCATCAAATGCACCCTTTCTGGACGATTATTCTATGCGATCGTCATCGCACGGTGCGTTTCCGGCGCCGGACCGGCTCAGGATGTCCTTGGCGCGTCCAGGGGTCGTGCGAGCCGCCCGAGCGGCGAAGTAGCGCGCCGCCTCCGCTTGCGCACCAACGCGCGACCCCAGGGCCGACACGAGGTACTGGTTGAGGCTGACACCGGTCGCGTCGGCGAGACGGGCCGCCTCGTCCTTCAGATCGTCGGGCATGCGGAGGGGAAAACTGGCCATCATAATCTCCTGAGAGCGTTCACCAGCTGTTCGGCGGCGATTCCGAAAGGCCGGGCGCCGGCCGCGAGGTCGGTGATGTTCAAACTCGCGATCATATCGGCCACGCCGTCGATCGTAGTTTCGAGAACATGATCGTCGTCCGGATCATTCGCCACCGGCCGCCAGCGGTAGTCGAAAACCGCGGGCACGCCCAGCGCCGCCAGCGGCATTTGATCGTAGACGTGCTGGGCAGCGCCCTCTGCCGCTGTGCGCACCAGATCGGCGGGATACTCGATCGCCTCGATCTCATACTGCTTCAGCGACACCTTCGCCACGGGAGGCTCCTTTTCGCGACACTCTGATCCCTCAGGACCAGAGTGTCCATTTTGCCACCGGTTGTGCAACTCCACGGGAGGTGAGTTTCAGCGTGTCGGCCACGCCGGCCAGCCGACGCTCTTCTGCGCCACCACAGCGGCCACCAGTTCCGGCTCTCGCTCAATCACCAGAAGCAAAATCTGAGTGGAGGCGTCGGGCTGAGTCTGGTTCTGCTCCCAATCGTGCAGGTGATTGACCGAAAATCCGAAGCGGACGGCGAATTCTTCCTGGGTCAGGTCAAGCTTGGCGCGGATTCCGCGAACGTTGACACCGCCAGGGGGGTGGATGACGCGCACCAGTTCGGGTGGGGCGTTGGATAGATCAGGGGGAGCGTCAGGGTCCTCAGCGATTTGGCGGGCAATGTCCTCGTCAGTCATGGCATCGATAGCTTCCCAGTCAATGTCAGCAAGAGCTGTGGCAATCTCAGGGGTGACGGGTAGGTGAGTCATCGCGCTTTTACCCCTTGTAATTCGAGGCGAAGCAATTCCCTTGTCCTTCTTGCGATGGATTAGGTTTTTGGTATGGTCACAGCGCTACACTCCAGCCCCTGTTGTTATGAATGCAACATGGACTGCCTATACTAACATCAAAGGGAAACTACAGGCATCCCGCATTAAGTGGGATGCAGGTGAATCCATATTATGGCGGACGCAATCTAGCCGTAGGCCACAAAGGCATTGATATAAGCAAATCCACAAGACAGTGTAAAAAATACGATAAAGCGGAATATGATAATACCCCTATCAGGAAATCGAGAAATAAAATAAATCTACTTTATATATTCTTCAATAATATGGATGGCTTCATACGGGTCGAACTCCAGTGCTTTGCTAAGCGAAAGGAACTCTATCACATCGAGACGCCTCTCTCGGCTTTCGTACTTCGCCACAAACGATTGAGGCCTGCCCAAGCGCTTTGCCAACTGATCCTGCGTCAATCCAGCGGTGTGTCTGGCGTCCACCAGAACCGTGATCAGAGCACGGTAAGCAGGGGTATGGATGGACTTCACGAGCGGGCGCCGAAGGAGAAAAAGCCGGCACCTCCGCTAAACCCATTTCCGGATTATCCCAAAATCGGATATTGCTCTCTTCCCTTTCCGTGGCTCATGACCACCCCGCTATGACCATGCCATTGCAATCAGATGCCTCACATGTGACCTCAGCTACGAGCAGGGACAATGTTCTAGCTGTTCTTGACGCTAACAGGCCGCGGAAAAAGGCTATGCCCGGCCTGCCGGTCGTGATTCTCTGCGGTCGCAGAGAAAGCGGCCGGTGAGGGGACGATGCGGGGATCGGACGAACACAGCGAGGGCCTGTTCAGCTATGTGAGCTGTGAGGCCCGTGTTCCGGCGAGCCATCCTCTACGACCGATCCGTGCCATCGTTGATGAAGCGCTGGAGGTGATGTCGCCGGCGTTCGAGGGGCTGTACTCGACGATCGGGCGACCGTCGATCCCGCCGGAGAAGCTGCTGCGGGCGCTGCTGCTCCAGGCCTTCTACTCGGTGCGCTCGGAACGCCAGCTGATGGAACAGCTCGACTACAACCTGCTGTTCCGCTGGTTCGTCGGTTTGTCGATGGACGCCCCGGTGTGGGACGTTACGGTGTTCACCAAGAACCGTGAGCGCCTGCTGGCCGGCGATGTGGCGGCCAAGTTCCTGGCCGCCGTGCTGGGTCAACCCCGGGTCAAGGCGCTGCTGTCGGACGAGCACTTCTCGGTGGATGGGACGCTGATCGAAGCCTGGGCGTCGGTGAAGAGCTTCCGGCCCAAGGACGGCAGCGGCGAGCCGCCGGGGCCGGGACGCAACGGCGACCGCGACTTCCATGGTGAGAGGCGGTCCAACGAGACCCATGCCTCGACCAGTGATCCCGAGGCGCGGTTGTACCGCAAGGGCAACGGGCAGCCGGCGAAGCTGGCCTTCATGGGCCATGCGTTGATGGAGAACCGTCACGCCCTGGTGGTGAATGTCCGGCTGACGGCAGCCACCGGCTTGGCCGAACGCGAGGCGGCGGTTTCCATGGTCGAGGCCATCCCCGGCCGCCACCGCGTCACGGTGGGCGCCGACAAGGCTTACGACACCAAGGATTTCGTGGCGAACATGCGCGAGTTGGGCGCCGCTGCGCACGTCGCGCAGAACACGCGCAATCGCCGCTCGGCGATCGACGGACGGACCACCCGCCACCCTGGCTATACCGTGTCCTTGCGCATCCGCAAACGGATCGAGGAGGTGTTCGGCTGGATCAAGGGAGCTGGCTTGCGCAAAACGCGTCATCGCGGCATGGCCCGTGTCGGTTGGATGTTCACCCTGACCGCCACCGCCTACAACCTGATCCGCCTGCCCAAGCTGCTGGCGGCGGCATAATCACGCCCGGACTCCGCCTCAACGGCGGCTCCGGGCGTCTCGCAGCGCGAAAACGTGCTCCATTCTGACAAAAACGGGCGCCGAAAACGTCATTTCCAAGCCTCAGCGCAGGCAAAAAGCCGGAATATGTTCGTTTTTCCGCGACCTGTTAGACTGCACACCCGCACGCGACATGAACGATGCGGTGATAAGGCCGGCCTCTGAGATATGCAGTTTTCAATCCGCGCACCCGCAAAAGATGCAGTCTTTCCGAGTTGAACAGGCAAGCGGCATCCACGCTGCAAGACCTTAAGCGTCATCTTTACCAGCGTCTGCTGGCGATGATTCAATCCGCGCATCCGCAGGGGATGCAATCGCTTTATGACCTCCCTTAACACGCAGATGTTCAGCACTTTGGACCAATTACGAACCTTCCGACATTCGGCTGCGCTTAAGGTTCGCGCAGAACAAGAACAAGCAGCCAAACCACAAGCTTCTTCAAAACCGGACGATCGCTTCTACACCGGCCGGCATGTTGGTGAGATCAAGGTCGATCTCGTAATCCTCGAACCGCCGTGCCGGCGGTAGAGTCTCCAGCTCGGAGCTGGCAAGGTCATACGTTGCCCCCTGTACCCGGCGCCGAACCGTGACACGGCGAAATAGGCTGGCGGGAGATGCATTGCCGAGGGCGCTATCGTGACGGAAGACGATCAACCGCCGGCTGGCCATTTCCCCACGCGCAGCCGAGTGGTCATGGTCGAACATCCGCTCCAACGCCGTCCACAGCAGCTCGAGGTCACTCTCATCGAAATTGATGCCCTCTGCTTGTTTGGCCGAGATATAGCCATGGACACGATAAAGGGCGTAAGGCACCCGGTACTTGCGTCCCATTGTCCGGTTTTCAATGCGCTCGTCGTCAGAAGCCGCCTCTCCCTCGTGCAGAGGCGTGAGACTATCCAAGTTGGTCCTTAGGTCCGGATCGGGCCGCTTTGCTCTCTGCGTCTTCCGGTTCCGCCCTTCCGGTTCTGCGGTGGCTGCCATACGGGTGATCGTGATCTCTTGCGGCAGGATCGGCTCGACCGATTCGGCGAAGCACAGCTGTACCGGGCCGAGAACCTGACCGCAGTTCACCCCAAAGCCCATCACAGCGCCAAAGGTGCGCACGTCGAAGAAATGATCGAACATAAACCGACGCAGAGCTGCCGCCTCGTCATCGTCCCGCGGTGACAGCCGGGCGGCCGTTGCCACCGCTGCTTCGCCAGGACGTACCGCCCGATAGGCGTCACGGTGCGTCCGGTTGAGAATGGCACCATCGCGCAGGTAGATGCCAAAGCGAGGATCATCGCCGTGAAACAGGCTGACGTAATTGCGGATTTTACGCTTCAGACAAACATCGGTCACCAGCCCATGACTGGTTTCCGGATCGAGGCGCGGCTGGTTGCCAAGGTCGGGGTCGCCGTTGGGGTTGCCGTTCTTCACCTCGAAAAACAGGACGCACTCGTGGCGGTTGGAGACAGCAGGCATGGGCTCATTCCTCCGGTTGGGCAACCGTATCGGCAACCTCTGAATCAGGTTTGCGAGCGTGGCGTTGGTGGTAATAGCCGACAGCGAAGCGGCCTTGTGCCATCGGCTGCAGTTGGCGCGGAAGATTCATGTCCAGATCGCGCATGATCTCGTCGATCTCCCGCTCGAACCAGACAGCGAGGCCGCGGGTCACGCGCTCCCTGTGCAGTACCTTCAAATGATGGGGGGTGGTGCGCAGCAGCAGGGGAAAGACGCTGGCCGGCGTGGCCGAGGCCGCACCGTAATAGCGATCACGGACACTGGCGTTGAGCCGCCCCAAGGCGGCACGCTGGACGTTCTCGAGAACAGCGAACAGCCGTCCGAGCCGGTAGGCCTGGTCGAACTCCGTACGATCGAGGCTCACTGGCACCTCCCTGGCCGGATCGGTGTATGGATTGGCGCTGCCACGCCGGTGCCGGTGGGCAGCACGCTGGAGGATCGCTTTGCACAGGGCAGCACGCGGGCCATCGACAGGTTCACCGGCACGCAAGCGCTGAAGGACCGCCGCCAAAAGGGTCAACGGATAACGCTCTCCCGTCAAAATCGCCCGCATCAGGTCGCTGGCGAGTTGCTGAGGAACCGACCCGGAGCGTCCCTGCCGTGCCATGGCATAGAGCAGCGCCGCCGGTGAGGGAGGTATTTTCCAGGCCGGCGGCTCGATCCGCAGATCGCGCCAGTGAGCGGTCAGCCGATCGATCAGCGCCCCCGCCGTCACCTCCTGCCAGAACCGCACCGACAGGCGTGGGCCGTTCGGCATGAGACCGAGGATAGACACGCGGACACTGGGCTCTATGCCAAGAGCGGCGGCTTGCGCAGCGGCAGGCTTCTCCAGCCATTCCCAGCTACGGCGAAAAACCGGGCGCCCCTCTTCATTGATGGCAGGAGCGGGTGGTCCGGTAGGCGCCAACAGGCTGCCCACCAGTGCCTCGATCCGACGGGCCGCCGCCTCACCATTGACAGCGGCGTCAGCCCAGAACACCATGGTGATGTCCCCGATCCGGAGTTTGGATCGGGTGCCCGGTGCCAGCAGCGCGTTGAGCGCCGCGCCGTACCGGAAGGCAGCAGCTTCCGAGACGGGAGCGTTGTCACCCTGGACCTTGCCATGGGATCTGAAAGCAGGCTGGTGGAAAGACACCAGTGATGCGCCGGTCGTCGGGGCTCCCCACACACCCTTGATCGCAGGGTGCAGGCGAGCAACCGGGGCAACCTGGCCAGTGACCAAACACACCGCCTTGGGTCGGTCACCCTCGATGGCATGGGGTTCCCACGCGGCCTGGGCTGGTGGCCGATCATGCAGAAAGCGCGGCCGACCGGCGGCATCGACATCGTCGAGCAGGCGAAAAACAAGTGTGCGATCGAGCAGCGCCGGCGAGAACGGCGGTTGCCGGAAGCGACTTGGCGTCCAGCTGCGCAGAAAGCGCAAGACCGCCAGGAGGCCAGGATCCTCTGTGCCATCCAGCAGCCGCTCGTGCCAATCACGGAAGGCCTCGGCACGCGCAGAGTGAGCGGTTGGTTCCGTGCCCTCCGGCGGGCTGCCGAGCCCGAGAACGAAGTGACTGTTGTCCCAGAGGAAGAAGGGCCGGGGCTTGATGCCGGATCGCGTGAAGGAGCGTGGGACCGTCATCGACTGCCCGCCGCCGCGGTTCCGTCCGTCAGTGGAAAGGCGGAGGTCGTCACAGGCGACGGGCTCGCCGTCTGCCGACAGCACCAGCCCGAAGGCAATGCGCTCACGGGTGAAACCGAAGGACGGAACATCGCAGCGACGTTCCAGCCGACCATAATGGGAGGTGAGAGAGGCGAGGACCGTCATGACCGCACCGCCGTAACAAAGGGTGGAACGCTGATGACGCCGTCGCGCAGAATGGCGTGGAAAAACCGGGCGGCGTGATTGTCGGCGTAGTCGATATCGAGCAGCATCGGACCGAGATCGCGGTCGCGCTGGTCATCGGGCAATTGATGCTCAGGCATCCGCTCCTCCCACAGCACAACGTCGGCTGGAAACTCGCGGGTGCCAAGATAGGGCGAGCGGAAATACTGGCCGCGCCGGGCCCGGCGACGAAAGATGGTAAGGGGTTCATCCAGCCTGTCACTGCTTGGCGCATCATCCGTCAGATGAAGGCGAGCGGAAATCAAATAATCGACGTCAACCAAGAAAGTCGTGTCACGGCGCTGCCGGATGTCCGCGGCGTCCTGCGGCAGACTTTGAATGTCACCGCTCTGCTTTGCATGGCGCACGGAAATAGCCGAGATGCGGTCACCGATCTCGTTGCGCGTCAGCGACTGGAAGCGAATCGGTTTGAGCACATGAATTTGGTCGATGACCCAGCGCAGCCTGGGACGCCAGTAAACAGCTTCAAGAATTCCGCACAAGATGGCTATGTTAGAGGCTTTTATTCCACGTCGCTCTGTTGGCTCGGGCCGCCATTTTCAAACACGGTTGTGGCGAAACCATTTTATGGTTCCAGCGAGTGCGTTATATGGGTGCTCTCGTAACACTTTATGGTTCCATCCAGACCCGCCATGCGCTTCGACCTGACCGACTTGCGGCTGTTCCTGCACATCGTGGAGACCGGCAGCATCACCGCCGGGGCGGAGCGCAGCGCCATGGCGCTTGCGTCGGCCAGCGCGCGGGTGCGCGGGATGGAGGAGGCGCTGGGCATCCCGCTGCTGGAGCGCTTCCGCCGCGGCGTCCGCCCCACCCCGGCCGGCCGCGCGGTGGTCCACCATGCCCGCCTCGTCCTGCACCAGTTGGAGCGGATGCGCGGCGAGCTGGCGGAATACGCCAAGGGGCTGAAGGGCCACGTCCGGCTGCTGTCCAACACCGCGGCGATCAACGAATTCCTGCCCGATGCGCTCGCCGGCTTCCTCGCCGACAATCCCAGCATCGACATCGATCTGGAGGAACGGCCGAGCCACGCCATCGTCGAGGCGGTGGCCGCCGGGCTGGCCGACCTCGGCGTGGTCGCCGACATGGTCGATCTCGGCGGGCTGGAGACCCGCCCCTTCCGCAGCGACCGGCTGGTCGCCGTGCTGCCGCTGTCGCACCGGCTGGCCGGGCACGACCGGATTTCCTTCGCCGACCTGCTGGACGAGCCCTTCGTCGGCCTCAGCGCCGGCAGCGCCCTGCAGGACTATCTGAACGGCCACGCCACCCGCGCCGGCCGCAGCCTGTCCTACCGCGTGCGGGTGCGCGGGCCGGTGGCGCTGTGCCGGCTGGTCGAACGCGGGGTCGGGGTCGGCATCGTGCCGGAAACGGCGGCGCTGCGGGCACTCGACAGCGGCCTCCTGCGGGTCATGCCGCTGTCCGACCCCTGGGCGCCCCGCCTGCTGGTGCTGTGCGCCCGGAATTTTGCCGATCTTTCCGCCCACGCCCGCCGGCTTGTCGATAGCTTGTCCGAAAACGCCCCGGCGCCGATCTGAAACGCCGTTAGGACAGTATAGCTTACCTGTTCCCTCGGTGGTTTTCCTGAATTTCCGCCGCTTTGCCGGTTCCGCCCCCCTCCTGCCGAATCGAGTCGGCCTCTTCCCTGCCAGCGCACCGCTCCGCCCACCGCCGGATGCGGCGGATGGGCGCTGTGCGCCTTTGCCGCGGCATCGGCGAGGGAGGGGCCATGGCGGGGATGTGAATGCGCTATGGATAAATTCGGCGAACATGTGACTGGGTTGTCCGAATCTTTGGACAAATACCCCCAAAGGGGTGTGAATCGCCGCTTGGTCAGAAATCCTGCCGTTTATTTGCCGTCGAAAAGTCATCGGGGGGGTGGTACTACCAATCAAAAGAAAAACACGCCCAAAGCAAGCACGTCCGAAAAACCCGAGAGGAGACAACCACCATCATGCGTACGGCGACGAAGGATCTGGCAGGCGACTTGCGGCAGCAACTGGCCGAACTGGTGCGCAGCCGGGTTCCGAACGCGCGGGCGGAGCGCTTCGTGAAGCGCTTCTACGCCAACGTGCCCCCCGACGACCTGCTGCGCGGCACCCCGGAACAGCTTTACGGCGCCGCTCTGGCCATGTGGCAGTGGGGGCAGCAGCGCAACGCAGGCACCGCCAAGGTGCGCGTCTACGCCCCGCGTCTGGACGAGCATGGCTGGCAGGCCGAACGCTCGGTGGTGGAGATCGTCAACGACGACATGCCCTTCCTGGTCGATTCCGTCACGGCGGAGCTGAACCGGCAGGGCGTCACCGTCCACCTTATCATCCATCCCGTCACCCGCGTCGTCCGCGATGCCGACGGCCGCATCGTCGAACTGCTGGAGCCCGGCGAAGACGCCGACGGCGCCCACGACGAATCCTTCATGCACTGCTCCATCGACCCGCTGTCGGACCCGGCCGCCCAGGCCCGTCTGCGCGAAGGGATCGAGCGGGTGCTGGCCGACGTCCGCGCCGCGGTCGAGGACTGGACGCCGATGCGCGAGCGCGTGCGCGCCGCCCGCGACGACATCGCCCACGCCCCCGACGCCGAGGAATCGCAGGAGGCCGCCGACTTCCTGACCTGGGTCGACGACGGCAACATGACCCTGCTGGGCAGCCGCCTCTACACCGCCACCATCGGCGGCGCCGGCCAGGAGCCCTGGCTGGAGCTGGTCGAGGGCAGCGGCCTCGGTGTGCTGCGCGCGCCGGAGATCACCGTGTTCGATGAGCACGGCCACGCCGCCGTGCTGCCGGAGGAAATCCGCGCCTTCCTGCACCAGCCGCGCGCGCTTCTGGTGACCAAGGGCACCCGGCAGGCCACCGTCCACCGCTCGGTCCCGCTCGACGCCATTCTGGTCAAGCGCTTCGACGGCCAGGGCAAGGTGGTCGGCGTCACGCTGGCGGTCGGGCTGTTCACCTCGGTCGCCTACAACCGCAGCCCGCGCGAGATCCCGTTCCTGCGCCGCAAGGTCGCCCGCGTCATGGGCCGCGCCGGCTTCGACCCGTCGGGCCATGACGGCAAGGCGCTGCTGAACATCCTTGAGACCTACCCGCGCGACGAGCTGTTCCAGACCCCGTCGGAGGAGCTGTTCGAGACGGCGGTCGGCATCCTCTATCTGCAGGAACGCCAGCGCCTCGCTTTGTTCGTCCGCCGCGACCCGTTCGAACGCTTCGTCTCCGCCCTGGTCTTCGTGCCGCGCGACCGCTACGACACCGCGCTGCGCCGCAAGATCCAGTCGGTTCTGGAATCCGCCTTCCACGGCACCTGCACCTCCTACTTCACCCAGCTGTCGGACAGCGCGCTCGCCCGCCTGCACCTGATGGTGAAGACGGAGCCGGGCAAGCTTCCCCCCGTCGACATCAGCGAGATCGAGGCCCGGCTGGTCCAGGTCTCCCGCAGCTGGGCCGACCGCATGCGCGACGCGCTGGTCGAGGCCCATGGCGAGGAGACCGGCAACGCCCGCCTGCGCCGCTATGCCGATGCCTTCCCAGCCGGCTACCGCGAGACCTTCCCGGCGGAAACCGCGGTCCACGACATCGACCGCATCGAACGGGCGCTGACCGAACAGCGGCTCGGCATCGTGCTGTTCCACCCGCTGGAGGCCGACGGCGACGAGCTGCACGTCAAGATCTACCATCAGGGACGGCCGGTGCCGCTGTCCG
The DNA here is from genome assembly GCF_042604635.1 of Azospirillum sp. A26. Classification (NCBI taxonomy): domain Bacteria; kingdom Pseudomonadati; phylum Pseudomonadota; class Alphaproteobacteria; order Rhodospirillales; family Azospirillaceae; genus Azospirillum; species Azospirillum sp. A26. The sequence continues at coordinate 1,884,640 of NZ_CP170473.1, read as the reverse complement.
ATGTGCTGCCGATGCTGGAGCACATGGACCTGAAGGTGATCACCGAGCAGCCCTACGAGGTCCGCCCGGCCGGCGGCTCCATTCCGGCCCAATCGGTCTGGATCCACGACTTCGCCGCCCGCACCCAGAACGGGATGCCGGTGGACTGCGTCAAGGTCAAGCAGACCTTCCAGGACGCCTTCGCCGACATCTGGGACGGCCGGATGGAGGATGACGGCTTCAACCGTCTGGTCCTGCGCGCCGGTCTGGCCGGGCGCGAGGTCACGATCCTGCGCGCCTATGCGAAGTACCTGAAACAGGCCCGCTTCGCCTACGCCCAGGACACCATCGAGACGACGCTGGCCGCCCATCCGCAGACCGCCCGCCTGCTGGCCCGCCTGTTCGCCGCCCGCTTCGACCCGAAGAACCTTTTGGATGAAGCGCCGATCCTGGAGCAGATCGAGACCGCGCTGGATGCCGTCACCAATCTGGACGACGACCGCATCCTGCGCCGCTTCGTCAACCTGATCCGCGCCACGCTCCGCACCAACGCCTACCAGACCAGGCCGGACGGGGCGCCCAAGCCGCATTTGTCCTTCAAGCTCGACAGCGGCTCCATCGAGGAGCTGCCGCTGCCGCGCCCGTGGGTGGAGGTCTTCGTCTACAGCCCGCGCATGGAAGGCGTCCATCTGCGCGGCGGCAAGGTCGCCCGCGGCGGCATCCGCTGGTCCGACCGCCGCGAGGATTTCCGCACCGAGATCCTGGGCCTGATGAAGGCGCAGATGGTGAAGAACACCGTCATCGTGCCGGTGGGCTCCAAGGGCGGCTTCGTCGTCAAGCGTCCCCCGCCCCCGAGCGCCGGCCGCGAGGCGGCACTCGCCGAAGGCATCGAGTGCTACAAGATTCTGATGCGCGGCCTGCTCGACATCACCGACAACTTCGCCGCCGACGGGTCGGTCGTGCCGGCGAAGGATGTCGTGCGCCATGACGCCGACGATCCCTATCTGGTGGTCGCCGCCGACAAGGGCACGGCCACCTTCTCCGACATCGCCAACGGCGTCTCCATCGACCATGGCTTCTGGCTGGGCGACGCCTTCGCGTCGGGCGGCTCGGCCGGCTACGACCACAAGGTGATGGGCATCACCGCGCGGGGCGCCTGGGAATCGGTCAAGCGCCATTTCCGCGAGATGGGCACCGACATCCAGACCACCGACTTCACCGTGGTCGGCGTCGGCGACATGTCGGGCGACGTGTTCGGCAACGGCATGCTGCTGTCCTGCCACATCCGCCTGCTGGCCGCCTTCGACCACCGCCACATCTTCCTCGACCCCGATCCCGACGCGGCGACCAGCTGGGAGGAGCGCAACCGGCTGTTCGCCCTGCCCCGCTCCTCCTGGGCCGACTACGACCGCTCCAGGCTGTCCAAGGGCGCCATGATCGTCGAGCGCAGCGCCAAGACGGTGGAGCTGACGGCGGAGGTCCGCGCCCGCTTCGGCATCGAGCAGGCCCATTTGTCGCCGGTCGAGCTGATGCGCCGCCTGCTCACCGCCGAAGTCGATCTGCTGTGGTTCGGCGGCATCGGCACCTACATCAAGGCCTCGACCGAAACCAACGCCGAGGCCGGCGACAAGGCCAACGACGCGCTGCGCATCGATGGCGGCCAGATCCGCGCCAAGGTGGTCGGCGAGGGCGCCAACCTGGGCGTCACCCAGCGCGGCCGCATCGAGGCGGCGCAGAAGGGCCGCGATGGCAAGGGCGTGCGGCTGAACACCGACGCCATCGACAACTCGGCCGGCGTCGACACCTCCGACCATGAGGTGAACATCAAGATCCTGCTGGGCGATGTCATGGCGCGCGGCGACATGACGCTGAAGCAGCGCGACACCCTGCTGGCCGCCATGACCGACGAGGTGGCGGGGCTGGTGCTGGCCGACAATTACCGCCAGTCCCAGGCCCTGACCATCGCCGAGGCTCAAGGGGCCGGCCTGCTGGAGGCCCAGCTGCGCTTCATCCGCAATCTGGAGCGCAACGGCCGGCTGAACCGCGCCATCGAGTATCTGCCGACCGACGAGGAGCTGGCCCAGCGGATGGCCGAGCGCCGCGGCCTGACCCGGCCGGAGCTGGCGGTGCTGCTGGCCTATGCCAAGATCACGCTGTACGACGATCTGCTGGCCTCGGAGCTGCCGGACGATCCGGCGACGGTCGAGGATCTGCTGCGCTACTTCCCGCAGCCGCTGCGGGACGGCCAGGGCGAGGCGATCTCGCGCCACCGCCTGCGCCGCGAGATCATCGCCACCGCCGTCACCAACAGCCTGGTCAACCGCGTCGGCCCCACCTTCGTCCGCGACATGGTGGAGAAGACCGGCCTCGGCCCGGCGGACGTCGCCCGCGCCTACGCCATCGCGCGGGACGTGTTCCAGCTTCGCCCGCTGTGGGACGCCATCGACGCGCTCGACAACGTCGTGCCGGCGGCCTTGCAGACGGCGCTGATGCTGGAGACCATCCAGCTGCTGGACCGCTCGGTGGCCTGGTTCCTGGCCCACAGCCCGCACCCGCTGGATCTGGGCCGCGAGTCCGCCGCCTTCCGTCCGGGGGTGGAGGCTCTGGCCGCCGGGCTGGACCGCTTCCTCGACGCCGAGGAGTCCTCGCGCCTCGCCACCCGCATCGCCGATGCGATGGCCCAGGGCGTGCCGGAGGAGCTGGCACGCCGGATCGCCGCCTTGCCGGTTCTCGCCGCCGCCCCCGATCTGGTGCGGATCGCCGAGCGCACCGGCCGCGCGGTGGAAGGCGTCGCCTCGGTCTATTTCGGCCTCGGCCGCCGCTTCGGCCTGGAATGGCTGCGCGACCGCGCCGCCGGCGCCAAGGTCGACAACCACTGGCAGCGTCAGGCGGTTGCCGCCATCGTCGACGACCTGTTCGCCCACCAGAGCGCGCTCACCGTGCGCGTGCTGGAAAGCGAGGGTGACGAGGCCGCGGCGGTCGATGGCTGGATCGCCAACCGCAGCCTGGTGGTCGAGCGGGTCGAACAGCTTCTGGCCGAACTGCGCGCCCAGCCGGCGGTCGATCTCGCCATGCTGGCTGTCGCAAATCGGCAGCTGCGCGGCCTGATCGCCGGGTAACCCTGTCACAGGAATAGGAGACGCTCGGTTCGGATGGCTTGGCTGCACTGTCCTGTGCAGCCGGGCCTCCGGAGTGCCGGTGCCTTTACAGGCACGTTCGGGTACCGGCTTTCAGTCTCCTCGCCTCGGGCGGATCCACGCACTCCGTGGATCCGCCCATTTTCTTTTCTCCTGCGTATCTCGGGGGTTGGGTAGCAACGGAACAGAAAACCTACACAAGGAGCTTTCCCGGACCGAAGGGGCGTTATACCAGCGGCTCTTGATCCTGACCTGTCAGGATCAAGAGCTTCGGCGGCATGTGCCGCCGCCGTGCCGGTCGGCACGGATACCAGCGGTCATCATCAATGACCGCTGGTATTACACGACGCGGGAATGTTGAACGGGCGGCTGCATCAGTTCGATGGTGATACCGTCCGGACCGGAGATGTACGCGACCATTGTTCCGCATCGGGGGCCGGCTGGTATCGGCTGCGGCGAACCCTTCACTGCCCACCCCGCCGTCTCAACCCGCGCGATCGCCTTGCGGATATCCGCAACCGTGATGGCGATGTGCGCGGCGCCGATCGCACCTGCGCTACGAGGTGTCTGGCCCAGCGTACGGCCTGTCGAATATTCGAGGAGTTCGACAGGGTAGCCGTTTGGAGCCGTCACCAGCGCCATTCGGCAACGCGGATCGTCAACCCCCGTGGCCTCCCGTAGGAACTCCCCACCCATCTCTCCGCGGCGAGCAAGGTTGAAACCCATCGCCTCAGTCCAAAACTGGATCGCCTCCTCCAACGAGGTGACCGAGAATCCCGTATGGTCCACAGCTATCACGCCAGCATCTTCGGCCATTTTCAATCCTCTCATATCGACCAGTTACGTCTGTGCCCGAGCTAACGATGGCTTTGCGGCTTCACCGCTCGGCCTATCACTACGATGGCGGCTACCGGTCACATATGGTCCAACGAACTCCGGTTTGACGTTACGCAGCAAGGCCAATCCAGACGACAAACCGTGAAATCCTCATGTAGGTTTTCTGTTCCGCTGCTACCCAGCCCCCTATCTCCCACTTGCGGCGGGGAAATGCTCTCTCCCGCCTCTCGCACAAACGAAGTTTGTACTGACGGCGTCAGGCGGATCGAAGATCCGCTGAGAGCCCCGGGAGAGGGAGGCATATGCGACAGCTCTCTGAACCGTGGCAGGCTTTCCAACTCGAAAGCAACTTTAACGATTTGGCCTGTCGCAGCCGATTCAACCGCCAATGCGCCCCGGATGGCCGCTGTCCAGCAGCGCCTTCACATGATCGCAGAGCGGGCCGGCTCCAGCGGCGCGCTCCAGGACGAGAAGCGCACGCGGGTGCCGAACCGCTGCCGCAGCGCCTCGAACACATGGCGGCTGAGCTGGGCATGCCAGTGCAGCGTCTGCGGATAGGCGTCCGGCGGCTACGGGAAACTGACGTGGATGATGGGGTGGATGATGGGATCGCTCATCCCTGCTCTCCCATGGTGGCGGCCGCCAGGGCCAGAATGCGCCGGGCGGCGTCGGCTGGATCGATGGCGGCGATGCAATGCGCCTCGGCCGCCAGACAAGACACGGTGCAGGGCGGCACCGTTGTGGCCGGGCGCAGGACCAGTGCCCGCTCGTCCCGCCCGCCGGTCCAGGGGCGGAAGCGTTCCGGCGCATGGAAGTGGTTCGGATCGCCGCCGATGGGATGGCAGGAGAACACCGCCACCGGCACCCCGGCCGCCGCGGCCAGATGGGCCGGGGCGGAATCCATGGTGATCGCCAGCGCCGCCTCCGCCATCACGGCGGCGGCAACCCGCAGCGGCGTGGCCCCGGTCAGGTCGATGGTCCGTCCCGGCAATGCCGCCGCGAGCACTGCCGCAGCATGATGCTCCGCCGCCGTGCCCAGCACGGCGACCCGCGCATCGAGCGCGCCCGCGACGGCGGAGACCACCGCAGCCAGCCGGTCGGCCGGATAGTCGCGGCGCGGACTGGCCGCGCCCGGCGCCACCGCGATCAGCGGGCGACCATCGCCAGGGCCATCGGACAAGCCGAGAAGCCGCTGCGCCTCCACCCTGTCCTCCGCCGTCAGCGCCAGTTCCAGCGGCCCCAGATCCGCCCCCGCGCCGAGCGCTTCCAGCAGGGCGGCGTTCTGCTCGACCTCGTGCCGCCCCGGCGGCGGGGTCAGCGCCAGCCCATAGGCGCGGTCGAAGCCCTGGTTGCCGTCAGCCTTCCACGGCGTGACCCGCTCGGAAAAGCCGGCGACCAGCTTTGCCCGGCTGTTGGCGGCCAGCGTCGTCGCGCCATGGCGGTCGAAGTCGTAGCGCGGCACCAGCGCCAGATCGAAGCCGGCGCGGTAGCACTCGGCGAACAGCTTCAGCCCGCCGGGGGTGATGCCGCGGAAATCGATGCCGCCGCCCTCCTTCGGCTGCGGCGCCACCACCCCGTCGACCCAGCGGCAGGTCAGGGCCAGATCCGCCACCGCCTCGCGCACCGCCAGCAGGATGCGCGCCTGCGGGGCGGCGGCGCGCAAGCCCCGCAGGAAGGGGGTCGCCATCACGAAGTCGCCGGCCTCGTCCAGCTTGACGACCAGGATGCTGCGGACGGCCGACAGATCGCAGACGCTCATCACCGCCCCTCCCCTTCCACAACATCGAAGGCGACCGCCGGCAACCCGGCGCACCAGCGGCGCCACGCGGTGCGGTAGCCGGCCTCGACCGCGCGGGCATAGCCGGGCTCGTCCATCAGGGCCGAGCGTCGCATCCGCTCGCGCAAACTCTCCCGCTGCGCGTCGAGGAAGGCGCGGTCGGTCGCCAGCCGGACACCCTGCGCCAGATAGGCCTCGTCGTCGCGCGTCACCAGCGCCGCCATCCCGACGGCATCGAGCAGGGTCGCCCCCCAATGGCCGATCAGGGTCGGCCCGGTCCGGTTTAGCACCGGCACGCCCATCCACAGCGCGTCGCAGATCGTCGTCCCGCCATTGGCGAAGACGGGGTCCAGCGCCACGTCGATGGCGACGTAATCCTGGTAGGGATCCGGGGTGATACCGCGCAGCTCCAGCCGCTCCGCCCCGATGCCATGCCGGGCGAAGGCGGCCAGCAGGCGCCGGTCGGCACCGCCGCCGCTGCCCAAGCCCCGCCATTTCAGCACCAGCGTCGCCGTCGGCACCAGCGCCAGCAGCCGCGCCCACAGCGCGATGGTGGCGGCGTTCACCTTGGTGATGTTGTTGAAGGACCCGAAGGTGATGCGGCCGTTGCGGTCCAGCGGCGGCAGGATCGGCGGCGCGAAGGCGGAGTCCGCCGGCCGGTAGCACAGAACGCAGCCGGGCAGCTGGATCAGCTTTTCGGTGTGCAGCGCATCCGCCCCCGGCGGCGCCAGACGGGGGTCGGCGATCTGGTAATCGACGGCGCTAAGCCCGGTGGTGTTGGGATAGAGTGGCAGGCTGACCTGAACCGGCGCCGGGCGGCGCGCCATCAGCGGCATGCGGTTGCGCGACATGTGGCCGCCGGCATCGACCAGGATGTCGATGCGGTCCTCCCGGATCCGCCGGTCGAGCTCCTCGTCGGTCAGCACCGCCACGTCGCGCCAGCGGTCGGCCGCCGCCTGGAAGCGGTCGGTGGTGGCATCGCGGCTGCGGTCGTTGTGATAGCAGGTGACCTCAACCCTCCCGCGGTCGTGCCCCTCGATCAGCGGCAGCAGGAAGTGATAGCCCGGCCCCGGATAGCGCTGGAAATCCGGCGACAGGTAACCGACGCGCAGGATCCGCTCCGGATCACGGCTCTCCACCGCATGGGGGACGGCCGGGACCGCCGGCAGATGGCGTTCGAAGGCGCGATGCTCGCGGAAGACCTCGACCGGATCGGTCTGGTCGTCGAAGCACATGCAGAACAGCATGTTGGAGCGGATCGCCGCATCGTCCGGTGTCCGGTCGAGCGCCGCGCGGAACGCCGCCACCGCCTCCCCATGCAGCCCCAGCGCCATCCGGGCGACCCCGAGATTGGAGTTGGCGAGCGCCAGCTGGTCCATGTCCCCGGCGATTTCGCCAAGCCGTCTGGCGCGGTCGAGCGGCGGGATCGCCTCCTCCGCCGCGTTGGCCTCCAGCCGCAGGGTGCCGATGTTGGTCCAGGCCGCCACAGTGTCGGGCGTCAGAACCAGCGCCCGCCGGTGCCAGGACAGCGCCGCCTCCGGCTGCAAGGCCAGTTGGAAGGTGGATCCGGCATTGGCGGCCAGCGCCGCGTCGTCGGGCGCCACCCGCACCGCACGCAGCACCGCCGGCGCGGCACCCGCCATCCCCAGCGTCGCCCGCGCCAGTCCCAGCCCCGACAGCGCAAGGCCGGAGTCCGGCCTCAGCGCCAGCGCGTGGCGGTATGCCCGCTCCGCCGCCGCGCTCCGCCGCCGGCCATAGAGCCGGCTGGCCAGCGCCAGCACCACGTCGTCGGCCAGCGGTTCGAGCCGCGCCAGCCGTGCGAGCCAGACCGGCTCCTGCGCCGACCCGGTCTCGGAACCGCCCAGGCTGCGGACCGCCGCCGCCTGCGCCGGCACCAACGCCAGCAGCCGGCGCGCCGCCGCCAAAGCAGCTTCGTCGTCGCCCATCTGCCGGCGGAGCTGCATACACTGCTCCAGCGGCTCCACCATTTCCGGCGCCCGTCCCGCCAGCGCCCGGAAGGCCGCCGCCGCCTCGGCGATCCGGCCGGCGTCGCGCAGGGCCGCTCCCCGGTTGAAGGCCGCCAGGACCCGATGCGGCTCCAGCGCAGCCGCCCGCCCGTACCAGTCCGCGGCCGGCAGGAAGCGCCCGCAATCGTACAGCGCGTCGCCCAGATCCGCCGCGGTCCCGGCATCCGCCGGCTCCAGCGCCATCGCCCGCAGCAGCGCCTGCGCCGCCGCGTCCTGCCGGCCCAGCTTTGTCCAGGCCGCCGCCTCCATCCGCGGCAGCGACGGGTCGAGCGGCGCCAGACGGCCCGCCAAGCGGAAGGCCGTCGTCGCATCCTCCCACTGCTCCGCCGCCTCCAGCAGCCGGCCCAGATTGGCATGGAAGAGCGGCTGGCGTGGGTCGGCCTTCACCGCCTGCCGGATCCGCTCGACCCCCTCCGTCAATGCTCCGGTCTGCGCCTTGATCAGCCCCGACAGATGCAGCGCGTCCGCCTGCTTGGGCACCCGCTTCAACACCTGTTCGTAGAGCGTCGCCGCCTCGGCCAGTTGCCCGGTCTGATGATGGGTGACGGCACGGGTCAGCAGCGCCTGTGCGTCGGCGGTCCCATTCGGACGATGCAACGGACGTTTCGGCGGGCGCTGGTTCGGTTTCATCCGCTGTCGGCACTCTCTGGTGGTCCGGCGGATAATGCTGCTCGCCCGGCCCGCGGACAAGCAGGAGTTCGGTTGCGCGCTGAAGCGCCAGTTCGCGCTGCCGGTTCGCCAGGGCGGCTTCGCGGGCACGGGCGCGGCGGCGCTGCTCTTCGGCGCGGGCGCGCAGCTGCTGTTCCTGGCGCAGCCGGCCCGCCAGCCGCCGCAGATCGTCGGCGGCGCGGCTTTCCACCGCCGGCGGCAGGGCGCCCAGCGCCTCGCGAAAGTCGCCCAGCGTCGGAAAGCGGCTCCAGCCGCTGCGGAAAGCCGCCCACACCGCGTCGAAGGCCGCCATCCAGCGGTCGGCCGGCCAGTCCGCCATCGCCCGCACGTCGGCCTCCAGCAGGTCGGCGTCGGGCAGTTCCAGCGCAAAGCGGTCGGCCAGCTTCTCCAGACCGATCAGCACATTCTCGATGCCGATCGGCGGGGTCAGCGTGCCGATGGCCCGCTCGACCCGGTCGGCGAGCGCCCCGATCTCCTCGGGCGCCAGATCCTGGGTTTCGAACCGCAGATCCGCGGCATCAAGCCTGGTCAGCGAGGCGAAGGCGCAAGGCTGCGAGGGTTTCACGGTTGCGGCCGGCGGCATCGGACGCAGGGCCGGCACGCAGGGCACCGCTTCGAAGTTCGGCACGGAGTTCGGTGCGGCGGTCATTGCGGGGCTCCCGGCGGAGTTGAGGGGCGGAGGACTGGACGAAGAGCTGGGCGGATGGCGGAACCGGGCTGGCTGGCTGTTCTGCCGGGGCCACCAGCTCCCGGGCGATCCAGCGGCGCCATGCGGCCCCCGGATCCGGCGGGCGGTAGCCGTTGCGGCGGTGGGCCTTGCGGCACCAGGACACGAACTTCGCCGTCACCCGGCCGGCGTCGACCTCCGGACGCTCCAGCGCCGCCCAGGCCAGATCGGCGGCATCGGGCTGCCAGTCGGCCGACAGCGCCTCGTCCTGCCGAGCCATCTCCCCGCCCTGGAGGGAGGAGGAGGATTCAGGATTCTGGTAATCAAAGGAGATGCCGGCCGGGGAACCGCTGCTGTCAGCCGGCTGACAGGACATGCCGGCGGTGACGCCCTCCATCCCCGCCAGCTGATAAGCGAATCCGCGCAGGCCCCGCCGCGGCTTGGCGCAGACCAGCGCCGATTCCTGCGCGGCTTTCTCCTGCAGGCCCTTCAGCACGGCGTTGAACCAGGCGCGGCTTTGCCCAAGCTCCTCGGCCAGCTCCCCTTGCGTGGCGGTGCAGACACCGTCGCGGTCGGCATGGGCGTAGAGCGCGGACAACACCGCGATGTCGGCGGCCTGGATGCCGGGCATGGCAATCCAGCGCCTGTACATGTCGATGTATGGCTTCATTGCGTTCCCCGTCTGTCGGTCGATCCTTAGGACGGGTGAAGACAAAGGAAGAGCGTCAACGGATTCGCACTGAATCCGCTTGGCTTTGCGGGCCTGCCCTGCCATCATGGAGTCGCCAAACCGCCAGATGTGGGGTGCCCGGGGTTTTCCTCGGTCTCCTCCGTCCGACACGAAGGGCCCGGAGCAATCCGGGCCTTTTGTGTTTTCGGAGGTCGGTGCTCCGTTACGTCATTGTGCTCTCCGTCTGGAGGCCGCGCTTCGCGGTGCCTGGATTCACGTTGCCCGGTGTCATACCGCCCGTCACACCGGCGCGTGGCGCCGGCCAGGAGCTGGCATGGGCGCAGGACGACGGCATGAGGGCGGTTTTCGCCCGTTTTTTGAAATGTGTACGTGGCGTTGCGCGTCTGTCCACGGTCTTGGAAGAATCGCCCGTGGACGGCATTTCGCGGACACCGGGCTGGATTCTTACGGAGGAATCAAGCACTTGCCGCGCCTCTCCTCTCGCCGTCCGGGCCGAAGTGTCGCCGTTGTGCCGAAAGATTCGGCTCCAAACGTCGCCGTTGTGCCGAAAGATTCTTGGCCGTCGGCGGCTTGGCCGGACGGGATGGCTCCGTCGAACGTCGCCGTTCTGCCGAATGATGGAGCGGATTCCGCCCCTCCCCTCCCCGCCCTCGCAGGGAATCGGCGGAGAATCGGGCGGGAATCGGCCCTGCGGCGGATCGTCCGAACGTCGCCGTTCTGCCAGTCGATGCCGTCCCCAGGGGCCTTCGCGCCCGATCCGGGGTACCCAGTCCATACAATAACCGAGCAAAATCAACATGTTGACGTGAGCGTTCCCCGTCCCCCTCCCCACCGGCACGGCAGAACGCAGACGTTGCCGCCACCATTGGCCGGCCGGAGCGGTTCCCTCCCCCGTCGAATCCGCGTCCGGCGCCAGTCCGACCGTCCTTGTCCGTCACGGGCCGCAAAAACTGGCAGAACGGCGACATTCGACCGGGCATTCGGCGCCGGCCGTGGGAATCTTTCGGCAGAACGGCGACGTTTGGCCCGGCAGTGTGGAACCGGGCGGCAGGCTTGTGGATTATGGGTTCAACCCACTTGAGGCCGCCGAGGACCAGCGGAGAGATCGCATGACCCAGACCATCAACGCCGAGCTGCTCGACCGGCCGCTGCAATTGGCTCTGCGGCTCGATTCACCGCTGACCGGCGACGTGCAGAACGACCGCCACATGATGGTCTACAGCCTGTTCGGCCTGTCGAAGGACAAGGCGGAATCGCTGCCGACCTACGATGACGGCAAGGTGCGGATCGAGGTGCGGGCGCCGAAGAATGTCGGCGTTGCGACGATCTGGGACAAGGCGGTGCTGCTCTACGCCATCTCGCTGCTGCGCGAGAAGATGGACTCCGGCAAGGGCTCCAAGCTGGGCGAGCTACACTTCACCACCAGCGACCTCCAGCGTATCGTCGGCAAGACCGCCGGCGGCAGCGCCTACGACAAGATCGAAGGCGCGCTGGAACGGCTCCAGGGCACGCAGATCAAGACCAACCTGGAAACCGGCGGCGAGGGCGAGAGCGGCGCCTTCTCATGGATTTCCGACTACAAGCTGCTCTACCAGCGCAAGAAGGACGGCGAGCGCGCGGTGCGCGGGCTGAAGCTGACGCTGTCGGGCTGGGTCACCCGCGCGGCGCTGGGCCACAATCTGCTGAGCTACGACGACCAGTATTTCGCGCTGAAGCCGGTGGAGAAGCGGCTGTACGAGATCGCGCGCGCCCACCTCGCCCGCGGCCATGCCTTCTGGATGGCGCTGGAGCCGCTGCGCAAGCGCGTGGGCTCCGACAACGACCTGCGCAAGTTCAAGAACGCGCTGAATCCCGTCCTGGCCGCCGACCGCATCCCCGGCTACGGAGTCCGCATCGTCGAGACGGCGGAGTACAAGGAGACGATGAAGGCGCGCGGTGCCGTGCTGGGCCGCGTGCTGAACGCGGAGCTGCCGGTGCTGTTCTGGAAGAAGAGCCAGGGCCAGCCGGAAAACTGGATCGACGTTCCCAAGGTGGAATACGACGAGACGGTTTGAAATTGTCCTCTCCCGCCTCTCGCACAAACGAAGTTTGTGCTGATGGCGTCAGGCGGATCGAAGATCCGCTGAGAGCCCCGGGAGAGGGCCCAATCGCAAACACCCTCCCCCTTCGGTAGACACCCGTTGCCGGAGTCGCGACGACTTGATAGGGTCGCTGCCGACCGGTGCCGGGGCAGGAGGACGGGGCGTGACAGGGGAACAGTTGAAAGCGTTGCGGGAACGGCGCGGCCTGACCCAGACGCAGATGGCGGCGTTCGTCAATGAACTGACGGGCCGCAAATATGACAAGCAGCGGCTCAGCAAATGGGAAACCGGCAAGGAGGCCCTGCCCCGCGACGTGCTGGGCCGGTTGCTTCTACTGGACCTCGAACGGCCGGAAAGCCCCCTGCCCCGCCGCGGCACCACCGTCGCCGTCGGTTTGCAGAAGGGCGGCACCGCCAAGACGGCGACCTCGATCAATCTGGCCTTCATCCTGGCCCGTGCCGGCAACCGCGTGCTGCTGGTCGATGCCGATCCGCAGGGCAACGCCTCCGTCCATGTCGGCGTGCCGCAGACCGACATCGTCGCGCTGACGGAGGCGGGCAGGGTTCTCTACCATGCGCTGATGGGCAAGACGCCGCTCGACGCGGTGATCCGCCCCACCAGCGTCGAGGGGCTGGACGTCGTGCCCTCCAGCATCGCGCTGGCGAGCGCCGACACCGAGCTGCCGGGCAACCTGACCAACGCCCAGACGGCACTGGCCGAGATGCTGGACGGGGTGCGGGACCGCTATGACGTGATCGTCATCGACTGCGCCCCCAACCTGGGTGCCGTGACGATCAACGCGCTGACCGCCGCCGACTATGTGCTGGTTCCCTGCCAGGCGGAGCCGCACGCCATCCTCGGCGTCAGCGCCTTCCTCGACACCGTCGCCAAGATCCAGCGCCGGCTGAACCCGCGGCTGGAGGTGCTGGGCATCCTGCCGACCATGGTGAACCCGCGCCAGACCCAGGACCGCTCGTCGCTCGACGACATCCAGCGCCTGTGGGGCGAAAGCCGCCGGGTGTTCCCGCCGGTGCCGCGCGCCACCATCTACGCCCAGGCCGCGGGCGCCAACGTCATCACGCTGGATGCCGACATCGGCGCGCCGGGGGTGGAGAGCTATGCCGCCATCGCCTCGGCGCTGCTGACCGCCATGGGCCGTTTGCAGGAGACCGTCGATGCCGCCTAAGAAGCTGACCCGGCAGACCGCCGCCACCGTGCTCCAGGCCAAGGAGGCCGGCTTCGCCGCCGAGACCGACCGCATGTTCGGGCTGAGCGGCATGCTGCCCCGGCTGGTCGAGGTCGATCTGGACGCCGTCGAGACCAATCCCGGCCAGCCCCGCACGGTGTTCGACGACGAGGCCCTGCGCTCGCTGGCCGACTCCATCGCCCGCCACGGGTTGCAGCAACCTGTCCTCGTCCAGGAGGGGGAGCAGAAGGGCCGCTACCGGCTGGTGGCCGGCGAACGGCGGCTGCGCGCCCACCGGCTGCTCGGCCGCGGCACCATCGCCGCCATCATCACCAAGGGCCGGCCCGAAGAGATCGCGCTGATCGAGAATGTCCAGCGCGTCGATCTCGACGCCATCGACCTCGCCCGCGGCCTGTCCCAGCTGATCGAGGCGCACGGCTACACCCAGTCGGAGGTGGCGGCGGCGGTCGGCTGTTCGGAGGCCGAGGTGTCGAAGCGCCTGAAGGTGCTGCGCCTGCCCGACGACATCCTGGCCGATTACCGCGCCAACCCCGATGCGGTGTCGCGCTCGGCCCTGGTCGAGCTGGCCTTCGTCGAGGATGAGGCGGAGATGCGCCGGCTGTGGCAGACGGCGCGCACCGGCGGGCTGACGGTGGGTGCGGTGCGGGCTGCCCGCCCGGCGGCCTCCAGCACGGCGGAGCCGATGCGGGTGCTGGGCAAGGCCATCAACCGGATGGACAAGGATCTGGCCGCCATCGACACCGTCGCCCAGGCCTTGCAGCGCGAGCATCGGGAGCGGCTGCAGGCGCTGCGCGACCGCATCGACGCGCTGCTGAATGCCTGACCCAGCGGAGCAGGGCTTTCGATTGCGAAAGCCCGCCCCGGTTGTCCATCTCTCGAAAGGCGCGCTAAAGTTGCTTTCGATTGCGAAAGCATCTGGCGCTCGGGCAGGGTGACCACCTGCCCTGCCCCGTGTTAAGGATCATCCGTCAGGTGATTGAGGGTACGGGGGGTACGGGGCGGCGATGCAGGCGGTGCGGAGACGACATTTCTTGAGCCTGCTCGGCGGCCTGATCGGGGGCGCCGGTCTGGCCGCGGCCCTGCCCCGGCCGGCGATGGCCGCCGGTACCCTGCGGATCGGCTTCAAGTCCCTGCCCGGCGGCCTCAATCCGCTGACCGTCAGCGATCTGGTCGCGCGTCAGGTCCTTGGCTCGATGTATGAGAGCCTGACAACAGTCGATACGAAGGGCCGCATCCTGCCCGGCCTCGCCACCGCCTGGGAAGCGTCCGGGGATGCCCGCCGCTGGCGGCTGACCATCCGCGACGGGGTTACCTTCCACACCGGCCGGCCGCTGACCGCGATCGACGTCAAGCGCAGCTTCGAGGCGGCGCTGGGCGGCGACGGCACCAATTTCGCCGTGCTGGCGCTGTCGAAGGTGCGGGGCTTCCGCGAGCTGCGGGCGAAGACCGCCGGTGAGCTGTCCGGCATCACCGTGATCGACGACCGGACGCTGGAGGTGGTCTGCGACGAGCCCTGCGCCGTCTTCCCCTTCGCCCGCCTGAACATTGTCGATGTCGAGGCGGCGGGGCAGGCCGGTCCCGACTGGTTCCGCACCCTGTCGGCGGGAACCGGACCCTACCGGCTGGTGCGGTCGAGCGACGGCATCCGCATGGATGTGGAGGCCAATCCCGGCTGGCGCGGCGGCTCGGTGCCGTTCGAACGGGTGTCCTTCCTCGCCACCGGCATCGGCAATGACGGCATCACGCTGTTCAACGACAGCCAGATCGACTTCACCTTCGTCGACACCGATGCCCTGCGCGGGGTGATGGACGATCCCGGCTTCAAGCGCTCGCTGTCGAATGTGCCGCGCATGCAGATGCGGGTGGTGGCGCTCGACCCGCGGCGGGTCAAGGCGTTCGGCGATCTGCGGGTGCGCCGGGCGATGTCGCTGCTGATCGACCGCGGCGCCATGGTGGAGCGCTTCTTCCGCGGGGTGGCGAGCGTCCACAACGGCATCGTCCCGCCGGCCCTGCTGTCCAACGAAAGGCTGGAGCCGCTGGCTTACGACCCGCTGCTGGCCAAGCGCCTGCTGGAGGAGGCCGGCTATCCGGAGGGGCGCGGCATCGAGCCTTTCCAGGTCACCGTCGTGCCGGAATACCGGCGGGAGTTCGTCTATTACGTCTCGCAGTGGAACAATGCCGGCATTCCGGCGAAGCTGGTGATGGCGCCGCGGCAGGAGTTCATCGCCCGCTCCCGCCGGCGCGATTACGACGCCTTCCTGTTCGGCTGGACCGCCACCTATCCCGACCCGATGAACTTCCTCGACGAGCTGTTCAGCAGCAACAGCCGCTTCAATCCCGTCGGCTGGAGCAGTGTCCAGTTCGACGGCCTGATCGAGCGCGCGATGGCGATCCCCGATCCCACCCTTCGGGCGGAGGTCTACAAGGACGCCGAATGTCTGGTGATGCGGGATTTGCCGGTGATCCCGCTGGTGGTGCCGGACTATGTGGCGCTGCGCGGCAATGTGCTGAGCGACAATTTCATCACGCCGTTCGGCGGCCTGAACTTCGGCTGACGCTGGTGAAAGGCAGGGGGGCGAAGGGCAGGGTGCGGAGGGCAAGGGGCCAAGGTCACGCCCGCATGAAAAAAGCCCCTGTCCGCTGCCGGACAGGGGCCTTTCCGTCGTTACAGCGACGGGATGGTCAGGCGGCGCCCTGCGGCCGTGCTTCGCGCAGGCAATCCGCGGGCTTCGCCTCGCGCAGGCAATCGGCCGGCTTGGCTTCCCGGAGGCAATCGGCCTGCGCGGCCTCGCGCAGACAATCCGCGGCCTTCGCTTCCCGCAGACAGTCGGCCTGTGCGGCTTCCCGCAGGCAATCGGCGCTCTTGGCTTCCCGGAGACAGTCGGCCTGTGCAGCCTCCCGCAGGCAATCCGCCGCCTTCGCCTCGCGCAGACAGTCGACCTGTGCGGCCTCGCGCAGGCAGTCGGCGCCGGCGAGCAGGCGGGCGCTGTCGCTGCGGGCGGCGTCCATGCGTTCGGCCGGGGCGGTCACGCCGTTGTGATGGAGATACTCGCCATAGACCGCGTCGCAGAACCGGAAATAGGCGCGGGTGTCGGCGACGATGAACTCGTGCCACAGGTCGTCGCAGGCGGCCGATTGCGGAACGATGTCGCGGTCCGGATGCTCGGCGCAGGCCAGAAGGAATGCCTTCAGCTGGGCCAGCGCGATTTCGGACGTGGGGCGGGACATCCCCGCGGCGACCGCGCGGTCGACGACATAGCCGAAGTCGAAGCCAGCGATGATGTCATGGGCACGGGTGGTGTCGGTCTTGGTGGCGCCGCGCATGGGATCCTCCGAAGCTGCTTTTTCGGTTCGCTCTCTGATGGGGGACAGAGATATCCGAGAGCGCCGCTCGGATGTTGTGACACAACATAATCCGATATGTGAGATCATTTTTGGTCCTAAGCCCCAGGATGAGGGTAGGGACCTCAAATCGTCGGAGTCTTATGCGGAGCGGCGATGTCGAGCGCCCCGACCGCCGCTGCCCCCGCCCCCGCCGGCCGGGCCGCCGTCATCTGTTCCACCAGTGCCGACAGGCGGTCCGGCATGATCGGCTTGGCGGCGACGATGACGCCCATCTCCGCCGCGCGGGCGGTTACGGCGCCGTCGAGCCGGCCGGAGATCAGCACCGCCGGGATCCTGAGGCCGAGCCGGTGCCAGACGGTGTCGATGAAATCCAGCCCGTTCTCGGTGGCGGACAGGTGATAGTCGGCGATCATCGCATCGGGCAGGATATCGCCGCCCTCCACCGCACGCAGCCCCTGGGCCACGCTGGAGGCGCCGACGACGCGATGGCCGGCGGTGGTGAGGAACATCGAGATGGCTGACAGCACGAACTGGTCGTCGTCGATCACCAGGATGGCGATCTCGCCACTCTTCGCCGGCGCATCCGCCAGCGTCGCCAGCCCGGCGACAGCCGCCGGGGCAGGGGTGGCAACCATGGCAGGAATGGCCGCGGGGGCAGGGGCGGGGGCAGGCGGAATTTCCGTCCGCAGCATCGGCTCCAGCGCCGGCTCCACCGGCGCCAGCGGCAGGGTGACCGAGAAGACCGAGCCCTTGCCCGGCGTGGAGCGCACCTTGACCGGGTGGTCCAGCACGCCGGCCAGCCGCCGGACGATCGACAGGCCGAGACCGATGCCGTTGTCGCGGTTGCGCTCCGGGTTGCCGATCTGGTGGAACTCCTCCCAGATGGCGTCCAGCCGGTCTTCGGGAATGCCGATGCCGGTGTCGCGCACCTCGACGATCAGGCTGCCGCCGGACTCCAGGCAGGCGACCTGCACCTGTCCGCTGGGTGTGTAGCGGATCGCGTTGTCGATCAGGTTGCCCAGCAGGCGCAGCAGCAGCACCCGGTCGGTCAGCACCGGGGCGCGGTACTGCGGCACGGAGAAGGCCAGCCCCTTGTTGCGGGCGACCGGTCCGTACTGCGAGTCCAGCGCGTCGAACAGGTCGGCGACCTCATGCACCGCGATGTTGGCGGTGACGCCGCCGGCATCGAGCCGCGACACCTCCAGCAGCTCGTCCAGCAGCTGCTTCAGCGTCATCACCACCTGTTCGATCTTGCGCGCCGATTCCGCCACCTTGGGGCTGGGGGCGGTGGCGCGCAGCATGGCGGTCAGCATCAGCAGCGACTGGGCCGGCTGGCGCAAATCGTGGCTGGCGGCGGCCATGAATTTCGCCTTCGACGCCACTGCCTGCTCCGCCCGCTCCTTGGCGATGTGCAGGTCGATGGCGTTCTGGCGGAAGGTGTCGAGCGCCTTGGCCATGCGGCCGATCTCGTCGTCGCGGTGGCGCACCGGCACGGTCACCGTCACGTCGCCGGCGGCCAGATCGGCCATGGCGCGGGTCATGCCGGCAATCGGCAGCGTCACCCCGCGCGTCGCCCAGATCACGCCCAGCACCACCAGCAGCAGCGTGATGGCGCCGATGCCGCCCAGCACCAGCACATGGTGGCGGATGGCCGCGTCGGTCGGCCCGGTGTCGAGCCGGACCAGCAGCGTGCCGATGGTGCGCGATCCGCCGGTGCGATCCTGCCGGGTCAGCGGCACGGCCGCGGCGGTGGCGGCGGGATTGGCCGCCCCATCCGCGACGGCGGGCGAGCCCGGCTTGCGGTAGATGGCGAAGCGCTCGCCATGGGTGCCCAGGATCACCGCCTCGGCGAAGCTGTCGATCGAGCGCAGCGGGCTCAGCGCCGTCAGCGCCTCCTCCGGGTCGAGATCCCACAGCGCATTCGTCACGTCGTCCAGCACGATGCGGGTCGCCATCTCCGCGCGGATGGCCAGCTCGGCCCTGGTGTTGCGCACGTCGGACTGGATCAGCACGACCATCGGCACGGCGACCAGCACCGACACCAGCACCACCGCCGATGCGGTGGACCGGGCAACCAGGCTCCGTGAGAAGATCTTCAAGAACATGCCGAAGCCTACGAAAACACGATCACCACGAACGATGCGCGGCGGCATTCTATCCGAATCGGACGCCAAACACGACAGCGACGTAAATGCCAGCGGTTCATGCGGCTGGCATCCGTAGTAGTAAGAAAAAAGGCAGTATGACTGTTTCGAATCGTTTCTTCTTCTTGTTAAGTTGCGTGTGTAAAAATCGTGGCCGGGTTTCGACGCAATCTGTTGGGAGCGGGGTAGCCGTTGGCGTAGCCGCCGGGGAGCGGAGCAATGGGAACGGGCATCATCATCGCCCTTGCACACGGCGTCGGGCTGCTGGCGCTGGTTCTGCTTGCCTATCGCCATGTCCTGCGGCGGTTCGGCGCCCGGCGCAACGCCTTCGCGGCGCTCTCCGGCCTGCTGTTCGGCGTGGCCGCCGTCCTCTCCATGCTGGACGGCTACCCGGTGGCCGACGGGGTGCTGGTCGACCTGCGCAACGCGATGGTCGGTCTGGCCGGCCTGTTCGGCGGCTGGCCGGCGGCGCTGCTGTCGGCCGCCATCGCCGGGGCGGTGCGGCTGTGGCTGGGCGGGGTGGGAGCGACGAGCGGGCTTGCCGGTCTGGCCCTGACCGCCCTGGTCGCCCCGCTGCTGGCCCGCCCGATGGAGCGTCGCGCCTCCGGCCCAAGAAGCGGCAGCGGCAAGGGCGCCTTCGGCTTCGGCCTGCTGGCGCTGTTCGGTCTGGCGCTTGCGCCGCTGACCCTGCTGGCCTTCCTGCTGCTGCCCGATTTCGCCCTCGCCATGCGGGTGATGGAGGAGGCGGCGCTGCCGCTGATGGCCTTCACCACGCTGGGCATCGGCCTGCTCGGCACCATGCTGGCGCGCGAGCACCGGCGCATCGCCGACGAGGGAGCGCTGGCCGAGAACGCCGCCCTGTTCCGCGCCGTCTTCGACAGTTCCGCCGACATCCATGTCGTTCTCCGCGTCACCCCCGACGGCGGCTTCACCCTGCATTGCGCCAACGAGGCCGCCGCCGGTACCATGGGCGACCGGGTGGCGCAGGCGAAGGGCAAGCCGCTCGACGCGCTGCTGCCGCCCGACCTCGCCGCCAAGGTGATGGCGGACCTGCAATCCTGCATCGACGCCGACGCCCCCACCCGCTTCGAGGAGCAGCACACCCATGACGGCGTCACCCGCTGGTGGGAGGTGTCGCAGGTGCCGATCCGCGACGAGAGCGGCGCCATCGTCCTGCTGTCGGTCGGCGCCCGCGACATCACCCGCCGGCACGAGGCGGAGCGGGCGATCCGCGCCAGCGAGGCGCGCTACCGCCTGCTGGCGCGCAGCGTCACCGACATCATCGGCCGCATCGGACTGGACGGCGTGCGCCGCTTCTGTTCGGAGGCGACGCGCGACAGCCTGGGCTGCCCGCCCGCCGATCTGGTCGGCCGGCCGCTGGTGGAGCGGGTGCACCCCGACGACCGCGACGCCCTGTCCGCCGGCCTCGCCCGCCTGACGCCCGACCGCCCGACCCTGAAGACCACCTACAGGCTGCGCCATGCCGACGGCCGCTGGGTGTGGATCGAGGCGGCGGTGCGGCTGGTTACCGACGACTGGGGGGCGCCGCAGGATTACGTCAGCGTCGAGCGCGACGTCACCGCCCGCAAGATCATGGAGGCGGAGCTTCAGGACGCCCGCCACGCGGCGGAGGCGGCCAGCCGCAGCAAGTCCGAATTCCTGGCGAGCCTGAGCCACGAGCTGCGCACGCCGATGAACGCCGTCATCGGCTTCGCCGACCTGATCGCGCGCGAGTCGGAGGGGCCGGTCGGCAACGCCCATTACCGCGACTTCGCCGTCAACATCCGCGACAGCGGCCAGCATCTCTTGGAGCTGATCAACGAGATCCTAGACCATGTCCGCGCCGAATCCGGCCAGCTGATCCTCGACGACGAGCCGGTCGATCTCGACGCCGCCGCCGTCTTCGCCGTCCGCCTGCTGACCCCGCGCGCCGCCCGCGCCGGCATCGCCCTGTCGGCGCGGGTCGCCCCCGCCGCCCGCCATCTGCGCGGCGACGAGCGGCGCATCCGCCAGATCCTGCTGAACCTGCTGTCCAACGCGGTGAAATATACGCCGTCCGGCGGGGCTGTGTCGCTGACCGCCGATCCGGCGCCCGACGGCGGCCTGCTGCTGGAGGTGCGTGACAACGGCGTCGGCATCCCCGAACAGGATCTGGACCGCGTCCTGCTGGCCTACGCCCGCGTCGCCACCCCGGAGAACCGCCAGACCGAGGGCGCCGGCCTCGGCCTGCCGCTGACCCGCCGGCTGGTGGAGCTGCATGGCGGCACGCTGACCCTGGCGAGCCGGGTGGGGCAGGGCACCACCGTCACCATCCATTTCCCGCCCGAGCGCCTCGCCGGTGAGATGGCCGGAGAGATGGCCGGCGAGGCGGGCGGCGAAGCGGCCGCTGAACCGGCGGCCCAGTCCATGGGGGGCCGGCCCGGCCTGTCGATCCTGATGGTGGACGACGACCACAACATCCGCGAGAACGGCAGCGCCCTGCTGCGCAGCTGGGGCCACCGGGTGACCGCCGCGTCCGGTGCCGGCGAGGCCCTGGTGGTGCTGCGCGGGTCCGAGCCGCTGGACCTGCTGTTCAGCGACATCGTGATGCCGCCGGGGATGAACGGGGCGGAGCTGGCGCGCGAGGCGCGGCGCCTGCGCCCCGACCTGCCGGTTCTGCTGGCGTCGGGCTTCGCCGCCCATGCGGTGGTGGCCGACGACGTGGCGATGGGCGGCTACGACCTGATCGCCAAGCCCTATGACCCGGCGGAGCTGCGCCAGCATCTCGACCGCCTGCGCCCGCAGCCCGTCCCCCCTCCGGCTGTCCCCGCTCCAGCCATCCCCTCTGCGGCCGTCCCCCCGCCGCCCGCGCCGCTTTCGCGCCCGGAGCCCCGGCCCGAGCCGGATCCCGCCCCGGCCCCCGCCGCCGAGCCGTCTCGATTGCCGTCTCCACCGCCGCCGCCGGCCGCGGCCGAACCGCCGGCGCTGCGTCCCGCTCCCGCCCCGCCCGCGGGCGGGGCCTTGCACATCCTGGTGGTGGAGGATGTGGAGATGAACCGCCTGCTGGTCGTCACGCTGCTGAAGCAGGCCGGCCACCGGGTGGCGGCGGTGGAGAACGGCGCCCAGGCGGTGGAGGCGGTGGTGCAGGCCGCGGCGGGCGAGCCCTTCGACGCCATCCTGATGGACATCAACATGCCGGTGATGGACGGCCTGGAGGCGACGCGCCTGATCCGCGCCATGCCGGGTCCGGAGTCCCGCGTCGCCATCGTGGCCCTGACCGCCAACACCTTCCCCGACGACATCGCCCTCTGCTACGAGACCGGCATGGACTGCCACGTCCCGAAGCCCATCGACCGCGCCCAACTGCTGAGCGAAGTCACGCGTTGTGTGGCGTCGCGTCGGGTGGTGGGGGCGATGGGGGAGGGGTGAGGAGGAATACCTCTGCATGGGATTAGAAAATTGCCGATTGGTGAGCAATCGATGAAGTCTGCTTTGCCCTAAGAGCGGGTGTTGCGCTATTGTAGCTGCTCTGTTCTGTAGCAGTACCCGGACTGGACGTATGCCAGAGCCTTGGGTGAGCACGAAAGTTGAGAAGTGACGGCCGTTTACATTCCAAGGGCTCTCGTTGTTGGCGAAAGGACCTTTACTGAAGAGCAGTTGCTTCAGGAAGGAAGAGTTTTCGTCGTTCTTGCGGAGCCCGGTGCTGGAAAAACCGAACTGCTTAAGACTTTGGCGAACCTTCTCCAGACAACGCGGATAAAAGCGAGTATCTTTCGCAATAAGCTCAACATCTCGGATGCGGGTCACCTTGTTCTCGACGCGATGGATGAAGTCGCGCGAATCGACAGTGGTGTTACTGATCAGATCATCGCTCGGGCAAGCGAGCTATCTGCCTCGACCGTAATTTTTTCCGGGCGCTCTGGGGAATGGGATCGGGGACGAACAGCATATGTTGAGCAATGTTTTGGCGTTAAGCCAATCATTGTTCGCCTCGAGCCGTTTAATGAAAACGAACAGCGCCAGCTTTTTAATGCAGAATTTCCCAAGGAAGATTTTCAGGATTTCGCTGAAAAGGTACAGAAGTTTGAACTCACGCCTTTGCTGGGTAACCCTCAATTTTTACAGCTTTTAGGGGCAGCATACCTTCAAAGTGACCGCGTATTCACATCAAAAGCAAAGATATTCGCAGACGCTGTGAAACGACTTGCTCATGAAGCAAATCCTGAGTTGGGGCGGCAGAAAGCTAGGCCGCCAACAGATGAGATCATTGTTCTCGGCGGCGAAGTTTTTGCAAAGCTGATGCTGGCAGGTGCGACTGGGATCGCAACTGTTGAGCAGCTGAGTGATCGTGACTTTCCTTATATCAACAGCTTGTGCCGTAACGTCCCGCAATCAACTTTCTTGGTCGATACACGGCTGCTGAAGCCCTCAGACGACGCTGACAAACACGAACCTATCCATCGAATTGTCGCCGAATACTGCGCGGCAGGATACCTTGTGAGGCGCATAGAGGACCCGGCGGATCGCCTTTCGCTGGAGCGCGTATTTGCGATCATTGCGCCAAATGGTGTTACACGCGACGAGCTCCGTGGAATGCTAGGTTGGATGGCAGCTTTAGGTCGCGAACCGCTGCAATTAGCAGCGATCAAGCTTGATCCATACGCCGTTCTGGCAAACGGTGATCCGAGCCAGCTGACTGCAGCTGCGAAGCGCATGCTCTTAGCGGCGCTGGATAAGCTTGCGGTAAGCGACCCATTATTTCGTCGCAGCGATGTCTGGCGTCGTTTCAACGTAGGTCACTTTTTCAGTACCAATATTCTAGATACTGTGTGCATTATCTTAGGAAAAGCAGGCGCTCTGCGTAGCCTAATCCTTGAACTGCTGATCGGCACTGAAGCCGTATCTAGCCTTATCCCCGAACTTACTGCATTGATGAAAAATCCCGCTGTTGACGGCGACACACGAAAGCTGGCGCAGCAAGCCCTGTTAAGCGCTCCAGCTTATGACTACGCAAGCGACTTCGCTGATCTGATAGCCGAAGGCTCTGCCGATGCACTCGAGGTTGCAGCCAGAATTGTAACTAGGCGTGGCGTATCAGCGGTTAGCGTATCACAGATCAGCGCGCTTCTCGCAAAATTGAGTGATCTCTATCCGAAGAATGGAATGCGACATCGGGACGGGATATCGCGTTACTTTATCAATTTGCTCGTCCGGTCATTTGATTTACCCAATGTTATTGCCTACTTGGATGATCTTTCGGCCGGTCTCACCTGTATATGTTCTCCAAAATATGAATATCAGTGCACATGTCGCTACGAAAAAAGCAAGATCATCGGAAAGCTACTCGACCGGTATTTCGAAATTTCCGCAGGCATTAATGACCCCGTACGCATTTGGTCATGGTTGAAAGATCTGCGTTTTAAGTACGGCATAAACGGTGACCGTAGCGCAGCGGTAAAGCATCTAAGTTACGATCACGATCTGCGGAGGTCGATACAGCAGCTGGCTTTGCAAGGGGTCAATAATCAAAAGGCTGCACAAGATGCAATAACATATTTTTATTTAAGTAATGGTCATTCTGGTCTGAATATGCGTGAGGGCGACCGTCATGCCTTAAGCCAGTACGCCTTCGATCATGGGCTAGTCGATGTGTGGGCTGAACTTCTGTTCGACCATAATATTCACAGTAATACAAGAGAGCCAAATCCCACACGCGCGCTTCAGAGGCGGCAGAGCAGGACATCGCTCGATTTTTTGGCGCCATGGTCCCGGAGGGAAAAGCTGCGGCGCGAATTCATCAAGAAAAAGAGAAATTTTGGCTATAGCCGAAGTAGAAAAAGGTATGCGCAACGCGAAGCCGCAATAGAGAAAGTCAATCGTGCTCACTTGCGGGAAAACCTTGCCGAGATCGAAGCTGGACGACACTGGGGGTGGTTAAGGCAGTTTGCCCAGAACTATCTTCTGAAATCAGAGGAAATCAGCAATCTTGTCGATGACCCGGAAACGCCACTAAAGGCCTTGCGGAATTGTTTCCCCATGCTCAATTCGCATATTCCTACGGTTGAGAGACTGGGGAGCCGTAACGAACAAATCATTGCTCAAGTACTCCTCGCAGCTTGCATAGTGCGATTCAGGGACGGGGAAAGCCTAGACGCAATCGACCCGCATATCCTAGCAGCTGCTAAGACGGAGGTATCAGAATACCATACGTTTGCAGATGGTGAAGACATAGCCTTTGAGGCAGCGCTCGATTCTGCACTGTTCAAAGAATCTAATTCCGCCGAGTCGTTTGTTCGAGCCTATATGGAGCAACAGCTGACTGCAACCGAAGAGGTTCCAGTTCATGTGTATTGGCTCAATCACAAATCCTCTTTTCAGCACCTCAGGGCGACGTTACCTGTTGAATGGCTTGAGCGTTTTCCGCAAATGCCGCTTGAGGCTGCTCGAACTCTATTCAGCATGGCTGCAAAATATGGGAGTCGGAAAGAGCTCCTTGCGTTGATTGACCGACGCTTGACCGATCCAATCGTTGGTAGTGGGAACAACACGGAAGCCGATGAACGAGCAGGAGCGCGCAGGAAGTTTTGGCAAATAAACGCATTCTTATATCATGCGTCGGGGAGCGACGTAGCCTGGAAAGGGCTTAAGGATAATCCGAAGGCGATCTTTGATTTGGAGCATCGACTAGGGCGCAATTACTTGGGGGAGGGCGATAGCCGTCCTCCCATGACCGCTGAGAAGGTGTTCCAGATCATGGATGCTTACATCGAAAAGTGGCCAAAGGTGCCACTGCCCAGCAGTTGGGGCTCGGCGGATCCTGAGGATGAAAGGGCCTATCGCTTCCTTCGCGATCACATCTGGACTATCGCCGAGGATACGCCTGAGCGACGTATTCCTGTTCTAGATCGGATGATCGATGATCCGAGATTTTGGGATTTCCGTGAGATCGCATTGACGTTGCGAGCCGAGGCCAATCGGAAAATTGCACTTCAGGATTTTCGCGCCCCGCATCCCTCAGAGGTTGTCAAGTTGCTCGATGAAAATGAGGTGGCGTCAGTCGAGGATTTGCGCGCCGTGATGGTCGAGGAACTGGGCGAAGTCCAGAAATGGCTCGAAGGCTCGGAAACCGATCCGCTAGATGCATTCTATTCTGGTGGCGAGCGGGTCGATGAAAACACTGCTCGTAATCGTATCGTGGACCGACTGCATGGTCGGATGATAGCGTTGGGCCTATCTGTTGTTATTGAGCGCCATATGTCTGGCGGCAACCGTTGTGACATCACAGCATCAGCGACAATCGAGGGCACCAATCGCTTGCTTGTAATTGAAGTTAAGGGACAGTGGAACAAGGAACTATATACCGCTGCCTCAGCACAACTGAACCAGCGATATGCGATACATCCCGACGCAGCTAAACAAGGGGTCTATCTTGCGCTTTGGTTCGGCAATGGTGAGAAGGTCGCGGGGCTTTCCAATTCGACGATAGCGACAGCAGCTGAATTGAAGGATAAGATTATCTCGACCATGTCAGAGGATTTGCAAAGCCGGATTGATGTTGTAGTCCTTGACCTGTCCCGGCGGTCACCAGTGCCCAATTCACCGAAGCTAAAGCGTGATGGAAAGGCGAAAACTTAGCTTTCCATTTTTTGTTCAAGGTTGCGACTTGGGTGCACAATAATCTCCGCGAAGAGCATAATCTTCCTTGATCCGGTACTCCATAGCAATGAGTACCAGCAGCCATTTCTGCCGCAAATTGGGCTTGTCCAAAATCACTCCATAACAGCTTTTCTAATAGAGTTGGTCACTCCCGCATCCACCTGCTCGCCATTTTCCCAAAACCTCCCCACGGCAGGACCAAATTCCTATATTCTTTCCGCAATGCCCACTCATTCGCGGAGCCACGCCATGCCCCTCGACAGCCGCAGCTTCACCACCGACAACTTCCCCCGCTGGGCCGAAGAGCCGCCGACTCCGTCGGAAGGCGCGCTGGTCCCCGGATCGCAGTTCCATGAGGAACAGTGGATCATGGCCGCCGGCATGCTGGCCCGTGGCAACAGCTTCCTCCAGGTCTCGCGCGCCATGGGGTGCAGCCGCACCACGCTGTGGCGCGCCTATTACGGTTCCAAGGATTTCCGTCACAGGGTGTGGTGGGAGCGGCAGGCGCTGAACCGCGAGGCCGAATTGCGCCTGTCCTCGCTGCGGGTGCTGGTGGCCGAGCAGATCGAGCGGCTGGTCTCCGCTGGCGATCCCGCCACCGTCCGCTGGCTGGCCGAGCGGCTCGGCCTGTTCGCCGGCCTCGACCTGCCCGCGGCCAAGCGGCAGGCCGCGCAGCCCGACCGGCGCTCCGCCGGGCACGCCGCTCCTCAGCCCGCCGTCGAAACGGCTGCCGGGCCCGCCGCGCACCCCGCCCCCAGGCCGGCCC
Source organism: Azospirillum sp. A26 (assembly GCF_042604635.1). Classification (NCBI taxonomy): domain Bacteria; kingdom Pseudomonadati; phylum Pseudomonadota; class Alphaproteobacteria; order Rhodospirillales; family Azospirillaceae; genus Azospirillum; species Azospirillum sp. A26. Next base: position 1,857,678 of record NZ_CP170473.1, on the reverse strand, counting down.
CGAAGCCCGAGGACCCGCCCGCCGTCACCGTCCCCGAACTGGACGACGACGACATCCCCGGCGCCATCCGCGAGCGCCATCCGCCCAGCCCGGCGATGATCGCCGCCGTTGTCGCCCAGCCGGAGGCGGCGGGGCCGAAGGGTGTCTTCCCCTACACGCTCAACCAGTATGAGGAGTATCCCAACCTCAACCCCGGCCCGGTCGGCCGCCGCGCGGCCGGCGCCTTCTCCTGGCGCCGGTAGGGGGCGGCCGGACGATGCAACATCCGCCGGAAAGCGTTCCACGCCGTTCCATCCTCCGCCGGGCGCGGGACCGCTCCCGCCGGGGGGACTGCCGGGGTGCGTGCCGGGGCGCTTGATCCGGCGGCCGAACTGTCCGACCCTGCGGGTCCGTTCGACTCCCGAGGATCATGCGATGACCGCCAGCCCCGCCTTCACCTGCGTGCTCGATGCCCGTGCCAGGCTGGGGGAGGGGCCGGTCTGGTCGGTGGACGAGCAGGCGCTCTATTGGGTGGACATCAAGGGCAAGGCGCTGAACCGCTTCGATCCGGCGACCGGGGCCAACCGGGCGATGGCCCTGCCGGAGGAGATCGGCTGCGTCGCCCCGCGCAAGGGCGGCGGCTTCATCGCCGGCCTGCGCTCCGGCCTGTGGCAGCTGGACGGGGAGGGGCGGCCGGTGACCTGCCTCGCCGCCAATCCGGAGGACCAGGGCGCCAGCCGCTTCAACGACGGCAAGACCGATCCCGCCGGCCGCTATCTGGCCGGCACGCTGGACGAGCCGAAGGCCGGCGGCAAGGCGCATCTCTACCGCTACGACCGCCGCGGGCTGGCGGTGCTGGCCGGCGGGCTGCTGACCTCCAACGGGCTGGCCTTCAGCCCGGACGGGCGGACGCTCTACCACGCCGACACCCCGACCTTCACCGTCCGCCGCTACCGCTACGATCCGGCGACCGGCGCGATCTCCGACGGCGAGGTCTTTTTCCGGCTGGAGCCGAAGGACGGCGACCGCGGCCGGCCGGACGGGGCGGCGGTGGATGCCGAGGGCTGCTATTGGTCGGCGCTGTACGAGGGCGGGCGGGTCGTGCGCTTCTCGCCGGAGGGCGCGCTGCTGTCGGAACATCCGCTGCCGGCGCGCTGCCCGACCATGGTGGCTTTCGGCGGTCCCGACCTGCGCACGCTCTACGTCACCACCGCCAGCGCCGGCCGCCCGGCCGACGAGCTGGAGCGGCTGCCGCAGTCGGGCGGGCTGTTCGCCATGACGGTCGATGTGCCGGGCCTGCCGGTCCCGCCCTTCGATCCGGCGGCCTGACGGGAGGGGAGGGGGCCGATGTTCCGCAAGTTCGTCTATCTGCTGGCCCTGGCGCGCGAGAAGCATTTCGGCCGCGCGGCGGAAAGCTGCCACGTCTCGCAGCCGACCCTCTCCAACGCCATCCGCCAGCTGGAGGAGGAGCTTCAGGTTCCCATCGTCGAGCGCGGCCAGAAGTTCGAGGGCTTCACGCCGGAGGGGCTGAAGGTGCTGGAATACGCCCGCCGCATCGTCGGCGAGCGCGACAGCCTGCGCCACGAGCTGCTGGCGCTGGCCCAGGGCGTCACCGGCCATCTGCGGCTCGGCGCCATCCCCACCGCCCTGCCGGTGATCCCGCATGTGCTGACGCCCTTCACCACCCGCTTCCCGCACATCCGCTCCAGCGTCGTGTCGCTCAGTTCGCGCGAGATCCAGCGCGGGCTCGACGAGTTCGAGCTGGACGCCGCCATTACCTATCTCGACAACGAGCCGCTGAACAACGTCCGCACCCTGCCGCTTTACACCGAGCGCTACCATCTGCTGGCCCGCCGCGACGACCTGTCGGACGAGCTGATCGCGCAAGGGGCGGTGCCGTGGGAGAAGGCGGCGAGCTTGCGGCTCTGCCTGCTCACCCCGGACATGCAGAACCGCCGCATCGCCGACACCGCCTTCCGCATGACCGGGCGGACGGTGGAGCCAGCGATGGAGACCAACTCCATCGTCACCCTCTACACCATCGTCCGCGCCGGCAGCTGCGCCAGCATCGTGCCGGGCCAGCTGCTGACCTTCGTGCCGCCGCACCCCGACATCGTCGCCCTGCCGCTGGTCGATCCGGAGCTGAGCCATGTCGTCGGTCTCGCCTATGCCGACCGCGACCCGCCGCCGCCGCTCGCCAAGGCGCTGGCGGTTGCAGCCGCCGACGCCGACATCGCCCAGCGCGTCGCCATCGGCGTCGCCGACGCCATGATCCCCTGGCGGCTGGCGATCCGCTGAGCGGTCGCCGCGGCGCTTGATAGCCAAAAGCTATCAGCCCATCGGAAAATACAATTTGCTGGCATACCGTATCCTCAGCCACTCTGACGGTGCCGGGCGACGAGAGACGTCCGGAAAAAGCCAACAGAGCCAAGCCAGAACGACGCCGACCTCAAGTGCGGCGCGGACGATCGCAAGGAGGGATACCCGTGAACGCTTGCCATCCGTGGAGCGCTGAGCGCGCCATGACGATTGTCGAAGACAATCGGCATCTGCGCGGCGCCCTGCTGCCGATCCTCCACGCCCTGCAGGAAGAGTTCGGCTACATCGACGAGGAAGCCATCCCCCTGCTGGCGACGGAGCTGAACCTCTCGCGCGCCGATGTGCATGGCGTGGTCTCCTTCTATCACGAATTCCGCCGCGAAAAGCCCGGCCGCCACACGATCAAGGTCTGCCGGGCCGAGGCCTGCCAGTCGATGGGCGCCAACGCCCTGGTCGACCACATCAAGACGCGGTTGCAGGTCGATTTCCACGGCACCACCGCCGACGGCGCCTTCACGCTGGAGCCGGTCTTCTGCCTCGGCAACTGCGCCCTGTCGCCCGCCGTCATGATCGACGAGAACCTGCACGGCCGGGTCTCGCCCGACCGCTTCGACGAACTGGCGGCCGAGACGCGGGCCAACCCGCACGCTCATCAGCAAATTCCCCGCGCTCTCAGCCACTCCCACAAGGGTCACGCGCAATGAGCGGCCATCTGATCACCGTCTTCGTCCCGCGCGACTCCGCCGCTCTGTCCGTCGGCGCCGATGCGGTCGCCGCCGCCATCCGGGCGGAAGCCACCAGGCGCGACCTGCCGCTGCGCATCGTCCGCAACGGCTCGCGCGGCATGCTCTATCTGGAGCCGCTGGTCGAGGTCGAAACCGCCGAAGGCCGCGTCGCCTACGGCCCGGTCACCCCGGCCGATGTGCCCGGCCTGTTCGACGCCGGCTTCCTGACCGGGGCCGAGCATCCGCTGGGCCACGGCCTGACCGAGGAAATCCCCTACTTCAAGAAGCAGGAGCGGCTGACCTTCGCCCGCTGCGGCATCATCGATCCGCTGTCGGTCGAGGATTACCGCGCCCATGGCGGCTTCCGCGGGCTGGAGAACGCGCTGGCGATGTCCCAGGCGGAGATCGTCAAGGCGGTGACCGACAGCGGCCTGCGCGGTCGCGGCGGCGCCGGCTTCCCCACCGGCATCAAGTGGAACACGGTGATGCAGGCCCCGGCGGACGAGAAGTTCGTCTGCTGCAACGCCGACGAGGGCGACAGCGGCACCTTCGCCGACCGCATGATCATCGAGGGCGACCCCTTCTGCCTGATCGAGGGCATGACCATCGCCGCCATCGCGGTGGGCGCCACCTCCGGCTACGTCTACATGCGCTCCGAATACCCGCACGCCACGGCCACCCTGCGCCATGCCATCAAGCTGGCCTATGACGAGGGCTGGCTCGGCGACAACATCCACGGCACCGACCGCACCTTCCACCTCGACGTCCGCGTCGGCGCCGGCGCCTACATCTGCGGCGAAGAGACCGCGATGCTGGAAAGCCTGGAAGGCAAGCGCGGCATGGTGCGCGCCAAGCCGCCGCTGCCGGCGCTGGAAGGCCTGTTCGGCAAGCCGACCGTGGTCAACAATGTGCTGTCGCTCTGCTCGGTGCCGATCATCCTCGACAAGGGCGGCGAGTATTACCGCGACTTCGGCGTCGGCCGGTCGCGCGGCACGCTGCCCTTCCAGCTCGCCGGCAACATCAAGAATGGCGGCATCGTCGAGAAGGCCTTCGGCATCACCCTGCACGAACTGCTGTACGAGTATGGCGGCGGCACCATCACCGGCCGGCCGATCCGCGCGGTGCAGGTCGGCGGTCCGCTGGGCGCCTACCTGCCGCCCTCGCAGTTCGACCTGCCCAAGGACTACGAGGCCTTCGCGGCGCAGGAGGCGATGGTCGGCCATGGCGGCATCGTCGTCTTCGACGACAGCGTCGACATGGCCCAGCAGGCCCGCTTCGCCATGGAGTTCTGCGTCGCCGAGTCCTGCGGCAAATGCACCCCCTGCCGCATCGGCTCGACCCGTGGGATGGAGACGCTGGACAAGATCATCGCCGGCAAGAACGTCGATGCGAACTTGGACCTGCTCGCCGACCTCTGCGACGTGATGGTCGACGGCTCGCTCTGCGCCATGGGCGGCATGACGCCCTATCCGGTGCGCAGCGCGGTGAAGCACTTCCCGGAAGATTTCCGCAAGAAGCAGCACGCCGTCCGCGTCACCCACATCGCCGCCGAATAACGAGCGACCCAGGAGCACCCGAGATGACCCTCATCCACGAGACCGACTACGGCACTCCCGCCCGCGTCTCCGAGACCCTGGTGACGCTGGAGATCGACGGTCGCAGCATCAGCGTTCCCGAAGGCACCTCCGTGATGCGCGCCGCGATGGACGCCGGCATCACCGTGCCCAAGCTGTGCGCCACCGACAGCCTGGAGCCCTTCGGCTCCTGCCGCCTCTGCGCGGTGGAGATCGAGGGGCGCCGTGGCACCCCGGCCTCCTGCACCACCCCGGTCGCCCCCGGCATGAAGGTCCACACCCAGACCGACAAGCTGGCCAAGCTGCGCCGCGGCGTGATGGAGCTGTACATCTCCGACCATCCGCTCGACTGCCTGACCTGCGCCGCCAACGGTGATTGCGAGTTGCAGGACATGGCGGGCGCCGTGGGCTTGCGCAACGTGCGGTACGGTTTCGAAGGCGAAAACCACCGCGCCGCCGCAAAGGACGAGAGCAACCCGTACTTCACCTTCGACGCCTCCAAGTGCATCGTTTGCTCGCGCTGCGTCCGCGCCTGCCAGGAAACCCAGGGCACCTTCGCGCTGACCATCGACGGGCGCGGCTTCGCCTCTTCGGTGTCGCCGGGCGCCAACGAGAGCTTCATGGACAGCGAGTGCGTGTCCTGCGGCGCCTGCGTCCAGGCCTGCCCGACCGCGACCCTGACCGAGAAGTCGATCATCGAGCACGGCCAGCCCGAGCACAGCGTCATCACCACCTGCGCCTATTGCGGCGTCGGCTGCTCCTTCAAGGCCGAGCTGCAGGGCACCACGGTGGTCCGCATGACGCCGTGGAAGGACGGCGGCGCCAACGAGGGCCATAGCTGCGTCAAGGGCCGCTTCGCCTGGGGCTACGCCACCCACAAGGACCGCATCATGAAGCCCATGGTGCGCGAGAAGATCACTGACCCGTGGCGTGAAGTGTCGTGGGAGGAGGCGGTCGCCTACGCCGCCGAGCGGCTGAAGGCGGTGCAGGCCAAGTACGGCCGCGGCTCCATCGGCGGCATCACCTCGTCGCGCTGCACGAATGAAGAGGTCTATGTCGTCCAGAAGATGATCCGGGCCGCCTTCGGCACCAACAACATCGACACCTGCGCCCGCGTCTGCCATTCGCCGACCGGCTACGGCCTGTCGCAGACCTTCGGCACCTCGGCCGGCACCCAGGATTTCCGCAGCGTCGACAAGTCCGACGTCATCCTGGTCATCGGCGCCAACCCGACCGACGGCCACCCGGTGTTCGGTTCGCGCATGAAGAAGCGTCTGCGCGCCGGGGCCAAGCTGATCGTCGTCGATCCGCGCCGCATCGATCTGGTCCGCAGCCCGCACGTCCAGGCCGAGTACCATCTCCAGCTCCAGCCCGGCACCAACGTCGCCGTGGTCAACGCCATCGCCCACGTCATCGTCACCGAAGGGCTGGTCAACCGCTCCTTCGTCGAAGGGCGCTGCGATCCAAAGGAGTTCGCGAAGTGGGAGGCGTTCATCGCCGAGCACCGCAACTCGCCGGAATATCTGGAGTCGCGCACCGGCGTTCCGGCCGATCAGGTCCGCGCCGCCGCCCGCCTCTATGCCACCGGCGGCAACGCCGCGATCTATTACGGCCTGGGCGTGACCGAGCACAGCCAGGGCTCCAGCACGGTGATGGCGATCGCCAACCTTGCGATGGCGACCGGCAACATCGGCCGCGAGGGCGTCGGCGTGAACCCGCTGCGCGGGCAGAACAACGTGCAGGGCTCCTGTGACATGGGCTCCTTCCCGCACGAGCTGCCGGGCTACCGCCACGTGTCGGACGACGTCGTCCGCCAGGAGTTCGAGACCGCCTGGGGCGTCACGCTGGATCCGGAGCCCGGCCTGCGCATTCCCAACATGTTCGACAGCGCGCATGACGGCAGCTTCCGCGGCCTGTTCGTGCAGGGCGAGGACATCGTCCAGTCCGATCCCAACACCAACCACGTCACCTCGGCCCTGGAAGCCTTGGACATCGTCATCGTCCAGGACCTGTTCCTGAACGAGACGGCGGCCTTCGCCCACGTCTTCTTCCCCGGCACCTCCTTCCTGGAGAAGGACGGCACCTTCACCAACGCCGAGCGCCGCATCAACCGCGTCCGCAAGGCGATGCCGTCGAAGGTGGGCCGGGACGAGCATTGGGTCGCCTGTGCGCTGGCGACGGCGATGGGCTATCCGATGCACTACGAGACCACGTCCGAGATCATGGACGAGATCGCCCGCCTGACCCCGACCTTCCGCGGCGTCAGCTTCGAGAAGCTCGACCGCGTCGGCAGCGTCCAATGGCCCTGCACCGGCTTCGAGGATGACGACACCGGCATGGCGATCATGCATGAGGAGAGCTTCGCCCGCGGTCTCGGCCGCTTCGTGATCACCGAATATGTGCCGACCGACGAGCGGACCACGCGGATGTATCCGCTGGTTCTGACGACCGGCCGCATCCTCGCCCACTACAATGTCGGTGCCCAGACCCGCCGCACCGCCAACGTGGCCTGGCATCCGGAGGATGTGCTGGAGATCAACCCGGTGGATGCCGAGATCCGGGGCGTCAAGGATGGCGACATGGTGTCGCTCGCCAGCCGCATGGGAGCAACGACGCTGCGCGCCGTCATCTCCGACCGCATGCCGGCCGGCGTCGTCTACACCACCTTCCACCATCCGGTGACCGGTGCCAACGTCATCACCACCGAGAATTCGGACTGGGCGACCAACTGCCCCGAATACAAAGTGACGGCGGTGCAGGTCGCCCGCAGCAACCAACCGTCGGACTGGCAGGTTGACTACGCGAAGAACGACGTCGAGCGCAAGCGCATCGCCGCCGCCAACGTGATCGCCGCCGAGTGACGGCCTGAGGAGTGGGAAGCATGACCGCGATGCCTTCTGGGTCCATCCGTCCGGACGATAACTCCCCCCTCTCCACGGCGATGTGCTCCATCGCCGTCACCGGCACCGGCTTCTCCGCCGGTGTCGGGATGGAGGAGGGAGCGTACGTCGAATGGCAGGTGCCGGAGGAAACCGCGGTCGCTTTCGAATACAACGGCCGCTCCCATGCCGTGATGATGGCGACCCCCGCCGATCTGGAAGACTTCGCGCTGGGCTTCAGCCTCGCCGAGGAGATCGTCGGGTCCGCCGCCGATATCGAGAACATCGCCGTGCGGGAAACCCCGCTGGGCTTCGTCGTCAACCTGACGGTCGATCCCCTGCGGCTCCTGCGCGGAAGTCTGCGCAGCCGCTCCATGGAGGGGCGGAGCGGCTGTGGCCTGTGCGGCGTGGACAGTCTTGTCCACGCCGTTCGGGAGCCCCGCAAGATCGAGACCTCGCTGGAGGTGGACCCGGCCGCCGTGGCCGCCGCCTTCCGCGCCCTGCCGGACCACCAGCCGATGAACCGGGCCAACCGCTCTGTCCATGCCGCCGCCTGGTGTGCGCCCGATGGCGCCGTCCGCATGGCCCGCGAGGATGTCGGCCGCCACAACGCGCTGGACAAGCTGATCGGCGCCGTCGTGCGCTCGGGCGCCGATCCGGCCACCGGCTTCGTGGTGATGACCAGCCGGTGCAGCTTCGAACTGGTGCAGAAGACCGCCGCGGTGGGCATCCCGCTGCTGGCGACCATCTCCGCCCCGACGGCGCTGGCGCTCGAACTGGCGCGCACCGCCAACCTGACCTTAGGCGCGCTGTCGCGCCGCGACACCGTTATCCTGTTCCGTTGATTCAAACCCAGTCCGGAGACACCGATGAGCCACACGAACCACGCCAAGGATCTGGTCCGGATGGCGAACCAGATCGCCGTCCATTTCGCCACCTACCCCCATGAGGAGGCGGTGACGGAAACAGCGACCCACATCCGCAAATTCTGGGATCCGCGCATGCGCGCCGGTCTGTTCGCCCATGTCCAGTCCGGCGGCGAGGCCGACCTGCACGAGGTCGCGCGCGGTGCGGTGGGCGTGCTCCAGAGCCGCTGAGATCGGCCGGGCGTCGCCGGGAGCCGTCAGACCTTGCGAAAGGCGAACATCGCCGTTTCGTAGGGAAAGGCGATCTCAGTGGCGCCCGCCAGTTCCGGCGTGTTCGCGATCACCGCGCGGACATCCCGTTCGACCTCCGCCTGCAGGTCGGAGGGAAGCGCCGCGATGAAGCTGACCGAAAGCGTGCGCCTGACGATGACGTCGTCCGGGCTTCCGACATGGGCATGGCGGACATGGCGCTCGTCGATGGCTTCGAAGCCCGGTGCCGGGAAGACCCGGCGCCAGTCGCCGGTCCGGTAGCGCGGGGTGCCGGCCTCCCAGGGGTCGGTGATGGCGGACAGCGCCGCCAACCAGGGCTTGCTTTCGTCCCGGACGTTCCAGATCAGTCCCAGCGTGCCGTCCGGTTTCAGCACCCTCCGCATTTCCTGGAGGGCAGCCGCCGTGGCGAACCAGTGGAAGGCCTGCGCACAGACGACGGTGTCGACCGAACCGTCGGGTAGCGGAATCGTCTCGGCGGTCCCGGCCAGCACGGTCAGATCGGGGAAGCTGTGGACCAGCTGCTCGCGCATGCCGGCAATCGGCTCGACGGCGACGACCTCGCCGCCGCACTCCTTCAGCACCGCGATGAACTTGCCGGTGCCGGCGCCGACCTCCAGCGTTCTGCGGCCGGGTCCGACGCCGAGAACGTCACGAAGCCACACCGTCGCTTCGGCCGGATAGCTGGGGCGGCCTTTGACATAGGCCGCGGCCCCGGTTTCGTAGCCCTTGGAAGAGTGATGAACCGACATGACGCCCCCGATCCTTCCAGCGTGCTTGAAAGCGGGCCCTCAGAGGTAATACCAGCGGTCATTGATGATGACCGCTGGTATCCGTGCCGACCGGCACGGCGGCGGCCCATGCCGCCGAAGCTCTTGATCCTGACATGTCAGGATCAAGAGTCGCTGGTATAAGTGGCGATCTCGACCAGATTGTCGTCGGGATCGCGGATATAGACGGATCGGATCGGCCCGGTGGCGCCCGTGCGGCTCACCGGGCCTTCTTCGATGGCGATGCCGCGGGCATGGAGTTCGGCGATCACCTGCTCCAGCGGCGTGTCGGCGATCAGGCAGAAGTCGCCGCTGCCGGCGGTGGGGCGGGCGGCCTTCGGCTCGAACTCCCGTCCGACCTCGTGCAGGTTGATCTTCTGCGCGCCGAAGGACAGGGCGCGACGGCCGCCGGCGAAGGTGACGACCTCCATCCCCAGCACGTCGCGATAGAAGGCGCAGGTCGCCTCGATGGAGGCGACCGTCAGGACAAAATGATCGATCCGGCCGATCCGCAAGCCGGCCTCACATCCCGGTCGAGGTCGGCAGCGGCTTGGCCGGCGCCGGGATCGAAGCCGAGGACAGCGGCGTCGGCGCATGGGCGGTCGGGACCGGCAGTGGCGCCGGCTTGGACAGAGGGCGCGGCGTCGACACCGGAGTCACCGGATTGGTGGCTGCCGGATTGGCCGACATGGCCGGTGCCGCAGATCCCGACTGGCCCGACGGTGTCGCCAGCGTGGGCGGATCCTCGTAGATGTCGGGATGGACGCGCACCACCCCGGCGGTGTCGACCGAGGCGTTCCAGTAGACGAAGCGCACGGGGATGGCGTTCGGCAGCCGGATCGTCTTGGTCTCCCCGGTGTCGAGCTGCTGGCCGATGCCGGCCGGCGTCACCTTCGCGGCACCCAGCAGCGTCTCCGCCATCATCCGGGCATCCTCCAGCCGCACGCAGCCGGAGCTGGCGGCGCGCAGGTCGCGGCTGAACAGGCGCGGGTCGTTGGTGCCGTGCAGGAAGATGCCGTCGCCGTTGGTCAGGTTGAAGCGGAAACGGCCCAGCGCGTTGTCGTCGCCCGGCCTCTGGACGATGCGCACGCGGCCGGGATCGACCGACCACCAGTTGACCGACTGGGTGTTGGCGACCTCCGACCCGTCCAGATAGACGGCGGCGTTCTTGATGCCGGTGGTGCCCTTCTTGCGCAGGGCCGGCAGCTTGTCCTCGCTCAGCACCGTCGGCGGCACGGTCCAGGTCGGGTTGATGGTGACGCTGGTCACCTTGTCCTGGAGCAGCGGCGTCTTGCGCGACGGCCGGCCGACCACCGCCCGCATGGTGAAGGCCGGGCGGCCATGCTCGATCAGGGTGACGGACTGGCCGGGCAGGTTGACCAGGATGGTGGTGTCGGGGATGGAGGCCTGCTGCGCCCGCATCGCCGCGGCGGCGCGGCGCAGAAGCGCCACGGTCTGGGCCGGGGTCCGGTCCATCGCCTGACGGGTCACCTCGCCGACCTTGCCGTCGGGCTGCAGCCCCTCGGCGAGCTGGAAGGCGCGCACGGCGGTCTCGACATCGTCGTTGAAGCTGTCGGTCCACTTGTCGGCGGACAGGAAGCCCATCTCGATCAGGCGGCGCGACACCTTGCCGACGCGGTCGGCCAGCGGCGAGCGCACGGTGATGACCACCGGCGGCGCCGGCTCCACCGGTTCCAGGCCTGGCAGGGTGGGGGCCTGCGCCTGCTGCACGTCGGCAGGGGGCACGTCCATCGCCGGGGCGACGCTCTCGATCATGCCGCCGTCGCCCTTCTTGACGACGGCGCCGTAGCCGATGCGGGTGACCGGCGCCTTGGGCGCGTTCTGCACCTCCAGCGCACGCTGTTCCAGCGCCGCGGCCCAGCCGGCTACCAGCGGCGGCTTGGCGGCGTGCACGGCCTCCTTCGCCGCCGCGGCAAGCGCCGGACCGCTCAGGACGATGCCGACCAGTCCGCCGACCATGCAAAGGGCGGCGGAGCGGCGGGAGATCGGGCGACGGATGTCATGCATGGCGACGGGACCGGAACGTGAACGGAAAGGATCGAACGCTGCAACCTTCGACAAGCCTCTCATGAATCGCAAGCGACATTTGGTGACGACAGGCCTGCTGTTCACACTGTTGCTCCCTTGCATCGCCATCTCGCCCGTGGAGGGCTGTTGCCGTTACACGCGCTCATCCACTGGTTGGACGCCGTGGCGGCGGATTTATTCCGAACCTTCGCAGGAGGTAACGCCGCGAAGACGGCCATGGAGCCGGGGGGCGTGGCCGTATGTGTCATTTGACGTAGATACCGCCTTTCGCATGCGCTGTAGCTTTTCCTTCGACGATGTGGCGAAGCCCCGGAGCAACCGGGGCGCCAAAGGAAGGGGGCAACTTCATGCGGACCAAGCAACTGACGTCGAGCTTCGGGATCAGCGCGCTGGCCGGTCTGGCCATGGGTGCGATGGCATCCTTCGCGATGCCCGCCCAGGCGGCGGACGACACCATCAAGGTGGGCATCCTGCACTCCCTGTCCGGCACGATGGCGATCAGCGAGACGACGCTCAAGGACGTCATGCTGATGCTGATCGACGAGCAGAACAAGAAGGGCGGCCTGCTGGGCAAGAAGCTGGAGCCGGTGGTGGTCGATCCCGCCTCCAACTGGCCGCTGTTCGCCGAAAAGGCCCGCGAACTGATCAGCAAGGACAAGGTGTCCGCCGTGTTCGGCTGCTGGACCTCGGTCAGCCGCAAGTCGGTTCTGCCGGTGTTCGAGGAACTGAACAACATCCTCTTCTACCCGGTCCAGTATGAGGGCGAGGAGTCCTCCCGCAACGTCTTCTACACCGGCGCCGCCCCGAACCAGCAGGCGATCCCGGCCGTCGACTACCTGATGTCGAAGGAAAAGGTCCAGCGCTGGGTGCTGGCCGGCACCGACTACGTCTATCCGCGCACGACCAACAAGATCCTCGAAGCCTACCTGAAGGGCAAGGGCGTCAAGCCCGAGGACATCATGATCAACTACACGCCGTTCGGTCATTCCGACTGGCAGTCGATCGTGGCGGACATCAAGAAGTTCGGCTCGGCCGGCAAGAAGACCGCGGTGGTCTCCACCATCAACGGCGACGCCAACGTTCCCTTCTACAAGGAACTGGGCAACCAGGGCGTCAAGGCGCAGGACATCCCGGTCGTCGCCTTCTCCGTCGGCGAGGAAGAGCTGGCCGGCATCGACACCAAGCCGCTGCTCGGCCATCTGGCCGCGTGGAACTACTTCCAGTCGGTCGAGACCCCGGCCAACACCGACTTCATCAAGGCCTGGAAGGCCTACACCAAGAACGACAAGCGCGTCACCAACGACCCGATGGAAGCCCACTACATCGGCTTCAACATGTGGGTGAAGGCGGTCGAGGCGGCCGGCACCACCGAGCCGGACAAGGTCATCGACGCCATGGTCGGCGTGGCCGTGCCCAACCTGACCGGCGGCTATTCGGCGATGCTGCCGAACCACCACATCACCAAGCCGGTGCTGATCGGCGAAGTGCAGGAGAACGGCCAGTTCGACGTCGTCTCCAAGACCTCGGGCCTGGTGCCCGGCGACGAGTGGTCGGACTTCCTGCCGGACAGCAAGGACCTGATCGCCGATTGGCGCAAGCCGATGTCCTGCGGCAACTTCAACGTGAAGACCGGCAAGTGCGGCGGCAAGGGGTCGTGAGGGCCGCGTTCCCTCTCTGACCTGTCCTTATCTGAGCTTGAGTGGTTGCGACGCTTGCCCTTTCCCCTTTCCCGCCGGGCGGGGGAGAGGAGAGGGCAAGCGTTTCGCGTTTCCAGTCCCCCGCACCGCTCCTCCCGCACCGCCCCTGGATCGCCCCTGCACCGAAGGACTCCCGATGCGACGCGCTCTCCGCTGGCTGATGGCCGTCTGTGTGGTGGTCGCCACATCGACCGCCGCTTACGCCGCCGATCCCCGAGCAATTGATTTGCGCCCGCTCGTCCAGGCCCTGGGCAGCGGCGGCTATTCCGGAACCGAAAAGGCCCTGACGCAACTGTCGGAGGCCGGCGACCCGGCCGCCGTGCCGGTGATCGAGGCGCTCCAGGCCGGCGACCTCTATGTGCGCAAGGCCGACGGCACCGTCGTCGTTGCCCGCAAGGCCGGCGACGCTTTCACCCTGACCGACCCGCTGACCCGCGCCGCGCTCGGCGATGCGCCGTCCGCCGCGGTCGAGAAGATCCGCATCAACAATTCGCTCCGCCGCGCCATCAGCGCCTCGCTGGGCGCCCTCACCCTGATGAGCCCCGATGCCGGCGTCCGCCGCTCCGCCGCCGACGCGGTGTTCAAGAGCCGCGACGCCTCCGCGCTGGAGACGCTGAACGCCGCCCTCGCCAAGGAGCAGGACAAGGGTGTGCGCGCCGCCATGGAGCAGGCGCGCGCCGCCATACTGCTGACCGGCGAGGCCGCGTCGAAGATGACCGACGCCGAAATCCAGTCGGCGACCGACACGCTGACCGCCCGCGGCGACCGCGACGCGCTGGTGCTGCTGAACATGGTCGCCGGCTCCGGCGCGTCCGACGTCACCAAGCGGTCGGCCGCTGCCGCCGTCTCCACCTTGGAACAGAAGCTGGCCTTCTGGGCCGCCTTGCAGAATCTCTGGTACGGGCTGTCGCTGGGCTCGGTGCTGCTGCTGGCCGCCATTGGCCTCGCCGTCACCTTCGGCGTGATGGGCGTCATCAACATGGCCCATGGCGAGATGGTGATGATCGGCGCCTACACCACCTTCCTGGTGCAGGAGTTCTTCCGCGCCCATGCCCCCGGCCTGTTCGACCTGTCGATCCTGGTGGCGCTGCCCGCCGCCTTCCTCGTGTCGGGCGGCGTCGGCATCGTCATCGAGCGCAGCGTGATCCGCTGGCTCTACGGCCGTCCGCTGGAAACGCTGCTCGCCACCTGGGGCCTGTCGCTGGCGCTCCAGCAGGCTGTCCGCTCCATCTTCGGCCCGACCAACCGCGAGGTCGGCGCGCCGAGCTGGATGTCCGGTGCCTTCGAACTGGGCGGCCTGACCATCACCTACGGCCGGCTGTGGATCGTCGTCTTCGCCTTCGCCGTCTTTGCGGCCCTGCTGGTGGCGCTGAAGCGCACCTGGTTCGGCCTGTCGATCCGCGCGGTGACGCAGAACCGGTCGATGGCCAACGCCATGGGCATCCGCACTGCGCGGGTCGATGCGCTGACCTTCGGACTCGGCTCCGGCATCGCCGGGCTGGCCGGGGTGGCGCTGAGCCAGATCGATAATGTCAGCCCGAACCTCGGCCAGGGCTACATCCTCGACAGCTTCATGGTCGTGGTGTTCGGCGGGGTGGGCAACCTGTGGGGCACGCTGGTCGGCGCGCTGACGCTGGGGACCATGAACAAGTTCCTCGAACCCTATGCCGGGGCGGTGCTGGGCAAGATCCTGGTGCTGATCTTCATCATCCTGTTCATCCAACGGCGTCCGCGCGGCCTGTTCGCGCTGAAGGGCCGCGCGGTGGAGGCCTGACCGATGCTGCTGCGCTTTTTCCTGATGGGCCTGGACCGCAAGGCCGGGATCGTCCTGGCGATCCTCGCCATCCTGGCGGTCGCCGTGCCGGCGATGACGCTGTGGGTGCCGGCGGACTCGCCCTTCCACCTGTCGATCTTCACCGTCTCGCTGCTCGGCAAATACCTGTGCTTCGCTTTGCTGGCGCTGGCGCTCGATCTGGTGTGGGGCTATTGCGGCATCCTGTCGCTCGGCCACGCCGCCTTCTTCGCGCTCGGCGGCTACGCCATGGGCATGTACCTGATGCGGCAGATCGGCCCGCGCGGCGTCTACGGCAACCCCGAGCTGCCCGACTTCATGGTCTTCCTGAACTGGAAGGAGTTGCCCTGGTACTGGCTCGGCTTCGACCATTTCTGGTTCGCTGCGCTGATGGTGCTGGTGGTGCCGGGCGCGCTGGCCTTCGCCTTCGGCTGGTTCGCCTTCCGCAGCCGCGTCACCGGCGTCTACCTGTCGATCATCACCCAGGCGCTGACCTTCGCCCTGCTGCTGGCCTTTTTCCGCAACGATATGGGCTTCGGCGGCAACAACGGCCTGACCGACTTCAAGGATATCCTCGGCTACGACATCCAGGCCGACACCACCCGCGTCGCGCTGTTCGTGGCGACGGTCGCTGCCCTGGCGCTCTCCTATATGATCGCGTCCGGCGTCATCGGCTCGAAGCTGGGCAAGGTGCTGGTGGCGCTGCGCGACGCCGAAAGCCGCGTCCGCTTCATGGGCTACGACACCGAGAGCTACAAACTGTTCGCCTGGACCCTGTCGGCCTGCATGGCCGGCGTTGCCGGCGCCCTCTACGTCCCGCAGGTCGGCATCATCAACCCATCGGAATTCGCTCCGGCCAGCTCGATCGAGGCGGTGATCTGGGTCGCCGTCGGCGGACGCGGCACGTTGGCCGGCGCCATCCTCGGTGCGGTGCTGGTCAACATGGGCAAGAGCTATTTCACCGGCGCCCTGCCGGAGCTGTGGCTGTTCGCGCTGGGCGGCCTGTTCGTGGCGGTGACCCTGTTCCTGCCCAAGGGCCTGCTCGGGCTGGGCGCGCAGTTGAAGGCGAAGCTGCCCGGCCGCAAGAACTCCGCCCTTCCCAATGCCCAAACCACCCCCCGGACTGCCGACCAGAAGGGAGCCTGACCCATGAGCGCGGAATCGACCCTTCTCTATCTCGACGGCGTGTCGGTCAGCTTCGACGGCTTCAAGGCGCTGAACGGCCTGTCGCTGGTGATGATGCCCGGCGAGATGCGGGCGATCATCGGCCCCAACGGCGCCGGCAAGACGACGATGATGGACGTCATCACCGGCAAGACCCGCCCCGACACCGGCACCATCCTGTTCGAGGGCGACACCGACCTGACTCGCCTGCGCGAGGCGGCCATCGCCAACCTCGGCATCGGCCGCAAGTTCCAGCGCCCGACCGTCTTCGAGCCGCACACGGTGTGGGACAATCTGGAACTGGCGCTGAAGGCGCCGCGCCGGCCGCTGAAGACGCTGACCTACGCCATCAGCCGCGACGACCGGGCCCGCATCGAGGAGATCCTGGACATCACCCGCCTGTCGGCCCTGCGCAGCCGGCAGGCCGGCAGCCTGTCGCACGGCCAAAAGCAATGGCTGGAGATCGGCATGCTGCTGGCCCAGGACCCCAAGCTTCTTCTGGTCGACGAGCCGGTCGCCGGCATGACCGACGCCGAGACCGAACAGACCGCCGAGCTGCTGTGCAGCATCGCCGGCAAGCACTCGGTGATCGTCGTGGAGCATGACATGAGCTTCGTCCGCGCGCTCGGCGTCAAGGTGACGGTGCTGGCCGAGGGCTCGGTGCTGGCCGAAGGCTCGCTGGACGCGGTCAGCGCCAACCAACAGGTCATCGACACCTATCTCGGCCGCTGACGGGAGACATTATAATGCTAGACGTTCGCTCTCTCGATCTGCATTACGGCGCCGCCCAGGCCCTGCGCAGCGTTTCCATGAAGGCCGAAATCGGCAAGGTCACCTGTCTGGTCGGCCGCAACGGCGTCGGCAAGTCCAGCCTGCTGCGCGCCATCGTCGGGCTGAAACCGGTGTCCGGCGGCTCCATCGGCTGGGACGGCGCCGACGTGACGAAGATGGCGCCGGCCGACCGGGCGCGGCGCGGCATCGCCTATGTGCCGCAGGGGCGCGAGATCTTCCCGCTGCTGACGGTGCGGGAGAATTTGCTGACCGGCTACGCCCCGCTGCCGCGCGCCCAGCGCTCGATCCCCGACGAGGTGTTCGAGCTGTTCCCGGTGCTGAAATCCATGCTGGAGCGCCGTGGCGGCGACCTGTCGGGCGGCCAGCAGCAGCAGCTCGCCATCGGCCGCGCCCTGGTGACGCGCCCGCGCCTGCTGGTGCTGGACGAGCCGACCGAGGGCATCCAGCCGTCGATCATCAAGGACATCGGCCGCGCCATCTCCTACCTGCGCGACAAGGGCACCATGGCGATCCTGCTGGTCGAGCAGTATTTCGACTTCGCCCGCGACCTTGCCGACGACTGGGTGGTGATGGAGCGCGGCGAGGTGATGCTGTCCGGTCCGCGCAGCGGCCTGGACGAGCAGGAGGTCCGCAAATACCTGACGGTATAACCCCGATGGCATGGCGTTCCGGCCGGTGACGGGGGGAATATCCGCGGCCCCGTTGCGTCCTCGATTCATCGGGCCTGCCGTCCGGCGGGCCTGTTTCGGGAGGAATTGCGCAATGAAGTCCGCACTCCGTATCGCCGCCGCCGCCATCGGCCTGGGGGCCGTCCTGTCCGGCGCCCCGGCATTTGCTCAGGACAAGGAACCGGCCATGACGGGCAAGACCGCGATGGGTCCTGTCCTGACCGACGCGAAGGGCATGACGCTCTATGTCTTCGACAAGGACGGTACCGGCAAGTCGGCCTGCAACGGGCCTTGCGCGACCAACTGGCCGCCGCTGATGGCTCCCGCCTCCGCCAAGCCGATGGGCAAATACAGCGTCGTCACCCGCGACGACGGAAGCCGGCAGTGGGCCTACAATGGCAAGCCGCTCTACAACTGGGCCAAGGATGCGAAGCCGGGCGACACCACCGGCGACGGCGTGAACAACGTCTGGCACGTGGCGAAGCCATAACGTTCGGGGTATCGCGGGGCCGTGGTTACTGTCGTCCGGCGCCACGGCCCTGCCTTCGCCGGGAGTATACTTATCCGGTCGAGGTAATGCGCAAACGCCGTCTTCGTGGGCTGCGCTCTTTAAAGGTCGTTAAGGATCCGAACCGCATGATGACCTCAACGCCATCTTGCTCACGGAGCCGCAGGTCATGTCGATCTACAACGCCGCCTCGTTCGAAGCCGCCCCCTCCGCCGAACCGAAGGTCCGCAAGATGAGCGGCCTGCCGCGTCTGGCGGTCTGGACCGTCATGATCGGCACGCCGTGGCTGCTGATCGTGGAAGCGGTGCGCCTGATCTTCTGAAGCTCGACACTCCAGGCCCGGCGCACCGTCCTTTCAAACTGTTATTGGGCCGGTGCCACCCAGGGCTCCAGCGCGCCGATCTTCTTGGCCCGCTTCTCATCCGCCGACAGTTTGAAATTATGCCCGAAGGGCGCGCTCTCGAACGAGCCGTAACCGGGATTGGCCAGCATCAGCCAATCGCGCCCGAAATGCTCCTTCGCCGCCTCGAACGCCTTCAGACGGTCGGCCTCGCTGCCGTTGTAGGCATCGCTGAAGTCGCCAAAATTGTCGCCGAACAGCAGAACGATCCGGTACTCCTTGGCGATGTAGGCGCGCCGCGTCCCCTTCGCCGAACCCCAATCCGGCTTTTCCTTCGACATCAGGAAGGTATCGACGTTGCCGCCCATCGGGAAGCCTAGCGCCTGCGCGTTGCGGCGGGTCGGCTCTTCCTGGTCGGCGTTGCGGTTGGTGACGTAGAACACCTTCACGCCCTTCGATTCGGCGTATTGGGTGAACTCGACCGCGCCCGGCACCGCCGTCGCCTTCTCCGCCTTCACCCAGGCATCCCAGGTCTTGGGCGAGAATTCGCCGTTGGTGGTGACCAGCCCGGCCTGATAGGCGGAGTTGTCCATCGCCGTCTCGTCCAGGTCCAGCACCACCGCCGGCGGCAGATCCTGGTAGTTGCCGGTCTGCTCGGTCGCCGCGGTCCAGGTCTTTTCGGCCAGCGCCTTGTCCAGCTGGATCCTGCCCAGCGCATAGACCGCCAGCGAGTTCGCCTTGTATTCGACCGACCGCTGCATCCACAGCTCGGCGTTCAGCAGATCGCTTTGCGGCACCGGGCCTTGGGGAGCCGGATCCGCCGCCAGGGCGGGGCCGGCCAGAAGGGAAAGGGCAACCGCACCGGACAGCAGCGACCAGCGCCCGGAACAGGCGGAATTGCGCATCGACTCAATCCATCCATCAAGTGTCATGGAACTGTCATCGAAGCACAGATTCGGGTGCTTGGCGACGGTCCCGTGACGCTTGCGTCATGGTAATGGGCACGCTTGCGTCATGGCGGCCGGTCTTCAGGCCGGCTGGGGGATGGTGCTTTCCGGCATCGGGGTCAGCGCCGGGATCGCCTCCACCCGCTCCAGCCAGCGCCGCACCGCCGGATAGGGATCGAGCGGGATGTGGCCTTCCGGGGCGCGGGCGACATAGGCGTAGCAGGCGATGTCGGCGATGGTCGGCCGCTCCGCCGCCAGCCAGTCGCGGGTCGCCAGATGGCTGTCCATGAAGCGCAGCAGGTGTTCCGCAATCCTGTGCGCGTCGGCCAGCGTCCCGGCCCCGCCCCACAGCGTCAGGATGCGCGCCAGCGCCGGCCCGAATCGCAGGTCGCCGGCGGCGACCGACAGCCAGCGCTGCACCTGCGCTGCCTGATCCGGCGCCTTCGGGTTCCACAGGCCGGAAGCGTCGTAGCGATCGGCGAGATAGACGAGAATGGCGACCGAGTCCGGCAGGACGAGATCGCCGTCGACCAGCACCGGGATCTGTCCGAAGGGATTTAGCGCGAGGAAGGCATCCGACCGGCGAACCTCGGCGTTTGCTTCGACATAGCGGTATGGCAGGCCGAGGATGTTCAGGAAGGCTTCGACCCGGTGGGCATGCCCCGACAGCGGCGTGCCGTACAGCGTGATGGTGGGATCGGTGCTGGTGCTCATGGCAAGGCCCCTTCTCTGTAGATCGCGGATGCCCACAGCCAACCACTTGCGCCGTTCCGCAGGAATGGGTTTTGATGAAAAGGGACTCTTTCAGGAATTGGAAGAATTGTGGACCGGCTGGATGAACTGACGATCTTCGTCGCGATCCTGGAGACCGGCAGCCTTGCCGGTGCGGCCAAGCGGCTGCGGCGGTCGGCGCCCGCCGTCACCCGCGCGCTGTCGGGGCTGGAGGAGCGGCTGGGCGTCCGGCTGATCGAGCGGACCACCCGCAACCTCGCCCCCACCGATGCCGGCCGGCGATTGGCCGAACAGGCGCGCCGGCTGCTGGCCGATTACGACGAGGCGCTGGCCGCCACCGGAACCGACCGGCCGATGCGCGGGCGGCTGCGTGTCACCGCGCCAGTGATGTTCGGGCGCAAGCATGTGACGCCTCTGGTCCTCGACTTCATGCGGGAGTTTCCGGACATCCGCGTCGAGCTGACGCTGTCCGACGGCAACCTCGACCTGATCGAGGAGGAGCTGGACGTGGCGATCCGCATCGGCCCGCTGCCCGACTCCGGCCTCGTCGCCCGGCGGGTGGGGCAGGTCGGGCGCTTTCTGGTCGCCAGCCCCGGCTATCTGGCACGGCGCGGCACGCCGTCGATGCCGGAGGATCTGTCCGGCCACGACATCATCCTGACGACGGCCCGGCCCGGTCCGCCGGACTGGCGCTTTCTGATCGACGGGCGGGAGCGGGTGCTGCGGGTGACGCCGAAGCTGGCGGTCAGCCACATCGAGCCGGCCCTGCTCGCCGCCCGCGACGGGCATGGCATCGCCCGCCCGCTGTCCTATCAGGCGGCGGACGACCTCGCCGCCGGCACGCTGGTGCGCCTGATGCCGCACGCCGAGCCGGAACCGCTGCCGGTCCATGTGGTGGTCCCGACCGCAAGGCTGATGCCCGGCCGGGTGCGCGCCTTCCTCGACCATGCGGT
This sequence comes from Azospirillum sp. A26, assembly GCF_042604635.1. NCBI lineage: Bacteria > Pseudomonadati > Pseudomonadota > Alphaproteobacteria > Rhodospirillales > Azospirillaceae > Azospirillum > Azospirillum sp. A26. Next base: position 1,836,657 of record NZ_CP170473.1, on the reverse strand, counting down.
GCAGGGCCTGTCGGCGCTGGAGGTCCTGCGCGGCTGATCCCCCAGCCTCGTCAGGGATCGCGGGGGCAGGGATCGCAGACTCTAGGGATCGCGGGCGACGCGGATGCCGTAGGCGGCATAACCGCTCTCCGCCGCGTCCACCCGGCGCACGGCGGAGCGGACATAGCGCGGGTTGCTGTGCCACGACCCGCCGCGCATCGTCCGCTGTGAACAGGTCGCTTCGGACCGGCCGTCCGGCGCGCAGTCCTCCACCCATTGCCAGACATTGCCCAGCATGTCGTAAAGGCCGAAACCGTTGGCGCGGTAGCTGCCGACCGGCGAGGTGAACAGGGCGCCGTCGCGGCAGTTCGCCACCTCCCAGTCGGTGAAGCGGTCCTTGGCCGTCAGGTCGGCGACGTTCGCCGCATCGCATCCCCTGGCCGGATCGTCACCCCACCAGCGCGCGGTCCGGGTGCCGGCGCGGGCCGCATATTCCCACTCCGTCTCCGTCAGCAGGCGATAGCTCTTGCCGGTCCGGCGGCTGAGCCAGTCCACATAAGCCTTGGCGTCGTACCAGCTCACACAGACCGCCGGGTCGTTGTTCGTCTGCGCGAACCCCGGCCGGCGCCAGGAGAAATGCCAGCGCGGCAGCAGCTCCGTCTCTCCGGCATAGCCGCGGCAGACCGTCCGTGGCCGATAGCCGCTGTCCTGGATGAAGCTGGCATATTCGCCGCGGGTGACCGGATATTTGCCGACGGCGATGGGATGTTGGACCGACGCCGGGGTTTGCGGCGGCTCGTCGGGAAAGCGTTCCGTCTCCGTCGCCGGGGAGCCCTGAAGATAGCTGCCGGCGGGGATGGTGACCAGGACGGGCGCGTCGGGATGGTCCCAGACCTCGCGTGCCGGGCTGCCCGCCTGCCAGACATGGAAGGTCGCCAGCCTTTCGGTCCGCCAGGCGGTCAGATCGTCGGGCTCCACCCGGCGCCAGGCGGCCAGGGCCGTCAGCATCAGGATGAGGGCGACGACCGCACCGACGGAGCCGGGCAGGGTGACGGTCATGGCGGGGATGTCTCTTGCTGAGGTGCCGGTGCGGATCATGGAGCCATTTCCCCGCAGCGCGCCGCATCCGGCAACCGCGCGTCCGTGTCCCGGTCGGGGCACTTCCAGCCGCTACCCCAACCGGGCTTCAACGGGTACTGGGGCACCACAGCCGGAGGTTTGCCCCTTTGCGGTATGGCGCAAGCGGTAAGCGTCGAAGACGGCGCCCTGCTGTTGGTGCGGGCAGACGTTCAACGGAGCGTTGATGCCACAGGAGAAACACATGGCTGCCTATCCCGCGGACCTCACGCGCGCGCTGTTCGTTACCGGCTTGCGCAACGCCCATGCGGTGGAACAGCAGGCTCTGGCTCTGATGGACCGCCAGCTTGACCGTCTGGTGAACTATCCCGAGGTCTCCGACCACCTGCGCATGCACCGTGGCGAGACCGAAGGCCAGATCACCCGCATCGAGCAGATCCTGGACCAGCTTCAGGAAACCCATTCCGGGCTGAAGGACACCGCCCTGTCGATCATGGGCAATCTGGCCGCACTCGGCCACAGCTTCGCCGAGGACGAGATCCTCAAGAACTCCTTTGCCAACTACGCCTTCGAGAATTTCGAGGTGGCGAGCTACCGGTCGCTGCTGACGGTGGCGGAGGCCGGCAACTTCGCCTTCGCCACGCCGCTGCTGCAGACCTCGCTGCGCGAGGAGGAGGCGATGGCCTCCTGGGTGATCGAGAATGTGCCGACGCTGACGCTGAAGTACCTGTCGCTGAAGGCCAGCGACCAGACCGCTGGCCGCTGAGCCGTTTTCTGCAGTCATGGTGGCCGGGAAGGACAGGCTCTTTCCCGGCCATCGCTCTGTTGCAATGCAGTATCCCCGTCGTGCCCGGATTTTGCCCGGTGACGAGTCGGGGGACTTTGCCGTAAGAAACTTGGCGGGTTTCAAAACGGATGGTTCGCCCGTGCTTCGATCGGTCTCTCTCTGCCTGTTCATCGCCGCGGTCGGCGGTCTTGCGGGCTGCACCTCCGACTATTCTCCCAACACCTACGCCTCCAGCGCGGTCCAGCAGGCCAACAAGGTCGAGCCGGGCATCGTCGTCGGCTTCCGTCAGGTGGCGATCAGCGCCAACGGCACCGTCGGCGCCGTCAGCGGCGGGGCGGCCGGCGGTATCCTGGGCGCACAGGTCGGGACGGGCGGCATGAACGCCGCGCTCGGCACCGTCGGCGGCACGGCGATCGGCGGTCTGCTGGGCACGGCGATGGAGCACATCGCCGGCGACACCAACGGCTGGGAATACATCGTCCGCAAGTCGAACGGCGAGTTGCTGTCGCTGACCCAGAAGGAGCCGCAGCCGCTGCCCATCGGCCAGAAGGTGCTGGTCATCACCGGCAGCCAGGCCCGCATCGTCCCCGACTATTCCACCCCCGCCGATCCCGACTCTGCGAAGGCCGATTCGGCGAAGCCCGAGCCTGCCAAACCCGAGTCTGCCAAGGCCGAGACGCCCAAAGCCGACATGCCGCGGTCCGAAACACCGAAATCGGACATCAAGGCGGTGCCGCTCGCCCCACCCGCCGAGCCGGCCCCGGTCGCCGGCCCCGCTTCGGCCGAGCAGTCCGCCACCGGTCCGGCACAGCCTTCCAGCGGCGGTGGGCCGGTCCACCTGACCGCCCCCACCGACAATCCCCCCACCGCCCCCGCGGCGGGAACGGAACCCGCAGCGGCGGCCCCGGCCTCGCCCCCTGCCTCTCCCTCGGCCCCGGCGGAGACGAAGCCGGCCGACTAGCACCATACTTGTCCGAATGGACGGGATGGCGCACAGTTCGGTGGTCCAACCAAGATCACCGGCAGAGGCTCCATGTCCGTCGTCGATTGCACCGCCGCCGCTCCCGTTCCCACCATGACGAAGGAGGAGCTGGAGGGTCTGATCCACGAGGGGGTTCCTCTGATGAGGAACTTCGGCGTCGTCGTCGAAAGCCTGGGCCACGGCACGATGCGCCTGCGCCTGCCTTACAAGGACGATTTCGCCCGTCCCGGCGGCACCGTCACCGGTCCGGCGATGTTCGGGCTGGCCGATGTGGCGCTTTACGGCGCGGTGCTGAGCCTGATCGGCCGGGTCGAGATGGCGGTGACCACCAGCATGACAATCAATTTCCTGCGCCGCCCGCCGCCCGTGGCCATCGTCGCGGACGCGCGCGTCCTGAAGCTGGGCAAGCGGCTGGCCTATGGGGAGATCCTGCTGTTCTCCGACGGCGATCCGGAACCGGTCGCCCATGTGACGGGAACCTACTCGATCCCGCCGCACGACCCCGTCTCCGTTGCGGTATCTCATTACCGTATAAATGAAGCGTCATAAAAATTCTTTTAGAATCAATGGGTTTGGGGCAACGGTATCTCGTTACCGCTCTTGCAAGTCATTGAAATCAAAGAATAATTTTTCCGTTGACAGAGGCGTGCTCCGGCCCGTAGAAAACCGTCCGCTTCGGCGCCCCGGTATCGGCGGCCAGCCGATCCGTATTCGAAGAAACGAGTGTGGCGATGAAGACCTTCAATCTGAAGCCGACCGAGATCGAGAAGAAGTGGTACGTCGTCGACGCCGACGGCCTCGTTCTCGGCCGGCTTGCCAGCATCCTGGCGAACATCCTGCGTGGCAAGAACAAGCCGACCTACACCCCCCACATGGATTGCGGCGACCACATCGTCGTGATCAATGCTGAGAAGGTGAAGCTGACCGGCAACAAGCGCGACGCCGACATCTTCTACTGGCACACCGGCTATCCGGGTGGGATCAAGGGCCGTTCCAAGGGCCAGATCCTGGACGGCAAGTATCCGGAGCGTGTGATCGAGAAGGCCGTGGAGCGCATGGTTCCGCGCGGTCCGCTCGGCCGCCAGCAGATGACCCACCTCAAGGTCTACAAGGGTGCCACGCATCCGCACGATGCGCAGCAGCCGGTCGCCATCGACATCGGCGCCCTGAACCCGAAGAATAAGCGGAGCGCGTAAGCATGGCCCAGGTCACCACCACCCTCTCCGGCCTTAAGGAACTGACGGGCGCCGCCGCCACCGCGACCGTCTCCGAGGAGCTCGCCGCTCCGAAGCTGGACGCCCAGGGCCGCGCCTATGCCACCGGCAAGCGCAAGGACGCCGTCGCCCGCGTGTGGATCAAGCCGGGCTCCGGCAAGGTCACCGTGAACGGCCGCGACCAGTCGGTCTACTTCGCCCGTCCGGTGCTGCGCATGATGATTGCCCAGCCGTTCGGCGTGACCGAGCGTTCGGAGCAGTTCGACGTCGTCGCCACCGTCGCCGGCGGCGGTCTGTCGGGCCAGGCCGGTGCCGTCCGTCACGGCATCTCCAAGGCGCTGACCTACTTCGAGCCGTCCCTGCGCCCGCCGTTGAAGGCCGCCGGCTTCCTGACCCGCGACGCCCGTACGGTCGAGCGTAAGAAGTACGGCCGCGCCAAGGCCCGCCGCAGCTTCCAGTTCTCGAAGCGCTAATCCCTACACGGGCCTGCTGCTTTACGGTACAAGCGAGGGGCGCCCCGAAAGGGGCGCCCCTTTCTTTTTGTCCTCACCTCACGCCTACCCAAACCTCAACGTTCCTCCCGTCAAGCGAAGGACATCGGTTCCATGGCCTCGACCAGCATTCCCGGCAGCACGTCCGGCGGTTCGAAAATCCGCGTCGGCATCCTGGGCGCTTCCGGTTACACCGGCGCCGAACTGGTGCGCATGCTGCTGCGCCACCCGAATGTGGACATCGCCGCGCTGACCGCCGAACGACAGGCCGGAAAGCCGATGGCGGAGGTGTTCCCACATCTGAGCGGCTATGGCCTGCCCGATCTGGTGAAGATCGAGGAGCTGAAGTGGGACAATCTCGACTTCATCTTCTGCGCCCTGCCGCACGGTACGACGCAGGAGGTGGTCGCCGGCCTGCCGAGCGGGCTGAAGGTGGTCGATCTGTCCGCCGATTTCCGCCTGACCGACCCGGCCGAATACGCCACCTGGTACGGGCATGAGCACCGCGCCGTCGACCTTCAGAAGGAGGTCGCCTACGGCCTGACCGAGTTCAACCGCCAGGGCGTGCGCAAGGCGCGGGTGGTGGCGAACCCGGGCTGCTATCCGACCTGCTCGCTGCTGCCGCTGCTGCCGCTGCTGCTGGAGAACCAGATCGAGCCGGGCGGCATCGTCATCGACGCCAAGTCCGGCGTGTCGGGCGCCGGCCGCGACGCCAAGCAGGCCAACCTCTTCACCGAGGTGTCGGAGGGCTTCAACGCCTATGGCGTCGGCCATCACCGCCACATGCCGGAGATCGAGCAGGAGCTGCGGCTGGCCGCCGGCCGTCCGGTCACCGTCTCCTTCACCCCGCATCTGGTGCCGATGAACCGCGGCATGATGGCGACCATCTATGTCCGCATGGCCGATGGCGTCACCGCCGACGATCTGCGGGCGACGCTGGCCGCCCGCTATGCCGACGAGCCCTTCGTCGGGGTGACCCCGGCCGGCGTGGTGCCGGCGACGCGCCATGTCCGTGCGTCCAACCACAATCTGATCGGCGTGGTCGCCGACCGCGCCCCGCGCAGCGCCATCATCGTGTCGGTGATCGACAATCTGGTGAAGGGCGCGTCGGGTCAGGCCATCCAGAACATGAACGTCATGATGGGGCTGGGCGAGACGACCGGCATCGATCAGGCGCCGCTTTTCCCGTAATCGGCTACCGCGAAAGGATAGGCGGGGGGCTGTGACAGCGTTGTGGCCCCCTGTCCGCACTGTTGCACAGAGGCACCAATCGGGATTTGCTTTGGCCTGTCAATGCGAAATCAGGTGGTGCCTTAAGCCTTACGGTGCTTCAATCCGGCCCGTCATGCACGACTTCGGTACGACCTGATGACTGGCCTTGTCCGCGCCTTCAACGGCATCCTGCCCACCGTCGACCCGACCGCGTTCATCGCGGAAACGGCGGCGGTGATCGGCGATGTCGTGATCGGGGCGAACAGCAGCATCTGGTACGGCTGCACCGTGCGTGGAGACGTCAACGAGATCCGAATCGGCGCTCGCACCAACATTCAGGACGGCACCGTGATCCACGTGGCCTCCGAAGGGCAGGGCACCTACATCGGCGACGACATCACCGTCGGCCACATGGCGTTGCTGCACGCCTGCACGCTGGAAGACGGCTGCTTCATCGGCATGAAGGCCTGCATCCTGGATGGGGCCTATGTCGAGTCGCGGGCGATGGTCGCGGCCGGTGCTCTGGTGACGCCCGGAAAGCGGGTTACGTCCGGATTTTTGTGGGCCGGCAGCCCTGCTAGACCGGTCCGCGAGCTTACGGAAAAGGATCTCGCGGTTTTTCCTGTGCTCAGCCACCGTTATACGGATTTGGCAGAATCCTACAGGAAAAGCTGCTATGGAAGTGGAGCATAGGTCAAGGTACAGGTACGGTTCGGCCGAACGGCTGAGGTGTCGGAACATCGCCGCACACCACATGTTGGGAAGGTCGCTGCCGCGCTTGCACGTGGGCCGTTGCTTCGATTGATACGTTCATCCCCCGCAGGCACTCTGATGGGGAAGGGTTCTGGAAGGGAGTGAAGACAATGAAGACTATTGTTCGCGCGGGTCTGGCTGCCATCCCGGCCGCCATCGTCGCTTTCGGTCTGTCGGCGGCCGCCAATGCCCAGGACGCGAGCCTGGTCGGCAAGGGCACCCAGTGGTGCAACCCGGTCATCGGCTGGACCGGTCAGGTTGCGGAAGGCGTCGCCGCCCGCACCGCTGACGGCGGCTACGTCATCCATCAGGGCAGCTATCCGTGCCCGCCGGCCGCTGCCGCTCCGGCTCCGGCCGCCGTTGCTGCGGTCCAGAGCGAATATCTGGTGTTCTTCGACTGGGATAAGTCGAACATCACCCCGGCCGCCGATCGCGTGATCGGTGACGCGGTGTCGGCCATCCTGAAGAACGGTGGCGCCAAGATCCACGTCGTCGGCCACACCGACACCTCGGGTTCGCCGGCCTACAACCAGAAGCTGTCGCTGCGTCGCGCCGACGCGGTCAAGAAGGCCCTGGTCGCCAAGGGCGTCCAGGCTGCCAACATCACGACCGAAGGCAAGGGCGAGAGCCAGCTGCTGGTCCAGACCGGTCCGAACGTCCGCGAGCCGTCCAACCGTCGTGCGCAGATCCTGCCGCGCCTGCTGAACGCTCCGTCGTCCTAAGGACGGTTGGCAGGGGGGCCGCTCCGGGGGTTTCGGAACGGTCTTCCCGCCTGCGGGAGAAACCGCAAGAAAAAGGCCGCGCCGGGCTTCCCGGTCGCGGCCTTTTTCTTTTCCAGCTGTCAGCGTCGTCAGCGCGTCACCCCGCGGTCTGGGCCGGGTCCTGTTCCGGTTCGCCGGCGGTCAGCCGCAGGGGCACCACGCCCGCCCACACCGGGTGGGCCATATCCTCCGGATCGTCGGCGGGCGGGCCGGAGCGCCGCTTGGCCGATGCCTCGGCGATCGGGAAGGCCAGAACCGACGTGGCCTTCAGTTCCTGCCCGTTGGGCGCCCGCACCTTGGCGCTGCGGCCGGGTTCGATCTTGTCCATCAGCGCATCGAGGGCGGCACGCTTCTCCGTCTCTTCCGACACCAGCCGCGGCCGGCCGAACAGCATGACCGAACGGTAGTTGACGGAGTGATGGAAGGCCGAGCGTGCCAGCACCCAGCCATCGATCAGCGACAGCGTGATGCAGGCCTCACCCCCCTCCTGCAGCCGGCGGATCATCCGGCTGGACGAGGCGCCATGGATCATCAGCTCATCGCCCACCCGCCAGGGGACCGTCGGGATCACCATCGGGGAGGGGGTGCCATGGCCCTTGATCGCATCGTCGACGAAGCCGACGTGGCAGATCGGCGCCTCGTCGATGATGGCGTGGATCTGGGCGACGTCATGACTGCCGCGGTCGCCCAGCCGCACCGGACGGGTGCGCGGGGTCTGCGCCAAGGCGGCGGAGGAAACGGCGGAATCGCTGAGGGCGGAATCGGCGGGAAGGCTGGTCATTGTCGTGCTCAGGGCCGGACTGTTGCGGTGATCCAGAATGGCCCGCAGAATGGCTCCTTCAAAAGGTCCAGAATGCCGATTTCATAGGGACCAATTTCACCGACCGCTTTGCTTGACCCTCGCGAGGATCGCCATGGCCCGTTCGGCACGTCCGGTTCTGTCCAGCCTGGGGCCGGTGGCGCTCGACCGGGACGGGGCGGAGCCGCTCCACCGCCAGCTCTACCGCGCTCTGCGTCAGGCGGTGCTGGACGGCCGCCTGCGCCCGGGCGAACGCCTGCCGCCCAGCCGGGCGCTCGCCACCGAATGGGCTTTGTCGCGCAACACGGTGGTCACCGCCTACGACACGTTGCTGGCGGAGGGGTACGTCACCGGCCGGGTCGGCGCCGGCACCTTCGTCGCCGCCTCCCTGCCCGATGCGGCACCCGGCGGTATTTCAGGCCGCGACGAGGGGCGCCGGGGTGTCGGGCTGTCCGCCCGCGGCCGGGCGCTGGCAGAGGCGCCGTCCATCGCCCGCGACCGGGTGGGGCGGCCCTTTGCGCTCGGCACGCCGGACCTGGGGGCCTTTCCCTTCGCCCTGTGGGCGCAATTGATCGGCCGCTGCTGGCGCCATGGCGGGCGGGTGCTGGCGACCGAGCCCGACCCGTTGGGCTACGGCCCCTTGCGGGCGGAGATCGCTGCCTATCTGCGGGCGGTCCGCGCCGTGCGCTGCGAGCCGGAGCAGGTCGTCATCGTCTCCGGCGCGCAGCAGGGCTTGGCGCTGATGGCGCAGCTGCTGCTCGACCCCGGCGACGAGGCCTGGGTGGAGGAGCCGGGCTGGCCCGGCAACCGCGCCGCCCTGCTGGGCGCCGGGGCGCGGCTGGTGCCGGTGCCGGTGGACGGGGAAGGCATCGACGTCGCCGCCGGCATGGCCCGCGGGGCCGGTGCCCGGCTGGCGCTGGTCACCCCGTCCCACCAGTTCCCGCTGGGTGTGACGATGAGCCTGGCCCGCCGCCTGCGCCTGCTGGATTGGGCCGCGGCGTGCGACGCCTGGATCGTCGAGGACGATTACGACAGCGAGTTCCGCTATGCCGGCCCGCCGCTGGCCGCCCTCCAGGGGCTGGACGGTGCCGGCCGCGTCATCTATGTCGGCAGCTTCAGCAAGGTGATGTTCCCGGCGCTGCGGCTCGGCTATGTCGTGGTGCCGCCTGATCTGGTGGAGCCGGTGCGCGCCGCGCGCCGCCATTTCGACGGCGGGACCAGCGTGGTGCCGCAGGCGGCCCTGCACCGCTTCCTGGCCGACGGCCATTTCGCCTCGCACCTGCGGGCCATGCGTTCGCTCTACGCCGTCAAGCGCACGGCCATCCTGGCATCGGTCGAGGAGGCCTTCGCCGGCTTCGCCACGGCCGAGGCGGGCGAGGCCGGCATGCATGTCCTGCTGCGCCTGCCGCCGGACTGTCCCGACCATGCCCTGGCCGGGCACGCCGCCCGCATCGGCCTGACCACGCCGCCGCTGTCCAGCTATTACCGCGCCGACTCCAGCGCCACCGACGCGGGCCTCGGCAATGGCTTCCTGCTCGGTTTCGCCGCCCATGACCCGGCGGCGCTCGACCGCGCGGTGCGCGATCTGGCGCGGATGGCGGCCGATATGCCGAAAGGCTGAATCGTCCTCGCCATTTGCTCCTCCACTGGCAGGCGCGGCGAAAGAACCCAACTTGACTTCCCGTGTACGATATGGGTCCAGAGCGGTACGTACGACTGGGCCGCCGGCCCGACCCTTCGGGGGCACTCCCTGTCCACTCCGGAGTGCCGCGCATTCGAACGGAGCCCCCGGCACCCTCGCTGAAGGGTGTACGCCTTGATTTCCGCCATCCCGCCTATCCGGAAGTCAGGGGTTGCCGGACGGTCGTTGGGGTGAAACCTTCGACCCTCTGGCTTGTTTCCGTCCCGTGTTCCCGCGACACGTGTTCCGTCAATCGCTTCTCGAAAGTGCTGGACTCATGATCGATCGGCAGGACCGGCTCTGGTACAAGGACGCCGTCATTTATCAGCTGCACATCAAGGCGTTCTTCGACGCCGACAATGATGGCATCGGCGATTTCGCCGGCTTGACCCAGAAGCTGGACTACATCCAGGAGCTGGGTGTGACGGCGGTGTGGCTTCTGCCGTTCTATCCGTCGCCGCTGCGCGACGACGGCTATGACATCGCCGACTACACCTCGGTCAACCCGACCTACGGGAACCTGGATGACTTCCGGCGCTTCATGGAGGAGTGCCGCAAGCGCGGTCTGCGGGTCATCACCGAGCTGGTGATCAACCACACCTCCGACCAGCACCCCTGGTTCCAGCGCGCGCGGGAGGCGCCTCCGGGCTCCAACCAACGCGACTATTATGTCTGGTCCGACAGCGACCAGAAGTACCAGGGCACGCGGATCATCTTCTGCGACACGGAGAAGTCCAACTGGACCTGGGATCCGGTCGCCAACGCCTATTACTGGCACCGTTTCTATTCGCACCAGCCCGACCTGAACTTCGACAATCCCGAGGTTCTGGAGGAGGTGTTGAAGGTGATGCGCTTCTGGCTGGACATGGGGGTGGACGGGCTCAGACTCGACGCCATTCCCTACCTGAAGGAGCGCGAGGGCACCAACAACGAGAACCTGCCGGAGACGCACGACGTCCTGAAGGCGATCCGCGCCGCGCTCGACGCCGAGTACCCCGACCGCATGCTGCTGGCCGAGGCCAACCAGTGGCCGGAGGACGTGCTGCCCTATTTCGGCGATCCGGAGAAGGGCGGCGACGAATGCCACATGTCCTTCCACTTCCCGCTGATGCCGCGCATCTACATGGCGGTGGCGATGGAGGACCGGCATCCCATCGCCGATATCATGCGCCAGACGCCCGACATCCCTGCCGACTGCCAGTGGGCCATCTTCCTGCGCAACCATGATGAGTTGACGCTGGAGATGGTCACCGACACCGAGCGCGACTATCTCTGGAACTTCTACGCCGCCGACCGGCGCATGCGGATCAACCTCGGCATCCGCCGCCGCCTCGCCCCGCTGCTGGAGAACGACCGCCGCAAGATCGAACTGCTGAACAGCCTGCTGATGTCGATGCCCGGCACGCCGGTGCTCTATTACGGCGACGAGATCGGCATGGGTGACAACATCTATCTCGGCGACCGCGACGGCGTGCGCACGCCGATGCAATGGTCCATCGACCGCAACGGCGGCTTCTCGCGCGCCGACCCGGCGCGGCTCTATCTGCCGGCGGTGCTCGACCCGATCTACGGCTTCATGGCCGTCAATGTCGAGGCGCAGTCCCGCAACCCCTCCTCGCTGCTGAACTGGATGAAGCGGCTGGTGGCGGTGCGCAAGCAGCGCCAAAGCTTCGGCCGCGGCAGCTTCTCGCTGCTCTATCCCGGCAACCGCAAGGTTCTGGCCTATATCCGCTCGCTTGAGACCGAGAACGGGTCGGAGATCGCGCTGTGCGTCGCCAACCTGTCGCGCTCGGCCCAGGCGGTTGAACTCGACCTGAAGAACTGGAAGGGCCGTATCCCGGTCGAGTTGCTGGGCCGCACCGTCTTCCCGCCCATCGGCGACCTTCCCTATCTGCTGACCCTGCCGGCCTACGGCTTCTACTGGTTCGCCCTGACCGCCGAGGCGGAGCTGCCGACCTGGCACGAGACCCCGCCGGAACCGGTGCCCGACCTGCTGACCGTCGTCGTCCGCGACGGCTGGCACAGCCTGACCAGCGGCAAGGCGGCGGACGAGCTGGGCCGCGATGTCCTGCAGGGCTTCCTGCCGCAGCAGCGCTGGTTCTCGGCCAAGGACCGCCGCATCACCCGCTCGCACGTGACGCTCGCCGCCCAGCTTCCGGGGCCGGGCGACGGCTTCATGCTGGTCCGGACCCAAGTCGGCTTGAGTGGTGTCGGGCTGGACGGCGACGCCGCCGACCAGAGTTATTTCCTGCCGATGGCGATGAGCTGGGAGGACGGGGCCGGCGGCACCGGCTGGCCGCTGCTGCCCTACACGCTGGCCAAGGTGCGGCGCGGTCCGCGGACCGGCGCCATCTATGACGCCGTGCAGGCCGACGGCTTCGCCCTGGCGCTGATCGAGGCGCTGCGGCGCGGCGACACGCTGAAGGCCACCGCCGGCGAGGACAGCATCCGCTTCACCGCGACCGAGGCGCTGACCGCCATCGAGCTGTCGCCGGAGGCCGAGGTGCGGCGCCTGGGCGTCGAGCAGAGCAACACCTCCGTCCTGGTCGACAGCCAGATCGTGCTGAAGGTGCTGCGCCGTCTGGTGGAGGGCGAGCACCCCGAGGTCGAGATGGGCCGCTTCCTGACCGAGGTCGGCTTCGCCAACACCCCGGCTCTGCTGGGCACGGTGGAGCAGGTCGCCGCCGACGGCACGCCGACGGCGCTGGCGGTGGCGCAGGCTTTCGTCCGCAACCAAGGCGACGGCTGGGCCAGCACGGTGGAGGAGCTGGAGCGCCAGCTGGAGGACATCCGCCTGGGCGTCGCCGGCAGCACCGAGGACGCCGCCGAATCGGGCGAGCCTTTCGGCATGCATCTGGTGATGATGACCACTCTGGGGCAGCGCACCGCCGAACTGCACCGGGCGCTGGCGCAGAGCACCGGCAAGCCGGCCTTCGAGCCGGAGCCGATCACCTCCGGCGACCTTTCGCTTTGGGCCGATGCCGTCCGCACCCAGGCCGAGGCCGCCTTCGCCGCCCTGCCGGGGACGCTCGACCGCCTGTCGGCCGAGGTGCGGACCGACGCCGAACAGCTGCTGGCCCGCCGGGGCGAGGCGATGGAGCGCATTTCGGCGCTGGCGTCGATGCCGGCCGGCGGCGTCAAAACCCGCATCCACGGCGACTATCACCTGGGGCAGGTGGTGCGGGCGCAGAACGACTGGTACATCCTCGACTTCGAAGGGGAGCCGGCCAAGACGCTGGAGGAACGCCGCGCCAAGTCCAGCCCGCTGCGCGACGTGGCGGGCATGCTGCGCTCCTTCAACTATGCGGCCTGGGCGGCGCTGTTCCGGCTGGACAGCGCCGGCGAGGGTGCCAACAGCGGCGACAGCCCGGCTCTGGCCGCCGCCCGCGACTGGGAACGCCGCAGCGCCTGTTCCTTCCTCGACGGCTACCGCACGGCCATCGAGGGCTGCCCGGCCTGGCCGGAGGCGGAAGAGACCGCGCGCGGCCTTCTGACCCTGTTCCTGCTGGAGAAGGCCTTCTACGAGATCGGCTACGAGGCGGCGAACCGGCCGGGCTGGATCGGCATCCCGGTGAAGGGCGTGCTGGGCCTTCTCGACGATGCCAAGGAGGCGGTCGGGAAGGAATAACCGGACAAATCCGCGGCGGGCATGGTGTGACGAAACCGCCGCGGGTATGTTCACTTCCGGAGACGGCGTTCCGGCGTCGGCCGTCATTCCTGCCTTTGCGGGGATGACGGCGTTGGGACAGGTATGGTCCACGAGACGACAGAGCCTCCACGAAGAAGGGCACTTGGCCAATGGCGAGCGACATGACGACGGACACCCGCAAGGACCAGGCGCAAACCGGCGTCTCCGAAAGCCGCACCCCCGAACAGCGGGCCGCCGACCATCGGGCCGAGGCCCTGCGCGCGGCGGCGGACGCCATTGCGCGGGCCGACCATGGCGATCCCTTCGCCGTGCTGGGCATGCAGCAGGAAGCCCCCGGCCGCCCGGTGGAGGTCCGCGCCTTCGTGCCCGGCGCGGGAAAGCTGTGGGTGATCGACAGCGCCACCGGCGAACCGGCCGGCGAGGCCGAACTCATCCACCAGGACGGCTTCTATCTCGCCGTGATGCCCGACCGGACCGAGCGTTTCCGCTACCGCCTGCGCGCCCAGTACCCGCTGGCGACCCAGGAGTTCGAGGACGTCTATCGCTTCGGCAACATGCTGGGCGAGCTGGACGTCCATCTGCTGGCTGAAGGCACCCATCTGCGCAATTACGAGAAGCTGGGCGCCCACCCGCGCGAGGTCGATGGCGTGGCCGGCGTGGCCTTCGCCGTCTGGGCGCCGAGCGCCCGCAGCGTCAGCGTCGTCGGCGATTTCAACAATTGGGACGGCCGCCGGATGCCGATGCGCCGGCGCGTCGAGGTCGGCGTCTGGGAGATCTTCGTTCCCGGTGCCCATGCCGGCCAGCGCTACAAGTTCGAGATCCGCGGACCTAACGGCAACCTGATGCCGGCCAAGGCCGACCCCTACGCCTTCCAGGCGGAGATGCGCCCAGCGACCGCCTCGGTCGTCCACGGCCTGTCGTCCTACGACTGGCGCGACCAGGACTGGCAGAGCCGCAAGCTGGCCGCCTCCGAGCGCACCGCGCCGATCTCGATCTACGAGGTCCATCTCGGATCCTGGGCGCGGGTGCCGGAGGAGGACAACCGCTTCCTGACCTATCAGGAACTGGCGGAGCGGCTGATCCCCTACGCCAAGGACATGGGCTTCACCCACATCGAGCTTCTGCCGATCACCGAGCATCCGTTCGACGGTTCCTGGGGCTACCAGCCCATCGGCCTCTATGCGCCGACCGCCCGCCACGGCTCGCCGGAGGATTTCAAGGACTTCGTCAACGCCTGCCACCGTGCCGGCCTCGGCGTGCTGCTCGACTGGGTGCCCGGCCATTTCCCGACCGACCCGCACGGGCTGGGCGATTTCGACGGCACGCATCTTTACGAACATGCCGACCCGCGCCAGGGCTTCCATCAGGACTGGAACACCCTGATCTACAATTTCGGCCGGACGGAGGTGCAGAACTTCCTGCTGGGCAACGCGCTGTTCTGGCTCGACCAGTACAAGCTGGACGGGCTGCGCGTCGATGCCGTCGCCTCTATGCTCTATCTCGACTACAGCCGCAAGGAGGGGGAGTGGGTCCCCAACAAGTTCGGCGGACGCGAGAACCTCGAATCCATCGCCTTCCTGAAGCGGATGAACGAGCTGGTCTACGGCCAGCAGCCGGGCGCCATGACGGTGGCGGAGGAATCCACCTCCTGGCCGATGGTTTCGAAGCCCACATATCTCGGCGGTCTCGGCTTCGGCTACAAATGGAACATGGGGTGGATGCACGACACGCTGCACTACATGCAGAGCGACCCGATCCACCGCCGCTACCATCACCACGAGATGACCTTCGGGCTGATCTACCAGTTCTCGGAAAACTTCGTGCTGCCGCTCAGCCATGACGAGGTGGTCCATGGCAAGGGCTCGCTGATCAACAAGATGCCGGGCGACGACTGGCAGAAATTCGCCAACCTGCGCGCCTATTACGGCTTCATGTTCGCCCATCCCGGCAAGAAGCTGCTGTTCATGGGCGGCGAGTTCGCCCAGTGGCAGGAGTGGAGCGAGGCCCGGAGCCTGGACTGGCACCTGCTGGACCAGCCGATGCACCGCGGCATGCGCGACCTCGTGCGCGACCTGAACGGCCTCTACCGCGAGCTGGAGCCGCTGCACAAGACCGACTGCGACCCGTCCGGTTTCGAGTGGATCGAATCGAACGACAACGAGAACTCTGTCTTCACCTTCCTGCGCAAGGCCGACGAGTCCGGGCACATCGTCATCGCCGTCTGCAACTTCACGCCCGTCCCGCGCCAGGGCTACCGCGTCGGCGTCCCGCTTCCCGGCCGCTATATTGAGCGGATGAACACCGACGCCGTGACGTACGGCGGCAGCGGCGTCGGCAACCCCGGCGGCGGCGTCTATGCCGAGGAAATCCCCTGGCATGGCCGCACCCACTCGTTGGACCTGACCATCCCGCCACTGGGCACGCTGATCCTGGAACGGAAGGCGGAGTAGCGCCGCCTGCTAACTCGCACCCGCCCAACCCGACCCCATCCCTTCTCCCCCCTGGGGAGAAGGTTAGGATGAGGGGGTGCCGAAGGCACGCCTACGCCAGGGGATTGCCAAGGGGCAGCATGCCCCTTGGCGACGCGCGATCCGCGCGCCGGCCCTCTCACCCTCTCCACGCCCGAGGCGTGAGGAGGGTGAGGGGCCAACCGCCGCGACCACCAGCCTGACCTCGCTGCCCTGTCCACTTTGCCAACCTCCCTTGACGCCGCCGGGGGGAGGCTTTCTTATTGGATCCCTTGTGTCTTTTCGGGGAACCGGTGAGGCGTGCGCTGGCTGATGGTCGACAGGAACCCCGTTCCCTCCTTTGATGACGCGATGCGGACCCGGCGGGAAAACCGCAAGGTGCGGTGCTGCCGAGGGTGTGGAACACTGGAACAGCGCCCGAAAACTGTTTCATCCTGTTCCAAACGTTCCATCCGCCAGCCTCCCGACCGGCGATCTGCCGGACCGGCGGCGCCGATAATCATCTCCAAGAAATCCACCACACAGGCCGACCGCTGATGCCCTCCACTCCCGCCCGCACCCCGGTCTGGCCCGGCAAGCCCACTCCGCTCGGCGCCACCTGGGACGGGTTCGGCGTCAATTTCGCGATCTTCTCCGCCCATGCCGAGCGGGTGGAGCTTTGCCTGTTCGACAAGACCGGCCAGCGCGAGGTGGAACGCATCACCCTGCCGGAGCACACCGACGAGGTCTGGCACGGCTACCTGCCCGACGCCCGGCCCGGCCTGCTCTACGGCTACCGCGTCCACGGGGCCTACGAGCCGGAGGAGGGGCACCGCTTCAACCCGAACAAGCTGCTGATCGACCCCTATGCGCGGGCGCTGTTCGGCGGCTTCAAATGGTCGGACGCCCATTACGGCTACCGGGTCGGCTCGACCAAGGAGGACTTATCGTTCGACCGGCGCGACAACGCCCGCGGGATGCCGAAATGCCGGGTGGTGGACGGCGCCTTCACCTGGGGCCATGACCGCCACCGCCGGGTGCCCTGGACCGACACGGTGCTGTACGAGACCCATCTGCGCGGCTTCACCATGCGCCATCCGGATGTGCCCGCCCATCTGCGCGGCACCTTCGCCGGCATGTCGACCCAGAATGTCGTCGAGTATCTGCGGGCGCTCGGCATCACCTCGGTGGAGTTCCTGCCGGTCCAGGCCGTCGCCGACGAGCAGCATCTCGTCACCCGTGGCCTGACCAACTACTGGGGCTACAACACCATCGGCTTCTTCGCGCCGGAGCCGCGCTACATGAACACCGGCGTCCTGTCGGAGTTCAAGACGATGGTCGCCCGCCTGCACGAGGCGGGGATCGAGGTCATCCTCGACGTCGTCTACAACCACACGGCCGAAGGCAATCATCTGGGGCCGACCCTGTCCTTCAAGGGCATCGACAATCTCAGCTATTACCGGCTGATGCCGGACAGCCCGCGCTACTACATCAACGACACCGGCACCGGGAACACGCTGGATTTCAGCCACCCGCGCGTGGTCCAGATGGTGATGGACAGCCTGCGCTACTGGGTGACGGAGATGCATGTCGACGGCTTCCGCTTCGACCTCGCCACCGTGCTGGCGCGGGAGCCCTACGGCTACGATCCCGGTTCGGGCTTCCTCGACGCCGTGCGCCAGGACCCGGTGCTGGCCGACGTCAAGCTGATCGCCGAGCCGTGGGACGTCGGTCCCGGCGGTTATCAGGTCGGCAATTTCCCGCCGGGCTGGGCGGAGTGGAACGACCGCTACCGCGACACCATCAGGCGCTATTGGCGCGGCGACGACGGCATGCTGCCGGAACTGGCCGGCCGCATCGCCGGCTCCGCCGACCTGTTCGAGAAGCGCGGGCGGCGCCCCTGGGCCAGCGTGAACTTCATCACCGCCCATGACGGCTTCACCCTGCACGACCTCGTCTCCTACAACGACAAGCACAACTGGGCGAACGGCGAGGAGAACCGCGACGGCCACTCGTCCAACTGTTCCTGGAACCATGGGGTGGAGGGGCCGACCGACGACCCTGCGGTGACGGGGCTGCGGGCGCGGCAGAAGCGCAACATGCTGGCGACGCTGATGCTGTCGCAGGGCACGCCGATGATGCTGGCCGGCGACGAGCTGGACCACAGCCAGGACGGCAACAACAACGCCTATTGCCAGGACAACGACATCACCTGGCTGGACTGGAGCCGGCGCGACGGGGCGCTGGTGTCCTTCGTCCGCCGGCTGATCGCGCTTCGGCGCGCCCATCCGGTGCTGCGCCGGCCGCTCTTCCTGCATGGGCGGGAGGTGGCGGAAAACGGGCTGAAGGACATTGTCTGGTACAACGCGCAAGGGGTGGAGAAGACGGCGGAGCATTGGCGCAACACCCAGGCGCGCTGCATCGTCCTGCTGCTGAACGGCCGCGCCGGAACCCATGTCGGGCCGGACGGGCAGTCGCTGTCAGACGGCGTCCTGCTGATCGTGCTGAACGCCCATGCCGACACCCTGACCGTGACCCTGCCCGACGTGCCGGGTGGCCGTGGCTGGCGCTGCGTGCTCGACACCCGCATCGACGACGGGGCGGGGGACGAGCGCATCCATCTGGCCGGACGGTCGGCGCTGGTCGACGGGCGGACGGTGCTGGTCTTCACCCTGGTGGAGCAGCCGGGCATGTGAGGAGGCGGGCAGGAGAGGGGCATGCGGTGCCCTGCGATCCTTTGCCCACTGTCCCTCTGCCGGGTGGAGATGCTACCGCGACGGGCGGAGACAACGTGTGTTACGCTGTGCGGTGCGTTTCCGTCACAGCCGCAGCGGAGCTTCGGGTAGGACGATGCCGGATTACGATTTCTCGCAGGTCGACGCCGCGATCATCGACAGCCAGCTCAACACCGCGCGCGTGTTCCGCGACGTGCTGATCCGGCTGGGCTTCCGGCGGGTGGAGCTGTTCGATTCGGTGAAGGCCGCCGCCGGCCTGCTGGGGTCGGTCATGCCCGATCTGGTGCTGGTCGATGCCGACGGCGAGGACTCGGAAGCCTTCCAATTCATCCGGGCCCTGCGCAACGAACCGACGGCGCCCAACCCGTTCGCCTGCGTCATCGTCACCACCTGGGCGCCGACCCCGGCGCTGCTGACCCGCGTCACCAATGCCGGCGGCGACGATCTGCTGATGAAGCCGGTGTCGCCCAAGCAGGTGCGCGACCGCATCGTCAGCCTGATCGAGTCGCGCAAGGGCTTCGTCGTCACCGCCGACTACATCGGGCCCGACCGCCGCAAATCGCCGCGCGAAGGGGCGCAGGTTCCGGTTCTGGACGCTCCCAACACCCTGAGGCTGAAGGCGACCGGCCAATGGACACAGTCCGGCGCCCGCATGCTGCTGAACGAGGCGGTCGCCACCGTCACCACCCAGAAGCGGCTGCGCGCCAGCATCCAGGTCGCCTTCCTGGTGGAATTCGCCCTGGCCGGCCTGGCGCGGCCGGCTCCCGACCGCATGTCCATCGACCATGTCGGCCGCATCGGCGGCTTCCTCGACGATCTGCTGCGCCGGCTGGGCGACGATGGCGACCATGCCCCCGTCGAGGCGGTTGCCCGGGCGATCAAGACGCTGGCCGACAAGGTGCGCGCCGCCGCCGAAGCCGGTCCGGTTGCCGCCGACGACCGCGACCAGTTGCAGGCGCTGTCCCGCGCCCTGATGCAGGCCGTCGATCCCGACCGGGCGCTGGAAGCGATGACGCGCGAAGTGTCGTCTGCCGTCGCCGGATACCGCGGCCGGCTGGAGCAGATCGCCCAGGCCAAGGCCGCGGCGGCGGCGGCGCTGACGGCGTCCACCGCCGCTGCGGCCGACGAGGATGCGAACGAGCCCGTCGCATTGTCCGCTCCGCCGCCGGCTGCCGCCGGCACGGCCCTGTCCGCCGGCTGATGGGAGCCGGCTGATTGGAGAGCGCCGATGGCATAGGCCGCCGTGCGGCATTGACGCCGGCAGTCGCCGCCCCAATCCCTAAGCCCCACCCTTCCTTCCGTACAACCCGCGGGGACCCTGCATGAGTGATCTCGACCGGCTGGCCGATCTGCTTGGACTAGAACCCCACTATCACGACATCTGGGGCAACCGGCGCGAAACCTCCACCGCCACAAAGCGGGCGCTGATCGCCGCCATGGGGTTACAGGCCGCCACGGACGGGGAGGTCGCCGACAGCCTGCGCACGGTCGAACGCCGGTCCTGGAGCCGTCCGCTGCCGCCGGTCCTGGTCAGCGGGGAAGGGCAGGGGATCGGTCTTGAGGTCGCCCTGCCGGCCGGTCTCGACGAGGCCGCGCTGGTGTGGGAGCTGACACCGGAGGGGGGAACCGCCCAGGGCGGCCGCGTCGCGGTCCGCGACCTGCCCGTCACCGACCGCACCTCCCTGGACGGCACGGCCTACGAGCGCCGTGCGCTGGGCGCCCTGCTGCCGGTGTCCCTGCCCATCGGCTATCACCGGCTGGACCTGCATGTGGAGGCCGCCGGCGGGACGGGACCGTCGGGTTCCACCACCCTGATCGTGGCGCCGGAACGCTGCGTGACGGTGGAGGAGATGGTGTCGGCCGGCCGCAGCTGGGGCATCGGCTTGCAGATCTATTCCCTGCGGTCGGAGCATGACTGGGGCATGGGCGATTTCGCCGACCTCGCCGGCTTCGCCGACGTCGCCGGGCGGCTGGGCGCCGGTCTGGTCGGCCTCAACCCCTTGCATGCCCTCTTCCCGGCGGACCCCAACCACATCGGACCTTATTCGCCATCCAGCCGCCAGTTCCTCAACATCCTGTACATCGACCCGGCCACGGTTCCCGAATTCGCCGGCGCCGACGATCTGCAGGCCCGGATCGCGGATCCTGCTTTCCAGACGGCGCTGGTGTCCGCCCGGCAGGCGGAACTGGTCGACTACCCCGCCGTCGCCGCGCTGAAGCTGCCGCTGCTGGAGGCCCTGCACGCCCGCTTCCGCAGCCTCCCCGACGACCATCCGCGCAAGATCGCCTATGCTGCCTTCCGGCAGGACATGGGGGCGGCGCTCGACCGCCATGCCCTGTTCGATGCCCTGCACGAGCATTTCTTCCGTGAGGACTCCGCACAGTGGATGTGGCGGAGCTGGCCGGCCGCCTTCCAGGACCCGCAGAGCGCCGAGGTGGCGGATTTTGCCGCGACGCACGCCGACCGTGTCGGTTTCTTTGCCTGGGCGCAGTTCGAAGCCGACCGCCAGTTGGGCGAGGCTGCGGCACGCGGGCGGGCTTCCGGCCTCGCCATGGGCTTCTACCGCGACCTTGCCGTTGCCGCCCACCCCGGCGGCGGCTCCGCCTGGGCCGATCCGGCGATGCTGGTGCAGGGCGCCAATGTCGGAGCTCCGCCCGACCAGTTCAACATGAACGGCCAGAACTGGGGCTTGGCGCCTTTGTCGCCGCTGGGCCTGCGCGAGTCCGCCTATCGCCCCTTCATCGAGCTTCTGCGCGCCAACATGCGCCATGCCGCTGCGCTCCGCATCGACCATGTGATGGCCTTGCAGCACCTGTTCTGGATTCCGGAGGACGGCAGCCCGGGTGCTTATGTCGCCTATCCTTTCCACGACCTGCTGCGCATCGTGGCGCTGGAGAGCCGGCGCAATCGGTGCGTCGTGATCGGCGAGGATTTGGGCACCGTGCCGGACGGCTTCCGCCCGGCCCTGGAGCAGTCCGGCATTCTCAGCTACCGCGTGCTCTATTTTGAGCGCGCCGCCGACGGCGGCTTCAAGTCCCCCGGTGAGTATCCGGCCGGTTCGATGGCGACGGTCAGCACCCATGATCTGGCACCCTTCAAGGGCTTCTGGACCGGCCGCGACCTCGACTGGCGCAAACGGCTGGGCCTTTATCCCGACGATGCCAGCCGCGACCAGGACCGCTGGGACCGCGGCGTCGACCGCTGGCGCCTGTTGCAGGCCCTGTCGCGGGAGGGGCTGCGCCCGGACAGCTACCCCACGGAGGACGGCGACCAGCCGTTTCGCATCGAGCTGTCCGCCGCTGTCCACGCCTATCTGTCACGCACGCCATCCCGCATCGTGATGGTTCAGATCGAAGATGCGCTGGCCGACGACGAGCAGCCCAACCTTCCCGGCACGGTGGACCAGCACCCCAACTGGCGCCGCCGCCTTCCCCGCAAGCTGGGGGAGTTGGAGGCTGACGAAGACCTTCGCCACATCGTCGCCCCGATGACCGGCATCGTTCCGCGATGACATGAAGGGCCGCCGGCCTGGGGAAAACCGGGCCGGCGGCGGCGGTTGGAAAAAAATGCATCCGGAGCGAAAAAAGCTCTTCACAGCCCGGCACATGGCCGCTATAAACCCGCCCACACCACGGGGCACGGCGAACGAGCCGCCCCGGTGACGGTCTGGGGGATCGTCTAGCGGTAGGACAGCGGACTCTGACTCCGCCAGCCTAGGTTCGAATCCTAGTCCCCCAACCAACTCCCAGTTGTTTCCCTTGTAAATCAAGCACTTAGGGCCGACTGCTCCGGGACCATCCCGGTGAGTCCCCCAACTGTGCCAGCGGCCTGTGCCCTCACGCGCGCGCGGCGCTCCTCAAGACGGAGCCGCCTATGCCGCTTGCCCCTCACCTCTACCGCCGCGGTTCCGTCTATTGGTGGCGCCGGATCCTGCCGGCATGCGGGGCCGCCGCCGATGTGGACGGCACTCTTAAAAATTTTTCGGAAAAATGTGACGATCGGGAGATACGTCTCTCCTTGCGGACAAATATGGCCGACCTCGCACGGCAGCGAGGGCGGCGTCTCAGCGTCGTCGTCGATGCCGTGCTTAGGCTCCTGGGCGAGGTCATGCAGGCCGGCATCATCAACAACAGCGCGCTCCGCGCCCTTCTCAAACCGATCCTGCTCGGCGAGCTGGAACGGGCGGAAGTGGCGCGTGCCCTGGGCGGGGAGCGGGGGCCGGAGGAGATCGCCCGGCGGGTCCAGGCCGAACTCGACGCCGTCGCCACCATCGAGGACGCCGTCCGGCACAACCGGCTCGACGCTGCCCGCGCGGTGCTCGAGCGTGCCGTCACCGTTGGCCTGCCGGTGCCTGCGGCCGAGACGGCCGAGCACAGCTACCTCGCACGGCTGGTGCTGCGCGGGCTTCCCCGCATCCATCGCATCAACGCCGTTCGCGAGCAGATCCCCTACGACGACGACCTCGAGGAACTCATGCCGCCCTTGCCGGCCGGCCTTGGGACGACCGGGATGCCGTCGGGCAACCCGGCTTCCGCAGCGGAGGTTCGCCCCGCCATGGTTGTCACGCCGACGCCTCCGATGCCAGCTACCATGCCTGCGCAGATGGCGATGCAATCCGTTTCGGTCGCCGCCCCCGCGGCATCGGTCGGCATCGTTGAACGCGGCACCAGACCGGTGCCTGATCGGCAGGAGGCGACACCCTCCCTGCATCTCCAGCAGCCCTATCCCGCCGCCGTCGCGCCGGCGCCCGTCCTCGTCACGGCTCGTCCTGCCATGGAGCCGGCGAATTCGCTCGGACCCTCGGCCTCGATCGTCGAGCCGGCCTCCGATGCGGCGGAGACGGTCTCTCACCGGCAGGCACCCATGTCCAACCCGGCAGCGGACTGGACGATCGAGCAGGCTATGGCCGAATGGGTCCGCCACCGCCAGCGTGGTTCGAATGCGGTCAAGTCCGCCTCCTTGTGCAAGGAGGAAGAGCGGAATTACCGCGTCGCCGCAGAACTCTTCGCCAGTCTTGTCGGGGACCGCCGTGTCGTCGACCTGACGGAGGAGGATTTGTTGCGGTTCAGAGATGAGCTGCACCGGGTCCCCAAACTGCTCGGCCGCGGCGTTTTTCGCAACCTGACCGGCGCCGACGCCGCCGCCAAGGCGGACGCGATCACGGCTTCCCAGAAGGCGGCGGTCATGGCGCGTGCGGAGACCGGACAGATCGACCGGCACAATATGGCCCATGAGAAGCGTGATGCCGAGGTGCCGCGCCTGGCCATGAAGACCGTCAACAAGCATCTCGACAAAATCAAGGGCCTGCTCCGCTGGCTCAAGGAGACGATGAAGATGAAGATCAACCGCGACCTGCTCGATCTCAAGATCCGCTACAACAAGAAGGACATCGGACGCGCTGCGAATGCCGATCGGGAGGCCCTCTCGAACGCCGAGGTCCGCAAGCTGTTCGCCAGCGCATGCTGGACCGGCTGCGCGAGGATGGACTACCGTCATCGGTCCGGTCCCCTCATGGTGAAGGACGGCAAGTTCTGGATTCCGCTGCTTGCGGCGCTTGAGGGATTGCGGCTCGGCGAGGCGGCGCAGCTGCTGACTGGCGATATCCATTTGCGCTGCTTCGATGAGGAGGACTTCATCGACTGGGGCGTGGATCTCGACGATCCGTCGGGACCATGGGCCCGCCTGCGGGCGTTCTCGCCCAAGGATGAGGACGGTGTTCCGATCGTCGGCATCTGGTGCATCGACGTGGCTCCTGAGGACGGCAAGAGTGTGAAGACCACCACCTCGAAGCGCATCGTACCGATTCATCCGTTGCTGCTCGAACTCGGTTTTCTCGACTACGTCGACGCACAGAAGCGCGCCGGCAAGCGGGATCTCTTTCCCGGCCTCAAGCCGGAAAAGGCGAACCGTGCCGGTGAGAACCTCGGGGAATGGTTCAGCCGCTACCTCGAGTACATCGGGATGAAGCGGGATCGTGTGTCGTTCCATTCGCTGCGCCACAGCTTCGACACGCACCTGCTCAACCGCGAGATTCCGGATGTCCGCGTGAGCGAGCTGATGGGGCATGCGCAGCAGGGGCAGACCAGGAACCGCTACTACAAGGGCGCAAGGCTGGCGAAGCTGACCGAGGCGATCGCCTCGATCGACTACCGCCTCCCCACGGCCATGGTCAACGGACAGTTGTGCCTGATCAGCTAGCATCCAGGCGCATGGTGCAGCGGTCGGGAACGGCCAGTGAGGCTCCGCAGGGCACCGCACAGGGGTGCAAAGCGTCCCTGGCCGTTCTCAACAAGCTGCTCTAAGGAAGGCCCGACTGGGAGACAGCACTATCCGCCAGTCCGTTGGCGCTCCGGACCCGTTCCAAATCTCAGGCCATCGTTGTGTCTGACTGAGATGGGGCCTTCCGATGTACGGTCTATGACGCGGACGGCGGCTGCGGCCGGCTGATAGACGCGGTCGAGCCAACCCTCATGAGCTTCGCGCGCGTCCGGGTGGTTGCGGCCGATCTCGCGGGCCAGGAATGCCTGGACCGTTTCCGAACTCCTGCCAGCGCCTCTTTCAGACAACCACTTCCGGGCGGCGGCGAGAAGAGCCCGCCATGCCTGGTCCAGCCGACGCCGAAGGGCATCAGTGTCATGACCCGGGAGCCGGCGAGAGTTCCACCAGTCCATCAGGGCGCCGGCATAGGACCTGAGGAGGGTCACGATGCTGTCATCGGGAGCGGGGGACGGGATGTGATCAGACGACGTCTCCGCCGTCGACGTCGTGTGATTCGGTGTCTGCGCCGTCAGTTCGTTGATCAATCGGGTGGTCAGCTTGGTGTTGTGCGCAGCGCGCCGGCAAGCCTCCTCCATCTGCGAGACGGTCGGCAGGTCCGACGACTGGCGGGCGCCGTAGTCCTTGTGCTCCAGCCGGTCAGGCAACCGTGGTGGGGATGGCGGGCGTCGATCACGGCTCAAGGGCCGGAGCCGGTCCATTTGGCCGGCGGCCGGCATGTCGATCGGCATTGGCGGCTTGGTGCCCGCGCGGTTCCCGCTCCGGTCGACAGCCACGGGGGGACCGTCCCGCTCGGGAGCGGGATTCTTCCGCCGATCGGCAATCGGAGATCGTTGAGCGGACGTCTGCGACGGGATCTCCGCTCTGGCTGCTTCCTCTTGGGCCTTCGCCACCTTCCTGCGCCGCGGGGGCGCCGCCCTGACATGATCGATGCCCGGTGGAACGTCGGCGCTTGAGGCGGTTCCGGACCGCACATCCGGCGTGACAGGCGCAACGGCGGCCGTTCCCGTCGCCGTCGGCAATGGAGAGGAAGCTGTAACGGGCCGGGCCGGCTCCATCAACGGACCGTCCACCTCTCCCTCCTCGACGTCCGCGGTGCCGTGGAAGCCGAAGGCGGAGCTTGCCTCTGGAATCGACGCGTCGGCCCCCAGCCGGCAGATGACCGGCATCGGCAGTGCCGGTGCCGATATCACGGGGATCTCGGCGTCGAATTCGCTTGCCCAGTACGCCTCGGCCTCATCCTCCAGTGTCGGCGCCGGCGTGGCGGACGTCTCGAGTTCGGCCGGCGGGACTGCCGGTGCGCCAACGAACGGTTCGGCTTTGTTCGAGCGCAGCCCCTTACCCTGCTGATCGGTTCCTCCATGCCGGCTGCTGCGAAGCTCCTCGACACTCGGAAGCGCATCGATGACGCCCTCGAGGTCGCGGCGCACCCGCGCCGCCGTCCAGGCACCCCGCTCGCCGGTCCCCAGCAGGCGATGAAGCGCCCATGACTCGCCGCCGGTGTCGACGGCGAGCACCGTGTCGCGCCGGTCGCCCCGGGCGAGGGCGAAGCCGGCCTCGGCCAGGGCGGCACGGCGCGCGTGCGGACCGTCAGCGGAGCGCCATGCCGCGGCGACGATCTCTGCGGCGGCGGCCTTGCTGCAGCCGGAGCGGCTTTCCTGCTGCGCTTCGCTCTCCGAGCGTGCAGCGCGCGGACGCCGCCTCATGGTCAGTCCCCGCAGCTGATCGGCCTCTTCGCTGTAGCCGTTCTGCTCGAGATGGGCGACGACCGCCCGATTGTGGGCGCCTTTGGTGACGGGATGGCCGAAGCGCAACTCGCAGAGCCGGGCGACGACCTCGTTGACGCGGTAGGAATGATTGAGCGGGATGGCTCGTCCATCCTGTCTGATCCTCAGGTAGACGCGGTGCCGATGACTTGGGCGTCCCGTCTCACCGGGTTTGGCATGCTCGACCTCGATGTAAGGCTGGCCGATGAGGACATGTTGCGATTCGTACAGGTCCCAGGCTTCCGCCCACTCGCCATCCGACAGGGGGTGGTGCGGCGAAAGGACTGCATGGATGAGGAAATCGCGGGCACGTGTGGGCGATGCACGCCACTGCGCGTCGAACTGGCGCAGGGCGCAACGGACGTCCAGCGCGATGACGCCGCGTCCGCCGACGATACGCACCGCCTCGTTGGTGTCCGTCCGGGTAAGGTGGGCGGCGAGCCAGCCGGAACCGCTGCGCTGGGACGTCTTGACGATCATGATGCGCGTTCCTCCCCGAGGATGGCGGCGACGATCCGCTCGGACAGCCCCTGGACGACGGTCTCGGCCTTGGCGTAGCCGGCGCAGGCGGGGGCGACCGCGCCGGCGTTGGCCCTTGCCGCCAACTGGTTCAGCAGTGTGCGGATGTGCCGGATGTCGCCGAGGAGAGCAGTGAGGACAGGCAGCGCCGATTGGAGTTCGGGCGGCGCGTCGGGGCGGCGCCGCGCGATCGCGGGGATCGTCTGGCCAGCGTCGGTCAGGACGACGGCGCGGGCATACTGCGCCGGCGACCAGCCGCGGGCTTCGCCGCTGCGGGCGACCGCCGCGTATTCGTCCGGCGTCAGTCGATAGGTGAGCTGGCGGGTCCGGACGCGGGTTTCGCTGCCGGATCCGATGGCGGGCGGGCGTCGTGTCGTCTTCGGCATCTGACCTTCCTCGAGAGTCCGGGGAGGTGGGCCTCTCCGTCGGGTGGGTCCATGGGAGGGCTGGCCCTCCCTGGCGGGGTCCACGGGGCGCGGAGCCCCTGGCCGGCTTGCGTGGTTGAGGCTCCCTTGGGAGCGAAAACCGCGCATGGCTGGCCGTCGGCCCCGAGGGGGCCAAGACGATCGGGAGATTGCAGCGGACGGCGTCGGCGCAACGGGGTGAGCGGCGGTTGGGAGGAGAGAAAGAACGGCGACGGCAGTCGCCGCCGTTCAGTGCCTCAGGTGGGGGGGACCGGCGACGTCGGCGGCCTGGGCGATTCCCCGTCAATCGGGGGCGGCGCGGCCAGCACCAGATCAGCGAAGGGCAACGGCTGATCGGCGGATGTCGTTTCCTCACTCGTCGGCGAGTTATCGACGTCTTTCACCACGTGGCCGGCGCCCGTCGCCTTACCGGTGGAGTGTTTCGGCGAACGAGCGCCATTCCGAGAGGGCGCCGACGCCTTCGGCACGGCGGCGTGGGGCGCCACAGTGAGGCGGTCGACGACCTGCTCCAGCGCCTTGGCCCGCCCGATGGCCTCGGCGCCGGCAGCGGCGGCGGCCGACAGCTCGGCGATGCGGAACTCTGAGGCCTGCGCAGCGGCTTCCAACGCAGGAACACGGGCGGCGATCCTGGTCAATTCCTCGCATTTGCGCTCGGCCCGGCCGGCGGCCTCCCGAAGTTCCTCGACGCGGCCCTCAACCGTCCGAAACTCGGCCATCCGCTGCTCGAGGTCGGCCTCCAACGCGGGAACGCGCGCCGCCGCCGCCGTCAGCTCGCGAATGCGGTCGATGGCGCGATCGGCAATGGCGCGCAGGTCGTCGAGATCGTCGGACGTCTCGAGATCGACGGCTACCAGCAGGGTGGTGACGATCTCCTGCAGCGCTTCGACCTCGCTGGCAGCGATGGCGAAGTCCGCTTCGGCCTGTTTCCGGCTTTTCTCCCAGCCCTGCCGCAGCGTCTCAGCCTCGGCTCGCATGGCGGCGACGGCGGCGCCTCGAGCCGACGCTTCCGCCTCGAGGAGCTGCATGGCGCGTTCCCGCTCGGCGGCGATCGTCCTGGTCAGGATGTGGGCGAAGGTCCGGGTCAACCCGTCCGAGGCTTCCCGCCATTCGAGCGGCAGTTCGACCGGCGCATCGTCCGACGGCGGCGCGGACGACGGCACGGAGAGCGTCGCCGACGGCGGAGAGGCGGCGGCGATCTCGTGCAGATGCCGGCAGACCGTCGTCTTCGATCCGCCGGTCCTTTGAAGAACCTGCTCGGCCGTGGGCTCGACCCCTTCGGCTCGGAGCGCATCATAGGCGGCTTGCACCGCCGCACGCGTGGCTTTTGTGGCAGACATGTGATCACCTCCCGTGTTGGTGGCATCGGAGATAGGGGCACCAGAAGGGCGATCCACACGACGGAGGAACCGGTACGGTACGGCCTGGAACGGTACAGGCCGGTATCGTCCGGTATGATCTCGATCCGGTATGGTACGGCGCCGTCTCCCAGGCCATATCGAATTGTGCTGCCCTGGCGTCCTCCGCGACGGAAGGCGCCAGGGCAGGTTGTCACGCTGTTCCCGGTCCCGGCCGAGGTCGTCAGGGGTCGTAGGGGTGCTCGACGCGCGAGAACGGCAGCGAGCGGCAGATGCCCTGCAGCGCCTGTAGGGTTGGACGCTCGAGCTCGAGGCGCAGGCGGTCGAGCTGCGCGTCGGGTACCGCGACGACGAATCCCCCATCCGGCGCCCCGGCGGCCGCTAGAACGTCGTTGAGGCGGACCAGAGCCTTGGTCGCCTTGCCGGCGTTGGTCTCGATCTCGTAGAGCCGGTGGAGCCGGCCACCGCGCAGCACGACGACGTCGACCTGGGCGAGGCTCCGTTCGGCGGCGGCCTGACCGAGCGCCGGCAGGGTCAGCGTCAGCCGGCTTCGCAGGGCGGGGTGCCGGCCACGGTCACCGGGCGGCAGATAGACGGCGTCGCCGAGCAGGAGGTGAACGCTGGCCAGCAGCCCCTGGAGCCGCTCGTGCTGCGAGAGCGGGCGGGGGAGGCCGGCGACCGTTGCCGGCGCTCCGGCCCGCGGCAGCGCGATGGCACGGATGAGGGATCCGGGCTGCACCTCGATGTCGGGATAGGGTCGCTTCCGGGCCTGGGTCAGCAGCTTGGCGCGCAGCTCGTTGGCGATCTGCGCCGTCGCCTTGCCGGCACGGTGCGAGCCGGAGGAGGCGGCCAGCAGTTCGGCGAGGCGGTCGGCATGGAGCCAGGCGCCGAGGACGTGCGGATGGCGCAGCACTGTCAGGGCGTCGTCGGCGAGGGAGCCCGGCCGATGGCGGACAGGGGCGGGCCTGATGGGATCGACGATGGCGGAATCCAACAGGTCGGGATGAAGCATGGCAATCTCCTGCCCCATGATCTGCCGGCCGGCAGGATGCCGGTGGCGGGGCAAGACGGACGGAATGACCGGCCGGTGCCGCTGTTCTGCCGGATCGCCCCCATGGATCGCCACCCCGCCGAGCGGCGGCGGTGCGTCCCAAGGCGGTGCAAGTGGATCAGGAAGTGAATGCGCATTTTTCGGGAACCGCCCCGCCGGCACGATCCCATATGAGCGTCAGACCCTGCTCTTGACCGCGCCGATCCACGGATCGGCCGCTGTCGTCATGACAGGAGGTCCTCCATGCGCGTTGTCTACATTATTCACTCTTCCGCTTCTTCGACGGCCGATCTGCTCGATCGGCACGCCGCCGCGATCGCCGGCGCCCGCATCCTGAGGGACAGCAGCGCCGATCAGGCCGGCCGCGACACCCTGCTGACACTCCTCACAGATGGTGACGAACTTCTCGTTCCAGGTCTCGAGCATCTCGGCGCCACCAGCAGCATGATCCTGGCGTCATTGCGCCGCGCCGTTGAGGTCGGCGCCCGTGTCACCCTGCTGCAGGACGGCATCGACGGCGTCAGCATTCTGCGGGCCGCCGCTCTCCTCCAGGGTCTACCGGACCCCGCCGATGTGCCGTCATTCCACCGGGGCCATCGCCCTTACCGCCGCGCGACGTCCGAGCGTGTCGCCGAGATCCTCGCCCTGTCGGCGAACGGCACGCCGATCCGGGTGATCGCAGAGACGGTCGGGCTATCGTCCGGCACGGTCATGCGTGTCCGGCGCATCCATCGGGTTCTGCCGCATGCATCCTGGCCTTCCGACTGCCTGGGCAGCGCCGACTGAGTCCCACCGTCAGAAGCGAGAGCCGATCCATGCAGCCCAACCGTCACATCCTCATCCACCTCGATGGCCGACGCCCGACACGAACGGTCGCCATATCCCTCGAGCGTTGCGTGGTGATGACCCACCGCTACACGCCCGACGGACTCTACGATTCCAGCGAGGTGATCGACCGCCTGCCGACTCCGGCCGAAGCGCGTGAGGCGCTGTGCCTGGCGCATCTGAGTGACCGCTTCGCCGGGTTGTCGCGGGACGATCGGGCGAACGTCCTCTGGCGGCTCGCCCTTATCGCGGTGGGAGATGCACCGCCGAGTGAGCATCGCACCTGGTAAGGCTGTCGGCGTAGCGGGATCGGGGATGCCGTGCAGCCGGTCAGCTGGGAGTGGGCTTCGGGATCGGCCCCCATTCCCTATGGTCCCTCTCCGTCCAGGCGACGGCCGTTGGTGTAAGGCGATGCCGGCGGTCACTCCATTCAGGGTAACAACCCGGCAATCACCGAGCGCGCCGATCCAATACGCCCTGTCCTGTCACCGGGGGATCACCGGCCCTTGTCGATGGCCGGAAATTCCTCGTGGCGGTTGTCGTAGGTGACGCCGGCGAGCAGATCATCCAGGGTGTAAGACTTGATCGTGCTCGAGGGCACAGCGACCGTACCGTAGGCCCGGACCGCGCCGGTTCGGCGCGGTGCCGGTGAAGGCGATGCCCGGCAGCTGCGCCAGAAGCGCCGTCACACGCCTGACCTCGTCAGGATCGTCCCCCATCAACCGGATCTGCACAGCTTTGCCCATCGTCCATCCCTTTCGCGTAGAAGTTCCGCCCGCTGGTGTGCCGTCAGCATCTCCATCAGCGCATTTTCAGCCGACCGCTGCGCCTCCATTTGGCTCTCCGCCCGCCCGATCCCAGACTGGATGGGCGCATAGAGGTTTGTCCGCCACCCCCATTCGATTCCCGGTTGGAGGGAGGGCCAGACCATCAGAAGCCAGCTTTCACCAGCGGCATCCGGTGGCCTCCAGGATGTGAGGGCACCCCGCCTGCCGGAGCCTTTGAGGGGGGACCAGTCCAGGAGCAGATCGCTCATTCTTTGCCCCTGCGCCGAGGCAGCCGCTGCCGGATGAGCTCCGACGCCGTATGTGCGGACAGTGCGCCCTGTTCCACCATGACGGCTTCGGCCGCCTGCTGCGCCTCCGCACGCTTCTGGAAGCCCCGCTGGCTCTGGATCGACGCCCCGATGAACCCGCCGGCACGTTCGCCGCTGTGGACGAGGTAGTGCCATCCATCGCTCTTGCGTGCCACGAGAGCCGTCCAGGATCCGTTGCTGAGGCATGTCACGCCTGTGACGGCGTCGGTCTCCCAAAACGCGCTGTCTTCGTTCGTCATGATTCCCCCCTTTGACTCTTTCACCACGATGAGCTGCGATTTGTCCGGTACGAAGGCGGCCACCTCCGCCGCCGGTCTTGAGTCCTCGAGGGATGCGGCGGCCCGGCGCGCCGCTTCAGGTACGATCGACCGCATGCTCCCAAGGTCGAGTGCCCACCCTCGAGAGCCGCAGCCACCTCATGCGTTGCACCCGTCAGGCTCCTCCAGGTGGCGTTGCGGCGCATGAAAGGTCCTGTTCGGACCGGACAGGACGGCGCGCAGGAGTTCCGACACCTGAAGCGCCAGACCGGCCTGATCACCTCGACCTTCCCGGCCCATAGCGCTGCACAACGTCTCGAACCGCGGCGGTCCGCTCGTGGAACGTCAGAGTGGCATAGCGCGTGGATTCGATCAGCAGTTCCACCGCGACAACCGGCGACGTCTGATGCCGTCCGGCGCGGAGGCGGGCGAGAAACCGCTCGCTCGTACGCAGCGCCTGCCTGCTGCACGCAATGCCCCAGCCGCGGGTCCATCTCGGCCCCTTCAGCAGCATGCCCGGAGGCGCCTGACTGAACCGCGCCCCATAGTGGCTCCATCGGCGGTTCCGCCACAGGGAGAGGGTCGGGTACCACCGGCGATAGACGTTGTACCAGCCCTGCGGCCCCACGGCGCGGGAAGGCAGGAAGATGCGTTTCCTCATCCTGCTCCTCCTCGTCGCCCGCCGCTCTACCCGATCGCCCATCTCGATCTCCCCACCAAGCTCGCGTAAAGTCTAGCCCATGACTCCGCCCGACCGAATCCCCCACCGATGGCTGCTGCGCGTGCAGTTCGCATGCGCGCTGGCCCTTGCCTCGCTTGGTGTCGCCTGGTTGGCGCTACGGTCGGAAGGGCTCCTGCTGCCGGCGGTCGCCGTGGCCCTGATGGGGCTGGCGTTAGCGGTCTATTTCAGGGCATGGCGCTGACGCGTCCCTCCGGAGCGGAAGATCGGCGTCGCCGCCGAGCGGCACGCCCAGCCTCGAGATGCCGTCGGCGAGGCCGCACACACCGGACGGATTGACCGCATCTTCGATATCGCGGCCGTCCGTCCGCTGAAGTGTAAGGTGTCCGTATGGCGTGGAGCGGTCGTTGCGCTGGAACATCCATAGTAGGCGCACACGGCGGTCGATGAGGTGCCCCGGCGCGTGGAGCGCCGCCGGTGCGCGGCGCCGGGCGTTCTCGTTATCCACCCGGGCAGCCGCGGATCGGCGCTGAGGCGTCAGGGAAGGGCGGCGGATGAGGTGGTTGTGGGGACGGGTTTGCCTTGGGTCCCGTTGGCCTTTGGGCCCTCTCCGTCCCCGTTGCGTAGATGTAGGGAGGACCTGTCTCATCCGGTGCCGGCGGCCGCTTGCTGCCTCCGGTACCAGGTCGCCCGGGAAATGCCTTCGGCTTCCCAGGGCTTATCGCGGCTCACACTGTTGGCGGCCAGATAGGCGGTCCGGTCCTGGCCGGTGTGGTCGGCGCGCCACGCTTCGCGGTCGCGGCGGCGCTTCTCGTCGCCGTCGATCAAGCGCGTCATCTGCCTCATCTCTGTGGGAGTGATCTCGAGGAGGTCGATCAGCGTGTCCTTGTTGTAGGTCCAGTTCGGGCTGACGCTCCTGCCGCCGTGCTGTACCCGCTCGCCGGCGGCTGCCTGGCGCGCGCGATCCAGCAGCGTCGAGCAGTGCCGGCTGAATTCGCCGTCGATGTACCAATCAGGCAGAATTTGGCGTCCCCACGCTTCGATCTCAGCCGGCAGCTGAGGGGCGGGGATGACCATGGCGAGTTGGCAGGCGCCGAGGTGTCCGAAGAGGTCCAGCCCGGCTTGACGGCCGGCTCCGGCGACCTGGACGATGCCGGAGTCGTGGCGAAGCTCCGCGAGACGGCGCAGGTCCGCGAGAACACCCAAATGCCAATCCGCGCGGTGGAAGAGC
Organism: Azospirillum sp. A26; assembly: GCF_042604635.1. Classification (NCBI taxonomy): domain Bacteria; kingdom Pseudomonadati; phylum Pseudomonadota; class Alphaproteobacteria; order Rhodospirillales; family Azospirillaceae; genus Azospirillum; species Azospirillum sp. A26. The sequence goes on along the minus strand of NZ_CP170473.1, from coordinate 1,802,609 downwards.
TTACGGCCGAGCCGCTGCTGTTGCTCAACGGTCTCCCAGGGCGCGTCTTTCCGCCCGGCCCTGGCCGGCCGCGTCGGCGCGACCCCTCCCGCGCGGGCGAGCGGAGGGCGAAGAAATTCATCGGCAAAGGTGTTGAAGTCGTAGCGTAGGACATCGCCGCCCACATCATTGGTCCACAGGACTTCCACCCTGTTACCGGACCGGCTGTTGACGGAGCCGACCACCCGCAGGATGCGGCTCATGTCGACTGCCGCGCGGTCGGCGCCGAAGTCCCGGAAGAACTGGACCAGCGCCCGGTTGATGGCAATCGCTCGGCCGGCTTCGGAGCTGGGAACCGGCTGCCGCCAGAACCACTTCAGATACAAACCACGACCGGAGTGGATGATGCAGGACGGCTTGGGGATACCGAAATCGTCGCAATCAAGCAGGACCATACGAGCGACGATGTCGATGCCCTTCCCGTTGCTCATGACCTCGGTCTTATAGACGTCGAGATCGACGTAGGCATGTGTGATGTGGGTCAGATCCACCGTGCGCCGCGACTTCTTCCCGAAGATGCCCTGCGACATGTAGACGTCGATTCCCTTCCCCTTGGCGGCGAGGACGGTAGCGAGTTGATTGAGCTGATAATGAACTTGGCGCATGGACTTTCTGCCTTGCCCCTGGATGAGCGACCACCAGCCGGAGGGGGGCAGCACTCTGCCCTCAAGGGGATTTCGGGAAGTGAACGGCAGGCTGGAGGGAGGAGGGAAGGAACTGGTCGGCAATGTGGTCATGGAGGGGGCTCCTGGGTGCCGGAGACCGCTGGATGCACAACGGGCCTGATCCCGCGTGGGACAAGCTGTTGCTCTGCCGTCTCGCGTGCATGGCCGGCGCCGGGCCGCCTATAGCCCCGCGCCGTGCCGGTTCAAAGGTCCAAGCCGGTGCGCTTGGACCCTCCTCGTTGTGCGGCGGAGTTATGGGGATTGAATGCGGGCACAAGCGGCGGCGATGTCCGGCCTGATGCCTGCCGAATCGGACGTGTTGCCCTTGGTGTCAGCCGGTCTGATGACGCTTGCGGATCATGTTGATCCTGTACCAGGTCACGTCGAAATCTCGGGCAATGGAGCTCACGGCTTCGCCGCCGGCCAGGCGGAGCAGCACATCGTCCTCGTTCATCGGCCGGTTCGGTTCCCGTCTTTCGCAGCGCCGATCCGGCACGCGGCCGGCCTGGGGGGCCGGGGAAGGGTCACTCGCCTCAGCGGCGTCAGTCGGTGGGCATCTCGAGGAGAACGCACGCACCAGTTCCAAGGATTGAACGATGCTCTGGGTCGTGTGGTTGCCGACAAGGATCGACAGCTCCGCCTTCGCGGTCACGACATCTTGGACCAACAACTCCAGGTCCTGAATGGTGTCGGCGGCCTGCCGGGCCGCTCGGATGACCAGGGTGTCGTCGGCGCGCAAAAGCATGCGGATGTTCCGCAGCGTCTGACGGCCATGCCCCATGCGGTCATGCAGGCAGCGATCGCAGCCGGCTTTGGTGAGGAAGGCCTCATTCTCGTCGTAGGCGTCGTTGGAACAGAAGGCGTAACCGATCTTCATGATGGCGCTCGTGCGGTTGGTTGCAGGCGCCGCCGAAATGGGTTCGACGAGAGAAGCGCGTCCCTCGGGCTCCAGGGATATATTTTTCCGCAACGAGGAACCGGCCGTCGGATATGGACCCATATCGACCCGACCCGGTCCGCAAGCGACAATTCCTCAAAATAGCTCGCCCGCCCTGTCCAATTCGCTTGCGAGCTGACCGCCTTTCCCTAAGCTCGATCCCTCTACTTGTAGGGACGGACTCCGGTGGACGGGTCCGTCTGGCCATCGCTAGGGTCCGGACCCATAAAATGGCTTTCCTTGGCAAAAGCGCTGTGATTCAAAGCCTTTGGGCAAGGAGGCTTTAATGAGCGACGGTCCGTTCTGGTTGACGGTTGAACAGTTTTCCCGGCTTGAACCGTATCTTCCGCGCGACACCCGTGGGAAGCCGCGCGTGGACGATCGGCGCCTGATCAGCGGGATCGTCCAGATTGCGTCCATCTAAAGAATGTCGGCTTATGTAGAGGAACGGACTTGCCCAAAGTGGGAAAATCCTTCATACTCTTAAACGCTTACGGGCAGACTTCCTGCTGCGCATCGCGGCAAATGCCAACAACGGTAGGCAGGCTGCTTACTTTCAGCCTTCTTTGCGGTATTTTCGGTTTTCCGGTGTATCGCTGATGTTCGCTTAAGAGTGCCCGTAAGCACCCAATACAGAGTGCAGGTATTTGAGCTTGTTAGAAAAATTACAGAAGGCGCAAAGCCTCACCGACTTGGCCAAGCTCCTTGGCTTTACCCCGAAGGGCGTTAGCTACGTCCTTTACAAGAAGGACGTGGTCAAAAAGTACCGTTCTTTCGACATCCCCAAGAAATCAGGCGGCGTCCGCACCATTCATGCACCTGAGCCGCAGTTAGCGCTGCTACAAACCCGCCTTGCTGAACTGCTCTACGCCTGCGTGGGCGAGAGAAAGCAGGTAAATGCGCGCTTCTGGTTTGCCTCCCACGGCTTCCATCAAGGCCGAACCATCGTCTCCAATGCCGAGGTTCACAGGCGGCGGCGCTATGTCTTCAATCTCGACCTGGCAGATTTCTTTGGCACTATAAATTTCGGGCGTGTACGCGGCTTTTTCATTCGTGATGCCATGTTTTCACTGGAGCCAAAGGTCGCTACAATCATTGCCCAGATCGCCTGCCACGATAATGCCTTGCCGCAGGGAAGTCCCTGTTCGCCAGTCATTTCAAATCTAATAGGAAATATTCTGGACTTACGGCTGCTTGCACTAGCCCGAGATGCCCGATGCACCTACACGCGCTATGCCGATGATCTGACTTTCTCGACCAACGAAGTGCTCTTTCCTACCGAGATAGCCGTGAATGTACACGGCGCTGATTGGGAAGTAGGGGCAAAGTTGAGGAAGATCATCGAGGGAACGGGCTTCGTTATTAATCCGGTAAAGACCCGCATGTCCTTGCGCCGGTCTCGCCAGACCGTCACAGGGCTCGTTGTAAACGCTAAGACCAACATCAATCAAGATTACTACCGCGCCACGCGGGCGATGTGTAATTCTCTTTTTCAGACGGGACACTACTTTCGCCCAGGCGACGATCCCGCGAATGTAACTAATAAACTAGGGCCACTAGAAGGCACGCTCTCGCACATCCATTTCGTCAAGGCGCGGCGTGATCGTCATCCAAAAGTCAACAAGCTCGCAAAGGCCGCAGGAGAGTTTCATCCGCCATCCGCGCCAGAAGAGTTGTACAGAAAGTTTCTATTCTACAAGTATTTCGCTGCGCCCGCCGCTCCGCTGATCGTGACAGAGGGCATCTCGGACATCACGTACCTACAGTGTGCAATCAAGGCTTTGGTCAAAAAGTTTCCGCTGCTGGCCAAGGAAGTGAGCGGTAAGACTGTCCGGCTTGTACACTTCCTGAAGTCGTCCGGCACTTCACGAGAGCTTTTGAATCTCGGCCATGGCGCCGCGGGGCAAGGGGCATTGATTTCCCAGTATGAGAACGTGCTTAAGAAGTATAAGCACAAACCCATGGCGCATCCGGTCATCATCTTGTGCGATAATGACGACGGTCTTAACTCTGTGATCAAGAACGCGAAGTCCAAGATTGGCAAGACGGTATCCACTAAAACGACCGACCCGTTCTATCATCTTGGGCTTAATTTATATCTAGTAAAGGTGCCGGAAGGAACGCCTCCAGTCGATAAGGATATTGAATCGCTGTTCGACCCAGCACTGCTTACGAGAATGTTGGACGGCAAGAAATTTAATCCCAAGAAGGAACATGCAGATCATACTGAGTATGGCAAAGTTGTATTTGCTGAAGCGGTGGTTAGGGCAAGTGCTGGGACTGTGGACTTTTCGGGGTTCGAAGGCCTGCTCACCAGAATTGAAGATGTTCTCAAACATTATGCAGCTCACTTGGCAGTGGCGGTGCCAAGCGTAGCGACGGCACCTTAGGGTCCGGACCCATAAAGGTCCTTTCCTTGATGGAATCGTTGTGATTCAACGCCCTGGAAAGGGACTTTGTGATGAATGACGGTCAGTTCTGGTTGACGGTCGAGCAGTTTGGACGGCTTGAGCCGCACCTTCCGCGCGACACCCGAGGCAAGCCGCGCGTGGATGACCGACGTGTGATCAGCGGGATCGTCCATGTGCTGAAGTCGGGCGGGCACTGGGTGGATGCTCCGCCGGTCTACGGCCCTCGCAAGACGCTCTACAACCGCTTCGTCCGCTGGGCGGCCAAGGGCGTGTGGGAGGACATCTTCCATGCGTTGGCGGCGGCGGGTGGTCCACCGGCCCAGGTGATGATCGACTCCACGGCGGTCCGCGCCCATCGTTCGGCAAGCGGCGGGGAAAGGGGGAGCGCGCCCAGGCCATCGGACGGTCCCGAGGTGGGAGAACCACCAAAATCCACGCCCTGAGCGATCCGCGTGGTCGGCCGCTCGCCTTCCTGTTGACCGGCGGTCAGGTTGCGGACTGCACCGCCGCCGACCGTCTGCTCGACCGGATGCCCGCAACCGAACTCCTGCACGGCGACAAGGGGTACGATAGTGCCGCCATCCGCCGGAAGATCGAAGAGGCCGGGCGGCGCCCAACATCCCCCCAAGCGCCAACAAGCGCTGGAAAAACTGCTTCTCTCCCTACCTCTACCGGAACCGTAACGTCATTGAGCGCATGTTCGGACACCTCAAGGATTTCCGGCGCATCGCCACCCGTTATGACCGGTCCGCCATCAACTTCATGGCCGCAGTCCACATCGCCGCAACCGTCGCCTACTGGTTATGAGTCCGAACCCTAAGGCCGATATGCTCGAGGGCTACGCCAGCGACCTAGCGGAGGCCACTCCGCAGGGTAGCGAAACGTTTTCACCATCGTCGTGGCACTGGAGCCCTGTGAACGGAACCGGCTGCCTTATACGGCAACGAACGAGTGGTGATAGCTTATGTGCCGTGAAGGGGATGGAGCCGCAAGTTCCATCCCCTCCTGTTGACGACCATGCAGCTGGTCTGATGGCAGTTACCGCGGGGTGTAGGATCGGACCGGATTTACCTGAATTCCGTCAAGCCTGACTGCTTAGTTTGTTGCTGTACAGAACATATCAGCCGTTGAGCATTGCCAAGCCGACCAATCCTGACATTTCCTACGGGAGGTTGGGATGCAGCGCCTGCCATTCCCTCTCGAGTGCCGCAACTACCGCGTCATCATTTCGCTTCGACACATTGTGGAGGGCACGGACGGCCTCGATGGCGGGACCATTCCATTTCTTGTACTCCACGCTCCAATACGGCAGGAGGTTTTTATAGCCGGCGACGAGGGGCGGACAGCCGTACTTCTGAAGCACGATCTGGCTGGGAATTTGAGCTCCGCGCGGTTGCAGTTGGCCCAGTGTGGGATCGAATACAATCTGGCCGATTGACACGATCACATGGCCCTGGAAGCCTGACGACGGATCGCCGCCCTTGCCGTACACTGCGGCTTTTCCGCGCATCTCCCAACCGCCGGGGCCCAGAACCCAAGCCTTGACATAGGCGTTCACCGGCAGCGGTACGGCTGCAAACCCGTGCATGGTAAGGAATCTGCTGACGCTGGCGGCGGCGGGCACACAGGCACCGAGGATTTGGGTTTGCTGGCATTTCAGAACCGAGGCCGCGATGGATGTGAAGGCCTTGAGGAAAACCAACAGCTGCAGCAGATTCGGGCTGAGATTAGGCAGATTCGTCCTGAGTTGGGACATAATGCATCTCCGTCATAGCTATGACGGCGCGAACGAAGGCGACGCGCCAGATGCGCAGCCCCAAGGCGGTCAGATAGCTATTCCTATTCGGAGAGTGCAGTTCCAACAGGTCATCATAAAGCCCCTGGCGTTGGTCTGAGCGTGTAACGCCTGTGAGAAGGGAATGTTCCCATCCTCACGTGTCAATTTGGCGGTTCGAGAGTGACCTAGTACCATGCCAAAGCACCTGATCTCAGGGCATTCAGGAGGTTTGCCGAGATGCGAGGCCAAGCAGCCAAAAGTTCCCACGATGGAGCAGCTAACGTATCCGCAACATACCGTAGTATGCAATAATCAAAAAGTTGTGCGCACTCGTGGGGAACGCTGGATTTTGGGAGATTACCTAACTAGGCTACCCAATGTGAAGTAGATGCGCAGGGGGCAGGTTGCGGCCTTGTTGATCGAGTTGTAAGAAAATTACAAAATCGGCACCGGAGCTGTTATTCGACGTGTCGTCCGTATCCATAAGCTATGTGCGTGCGTGGTGAACAAGGTGATTAAATGAGTGAACGGTTCTTTGAGCAGCCGATCCTGAATTCCCCTTACGAACCGCCCCAGTTCCATCACCATCTCGACGCAGACGGTCAGCCGACAGATCTTCCTCCTGTCGTCGGCCGCCGCCGGTCTGAACTGATCACGCCGGTTCCGAAGCCGAAGAAGAAGAAAGGTAAGGCGGCGCCCGCCGATCAGGCCGGCTTCGTCTTCGCCGACCAGCAGGGTCTGACGACTGCGGAGGTCGAGTACAACCCGACTCCGATCATTAACGAGATCCGGCAGCACGTCGACTCCTGGCGCAACCTGCCCAATCCCACTGACTGGAAGGTGACGCCGGCGACCGCAAGGCTGCTCCAGCACTGGCGCCATCACGAGTTCAACGGGGTTCGTCCCTTCTTCTGCCAAGTCGAGGCGGTCGAGACGATCATCTGGCTGACCGAGGTCGCCCCGGGCAACAACCAGTACAAGAAGGTCCTGGAGCACGTCGAGGGCGCGAACCTCCAGGCGAACCCGGAACTGCTGCGCATGGCCATGAAGATGGCGACCGGCAGCGGCAAGACGACGGTCATGGCGATGCTGATCGCGTGGCAGACGGTGAACGCCGTCCGCCATCCCAACAGCAAGCGGTTCAGCAAGGGCTTCCTGATCGTCACCCCCGGCATCACCATCAAGGACCGCCTGCGCGTCCTCCAGCCGAACGACCCGGACAGCTACTACAAGAACCGGGAACTGGTGCCGGCGGACATGCTGCCGGACATCGATAAGGCCAAGATCGTCATCACCAACTACCACTCCTTCAAGCTGCGCGAGCGAATGGAGGTGTCGAAGCTCGGCCGTGCCCTGCTGAAGGGACGCGACGGCGACCTGAACACCGCCGAGACGGAAGGGCAGATGCTTCAGCGCGTCATGCCCGATCTGATGGGCATGAAGAGCATCGTCGTCCTGAACGACGAGGCGCACCACTGCTACCGTGAGCGGCCCGGTGTGGACGATGGGCTGACGGGCGACGAGAAGAAGGAAGCGGAGAAGAACAACGAGGCCGCCCGCCTCTGGATCACCGGCATCGAGACGGTGAAGCGCCACCTGGGCGTCCGCGGCGTCTACGACCTGTCGGCGACCCCCTTCTTCCTGCGCGGCTCGGGCTACGCGGAAGGTACGCTGTTCCCCTGGACTGTCAGCGACTTCTCGCTGATGGACGCCATCGAGTGCGGCATCGTCAAGCTGCCCCGCGTCCCCGTCGCCGACAACCTGCCGACCGGAGAGATGCCGGTCTACCGGAATCTGTGGGAGCACATCGGCAAGAAGATGCCGAAGAAGGGACGCGGCAAGGGCGGCGAGCTCGATCCTCTCTCCCTGCGTTCCGAGCTTCAGACAGCGTTGCAAGCCCTCTACGGCCACTACACCAAGGTCTTCGACCTGTGGGAGGAGAAGGGCATCGGCGTGCCGCCGGTGTTCATCATCGTCTGCAACAACACGTCGTCGTCCAAGCTGGTCTACGAGTTCATCTCCGGTTGGACGCGGACGGACGAGAACGGCAACACCCAGTTCAACCAGGGCCGGCTGGAGCACTTCCGCAACTACGACGATTACGGCAACCGCCTGCCGCGCATGCGCACCCTGCTGATCGACAGCGAGCAGCTGGAGTCCGACGAGGCGCTGGACACGGAGTTCCGCGCCGCCGCCGCCGAGGAGATCGAGCAGTTCAAGCGTGAGCTGATCCAGCGGGACGGCGCCGGCGCGGCCGACAAGCTGACTGACAAGGACCTGCTGCGCGAGGTGATGAACACCGTCGGCCGCAAGGGCCGCCTGGGCGAGCAGGTCCGCTGCGTCGTGTCGGTGTCGATGCTGACCGAAGGCTGGGACACCAACACCGTCACCCACATCCTGGGCGTGCGCGCCTTTGGGACGCAGCTTCTCTGCGAACAGGTCGTCGGCCGGGCGCTGCGCCGCCAGTCCTACGAGCTGAACGACCAGGGCCTGTTCAACGCGGAGTACGCGGACGTCCTCGGCATCCCCTTCGACTTCACCGCCAAGCCGGTCGTCGCCAAGCCGGCCACGCCGCGGGAGACGGTGCGCGTGCACGCGGTGAAGGAGCGGGCAGACCTGGAGATCCTCTACCCGCGCGTCGAGGGCTACCGCGTCGAGCTGCCCAACGAGCGGCTGTCGGCGACCTTCTCCGAGAACTCGACCCTCTACCTGACCCCGGAACTGGTCGGCCCCTGCTCCGTCCTCCTCGAGGGCATCGTCGGCGAGGGCGTGACGCTGAACGTCGACCATCTGGAGAAGGTCCGCCCCAGCACGATCGCCTACAACCTCGCCAAGCACCTGCTGTTCAAGCATTTCCGCGACCCGGGGGAGGAGCCGAAGCTGCACCTCTTCGGCCCGTTGAAGCGCATCACCAAGCAGTGGCTGGACGCTGGCCACCTGAAGTGCGCCGGCGGCACCTTCCCGGCGCAGCTGATGTACCAGGAGATCGCCGATCAGGCGGCCGAGCGCATCTACCTCGCCTGTCAGGCCGGGCTGGAGGGGGAGCGCCGCATCAAGGCGATCCTCGATCCCTACAACCCGACCGGCTCCACCCGCTTCGTCAACTTCACCACCAGCAAGGAACTGCGGTGGGAGACCAGCGCGAAGCGCTGCCACGTCAACCTCGTCATCTGCGACAGCGAGTGGGAGGCGGAGTTCGCCCGCGTCGCCGAGGAGCATCCCAGCGTCCTGGCTTACGTGAAGAACCAAGGCCTGGGGTTCGAGGTGCCGTACCGCGACGGCTCCACGCCGCGCAAGTACATCCCCGATTTCATCCTGCGCGTCGACGATGGCCATGTCTCAGGGGGCCACCCCGATTCGCTCAACCTGATCGTCGAGATCAAGGGCTACCGGCGCGGCGACGCCCAGCTCAAGGCCGAGACGATGAACAATCTCTGGGTTCCGGGCGTGAACAACCTCGGCCGCTACGGCCGCTGGGCTTTCGCCGAGTTCCACCACGTCTTCGAGATCGAGCAGCGCTTCGGCGAGCTGATCCAGTCATTCCTGCAGGACAAGGCCGCCTGATGTTCGACTCCACCAAGGAAGACCTCCGGGACATCCTCCGTTCCGCCGAGGAGGGGCGCCTCCAACTGCCCGAGTTCCAGCGCGACTACGTCTGGGGCGACGCCGACGTGCGCAGCCTCGTCGCCTCCGTCGCTAAGGGCTTTCCCGTCGGCGCGCTTCTGACGCTGGAGACCGGCGGCGAGATCGAGTTCAAGCCACGCCTGCTCGCCGGCGTCCCGGCGAAGGATGTCCGGCCGGCGGAACTGCTCCTCGACGGGCAGCAGCGCATCACCTCCCTCTACCAGGCGACGCGGTCCACGCAGCCCGTCCGCACGCGGACGCCCAAGGGAACGGAGGTCGAGCGCTACTACTTCATCGACATCAAGAAGGCGGTTGCCGGCGGCGTGGACTTCGAGGAGGCCATCATCGGGGTGCCCGCCGACCGAGTCATTCGGCGCAACTTCGGCCGGGAGATCGTCCGCGACCTGTCCACCCCGCAGGGGCAGTTCGAGGCCGACGCCTTTCCGCTGAACCTGGTCTTCGACAGCCGCGACTGGTTCTACGACTGGCGCGACCACTGGCGGGCGCGCGGCCGTGATGTCGGCGACCTCGAACGGGACTTCCACCGCGGCGTGGTCGATCGCATCAGCCGCTACGAGATGCCGATCATCCGCCTCGACAAGCGCAACAGCCGTGAGGCCATCTGCCTCGTGTTCGAGAAGGTGAACGTCGGCGGCAAGAAACTGGACGCCTTCGAACTGGTCACCGCCATCTACGCCGCCAGCGGCGCCAACCTGCGCGAGGACTGGGCGGCCCGCCGCGCCCGCATCATCGGGTCGCCGAACCGCCGCGACGTCCTCAGCCAGATCGCCAGCACCGACTTCCTCCAGGCCTGCACGCTGCTGCACACCCGCGAGCTGCGCCTCGCCCGCGCCGCCGAGCTGATGCAGGCGAAGGGCAAGATCGAAGTCAAGGAACTGCCGCAGGTCAGCTGCAACCGCGACGCCCTGCTGGGCCTGCCGCTGCACGCCTACCAGAAGCACGCCGACGCGGTGGAGAAGGGCTTCGTCGAGGCCGGCAGCTTCCTGAACGAGCACAAGATCATCTGGCACAAGGACGTGCCCTATCCCACGCTGATCGTCGGGCTGGCCGCGACCTTCGCCATCCTTGGCAAGACGGCGCAGACCGCGGCGGCGAAGGAGAAGCTGGCGCGCTGGTTCTGGTCGATCACGCTGGGCGAACTCTACGGCTCGAGCACGGAATCGCGCCTCGCCCGCGACGTGCCGGAACTGGCCGAGTGGCTGTCCGGCGCCGGCCAGCACCCGCGGTCGGTGGACGAGGCGCTATTCCAGCGCGACCGTCTGGGCTCGCTCCGCCAGCGCATCTCCGCCGCCTACAAGGGGCTGCACGCACTGCTGATGCGCTCCGGCTGCCGCGACTTCATCAACGGCCGGCCGACCGACCTGATGACCTTCTTCAACGACAAGATCGACATCCACCACATCTTCCCGCAGGCCTGGTGCAAGAAGAAGGGCATCCCGCCCAACGTCTTCAACTCCATCGTCAACAAGACCCCGCTGTCAAAGGCATCGAACATCGCCATCGGCGGCGACGCGCCGTCCGTCTACCTGCGCCGCATCGAGCAGCGGCAGGGGTTGAGCCCCGAGGCGCTGGACGACATCCTGCGCAGTCACCTGATCGAGCCGGCGCATCTGCGCAACGACGACTTCGACGCCTTCTTCGCCGCGCGCATGGACGCGCTGGCCGGCGTCGTCGCCACGGCGCTGGGCAAGGCGGTGGTTGACGAACACGGGGCCGATGAGGCCGAAGAGGAGGTCGCCGCCGAGCAGATGGCCGAGGATGCGGCCGAGGCTGGCGACATGGACAACACGGTTGAGCTGGAGACTGCGTGATGGCGCGCAACGGTAAGGACGTCGACTCCCTCGTCCACAAGAAGGCGACGCGGAAGAACATCCCGACGGCCGAGCAGCAATCCTTCGTCGAGGCGGAGGACGCGGCGCCAAAGGCCGTGACCTACCCGCGCGACACGCCGCTGGAGCCTGGCACGACGCGCCCGCGCAACTCCGACCTCGACCCGCAGCTCGTCTGGCGCGGCAAGGACCAGCAGGACTGGTCCGACCTCGTGGTGCAGGCGCCGCCGATCTACATCCAGGAGAAGATCCACCCCCAGGCCATCATCGACGACCTGCGCCGCCGCAGCGAGGCTGCGCGCGGCGAGGCGGCTGGCACCCAGTTCGACTTCTTCAGCGACTTCAACGGCCTGCCCGACGAGGAAGCCAAGCTGGAATTCTACCAGCACGACAAGCACTGGGCGAACCGCATGATCCTGGGCGACAGCCTTCAGGTCATGGCCTCGCTGGCGGAGAAGGAAGGGCTGCGCGGGCAGGTGCAGTGCATCTACTTCGACCCGCCCTACGGCATCAAGTTCAACTCCAACTGGCAGGTGTCCACCCGGTCCCGCGACGTGAAGGACGGCAAGATCGACCAGATCAGCCGCGAGCCGGAACAGGTCAAGGCCTTCCGCGACACCTGGAAGGACGGCATCCACTCCTACATGACCTACCTGCGCGACCGCCTTACCGTGGCGCGCGACCTGCTGACCGAGAGTGGGTCGATCTTTGTGCAAATCGGGGATGAGAACAGTCATCTTGCGCGCGCACTTCTGGATGAAGTATTTGGGCGCGATAATTTTATTTCTCAAATTATCTTTTCAAAGACCGCTGGGGCGACATCAGAATTTCTTCCTGGGACCTATGATGTAATTTTGTTCTTCGCGAAAAGTCGAGAGCATTTGAAGTATCGGCAGCCTCTTTCTGTAAAGCAAGTTGGAGGAGCGGGAGGGAGCGCCTACAAGAAGCTTTTGCTGCCAAACCTATCAGAGCGACCGCTCAATAATGATGAGCTTTCTGGAGCTGCATCAATTCCGCTTGGCTCTAGAGTATTTCGCCTGGACAATCTAACCAGCCAAAGCGTTGGCAGGGCCAAGGGTGAAGGGGCAGCATCTTGGTTCCCGGTTCAACATCATGGAAATGTATTCCGGCCCTCAGAAAAAGTCCGTTGGAAGACTAATGAAGACGGAATGCGCCGCCTTTCAATGTCATCTCGTCTTGGGGGAACCGATGGAGGTCTATATTACAAGCGATACTTTGAAGATTTTGCGGCGTTTCCTGACACAAACATTTGGGGAGATACAGGAATAGCAGGGTTCACTTCTGACAAGAGATACGTCGTCGAGACATCAACAAAGGTCGTCCAACGTTGCATCTTGATGGCTACCGACCCCGGTGACATCGTTCTCGATCCCACCTGCGGATCGGGCACGACGGCCTATGTCGGCGAGCAGTGGGGGCGGCGCTGGATCACCATCGACACCTCGCGGGTGGCGCTGGCGCTTGCCCGCGCGCGGCTGATGGGCGCCAAGTACCCCTACTACCACCTCGCCGACTCGCCCGACGGGCTGGTGAAGGAGGCGGCGGTGTCCGGCACCCCGCCGGCGCAGCGGGCTACCTACGGCGACATCCGCCAGGGCTTCGTCTACCGCCGCGTGCCGCACATCACGCTGAAGTCCATCGCCAACAACGCCGAGATCGACGTCATCTGGGACCGCTGGCAGGCAGTGCTGGAGCCGCTGCGCCACGACCTCAACGCCGCGCTCGGACGGAACCAGGACTGGCAGGAGTGGGAGATCCCCCGTCGCCCGGCCGATCCCTGGCCGGAGGCCGCGCAGACCCTGCACGCCGCCATCCGCAAGCGCCTCGCCGACGGCGGCTCGGTCGCTCCGCAGCTCAAGAAGCTAAACGGCCTCCTCAAGCGCTCCTACACCCCGGAGACCCTGCCGGAGTTCCCCGACGATCCCTGGACCGACGCCAATGCCATCGACCTGCACGGCCGCTGGTGGGAGGCGCGCATCGCCCGCCAGCAGGAGATCGACAAGTCGATCGCGGACAAGGCTGACCAGGAGTTCCTCTACGACAAGCCCTACGAGGACCCCGACCGCGTCCGCGTCGCCGGCCCCTTCACCGTGGAGAGCCTGTCGCCCCACCGCGTCCTCCCCACCGAGGAGGAGGAGCTGTGGGACGAGCTGGTGGCCGCCGACGCCCTGGAGGCCGGCCGGCCGGAACCGCGCCGCACCCAGGCTCCTGTTCGCAAGAAGGCTCCGCACCAGTGGGAGGAGACCGACTTCGCCACGGTCATGCTCGACCACCTGAAGACCAGCGGTGTCCACCAGGGGGACAAGAAGGACCGCATCACCTTCACCAGCCTGACCCCCTGGCCCGGCGAGTACGTCGCCGCCGACGCCCGCTACATGGAGGGCGACCGCGAGCGCCGCGCCGCCATCTTCATCGGCCCGGAGTTTGGCACCGTCTCCCGCCCGGACCTGACCGCCGCCGCGCGGGAGGCCAGGGACGCCGGCTTCGAGCTGCTGATCGCCTGCGCCTTCAACTTCGACGCCCACGCCTCGGAACTGGCGAAGATGGGACCGTTGCAGATCGTCCGCGCCCGCATGAACCCCGACCTGCACATGGCCGACGACCTGAAGAACACGGGCTCCGGCAACCTGTTCGTCGTCTTCGGCGAACCGGACATCGAGATCCGGAAGGAGGAGGACGGCGAACTGCGGGTGCGCATCCTTGGCCTGGACATCTTCGACCCGCAGAAGGGCGAGGTCCGCGCCGGCGGCACCGACGACATCGCCGCGTGGTTCATCGACACCGACTACGACGAGGAGAGCTTCTTCGTCCGCCACGCCTACTTCCTCGGCGCCCAGGACCCCTACAAGTCGCTGAAGACGACCCTTAAGGCTGAGATCGACGAGGAAGCCTGGGAAAGCCTCTACCGCGACACCTCCCGCCCCTTCCCCCGCCCCTCGAGCGGCCGCATCGCCGTGAAGGTGATCAACCACTTCGGGGATGAGGTGATGAAGGTGTATCGGGTGTGAGAAATCGCTCAAGCATTCTAAATGCCTAAATGAATTTAGAGAGGTTTGTTATGACAGATGCTGCTGCTGGTGACTTAGGCGACCAGAAAAATTGGGCAGTCCAGCTTCTCGACAAAGCCTGGAGCGGGGTCGTTCTGGCGGATAATAGCTGGAATCCCGAGCAATCTTGTTATGATTTGTATGAAGAATACAAGAAGAGTGGCAGGACACCAGACGAGTGCGTTGAAAACTTTATCGATTGGCAAACTGCAAAGGCGGCAGGAACGGGATTTGTTCTCGGCATGCCGGGATTGGTTTTCGGTGCGGTGACCATCCCCGCCGACCTGACCATTACCACCTACCTTCAGATGCGGATGATTGCCGTTATCGCGCTTCTCTACGGTTGGGATGCGAAGTCAGACCGCCTGAAGACTTTGGCTCTTCTCAGCATGCTCGGTTCTGGCGGCGGCGAAGTGCTTCGCTCAGCCGGGGTGAAGGTCGGAACCAAATTGACAGCCCGGGTCATCGCGAAGATTCCTGGGCGTGTGCTGATCGAGATCAACAAGGCCATTGGCATCAAGCTGTTCACGAAAGCCGGCACTACCGGGATCATCAATCTGACGAAGCTTGTGCCAGTAGTCGGCGGCTTGGTCAGTGGTGGATTGAACGGCTACATGACCCGACAGATCGGTTACGCCGCCAAGTCAATACTCTGTGAAGGGCCGGATTGTATTCAAGATGCCGAGTCCGATCCAGAGCCGGCGCCTGCTGTATGATTGGGAGATATTCCGATGCCATTACCAGAGCCAGTGAATGAAACACAACGTCGTTTTGCTGAATTGTGCAGGTTAGGTGGAGGGCAGAAAGGAGGACCAGCGCGCGGCAAGGTCCTTGAGCTTCTCTACGAGTCGGGTAGCACACTTAATCGTCACGCGCACAAAGAAGTGACGTCAATGCTCGCGGAATTTTCTGAAGAAAATCCGTGGCACGTTTGTTTTGCGATTGGCATCTGTTGGGGCCGACTTGCTCAATTGACGCCAGAATTCATTGCTCCGGCGGTTAGGCTCCTGAGGAATTGGAATTCCGAAGATCTGAAAATTGCTAAGAAGTATCATTACGAACGAGGACCCATGCCGATTGAAGAGTCATTGTCGGGTGGACACTCAATGTTCAAAATTATTACGCCATCGCCTGAGTTACCAGATAGCCTTGAAAAATACCAAAAATTTCAACAGAGGTGGCTAAGCCCTATCCTTGGGCCAAGCAGGCCAAAATACATGGGAAGTTGGAATGCAACCGCAATGTTCATGGTTGCATTGTTTTCAAACAAAGATTTGTCGGCGCAACTAGTCTCACCGTTGATCATGTTGCCGCCTGGAGGTCCAGTTCATAAAGGACTATCTATACTTTACGATTGTCACATTCTTTCTGAAAAGCCCTTCGAAAAAGCTTTGAACGACAAGGAAACCGACTACTCATCCCTATACCACAACAACACGCTCATGGAAGGCGTCCTAAAAGGTCGATCAAACTGGAGCTTGTTGGACGTCCACAGTGGGCTGTACATGCTCGGTACGCGATTGGCTGAGTCTGACCATTGGTTCTGAGAATATAGTCATGGAATTCCGCATCGCTGAAACCTTTACCCAGAGCCTCGCCCGTCTGCCGGCGAAGGAACAGAAGGCCGCCAAGACGACGGCCTTCGACCTTCAGATCGACCCGTCGTCGCCAGGACTGAAGCTCCATCGGGTAGAGCGATCGCGGGATCCCCATTTCTGGACGGTGCGGGTGAACGACGATCTGCGCATCGTCGTTCACAAGACCGACGGCAACTTCCTGCTCTGCTACGTCGACCATCACGACGACGCCTACGGCTGGGCGGAAAAACGGCGCATCGAGGCGCATCCGACCACCGGGGCCGCCCAGTTCGTCGAGTTCGTCCATCATGTGGTGGAGGAGACTGCGTTCGGCGGCACGGCGCCGCGCTCCGGCTACGGCGCCCAGGCGCCGCTGGCGCCGGCCGCGCCCGGCATCTTCGTCCATCTGACCGACGAGATGCTGTTGAGCTACGGCGTCCCGCCTGACTGGCTGGATCGGGTCCGCCAGACCGACGAGGATGGGCTGTTCGACCTGGAAGGGCATCTGCCGCAGGAGGCCCTCGAGGCGCTGCTCGAACTGGCGGTGGGAGGCAAGCCGGTGCCGCCCGTGGTCACCCCGCCGTCGGCCGATCCCTTCGCTCATCCCGACGCCCAGCGCCGCTTCCGCACCGTCGCCAACCTCGACGAACTCCGGCAGGCCCTGGAGTCGCCGTGGGACAAGTGGACGGTCTTCCTCCACCCCAGCCAGCGAGAGCTGGTGGAGCGGCGCTACGGCGGGCCGGCGCGGGTCACCGGCTCGGCCGGCACCGGCAAGACGGTGGTGGCGCTGCACCGCGCGGTCCATCTGGCGCGCCGCTCCGACGACGCGCGCGTGCTGCTCGCCACCTTCTCCAAGGCGCTGGCCCAGGCGCTGAAGGTGAAGCTCTCCCGCCTGCTCGACGCCGGCGACCCGGCCGCGGGGCGCATCACCGTCACCTATGTGGACGGGGTCGCCCACCGCCTGTTCGAGGACGCCTTCGGGGTCACGCCGAACATCGCCTCCGTCTCCCAGGTCGAGGCCGCGCTGACGGCCGCGGCGAAGGAGCGGGGCGAGGCGCGCTTCTCCCACCGCTTTCTGGTCAACGAGTGGCGTCATGTGGTGGATGCCTGGCAGCTCCGGACCTGGGAGGCGTACCGGGACGTCTCTCGCCTCGGCCGCCGCACCCGGATCGGCGGCAACCAGCGCGAGGCGCTGTGGGCGCTGTTCGAGCGCGCCCAGGCCATCCTGAAGGCGCGCAACGTGGTTACCTGGGCCGAGGCCGTCGCCCGCGTCGCGGAGCACCACCGCGGTCGCGAGAAGAAGCCCTTCACCGCCGCCGTGATCGACGAGGCCCAGGACATCAGCATCCCGCAGTTGCGCTTCCTCGCCGCCCTGGTGCCGGACGGACCCGACACCCTGTTCTTCGCCGGCGACCTCGGCCAACGCATTTTCCAGCAGCCATTCTCCTGGCTGTCGCAGGGGGTGGATGTCCGCGGGCGCTCCTCGACGCTGAAGGTCAACTACCGCACGTCCCACCAGATCCGCCGACGGGCCGACCTGCTGCTCCCGGCTCATGTACGCGACGTGGATGGCATCGAAGACCAGAGGAAGGGCACGATCTCCGTCTTCGATGGACCGGAGCCGGATGTCGGCCTATTCGACACGGCGGAGGACGAGGCAACCTACGTCGCCGCTTGGATCGCTGGCGTCGTCGCCGACGGCGTGGCCCCGGAGGAGGTCGGTATCTTCGTCCGCACGTCCGACCAGCTCGACCGTGCCAAGGCTGCGGCCAAGCAATCAGGCCACCCTTGGGTGACGCTGCAGGACCGCGGCGATATCGAGAGCGGCCGCATCGCAATCGGTACCATGCACCTCGCCAAGGGGCTCGAGTTCAAGGCCGTTGCCGTGATGGCTTGCGACGACGAAGTCATGCCGCTTCAGGAACGTATCGAGTCCGCTTCGGAGGAGTCCGAGTTGGACGAGATCTTTGAGACCGAGCGCCACCTGCTCTACGTCGCCTGCACACGCGCGCGCGATCGCGTTTGTCTTACCGGCATCGAACCAGGGTCTGAGTTTCTGGCTGATCTGATGGGAGGCTGAGAATTATGCGCTTGGACTACCGCAGGGGGACTTGGGAAATATTATCTTTGTCCGCAGTATCAGGTGGATGACCTTCCCCCGGCTGAAAGAACACCGGGTTATGCGGCTCGAAGCTCGGCTTAGTCTCGGGTGATGTAGCCAAGAACAGCGACGAAATCCTGCCACTGACCATCTGTCAAGGGTCGTAAGCCGATTTTGGTGGCCTCGTCCAGCGACAGTTCCTCCGCTTCGCAGCGAGCAAACTCTCTGCACCCCTAATCCATGGCCTTGAATGTGCCACGCGACTGTGCCATCTGTGTGCCGTCGCTTGGCGCCGAAATCGTGGTGAGCCAAGGCTGGCAAGGGTTTCAGCAAAAGTCAGTTGGGGGTCCTAGTCCCCCAACCACCCTCTCCCTAAGCAATTCAATAGCTTACCAGATTTCAGCCCGAACGGGCGGGAAATCGGGCACGTAGCCGGTGACGGTAGCCGGCGACGGTTTACCGCCTTGGGCACTGCCGCTGTGGACATGACGAAAGGTTGTGTGTCCATGGCCGCGAACGCCAAGAACCGCTTTCTTCGCGCCCTCGGTGGGCGGTATGATTTCGTCCGTCGCATTCCTTCCGATCTTCGGCCCCGGTTCGGTGGCCGCGCCAACATCGTGCGATCCGTCGGCGCGGTGCCCTATCCCGAAGCCTTGGAACGGGCGCGACGCCTCGCCGCTGTCACCGACCGCTTGTTCCGAACGGTTGCCCGTAAGCCCGATCTGACCGCTGATCAAATCGCCGAACTGGTAGAGGTGAGCCTCCTCCGGATCGGTGGACACCTTTGTTAAGCTCCCGTTGGGAGCGGAGAGGTGGACATGACAACGACACGGCGCTTTTTCACGGACGAGTTCAAGCGAGAGGCAGTGGCCCTGCTGGAAAGCAGTGGCCGGCCCCTGGAACACGTTGCCAAGGAGTTGGGCATCCAGCCGTCGATGCTGCGCACCTGGCGGCGGCGCGTATCCGGGTCAGCGGGGCCAGCGCAGCTCCCCACCAAGCAGGCGCCGGCCCCGCTGGCCGCCGGCGATCAGTCGGCGGAGATCGCGCGCTTGAAGCGCGAACTGGATCGTGTCCGTATGGAACGAGACATACTAAAAAAAACTGTGAGCATTTTCTCGGAGCCTCTGAAATGAGGTTCCGGATCATTGAGGACTGCCGCGACGAATACCCGGTTCGAGTGCTCTGCGACGCCCTCGGCGTGTCGTCTTCTGGCTATTATGCTTGGCGCACGCGACCGGAGAGCCCGCGCAAGGCGGCGAACCGGCAGTTGCTCGATGACATCCGGCGACTTCACGCCGATCACCGCGAGCGCTACGGAGCCCCGCGCATTCATGCCGCCCTGCGGGCACAGGGCCGGACCGTCAGCCGGGGGCGCGTCGAACGCCTCATGCACCGTCATGGCCTTCGGGCTCAGCCCCCCGGGCCTTTCGGGTCTGCACCACCGACAGCCGCCACGCCCTGCCGATCACCCCCAACCTCCTGGACCGCAACTTCGCTCCAACCGCTCCGAACAAGGTCTGGCTCACCGACATCACTTACGTGCCGACCGACGAGGGCTGGCTGTACGTGGCGGTGGTCCTCGACCTGTTCAGCCGCAAGGCGGTCGGCTGGGCCATGCGCGATCACCTGCGCACCGAATTGCCGCTGGCGGCGCTCACCATGGCCCTCCAGTGCCAGCAGCCCGCCCCCGGCCTTCTGCACCATTCCGGCCGCGGTTGCCAATACGCCTCGGCAGACTACCGCAAGGCTCTGAAAAACCATGACATCACCCAGTCGATGAGCCGTAAGGGGAACTGCTGGGACAACGCACCAATGGAAAGCTTCTTCGGAAGCCTGAAATCGGAACTCGTCCACCATCACCGGTACGCGACACGCGAGAATGCCAAGCGCGACCTGTTCGCCTACATCGAAGGCTATTACAATCGCCAACGCCTCCACTCGGCAATCGGCTATAGAACACCTGAGCAGGCCGAGCTTCAGGCCGCATAACCCGGTGTCCATCGTTCCGGGGGAAGCTCAGTCATCAGCCGCTCCTGTAAGGTGGTTTCTTCAACGACCTCAGTTTGACACCGTTTCCCGGTGAAAGGGCCGTCCACCACATCACCTCAGTGTCGTTCTGGAGCGTGGTGAAAGATGCGGCCGGTTGTGGTCCGGCTCACATCGGCGGCGGGCGGGGTCGGCTAGGGTCCTGTCATCGAGACAACCCGCCGGATGCACCGCACCGGCCCCACCCAGGAGACCACACCATGATCCGCATCTCCCTGCTCGCCGGCTTCGCCACCCTGGCCCTGCTCGCCGCCCCCGCCATGGCGCAGAATGTGTCCAACCTGTCGAACACCGCGGCCGGCATCGGCAATGGCGCCACCCAGAGCGTCACGACGATGCAGCGCAGCGGCGGGCTGTTCGGCGGCCCGAACGCGGCGAACGTCTCGAACCTCGCCGCCGGGATCGGCAACACCGCCAGCCAGGGCGTGCTGGTCGGCCAGCGCAGCGGCGGGCTGTTCCCCGGCGGCTCGGCCGCCACCGTGTCGAACACCGCGGCGGGCATCGGCAACTCGGCGATGCAGGGCGTGACGGTGCTCCAGCGCTCCGGCGGCCGGACGCCGTTCGGCGCCCCGAACCTCGCAAACGTGCAGAACCTCGCGGCCGGCATCGCCAACTCCGCCGGCCAGGGCGCCCTCGTCCGCCAGCGCTGAGCACCGGGTTACGTCTCAGTCCTCCCCGACTTCGGCCCATAACCTCGGCCCACGGCCCCGGCCCCGAGCGGTTCATCCGCCGGGGCCTTCTCTTTTCCTGCTTTTCAGGCAAGGTCGGTCAGTTCTTCAGCTTGTAGCCCGTGCGGAAAATCCACCACACGACGGCAAGGCAGATCACCAGCAGCAGGGCGGTCATGCCGAGGCTCAATGCGACGGGCATGTCGGCGGCGCCGTAGAAGCTCCAGCGGAAGCCGCTGACCAGATAGACGACCGGATTGAACAGGGTGACCGTTTGCCAGAACGGCGGCAGCATTTTGATCGAGTAGAAGCTCCCGCCCAGAAAAGCGAGCGGTGTCACGATCAGCATCGGCACGATCTGCAGCTTTTCCCAGCCGTCGGCCCAGATGCCCAGAATGAAACCGAGCAGGCTGAAGGTCACCGACGTCAGCACGAGGAAGGCGATCATCCAGACCGGATGCGCGATGGAGAAATCCACGAACAGCCGCGCCGTCAGCAGGATCAGCGTTCCCAGGATGAGGGACTTGGTCGCCGCCGCGCCGACATAGCCGATCACCGTCTCGAAGGCGGAGACCGGGGCCGACAGCAGCTCGTAGATCGTGCCGGAATAGCGTGGCATGTAGATGCCGAAGGATGCGTTCGACACGCTCTCCGTCAGCACCGACATCATGACGAGGCCGGGGACGAGGAACGCGCCGTAGCTGACGCCCTCGATCGATGCGAAACGCCCGCCGATCGCCGCCCCGAAGACGACGAAATACAGCGAGGTGGAGATCACCGGGCCGGCGATGCTCTGCGCCAGCGTGCGCCAGGTGCGGGCCAGTTCGAAAATATAGATGGCCTTGATCGCATGAAGGTTCATGCCCGCTCCCTCACCAGATTGACGAAGATCTCCTCCAGGGAGCTCTCTTCGGTGCGCAGGTTCGTGTAGGTGATGCCGTGGTCGCCCAGCTTGCGCAGAAGCCCGGCGATGCCGGTGCGCTCCTGCTGCGTGTCGAAGCTGTAGACCAGTTCCCGCCCGCCTTCCGACAGGGTCAGGGGATAGTCGGCGAGTTCGGCCGGGATGGCGGTCAAGGGGCTCTGCAATTGCAGGGTCAGCTGCCGCTTCCCCAGCTTCTGCATCAACGCGGCCTTTTCCTCCACCAGGATGATCCGGCCGCCGGAGATCACGCCGATGCTGTCGGCCATCTCCTCCGCCTCCTCGATATAGTGGGTGGTCAGGATGATGGTGACGCCGCTGTCGCGCAGGCGCCCGATCATCTCCCACATGCCGCGGCGAAGCTCCACATCCACGCCGGCGGTCGGCTCGTCCAGGAACAGGATGCGCGGCTCGTGCGACAGCGCCTTGGCGATCAGCACGCGCCGCTTCATGCCGCCGGACAGCGCCATGACCTTGGTGTCCTTCTTGTCCCACAGGGACAGATCCTTCAGGATCCTCTCGATCACTGCGGGGTTGGGCGGCTTGCCGAACAGGCCCCGGCTGAAGCTGACGGTCGCCCGGACGCTTTCGAACGACTCGGTCGTCAGTTCCTGGGGGACCAGACCGATCAGGGACCGCGCGGCGCGCCAGTCGCGCCGGATGTCGTGGCCGTCCACCGTCACGCTGCCCGAGGTCGCCCGGACGATGCCGCAGACGATGCTGATCAGCGTCGTCTTGCCGGCACCGTTCGGACCGAGCAGCGCCAGGATTTCGCCGCGGCGGATGTCGAGATCGACTCCTTTCAGGGCCTGGAAGCCGGATGCGTAGGTCTTCGTCAACCCACGTATCTCAATTATAGGCTGCATATCTTTCCTCGGCTTGGGGCCAACTCCCGGCTGCGGACGCCACCAGGGCGGGGCCACCATAGCGCCGTGCCGCGCCCGGCGGAATTTTACCTGAGTGGTAGGACCCGGCGCAGGGCGACCTCGAACAGGGCGCCGCGTTCCGACGGCAGCAGGGCGATGCTTCCGCCATGAGCCTCCACCAGCCCCCGCGTGATGGTGAGGCCGAGACCGGTGCCGCTGCGGTCGCGCGCGGTGGTGAAGAAGGGGACGAAGACCCGGTCGGCGTTCGCCGGCGAGATGCCCGGCCCGTCGTCGGCAACCCGCAGGATCGCCCGCCCGCCCTCGGCCCGCAGGGTGACGGTCACCCGCGCATCCGCGCCGGCATGGTGTCTCGCATTCTCGATCAGGTTCGCCAGGACGCTTTCCAGGGACTCCTGACCCATGGCGACCGGCAGCGACGCCGGCAGCGACGCGTCTGCGCCATGGCGCTCGGCCAGATGGGCGGCGACCGGCACGGCGTCGGTCACCGCATCGTCGGTCACGGTCATCACGTCGGCACGGGCCAACTCCAGCAGGCGGCGGACGAGGCGGGACAGCCGCCCGGCCTCGGCGTCCATGTTGGCGAGGAAGCGGTCCCGGTCTTCGGGAGGCATGCTGTCCATATGGTCGCGCAGCAGCTCGACGGTGCCGCGGATGGTCGTCAGCGGTGTCTTGAACTCGTGCGAGACATGGGCGGCGAAGTCGCGGATGTAGTCGGCCCGCTCCTCCAGCGTCCTCGCCATCCGGGTCAGCGCGTCCGACAGTTCGGCGACCTCGCGCACCACCGGGCGAGGCAGCGGGACCATCACGCCCCGTTCGCCGTCCGCCGTGCGCTTCGCCAGTTCCGTGACCGCCCGCAGCGGGCGGGCGATGGCGACCGTCCCGAGCCGCGCCAGCACGCCAACCGACACCAGCAGCAGCACCGCCAGCCCGGCGAGGTGCCAGCGCTTGCCATAGAGGGTGTCGGCGATGCTGCGCGGCGTGCGCGACACCACCACCACGCCGACGACGCGTCCGTCGTCGAGCACGGGTTGGGCGGTGAAGACCCGCACCGACCGGCTGCGGTCCGGCACGGCCGGGCTGTCCGAACCGAACCGGTAGCTCACCCTGTCGTGACTTGTGCGTTCGCGCAGGACGCTGGCTGCCTCGCCGGCCAGGGCGCGGCGGACCTCGTCCTGCCGTGCCAGCGACAGCCCCATCTCCTCGCCGGTGCTGGCGACGACCACCCCCTGGCGATCGGTGACCCTCATGCCGGCCAGGGTGATGCGCTGCGCGTCGCGCAGGATCGGGCCGAGCGTCGATCCGGCAATGGCGGCAGACGGGTCGCTCGCCGCCGCCGGGACCGGATCGGGGGCGGGGGGAAGGATCGGATCCTCGGCCAGATCGAGGCTGGCGAAGCGGGGTGTCCAGGGCGGATCGAAGCCCGGCGGGCGTGTCCAGGCCGGATCGACCGGGGGGCCGAGGTCCTCCGCCTTCCCGCCGGCCCGGCGCCAGGCGTCGCGGTAGAAGGCCGCGATCACCCCGGCCTGGGCGATCAGTTCGGACTCGGTCTGGCGGATCAGGGCGCTTTCGTAGAGACGCAGGATCCACAGGCCGCTCAGCGGCAGGACCAGCGCCGCCACCGTCATGACCAGCAGCACGGTTCCGATGGACGTTCGCCGTGCGGATAGCGACCTCCCGGACGGCGACCTCCCGAACGGCGTTTTCATCGGCAGTCCGATAGCTTGTAGCCCAGCCCATGCACGGTCTCGACCGGAGCGCCGCCCACCGCCTGGAATTTGGCCCGGACCCGGCGGATGTGGCTGTCCACCGTGCGGTCGGCGACATAGCGTTCGGTGGCATAGGCGCCGTCCATCAGGGCGTCGCGGCTGAACACCTTGCCCGGCCGGTCGGCGAGGGTGCGCAGCAGGCCGAACTCGGTGGCGGTCAGCACCACCTCCGTCTCGTCCCAGAAGGCGCGCACGCCGTCGAGGTCCAGGCGCAGGCGGTTGTGACGGAGGACCGGGGCCGGCACCTCCTGCACCGCGGGCTCCGGCGGGAGCATCCGCCGCAGCACCGCCTTGACCCGCGCCGTCAGCTCGCGCGGCGAGAAGGGCTTGGTGACGTAATCGTCGCCCCCCAGTTCGAGGCCGAGAATCCGGTCGATCTCGTCGTCGCGCGACGACAGGAAGATGATGGGGACCCGGCTGTCCCGGCGCAGCCGGCGGCAGACCTCGGTGCCGTCCATCTCCGGCATGCCGATGTCGAGCAGGATCAGGTCGGGGGAGTCCGCCTGGGCCAGCGCCAGCCCCTGGACGCCGTCCCCCGCCTCGACCACGGCGAAGCCCTCCCGGTTCAGGGCGAAGCGGACGATATCGCGGATGTGGGGATCGTCGTCGATCAGCAGGATCTTGGTCATGGCAGCGCAAGCCTATCCGATAATCTGCACAAGTTCTGCACGGAGATTCCTTCCCGGCTGCACAACCGCGTCATCGCCGCGGCATGCCGGGACGCCACGCTGGGGGCCTGTTTCCCATCACCCCGTGGAGTGTCCGAATGACCGTGCCGCCCGCTTCCCCACTCAGTCCGCCGGCCAATCCTCCACCTGCGCGCCGGAACCGCCGGTCCGCGAAGTTCCTGCAGATCGTCCTGCTTCTGGTGGTGACCCTGATTGCCGGCCTGCCGGTCTCCGGCATCATCGGCGAACGCTCTGACCGGCAGGCCGAGATGCAGGAGGAGTTGGCGCGGAGCTGGAGTCCTGAACAGACCGTGCGGACGCCGGTCCTGGCGGTCCCCTATCTCGCCGCCGACGGCAAGACCCGCGGTTACCTGAAGATCGCGCCCGCGACCCTGGCGACGCAGGCGGCCCTAGTGCCGGAGCGCAAGAAGCGCGGCCTGTTCTCCGCGACCGTCTATACCGCGGCGCTGGAGATGACCGGCAGCTTCGCGGTCCCGTCCGCGTCCAGCCTGGAAAAGCTGGTCGGGCGCGGCGGCTCCATCTCCTGGCAGGACAGCGTCTTCCTGCTCCAGCTGTCGGGGCTGGCCGGCATGACGGCCGAGGACCGCGTGGTCTGGAACGGAGAGACCATCCCCTGGCGCGGCTGCCAGGAGCTGGTCGCCCGCGCCGAGGACTGCTGGGGCGCCGCGCTCGCCGCCCGTCCAACCATTGCGGCGGCCCCCGCGGCAAGTGTGGAAATGAAGTTCCAGGCGACGGTGACGCTGCGCGGCACCGGGGCCTTTCACCAGACCCTGGACGGCCGGCAGGCGACGGCGGCCATCAAGGCGCCGTGGCCGACGCCGAGCTTCGTCGGCACTGTGCTGCCGTCCGACCCGACCGTGACCGACGATGCCTTCGAGGCGCGGTGGACCGTCTCCGACTATTCCAGGCCTCCGCTCCGCTCCGACGCGGCGCTGCTGGACTCCGCCGAAGCCCAGTATCTCCCCTCGGTCGGCGTCGAGCTGCTGGAGGCGGTTCCCACCTACCGCATGATCAACCGCGCCTCGAAATACGCCAGTCTCTTCGTCGTGCTGTCCTTCACGGTCTATGGACTGTTCGAGCTTCTCTCCAGCGTGCGCATCCACATCGTCCAGTATGGCCTGCTCGGGCTGTCGATGACGCTGTTCTCCCTTCTGCTGGTGTCCTTCGCCGAACCGTTCGGCTATGTCGCCGGCTATTGGATCAGCGCGGCGCTCGTCCTGGTCCAGGCGACGGCCTACACCGCGGCGGTCACCCGGCGCGCGAGGTCGACCCTGGTCTTCGCAATGGCGCTGGCGAGCCTGTTCGCCTTCCTCCACCTCCTCATCGGGCTGGAAAACTACTCCCTGCTGGTGGGGACGGTCGCCCTGTTCCTGGTCCTGTCGGCGGTCATGGCCGTCACCCAGCGCGTGGACTGGCAGGGAGATGAGTCGTGAGGGCTTTTGCCTGGTGGGCTGGCGGCCTGCTGCTGGCTCTCGCCGGCGCCAACATCCACGATCCCTACCTGACCCCGGTCAAGGGCTGGTCGCTGCCCCTGATCGCGGCGGCCGGGCTGTGCGGCCTGCTCGTCCTGCGGCGGAGGGGCTTCGGGCGGCGGCCGATGCTCGCGCTGCTCTGGCTGGCGGTGCCGCTCTGCACGGTGGGGGCGGAGGCGGTGTTCCAGATCCGCAAGGCGCATGTCCTGGCGATGCAGGAGCCGCTGGCGGTCGAGCTGGGGCAGCACTTCATCGTCGGTTACCGGCGGGTCGAGGAGGTCGAGGCGCTGGCGGTACGCGGGCTGATCGGCGGAATTTTCGTGTCCCGGCACAATCTGGCCGGACGGTCGGCCGAAGCGCTGCGCGACGAGATCGGCCATTTGCAGGAGATCCGGCAGCGGGCCGGGCTGCCGCCGCTGGTGGTGGCAGCCGACCAGGAGGGCGGCATCGTGTCCCGGCTGTCGCCCTGGCTGCCGCATCGCCCGGCCCCGGCGGCGCTGGCCGGCCTGCCCCCCGACGAGCGCCGTGCCGCCGCGCACGCACTCGGGCAGGCGCATGGGCGGGACCTGCAATCGATCGGCGTGACCGTCAACCTCGCGCCGGTCCTCGACCTGCGCCGCGAGCGTTCGCCCGATCCGCTGGATTTCCACAGCCTCATCGCCCAGCGGGCGATTTCCGACGATCCGGAGGTGGTGGCCGAGGTCGCCGCGGCCTATGCCAGGGGCGTCGCCGACGGCGGCGTCCGGCCGACGGCGAAGCATTTCCCCGGGTTGGGTCGGGCGCAAAGCGACACCCACCATTTCCGCGCCGTCATCGGCGAACCGCGCGAGGTGTTGGAAGCGACCGACTGGCTGCCCTTCCGCCGCGTGCTGGCCGCCGATCCGCAGACCCTTCTGATGGTCGGCCATGCCGTCGTGGCGGCCATCGATCCCGACCGGCCTGCCTCCCACTCGCGGCGGCTGATCGACGGGGTGATCCGCCGGGATTGGGGGTTCGACGGCCTGATCGTCACCGACGACATGGTCATGACGCCGGTCTATCAGTACGGTCTGTGCCGGGCGGTCGTCGAGGCGCTCAACGCCGGCGTCGATCTTCTGCTGTTCGCGCTCGACGGCAGCCAGTTCTACCGGGCCATGTCCTGTGCCATGGATGCCGGGAAGCATGGCCGGCTGGATCGGGCCATGCTGACGGCGAGCGACAGCCGCTCAAGAAACGGGGACTCCGGGGAAACCGGTGAGGCTCACAAGGACAGCGGTCCGGGTATTTCGGCCGGCAGGTCCAGGGTGACGGCGGTCCCGCCGGGGCCGGACTGGATGTCGAGCGTCCCGCCCAGCGCATCCGCCCGCCGGCGCATGTTTCCCAGGCCGTAGCTGCCCGGCCGGGCGGCCACCCCGCCATGTCCCTGGTCGCGCAGGCACAGGCGCACGCCATGGCCCGGCCGCGGAGACGAACCGCCCTCGATGGTCAGCGTGGACGAGCCGCTGTGGCGGGCGGCGTTGACCGAAGCCTCCTGCAGGATGCGGAAGATGTTGAGGGTGGCGCCGGGGTGCAGCCCCTTCACCTCCGGCAGCGCGGAAGCGCGCCAGACCAGCGTCATGCCCTGGGCCATGAGCTGCGGCTCGATGCGTTCGCGGAACAGGGCGAGCATCACGCCGAGATCGTCGCCCGAGTTCTCCAGCGATGCCACCACCAGCCGGAGGTCGGCCAGCGCCCCGCCAACCGAGACGGCGACCTCGCCCGAGGACTCCCCCCGCAGTTCGCACAGCGCCAGGATCGAGACGAGCTGTCCAGCGATGCCGTCGTGCAGGTCGCTCATCAGGCGCACCCGCTCGGCCTCCAGCACTGCGGCCTTGGCCTGCTGCTGCTCGCGGGCGAAGCTGCGGCGCAGGGCGCGCTCGGCGGCCGCCACCTCGCTCTTCAGGCGCTGGCTGAACTGGTCCAGCACGTTCATGGTCTGGGCGAAGCGCCAGATCAGCACCGCGGAGACGACCGCCATGATGACGGGCCAGGCGAAGCGGCCGAGCAGCACCCGGCTTTCCCCCAGGGAGTCGCGGGTGAGCAGGATGTCATGCACCGCGATGACCAGATTGAACAGGAAGGCGCCGGCCAGCGCCGTGGCCGCGATGTCGCGCTCGCGGACCGCCACGCGCACCACCACGAACAGCACCCACAGCGCGGCGACGCACATGAGCGGAAAATAGACGGTCGTGAGCAGCCAGCGGTGCAGATCGACCGGGAGGGTGAGGAAGCTGACGGCAACCATGAAGGGCGGCAGCAGGAAGACGCCCAGAGGGACCGGGAGCGGGCGGTGGACGAACAGCAGCGCCATGGGCAGGATGAGGCTGGTGGTCAGGAAGCGGGTGTGGTTGATGAGTTGGAGCGAGGTTTCGCTCAGCATCCCATCGCCCAGGATCGCCGGCAGCGACACGGCGGCGTGCGACAGGATAACGCCGCTGGTCACCAGAAAGACCTGCTTGCGACGGCAGGCGAGCCAGATGATGAACAGCGACAGGCCCATGGTGATGTGCCAGCCGTCGAGCATCCGTTGCAGGGTCGCGAACAGGAACCGCCGCCTGTCATGGTCCGGGCGCAGCAGGGCGTCGGGCCCGATGGCGACGCGATCGAGGAAGGCGCTGATGACGCCGCGCTTCGACAGGGCGATCTCGAACTCGTTCAGGCCGGGGTGCAGACCCGGCACCGTCACCAGGAACGGAACATTGCCGGAAACATCGGCTTCCGCCCGCGACCAAGCGCTGGTGGCGAGGAAAACGCCGTTCAGGGAAACGGTGAGCACACCCTGGAAAGAGGGCGCATAGAACGACACGACGCCCTGGTCCGCGGGCCGGGCGGCCGGATCGTACCGGTATCCGATGCGGAAGGTGACCGCGCAGCCCTCCGCGGCGGCCGTGGTCGGGCAGCGGTAGGGCAGAGACACCGGCGACCAGGCCTCCGGGCCGGCAGCCCGGTCGCCGGCCCAATCGCCGGGCACCGTCAGCAGCGCCTCGCCGATGAACAGGGCGGCCGCATCGTCGGACAGGGTGGGGTTGACGATGAATGCGAGGGCGGTGAGGACGGGAATCAGGATCGCCAGACACAGGGCGGACCGCCATGCCCAGGCTGGCCGGGACAGCGGGGCGGGCGCCGCACCGCCGCTCATGCCCGGAACGGCGTCCGTCGACGGCATGGCGGTCCCTCAGCCCTTCAGGTTGATGATGTTGTGGTTGATCGCGGCGAACACCGCCTCGCCGCGGGAGTTCACCTCCAGCTTGCGGTAGATGTTCTTGATGTGGGTCAGCACCGTGTTGCGGGAGATGCCCAGCCGCTCCGCGATGTCGCCATAGGTCAGTCCCTTGGCGACCCCCCACAGGATGTCGGTCTCCCGCTCGGTCAGCGACGGCACCGGCTATGCCGGCGGTGTGGCCGACGGAGCGTCCGGCCGGCTCTGGACGCGGCGGACGATGGTGCGGGCGATGGATGTCGAGATCGGCGAGCGCCCGGCCACCAGGTCGAGCACGGAGCCGACCAGATCGATCGCCGCCTAATCCTTCAGGATATAGCCGGCCGCTCCCGCCTCGATGGCGGTCAGCACGCTGCGCTCGTCCCCCAGCACCGAGACCACCATGATTTCCATGGCCGGATAGAGCCGCCGGTTTTCGTGGATCAGGTCGAGGCCGCTGCCGTCGGGCAGCTTCAGGTCGGTGACCAGGACCGCCGGCACATGGGCGGCGCAGAGCGCGCGGGCCTCCGCCAGCGTGGCCGCGGCGGCCACCAGATCGATGGGGTCGGCGGCGCGCAGGATCGCGGTCATGCGCTCGCGGATCGGGCGGTCATCCTCCACCAGGAGGACGCGGATGCGGTGGTCCGGCGACGGGGGTGCGGGCAAGTCACTGGTCACCACAGGGGAACGCCTTTCGTCCAAGAGGGATCGCGTCTTGGTCTGCGCGCGCAGGAAGGTACGCGAAACCGTGACAACACCCAATCACAGGGCGAGGGCGCGGACAGTGCCCCCATGGGGAGACTACCCGCAACGGGTTCGCCGCGGCATCCCATGAACATGTGAGGCGGCGCGGGCCGCCACGCCCGCCCCCATCGCACCCCGCTCCCTCACACGATGTTGGGATACCGCGGCATGGCGGGCCTGACTATGGTTGAGCCGCGTGTCGCCCAATCCTCCTCAGCGGGAACCACGCCCGACGGAGCGGCCGGAGGCGGTCCCCCAACAGCACCGCGCCGACCGTCGGTTCCGGCACGGCAGCTTGGCGCCCCGAAAAGGGCCGGAAGCCGCCGTGTCCAGGCCGACCGGCCCGCCTATTGCCCAATCAAAAGACAGAAAACAGGGGTTAGCGGATGACCAGCGTCGATTCTCAAGCGTTCCGTGGGGCCGGATCGTCGAGCCGGCCATCGCGGCTGTTGCTGAGCCTGATGGCGAGCGTCGCGCTGCTGGCGAGCCGGGAGAGCACGGCCCTGGCGCAGCCGCTGCCGAGCGGGCCGGCCGTCGCCGCCGGCTCGGTGTCCATAGCGACACCGTCGGGCACCAGCCTCATCATCGACCAGTCGTCCCCCAACGCCGTCGTCAACTGGCAGTCCTTCTCCATCGGGGCGGGGAACACGGTCCATGTCAACAACGGCGGCGGCGCCACGCTCAACCGCGTCACCGGCAACGTCCCCTCGCGCCTCGACGGCAGCCTGACGGCCACCGGCTCGGTCTATCTGATCAACCCCGCGGGGGTGGCGGTCGGACCCGGCGGACGGGTCGCCACCGGCGGCTCCTTCGTCGCCTCCACCCTGGACGTCCGCGACGAGGAGTTCCTGCGCGGCGGCGACAAGACCTTCGCCGGCACCTCCAAGGCGACGGTGACCAACGCCGGGTCGATCGGCTCGCTGGGCGGCGACGTGGCGCTGATCGCGCGGGCGGTCGAGAACAGCGGCACCATCGCGGCGCCCAAGGGCACGGCCGCGCTGGCCGCCGGCTACGAGGTGCTGGCGCGGGACGGCACCGTCAACGGCGGCAAGTTCCAGGTCAGGGTCGGCGGGGCGGACACCGAGGCGAAGACCACCGGCACCATCACCGTGGCGGTGGCCGAGCTGCGGGCCAACGGCGGCAACGTCTACGCGCTCGCCGGCAACACCGGCGGCGTCATCGCGGCGACCGGCACTGCGGCCAGCGGCGGGCGGATCTACCTGACCGCGGGCGACGACGGCGCGGTGGAGGCCGGTGGCACCATCGCTGCCACCCGGACGATGGCGGATGGCGCCCGCCAGGGCGGCGACATCCGGGTGTCGGGCGGGCGGGCCACGGTCACGGGAACGCTGACGGCCAAGGGATCGGCGCCGCCCATTCCCGGCGTCAAGCCGGTGCTGGGCGCGGGCGGCACCGTGGCGGTGACGGGCCGGGCGGTGACGGTGGCCGGGACCGCCACGGTGGACGCAAGCGGCACCAGCGGCGGCGCCGTGGCGATCGGCGGCGATTACCAGGGCGGCAAGGATGCACGGACGAAAACCCTCGCCGAGACGGTGGCCAACGCCGCGACCACCACCGTCGAGGCCGGGGCGCGGCTGTCGGCGGACGGAAGCGCCGGGAACGGCGGCAGCGTCGTGGTGTGGTCGGACGAGCGCACGGCATTCGACGGCGCGATCAGCGCACGGGGCAACGGTGTCGGCGGCAACGGCATCGCTGGCGACGGCGGCCGGGCCGAGGTGTCGGGCAAGGCGTCGCTGTCGTTCCGCGGGACCGCCGATCTGCGGGCCGAATCCGGCCGGACGGGATCGCTGCTGCTCGATCCGTACAACCTGACGATCTCCAACGGCAGCGACAGCGGCATGTCGGGCTTCGATGCCGCCGGTGACGACAGCGTGCTCAGTGTCGGCACGCTGACAGCGGCGCTGGCGACGGCCAACGTGACGGTATCGACCGGGTCGGGCGGCAGCCAGGAGGGCAACATCACGGTGGCGGACCCGGTGTCATGGTCGGCCGACACGACCTTGACCCTCCAGGCCGCCGGGCGCATCGCGGTCAACGCCGCGGTGACGGCGACGGGCAACAGCGCCGGGCTGGTGCTGGAGTACGGCATCGGCAAGGACTACAGCGTTTCCGCGCCGATCACCCTGTCGGGGAACAGCGCCACGCTGCAGATCGGTCCGACCGGCAGCCTCACGAGCTACACCCTGCTGCACGCGCTGTCGGATATCGACGACATCGACTTCAACCGCGGCAATGCGGACCGGACCGGCAACTACGCGCTGGCCCAGAGCCTGGACGGCGACGGCAACACCTACAGCAACGCCCTGGTCGACGGGCGTTTCGTCGGCACCTTCGCCGGGCTTGGCAACACCATCGCCAACCTGACCATCGAAGCGGGGGCCACGGAGGGTGTCGGCCTGTTTGCCAACGCCGGTCCCGGATCGGTCATCCGCGACCTGTCGCTGACCGGAGGAATCACGGGCGGTGCCCACACCGGCGGTCTGGCGGGACGCGGCAGCGGCATCGTCACGAACGTCACCGCGGCGGCGACAGTGACGGGGACGAACTTTGTCGGCGGCCTGATCGGCGAGATGACCGGCGGCAGCGTCACCGACTCGTCCGGCAACAGCGATGTGACCGGAAAAAGCTATGTCGGCGGGTTGATCGGCCGTGTCGACGGCGCCGGCATCACCCTGACGCGGGTCCACGCCAGCGGCACCGTCATCAACAATGCGAACGGTGGACGTTTCTACAATGGCGGGCTGGTCGGCTACAACAACGGCGGGACCATCGAGTCCTCCTACGCCACCGGCGACGTGAAGCCCGACTGGGGCGACGGCAACAACTCCGGCGGGCTGGTCGGCGAAAACACCGGCACGATCCGCGATTCCTATGCAACCGGGTCCGTCCCCGACTCCTGGTTCGCCGGTGGGCTGGTCGGCGTCAACTCCGGCACCATCACCAACTCCCATGCCACCGGTTCGGTCGGCAGCGACGGCAGGAACTTTCTCGGCGGACTGGTCGGCATGAACAACGACGGCACGCTGTCGAACGTGTACGCGACCGGTTCCGTCAACGGCAACGGGCCGGTCGGCGGACTGGTCGGCAGCATGGCGGGAGGGGCCGTCACCGACGCTTACGCTTCCGGCGACGTAAGCGCCCACTGGAGCCCGGTGGGTGGCCTGATCGGTGAACTGGCCTGGGATGTCGGCGTCACGCGGGCCTATGCCACCGGGGCGGTCAGTTCCACGGTCGAGGCAGCCGGCGGTCTGATCGGAACAAGCGCGGGCACGGTGTCGCAGGCCTATGCCACCGGCACCGTCGACGGCGTCGGCAAGGCCGGCGGCCTGATCGGAAACAACAATGGTACGATCCGCGATTCCTACGCAACCGGGGCTGTCCTCAACTCCCCGGAGGCCGGCGGGCTGGTCGGCCTAAACTCGGGCACCATCACCAATGCCTATGCCACCGGCTCGGTCGGCGGCGACAACATGACCAATGTCGGCGGACTGGTCGGCAAGAACACCGCCGGCACACTGTCGAACGTATACGCCACCGGTTCCGTCGACGGTGCCGGGCCGGCCGGTGGCCTGATCGGCTACCTGGAGGATGGGGCCGTCGCCGACGCTTTCGCCTCCGGCACCGTGACCGGCAGCACAAACGCGGTGGGCGGCCTGATCGGCGCAATGAACATCGGCAGCGTCACGCGGGCCTATGCCACCGGCGCCGTCAGCGGCAACACCATGGTCGGCGGCCTGATCGGGATAAGCGGCGGCACAGTGACCCAGGTTTATGCCACCGGCGACGTCATCGGCACCAGTCAGGTCGGCGGCCTGATCGGGCTCAACGCCGGCACCGTGACGCAAGCCTACGCCACCGGCATGGTGAGCGGCTCGGGCACCGACATCGGCGGCCTGATCGGAAGCGATGCCGGCACCGTGACCGCCTCCTATTGGGATAAGGACAGCACCGGGCAGGCCAGTTCGGCCGGCGGCAGCGGGGCGGTCGGCCTGACCACTGACCAAATGGCGAGGAGCCTCTTCCATGGCTGGGATGCGACGGTGTGGGCGCTGCCCGTGCCCGGCAGCCGCCCGCCGGAACTCTACGGCGTCTCCGGGGTGGTCGGGGGAATCCGGACGATCACCTATGGCGACGATCCGACCGGCGCCACGGTTCGCATGGTTGGCGACGGCTGGTGGAACACCGTCACCGGCACCCTGTCCGTCGGCCCCCTCACCGCCACCAATGCCGGGGCGCAGTCCCTCGCCGTGTCCGGCCTCAGCGGCACCTTCGTCACAGGCGGCGCCACACGCTTCGCCGGTGCCGGCATCGTCAATCCGGCGGCGCTGACCGTCACCGCCGCCGGCAGCATGACCTATGGCGACACCCCCCCGACGAACATCACCTACACCGCCACCGGCTGGAAGAACGGTCAGGACAGCACGCTGCTGACCGGGGTCACCACGGCCACCGCCGCCACCGCCACCTCGAACGTCGGCAGCCACGCCACCACGGCCTCCGGCGGCACGCTGGGTGGAGCCGCCACCGGCAACTACATCCTCAGCTACGTCAACGGCGTGATGAGCGTCACCCCGGCGACACTGACCGTGACGGCCGCCGGCAGCATGACCTATGGCGACACCCCCCCGACCAACATCGCCTACACCGCCACCGGCTGGAAGAACGGGCAGGGCGACAGCCTGCTGACCGCGGTCGCCACGACGACGACCGCCACTGCCGCCTCGGACGTCGGCAGCTATGCCACCTCGGCGTCCGGCGGCACGCTGGGCGGAGCCGCCACCGGCAACTACACCCTCAGCTACGCCGCCGGCACGATGAGCGTGACCCCGGCGACGCTGACCGTCACCGCCGCGGACGGCAGCATGACCTATGGCGACGCTTCCCCGACAAACATCGGCTACACCGCCACCGGCTGGAAGAACGGGCAGGGCGACAGCCTGCTGACCGCGGTCGCCACGACGACCATCGCGACCGCCGCCTCGGACGTCGGCAGCTATGCCACCTCGGCGTCTGGCGGCACGCTGGGTGGAGCAGCCACCGACAACTACACCCTCAGCTACGTCGATGGCGCAATGCATGTGACCCCGGCGGCGCTGACCGTCACCGCCGGCAGCGGCAACATGATCTATGGCGGCAGCGTGCCCGCGATCGGCTACGCCACCGCGGGCTGGAAGAACGTGCAGGACGGCAGCCTGCTGACCGGGGTCAGCACGGCGACCACCGCGACCGCCTTCTCCAATGTCGGCAGCTACGCCACGACCACGTCCGGCGGCACCCTGGGCGGCGGTGCGGCCGGCAACTACACCATTCTCCATCAGTCCGGCACGCTGTCGGTCACCGCGCGCCCGATCAGCGTGGCGGCGGACGGCAAGAGCCGGCTCTACGGCAACGCCAACCCGGCGCTCACCTACAGCGTCGGCGGCGACGGGCTCGTCAACGGCGACACGCTGCCGGGCGTGCTCGCCACCGCCGCCGGGACGGCGTCGTCGGTGGGATCCTACGCCATCGGCCAGGGCACGCTGGCGGCCTCGTCCAACTACAGCCTTGTCTTCAACCCCGGCACGCTGTCGGTCACCGCGCGCCCGATCACCGTGACGGCGGACGGCAAGAGCAGGGTCTACGGCGATACCAACCCGGCGCTGACCTACGGTGTCGGCGGCGGACTCGTCAACGGCGACACGCTGTCGGGGGCGCTCGCCACCGCCGCCACCGCATCTTCGCCAGCCGGCTCCTACGCCATCACGCAGGGAAGCCTCGCAGCCTCGTCCAACTACGCGCTCTCCTATGGGCCGGGCGTGCTCACCGTGCAGCCGGCCGACAGCGGCAACAGCGTGCCGCCGGCCGACGCCCCGCCGCAGGAGGCGATCCGCCAGATCATCGTGGCGACGCTGCCGCGCAACATGGTCGAAACGACGGCTCAGAGGACGGACACCGCCTTCTCCGGCGGCGGGATCGTCCTGTCCGGCGGCGACAACGCCCCCACCGCCGGAACCCGAAGTGCTGCGGCGTCCGCCGCGCCGGGCGCCGACACCCAGGGCGGGAGCGGCAACGGCGTGCGGGAGGACAAAGGCGACGCCGGCTGCATCGGCGGGGCCGCCGGAGCGGCGTGCGCCAGCCAGCCGCGTCCGGCCAACACGCGGGTCGGCCGCTTCCTGCGCTTCTTCCAACAGCCGTGACGGATTCAGTGATGATGTTTCAGATGTACGGAACCGAAGCCCGTCCGTCGCGGTCCCATGGATCCGCCCTCCGGCTGTTCGGGGTGGTGGCGGTGACCGCGATGGGGCTGGCCGGCGGTGCGCCGGGCGTTGCCCTTGCCCAGTCCACGGCGATGGAACGCCACCTGCCCCCGGCGGCGGAGGGAAGCGGCGGCGGGCTGCGCCCCGGCCCGGCGCCGACGGGGTCGGGGGACGACACCCCGCTGGGCGTCGATGTCGCCGGCTTCCGCCTCATCGGGCTGGACGGCGCGATCATCCCCCATCCGCCGGCCGGCATCACGGTCGCGGGGGCGGAGGGGCTGGACGATGCCGGGTTGCGGAAGGCCCTGAGCCCCTTCATCGGCAAGCCGCTGTCGCGCAAGCTGCTGACCGAGGTCCAGGCGGCGGTGGCGCGGGCCTACCGCGAGGCGGGCCGCCCCTTCGTCTCGATCACGGCACCGCCGCAGGAGATCACCTCCGGCGTGCTGCACCTGCGCGTGGTGGCTTTCCGGACCGGCCGCGTGCAGGTGCAGGATGGCGACGGCGGGCCGCAGGAGCCGGATCCGGCGCTTGCCGCCGGTCTGCGCGCGCCAGCCGGCCAACTCATCGAGGCGGACCGAATCTCCGAGGATCTCGACTGGCTCAACCGCTTCCCCTACCGGCAGCTCAACGGCGTGTTCGAGCCGGGGTCCGATCCCGGCACCAGCAATTTGACCCTGGAACTCAGCCGCCGCCAGCCCTGGCAGGCCTTCGCCGGCTGGTCCAACACCAGCACCGTCAGGGATCACGACAGCAACCGCCTCTTCGCCGGCTTCAGCGCGGGCATCAAGGCGATGCATGACATGACCGTCGCCTATCAGTTCACCGGCAGCCCGGACGTCGTCTCCGATCCCGCCTCGGTCAGGCTGTCGGGAGGAAACTGGCCGGCCTATGTCAGCCATGCCGGGCGCATCGCGGCGATGACCTTTCCGCGGCAGGCGGTCAGCATCGCCCCGAACTTCGTCGCGACGGGGCAGGAGAGCGCCGGCAACATCCTGACCTTCCACACCACCACCGTCGAACTGCCCATCCTCTACCGCTCGGTGCTGTCCAACCTCGACGAACGGCTGGCCGGGTGGGGGACGTCTATGGCGGCGTCGCGCCGAAATGGATGTCGCGCAAGACGCTGTACCGGGGTGCTGGCCTCGCCGACGGATCGGCCGGGGTGTTCGACCTGACCGTCGGCTGGGCGGCCGCCTGGCAGCGCGCCGGCGGCGATACCGCCGATCTTGACGTCCGCGCGGTGGTCAACCGGACCGGGATCGTGCCCGGCAACACCGATGCGGCCTGGAACAGCGTCACCAACGGACGGGTGACCGGGGCCGACTATGCCTATGCGTACGGCACGCTCAATCAGGCGACGTCGCTTGCCGCCGTTCCCGGCCTGAACGGCTTCACCTGGACCACCGCGTTCACCGGCCAGATCGCCGGCAAGGCGCTGCCCGAGACCGAGCAGCTTGCGCTTGGCGGCTATTATGCCGCCCGTGGCTACACGCTGCGCGACGGCAGCGCCGATACCGGGTTCGTGCTGCGCAACGAGCTGCGGCTGCCGGCATTCCCGGTCCTGGGCGCTCTGGAGACCGCGGGTGTTCCCGGCGCCGGGCGGGTGGAGGATGCGGCCTCTCCCTTCGCCTTCCTCGATGTCGCCTATGGCCACAATTACAATCTGGATGCCCTGCAGGGGGTGAACGAGCGGGCCGACACCAGACTCGTCGGCCTCGGCCTCGGGCTCGACTACACGCTTGGCCGGAGCCTGCAGGGCGGGTTGAGCGTCGGCGTCGCCCTGACGGGCGGGCCGGAGACGGACCGCGGCACCGTCACCGCCCAGGCCCGGCTGCTGATGTCGTTCTGACCGCCAATGCCCTCTGCCGCGTCAGCGGGCCAGGTTCAGCGGGGCCAAGTTCAGCGGGCCAGTTCGAAGCGGATCGGCTGCGCGCCCTGCCACAGGGTGCGCTTGCCGAGTTCTGCCAGATTCTCCAGCCCCTCGGTGATGGTGATGAAGTGGTTGCCGGCGAGCTGGCCCATCTTGCTGGAGAACTGGACGCCGCCATAGGCCAGCAGGATCTCGGTCTCGCTGATGCCGCCGGGATAGAGGATGAACTGGCCCGGCGCCGGGTGGCTGGTGTGGTTCTCGTAGCCGAGGCCGAAATCGGTGTCGCCCAGCGGAATCCACACCCCTTCGCCGCTCCAGCGGACATGGACGATCTGGCCCTCGTAGGGCAGCAGGCTGCGGAACTTGGCGCAGGTCTTCGGCGCGGCGGCCGTCTCGAAGCGGGCGCCGAAGGTGAAGGGGCCGGCGGTGATGGTCAGGGCGTCCATGCTTGGGGGATCCTCGCGTTTCGTGGTCGTCGGGTGGAGTGATCGTCTTTTCAGGCGGCGCCGACCTTCGGCCGTGCCAGATCCGGCGTGTCGCAGCGCAGGAAGGCGCCGCGGCCGGGCTGCGCCACGCAGGTGCCACCCTCCACCACCACCTCGCCGCGCGACAGCACGGTTTCCGGCCAGCCGGTCACCTCCAGCCCCTCGTAGGGGGTGTAGTCGACATTGTGGTGCAGCATGGCGTTGGTGATGGTGACCTTGCGGTCCGGATCGTAGATGACGATGTCGGCATCGGCGCCGATGGCGAGGCTGCCCTTGCGCGGGTGCAGGCCGTACATCTTGGCCGGGTTGGTCGAGGACAGCTCGACGAAGCGTTGCAGGCTGATGCGGCCCTTTTTCACCCCTTCGGAGAACAGGATCGGCAGCCGCGTCTCGATGCCCGGCACGCCGTTGGGGATCCAGTTGAAGGGGGTGTCGGCGCCGTGCAGCATCTTGCCCTTGGGGTCCTGGTAGCGGAACGGCGCGTGGTCGGACGACACGATGTGGAAGGTGCCGCCGGCCAGCGCGTCCCACACCGCCGCCTGGTTGGCCTTGTCGCGCGGCGGCGGCGAGCAGATGCACTTGGCCCCCTCCATGCCGTGGCCGTGCAGGTCATGCTCGGTCAGCACCATGTATTGCGGGCAGGTCTCGGCGTAGATGCGCATGCCGCGGCCCTGCGCCCAGTGGATCTGCTCGATGGCCTCGCGGCCGGAGACATGGACGATCAGGATCGGCACGTCGGCCAGCTCGGCCATGGCGATGGCGCGGTGGGTCGCCTCGCGCTCCACCAGCATCGGCCGGGAGTCGGCGTGGTAGCGCGGTGCGGTGTGGCCGGCGGCGAGCAGCTTGTCGGTCAGCCAGCCGATGAAGTCGGCATTCTCGGCGTGGATCATCGCCATGGCGCCGTCGCGCCGGGCGACGCTGAGCAGCTCCAGCACCTGCCGGTCGTTCAGCTTCATGTCGTCGTAGGTCATGTAGATCTTGAACGACGTGTAGCCGTCATGGATCAGCGCCGGCAGGTCCTGGCCCAGCAGCTGGTCGGTCGGGTCGCTGACGATGAGGTGGAAGGCGTAGTCGATCACCGCCTTGCCGTCGGCCCGGCGGTGATAGTCGGTCACCGCGTCGCGCAGCGACTGGCCCTTGAACTGGCAGGCGAAGGGGATGACCGTCGTGGTGCCGCCGCAGGCCGCCGAGCGGGTGCCGGTCTCGAAATCGTCGGCCGACTGCGAGCCGTCGCTGGTCGGCTGGTCGAGGTGGCAATGGCCGTCGACGCCGCCGGGCATCACCAGCCTGCCGGTGGCATCGATCTCGCGGGCGCCCGGCCCCAGCCCGGCGCCGATGGCGGCGATGCGGCCGCCGATCACGCCGAGGTCGGCGGCGAACACGTCGGACGCGGTGGCCAGCGTGCCGTTGCGGATTACGGTGTCGAACTGCGGCATGGAACTCTCCCTCGGTCCCGAAGGACGGGTCTTGCGGTTGCCGGGATCACAAAAAAACCGGGATTACAAAAAATAGCCGCCCGGATTGGCCTCGGCGGCGATGGCGCGGCGGGCGTCGTCCTGGAGGTTGCGCAGATGCGCCAGCATGGCGGCCTTGGCGGCGGCGGCGTCCCGCCGCTCCACCGCGTCCAGCACCGCCCGGTGCTCCGTATCGATCTCGCCCTTGCGGTGGAAGCTGCTGGAGATGCGGAACAGGCGGGCGACCACCCGCATGCGCGTGATGGTCTCGGCCAGCGTGGCGTTGCCGCTGACATGGGCGAAGAAACTGTGGAAATGGTTGTCGTAGAGCCAGTGCTGCATGTCGTCCTCGCCGTCCTCCAGCGCCTCGAGGCCGCGCCGCAGCCCGGCCAGATCGGCGTCGCCGACCAGCGGCACCGCGGTTTCGATGGCGTGGCACTCCAGCAGCTCGCGCATCTGCATGCATTCGAAGAACTCGCGGGCCGAGACGATGCGGACGCGGTAGCTGCGCTCGCTGGTGCGCTCCAGCAGCCCCTCGCCGACCAGCCGGACCAGCGCCTCGCGCATCGGCGTGCGCGACACGTTCAGCCGCTCGGCCAGCCGTCCCTCCGGCACCTCGGCGCCGCCGGGGATCTCGCGGCTGAGGATCAACTCGCGCAGATGCGCGAAAGCGCGGTCGCCGAGATTGGCGGTCCGGGAGGATGGCGGGAGGGCCGGTGGGAGAGGGGGACTCATGGCCGAGCGCCCTTCACTGGCCGTCGACGATGGCGATGTTGCGGTAGGCGCGGCCGAAATGACGCTCGATGCGGCGCTGGACGATGTCCCACAGCGAGGTCATCAGCAGATAATAGAGGGCGGCCACCGTGAACAGCTCCAGCACCATGAAGCGCTCCTGGATGAGCAGCTGGGTGCTGCGCAGCAGCTCCTCCATCGAGATGACCGAGGTCACCGAGGTGGTCTTCAGCAGCCCGTTCACGCTGTTGCCGAGTGCGGGAATGATGATGCGGACGGCCTGCGGCAGCACGATGTAGGCCATCACCTGGGCGGAATTCAGGCCGAGCGCGCGGCCGGCGTTGCTCTGCCCGGCGGCGACGCCGAGGATGCCGCCGCGGATGATCTCGGCCAGATATGCCGCTTCGTTGAGGATCAGGCCGATCAGCGCCGATTCCGTGACCGACAGCTTGATGCCGATCTGCGGCAGGCCGGTGTAGATGATGATGAGCTGGACCAGCAGCGGCGTGCCGCGGAACACCCAGATGTAGGTCTGCGCCACCCGTGCGACCCAGCGGTAGGGCGACAGCCGCAGCAGCGCCAGCAGGCAGCCGACCACGAGGCCGCCGGCGATGCCGGCCAGCGTCAGCCACAGGGTGGTGATCGCTCCGCTGAACAGGTACCCGTTGAACAGGTACTCGAAGAAACCGTCCCAGTTCCAGCCGCTGGTCATTCCGTCACCCTTTCACTCTTGTCCGATGCGCGGGCGGCGGCGAGGACATGCCTCTTCCGCCGCCCGCGTTTCCCCTCCCTTGGCCCGCGTCTCACATGCCGGGGCCGTTGACCTTGAAGGCGCCGTCGTTGGGCAGCAGGCCGTATTCGTCCATCAGCTTCTTGTAGGAGCCGTCCTTCTGCATGTCGTTGAGGACGCCGACCACGGCCTCGCTCAGCGCCTTGCTCTTCATCGCCAGGGCGACCGGGGTCGGGAACAGGCCGTGCAGGGCACGCTCGAAATCGCCGCGCTTGGCGTATTCGGCCGCCGTCGGGTCGATGGCCACCGACGCCTCGGTCTGGCCGGCGCGCAGCGCCTGATAGGCCGTGGCGAAATTGTCGAAGGTCTTGATCTCGATCGGCTTCAGACCCTTGGCGACCACCATCTTGTCGAGTTCACGCAGCTTGCGCTCCTCGAAGCCGCCCAGCTCGACGCCGACCGGACGGCCCGACAGATCCTCCGGCTTGGTGATCTTCAGCGGGTTGCCCTTGGTCACCGAGATGCTGATCGCCTGCGATTCATAATTGATCATCGGCATCATCTTGGCCCGTTCCTCGGTCCAGAAGATGCCGGTGTTGATCAGGTCCCAGCGGCCGGCCTGGAGGCCGGGGATCATCGCCGAGAACTCGATGCGGACATATTCAGGGGTCAGGCACAGGCGCTTGGCGATCTCGTTGCCCAGCGTGATGCGCATGCCCTTCAACTGGCCGCTGCTGTCGACGAACTGCATCGGCGGCAGGGTCGGGTTGGTCGACATCACCAGCGTGCCGGGCTTGACCAGCTCGGAATCGGCGACCGCCGGCTTGCAGGCGGCGGTTTGGGCGGCAGCGGGAAGGGCGAACAGGGTCAGGCCGGCGGCGATCAGCAGCGTGCGAATGGTCATCGTAAACCCCTTTTCTCGTGTTCGAATCTCGGATTCGGGCGAAGCGGTCAGGCGAGGGAGTCGATCAGGCCGTAGGCCGCCAGATCGGCGCGCAGGGCCAGGGCGTCGGCCTCCGGCAGCGGCAGGCGCGGCGCGCGGGGGTCGCCGACCGGCAGTCCCATCATGCCGAGCCCGGTCTTGGAGGCGGCGACGTAGCGGTGGCCGCCGACCCAGCGGACGATGGGCAGCATCTTCTTGTAGAGCGCCAGCGCCTGGTCCTTGTCGCCATGGTCGGCCACCAGCTCGAACAGGCGGGCCGAATCGCGCGGGATCAGGTTGGAGCAGACCGCGACCCAGCCCTGGGCGCCGAGCCAGAAGGATTCATAGCCGAGGATGCCTGCGAACACCGTCATGCGGTCGCCGCACAGCTCGATGATGTCGCGGACCCGCGTCACCTCCAGCGTCGATTCCTTGATGTAGAGGACGTTGTCGATCTCGCTGAGCCGCGCGACGATGGGCGGGGTGAGGTCGACGTTGGCGGTCGCCGGGTTGTTGTAGATCATCACCGGCAGCGAGATCGCCTCGCCGATGCGGCGGTAATGCTCGAACAGCTCGTCGGGCGTCGGCGAGCTGTAGTATGGCGGGATCACCATCACCCCGTCGGCGCCCATGCTTTCCGCTTCCTTGGCCAGCGCGACGGCGTCGCGCGTCCATTCGGCGCCGGTGCCGATCAGCACGGGCACGCGGCCGGCCGCCTCGGTCACGCAGATCTCGATGACCTGCGCCCGCTCCTCCGCGGTCATCGACAGGAACTCGCCGGTGCTGCCGAGCGGGATCAGCCCATGGATGCCCTGCTCGATCTGCCAGTTCACCAGCTTCTTCAAGGCCGGAACATCCACCGCGCCGCCATCGGCGGTGAAGGGGGTGATGAGGACCGTGTAGGTGCCGCGCAATGCCGTCATGGGTTCCCCCAAGCTCCTGCCTAATTTTTGACCTTGCCTAAATACTACTCGTATACTACCTGTATACAGGAATCCAGCGCTAATTGACGCAGCCTCGAAAAGCGCTTTCCACCGCATCCGGACAAAGCCGACCGCCCATGCGCCTCGAACATCCAAGCGTCCGCCGCACTGGCGCTCCCATCGAGATCACCTATGACGGCGAGCGGATTCCCGCGCTGGCCGGGGAGAC
This sequence comes from Azospirillum sp. A26, assembly GCF_042604635.1. Taxonomy (NCBI): domain Bacteria; kingdom Pseudomonadati; phylum Pseudomonadota; class Alphaproteobacteria; order Rhodospirillales; family Azospirillaceae; genus Azospirillum; species Azospirillum sp. A26. Next base: position 1,758,550 of record NZ_CP170473.1, on the reverse strand, counting down.
GGTGGCGGCGGCCCTGGCGGCGCACGGCGTCGCCGCCTACCGCCACAGCCGCGACGGCGGCCGGCGCGGCCTCTATTGCGGCATGGGCGCCTGCTTCGAATGCCTGGTGACGGTGGACGGCAAGGCGAGCCAGCGCGCCTGCCTGACCAAGGTGGCCGACGGCCAGACCATCCGCTCGCAGCCGCCGGCCGGCACGCCGGAGGATCCGCTGGTCCCGCTGGTGCCGCCGCCGGTGGGCGACGCGCCGGAGGAGCGGGCGGTCGACCTGCTGGTGATCGGCGCCGGCCCGGCCGGTCTGGCGGCGGCGGAGGCTGCGGCGCGGCGCGGTGCCGACGTGGTGGTGCTCGACGAGCGGCCGCAGAGCGGTGGGCAGTATTTCAAGCCGCTCGCCCCTTCGCACCGCGCCGACCGGCCGACCGACCGCCAGTTCCGCGCCGGCCTCGCCCTGCTCGACGCGGCGAAGGCGGCCGGCGCCGCCATCGTCCAGGAGGCGACGGTGTGGGGCGCCCATGCCCCCGACGAGGTCGTCGCCGTCGTTGCCGGGCGCGAGACCGTCTACCGGCCGCGCCGGCTGGTGATCGCCGGCGGCGCCTATGAGCGGCCGGCGCCTTTCGCGGGCTGGACGCTGCCCGGCGTGATGACGACCGGGGCCGGCCAGACCCTGGCCCGCGCCTATCGCGTGTCGCCCGGCCGCCGGGTGGTGGTCGCCGGCAACGGTCCGCTCAATTTGCAACTGGCCTGCGAACTGGTGGAGGGCGGCGCCGCGGTGGCCGCCGTGCTGGAAAGCGCGCCGCGCCCGTCGCCTGCCCAATGGCGGCAGATGCTGACCGCGCTGCGCGCCGCCCCCGGCCTGATCGGCGATGGCGCCCGCTACCTGCTGAGGCTGCGGCGCGCTGGGGTGCCGGTGCTGTGGGGACAGGGCATCGTCGCGGCGGAGGGGGAGGGCCGAGTGGAGCGGGTGCGCTATGCGCCGCTCAGCGCCGATGGCGCTCCCCGGCTGGCCGAGGCCGTCACCGTTCCGGCCGATGCGCTGTGCCTGGGCTACGGCTTCATCCCCTCGACCGAGATCGCCCGCGCGCTCGGCTGCGCCCACCGGTTGGTCGAGGACCGCCATCTCGGCTATCTCGCCACCGAGATCGCGGTGGACGGCGCCACCAGCGTGCCGGGGGTCTTCGCCGTCGGAGACGGCGTCGATCTCGGCGGGTCGCGGGTGGCGCAGGCGCGCGGACGCCTCACCGGCATCGCCGCCGCCACCCAGCTCGGCCTGAGCGACAGCGACCCGGAGGAGGGCCGGCGGGCGCTGGCCGATTTGCAGCGGGCCGAGGGTTTCCAGGCGGCGCTGTGGTCGATCTACCAAGCCCCGCCGCCGCGTCTCGACACCGTGCCCGACGACGCCATGCTGTGCCGCTGCGAGGAGGTCACCTTCGGCCGGGTCCGCGCCGAGATCGCCGCCGGCCATGACAGCCTCGCGGCGCTGAAGCGCAACACCCGGCTCGGCATGGGCCGCTGCCAGGGCCGCTATTGCGCGGCGACCGCCGCCCTGCTGCTGGAGCAGACGACCGGCAGGAAACGGGCGCCCGAGCAGTATCTGGCGCCGCGCCTGCCGGCCAAGCCGACGCCGGCCGGCGCCTTCGCCTTCGAGAAGCCGGAATGGGGCGGCCACCAGCGCGCCATCACCCCCAACCTCGCCCGCCCGCTGGAAGACGGCCCGCTGCCCGACCAGGAGGCGGAGATCCTGATCGTCGGCGGCGGCGTGGTCGGTTCCTGCCTCGCCTATTACCTGACCCAGGCCGGGCGCGACGTGCTGGTGGTCGAGCGCGGCGACACCAACCTCCAGGCGTCGGGCGCCAATGCCGGCAGCCTGCATGTCCAGCTGCTGTCCTTCGACTTCGGCGCCAAGGCCGAGGCGGGCGGCGGGCCGGCGGCGGCGACGCTGACGCTCGGCCCGCGCTCCATCGCCTTGTGGCGGGAGCTGGAGACGGCTTGCGGGGCCGACTTCGAGCTGGCCGTCACCGGCGGGCTGATGGTGGCGGACAGCCCGGCCGGCATGGAGTTCCTGCGCGCCAAGGCGGCGCTGGAGCGGCGATACGGCGTCGAGAACGCCATCATCGACGCGGCCGAACTGCGCCGCCTCGCCCCCGCCTTGTCGGACGGGCTGATCGGCGCCGAATACGCCCCGCAGGAGGGCAAGATCAATCCGCTGCGCGCCACCTATGCGGTGCTGGAGCAGGCGCGCCGCCAGGGCGCCCGCTTCCTGCGCGGGGTGAATGTCACGGGCATCGCCGCGGCTCCTGCGGTCGAGGGCGGCGGCTGGCGGGTCGAGACCTCGCGCTGCCGCATCCGCGCCAAGCAGATCGTCAACGCCAGCGGCCCGTGGGCGCGCGAGACCGGGCGGCTGGTCGGCATCGACGTGCCGGTGCACAGCGCGCCCTTGCAGATGATCGTCACCGAGCCGGCGCCCAAGCTGGTCGGCCAGTTGGTCGCCCATGCCGACCGCCATCTCAGCCTGAAGCAGGCGGTCACCGGCGGGCTGATCATCGGCGGCGCCTGGACCGCCGTCTTCGACCCGGCGCGGCGCTTCAACACGGTGTCGCGCTCCAGCATCGAGGGCAACCTGTGGGTCGCCCGCCATGTGCTGCCGCAGATCGCCGGGCTGCATGTGGTCCGCGCCTGGGCGGCGATGAACATCAACATCGACGGGGCGCCGATCCTCGGCCCGGTGCCGGGCTTGCCGGGCTTCTTCAACACGGTGACGTCCAACGGCTTCACCCTGGCGCCGGTCGTCGCCCGCATGACCGCCGATTTGCTGCTCGACGGCCGCACCGACATCGACCCGACCCCCTTCCTGATCGACCGGTTCGGCTGAACCGCCGGCTCATCCATTCAACGCCCCCATCGCCAAGAGACGCCCCAATGATCGCCATCGAGAATGTCAGCAAGAGCTATGGTACCTTCCAGGTCCTGAAGGACTGCACGACCACAGTGCGGAAGGGCGAGGTGGTGGTGGTCTGCGGCCCCTCCGGGTCGGGCAAATCGACGCTGATCAAGTGCGTCAACGGACTGGAGCCCTTCCAGTCGGGCCGCATCGAGGTGGACGGCATGGATGTCGGCGCGCCGGGCACGAAGATGTCGGCGCTGCGCGCCCGCGTCGGCATGGTGTTCCAGAATTTCGAGCTGTTCCCCCATCTGACCATCATGCAGAACCTGACCCTGTCGCAGCGCAAGGTGCTGGGCCGCCAGACCGCGGAGGCCGAGGCGAAGGGCGAGGCGTTGCTGGCGCGGGTCGGGCTGGCGACCCAGGCGCACAAGTTCCCCGGCCAGCTGTCCGGCGGCCAGCAGCAGCGCGTCGCCATCGCCCGCGCCCTGGCGATGGACCCCATCGCCATCCTGTTCGACGAGCCGACCTCGGCGCTCGACCCGGAGATGATCAACGAGGTGCTCGACGTGATGGTCGAGCTGGCGAAGGAGGGCATGACGATGATCTGCGTCACCCACGAGATGGGCTTCGCCCGCAAGGTCGCCCACCGGGTGATCTTCATGGACCATGGCAGCATCATCGAGGACTGCACCAAGACCGAGTTCTTCGAGACCCAACGCTCGGAGCGCGCCACCCAGTTCCTCGCCAAGATTTTGCAGCACTGATCCCCGGCCGGATGAGCCGCCGCCCCCTCTCCCGCCGGACAAGCCGATCAGAACCTTTGCAGGACAACGGTTCGTCTGCTTTGTTAGGGGAAGATCAGCGTCAGGTGGCAGGACTTGGTATGAGCATGGACATGGGCGATTCCAAAGCCGCGACGCCGGCCGCAGCCGGCGTCAATCTGGCGAGCATGGCCTACCGCACCATCCTGGAGATGATCCTCGACCGCCGCATCCCCAGCGGCGAGGTGATCGTCGAAGACCGGCTGGCCACCGCGCTCAGCATCTCGCGCACGCCGATCCGCGAGGCGCTGGTGCGGCTGGCGAGCGAAGGGCTGATCCGCAAGGAGTTCAACCGCCCCTACCGGGTGCGCGAGGTCTCCAACCGCGAATATTTCCAGAGCATGCGCCTGCGCGAGATCCTGGAGGGGGAGGCCATCGCCGCCGCCGCCTCCAGGGTCGATCCGGTGCGCTTGCAGGCGATGAAGGCCGAGATGCTGCGGCTGCGCGACGAGCCCAAGATCCGCTTCGAGGACCATTGGGCCGCCGATGAGGAGCTGCACACCCTGATCGCCGAGGCGTCCGGCAATGCGGTGCTGGCGCAGATCATCCGCGACCTGCGGGTGACGACGCGCCTGTTCGAGCTGTCCGGCCTGCCGTCGCGCATCCGTCCCGACTGCGACGAGCATCTCGACGTCATCGCCGCGCTGGAGAGCGGCGATGCGGCGGAGGCGAGGGCCGCCATGGAGCGGCACATCCGTAGCCTCGCCAAGGATGTGCTGGGCGAGATCGCCAAGAGCTGAGCGGTTGCTCTGGGCGGTCTCCGCTTGCGGCAGTGTGGCCAGGGACGAGTGTGGCCAGGGACGACTTGATGGGAAGGGCGGCGGACCAACCTCATAACGCCAGGGGCCGCCAACCCGGGGCCACCCAAAAGGAGACCGCTGCAATGGCCGAAACCGCCGTAGGCCGATTCACCACCGGTTCGCCGATGCGCCATGTGATGGTGATGACCGCCACCGGCTCGGTCGGGCTGATCGCGGTGTTCGCGGTCGATCTGCTGAACCTGTTCTACATTTCGCTGCTGGGCGAACGCGAGCTGGCGGCGGCGGTGGGCTTCGCCGGCACCGTCCTGTTCCTGCAATCATCGCTGTGCATCGGGCTGTCGATCGGCGCCGGAGCGCTGGTCGCACGCGCCATCGGCGGAGGCCGGCGCGCGGAGGCGGCGAGGCTGGCGGGATCCAGCCTGATTCTGACCGCGCTGGTCGCCGCGGCGGTCGGCCTGCTGACCCTGCCGCTGCTGGGACCGGCGATGGATCTGCTGGGCGCGAGGGGAGCCACAAAGGATCTTGCCGTCGGCTATCTGACCATCCTGTCGCCGACCCTGCCGCTGCTCGGCCTCGGCATGGGCTGTTCGGCGATGCTGCGGGCGCAGGGCGATGCGCGCCGCGCCATGACCGTCACGCTCTATGCGGCGCTGTTCACCGCGGCGCTCAACCCGATCCTGATCTTCGGCCTGCGGCTGGACCTGACCGGTGCGGCGGTGACGGTCGTGCTGTCGCGCTGCCTGCTCGCCGCTGTCGGCTGGCATGGCGTGGCGCGGGTGCACCGGCTGGTCGCCGCCCCGGGCTGGACCGGCCTGATGACGGATGCCGGGACCCTGGCCGGCATCGCCGGTCCGGCGGTCCTCACCAACCTCGCCACCCCGGTCGCCGGCGTCTATGTCACCACCAGCATGGCGCGTTTCGGCGATGCGGCAATCGCCGGGGCGGCCATCGTCGACCGCCTGGTTCCGGTCGCCTTCGGCACCATCTTCGCCCTGACCGGCGCAGTCGGCCCGATCCTGGCGCAGAATCTGGGTGCCGGCCGCCCCGACCGGGTGCGCGCGACCCTGCGGGCCAGTCTGGTGCTGATCGTCGTCTGGGTGCTGGCGGTCTGGCTGGGTCTGTTCCTTGCCCGCGATCTGGTGGTGGGCGCCTTTTCCGCCGAGGGCGTGTCGGCCGATCTGGTCCGCCTGTTCTGCACCGCGGTGGCCGGCGGCTTCCTGTTCGTCGGATTCCTGTTCGTCGGCAACGCCGCGTTCAACAATCTGGGCTTTCCCCTGCTGGCGACCGGGTTCAACTGGGGCAGGGCGACGCTGGGGACCATACCGTTCGTTGCGGTTGGCGGTTGGCTGGGCGGGGCGCCGGGGGTGCTGATCGGACAGGCGGCGGGATCGGTGCTGTTCGGCATCGCGGCGGTTCTGGTGGCGTTCCGGGTGACCGGGCGGCTCGGCCGGAGCGGAGGCGGCCCGGCACCGGAGGCCGTGGCGGTGCCGGCCGACGTTCCGCTGTCCGGCAAGGCGGCGGTCGCGCTGGCCGTGCAGGTCAACCGGCCGTGAGGCGGCGGCCGGGGGATCTCCACACTCTCCTGCATGTCGGCTCAGCTATCGCGACAAGGCCGACAGCTTCGCCCTGCGCTGGGTGAAATATTGTGCCGGCGTGCTTCCCAGAGCCTTCTTGAACATCGTGATGAAGGCGTTGACCGACTCGTAGCCGAGCGTGTCCGCCACCGTCTGCACCGCAGCCCCGCCGGCCAGTTCGCGAAGCGCCACGACAAGGTGCAGCTGCTGCCGCCAGCGCCCGAAGGTCAGGCCGGTCTCGCGGAGCATCAGACGGGCCAGCGACCTCTCGCTCATGGCGACGCGCCTCGCCCAGTCCCCCAAGGTGCTGCGGTCGGACGGTTCGAGCGTCAGGGCATCGGCAATCGCCCGGATCTTCGGATCGTTGGAGATGGGCAGGTTGAAGTGTTCGCGCGGCATCCCGGCCAGTTCGTCCAGCGTCACCCGTGCAAGCCGGGCGGCATGGCTGTCCGGCGGATAGTCCAGAACCTCGCCGGTCAGCCGGTTGACCAGCTCCCGCACCAGTGGAGAGATCGACAGGGTGCAGCAGACCTCGGGCAGGTTTGCCGCTCCCGGCTCGACGAACAAATAGCTGAGCCGGGCATTCGCCGTCGTCCTGACGCTGTGCGGCATGCCGCCCGGAATCCACACGCCGCAATCGGGCGGCACGATCCAGATCTCGTCGTCCGCGGTGCAGGTGACGGCGCCATGCAGCGCCAGAATCAGCTGCCCCCGCCGATGCACATGCACCGGCACCTCCGCCTCGTAGTCCGCGAAGTCGAGCAGGCGTGCGACGGCAGGCCGGTCCGCAAGATCGGGGTCGAAGACGGAAACGGCGGACCGTGCCCCGGACATCGCGTTCGGCATGATCGGTTTTGGCATGATTCAGTGATTTTTTGACAGGATACCTAATTTATCTGGCTGCGCAACGCGCCGATACTCGGGGGCATGAGAACCCACCATCCTTCGAACCGGCTCCTGACCGCCACCGGGATCGCGCTGCTGCGGACGGATGCGGACGCGCTGCTCTTTTCGGCGAAGAGCTTCGCCGCGGCGATGCTGGCCTATTACATCGCGCTGCGCGCAGGGGTGCCGAAGCCCTCCTGGGCCATCGTCACCGTCTACATCGTTTCCCAGACCTCGGCCGGCGCGTCGCTCAGCCGCGGCGTCTACCGCTTCGCCGGCACGATTGTCGGTGCGGCGGCGACCGTGGTGATCGTCCCCTGTTTCGTGAACGATCCGCTTGTCTGCAGCGTGATCCTCGCCGGCTGGATCGGCCTGTGCCTCTATCTCTCGCTGCTCGACCGCACCGCGCGGGCCTACGCCTTCGTTCTGTCCGGCTACACCGCCAGCCTGATCGGCTTTCCCGGCGTGTTCAATCCCGCTGCCATCTTCGATACGGCGTCGGTGCGGGTCCAGGAGATCTCCATCGGGATCCTCTGCGCCGTGCTGGTCCATCGCTTCGTCCTGCCCAAGCGCATGACCGGCCAGTTCACCGCCAAGCTGTCGGCGACGCTGCGGGATGCCCGCCGGCTGGCGGGCGATGCGCTCCATGGAAGCCCCGGACCGGAGATCCGCCGCGACCGCGACCGGCTTGCCGGCGACCTTCTCGCCCTGCAAGGTCTGGCCGGTCATCTGCCCTACGATCCGGTGCCGGTGACGCCGAGCCGCGAGACGCTGCACCTGATCCATGACCGGCTTGCGCGGCTGCTTCCGCTCGCGACGGAGGTCGGGGACCGCATCCATGCGCTGCGCAGCGCAGACCGCGGCCTGCCCGACGAGCTGCCCAACGAGCTGGCCGCGCTGCTGGATGAGGCGGGGCGTTGGCTCGCGGCCGCCGATGCGGCCGGGCGGGATGCCGTCGCGATCCGGCTGATCGACCGCGCCCGGACGCTGCGGACACGCATCGCCGCGGAGGCTGTAACGGCCGGCGGCAGGCTCGCGGCCAACCTCGCCGGCCACCTCGCCGAGCTGATCGGCCTGCTTCACGAGTGCGACCGGCTCGGGCGGATCGTTGCACGGAGCAGCGCACGGACCGCCATTGCCGCCACCATGCCGCCGGAGACCGCATCGCACCGCCGCGCCGGGCGCGCGACGGGCTATGTCTATCACCGCGACCCCTGGATGGCCGCCTGGAGCGCGCTGGGCGCGGTCGCCGGCATCGTCATCGGCTGCGCGTTTTGGATCTGGTCGGCCTGGCCGGAGGGCGGACTGGCGGTGTCGATCCTCGGCGTCTGCTGCGCCCTGTTCGGCAACGTCGACACGCCGGCACCGAATGTCGTCAAATACATGACCGGCTCGCTCGTCGGGGTGGCGGTCAGTCTGGTCTACGGCTTCGCCATCCTGCCCCGCGTGACGGATTTCGCCGGTCTCGCCGCGGTGCTCGCGCCTTCCTTCCTGGTCGCCGGCTCGCTGCAAGCCCGGCCGCCGACGACCTACATGGCGCTCGGCATCACCCTGACGATCCCGATCCTGTCGGGGCTGGGCGCCAGCTATGCCGGCGACTTCGCCGGGTCGCTCAACAGCGTCGTCGCGCTGTTCGCGGCAACAGGATTTGCCGTCGTCAGCATGAGCCTGTTCCAGACCATCCCGGTCGATGCGGCAATCGGCCGGCTGCTTCGGCTGAACCGGCGGGATGTCAGGCGGCGGGCCCTGGGCGGCGCACCCGACGAGGCGCTCTGGACGAGCCTGATGATCGACCGGACGGCGCTGCTGCTGCCGAGGCTCCGGCTGTCCGGGGCATCCCACCCGGATGTGCTCGACGACACCCTGCGCCATCTGCGCGTCGGTCACGCCGCCGGCCGGCTTCATCGGGCGATCCGGCATCTCGACGGCAAAGACGGCCAGATCGCTCATGACGGGTTCGAGCTTCTCACCGCGATTGCCCTGCGCTTCGGCTCCGGATACCGGGCCGGACCTTCCGATGCCACGGCACTGCACCGGCGCATCGAAGCGCTGACGGCGCGGATTGCCGAGAGCCCGACTGCTGCTGGCCCGATTGCCGACAACCCGATTGCCGACCGCGCTCTGCTGCTCGATCTGCTCATCGACCTCCGGTTCGCCCTCGGTTTGGGCGGTGCGGTGGCTTGGGGGACCGACCGATGATCCTCGATCTCGATGTCGGGGGCGTCTTCCTCCCCGGTCTGCTGGTGCTTGCCCTGGCGGCGCTCGCCGGCACCGTCGCGCTGGTCCGCCTCTTCGCGGCTGCGGGGCTCTTCCGCCTGACCGCCAGCCGGCCGCTCGTCGAACTCGCCACCTTCGCCCTCCTCTACGGCCTGCTCTTGCAGGCTCTGCCCTCCAGCGGAACATTCCAATGAAAGCTGTGCTGTCCCTGCTCGGGCGCTATGCCCTGACCCTTTGCTTCGGCACGGCTGCCGCCTTCGTGGCGTTGCAGGTGTGGAACCGTCACGAGCAGACGCCGTGGACGCGGGATGCCAGGGTGAGCGCGGAGGTGGTCCAGATCGCGCCGGAGGTCTCCGGGACCGTGGGCGCCGTTTCCGTCGCCGACAACCAGTATGTGCATCGGGGCGATGTCCTCTATGCGCTCGACGCCAGGCGGTTCTCGCTCGCGGTGGCGTCCGCACAGGCCGAGGCCGAAGCCCGGCGCCAGGACATGCTTGTCCGTCAGGCGGCGGCGCGGCGGCGAAGCCAGCTCCGCGAGGTCATCTCGCAGGAGGATGTGCAGCAGACGGCCGGCGCCGCCGCACAGGCGGCGGCGACCTATGACGGCGCGGTGGCGGCGCTCGATCTCGCCAAGCTCAACCTCGCACGGGCGACGATCCGGGCGCCGGTCGACGGGTATGTCACCAATCTGCGGCTGCGGCCCGGCGACTATGCCACGGCCGGCGTGACGAAGATCGCCATCCTCGACGCCACCAGCTTCTGGATCACCAGCTATTTCGAGGAAACGAAGCTGCGGCGGATCCGTGTCGGCAGCCCGGCGCGGATCATGCTGATGGGCTTCGACGAACCGCTGTCCGGCCATGTCGAAAGCATCGGCCGGGGCATCGAGGACAGCAACGGAACGCCCGGCCCCCTCGGCCTGCCGAACGTCGAGCCGACCTTCAGCTGGGTCCGCCTCGCCCAGCGCATACCGGTGCGCATCCACATCGACCGGGTGCCGCCCGGCGTCGAACTGGCGGCGGGCATGACGGCGACCGTCGCCATCGGGTCCGGGACGGACTCCGACGCGCTGTGACCGGTCGCGACTGCCGCTCAAGGCGGCGGGGGCAGCCGGCCGCGGGCGATTTCGACCGGGTAGTCGGCGAAGAAGACCGGAAAGCTGCCATGCTCGGCGCCCCCCAGCATGGCGACATACCAGCCGGCATAGGGCCAGTCCGCACCCTGGCCGTCGCGGGCGATCTCGGGGAACCGTTCGACGAACTTCGCGGCGAGATGGCGGGCGGAATCCTGCGCCGAATCCTCCCATCCGAAATAGCGGTCTTTCTGGCCCGTGCTGTAGCTGGCGACCTGCCGGCTCCAATCGAGCGGCTCCCACCCGTTCGCGGCCACATTGCCCGCCGGCGTGACGTGGCAGCGCCAATGGCATCCGGACGGGGCCATGCCGGGCGCGATCCTGAGGCGCTGATACCCGACCTTGTGAAGCTCGCCCACCATGGCGAGCAGGCGGCCGGCCCAGCGGATGGCCGGATCGGTGGGCGGAGACAGCGACACCGGCATGACCTGCACCCCGTCCATCCGCATCTCCTCCCATGATTGGCCGATCACCGATTCAGCCATCGCCGTGCCGGCCTTGCAAGCGTCCAGGGACAGCCCGGCCCCCGACCGTCACGGCGGTTCCCCGTTTCGGAGAACCGCCCCGAATGCCTTTCAGATCGCTCCGAGGCGGGCATGGGAGCTGGACGCCTCCTCGACGGCCGCCGGCTTGATGCGGAACCATGCCGCATAGAGAGCGGGGAGGAACAGCAGGATCAGCACGGTGCCGACCGCGGTGCCGCCGATCAGCGTGTAGGCCATCGACCCCCAGAAGACGGAATGGGTGAGGGGGATGAAGGCCAGCACGGCGGCAAGGGCGGTCAGGATCACCGGCCGCGTGCGCTGCACCGTGGCTTCGATGACGGCGTGATAATCGTCGAGGCCGGCGGCCCGGTTCTCCTTGATCTGTTCGGTCAGGATCAGCGTGTTGCGCATCAGGATGCCGGCCAGACCGATCAACCCCAGGATGGCGTTGAAGCCGAAGGGCTGGTTGAAGGCGAGCAGCATGGGCACGACGCCGACGAGGCCGAGCGGTGCGGTCAGCATGACCATGGCCATCGTCGAGAATGAGCGAACCTGCAGCATGATGACGATCAGCATCGCCGCGATCATGACGGGAAACACCTTGCCGAGCGCCGTGTTGGCCTTGACGGATTCCTCGATGGATCCGCCCATTTCGATGCGGTAGCCGGGCGGAAGCGAGGCGATCAGCGGCTGAAGCGCCGTCATGATCTGCTTGGAAACCTCCGGCGGCTGGGTCGCCTCGTTATAGTCCGAGCGGATGGTGATGACCGATGTCCGGTCCCGGCGCTTCATGATCGGCTCTTCCAGGCGGATCTCGGCATGGCCGATCTGGTCGAGCGGGATCTGCTGGCCGCTCCGGCTCGTCAGCGAGAAATCGGCCAGACGCGCCGGATCCAGCCGCTCGCCGCCGGCACTGCGCGCCACGATGGGAACATTGCGGATGTCCTCGCGGACCTGGGTGACGGCAATCCCGGTGAGCAGGAACTGAAGCTGCTGGCCGACTTCGGCCGGAGAGAGGCCGATGAGGTTCAGGCGGTCCTGGTCGGGCGTGAAGCGCAGCACCGGCGTGCGGTTGCCCCAATCGCGGCTGGCCTGCCGCACATCCGGAACGCTCCGCATGATGGCGAGGGCCTTTTCGGAAATGCCGTAGAGCTGCGACGGATCCGGACCCATCACCCGGAATTCGACCGGGAAGGGCGTGTAGGGGCCGAACACGATCTGGGTCACGCGGACATTGGCTTCGGGCGCCAGCCCCTGCGCCACCGCCTGCCGCAGCCGGTGCTTCAGGGCTTCGCGCGCCTCGGCGTCCGGCGTGAGCGCGACGATCTTGGCGAAGGCGGGATCTGGCAGCTCCGGCGCCATGGCGATGAAGAAGCGGGGAGCGCCCTGGCCGACATAGCTGGTGACGATCTTCGCCTCCGGCTGATCGGCCAGCCAGCGTTCGATCTTCCCGACCGTGGCGGTCGTGGTCTCGATGCTGGTGCCTTCCGGCAGGCGGACCTCCACCAGCACCTCGGGACGGTCGGAGGTCGGGAAGAACTGCTGCTTGACACCACCCATGCCGACGATGGCGAAGACGAAGGCGAGGCCGACGATGCCGCAGGTCAGGGCCTTGTGGCGCACCGCGAAGGCGATGACCCGCCGCAGGCGCCGGTAGTTCGGGGTGCCGTAGATCGCCGCGTGACCGCCGGCGACCTTTTCGATCTCGGGCAGCATCCTGACGCCCAGATAGGGCGTGAAGACCACCGCGACGATCCAGGAGACGATCAGGGCGAAGCCGACGACCCAGAAGATGTTGCCGGCATATTCGCCGGCGGTCGAGCGCGCGAACCCAACCGGCAGGAAGCCGGCGATGGTCACCAGCGTTCCGGACAGCATCGGCGCCGCGGTGTGGCTCCAGGCATAGGCGGCCGCCCTGATGCGGTCGACGCCCTCCTCCATCTTCACCACCATCACCTCGATGGCGATGATGGCGTCGTCCACCAGCAGGCCGAGCGACAGGATCAGCGCGCCGAGCGTGATACGGTCGAAGAAGCGGCCGCTCTCCAGCATGATGAGGAACACGACGGCGAGCGTCAGCGGCACGGCGGCGGCCACGACGATGCCGACGCGCCAGCCGAGGCTGAGCAGGCTGACCAGCAGCACCACGCCCAGCGCCATCGCGAATTTGATCATGAACTCGTCGACCGCTGAGGTGATGTTGACGGCCTGATCGGTCACCTTGTCGAGCGTCATCCCGAGCGGCAGCGACCGTGCGATGCCGGCCGCCCGGTCCTCCAGCGCCTTGCCGAGCGCCAGCCCGTCCCAGCCCTCCTGCATGACGGCGGCCAGCATGACGGTGGGTTCGCCCTGATGACGGATGATGTAGGTCGGCGGATCCTCGTAGCCGCGGCGGACCTCCGCGATGTCCGACAGCTTCAGCGTCCGTCCGGCGGCGACGATGGGCGTGTCGGCGATCGCCTGCACCCCGTCATAGGCGCCGTCGATCCGGATGAAGACCTGCGGCCCCTGGGTGTCGATCGAGCCTGACGGCGTGACGGTGTTCTGCCGTTGCAGGGCGGCGACGATGTCCTGGGCCGACACGCCGAGCGTCGCCAGCCTGGCATAGGAGAACTCGACGAAGATCCGTTCCGGGCGCTCGCCCAGGATGTTGACCTTCTTGACGCCGGGCACATGCAGCAGGTCCTGGCGGATCGTCTCCGCCTGCCGTGCCAGCTCGCGCATCGGCAGGCCTTTGGCCTTGAGGGCATAGAGCGCGAAGCTGACGTCGGAATATTCGTCGTTGACGAAGGGCCCCAGCACGCCGGGCGGCAGGTTGCGCGTCTCGTCGCCGATCTTCTTGCGGGCCTGATAGAACTCCTCCTGCACCATGGCCGGCGGCGTGCTGTCCTTCAGCGTGAGGGTCATATAGGCGTAGCCGGGCCGCGTGGTGGTCTCCACCCGGTCGTACCAGCTCAGCTCCTGAAGGCGCTTTTCCAACGGTTCGGCGACGAGATCCTGCATCTCGCGCGCCGTGGCGCCCGGCCAGACGCCGGTGACCGTCAGGGTCTTGATGGTGAAGGAGGGGTCCTCCGCCCGTCCGAGCATGACGAAGGCGTAGGCGCCCGCCGCCGCCAGCAGAAGGATAAAGAACAGAGTGACGGCCCGTTCGCGGACGGCGATAGCGGAAAGATTGAGGCTCATCATTTGCCCCCGCTCTCGGAGGCGGTCCTGACACGGGCCCCGTCCTGCAGGAGATGGGCGCCGAGCGACACCACCGGATCGCCGAGGCCGGGACCGGAGATCACGGCGGTGTCGCCGCTCACCCGGACCAGCCGGACCGGCTGGAAGCGCACCGTCGAGCTGGCCCGGTCCAGGGTCCAGACACCGGTCCTCCGGCCGTCGTCGAGCACGGCGCCCAGCGGCACCTGCATGTTGTCCGTCTGGCCGGCCGGGTTCGTCAGCCGGCCCGCCAGCTTGATGGTGACCGTCGCGCCGAGCGGTGCCGCCGCGGCGTCGCCATCGAGCACATAGCGCGCCTCGTAAGTGCGGGTCTGGGCATCGGCGGCGTCCGACAGCTGGCGCAGCCGCGCGCCGTAGCGCTGCCCGTCGGCGCCATAGAGGCTGGCCTCGGCCGGAGACCCGAGCGGCGGCCGGATGGTTTCCGGAAGCGCCACCACCGCCTCGCGGGGGCCGGCCTGCGCGATCCGGACGACGGTCTGGCCGGCGGCGACCACCTGCCCCGGCTCGCCCAGCGTTTCGACCACCGTGCCGTCGCTGTCTGCCAGCAGGACCGAGTAGGTCGCCTCGTTCTCGGCGACCCGGGCATCCGCCTCGGCGCTGGCGAGCTGCGCCCTGGCGGTGTCCAGCGCGGCCTTCGCCTGTTCATGACGCTGCCGGGTGGCCCAACCGTCGTTGACGAGACTGGCATAGCGCCGCTCGTCCGCCTGGGTCTGCACGGCCGTTGCACGCGCCGCGGCGACCGCGTTGCGCTTGGCCGTGAGGGCGAGGCGCAGGTCGGTCTCGTCGATGCGCAGCAGCGGCTGACCGGCCTTGACCGGCTGCCCGACCGTCGCCAGCCGTTCAATGATCTTGCCGGGGACGCGGAACCCGAGATTGCTCTGCACCCGCGCTCCGACGACGCCGGTGAAACCGCGGTCGGACCCGGCTACCGGGACCGTTGTGGCAAGCCGGACAATCGGGGCGTCCTGCCGGGGGTCGCTCACCGCCGACGCTTCCTGCGTGCGCATGGACAGCGTCACGAAGGCGGCCGCGCCCAGCGCCGCCGTCAGAACGCCACCCAGCACGATCATGGGTCTCTTCTTCATGCCCGTCCCCCGGTTAAATTAGATTGCGTACGACTTCTATATTGGATATAGAGGTCGAACGCAATCTAAATACGGCCACCCAAATGCGGTTGCCCGACCGCAAGAGGGAACGGCCCGACGGACATCGCGACATCCGGCCGGCCTCGGCGTTCCGGACCCCGCAAGAAGAGGACAGCATCACCATGGACAAGACCAATCGTGCCGTCGCCCTGGTGACGGGCGCATCGTCCGGCATCGGATTTGCCGCAGCCAAAGCGCTGCAAGCCGCCGGCTTCGACGTGTTCGGGACCAGCCGTCATGCGGCCGCCGAAGGACCGGACGGTGTCGACATGCTGACCTGCGACGTGACCGACGACGCGTCGGTGGCGACCCTCGTCGAAGATGTCCTGGCCGAGGCCGGGCGGATCGACCTCCTCGTCAACAATGCCGGCGTCGGCCTTTTCGGCGGTGCGGAGGAGTCCACGCTCCGGCAGGCCCAGGCCCTGTTCGATGTGAACGTGTTCGGAGTCATCCGCATGACCAACGCGGTTCTGCCGATCATGCGCCGGCAGAAAAAGGGCAGGATCGTCAATCTGAGTTCGGCGCAGGGATTCATCCCGGCCCCGTATTTCGCGCTCTATTCGGCAACGAAGCACGCCGTCGAAGGCTATTCCCAATCGCTCGACCATGAGCTGCGCACGCTCGGCATCCGGGTCACGCTCGTCGAGCCGGCCTATACGCGAACGTCGTTCGACGGAAACCTCATCAAGCCGGACCGATGGATCGATGCCTATGAGTCCGCGCGGAAGGGCATGACCCTGGCCGTGGGGGAGGCGATCAGGAACGGCGACACGCCGGAGATCGTGGCCGAAACCATCGTGAAGGCCGCACTGGCGTCCGAACCGAAACTGCGCTACCCGGCCGGGAAACTGGCGCGCCAGGTCAGCATGCTGCGCCGTTTCGTCCCGGCTGCCGCCTTCGACAGGAGCCTGCGCAAGATGCTGCGGCTGCCGGTCTGACCGGGCCAAGGACATCGCCCGCGCCCGAGTGGGACGCAATCGAGTGGGACGCAATCACATCCACGTCCGGTCCGATGAAGGAAATGCCATGACCGCCCTGTCCCGCCGGGAGGGTCCAGCGGCCCCAGCGCCGGCTTATAAAGTGCCATCCGGCGTTCTTGCCGGTCCGATAGCACCGACGATGCTCCGCCTTGCCGTGCCGACGACGCTTGTGCTTGTCATCCAGACACTTGTCGGGGTGGCCGAGACCTGGTTCGTCGGCTTTCTCGGAAAGGAGGCGCTTGCCGGGGTCGCCCTGGTGTTCCCCGTTCTCATGCTGATGCAGATGATGGCGAATGGCGGGATCGGCGGCGGTGTCTCCTCGGCCATCGCACGGGCCTTGGGAGCGGCGCGCCGCGACGATGCCGAAGCACTGATCTGGCATGCGTTCGTCCTGGCCTGCGCGTTCGGCATCCTCTTCACAGTCGCGGCCCTGCTTGCCGGACCGGTTCTCTACCGGGCGATGGGAGGCGAAGGGCCGGCGCTGACGGCGGCGCTCACCTATTCCGGGGCCGTGTTCGCCGGCTCCATTCCGCTCTGGATCACCGCCTTGCTGTCGTCGGCCCTTCGGGGCGCCGGAAACGTGACGGTGCCGGCGCAGGCGATCTCGTCCGGCACCGTCATCCTTCTCCTGCTGTCGCCGGCCCTGATCTTCGGCTGGGGGCCTTTTCCCCGTCTCGGCATCGCGGGCGGCGGGATTGCGGTGGTCGTCTATTATGCATGCGTGGCACTTGCCCTGATCCTGTATCTGCGCTCCCCGAAGAGCCTGCTGAAGCTCAGGGTCGTTCCGCTGCGCGCGGCCCTGTTCAGGGACATCATGAGCGTCGGCCTCCTGTCGGCGGTCGGCACGGTGCAGGTCAATCTCACCGTCACCTTCGTCACCGCCGCGGTCGGCCGGTTCGGTGCCGACGCCATCGCCGGCTACGGCATCGCCTCGCGCCTCGATTACCTCCAGATTCCGCTGATCTTCGGGCTCGGCACCGCCATGGTGACCATGGTCGGCCACAACATCGGGGCCGGGCAGGGCGCGCGGGCGCGCCGCGTCGCCTGGATCGGGGCCGCCATCGCTTTTGGAATGACCGAAGTCATCGGTCTTGCCGCCGCGGTCTTCCCGCAGGCCTGGATCGGCCTGTTCAGCGAGGATCCCCAGGTTCTGGCGATGGGCACTCTCTATCTGCGCACCGTCGCGCCGGTTTACGGTGCGGTGGGAGTGGGATTGGCGCTCTATTTCGCAAGCCAGGGAGCCAAGCGCGTGCTGTTTCCCGTCCTGGCGGGCACGGTGCGCATGATCGTCGCGGCCTTCATCGGCTGGTCGGCGGTCGCATGGTTCGGCGCCGGCCTTTCGACCCTGTTCCAGGTCACTGCCCTGGCAGCGGTCTCCTACGGCCTTCTCACGGCCGCCGCCATGTTCGGCGGTGCCTGGGGCCGCCAATCCACCTACCGGCTGCCGGCCCGGAAAGACCCTGCCGGATAGGGGGATGTGGAGAATTGCATTCCCCCTTCCCATCTCTTATAGAGTTCGATTGAAATCTAAATGAGGCTTGTCATGCGTGTGAGCCGTGTTCAGGCTGAGGAAAACCGGCAGACTGTGATCAACGTGGCAAGCCGTCTTTTTCGGGAGCACGGCTTCGACGGCATCGGCCTCAAGGATTTGATGGAGGCGGCCGGCCTCACCCAGGGTGCCTTCTACAAGCAGTTCGCATCGAAGGAGGATTTGGAGATCCAGGCCTCCAAACGGGCGCTGGAGAGCGCCTCCTGCCGATGGACGACGGCGATGACGGCAAATCCCGAAGACCCGCTCGGTGCGGTGGTCGGGTTCTACCTCAGCACCGGGCATCGTGAGGAAAGGACGGATGGCTGTCCGATCGTCGCGCTCGGCTCGGATGCAGCCAGACACGGCGACGAGGTGAAAGCATCGTTCGAAGCCGGCATCAGGACACATCTCGAAGTCCTCGAGCGGCTCATCTCGCAAACGCAGGGCGAAGAGTTCAAGGGCAAGGCGATGGCGATTCTCTCGATGATGGTCGGTGCGCTGACGATCTCGCGTGTCGTCAACGACCCCGACCTCGCCAAGGCGTTTCTGGATACGGCCGTTGCGCAGGTCCGCACCATCGCCGCCGGGAACATCGAATGAGCGCGGGCGGGACGGGAGCCGGTTCACCGGGAAAGGCGTGGTGATGCCGGTCGGCACGTCCAGCCGGCGCGCTGCGATCCTGGCGGTTGCCGGGCGAAGCTTCCTTCGGCACGGCTATGCCGATGCCTCGATGGATGGCATCGCTGCGGAGGTCGGCGGTTCCAAGAGCACGCTCTACCGCTATTTCCCGTCCAAGGCGGCGCTGTTCGCGGCCTATGTCGAAGAGGTCGCGACCTTGGCTTGCACCGCTCTCGCCGCTGTCGAGGTCGAGGGAAAGGAGCCCGAGACCGTGCTGGCGGACACGGCCCGGGCCTATCTGGACCTGATGCTGACCCCGTCCGCACTGGCCGTGACCCGCCTCGTGATGGCCGAGGTTGGCCGGTTCCCGGAGGTCGGCCGCAATTTCTACGAGCGCGGGATACAGCGCTCCGAACAGCAGATCGCCGCCATCCTGCACCGCCTCGCCGAGCATGATGGGCCGGGGTGGCGATCCCTGGCACTGCCCGGCGCCGCCGCCCATTTCAGGGCTCTCTGCGAGGCCGGGCCGCACGAAGGATGCCTGTGGGGGCGGTGTGAGCCGGTATCCGGGGAGGAGATCGCAAGGGCTGCCGGTCAGGCGGTCGCCTCCTTCCTGCATGGCTGGTTGGGGCAGGGGAATCGCGAGGCTGTCGGCCGGGCGACGGTTCCCTCCCGCTGGGCGTGAGCCGGTCGTTGCGCCCCCCACGGCTTCGCGGTGTTCCGGAGTTCAACCCGCCTCGGCCATCCACGCTTCGGCATCGGCGCCTGCGGGGATGCGCAGCGGTGCCGAGGGATCGGTCGCGGTGCGCCAGATCGCCTGGGCGACATCCTCGGCATGGGTCACCGGACCCGAGTTGCTGCGCATTCCCGTCAGCATGCGCTCGATCAGCGGCTGGTAATCGGGGTCGTCGAGGCCGCGCAGATGCTGGCGCGCGCTTTCGCCGAACTTTGTTTCGGGCGAACGGCCGGGCATCACCAGATGCACCCGGATGCCGAAGGGCTCCAGTTCGACCGCCAGGGATTCGGTGTACGCATCCACCGCGGCCTTGCTCGCGCGATAGACGCCGATCAGCGGAAGCGGCTTGAGGAGGGCGGCCGAGGTGACGTTGATCACCACGCCCGCACGGCGTTCGCGGAACTGCGGCAGTGCGGCCTGGAGCATCGCCAGCGTGCCGAGCGTGTTGGTCTCGAAAAGGGATTTCGCCGTTTCCGGGCTCGTCAGCTCCACCGGGACGGGTGCGCCGAAACCGGCATTGTTGACCAGAACGTCGATTGGACCGGCATCGCCGATCAGCCGATCGATGCTGCTCCGGTCGGTGATGTCGAGCGGCAGGACGCGCAGACGCTCGGACGCGGGCAGCATGTCCGCGCGCCCGCTGCGCGTCGTCGCGACGACAGTCCAGCCGCGGTCGAGGAAAAGCCGGACGGTCTCAAGGCCGAAGCCGGAGGAGCAGCCGGTGATGAGGATGGTGGACATGCGAGGCCTCGTTTCATTGGTGTGGCCTGCATGCTAGCCAGAGAGGGCAGGACGGTATACGGTTGGGCGTCCTCATTTCTACGCAGATGGTCCTGATTTGCGCGTCGATCCGCTTGCCGAAGTCGTCAGTCTCCTGAAACCCGCCGCGCGGTTTTCAAAATTCGTGGAGTGTGCCGGGTCCTGGCGCATCCGGCGCGAAGGCACCGGGGAGCCGTTCTATTGCGCGATCCTGGAAGGCAAATGCCGGATGATGGTGAACGGCCACACGCCGGCGGTGCTCGAAGCCGGGGATTTCGTCATGGTCCCGGCCATGCACGAACTCATCAACGAGAGTCCCGTGCCGCCGCCGCCCGGTGTGTTCGAAAGGCCGGCGGAGATTGGGCCTGGTCAATTCCGGGCCGGCCATTTCCGGGCCGGATGTGCGGAAGGGTCTCCGGATATGCGCATGCAGGTCGGGCACTGCGTTTTCGATTCGCCCGACGCCCCGCTTCTGGTGCCCCTGCTGCCCCGCACCGTGATCGTCCGGGGCGAACCGCGTCTTCTGACGGTGATGCAGCTCGTCAGCGACGAATCGCAGGCGCGCAGGTCGGCCCGCGACCTTGTCCTGGAGCGGTTGCTGGAGGTGCTGCTGATCGAAGCGTTCCGCTGTGCCGGCAGCGTGGACGGCGCGCCGGGCCTGGCGCGCGGGCTTGCGGATCCGCGGCTGGCCGACGCGTTGGGCGCGATGCACGCCGAGCCGGACCGCAGTTGGACGGTGGCGGACCTCGCCGCCGAAGCGGGCATGTCGAGATCCGCCTTCTTTGCCCGCTTCAACCGGGTCGTCGGCGTGGCGCCGATGGAATATCTGCTCTCCTGGCGCATGGCGCTGGCCAAACAGCTTTTGCGCGACAGCGAATTCGGGGTCGAGGAGGTCGCGGAGCGTGTCGGCTACAGCTCGGCCAACACGTTCACCGTCGCCTTCACGCGCTTCCAGGGGGTTTCGCCGGCACGCTACTCACGGTCGCCCGGGACCGGCGAAGGCCCGGTGTCGGCGAAGGATTGGCGCTGAGTTTTCAAATCCGCGCTGCACTCAGCTCCCGCTCCAGACCGGGGGGCGCTTTTCCAGGAACGCGGCGATGCCTTCCTGATAGTCGGCCGACAGGTAGCAGCGGCGCAGCAGGTCGCCGTCGATGTCGCGCGGCAGGCTGTTGTCGCGCAGCCGGCGCAGCCCCTCGCGCGTCGCCCAAAGGGTCAGGGGAGCCAGCGCGGCCAGTTCCTCGGCCACCTGTTGCCCATGGGCGGTCAGCTCATCCTCACCGGCGACGACGGTGCGCACCGCCCCGGCCGCCGCCAGATCGGCCGCGCCCAGCAGGCGGGCGCTGAAGATCATCTCCCGCGTCCGCGCGGTGCCGAGCAGCGCCGACAGCCTCGCCAGATTCTTGACGCTCAGGCAGTTCCCCACCGTACGGGCGATGGGAAAGCCGAAGCGCACCGACGGCGAGGCGATGCGCACGTCGCAGCTGGAGGCCAGCAGCGCCCCCTCGCCGATGCATGGGCCCGAGAGAACGGCGACCGTCGGCACGCGCACCGCCTCCAGGGCCATCGCCGCCGCCTCGGCGCGGGTCTCCAGGATGGTGAAATCCTCGGGCGAGGAGACGCTTTGCAGGCAGGACAGGTCGGCCCCGGCCATGAAGGCCGGCTTGTCGCCGGCCGCACCGGTCAGGGCAAGCGCCTTCACCGTGGGATCGGCATCGACCGCCCGGCAGATCTCGATCAGCCGGTCCTCCATCCAGGGGGTCATGGCGTTGCGGGCGCGCGGACGGTTGAAGATCACCCATTCCACCGCGCCGCGCCGCTCCGTCAGGATTTCGGGGGCAGGTTCGGGGGCGGCACCCGTCGGGGCGCCGGTCATCGGGGCGCCGGTTGTCGGATCGGTCATGATCTAGAATATCCTTGGAAGGCCGTCAGGCGGAGGGGGCCAGGATCTGGCAGGCGTCGATGGGGAGATGGACCGTCGTCACCGCTCCCGGTCCGTAACGCCGCTCCGGCGGCACGAAGGCGCGGATCGTCCGCCCCTCGCCGATGTCGACCAGCACGTCGCGATGCTCGCCGAGATAGGCGGAGCGGACGATCGTGCCGGGCAGGCTGTTGCAGGACAGGCCGCCGTCATCGTCCAGCCGCACCTTGGAGGGGCGCACGCAGAGCGAGACGGAACCGCCGCGCGCCACCCCGCTGCGGTCGGGAGCGGTCAGCACACGGTCGCCGATGCGGATGCTGCCCTCGCCCTCGCCGGTGCCGGGCAGCTCGTTGTTCGAGCCGATGAAGCGGGCGACGAAGGCGTTGGCCGGCCGCTCGAACACGTCCTCGGGCGTGCCGAACTGCTGGACCGCCCCCGCCTTCATCACGGCGATGCGGTCGGCGGTGACCAGCGCCTCCGACTGGTCGTGGGTGACATAGACGGTGGTGATGCCCAGGAGGTCGTGGACCTGCCGGATCTCGAAGCGCATCTCCTCGCGCAGATGGGCGTCGAGGTTGGACAGCGGCTCGTCGAGCAGCAGGATGGAGGGCTCCACCACCAGCGCGCGGGCCAGCGCGACGCGCTGCTGCTGGCCGCCCGACAGCTCGGACGGGTAGCGGTCGCGCAGGGCCTCCAGCCGGACGGTGCGCAGCGCGCGGGTCAGCCGCTCGGCGATCTCGGCCTTGGGCAGGCGGCGGATGCTGAGCCCGAAGGCGACATTTTCGGCCACCGTCTTGTGCGGCCAGACCGCGTAGTTCTGGAAGACCAGCGAGATGCCGCGCCGCTCCGGCGGCAGCACCCCGCGCGGCGAGGAGAGCAGCACGTCGTCGGCCCAGATCTCGCCCTCGGTCGGGCTTTCGAAGCCGGCCAGCAATTGCAGGGTGGTCGATTTCCCGCAGCCCGACGGTCCCAGCAGCGCCAGCAGCGTGCCGTTGGGAACCTGGAGGTCGATGCCGTGCAGCGCGGTGTAGCTGCCGAAGGACTTGCGCAGATTGGTGATGCGGATGCCGCTCATGAGGGAACTCCGGCCGCCGTGGCGGTCTTGCGGGAGGTGCGCCGGGCGCCGGTCAACCCGGCGAGCGGGCGGGCCACCGCCACGAGGAACAGCGTGATCAGGAGGAGAAGGACGCTCATCGCGCAGACGGCTTCGTAATTGCCGCCGTCCTTCGCGTTGTAGATCAGCGTGGTCATCACGTTGGTCTTCGGCGTGATCAGGAAGACGGCGACCGACAGCTCGCGGATGATCGGGATGAAGACCAGGAACCAGCCCGACACCAGCCCGCCGCCCATCAGCGGCAGGGTGATCGACAGGAAGGTCCGCGCCTCGCCGGCGCCCAGGCTGCGGGCGGCGCGCTCCAGCTCCGGCCCGATGCCCTTCAGGATCGACCCGCCATGGGAATAGGCGATGGGCAGGAAGGTGGCGGCGAAGGCGGCGATCAGCAGCAGCGGCGTGCCGTAGAGGTTGAGGGGGGCGCGGGTGTAGGCGGCGAAGAAGCCGACCGACAGGACGATGCCGGGGATGACGATGGGCACCGTCGCCACCGCTCCGAGCAGGGAGGCGCCGACCATCAGCCGCCGCTCGACGATGTAGGCGACCAGCGTGCCGAGCGCCACGCACAGAGTCGCCCCCAGCGTCGAATAGACCAGCGAGTTGACAATGGCGGTGTGGGTTTCCGAATTGCCGAAGATCGCCCACCAGTACCAGTAGAGCGACAGGTTCTCCCAGCTCAGACCCTGGCCCCAGGCACGGGTCAGCGACACCATCAGCAATGCTGCGTAGGGCAGGAAGACCGACACCAGCGGCACCAGCAGGGCGAGGAACAGCGCGGGCCAGCGCCAGCCGCCGAGCCGGATCTGCCGCCCGGCGCGCGTCTTGCCGGAGATGGTGACGTACTGCTTGCGGCCGAGATAGCGGCGGCGCATCCAGAACAGGGCGCCGGTGACCAGCAGCAGTGGCATGCAGTAGGCGGCGGCCAGATAAATCTCCGGCGGGAAGAGCTGGTAGAACTCGGCCAGCTTGGTGGTGACCACCGGAATGCCGGTCGGCGTCAGCAGGAAGGCCGGGACGCCGAACAGCGTCAGCCCCTGGATGAAGGACAGGATGAAGCTGGCGATCACCGCCGGTGCGGCCAGCGGGATGGTGATGCTGACCATCGTCCGCAGCACCCCGCAGCCGAGCGTCGTCGCCGCGTCCTCCAGCTCTACCGCCATCTCGTCGAGCGCGCTCGACACCATGGTGAAGCTGTAGGGGACGGTGTAGATGCCGCAGACGAAGATGGCGCCGGCCATCGAATAGATGTTCAGCGGCGCCCCGGCGCCCTCGCCGGCCAGCCAGCGCCATGCCGTGTTGAGCCAGCCCGAGTTGGGGGCGGCCAGCAGGATCCAGCCGGTGGCGCCGATAAAGGACGGGGTGACGAAGGCGGTCAGCGTCAGGACGCGGATGGTGCGCCGCAACGGCAGGTCGGTGCGCGACACCAGCCAGGCCAGCGGCACGCCGATGCCGACCGCGATCAGCGCGGTGGCGGCGGCCAGGATCAGGGAATTGACCAGCGGTTCGATCAGCTCGGCCGACTGGACGACGCGCGCGTAGTTGTTCAGGGTCCAGGCGCCGGTTGCGTCGTCGTGCAGGCTGTTGAACAGCACCCAGCCGAAGGGCTGGACCACCAGCAGCACCAGGAGAAGGATGACGGCGCCGAGGACCGCCGCCTTGACGAGCGGCACCCGCGCCATGACGGGACGGGATTCGGCGTCGCGGGAACTGGTTGAAATGACCCCCATTGGGTCCGCCTCCCGTTGCCAGGGATGGGCCCTGCGGCCCAGCATGATGGAGTGTTCCCGAACCTGCGGCCGGGTGGCAACCGCCGCCGGTCCGGGATTTGGAACCTTTCGGGGAGGCTAGCGCACCAGCTCCTTCCACTTGGCGATGCCCTCGGCCACTTCGGCGGCGAGGTCGTCGCCGCTGTTGCGGTACCATTTCAACTGGTCCAGCGAGCGGCCCTCGGCCCAGGCGACGTCGGTGCGCAGCGTCGGCCAGTAGTTCTTCGACAGGATGTCGGAGACCTCCTTGGAATAGAGGAAGTTGGTGAACAGCCGGGCGGCGTTGGG
The DNA here is from genome assembly GCF_042604635.1 of Azospirillum sp. A26. NCBI lineage: Bacteria > Pseudomonadati > Pseudomonadota > Alphaproteobacteria > Rhodospirillales > Azospirillaceae > Azospirillum > Azospirillum sp. A26. The sequence continues at coordinate 1,733,723 of NZ_CP170473.1, read as the reverse complement.
GTGGGGCGCCTTCACCGGGATGCCGGTCAGGCCGAGGTTGAGGATGGCGTCGTCGGTTGGCACGCTGACGTCGATGGGGTTGCCCGCCGCCTTCTGGGTCAGCGTGTAGCTGAAGGGCGCGCCGGACCCGACCACGCGCTCGCCGGCCAGGATGTCGGTGACGGTGTCGACGTTGGACTGGCCGACCTTCGGCTTCTGCTGGCCGAAGCGGCGCAGATAGTCGTCGCCGTACTTGCGGCGGATGGCGACCACCCAGCTCGCCACGTCGCCGGAGAAGGCGGGGCTGCCGGTGGTGATCTTGCCCTTCCACTGGTCCTCCAGCAGCGCCATCCAGCTCGTCGGCGGAGCGGAGACCTTGCCCGGCGCGTAGTTGATGCTGGTCAGGCTGATGGCGCCGACATGGTACATGGCGTCCTTGTCCAGCCCCTTGAAGGCGGTGGGCAGCATGGCCGCGTCGGGCGGGTCGTAGGCGGCGAGCGCGCCGATCTTCTTCAGCTCGGTGTAGTGCAGCAGGTTGGTGGTGCCCAGGGAGTCGCACTCGGCGACGCCGTTCTGCAATTCCAGCCGCAGGCGGGTGTAGACGGTCTGCGAGGCCTGGCGGAGAAGCTGGACCTCGATGCCCGGATACTTCGCCTTGAAGGCGTCGCGGATCGCCTCCATCGTCTGCTGCTCGTAGGAGCCCCAATAGAGCGTCAGCGCGCCTTCCTTGCGGGCGGCGGCGTAGAGCGGATCGTCTTGTGCGGCCGCCAGCCGGGCGAAGCCGGTTCCGGCGAGGCCGCCGGACAGCAGCGCCGCCCCGGCCAGTCCACCCGTCTTCAAAAGCCCGCGGCGAGAGATGTCCGTCATGTTCGTCGTCCCTGTTCGGTGTTGCGAGGATGCCGTTTTCGGCTTGGTTGGTTTTCGTGCTCAGTAGTCGCCGGTGGTGGCGCCGCCGTCGGCGACGATGGTCTGGCCGGTGATGTAGGACGCATCGTCCGACGCCAGGAAGGCGACGATGGCGGCGATCTCCTCCGGCTTGCCGAGGCGGCCGATGGGGGTCTTGCCGACCCATTGCGCGCGGATCGCCTCCGGCACGCCTTCGACGATGCTGGTCTCGACCACGCCGGGGGCGACGGCGTTGACCAGGATGCCGCGCCGGGCGCCTTCCAGCGCCGCCGTCCGCGTCAGCCCGACCACGCCGGCCTTGGAGGCCGAGTAGTTGGCCTGCCCGAAGGTGCCGAGCATGGCGGTGGAGGCGATGTTGACGATGCGGCCCCAGCCGCGGTCGCCGACCAGCCGGAAGGCGGTCTGGCAGCCGAGCCACGTGCCGCGCAGGTTGACGTCGAGGACGGCGCTCCAGTCCGCGTCGCTCATCTTCACGAGCGAGCGGTCGCGGACGATGCCGGCGACGTTGACCAGGATGTCGACGGCGCGGAACGGCTCGGGCAGGGCGGCGACGGCGGCGTCCCAGCTCGCCCGGTCGGCCACGTCGAGCTGTACGGCGAAGGCGTCGGCGCCGCCGTCGCGCAAGTCCGCGGCGACCCGTTCGGCCGGTTCCAGCCCGATGTCGGCGACGATGACGGCGGCGCCCTCGGCCGCCAGCCGCCCGCACACCGCGCGGCCGATGCCGCCGCCGCCGCCGGTCACGAAGGCCGTGCGGCCCTTCAGACGATCCTGCCTGCTCATGCCGTCACCTGCCCCTTGACTTGGCGTCCGATGGAGAAGACGTCCTCCCCCTCCTGCACCGTGTCGCCTTTCTGGTTGCGGACGGTGATGCCGACGCGGACGATGCCGCGGTCGGGCTTCGACGCGCTGGGGCGGACCTCCAGCACCTCGGCCTCGTACTGGATGGTGTCGCCGGCGAAGACCGGGCCGACGAAGCGGCGGCGGGTCTCGAGGAAAGCCAGGATCGCCCAGTCGTCGATGGCGGAGCGCAGTCCGGTGCTCATCGAATGGGTCAGCATGCCGTGGGCGATGGTGCGGCCGAAGCCGTTCGCCCTGGCCGCCTCGGCGTCCATGTGCAGCGGGTTGAAGTCGCCGGTCAGCCCGGCGAACCACACGATGTGCGCCTCGGTCACGGTGACGCGGCTGGACAGCGCGCGGGCGCCCGGTTCGATGTCGTCGAGATGGATGGTCTCGGTCATGCGTCGCTCCCTCCTGCGGTGCTGGGGGGCCGGAAAATCGGCAGGCTGATGGTCTCGTCCAGGCGATGGAAGGCGACGGCCAGAGGCAGGCCGGCGCGCAAGCTCCCTTCGGCGATGCCCTCGACCCGCGAGAAGATTGTGACGCCCTCCTCCAACCGGACCAGCGCGCAGGTGTAGGGATCGCCGCGCGTGTTGCCGCGATGGACGACGGAGTAGGAGAGCAGTTCGCCGCGCCCGCTCGCCTCGACCCACTCTGGGGTGGCGTGGGGCGCATGGATGGAGTGGGCGCGCGGGTACCACTGGTACAGCCCGGTCTCCGGGCAGCGCTGAATCAGGAAGCGGCCCTCGCGCGCCGCTTCCCAGAAGGGGGCCGAGGTCTCGTCGGGGATCGGCAGCGTGGTCATTGCGGTCATGGCGACACCTAAACGGCGAGGATGGCGGTGGCGGCGGAGCAGAAGGTGCCGCCCAAGCCATGGGCCAGCGCGACCTTGGCGTCCGGCACCTGGATGCTCGGCGCGTCGCCGCGCAGCTGGCGGACGCTCTCGATCAGGGTGAAGATGCCGCGCTTGCCCGGATGGTTAGAGGAGAGGCCGCCGCCGTCGGTGTTGGTCGGCAGGCTGCCGCCATCGGCCGACAGATTGCCGGCCGCGACGAAGGGGCCGCTCTCGCCGCGTCCACAGAAGCCCAGATCCTCCAGCGCCAGCATCGGCGTGATGGTGAAGGCGTCGTAGATCTGCGCCACGTCGATGTCGGCGGGGGTCATCCCGGCCATGGCGAAGGCGCGCGGGCCGGACAGGGCGGCGGGGGTGGACAGGTCGTCGGGGATCTGGCTGTTCTGGGTCCGGGCGACGGCGGCGCCATAGCCGGCGAGATAGACCGGGCGGCGTTTCAAATCGCGCGCCCGCTCGCGGCTTGTCATCACCAGCGCGCCGCCGCCGTCGGTGACGACGCAGCAGTCCAGCCGGTGCAGTGGCGAGGCGATCATCGGCGAGGCCAGCACGTCGTCCACCGTGATCGGCTTGCGCAGCCGGGCCTGTGGGTTGGCGGCGGCGTGGCCGCGGAAGGTGACGGCGACCTGGGCCAGCTGCTCCGGCGTCGTGCCATAAAGATCCATGTGGCGGCGGGCGAACAGACCGTAGGTCGAGATCAGCGTCGGCGCATAGGGGATCTCGTACTGGCCTGGCCCGGCCGGGAAGACGAAGGGATCGAAGGACGGGGTGGAGAGCGGCCACCAGCGCGGGCAGGCGGCATAGCTGATGACCACCACCTCGGCCAAGCCCATGGCGATGGCGGCGGCGGCCTGACCGGCCTGGAGGATATAGGAGCAGCCGCCGACGTCGGTGCTGTTCACATAGGTCGGCTGGATGCCGATATACTCGGCCAGCTCGATGACGTCCATCGTGCCGCCGCCCTCGGCCCAGTCGCCGGACGCCGCGCAGAGCCCGTCCACATCCGTCAGCGTCAGCCCGGAATCGTCGAGCGCGCCCAGGATGCACTCCATCTGGAGGGCGAAGGGATGGACGCGCGGCGCATCCCGGCGGGGGGACTCATAGGCGCCGACGATGGCGGTCTTGCCCGAAAGCTGCTTCACGCGCTGGTCGTCCTTTCACGGTTGCAGGAGCCCTGGCGCCGACGGTGGGGCGTCGGCGTGCAAAGAGGGTCCATCGAACAAGTATTGGAAGACAGGGCGACGGGGCGGCACGGGGAACGCGAAGATGTCCCGGCGTCCATCATAGAACTCGATCGCCGCCGGTGCGCTGCCGGCAAGATCGAGAATACCGGACACCCTCCGTGTCACAAGCAGAAAAAAGTGTGCGCTCCGGTGCATGGAGCGCACCAATGACCGGCGGTCGTCCGGTGCGTTTGCTGCACCGGATTGGGCCAAACTAAGCGATTGTTTTCGGAGCGCCGCGGCGCAAGCCTTTGGGCATGCCTTTCCCGTCCAAACTCCGGTCGGCGCCTTGCGGCGCGGCCATCTCCGGCCCGGACCACCGGTGCCCGGCAGCCCCGAAGGACCGCTCATGACCAACACGGAAACCCAACGCCGGGACGGCCCGCTGGCCGGCGTGCGCGTTGTCGATCTCACCCACATGTTGGCCGGCCCCTACAGCACCTGGCTGCTCGGCGCGCTGGGCGCCGACGTCATCAAGATCGAGCGTCCGGGCAAGGGCGATTTCACCCGCGTCATCGCCCCCTTCAGCGACGACGAGAGCATTTACTTCATGAGCGTCAACCGCAACAAGCGGAGCCTTACGCTCAACTTGAAGGAGGAGAAGGGAAAGGAGATCTTCAAGCGCATCGTCGCCACCAGCGACGTGCTGGTGGAGAACAACCGGGCCGGCACGATGGACCGGCTGGGGCTGGGCTACGACGACCTGAAGCCGGTCAACCCGAAGCTGGTTTACGCCTCGATCTCCGGCTTCGGGCAGGACGGACCCTACCGCCACCGGCCCTGCTTCGACGTGGTGGCCCAGGCGATGTCCGGCATGATGAGCATCACCGGCGAGCCCGGCGGCCAACCGGCCCGCGTCGGCGCCTCCATCGGCGACATCGGGTCGAGCCTGTTCGCCACCATCGGCATCCTGTCGGCCTTGCAGAAGCGGGCCGCCACCGGGGAGGGCAGCTTCATCGACGTGGCGATGCTGGATTGCCAGCTGGCGCTGATGGAGAACGCCATCGCCCGCTATCTGAATGCCGGCGACGTGCCGCGGGCGCTGGGCAGCCGCCATCCGCTGATCGCCCCCTTCCAGTCCTTCCCCACCGCCGACAAGCCCATCGCCGTCTGCGTCGACACCAACGAGCAGTGGGAACGGCTGGTCGGCGCCATGGGGCTGCGCCATCTGCTCGCCGACCCGCGCTTCCTCACCGGCTCCCTGCGCAACGCCCACCATGCCGAGCTTGAGCCGCTGCTGATTCCGGTCTTTGCCGGCCGCACCCGCGACGAGTGGCTGGAGCGGCTGGAGGCGGCGGACGTGCCGTCCAGCCCGATCAACAGCGTGGCCGACGCGCTGGTCGATCCGCAGGTGGTCCACCGCGGCATGGTGGTGGAGGTGCCGCCGAACTCCGGCAAGCGCTTCGCCGCCGTGCCGATCCACATGCAGGGCGCTCCGCTGGCGGCCGAGGCCCCGGCGCCGCGGCTGGGCGAGCACACCGACGCCATCCTGGCCGAGCTGGGCTTCGCCGCCGCCGATATCGAGGCGCTGCGCACCGCCGCGGTGGTGTGAGGATGGACGGGCGGATGCCGAAGGAGGGGGGCGGAAACGGGGCGCGTGCGGTGCTGGCGAAAATGCTTCATGATGGCATCGGATCCGCCCCGTTGCACACCGCCCCGCCTTCCGCACCGATGACCCAGCCCCGCATGGCGCGCCGCCTTCCTCCGCTCCTCGCGCTTCGCGCCTTCGACGTCTTCGCCCGGCTGGGCACCGTGCGCGCCGCCGCCGACGAGCTGGCGGTGTCGCACACCGTGGTGTCCCGCCACATCCAGAACCTGGAACAGTCCGTCGGCGTCAAGCTGGTGACCAAGTCGGGGCGGGGCCTGTCCCTGACCCGCGAGGGCACCCGCTTCGCCGCCCAGATGCACCGCGCCTTCGATCTGATCGCCGACGCCAGCAACGAGCTGCGCAACGGCGGGATCGAGGCGGTGCACATCTGCTGCCTCGCCGGTCTGGCCTCGCGCCGCCTGCTCGGCCGGCTGCCGGATTTGGAAGTGGCGATGGACGGGCGCGAGGTGATCCTGCAACCGACCTCCGCCCGGCCCGATTTCAGCCGCGGCGAGGCCGATGTCGAGATCATGTATCTGGAGGATGGCGCCGCCGCCGTCGCCGAGGGGCTGCGCGCCGAGATGTTCGCCAAGCCGCGCATCCTCGCCATCGCCAGCCCGGAGTTCAAGGCGCGCTATCCCGACGTGCGGACCGCCGCCGATCTGGTCGGGCTGCCGCTGATCCACGAGCAGTCCACCGGCATGTGGGAGGCGTGGCTGGAGGAGGCCGGTGTCGGCGACCTGCCGCGGCTGCGCGGTCCGCGCCTGTGGCAGGCCCATCTGACCATCGAGGCCGCCCGGCTCGGGCGCGGGGTGGCGCTGGTCAGCGACCTGCTGGTCATCGACAATCTCGCCAGCGGCGAGCTGGTGGAGATGGTGCGCAGCGACGTCACCATCGGCGGCTATTACCTCATCGCCCCGGCGCAGAAATGGAACACGCCGGTCATCGCCGCGATCCGGCAATGGCTGCGCGACGTTTTCCCTCCATCGGAGGCCCCGTCGACCTCCTGATAGGCCGATCTCCTGAATTTCACCATCCGGGGCGGCGCCGTCCGGCTCCCGGCCATCGCGGAACCCGACCATGTCCCACACTCTGCCCAACCACTCCCTGTTCGACCATCTGCTGAACCCGGCCACCGACCCGGCCCGCCTTGCCATCGAGACCGCGGACGGCGGGCGCCTCACCCGTGGCGATCTGCGCGCCGCCACCGGCCGCATGGCGAACGCGCTGGTCGCCGCCGGCGTGCGTCCCGGCGACCGCGTCGCCGTGCAGGTCGAGAAGTCGGTCGAGGCGCTGGTGCTCTACCTCGCCTGCCTGCGGGCCGGGATGGTCTATCTGCCGCTGAACACCGCCTACACCCCGGCGGAGCTGAGCTATTTCGTCGGCGACGCCGAACCGGCCCTGGTGGTCTGCGATCCGGCGCGTCTCGACGCCACCACGGCGCTGGCCGGGGCCGTCGCGGTGCGCACGCTGGACGCGCGCGGGCAGGGCAGCCTGACCGAGGCGGCGGCCGGACAGCCGGAGGAATTCGCCACCGTCGCGCGCGGGCCCGACGATCTGGCCGCCATCCTCTACACCTCGGGCACCACCGGACGGTCGAAGGGGGCGATGCTGACGCAGGAGAACCTGCTGTCCAACGCGCGGGTGCTCCAGTCGGAATGGCGCTTCGGGCCGGACGACGTGCTGCTGCACGCCCTGCCGATCTTCCACACCCACGGGCTGTTCGTCGCCTGCAACCTCGTGCTGCTGTCCGGCGCCTCGATGGTTCTGTTGCCGCGCTTCGACCCGGCCGACGTGCTGGCCCGGCTGCCGGCCGCCACGGTGATGATGGGGGTGCCGACCTTCTACACCCGTCTGCTCGGCCAGGAGGGGCTGACGTCTGAGGCCTGCCGGTCGATCCGGCTGTTCGTTTCCGGCTCCGCCCCGCTGCTGGCGGAGACCCATCGCGCCTGGGAGGAACGCACCGGCCACCGCATCCTGGAGCGCTACGGCATGACCGAGACCGGCATGCTGACCTCCAACCCCTATGATGGCGACCGCGTGGCCGGCACCGTCGGCTTCCCGCTGCCGGGCGTCGAGCTGCGCATCGCCGACCCGGTGACCGGCGTGCCGCTGACGGATGACGCCATCGGCGCCATCGAGGTGCGCGGCCCCAACGTCTTCAAGGGCTACTGGCGCATGCCGGAAAAGACGGCGGCGGAGTTCCGGCCGGACGGCTTCTTCATCACCGGCGACCTCGGCCGTGTCGACGGGCGGGGCTATGTCCACATCGTCGGGCGCGGCAAGGATCTGATCATCAGCGGCGGCTTCAACGTCTATCCCAAGGAGGTCGAGGGCGAGATCGACGAGCTGCCCGGCGTGCTGGAAAGCGCCGTGATCGGCATCCCCCATCCCGATTTCGGCGAGGCCGTCGTCGCCATCGTGGTTGCGGACGGCACCGCACCGGTCACCGAGGCCACCGTCGCCGCCGCCCTGAAGGACCGGCTTGCCCGCTACAAGCAGCCCAAGCGCGTGGTGGTGGTGGACGAGCTGCCGCGCAACAGCATGGGCAAGGTGCAGAAGGCGCAGCTTCGCGATACCCACGCGGGGGTGTTCGGATGAGCGGCGCCGCCCTGCCGCCGCTGCCCACCGAAATCCTGACCTCCGGATCGTTGCGGGTCGCGGAGGAGTGGATCGACCTCTACGGCCATATGAACATGGCGCGCTATGTCGCCCTGTTCGACGAGGTCGGCTATGCCCTGCAAGAGCGCTGGGGCTTGGGGGAGACCTATACCGGCGAGACCCGGAAGGGGCTGTTCGTGGTCGATGTCGCGGTCAGCTACAAGCGGGAGCTGACGGCCGGCACGCCGCTGATGCTGGCGCTGCGGCTGCTGGAGGCCGACGCCAAGCGGATTGTCAGCCTGATGGAGCTGCGCCGCGCCGACGACGGCACGCTCGCCGCGACGATGGAGCAGCTGTCCGTCCACGCCGACCTGACGACGCGGCGGGTCGTCCCGTTCGAACCGCCGGTGGCGGAGCGGCTGCGTGATCTGGCGGCTGTCCATGGCGCACTGCCGCTGCCGGCCGGTCACCGGCGCCGGCTGACCTGCCAGGGCTGAGACCGGACTCCGGCAGGAAATTTGCTGGCTATCAAAACAATACTGCCGCATGCAAGCTGTCCCGCATTGGGAAGTCGTTGTCGGTGGGCGCAGTATGGTCGGTCGTCTTGGCGTTTGGGTGGTGCGGACGGTGGCGGGCATGGTCCTGCTGCTGCCGGGTGCCGGGGCTTCCGGCCAGGAGCTGCCGGGCGGTGCGGAGGCGATCACCGTCCTGACCTCCTTTCCCGCCGCCTTCTACGAGCCGGTGCGCGACGCGTTCGAGCAGGCTTATCCCGACCGGCGCCTGCATGTGATCAACACCAAGACGACCGCGGCGATCACCCAGTTGCAGGATCGCGTGGCGAAGGACGTCGACCTCTTCTGGGCATCTGCTCCCGATGCCTTCGAGGTGCTGAAGGCCGCCAGACTGCTGGCGCCGGTGACGCCGCGTAAGACCGGCGCCCCGGCGACCGTCGGCAACCAGCCCATCGACGACCCCGACGGCCTGTACCTCGGCTTCGCGCTGTCGGGATACGGGCTGATCTGGGACCAGTCCTATCTGGACCGCCATGGCCTCGCCGCGCCGCGCCGCTGGGAGGATCTGCGCCGGCCCGGCTATGCCCGGCATCTCGGCATCACCTCGCCGTCGCGTTCCGGCACCATGCATCTGATGGTGGAGACGGTGCTGCAACTCCATGGCTGGGAGCGCGGCTGGGCGACCTGGCTGGAGATCGCCGGCAATCTGGCGACCGTGACGGCGCGCAGCTATGGCGTGGTGGAGGGCGTCGGCAAGGGGCGCTTCGGCATCGGGCTCGCCATCGATTTCCTGGGGCAGGGGACGAGGCCGGAGTCCGGGCCGCGCGAGGGCGGGGAGATGGGAGGCCGGACGCCGGACAACGGCAATCTGCGCTTTGCCTATCCGGCCGACAGCGTGTTCCTGCCGGCCAGCGTGGCGATCCTGCGCACCGCCCCCAATCCGGCCGGCGCGAACCTGTTCATCGATTTCCTGCTGTCGCCGGCCGGGCAGGCCCTGATGCTGCGCCCCGACATCGGGCGCCTGCCGGTGCGGCCCGACGCCTACGCCGCGGCACCCGCCGGCTATCCGGCCCCGTATGCGGGGGAGACCGGCGACGACCTGTTCCTCTTCGACCGCGCTTTATCCGGCCGCCGCTATGAGCTGGTCAATCTGCTGTTCGACGAGCTGATCACCTTCCGCGTGAAGACGCTCAACCGCGTCTGGCACCTGATCCATCAGGGCGAGAGCCGTCTCGCGGCCACGCCCGATCCGACCGCGCGCGACCTGCTGCGCACGGCCCGCGAGGCGGCGACGGCGGTTCCGGTCGACGCCGCCCAGGCCATCGACCCGGCCTTCTCCACCGCCCTGCGCCGGCCGGCGCGCGGCATGCCGGTGTCCGCCCGGCAGGGCGAGCTGGAGGAGGAATGGCGCGCCTTCTCGCAGGACCGGCTGGAAACGGCGCTGTCGGCGGCCGAGCGCGCGCTGGTGATCCTGCGCGCCGCGGCCGGCGAAGGGGTCTGGCCGTGAGCGCGCTGGCGACACCTTCCGGCACCTTGGCAGCAGGGCCGGGCAACGGCACGGGCAGGCCGCGCTTCGGCATCCGGGCCCGGCTGTTCCTGGCCTTCGTCGCGGTCGCCACCCTGTCGGTGGTGGCCTGTGCGCTCGGCTGGCTGTCCTACGACCGGCTGGGCGGCACGCTGGACGAGTTCGCCGAAAGCCACCTGCCGGCCTTGGGCGTCGCCGCCAAGCTGGCGGAGGAGGGCGGCGCCATCATCGCCACCGCCCCCATCCTGGCCGGCAGCCGCACCGAGGACGAGATGGACGCGATCCGGGACGCGCTCGGCCGCCGCCTGACCACCCTGAGGGCGCTGACCGGCGCCATCGAAGGCGGCGTTCCCGGCCTGCGCCCGGTGGTGGACTCGCTGGGCCGCAATCTGGCGGCGCTGGACGGCACGGTGCGCCAGCGGCTGGCGCTCGCCCGCCGAAACCAGGAGGCCATCGAGCGGCTGCGCTGGCTGCATGCCGATTTCCTCGACGAGATCGATCCGCTGGTCGCCGACGCCCGCTTCAACATCCAGAGCGCGCTTGCCACGGTGGAGAGCGGGAAGCCGTCGGCCGATGCCGTCCGCATCCTGCGCGAGGAGAACCGGCGCAGCGAGGCGCTGTTGCAGATCGGCGCCAACGGAAACCTTGCGGTCGGGCTGGTCGCTAGGGCGGCGACGCTCGCCACGGCGGAGCTGCTCGACGACAATGCCGGCTTCCTGGACGAGACCGCCGACCGGCTGCAACGCGACCTAACGGCGCTGACCGGCTGGGCGGACGGCGTCTCGCTGCGCCAACTGGTGGGCCAGCTTCTCGACCTCGCGCGCGGGGCCGACGGCAGCGTGCCGGCGCTGCGCCGGGAGGAGCTGGAGACGGCGGCGCGCGGACAGGCCCTGCTGGCGGAGAACCGCGACATCGTCGCCCGGCTGAACGGGCTGATCGCCCGGCAGGTCCAGGCGGTGGAGCAGGATTCCCGTGCCGCCGCCGCGCGCTCCGCCGGGGCGGTGGCGTTCGGCCGCTCCGCCCTGCTGGCGAGTGCGCTGGTCAGCCTGCTGGTGGCGGTGCTGGTGGCCTGGCTCTACGTCAACCGCAACCTGATCTCCCGACTGACCCGGCTGGGCGATGCCGCCCGCGCCATCGCCGCCGGCGACCTCAAGGCCGACATTCCGCTCGGCGGCGGCGACGAGCTGTCGGACATGGCGGCGGCGCTGCTGGTCTTCCGCGACACCGCCATCGCGGTGGAGGAGGCGAACGCCCAGGCGATCATCGACAATGCCCAGGCCGGGCTGGCGATCACCGACGCGCAGGGCGTGATCGAGTTCGTCAACCCGCTCGCCGCCGCGCTGATCGCGCCGCCCGACGGCCGGGACGGGACGGGGGAGGGCGAGGGGGACGCCGGGCGTCTCGCCGACCGTCTGGACGCGGAGGCCGCCGCCCGCGTCGCGGCCTTCTTCGCCCAGGTGCCGGTCGCCCAGATGCCCGGCGGGAGCGACGGTCCGGCGCCCACCCTGTCCATCCTGGCGACCGGGCGCCGGCCGGACGGCGGCGCGGTTCCGGTGCAGGTCGGCGTCCGTCCCTTCTGGCGGCGCCAGCGGCAGCGCTTCATCGTCACCCTCACCGACATGACCGAGCGGCTGGAGGCCCAGCATGTGCTGGAGCGCACGGTGCAGGAGCGCACCACCGACCTGCGCGCCACCAACGACCGGCTGGAGCGCGCCATCGCCGAACACCAGCGCACCGAACGCGAGCTGCGCGAGGCGCAGGCGGAGCTGGTGCAGGCCGGCAAGCTGGCGGCGCTCGGCCAGCTCGCCGCCGGGGTCGGGCACGAGCTGAACCAGCCGCTGGCCGCCATCCGGTCCTACGCCCACAACGGCCGCAAGCTGATCGGTTTGGGCCGGGTGGAGGAGGCCGAGGGCAATCTCGGCAAGATCGCCGACCTGACGGCCCGCATGGCGAACATCACCAACCATCTGAAGCGTTTCGCCCGCCGTCCCGACAGCCGGCTGGGTGCGGTGGAGCTGGCGCCGGTGATCCAGGGCGCTTTGTCGCTGTTCGGCAACCGCCTGCGCGAGGAGGCGGTCGCGGTCGAGCTGGCGCTGCCGGATGCCGACCCCGCCTCCGGCACGCCCTTGCGGGTCCGCGCCGAGGAGGTGCGGCTGGAGCAGGTGCTGGTCAATCTGCTGAGCAACGCGCTGGACGCCGTGGCCGGCGCGCCGGTCCGCCGCATCCTGATCCGCGCCGAAATCGTGGAGGATGGGGAGGAGGGCGCCGCCGTCCGCATCGAGGTGCGCGACAGCGGGTCCGGCATCGCCGCCGATCCGGTCGCCCAGATCTTCGACCCCTTCTTCACCACCAAGCCGGTGGGGACGGGGCTGGGTCTCGGCCTGTCGATCTCCTACAACATCGTCCGCGACTTCGGCGGCGTGCTGTCGGTGGCCGAGAGCGGCCCCGATGGAACCGCCTTCGTCCTCACCTTGACCCGCGCGTGAAAGTCTTACCTATGACTGTCCTGCTGATCGACGACGATCCGGAAGTGCTCGATTCCAGCCGCCAGACGCTGGAGCTGGAGGGCTTCGCCGTCGAGGCGGTGACGGAGCCGGAGGCCGGGCTGGCCCGGCTCGGCGCCTCCTGGCCCGGCGTGGTGGTGACCGACGTGCGCATGCCGGGGATGGACGGTTTCGCCCTGCTGGAGCGGGTGCGCGCGGCGGACGCCGAGGTGCCGGTGGTGCTGGTCACCGGCCATGGCGACATCGCCATGGCGATGCGGGCGGTCCGCGAGGGCGCCTACGATTTCATCGAGAAGCCGGCCGAGCCCGACCATCTGGTCGAGGTGGTGCGGCGTGCGCTCGCCCATCGCGGGCTGGTGCTGGAGAACCGCCGCCTGCGGGCGCAGCTGGCGGAAGGCGGGCCGGAGGGGCGGATCATCGGCCGTTCACCGGCCATCGAGCATCTGCGGGCTGCCGTTGCGAACCTCGCCGACGCCGAGGTCGACGTGCTGCTGTTCGGCGAGACCGGGACGGGGAAGGAGCTGGTCGCTCGCAGCCTGCACGAGGGTGGGCGGCGGCGCGCCGGCAATTTCGTGGCGCTGAACTGCGGCGCCATGCCCGACACCATCATCGAGAGCGAGCTGTTCGGCCACGAGCCGGGCGCCTTCACCGGGGCGCAGGCGCGGCGCATCGGCAAGCTGGAATATGCGGCCGGCGGCACCCTGTTCCTCGACGAGATCGAGAGCATGCCGATGCATCTCCAGGTCAAGCTGCTGCGCGTGTTGCAGGAGCGGGCGATCGAGCGGATCGGCGGCAACCGGACGATCCCGCTGGATCTGCGGGTGGTGGCGGCGACCAAGGTGGATCTGCTGCGGCTGGCGGCGGAGGGGAAGTTCCGCGAGGATCTCTATTACCGCCTGAACGTCGTCACCGTGCCGCTGCCGCCCCTGCGCGAACGGCGCGGCGACGTGGGGCTGCTGTTCCGCCATTTCCTCGACGCGGCCCTGGCGCGGTCGCGGCGGACGCCGCCGCCGCTCGACCCCGCCCTGCTGGCGCGCCTCGCCGCCCATGGCTGGCCCGGCAATGTTCGCGAGCTGCGCAACGTCGCCGAGCGGGTGGCGCTCGGGCTGGGCGACGGGCTGGGAGCGGTCGGCGCTTCCGCCGCCACGGTTGGATCGGTGGAGATCGAGCCGCTGGCCGACCGGCTCGACCGCGTCGAGAAGCAGCTGATCGAGGACGCGCTGGCCCGCTGCGGCGGCCGGGTCGGCGAGACGGCGGAGCGGCTGGGGATCACCCGCAAGACCCTGTACCTGAAGATGCGCCACCATGGCCTGAGCCGGGACGATTTCGCGGAGGAGTGAAAAGCGGGGGCTGGGATGTTCCCCGCATTACCCAGGAAAGCCGGGCGATGTTCCCGTCCTGACCCATCGATGTTGCGCAAAGCCAGAGCGTGCAAGGGCTGACCGTCTGGCATGCGGATTGCTGAATGAGCGAGCATAAGACATCAAGGGAGGGACAACACCCATGCTTCGCACCTCGCTCAACCTGTGCAATGCCGCCGCCGCCCTGGCCGTCCTGCTGCTGTCCGGCACCGCCGCCTTTGCGCAGGATGCCAGCGGCAAGCTCGTCATCGTCACCTCTTTCCCCAAGGACATGACGACCGCCTTCCAGCAGGCCTACCAGAAGGCCAACCCCAAGGTCACGGTCGAGATCCTGAACCGCAACACCAACGCGGGCGTGAAGTATCTCCAGGAAACCGCGTCCAACAACGGCGTCGACCTGTTCTGGGCGTCGGCCCCCGACGCCTTCGAGGTGCTGAAGGGCGCCGGGCTGCTCCAGCCCTACAAGCCCAAGGTGGAGGGCATTCCCGAGAAGGTCGGCGCCTATCCGGTCAACGATCCCGAGGGGATGTATGCCGGCTTCGCCGCGTCCGGCTACGGCATCATGTGGAACAGCCGCTACATGAAGGCCAACGACCTGCCGATCCCCAAGGAATGGGCCGACCTGACCAAGCCGGCCTATTACGACCATGTCGCGATCTCCGCCCCGTCGCGCTCCGGCACGACGCACCTGACCATCGAGACGATCCTCCAGGGCGAGGGCTGGGAAAAGGGCTGGCGCACCAACAAGGAGATGGCCGGCAACTACCGCACCATCACCGAGCGCAGCTTCGGCGTGCCGGACGGTGTGAATTCCGGCGCCTTCGGCGTCGGCATCGTCATCGATTTCTTCGCACTGTCGTCGCAGGCGTCGGGCTTCCCGGTGGAGTTCGTCTACCCGACCGTCACCACCATCGTTCCGGCCAATGTCGCCGTCGTGAAGAACGCCCCCAACAAGGCCGCCGCCGAGGGCTTCGTCGATTTCCTGCTGTCGCCCAAGGGGCAGGAGGTCCTGCTGGAACCGGCGATCCGCCGCCTGCCGGTCAACCCGGTCACCTACGAGAAGGCGCCCGCCGGCTATCCCAACCCGTTCAAGGACAAGTCGCTGGGCGCGCAGGTGAACTTCGACGTCAACGTCTCGCAGGCCCGCTACAACGTGGTGGACGCGCTGTTCGACCAGCTCGTCACCTTCCAGCTCGACGACCTCAAGGCGGCGACCCAGGCCATCCACAAGGCCGAGGCGGCGCTTGCCAAGAAGCCGAACGACAAGGCCAAGGCCCTGCTGGCCGAGGCGCGCGACCTCGTCGCCGCCATGCCGGTGACGGCGGAGCAGGCCGCCGACCCGCAACTGGCCGGCGCCTTCACGGTGGAGCGCAAGTCGGCCAAGGACGCGGTGCCGGAGCGCCAGGCGCAGGTCGAGCAGAAGTGGGCCGCCTTCGCCAAGGAGAACTACGCCAACGCCCGCAAGAAGGCCGACGAGGCGGCTGCCCTGGCGCGTTGATGCCGTTGCGCTGACGCTGGTTGCGTCAGCCTAGGGGGGCGCTCCAGGAGCGTCCCCTCCTTTCTCCTCAGCCGACAGGCCTTTCCATGACGTCACTTGCGCTCACGCGCGACCGCATCGCGCGCGTGCGGCCGGGGCCGGCGCTGGCCGCGCTGCTGATCGCCGCATTCCTGCTGCTGTTCCTGGTCGTTCCGGTGGTCCAGGTCATCTTCGTCGCCTTCCAGGACAAGACGACCGGCGCCTTCACCCTGGTGAACTTCGCCGACTTCTTCCAGAACGACCTGTTCATGCGGTCGTTCGGGAATTCCTTCTACGTCTCGGCGATGTCGGTGGTGGTGGCGAGCCTGCTGGCGCTGCCGCTCGCCTACCTGACCACGCGCTTCGAGTTCCGCGGCTCGGTGCTGATCCAGAGCCTGGGCATCATCCCGCTGATCATGCCGCCCTTCATCGGCGCGGTGGCGATGCAGCTGCTGTTCGGGCGCAACGGCTCGGTCAACCTGCTGCTGCGCGACCATTTCGGCTTTTCGATCCCCTTCATGGAGGGGCTGAACGGCGTCATCTTCGTCCAGAGCATCCATTATTTCCCCTTCATCCTGATCAACCTGTCGGCCAGCCTGAAGAACATCGACCGGGCGATGGAGGAATCGGCGCAGAATCTCGGCTGCCACGGCTTCCGCCTGTTCCGCCGCATCGTCTTCCCGCTGGCGATGCCGGGCTATGTCGCCGGTGCCTCGCTGGTCTTCATCAAGGTGTTCGACGACCTCGGCACGCCGCTGCTGCTGAACGTCAACGACATGCTGGCGCCGCAGGCCTACCTGCGCATCTCCTCCATCGGCATCGCCGACCCGATGGGCTACGTCATCTCCGTCGTGCTGATCGCCTGCTCGCTGCTGGCGCTCTGGGTGTCGGCGCTGGCGATGCGCGGCAAGGACTACGCCACCGTGCAGCGCGGCGGCGGCGGCCTCGCCAAGCGGCGCCTGAAGCCGCTGGAGATGGTGGCGGCCTACGGCATCGTGCTGCTGATCCTGGTGCTGGTGCTGGCGCCGCATGTCGGGCTGGGGCTCTTGTCCTTCGCCACCATCTGGTCCTTCAGCCCGATGCCCGACGCCTTCACGCTGAAGCACTACCACACCGTCTTCTCCGAGAGCGGGCAGTACATCACCAACACGCTGCTCTACGCCTCGCTGGCGGCGCTGCTCGACGTGGTGATCGGCACGGCCATCGCCTATCTGGTCCTGCGCACCAAGCTGCCGGGCCGGCAATGGCTGGACTACATCGCGATGGCGGCGCTGGCGGTGCCGGGCGTCGTGCTGGGCATCGGCTATCTGCGCAGCTTCTACGGCGTGCCGATGCCCTTCACCGGCCAGCCGCTGTCCAACTTCTGGCTGATCCTGGTCTTCGCGCTGGCGATCCGCCGTCTGCCCTACGCGCTGCGCGCCTGCACCGCCGCCTTGCAGCAGGTCAGCTCCTCGCTGGAGGAGGCCGCCGAGAATCTCGGCGCCACCAAGCTGCGCACCGTCGGGCGCATCGTCGTGCCACTGATGTCGGGCGGCATCCTGGCCGGCTTCGTCACCAGCTTCGCCACCGCGGCGGTCGAGCTGTCGGCGACCATCATGCTGGTGCATTCGCAGAGCGACGCGCCGCTGGCCTACGGCCTCTACGTCTACATGCAGTCGGCGGCCGGGCGCGGTCCGGGGGCGGCGCTGGGCATCTTCGCCGTCATCATCGTCGGGCTCGGCACCTACCTGTCGCACGTCGTCATCGAGCGCGGCCGCCGCGAGCGCGGCCAGGACCACTGAGGGAAACCATCGTCATGAACCACCAGTTTTCCCCGGCCGCCCTTGCCGCGCAAATCCAGAGCGTCGGCGTCGACATCGAGGGCGTCAACCTGTCCTACGGCACAAACCATGTGCTGAAGGACGTGAACCTCGCGATCAAGCCCGGCGAGTTCTTCGCCTTCCTCGGCCCCTCGGGCTGCGGCAAGACCACGCTGCTGCGGCTGATCGCCGGCTTCAACACCGCCCAGCGCGGCGAGGTCCGCATCGGCGGGCGCGACATCTCCACCCTGCCGCCGCACCGGCGCGACGTCGGCATGGTGTTCCAGAGCTACGCCCTGTGGCCGCACATGACCGTCCGCCGCAACGTCGCCTTCGGGCTGGAGGAGCGCCGCGTTCCCCGCGCCGAGATCGAGCGGCGGGTGGATGCCGCGCTGGAACTGGTCGGGCTGAAGCATCTGGCCGACCGCCGCCCCTCGCAGCTGTCGGGCGGCCAGCAGCAGCGCGTGGCGCTGGCGCGCACCGTGGTGATCGAGCCGAAGATCCTGCTGCTCGACGAGCCGCTGTCCAACCTCGACGCCAAGCTGCGCGTGCAGATGCGCCAGGAGCTGCTGAGCCTCCAGCGCAAGCTCGGCCTGACCACCATCTTCGTCACCCACGACCAGGAGGAGGCCAACACCATCTGCGACCGTATCGCGGTGATGGAGGACGGGCGGGTGCAGCAGGTCGGCACCCCGCAGGACCTCTACGACCATCCGGCCAACCTGTTCGTCGCCGGCTTCCTCGGCACCGCCAATGTGCTGGACGGCGCGGTGCGGGACGACGGGGCCGGGGGCCGCGCCTTCGTCGGCACCGGCTTCACCCCGGTGGCGCTGCCGGCGGTGGAGGCCGGAACTGGCGGCAAGCTGATGTTCCGGCCGCAGAACCTCGCCATCCGCGCCGACGGCGGCCCGCCGGCGCCCGGACACTCCCGGCTGACCGGCACCGTCCGTCACCGCGAGTTCCTCGGCGCGTCGATCCGCTATGCGGTGGATGTCGGCGGGCAGCTGGTTCAGGTGGACGCGCCGCATCAGGCGGGCGATGCTCTGCTCCCCCCGGATGCCCCGATCATCCTAGACCTCGCGGCCGACAAGGCCCGCTTCCTTCGCCAGTAAGGTGCCGCAATCGTGACCGATACCGTGAACCGCCCCGCCATCCGCGCCGTTGCCTTCGACCTCGACGGCACGCTGGTGGACAGCGTGGCCGACCTGATGCACGCCTCCAATGCCCTGCTCGCCGAACTGGGGCGCCCGCCGGTCGATCTGGCGGCGGTGCGCTCCTTCGTCGGCGATGGAGCGCCCAAGCTGGTGGAGCGCGTGCTGGCCGCCACCGGCGGGGTTCCGGCTGCGGCGGACGAGGCCGCCCGTTGTCTCGAACGCTTCCTGGCGATCTACGAGGCCGACCCCAGCGCCCACAGCACGCTCTATCCCGGCGTCGCCGAAACGCTGGACCGGTTGGCGGAGGCCGGGCTGCGGCTCGGCGTCTGCACCAACAAGCCGATGGCGGCCACCCTGCGCCTGCTCGAGGATCTGGGCATCGCCGGCCGCTTCGCCGCGGTGGTCGGCGGCGACAGCTACCCGACCCGCAAGCCGTCGCCGGAACCGGTGCTGGGGCTGCTGGAGCGGTTGGAAGTCACGCCGGCGGAAACCGTCTTCGTCGGCGACAACGAGCATGACGTGGCAGCCGCCCGCGCCGCCGGGGTGGCGCGGGTGCTGGTGGTTCCCTATGGCTATGCCCGCGTCCCGCTCGACGGCCTGCCGCATGATGGCATCCTCGGCGGCTTCGCCGATCTGGCGGAGCGGCTGTCATGCTGAGGTCGGTGATCTTCTGCCGGCACGGCGAAACCGAGAGCAACCTCGGCGGCTGGCTCGCCGGCTCGAAGGACGTGGCGCTGACCGAGCGGGGCCGGGCGCAGGCGCGGGAGGCCGCCGCCAGCTTGCTCGCCGGCGGGCAGTCGGTGACTGCGGTCCACAGCAGCCCGCAGCGCCGGGCCCTGGAGACGGCCGGCATCCTGGCGGAGGCGCTGGGCGTTCCGGTGATCCCGGTGGCCGGACTGGAGGAACGGCGCTGGGGCGATCTCGAAGGCGGCGCCATCCCGGCCGACCTGCTGCGGGAGGAAGTGCCGAACGGCGAAAGCCTGACCGGCTTCCGCGCCCGCGTCACCACGGCGCTCGACGGGCTGCCGGTGCCCGGCGACGGCGGCCCGCTGCTAATCGTCGCCCATGCCGGCACCTGGCCGGTGCTCTGCCGCTGGATGGGGGTCGAGTCCGACCTGCTGTGGCCGCCCAACGCGTCGCCCGTCACCCTGACGCGGGAGGGTGTGGCGGCCCAGTGAGCGGCCGTGTGAGCTGATATCGCGCAAAACAGGAGTCGCCAAACAATCCGGCCTTGTCATAGTATGGACGCACATATGTGTCCGACGTCACGCCAGGGGGCCGCAGCTGGGTTTCAGCAGGGGTCCCGACGTGATGGAGCGGGCCGGAGCAATGGCGCTCCAATCAGGGCCGACCGCCCTGATTGGGGCTTTTTTTGTTCTATTTTCAACCGGGTAGCTGCCGGTTGGGCTGGGCGCGGATTACGGCTGCGAGTGTGACGAAGAGGTGGATGCAGATGGATTGTACCCCCAAGAGCGGTGAACCGTGGAGAGTCGGCGTGCTGTTCTCGCAGACCGGGGTCACGGCGGGAATCGAACGCACCCAGCTCCAGGGCACGCTGATGGCAATCGAGGAGATCAATGCCGGCGGCGGGGTCAACGGCCGGGAAATCCTGCCCATCGTCGAGGATCCGCGGTCCGATCCGGCACTGTTCGCGGCGCTCGCCGAGCGGCTGATGACCGGGGAGCGGGTCAGCGTCCTGTTCGGCTGCTACATGTCGAGCACGCGCAAGGCGATCCTGCCGGTGGTGGAGCGGCGCAACGGGCTGCTGCTCTATTCGACCCTCTATGAGGGCTTCGAATGCTCGCGCAACGTCATCTACACCGGCGCCGCCCCCAACCAAAACGGCCGGCAACTGGCCGATTACCTGACGCGGGAATATGGCAGCCGCGTCTACATGGTGGGGTCGGACTACATCTATCCCTATGAATCCAGCCGGATCATGCGGGAGCTGGTGCTCCAGCGGTCGGGCAAGATCCTCGCCGAGAAGTACCTGCCGCTGAACGCGACGCAGAAGGCGTTCGCCCCGGTCATCCGCGACATCCGGCGCAAGCAGCCGGACTTCATCTTCTCCACGGTGGTCGGCGCCGCCACCGCCCACCTCTACCATGCCTATGCCGAGGCCGGGTTCGATCCGGCGCGGATGCCGATTGCCAGCCTGACCACCAGCGAGGCGGAAATCAGCGACATCGGCGTCGCCGCCTCGCGCGGGCACGTCACCGCCGCCCCCTATTTCGATTCCATCGACAGCGAGGCCAACCGCCGGTTCGTCGCCCGCTACCGCGAGCGGTTCGGGGAGCATGAGCGGACCAACGCGTCGTGCGAGGCCGCCTATTTCCAGGTCCATCTGTTCGCCCAGGCCCTGCGCATCGCCAACTGCATGGACACCGACCGGCTGCGCGACGCCATCTTCGGGCAGGAGTTCGATGCGCCCCAGGGACGGGTGCGGATCGATCCGGACAACAACCACACCTACCTGTGGCCGCGCGTCGGCCGGGTCGATGCGGATGGCCGGTTCGAGATCGTCGCGGAGTCGCCGGTGGCGATGAAGCCCGATCCGTATCTGGTGGATCACAACGCTGCCGACGAGGCGGATATCCGCTGGCGGCGGCAGGCCACGGTCTGACCGCAAACGGGGCGAACGCCGCATGTCGATCAACCTACTCCGCGACATCCGCTCCTTCCGCGTGGTGGTCATCCACCCGCAGGACGCCGAGGCGGAGGAGCTGCTGCGCCAGCTCCACCGCATCGGCTGCCAGGCCCGGTCCGAATGGCCGCCGCCCAAGGACCGCCCCAGCGGCGTCGACCTAATCTTCCTCGACATGACCCAACTGCTGTCGGGACAGGGACGGCTGTCCTGGTCCACCGCCGACGACGGGCCGCCTATCGTCGCCGTACTCGACTATGAGAGCCCGACCGTGCTGAAGGCCCTGGTCGATTACGGGGTGCGCGGCTTCGTCAGCAAGCCGATCCGCGCCTTTGGCCTGCTGACCACCATGTTCATGGCCCACCGCGCCGCGGAGGGCGAGCGCGGCATGCGCAAGCGCCTGCATAAGGTCGAGCAGCGGCTGGACGGCATCAAGAAGGTGAGCAAGGCCAAGGCGATCCTGATCGAGCAGCGCCGCATCACCGAGGAGGAGGCCTACCGCTTCATCCGCGAACGCGCCATGGCCCGGCGGACGACCATCGAGGCGGTCGCCGCCGCCATCATCGACGCCAGCGAAATGCTGATGGCGGAAAATCCGACTCGCTGAGCATTTTTGTTGTTGACGGTAAGGTGGCGCACTGTGCATCTTACTGAGCAACCGAAGCAAATCGCCCGCGTCCGCCAATGATGTCGGATCGACGGGCAGGCGATGAAGCCCCAGAAGGTGTGACAGCCTTACCGGGGCTTTTTTTGTGTTCGAACCTGACGTACCGACGCTCACTCCGGCACCACAGATGCGAGGGACGCCGATGGATGGGTTTGTGCAGGGATAAGTTTGACTATCAACCCTCTGCTGATTGACGCGACGAATGCTTTGTCGCGCAACGGCCTCTTTTACCCGGCGCCTCACTCATTGGCCGCCGGAAAGAACAATACTGCATGATCGACGCCACCATTCGTTGAGTATTTTAAAATCAACTGACACGACTTGAGACCGCATCAGGCACACCCCGCCGATGACGCCGGGATCTCGTGCCGAGGCAATGAAGCCCCAGCAGGCCGCAGGCCTGGGTGGGGCTTTTTTTGTGCGCTTTCCTGTCCGTGCCGAAGAACCAGCAAAAACAGGCAAACAAGGAGGAAACGCGTCATGACCTTCACACGGCGAAATTTTCTGAAATCGACGGCCGCCGCCGGGGTGGCCGGATCGGTCGGCTTTCCGCACATCTGGATCAAGGACAGCGGCGCCGCCTGGGCCGCGAACGGCGAGATCAAGGTCGGCGTCCTCTTCTCGCTGACCGGCACCACCGCGGTCGTCGAGAAGTCGATGCACAACGCCACCATGATGGCCATCGACGAGATCAACGCCGCCGGCGGCATCAACGGGATGAAGCTGACCGCAATCGTCGAGGATCCGGCCTCCGACCCCGCCACCTTCGCCGACAAGGCCAACAAGCTGGTGCTGAACGACAAATGCGTCAGCGTCTTCGGCTCCTACACCTCCGCCTCGCGCAAGGCGGTGCTGCCGGTCTTCGAGAAGCGCAAGAACCTCTACTGGTACCCGACGCTCTACGAGGGCCGCGAATGCTCGAAGAACGTCATGTACACCGGGGCGGTGCCCAACCAGCAGCAGAAGGACTTCATCCCCTGGCTGGTCAAGACTTTCGGCAAGAAATTCTACCTGATCGGCTCCAACTACATCTATCCCAAGGAAGAGAACAACGTCTGCAAGATCCTGCTGAAGGAACTGGGCGGCGAGGTGGTCGGCGAGGAATATGTGCCGCTCGGCCATTCCGAATTCGGCTCGGTGCTGAACAAGTTCCGCGAGACCAAGCCGGACGTGATCTTCTCCACCGTGGTCGGCGACAGCGTGATCGCGCTGCACAAGCAGTACAAGGCGGCCGGGTTCAGCCCGGACAGGATGCCGATGGCCAGCCTGACCACGTCGGAGGTGGAGATCGCGGCGATGGGCGGCGAGTATGCCGCCGGCCATTTCACCTCCGCCCCGTACTTTATGGGCCACCAGTCCAAGGAGAACGAGGTCTTCGTCGAGAATTACCACAAGCGCTTCGGCAAGGAGTCGGTGACGCACTTCGTGTCGGAGGCGGCCTATTTCCAGATGCACCTGTTCCGCAAGGCGGTGGAGAAAATCGGCAAGGGCGACATCAGCCCCATCGCCGTCCGTGACGCCACCGCAGGGCTGGAGATCATGGCGCCGCAGGGCAAGGTGAAGGTCGATGGCGACAATCTGCATTGCTACCTGTGGCCGAAGATCGGCCAGGCCCAGGCCGACGGCCAGTTCAAGGTCATCCAGCAATCGTCGGATTGGGTGAAGCCGGAGCCCTATTGGGCCTATCCGGGCCAGAGCTGCACCAAGGACGGCCTGAAGGGCGCGTGAGCAATGAACGGGCAGGGGAGGGCGTCGCCCGACGCTCTCCCCGTCGGAGGGGCTTATGGATATTTTCTTCGGTCAACTCTTCACCGGGCTCAGCATCGCGTCGATCCTGCTGCTGGTGGCGCTCGGGCTTGCGATCATCTACGGCGCGATGGGGGTCATCAACCTCGCCCATGGCGAGTTCGTCATGCTGGGCGCCTACGGCACCTGGTTCCTCCAGTCGCAGTTCGGCCTGCCGCTGATCCCCTGCCTGCTGCTGGTGTTCTTCATGGTGGCGGCGGCCGGCTGGGTGGTCGAGAGCACGGTGGTCCGCTTCCTCTACCACCGGCCGCTCGACACCATCCTGGCGACCTGGGGCATCGGCATCATGCTGCAACAGGCGGTGCGCCTGTCCGCCGGGGCCGAGCTGCGCTATGTCCAGACGCCGGAATTCCTGTCCGGCAGCATCGACATCGCCGGGGTCGGCATCCCCAGCTACCGCCTGTTCATCCTGGCGCTGACCGCCGCCCTGCTGGCGCTGACCTGGTTCGTCATCCAGCGGACCGAGTTCGGCATGAAGCTGCGCGCCGTCACCCAGAACCGCGAGATGGCCAGCTGCTACGGCATCAACAGCGCCAGGATCTACAGCCTGACCTTCGCCTTCGGTTCCGGCCTCGCCGGGCTGGCCGGCGCGCTGGTGGCGCCGATCAAGAGCGTGGCGCCGGACATGGGCACCAACTTCGTGGTCGATGCCTTCATGGTGGTGGTGGTCGGCGGCGTCGGCAGCCTGATCGGCACGGTGGTCAGTTCCGGCCTGCTCGGCAGCGGCACCGCCGGCATCGCCTTCCTGCTGAACGACACGCTGGCCAAGGCGCTGGTCTTCCTGGCGGTGGTGGTCCTGGTCCGCTTCCGTCCGCAGGGCCTGTTCGTCGACCAGCGGCGCCGGTGAGGAGGGCCAAGCCGATGACCAGCGTCCAGTTCCCCGACGACCAGCCCGCCGGCCTCGGCCAACCCGATCTCCGCCATCCCGATCTTCAAAACCGGGCCGGTTCCCCGGTCGGTCCCGTCCCCCGGAGCCCGCTTATGTCGAAATCGACCCTGTCGCGCAGCAAGCCCTATGCCCAGATCGCCGCCTATCTGCTGTTCTGCGCCGTCATCCTGGCGGTTCCCAGTTTCGTCACCGATGCCTTCCTTTTGAACAAGTTCGCCCGCTATCTGGCGCTCGGCCTCGCCGCTGCCGCGCTGGCCTTGAGCTGGGGCTATGCCGGCATCCTCAATCTGGGGCAGGGGGTCAGCTTCGGCATCGGCGCCTATGCCGTCGCCATGCATCTGAAGCTGAAGACCAGCCCGGTCCACACCGGGTCGGCCGGGCTGCCGGACTTCATGGTGTGGAACAACCTCGACCACCTGCCCTGGTTCTGGCAGCCCTTCCATTCCAGCCTGTTCGCGGTGGCGGCCGGCATCCTGGCCCCGGTGGTGGTGGCGCTGCTGCTGGGTTCCTTCATGTTCCGGGCGCGGATCGCCGGGGTCTATGTCGCCATCATCACGCTCGCCATGCTGGCGGTGGTCAATCTGCTGTTCATCGACCAGCAGGCCTACACCGGCGGCTTCAACGGCATCACCGATCTGGCGTGGCTGGAGGCCGGCAGCGTCACCTTCGATCCCTACAGCCCGGCCTTTTACTATCTGTCCGCCGGGGCGCTGTCGCTGTGCCTGCTGCTCGGCCTCGCCTTCACCCGCAGCAAGGCCGGGCTGATCCTCCAGGCCATCCGCAACGATGCCGACCGGGTGCGCTTCTTCGGCTACGACGTCGCCGCCTACCAGTCGCTCGCCTTCGCGGTGTCGGCCGGCATGGCCGGGCTGGCGGGCATGCTCTACGCCATGGTGCTGGAATTCGCCTCGCCCACCTTCATGGGGGTGCCGCTCAGCCTGTCGATGGTGATCTGGGCGGCGGTCGGCGGGCGCGGCTCGCTGCTGGGGGCCGCCATCGGCGCCATTCTGGTCAACTTCATGCAGGGCAGCCTGTCCGAAAGCTTCCTCGACACCTGGCAGCTGATCCTCGGCGGCATGTTCATCCTGGTCGTGGTCTTCCTGCCCAACGGCCTGTCGAGCTTGATCGGCATCCTGGCCGACCGCCTGACCCGCCCGGCCCGTCCCAAGGCGGACGCCGCCCTTGCCGCCGCCCTTTCCGAGGCGCCGCATGCCGGCCGCACGCCGAGCTGAAGGAGACGATCCCCATGGCCTATCTCGAACTTCACGGGCTGGAAGTCAGCTTCGACGGCTTCAAGGCGGTCAACGGCCTGGACCTGACGGTCGAGCGCGGCGAGCTGCGCTGCCTCTTGGGCGCCAACGGGGCCGGCAAGTCCACCACCCTGGATCTGATCTGCGGCCGCACCCAGCCGACCGGCGGGCGCATCCTGCTCGACGGGCACGACATCACCCAGGCGCCGGAATACCGGCGCGCCCGCCACGGGGTGGGGCGCAAGTTCCAGGTGCCCAGCGTGTTCAAGGAACTGACGGTGCGCGAAAACCTGGAGGTGGCGCACTCCCGGCACCCCGGCCCGGCCCGGACGATCCGCCTGTTCCCCGGCCTCCGCCTCGACCGGCGCATCGCCGAGGTGCTGGAGATCGTCGAGCTGGCCGACGAGCTGGACACCAGGGCCGCCTTCCTGTCGCACGGCCAGACGCAATGGCTGGAGATCGCCATGCTGCTGGTCCAGGACAGCGCCCTGATCCTGATGGACGAGCCGACCGCCGGCATGACCATCCAGGAAACCGGCAAGACCTCGCGCATCTTCCAGCGGCTGCGCGGCCGGCACACGCTGATCGTGGTCGAGCACGACATGGGCTTCGTCCGCGAGATCGCCGAGACCATCACCGTGCTGCACCAGGGCAAGCGCCTGTCCGAAGGATCGATCCGGCAGGTGGAGAACGATCCCAAGGTGCGCGAGGCCTATCTTGGAAGCGGGGGCATCTCCCATGCTTGACATGACCGACGTCTATTCCTTCTACGGCAGCAGCCCGGTGTTGCAGAATGTCAGCTTCGCCGTGCCCAGGGGCAGCCTGCTCAGCGTGCTGGGCCGCAACGGGGTGGGGAAGACCACGCTGATGCGCACCGTCATGGGGCTGACCGACCGGGTCATCGGCCGGATCGGGCTGGGCGGCAGCGACATCCGGGGAGAGCCGACCCACCGCCGCGCCGGCCTCGGCATCGGCTATGTCCCGCAGGGGCGCGGGATCGTCGGCAAATTCACCATCCGCGAGAACATCCTGATGGGCAGCTTCGCCCGCCCTGACGGCAAGCGGGAAATCCCGCCCCTGGTGTTCGAGATGTTCCCCTATCTGCGCGACAATCTGAACCGCAAGGGCGGCGACCTGTCCGGCGGGCAGCAGCAGCAGCTGGCGATCGCGCGGGCGCTGGCGGCAAATCCGCAGGTCCTGCTGCTGGACGAGCCGACCGAGGGCATCCAGCCCAACATCGTCGAGCAGATCCAGAACGTGATCATGACCCTGAACCGCCAGTACGGCATCACCGTCGTGCTGGTCGAACAGAATGTGAGGTTCGCCCGGCAGGCCTCCGACCTCTTCCTGATGCTCGACAAGGGGCGGGTCGCCGCCCACGGGCCGACGGAGAGCCTGACCGAAGATCTGGTGCACCGGCACATGGCGGTTTAGGCCGCAGCTCCGGTCCCGTCTCTCTCAAACCCCCTCACACGGGTTCGCCGTCCAGCCTCGCGCCGGGACGGAACGCCCCCTCCTTATCGATCCACAGACCAGAAAGGGAATGCACCATGTTGCACGGCGATATTTCCAGCAGCAAGGACACCGTCGGCGTCGCGGTCGTGAACTACAAGATGCCGCGCCTGCACACCAAGGCCGAGGTTCTCGACAACGCCCGCAAGATTGCGGAGATGGTCCAGGGCATGAAGGTCGGCCTGCCCGGCATGGATCTGGTGATCTTCCCGGAATATTCGACCCACGGGATCATGTACGATTCCAAGGAGATGTACGAGACCGCCTCGTCGGTTCCGGGTGACGAGACGCAGATCTTCGCCGACGCCTGCCGCAAGGCCAAGGTCTGGGGCGTCTTCTCCCTGACCGGCGAGCGGCATGAGGAGCATCCGCACAAGGCGCCCTACAACACGCTGATCCTGATGAACGACAAGGGCGAGATCGTCCAGAAATACCGCAAGATCATGCCGTGGGTGCCCATCGAGGGCTGGTATCCCGGCAACTGCACCTTCGTCACCGAAGGGCCGAAAGGGCTGAAGATCAGCCTGATCATCTGCGACGACGGCAATTATCCGGAGATCTGGCGCGACTGCGCCATGAAGGGCGCCGAACTGATCGTCCGCTGCCAGGGCTACATGTATCCGGCCAAGGAACAGCAGGTCATCATGTCCAAGGCGATGGCCTGGGCCAACAACAGCTACGTCGCGGTGGCGAACGCCGCCGGTTTCGACGGGGTCTATTCCTACTTCGGCCATTCCGCCATCATCGGCTTCGACGGCCGGACGCTGGGCGAGTGCGGAACCGAGGAGAACGGCATCCAGTACGCCCAGCTCTCCACCTCGCTGATCCGCGACGCGCGGAAGAACATGCAGTCGCAGAACCACCTCTTCAAGCTGGTCCACCGCGGCTACACCGGCAAGATCAACTCCGGCGAGGATTCCAAGGGCGAGGCGGCCTGCGCCTACAGCTTCTACCATGACTGGGTCAACGATCCGGAAGGCACCCGCGCGCGGGTCGAGGCGATGACCCGCGGCACCGTCGGCACCGAGGAATGTCCCATCGACGGCATTCCCAACCCGGAAACCGCCCTGCATCGCTGAAGAGCAGGATGGACGGAGCGGCGGGGGTCGGGAGACGCCCGCCGCCTTTCCCCGGAGCGAGACCAAAGATAAGGAGATGCGCCGATGGCGCTGGATGCACACCGGATTCCGGAGGAGCCCTATTACCGGCCGGTCGTCGGGGAGGTGGCGCTGTTCGAGGCCGCCTATGCGGCGCGCATGCCGATGATGCTGAAGGGCCCCACCGGCTGCGGCAAGACCCGCTTCATCGAGCATATGGCATGGCGGCTCGGCCGGCCGCTGGTGACGGTGGCCTGCCACGAGGACATGACCGCGTCGGATCTGGTCGGGCGCTTCCTGCTCGATCCCGGCGGCACGGTCTGGCACGACGGGCCGCTGACCCAGGCGGTGCGGCACGGCGCCATCTGCTATCTCGACGAGATCGTCGAAGCCCGCCAGGACACCACCGTGGTCATCCACCCGCTGACCGACGCCCGCCGCATCCTGCCGCTGGAGAAGCGCAACGAGCTGGTCCAGGCCCATCCGGACTTCCAGCTGGTGATCTCCTACAACCCCGGCTACCAGAGCGTCCTGAAGGATTTGAAGGAATCCACCAAGCAGCGCTTCGCCGCCATCGAGTTCGGCTATCCGGCCGCCGCGGTGGAGGCGGAGATCGTCGCCCACGAATCAGACGTCGCCGCCGGCACCGCGGAGCTGCTGGTCCGCATCGCCGCAAGCTCGCGCAACCTGAAGGGCCATGGGCTGCAGGAGGGGGTGTCCACCCGCATGCTGATCCATGCCGGCCGGCTGGTCGCGCAGGGGATCGCGCTGGAGACCGCCTGCCGGATCGCGCTGGTGCTGCCGATCACCGACGACGCCGACGTGCGGGACGCCTTCTCCGCCGCCGTGTCGGCGGCGATTGCCTGAGCCGTCCCTGTTCGGGGAGAGGACGAGAGGACCGGAGACCAGATGCCCGACGACCAGTCGCACCAATTTCCCGCTGGCCAATTTCCCGCCGACACAGCTTTTTCCTCCGTCGAGCGCCGGCTGGTCGCCTATCTGGTCGCGCTGTGGCGGTTGCGGGTGCCGATCCGCCATGCCAGGCCGGATGCCGCCGGCAACCCGCCGCGGCGGGTCAGCCTGTCGGACGGGCTGATCTGGATGCCCGGCACCTTCCGCGGCGTCGATGGCCGCCGCTCCGGCGCGCTGTTCCGTGCCGCCCTGGTCCATGCCGGGGCGCATCTGCGCTTCACTGGCCCGCGCTTCCCGGCCGCCGGGCTGAAGCCGTTGCAGCTGGCGCTCGTCTCGCTGATCGAGGATGCCCGGGTCGAGCAGCTGGCGATGCGCGAGCATCCCGGCCTGCTGCGGGTCTGGCGGCCCTTCCACGTCGCCGAGCCGGACGGCGCCGGCACCGCGCCCGCCCTGATGGCGCGGCTGGCCCGCGCGCTGATCGACCCCGACTACCGCGACGACGACGCCTGGGTCGCCAAGGGCAGGCGCCTGTTCTTCGAGGCGGAGGCCGGGTGGGACAGCCCGGCGCTCAGCCGCCGGATCGGCGGGCTGCTCGGCAACGATCTCGGCCAGATGCGGGTGCAGTTCAATTCCAAAGACTATGTCGTCGAGCCGGCCTACCGTGACGACAACCTCGGCCTGTGGGACCATGGCGAGGCGCCGCCGAGCCCGCCCAGCGACGCCGAGACGGTGTTCGAGGCCTTCCGCACCGAACAGCAGGAGCGCGACCATGGCCGGCCCGACGAGCAGCTGGGGGAGGGCGCCACCCCGGCGCGGCTGTCCGCCACCGATGTTCCCGCCCGCGCGGTGGGGGAGGAGGAGATCACCGCCCCGCCGCTGCGCTACCCGGAATGGGACTACCGCGTCGGCATCGACCGTCCCGACTGGGTCGTGCTGAACGAACGGCGGACCGAGCCCGGCGACCCCGCCGCCATCGCCCGCATCGTCGAGCGTCATCAGGCGACCGCCGACCGGCTGACCGCGCTGGTCCGCTCGGCCAAGGTCAGCCGGCCGGTGCGGCTGCGCCGCCAGCCGGAAGGCGACCGCATGGATCTGGACGCCTGCATCGACGCCATGGTCAGCCACCGCCGCGGCGAAGCTCCCGACCCGCGGGTGCATGAGGTTCTGGTCCGCCGCAACCGCGACCTGTCGGTCCTGCTGCTGCTCGACGTCTCCGCCTCGACCGGCGATCCGGTTGCGGGGGGTGGGCGCAGCGTGCTGTCGGTGGAGCGGGAGGCCGCGACGCTGTTCGCCCAGGCGCTGGACGGGCTGGGCGATCCCTTCGCCATCCATGCCTTCCGCTCCAACGGGCGGCAGGATGTCAGCTATTACCGGATCAAGGCGTTCCACCAGCCTTACGACGACGCGGCCAAAGGGCGGCTGGCCGGGCTGAAGGCCGGTCTGTCCACCCGGCTCGGCACTGCGCTGCGCCATGCCGGCCGGCTGCTGGAGCGGCAGGCGACCCATCGCCGCCTGCTGCTGGTGGTGACCGACGGCGAGCCGTCGGACATCGACGTCGCCGACCGCCGCTATCTGCTGGACGACGCCCGCCGCGCCGTGCTGGGGCTGGCGGCGCGGGGGATCGACTGTTTCGTGATCGGGCTTGATCCCCAGGGCCGCGATTACCTGACCCGGATGTTCGGAGCGCGCAACGTCATGGTGATCGACCGCGCCGAGAAACTGCCGGAGGTGCTGCCGACCTTCTATCTGCGCCTGTCGACATGACCGTACCGGTCGCGCCGGGCTGCGAGCGCAACGGCGATTGCGCCATAGAGCCCGGCCAGCGCCCACAGCGTCAGGAAGGGTTCGGCGACCTCGGAGAGGGGCGCCCCGAGCTGGGCCGTGCGGACGAGCCCGTCGATTGCCGATGTGCTGGGCAGCAGCCGGGCGACCAGACGAACCGCGTCCGGCATCGATTCCTGCGGCCAGGAAAAGCCCGCCAGGAAGAAAAAGGGCAAGCCGACCGCCGCGGTGGCGAGCTGCACCGCGAGCGGCGTGCGGAAGACCGCCGCGGCGATCATGCCAAGCCCGTTGACGGCGAGGGCGAACGGCAGCGCGAAGAGGAGAACGGTCGTGGGCGAGCCCAGGCGCGGGATGCCGTACAGATAGGGCAGGGCAATCAGGTAGAAGGGCAGGATCAGGGCTGCCGGCACCAGATAGGCCATGTATTTGCCGGTCACCGTCGCCAGCGGCCCCGCATTTGGTCGGCCGGGGTCGGGGATGGTGCCGAGCAGGCCGGTTCCGATCAGCAGGAGCTGTTGCAGGATCAGGATGAAAGCCGCCGGCAGCAGATAGGTCGCATAGCCTCCCTGCGGATTGAACAGCGGCACCGCCGTCAGCGGCATCGGGTCGACGACGGCGCCGGCCAGGGCCGGATCGACGCCGGCAGCGACCAGACGCGCGCTTTCGACCTCCGCCCCGAGCGTCCTCGCCACCGCCGAGACGGCCCCGGCGATCCGCTGATAGATCAGGAAATAGCTGGCGTCCGCATAGAGAGCGACCGGGGAGGGCCGCCCATGCAGCAGGTCGCGCTCGAAATTCCCGGGGATCAGCAGGATGCCCGACACCGCGCGTTCATAGACGGCGCGCTGGGCGCTTGGGAGGTCGGGCAGCACCAGGGCGACGCTGACGTCGGAGGTCGCGTCGAGCCGGCGGACCATCTCCCGGCTGCTGCTTGTCCCGTCGCGGTCCACAACCACGATGGGGACGTTGCGCAGCGCCTCGGTGAGGTAGGGCTGCGGATAGAACACGGCATAGATCGCCGCCGCCAGGATGAACACGGAAAAGACCGGGCGGACCGTGAAAATGCGGCGGAGTTCGTGGCGGAAAACGGCGAAGACCGCTCTCATGACGCCTTCCCCTCGTGAACCGCGATGCTGCGCCCTGTGACCGCCCGCCGGCGCCGGGCGCGCAGCCCCTCCAGCCGCCCTGCGGTCAGCCCGGCCAGTCCGATCACGAAAGCGGCGAGGACCAGCACCGGCGGCCAGGACAGGTCGGACGGCGTGCCGCGGACGGTCTGGTCGATCCGTGCCGTCAGGTACCAGGTTCCCGGCAGCAGCGCCCCATAGCCCTGGGCGAAGCCGCCCATGCCGAGGCGCGGAAAGCCGATTCCCATGAAGCCGAAGGCCGGTGCGGTCAGCAGCGTCCCGATGCTGACCGCCATCGCGGTGGAGCGCAAGAGCAGCGCCAGCAGGACGCCGAGCAACTGGCAGGCCAGCAGGAACAGGATGCCCGCGAGGAGCAGAATCCCCCGCTGGCCGCGCAACGGCAGATCGAGCAGGCCGAACAGGACGGAGTCGGCGATACCCAGAACCATCATCGACAGGATCGTATAGGGCAGGACCTTTCCCGCCATGGCCGGCCACAGGCCGCCGCCAAGCCTGCGCAGGATCGCCAGCCGGTGCCGCGTCTCGACATCCAATCCCACCGAATAGGCGGACGCCACGACCACCACCACCTGAAGCAGGCTGGGCAACAGGGCCGCCAGCAGGAAATGGGCGTAATTCATGGTGGGGTTGAACAGGCCGTGGACTTGCACCGGGATCGGTGCCAGCGAGGCCTGGGCGGCATCCATCGGCTGGCCCTGGGCCGTGCGCAGCGACAGGCGGATGCCGGCCGCCACCGTCGGGACGGCATTGTTGACCCCGCGCAGGACGAGGTTGCCGGTGGTCAGCGTCTGGGCGTTGTAGAAGAACACGATTTCCGGCCGCCGCCCCGCCTTCACGTCCCGTTCCAGATCGCGCGGAATCATCAGCAGCCCGTGGACGGCGCCGGACAGGATCAGCCGGCGCCCTTCGGCAAGGTCGGCGACGCGCCGCGCCACCGCGGCATCGGGCGTGGCATCGACGGTGCGGACGATGGTGCGCGAAAGGTCGGACCCGTCGAGGTCGAGCACGGCGACCGGCAGGCGGGTGGCGAGGCCGGCGCTGAAAATCGCCATCAGCAGCCCCATCAGGCCAAGCGGCAGAAGGGTCACCAGCACCAGGAGACCGGGACGGCGCCGGCGCAGCCAGACCAGTTCACGCTGGAAGACCAGCAGGAAGCCGGGACGCAACCCGGTGCGGGGCCGCATCTCAATGCCCCTGCCGGACCCAGATGGCGCTCATTCCCGGCCGCAGTCCCTCCACCGGCGCGGCCGGCACGGCCCGGACCTCGAAGGTCCGCAGATCGAAATCGCCGGTGGCGCGGGTCGCCCGCCACGTCGCGTATTGCCCCTGGACGTTGATCGTCGTCACCCGCACCGGGATCTCCGCCGAGCCGATTTTTGCCGACTTCAGGGCAGGAACGGTGACCCGGAAGCCGTCGCCGACGCTGAGGCCCGCCAGCAGATCTTCGCGCAGGTTGAAGGTGAACCACGGGTGGGCGATGTCCACCATGGAGAAGAGCGGCGCGCCGGCGCTGAAATTCTCGCCAGGCTCCGCCACCCTGGTGGTGATCTGGCCATCCATCGGCGCGCGGACGACCAGCTCCTCCACATCGACGGAGCGCTGGCGGAGGGCGGCCTCCGCCTGCTTGACCTGGGCGGCGGCGAGGGCGCGCTCCTCCGGGCTGGCGCCGGTGACCGCGAGATGCAAGGCAGCCTCCGCCGATTCACGCTTGCGGACGGCGGCCTCCAGATTGCGCGCCGCCTCGTCGAGCCGGGCCTGCGGGGTGTTGCCCGAGCGGATGAGCTGGGCCTGCCGGCCGTAATTGTCCTGATAGAGGGTGACGTCGGCTTCCGCCGAGGCCAGATCGGCCCGTCTCGCGGTGATGGTCTCGGCCCGCGTGCTGTTGACCCGGTCGAGGTCGGCCCTGGCCACGCCGAGCGCCGCCTGGGCGGCGGCCAGCGCCGCCACCAGCTGCGGGCTTTCCAGCTCGACCAGCACCGTCCCGCGCGCCACCCTGTCCCCGGTGTCGGCGCCCAGTCTGGCGACGCGGCCGGAAACGCGGGGGCTGATGTCGACCCGGTCGGCCGACACCTCTCCCTGGACGGTCAGCGGCGGCGGCCGTGTCGCAAACCACAGGGTCGTGCCGAGCGCCGCGATGGCGGCAACCCCGATCGTCCAGCGAAGAGCCCTCATTCCGCTCATCCCTCAACCTGTCCCGGACCAGACGCCGGTCCCGTTTCCCTGTGTGTTCAATGGGCCGATGTATTCGGTGAGAATACAGCGCGAGCCCGCGCCAATGGCTCGCCGTCATTCATTGGCGGCTGACGAGCATGTTCCGGCTTCAAGGATGAAGAGGCGCTTCCGGTCTCGAATAGCTACTTTGAAATTCCTGGAGCCGGCAAATGAAGTTTATACAGCGCCATGATGAACGGCGTTCAGTGTGTCCGGGTCGGCCATCGCGGCAACAATCTGCCGGATCAGCCAGCAGGCGCCGGGGTCACGCTCGGCACGCTGGTGCCGGATCATGTCCAGGTTCACCCGCTGCGGTTCATAGGGAAGGTCGAGAATCGCCAAGCCGGACTGTTCCACGGCCCGGAGGGCCAGGAGCCTGGGCAGGGTCGCCACCATGTCGCTAACCTGCAGCAGCGGAGGGACGGCGGCATAGTGCGGGACCGAGACGGCCACCCGCCCGGTCAGCCCCCTGTCGCTGTCGGCCGCTTCGAGGATCAGCCGTTCGACCCAGACCCGCCGGGATACGCCGCGGTCGTCGATGAACCCGTCGGTCGCCCCCTCTTCGCTGCCGGTCAACTCCACGACGACGTGGGGAAACTCGAACAGGCGTTCCCGCGTCACCGGCCCGGCGGTCAGCGGATGTCCGCGGCGGACCACCACGGCTTCCGATTCCTGGAAAAGCGTGGTGCGGCGCATGCGGTCCGGCAGGTCGGCAAACCAGCCGATCACGAAATCGACCCGTCCGTCGTCGAGTTGACGGACGACGTCCATGCGGTTGACAGGGAAGACCCGCAGGTCGATCTGCGGCGCCAGCGGGGCGATCCGGGCGACGATGCGCGGCAGGACGATCACCGCCGCATAGTCGGTTGCGGCGATGCGGAAGGTCCGCACCGCCTCTGACGGGATGAAGGCCTTCGTGCTCATCGCGTCGGCGATCCGTCCCAGCCCATCGGCGATGCCGGACGACAGCTGGAGGGCGCGGGCAGTCGGTTCCATCCCGGAGGTGCCGGGGACGAACAGATCGTCCTCCAGCGACTGACGCAGCCGGGCGAGCGCATGGCTGACCGCCGAGGGCGTGATCCGCAATTCCCTGCTGGCGCCGATCACGCTGCGATGCTGCATGACGGCTTCGAACACCCGAAGGAGATTCAGGTCCAGTCTGCGGATCGGCACGGCGTCGGTCCCATCCATGTCGGTTGAGGGGGACGGTTGAGGGGGATGGTTGAGAGGGTGAGCCGGGTCCGGTCGCTTCGCATCGCCACGCATCGCCGCCGGTCCGTATGCTGACGCGAATATGGCCGTCCGTCAAAGGGCGGCAAGGCGCGACAGAATTTCCGCGCATCGCGGCGATGGGGAGGGTAGACTCTGCGGGATCGGAGGATGCCCCTCCCGTCTCCTTAAAGGAAGTCCGTAAGCCCCATGCCACCCTCCAGGCCCCGCGTACCAGTGCCGCGACCGAACTTCAGCAAGTCCCGCTCCAACAGCGGCGCATCGACCGGGGTCCGGCCAGCACCCGCCCGTGTGAACGGATCGGCGGTGCAAAAACAGACGCAGTGGCTCGCCCGTGCCACCGATGCCGAACGCACGGGCGACAGTGTGGAAGCGGAGCTTTGCCGGCAGTATGCCGAGCATTGGTTTCGCGTCTCGCGCGGCCAGGATTGAAACCGGGCTGTCGCGACGGCGAGCGCATGGACGCTTCCACCCGGTAAAGACGGCCGCCGGCGTCTTTCCCGGGACGTGAGCCCACCTTGTCCGGGGCAGTTCCACCGTCTATAAACAGGCATGCTTCAACGGAAGACCGTTTCAGTCCCGCCCGGTCCCGAACATCGAGCGGTTGCCGGACGATTGCCGGCTGAGAGCCATCGCACAGGCAGGGCAGAGGGTCAGTGAGCGCATGAGCACCACCCTGCCGGACCTCGAAGCATGCGATTGGAGCGCAACCCCGCTCGGACCGCGTGAGGGCTGGAGCCCTGCCCTCGATGCGATCTTCACGATGATGCTCGCATCCCCCTTCGCCATGTGCGCGACCTGGGGATCGGAACAGACGCTGCTCTACAACGACGCCTATGTTCCCTTTCTGGGCAAGCGCCACCCGGCGGCGCTGGGGCAGCCGATTGCCTCCGTCTGGTCCGACGTGTGGGACACGATCGGCCCGCTCATCGCGCGCGTGCTGGAGGGCGAGGCGGTAAGCTTCACCGACATGCACCTCGTGATGACCCGCAACGGCTGCGAGGAGGACACATGGTGGACCTTCGCCTACAGCCCGCTGCGCGACGGCGGACGGGTCGTCGGCATGCTCGACATCGCGATGGAAACGACGGCGGGGGTCATCGCGGCCCGGCAGCGCGACGCGGTCGAGGCAGAACTGCGAGCGCGCAACGTGGCGCTGGAGCAGGAGGTTGCTGCCCGTACCGAAGCCGGCAACCGCTTCTCCACCCTCATCCAGCATCTTCCGGTCGGGGCGTGCCTGCTCGACGCCGATGGACGGGTGTTGCTGTCCAGCCCGCTGTTCCGCGAACTCCTGCCCGATCAACCCATGCCTTCCAGAATGACGAAGGCGGAGAGTGCCGACCGGTGGCGCGCCTTCGATGAGAATGGAAATCGGCTTCCCCCCAGCCGCTATCCCGGTGCGCGCGCCCTGCGCGGCGAGGTGGTCTCGCCGGGCATCGAGTTCCTCCACAGAGAGGCCGACGGGTCCGAGCGCTGGTTCGCCGTCAGCAGCGTGCCGCTGACGGACGGCGCCGGACAGGTCACCGGCGCCATCGCCATGCTCGAAGACATCGACCATCGCAAGCGCGCCCTCGAAACTGCCCGCACCGATGCCGAACGGGTCCAACTGGCCCTGTCCGCCGGTGCGATCATCGGCACATGGTTCTGGGACATCGCGGCAGACCGCTTCACCATCGACGAAGCGTTTGCGGCGACCTTCGGGCTCGATCCGGCGCTCGGGCGTGACGGCATCAGCCTGGCGCAGCTGGTCGAGACCGTGCATCCGGATGACCGGGCCGGTTTGGACAAGGCGATCCGCGAAGCGATGGCGTGGGGCGGCCGCTACGCCCACCAGTACCGCGTCCGCCGGCAGGACGGACGCTATTACTGGATCGAGGCCAACGGTCGGGTCGATCTGAGCGCCGATGGGACCGCGCGGGGCTTTCCCGGCGTGCTCATCGACGTAGAGGAGCGGCGCACCATCGAAGCGGAGCGCGACCGGGCGATTGCGGAGCTGCGCTTCCTCAACGACACCTTGGAGCAGCGCGTCGCCGAACGCACGGCCGAGCTGATACAGGCCGAGGAGACGCTGCGGCAATCGCAGAAGATGGAGGCGGTCGGCCAGTTGACCGGCGGCATGGCGCATGATTTCAACAATCTGCTCCAGGCGATGTCGGGCTGCCTTCAGCTGGTCGGGCGGCGCGCCGGCCACGTCGCCGGAGTGCAGAAGGTTCTGGAGTCCGGCCATCAGGCGGTGGACCGCGGCGCCAGCATGATCCGGCAGCTGATGGCCTTCTCGCGCCGTCAGAACCTGGAACCCGAAGCCTTCGACGTCCGCGACC
The DNA here is from genome assembly GCF_042604635.1 of Azospirillum sp. A26. Classification (NCBI taxonomy): domain Bacteria; kingdom Pseudomonadati; phylum Pseudomonadota; class Alphaproteobacteria; order Rhodospirillales; family Azospirillaceae; genus Azospirillum; species Azospirillum sp. A26. Next base: position 1,695,902 of record NZ_CP170473.1, on the reverse strand, counting down.
GCCTGTTGGGGATGCGCAGCTTCCTCGACCGGGCGCTGCGTGCCGACATCCGGCTGGAGTTCGATCTGGAGGGTGGATTGTGGCCGGCGATGGCCGATCCGGTGCAGTTCGAGCTGGCGATCCTGAACCTCGCCACCAACGCCCGCGACGCCATTGCCGGAGCCGGCCGGCTGATGATCGGTGCCGGCAACGTCGAGCAGTGCGGCGAGAGCGGGCTGCAAGGCCACTTCGTCCGGATCTGGGTGCGGGACAGTGGCCATGGCATGGCCCCGGCAATGCTGGAGCGGATCTTCGAGCCCTTCTTCACCACCAAGCCGGTGGGCCAGGGCACCGGGCTGGGGCTGGCGCAGGTCTACGGCTTCTGCCGGCAGTCCGGCGGGATCGCCACCGTCGACAGCGTGGAGGGGCAGGGCACCAGTGTTACGCTGCTGCTGCCGCGCGCCGAGACCATGCCGGTGGCGGCGGTCGATGCCCAGCGGGCCATGGTCGATGGCGGCGGCGCCAGCGTGCTGCTGGTCGAGGACGACCCGGTGGTGGCGCTGGTGATCGTGGCGGCCCTGGAGGAGATGGGGTATCAGGTCAGGCGCGCCACGACCGGGGAAGAGGCGTTGCGCCTGTTGCGGGACGGGGAACGGCCGGATCTGCTGTTCACTGACATGGTGATGCCGGGCGAGATCGACGGCGCCGCCCTGGCCGCGGCGGCGCGGGCACTGCTGCCCCGGCTGGCGGTGGTTTTGACCACCGGCTACAGCGAGGACCGGGCCGGGCTGAAAGGCTTCCCCGTCCTGTCGAAGCCCTACCGGATCGAGGATCTGGCGCTGACCCTGCGTCAGGAGATCGACCGGAGCGCGAAACTTTAAGTCTCCCACGTTCGGCCATTCCATCGCACCCGGCCGGTTTCGCGGCAGAACCGGTCACGTTCGATCCCCCGGTTGGTCGGGAACGACTCTTTGTGCGCGGAAATGACAACGTTGTCATTGCATCGATGCGGCAATATGATAACGTTGTCATCGGACGTTCGACGCTTCGTCCTCATCTGGCTGATCAGGATTGCCGCCCATGAGCCTGTTTCTCGATGCCCTGCTCGACAGCAGTTTAGACGACAGCATCCGTGGGGTGCCGCCGGGGACGGCGCCGCTGCGGCTGCGGGATGTCGGCGCACAGGGCTGGCGGCCGGCTGCCGGCGACATGGCGCTGCCGGTCCTGACGCTCGACGAGGATGCCTTCGCTGCCAACCGCGACCTGATCCTTGCCTATGCGCGACATCATGGTGTGGCGCTCGCTCCGCATGCCAAGACGCCGATGGCGCCGCAGATCGCCTCCGGGCTGGTGGAGGCCGGCGCCTGGGGCGCCACCGTCGCCAATCTGCAGCAGGCCGCCGTGCTGCTGCGCGCGGGCGTGACCCGGCTGATCCTCGGCAACGAGATCGGCGGCATCGCCAGCGGCAGGCGGCTGGGCGCGCTGCTCGCCGCCCACCCCGACGCCGACCTGCATGCCTTTGCCGACTCCCCGGCCGCGGTCGAGACGCTGGCCGCGGCTGCCCAGACCTCCGGCCGCCCGCTGGCCGTCCTGGTCGAGGTCGGCGCCGGCCGCGGCGGCGCCCGCGACCGTGCGGCGGTGGACGCGATCCTCGCCGCGGTCCTCAAGCATCCCGGCCTGCTGGTGCTCGACGGTATCGCCACCTATGAGGGGGCGGTCGCGACCTCTGACCCGGTAGCGACCGCCGCCAACATCGCCGCCCTGATGGAGCGGACGGCGGAGGCCTTCGCCCTGGTGCGCGCGCTGGTGCCGGACCGGCCGCTGCTGCTCACCGCCGGCGGATCGGCCTTCTTCGACATGGTGGTCGCCGCTCTGGCGCCGGTCGCGCAAGCCGACGGCAACGCCACGCTGGTGCTGCGCAGCGGCGCCATCTTCTTCCACGATCACGGCACCTACGAACGCGCGCTCGGCGCGCTCGATGCCCGGCAGGGCTTCGCCTGCGGCGGCGCCACCGCCGCCGATTTCCGCCCGGCCCTGCGCCTGTGGGCGGAGGTGCTGACCCGGCCGGAGCCGGGGCTGGCGATCTGCGGCTTCGGCATGCGCGATTCCTCCTTCGACCAGGATCTGCCCCGCCCGCTGCGCATTCACCGCGACGGCGTGGCGCTGCCCGCGGACGGGTTGCGGGTGACCCGGCTGAACGACCAGCACGCCTTCGTCGCCGTTCCGGCCGGTCAGGAGCTTGTGGTTGGCGACATCGTCGAGTTCGGCATCTCGCACCCCTGCACCTGCATCGACCGTTGGCGGGTGTTGTTCGGCCTCGATGCCGACGGGCGGGTGTGCCGCGCCTACCGCACCTTCTTCGGCTGACCCGAGGCGGCCAGATTCCCCATGCAGACATTGAATTTCCAGCAGCTCTGGCGCTATCAGGACCAGCTGATCGACGGCACGCTGCACACGCTGCTGCTGACCCTGGTCGCCGCGGCCATCGGCACCGCCATCGGCGTCGCCGCGGCGGCGGCGGTGCGCAGCGGGCCGCGCCCGGTGCGCTGGGCGATCCGCGGCTATGTCGAGCTGATCCGCAACACGCCGTCGCTGATCCAGCTGTTCGTGGTCTTCTTCGTGCTGCCGGGCTTCGGCCTGCGGATGGGGGCCTTCGAGGCGGCGTCCATCGCACTCGGCCTCTATTTCGGCGCCTACTGCACCGAGATCGTCCGCGCCGGGCTCGACGCCATTCCCGGCAGCCAGGTCGAGGCCGGCCAGTGCCTGGGGCTTAGCCGCTGGCAGGTGTTCCGCTACATCGTGCTGCCGCCCGCCCTGCGCAGCGTCTATCCCGCCTTCACCAGCCAGTTCGTCCTGCTGCTGCTCGGCACCTCGCTGGCCTCGCAGATCTCGGCGGAGGAGCTGTTCCACACCGGCGGCTTCATCGAGACGCGCACCTACCGCAGCTTCGAAGTCTATGCCGTGATCTGCGGCATCTACTTCGCCCTGGTGATGACCTTCAAACTGCTGTTCGCCGCGGTGGGGCACCTCGCCTTCCGCTGGCCGGTTCGGCGCTGACGGAGACACCGGCCATGCGTTCCTTCTCCCTCGCCGATTTCCTGTCGCTGCTCAGCGCCCTGCAATGGACGGCCGTCCTCGTCCTCATCGCGCTCGGCCTCGGCGCGCCGCTGGCCCTGCTGCTCGCCCTGATGCGGACCAGCGCCAGCCGTGCGCTGCGCTGGACCGCCACCGCCTTCCTGCAGCTGGTGCAGGGCGTGCCGCTGCTCGGCCTGCTGATGTTCTTCTATTTCGGCATGCCGGTCTTCCTCGGCATCGAGATGCCGCCGCTGGTCGCCGTCGGCATCGCCATGACGGTCTACACCGCCTCCTTCCTAGGCGAGATCTGGCGCGGCGGCATCGAAGCGGTGAAGCACGAGCAGTGGGAGGCCGCCGCCTGCCTCGGCCTGTCGACCTGGCACCAGTTCCGCTACGTCATCGCGCCGCAGGCCTTCCGTATGGCGCTGCCGCCGACCGTCGGCTTCCTCGTCCAGCTGATCAAGGGCACCTCGCTGGCCTCCATCGTCGGCTTCGTCGAACTCGCCCGCGCCGGCCAGCTGGTCAGCGCCGCCACCTTCCAGCCCCTGCTGGTCTATTCGATCGTCGCGGCGATCTACTTCGCCGCCTGCCTGCCGCTCACCCTGTGGGCCCGTTCCCTGGAGGTCCGTCTCAATGGCGCTCGTTGACATCCGAAACGTTTCCAAGAGCTATGGGTCGACCCAGGTGCTCAAGGGGGTGTCGCTCGACATCAAGGAAGGCGAGATCGTCACCATCATCGGCAAGTCGGGCTCCGGCAAATCGACCCTGCTCCGCTGCATCAACGCGCTGGAGCGCATCGACGGCGGCGAGATCACGGTGGAAGGCCAGCCGGTGCGCACCGACATGCCGAACCTGCGCGACTTCCGCCAGCGCGTCGGCATCGTCTTCCAGGCCTTCAACCTGTTCCCGCACATGACGGTGGAACGCAACATCACGCTGGCCCCGGTCCTCAACAAGCGGATCGCCAAGGCGGAAGGCCGGGCGCTGGCGCTGGACGTGCTGGAGCGCGTCGGGCTGGCCGACAAGATCGACGCCTATCCGGCCCAGCTCTCCGGCGGGCAGCAGCAGCGCGTCGCCATCGCCCGCTGCCTCGCCATGCGCCCGCACCTGATGCTGTTCGACGAGGTGACCTCGGCGCTCGACCCCGAGCTGGTCGGCGAGGTGCTGAAGGTGATGGAGGACATGGCGCGCCAGGGCATGACCATGGTGCTGGTCACCCACGAGATGGGCTTCGCTCGCAACGTCGCCTCCAAGATCGTCTTCATGCACCAGGGCCGCGTCTGGGAAGAGGGGCCGCCGGCCGAGCTCTTCGCCAACCCCCGCACCCCCGAATTGCAGAGCTTCATCGCCTCCGTCCGCTGAGGCATGGCCGAACCAACCACCGGTTCCCCGAGGACCGGACAACCACCAGAACAGAGGAGCAATGTCGTGAGACTCTTCCGGACCCTCGCCGCCGCCGTGGCGGTCTGCGCCACCGTCGCGCTCTCCGCCGCCGCCCTGCCGTCCGCCGCGAAGGCCGATGCCCTGCAGAACGTGCTGTCGGCCGGCAAGCTGCGCGTCGGCGTTCTGATGGACGCCGCCCCCTGGGGCTTCAAGGACGCCAAGGGCGAGGCCGCCGGCCTCGACATCGATCTGGCGAAGCTGATGGCCGCCGACATGGGCGTGAAGTTGGATCTGGTCCAGGTGACCGGCGCCAACCGCATTCCCAGCCTGCTCGCCAACAAGGTCGACGTGCTGATCGCCGCCGCCGGGGCCACGCCGGAGCGCGCCCAGCAGGTGACCTTCACCCAGCCCTATGCCGCGGTCAATCTCGGCGTCTACGGGCCGAAGTCGATGGCGAACGCCACCGATCCCGACGGGCTGAAGGGCCGCAGCATCGGCGTCGCCAAGGGCTCGACGCTCGACATCTGGCTGACCGACAACGCCCCCGGCGCCAAGCTGGTCCGCTTCGAGGACACCCCCGGCGCCATCGCCGCCTATCTGGCCGGGCAGGTCGACACCTTCGCCGAGAACAGCGCCATCGCGCTGAAGGTCGCGCAGGACAATCCCGGCAAGGAGGTCGAGCAGAAGTTCCTGATCCGCCAGTCGCCGGCCCATGTGGCCGTCCGCCATGGCGAACAGGATTTGGTCAACTGGATCAACACCTTCCTGTTCTACAACCGCCTGAACGGCAAGCTGGGCGCCCTGCAGATGACGTGGTTCAAGGAAAAGCAGACGCTTCCGCAGATGTAACCCGCCGTTCGGCATCCAAGAGAGGTTTTTTCGATGATCACCAGGTTCCAGGTCGGTTCGCGCATGAGCCAGGCTGTCGTCTGCCAGGGCATGGTCCACATCGCGGGTCAGGTCGCCAACAACCGCACCGGCTCTATCCAGGAGCAGACCCGCGACGTGCTGGCCAAGATCGACGCCCTGCTGGCGGAGGCCGGCAGCGACAAGTCCAAGCTGGTCGCCGTCAACGTCTTCCTGCCGCACATCACCGACTTCGACGCCATGAACGAGGTCTACGATGCCTGGATCGATCCGGCCAACCCGCCGGCCCGCGCCTGCACCGAGGCGCGGCTGGCCGACCCGGACCTGCGCGTCGAGATGACGGCGCTGGCCGCCCTGTAAGCGGGCTTCCTCGGTGAACCGGACGGGGCGCCGGGCAGCCGCTTGCCCCGGCAAACGCTGAAGGCAAGCGCCGCTGAGGCGCCCCTCCGCCAGAAGGTTTTTGGAATGCACACTGGCCTCTACCACGCGCTCGATTTCGCCGCCGACGGCAAGTCGCTGGATTTCCTCAGCATCCCGTTCTCGGTGGATCGCTCCCCCTATTATCAGGTGAAGGTCCCGGTCTGCCGCGTGCGCAACGGGACGGGCCCGCGCGTGCTGCTGATGGCGGGCAACCACGGCGACGAGTATGAAGGCGAACTGTTGCTGGGCCGCCTGTTCCGCCGCCTCGATCCCGCGCGCATCCGTGGCGAGGTGACGATCCTGCCGGTCGCCAACGCGCCGGCGGCGATGGCGGCGCGGCGGCGGTCGCCGCTGGACGAGGGCAACCTCAACCGCGCCTTCCCCGGCGACCCCGCCGGCACGCCTACCTTCCGGCTGGCGCATTTCCTCGAACACGAGCTGTTCCCGCGTCACGACGTGGTGTTCGACATCCATTCCGGCGGCACCTCGATGGCGCACCTGCCCTGTGCCCTGATCGAACGGCAGGGCACGCCCGACCGGCTCGGCCGCGCGCTGGAGCTGATGCGTGCGCTCGGCATGCCCTACGGCTTCGTGGCGGAGAACGGGGCGACGGCACCGACCTCGATGGCCGCCGCCGCACGGGCCGGCGTCATCGGCATCAGCGGCGAGTTTGGCGGCGGCGGCACGGTGACGCCGGAGACCATGGCCTACACCGCCCGCGCCATCGACAACCTGCTGATCGCCACCGGGTTGACAGACGCGCCGGTTCTCTCGGTTCCGGCCCCGGTTCCGACGCCGATGCAACTGCTTCAGCTTGACAGCCACCGGCAGGCGATCTACGCGCTGCGGCGCGGCTGGTTCGAACCGGCGGTCGATGTCGGGGCGCGGGTCGCCGCCGGCGATCTCGCCGGCTGGTTCCACGACCTGACGCGGCTCGACCAGCCGGAGGAGGAGCTGCGCTTCCAGGAGGCGGGCATCGTCATCTCGCGGCGCCTGCACAGCGACAGCGAGGCCGGCGACTGCCTGATCCAGGTGGCGCGTCCGGTGGAGGAGGCGGGCATCCTGGGGCGCGCGGCCTGACCGGGCGGCATCGCAGGGACAGGCGGCCAGGGAGACGGGCGACATGAGTGAGAGCAGCGCGGCCAAGCGTCCGCCGACCATCGACGACGTCCTCCGCCTCCGGGCGGCGGAACCGGTGCCGTCGGCAGACGGGGACGCCGCCGGGGGTGCGGCTCCGACGCGCATCGTCGAGATCGCCCGGCTCGCCGGGGTGTCGCCGATCACCGTCTCGCGCGCCCTGCGCCAGCCGGAGAAGGTGGCCGAGGCCAAGCGCCGGAAGATCCTGGAGATCGTCGAACGCACCGGCTACGCCACCAACCCGCATGCCCGCGCCCTGCGGTCGGGCCAGTCGAACATCGTCGCCGCCTTCGTCTCCAACCTGCAAAGCCAGCAGTTCTGCCTCGCCGTGCAGGGCTGCGGCGAGGTGCTGGAGCCGCAAGGCTATCAGCTGATGATCGGGCAGACCTCCTACTCCTACGCCAAGGAGACGACGATGATCCAGTCGCTGCGCGAGATGCGGCCGGCGGCGGTCATGTTCACCGGCGTCATCGAGATCGAGGAGAACCGGCGGGCGTTGCGGGCGCTCGGCATTCCGATCATGGAGACCTGGGCTTATCCCCGCGACCCCATCGACATGCTGGTCGGCTTCTCGAACATCGACGGCGGCCGTCTGGCGGCCGAGCATTTCGCCGGGCGGGGCCATCGCCGCGTCGCCTATATCGGCCGCCGCAGCGGCCGCGGCGCTTTGCGGCTCACCGGTTTCCGCGAGGGCGCCCGCGCCGCCGGGCTCGACATCGTCGCCGAGCTGTCGGTCGACAGGGTCACCAGCATGGTCGACGGCCGCCGCGCGCTCGCCGAGCTGCTGTCGCGCAACGCGGCGGTCGAGGCGGTGTTCTGCGCCAACGACCTGCTGGCGACCGGGGCGCTGCTGGAGGCGCGCCGGCTGGGCATGCGCCTGCCCGACGACATCGCCATCCTGGGATTCGGCCACAATGACGTGGCCGAGGAACTGCCGCCCGGCCTGACCACCATCGGCATCGACAGCCGCGACCTCGGCCGGCAAGCCGGATCGATGATCCTGCAACGGATGCGCGGAGACATGCCGCCGGAGCCGATCCGCGCCGTCGAACTGACGCTGACCCACCGCGGGAGCAGCTGATACCAGGGTCAGAAAGTTTTGACTTTTGACCCTGGTATCGGCCACGACGGCGGCCGCACGGGCACATGCCCGCGAAGCCAAGGCCCGCGGACGCGGGCCGCCCGGCGTCTGAGGCGCTGGAAAGTGCCGACCGCAGGTCGGAACTTTCCGGCACTGGTATGAGACGGGTCCGCCGGCCTGCGTGCCGACGTGCCCGGCGCGCCATGAGGACCGTCTTCATCGGGGGGCCGATTGGAGCGTTCGCTATCCTCATCGCTCTCCTGAACTCAGCCGAACGCCCCGGTTCTGGCCATTCGCGCCCAGGCAGGCGCAAGCGCCACGGCCTATCTGTCTGGCCTGCCTGTCATCGAATCGAAACGATCGGACCCCGCTTATGGAAGCTCTGAACCAACATCTGTTCCTTCTGCTGAACGCTCCGCCCGATCCGCCGGCCGGGCTTCTCATGCTGGCGCGCTTTCTGGCGGACGACGTGGTGGTGCTGGTCGCGGCCCTGGTCGCGGCGTTGTGGGTGTGGGGACGGCAAGACGGGCGCGCCGTCCTGGTCGGTGCCGGCTGCGCGCTGCTGACGGCGGCGCTGGTCAACTCGGCGATTGGCGCGCTCTGGCATCATCCGCGCCCCTTCATGATCGGGTTGGGGCATCAGCTGATCCCGCACGCCGCAAATTCATCTTTCCCCAGCGACCATGCGACCTTCATGTGGACGATCGGGATCAGCCTGCTGCTGCGCGGGTCCTGGCAGCGGCTGGGCTGGGGGATGATGGCCTTCGGGATGGGCGTCGCATGGGCACGCATCTATCTCGGCGTTCACTTCCCCCTGGACATGGCGGGCGCGCTTCTGGTCTCCGCCACCGCTTCCCTGCTGGTCATTCCGGCTCGCCCCATCGTCGATGGGGTGCTGACGCCGGCCATCGTCCGGCTTTACGAGGGAACCGTGCGGCTGCTGCATCTGCCCGCCGCCCTGTTCCCGCTGGACCGCAAGTGAGGGCATGATGGGACCGGCCGCACCGGCGGTCGGTCCGGTGAGCCGGTCGAGGCGGTTCGTCATCCCGGCAGCGGCCTCTGGCATCGGATCGCGTCGCCTTCGCCACGCGGATCGTGGGTGCCGCTCAGGGTGTCCGCATCGGTAAGCCTGATGGCGCCCGCCTGGCCGAAGATCGGCGACAAGGCCGGAAGGGGCGCCACCTCATGCCCCAGAGCGGCAAGAGCCCCTATCGCGGCCCCGCCCAGGGAGGCTTCGATCTTGAGGCTGTCGCGGCTGTCGGAGAATGTCTTGCCCAGAAGGAAGCGGGGCTGGGCGAGCGCCTCCTCGGGCGTCATGCCGTGATCGATCAGGCCGCTGAGCAGCACGGACAGGGTCTGCGGCTGGCCGTCCGCGCCTTGGGTGCCGTAGAGAAGGTGAGGGGTCCCATCCTTGAGGGCGATGCCGGGATTGAGGGTGTAGAAGGGGCGCTTGCCCGGCTCGATCCCGTTGCGGTCGCCGGGAACGGTGGAGAATGCCGCGCCACGGTTCTGCCAGAGGATGCCGGTGTCGCCGACCGGGACACCGCTGCCCCAGTCGAAATAGGTGCTTTGCAGGACGCTGGCACAGCGCCCCTGTTCGTCGGCCGCGGCGAAATAGACCGTATCGCCATGTTGGTAGGGATGGGGCCAGGGCAGGGCGCGTGCCGGATCGATGGCGGCGGCCTTGGCGGCCAGACGTTGCGGATCGAGGAAATCCCAGGGAGGCGGTTCGGCACAGTCCGGATCGGCGATCAACCGGCGGTCCAGGAAAGCCTGTTTCACCGCCTCGACCAGCAGATGGTAACGCAGCGGGCTGGTGGGCGACAGGGCCGGCAGATCGAAGTGGGAGAGGATGCCCATGATCGCCAGCGTGGAAAGCCCCTGCGTCGGCGCGGGCGGCGCCAGCAGGGTCAGCCCGCGATAGTCCAGGCTTGCAGGAGCCTCCTCCCGCGTCCGGGTCACTGTCAGGTCCGCGGCACGGAGAGGGGAGCCGGCAGCGGCCAGCCCCTCTGCCAGCTGCTTGCCGAGCCGCCCGTCATAGAAGGACCGGTAACCGTCCTCCGCCAGCAGGGAGAGGCTGCGGGTGAGGCCGGGCTGCCTGAAGAGGGCGCCGGGGGTTGCGCTGAAATGCTCCGCGAAGCCTTTCCACTGCGGGATCTCGTCGCGGCGGAAATCGAACCAGAACTGTTGCGAGCGGCTCGGGACATAGCCGTCCCGGGCCAGGGCGATGGCGGGGGTGAGGAGGTCGGCGAAGGGTTGTGTGCCGCCCCAGCGGTCCGCGCTGTAGGCAAGGGCGTGGCCCCAGCTGTCGACCGCGCAGGCCGAGGTGACGGTCGAGGCCGGTCCGCGCAGAGGGATGGCAGCGTCGTAGGCGGGCAGGGTCTCCGTCGCCTGTCCGATGCCAAGGAAGCAGCGCTGCCCTCCCTGCCGGTCCGCCACCAGCCAGACGGCGTCGCCGCCGATCCCGCAGAAATGCGGCATGACGACGGACAGGCAGGCGGCGATGGCGACCGCCGCTTCGATGGCGGTGCCGCCCCTTGCCAGAACGGCGGCACCGGCTTCGGAGGCCAGGGGATGCGGGCTGGTGACCATTCCGGGCCGGGCGGCGTTCATCTCTTTCCCCTCTGCTGGAACCCGGCCGTCGGTCCGGCCGGGCCTGTTCCCTGCTGTCAGTTGGTCTTGTAGGCGAGCTTGCGGTCGGCAGCCGGCGGCAGGAACCGGCGGGTGAAGATCTGTTCCGGTTTGGGCGTGGCGGTCAGCTGATAGCCTTCGACGACGATGCCGATGGAGCGGGCGAGACGGGCATCGTCGACATCGCCGAGGCCGAGCCTGGCGACTTCCGGCGAAACGATGAGATGCTCGTAGGAGAAGATCATGCGGGCGCGCTCAAGCTCTTCCTTGGCCAGATTGTCGTAGGCCAGCACCGCCTTCAGCCCGGCGGCAGGATCGCCGCCGATCTCGACCGCCGCCTTGTTGACGGCGCGGACGAGGCCGGTGACGGCGGCCGGGTTCTCCCGGATCAGCTTCTGGGAAACCATCATGCCGTTGGAATAGAGGTCGAGGCCGAAATCGCCGAACAGCAGCCAGTTGTAGTCCTTGGCCGGATCCTGGCGGTTGTTGATCAGGTTGAACCAGCTGGTGATGTTGAAGACCAGGGCGCCGTCGATGTCGCCCTTGATCAGCATCGGCTCTTGCAGGTTCGGCCCCATGTTCTCGATGGCGACCTTGGTCATGTCGACCTTGTTGAGCGTGCCGAGCACGGTCACGAGGCGGGTGGTCGGGGTGCCCTGGGCGCCGCCCAGCTTCTTGCCGACGAGATCGGCGGGTGTGGCGATGTTGGTCGCCTTCTTCGAGACGATGGCGAAGGGTGGCTTGTTCCAGAGCTGATAGACCATGACCGGCACGTCGCCGGGACGGGTCGCCGCATTCTGGATGATCGCGTTGATGTCGCCGAAGCCGGCGTCATAGGCGCCCGACATGATGCGGGTCACGGTGGCCGCCGACCCTTCGCCCTGGTCGATGGTGACGTTCAGCCCCTCCGCCTTGAAATAGCCCTTCTGCAACGCCAGCAGGAACGGCGCGTCGGAGCCCTGGGTCTTCCAGCCGAGCGTGAATTTGATGTTGGTGTCGGCCAACGCCGTCCCGCCCAGGCAAAGGCCGAGCGCAAGCGTCGCGAGAAGCTTTTTCAACATGGGGAGGCTCCGTTTCGGAAATGATGGGTCAGGCGGAGGCGAAGCCCTGCCGGCGGGTGGCCCAGCCGGTGACTCGCGCCTCGACCAGCGAGAAGGCGACGTAGAGCAGGATGCCGAGAGCGGCGAGCAGGAAGAGGCCGGCGAAGACCAGCGGCACGTCGAAGTTGGAGGAGGCCGTCATCATCACGTTGCCGATGCCCTTGTTGGAGGCGACGGTTTCGGACAGCACGCTGCCGACGAAGGCGAAGGTGACGGCGATTTTCAGCGAGGCGAAGAAGAAGGGCATGGTGCGGGGCAGGCCGACGTTCCACAGGATGTCGAACCTGCTGGCTCCCAGCGACTTCAGCACGTCCTCCAGTTCCGGCTCGGTGGTGGCGAGGCCGGTCGCGATGTTGACGACGATGGGGAAGAAGCACATGGCGAGTGCGGTGAGGATGGCCGGCGTCGCGCCCGATCCGAACCACAGCACGAAGATCGGCACCACCGCGACCTTGGGGATCGAGGAGAAGCCGATCAGCAGGGGATAGACCGTGTCGTAGGCGGTGCGCGAGACGCCGATGGCCGCCCCGATGACCACCCCGACGGTGACGCCCAGGACGAAGCCGATCATCGTGGTCCAGAGGGTCTGCATCACATGCGGCCACAGGATGCCGAAGCGCGCGGCCAGTGTCGCGAAGACCTGGGTCGGGCGCGGCAGGACAAGGTCGGAAACCTGGAGGACGAGGCAGAGGATCTCCCAGGCCGCGAAGAAGCCGAGGATGAGGAGGGCGGCCCAGAGGCGGCGGCGCAGGTCGTAGCTCACGGCTCAGGCTCCCTGGATTGCGGCATCGCTGCGCGCATCGATGATGAGGTCGCGCAGGCGCTGGTTGAGGGCGACGAAATCGGCGTTGAAGGTCATGTCGACCGTGCGCGGCCGGGGGAAATCGACGGCGCTGTCGTCGATGATGCGGCCGGGACGGGCGCTCATCACGCAGATGCGCGAGGCGAGGAAACCGGCCTCCTTCAGGTCGTGGGTGATCAGCAGGACGGTGGGTTTGCGCTTCAGCCACAGGGACTGCATCGTTCCCCACAGCTCCTCGCGGGTGAACTGGTCGAGCGCGCCGAACGGCTCGTCGAGCAGCAGCAGGCTCGGTTCATGGATGAGGGCGCGGCACAGGTTCGCGCGTTGCAGCATCCCGCCCGACAGCTGCCAGGGGTAATGGTTGGCGAACTTGTCGAGCCCGACATCGGCCAGCAGGGCATGCACCCGGTCGCGGAACTCCGTCCTGCGCTTGGCGCGATAGTCGGACCGGAAGGGCCGCACGATCTTCAGCGGCAGCATGACGTTCCGCTCGATGGTGAGCCAGGGCAGCATGGTCGGGTTCTGGAAGGCCATGCCGATGCGCAGCGCCTTGGCCCCGACCTCGCGCCCACCGACGATGACGGCCCCCCGGGTCGGGTTCAGCAGGCCGGCCGTCAGTCGCAGGATCGTCGATTTCCCACAGCCCGACGGCCCGACCAGGGCGACGAATTCGCCTGCCGCGATCCGAAGGTTGGTCTCCTGCAAGGCTGCGACCGTCTTGCCCGGCTTGCCGAACGAAACGGCGGCTTGCGAAAGCTCGACGGCGATGGCCGGGGCGACGGACGGGGAGATGGAAGAGGCGCTGGACGGGTGGCCTTGCGGGATGGCTTGGGATCGGGACATGCGGCGTACCTCGTGGCGGATCGGTAAAACTGTATGCAACGGGTGCGCCAGTTTCCCTGAGGGGCCAAGCTCCACGGAAGAGAAGTCGCGCGGCGGGCGAGGAAAAGTGCATACAGTTTTTGCATGCACTTATTTTATGCAAGCTAGCGGGGCCGCTGCATTCAAATGCGGCACTTGGCGAGTTGCTTTCCCAACTGGCCTCGCTTATGGAAGGCAGAGCAGGCGGGGGCGGTGATGGCCGAGGAAAAACGCGAGCAAAAGCGTTCAGGGAAAACCGGTGGCGACCGTGTCGCGGCGATCTGCACGGCCTTGCGGCGTGCGATCATCGAGCGGGCGCTGTCGCCGGGAGACCGGCTGCCCGAGGATTCGCTGGGCGAACGCTTCGGCGTCAGCCGGACCATCGCCCGCAGCGCGCTCGGGCAGCTGGCGGCGGAGGGGCTTGTCGACCTGCGCCGCAACCGCATCGCCGTGGTCGCCGTGCCGTCCTTCGAGGATGCGCGCGACATCTTCGACATCCGGGTCGATCTGGAGCGTCAAGTCGTCCGCCATCTGGCCGGCAAGCTGACCGAGGCCCAGGTCAAGCAGCTGACGGCGATTGTCGAGGCCGAGCATCAGGCCCGGCATGGCGCCGAGGGGATCTCGATCCGCCTTGCGACGGAGTTCCATGTCCGTCTGGCGGAAATGACCGGCAAGCCCGTGCTGATCCGCTACGTGACGGAAATCTGTTACCGCGCCGGACTGTCGCTGGCGGTCTTCAGCCGGCCCCATTCGTCCGAATGCGCAGTGAATGAGCATCTGGAACTGATCGAGGCGATCCGGACCGGCCCCGCCGACAAGGCCTGTGCCCTGATGGACGAACATCTGGAGGCCGTGGCCTCCCGCGCGCTGCTGCAAAGCTCAGGCGCGCGGAGCCGCGACCTCATGGACATCCTGGCGCCCTACACCGAATAAGGGCGCCAGGACTGGCGGTAATTCAGCGGGCGCAGGAGGGATCGAGGATCCATTCGGCGCTGTCGTTCCAGACATCGGTTTCGACGATCAGCCCGTCCTGCACCACGAAGCGGTCGACATAGCGGTTGTTGTCGAAGGGCGTGCCGTCTGGCCAGGCGCCATACAGGTAGCCCAGGCTGTAGACGATGGTTTCCGTCTCGCCCGGCACCACATCATAGCGCTCGATCCGCTTCTTCACCCATTTGTAGCGGGCGGCGTTGAAGCCGGTCGGCCCGCTGGGGGTGTCGAACACGCGATGCCCGGTGAAACGGCAGACGAAGCCCGGCGCCACGTATGTGGCCGCGCGCACGGGATCGGGGGCCATCGACGCCTCCAGATAATCCTTCACGGCTTGCAGATCGCGTTCAGTCGTCTCACTCATCTGGACCTCCGTAAGTGTCGGCATATTGGTATCAAAAGTGCATGCGATTTTCGCATGCAAACGACACGCCGGATTTCGAGATGCCGCAGACCAACAGTTTCGATCTTCTCCTGCGCAATGCCCGGCTCAGGGGAGGGCAGGGCTTGCGGGACATCGCGGTCAGGCAGGGACGGATCGCCGCCATCGGCCCCGACCTGACCGGGACCGCCGCCCTGGAAGAGGATGCCGGCGGGCGTCTCGTCCTGCCGGGGCTGGTGGATAGCCACATCCATCTCGACAAATCCTGCCTGCTCTGCCGCTGCCGCGATGCCGGCGGCGGACTGAAGGGGGCGATTGCCGCGGTCTCCGGCCTGAAGCGGGCGTTCACGGTCGAGGATGTCTACCAGCGCGGCGCCCGCACCCTGGAACGCGCGATCACGCAGGGCACCATGCACATGCGCGCGCATGTGGAACTCGATCCGCTGGTCGGTCTGCGCAGTTTCGAGGCAATGACGCGGCTCAAGCGCGACTATGCCTTCGCCATCGACCTGTCGATCTGCATCTTCCCGCAGGAGGGGATGACCCATGACCCGGCGGTCGAACGGCTGCTGGTCCAGGCCCTGGCGCAGGGGGCCGATCTGCTGGGCGGCTGTCCCTACACCGATGCCGATCCGTCCCTGCAGATGGAGCGGATCTTTGCGCTGGCGGTGGCGCATGACGTCGATCTCGATTTCCATCTGGATTTCGATCTCGACCCCAGCTGGTCGCATCTGGAGGAAATCTGCCGGCGGACGATGGCGGCGGGCTGGCAGGGGCGGGTCGCCGTCGGCCATGTCACCAAGCTCGCCGCCATCGACGATGCTGCGCTGGAGCGCATGACCGCACTCCTGGCCGAAGCCGGCGTGGGGGTGACGGCCTTGCCGGCGACGGACCTCTATCTCAATGGGCGCGATCAGAGGCACCGGGCGCCGCGCGGAGTGGCCCCGGTCCATCTGCTGGCGGACGGCGGCGTCACCGTCTCGGTCGCGACCAACAATGTCCTGAACCCGTTCACGCCCTTCGGTGACGGCTCGCTGATCCGGATGGGCAACCTCTATGCGAACCTCATGCATCTGGGGCCTGAACGGTTCGGCGATTGCCTCGACATGGTCTCGACCACCGCCGCCCGGCTGATGCGGATTGCCGATTACGGCATCGCGGTCGGCGGACAGGCGGACCTGATCGTGCTCGACGCCGATGACGAAGCCGACGCCTTCGGTGGCATCGCCACCCCCCTTATGGGGTTCAAACGCGGCCGCAAGAGCTTCGTCAGACCCGCCGCCACGCTGGTGAGATAGCGGCCAGTCGGGATGGCGGGGTCTCCGCGCAGCCTCGCCACACCGTCCATCGCGCCTTTACAGCGCCGGCCCAATGATCTTATCTCCGCATCATGGATCGTCGCAGGCTCCAGTTCTTTGTCGCGCTCTGCGAGGAGCTGCATTTCCACCGTGCCGCCGCGCGGTGCCACATCACGCAGCCTGCCCTCAGCCAGCAGTTGCGGCAGCTGGAGGACGAGCTTCAGGTCCAGCTGGTCCACCGCAACAAGCGGCGGGTTTCCCTGACCAGGGCCGGCGAGTCCTTCCTGGGCGAGGCCCGGAAGATCCTGAACCAGATGGATCGGGCCGCGCAGCTCGCGCGCCAGACCGACCGCGGCGAGATCGGGCAATTGTCGGTCGGCATGACCGCACCGGCGCTCTACATCGTCTTCCCCGAGATCATGCACCGGTTCCGCACGGCCTTGCCCAATTTCGGCGTGAACGTCCATGTCATGACGACGTCCGAGCAGGAGGAGGCCCTGAGGGCGGGGGCCATCGATGTCGGCATCTTCCATCCCCCGCTCGATGACCAGTCGCTGTCGTCGCACCTCATCGCGCGCATCCGCTTCAATGTCGTGCTGTCGGACCGCAATCCGCTGGCGGAGCGGCCCCGCCTGCGGCTGGAGGATCTGTCCAGGCAGCGCTTCATCATCTTCCCGCGCGTGATCGGTCCGCGCCTGTACGACGAGATCATCAGCCTGTGCCAGCAGGCGGGGTTCAGCCCGGAGCTGATCCTCGAAGCCTCGCCCGCCCAATCGATCATCGCGCTGGCCGCCGCCGACTTCGGCATCGGCCTCATCGCCTCCGATCTCCAGCAGTTCGCGCGGCCGGGTGTCGTCTACCGCCCGCTGGACGGGCCGGCTCCCTACCTGACGCTCGGCGTCGCCTATCAGAGCGACGACACATCCCCGGCGATCCAGACATTCCTCGACGTCGCCGCGACCGTCGGCGAATTGGTCTCCTGAGCGGA
Source organism: Azospirillum sp. A26 (assembly GCF_042604635.1). Lineage (NCBI taxonomy): Bacteria > Pseudomonadati > Pseudomonadota > Alphaproteobacteria > Rhodospirillales > Azospirillaceae > Azospirillum > Azospirillum sp. A26. The sequence continues at coordinate 1,678,908 of NZ_CP170473.1, read as the reverse complement.
TGTCCTCCGTCACGGGGACCGATGACGCGGGTCAGTGAAAACTTTTCCTTATCAATCGATCATTTTTAAAAGTTGGACCTACTCAGTTCGTTGGCCCTATCGTTTGCATAACGGAGGATCAAGCCAATGAAAGTCTTCATGATTGGGGAAGCCGCCAATCACAAGGACAAGCTCGGCGCTTTCCTGACGACACCCTGCGAGATCATTCCCCTTCCCCGTGAGGCCGCCCACTCGCCCGACTTCGATTCGGCGATCACCGCGGACGACGTGGTCGTGTCTTTGCGCTTCTCCCGTAACGATGGGTCCATTCCGGATTTTCGACTTCTGCATGTGCCGGGGGCCGGGCTGGACGGCATCGACATGGCCTCCCTGCCGTCCGGGGCCAGCCTGTGCAACGTCTTCGAACATGAGATTCCCATCGCCGAATTCGTCATGGCGGCGATGCTGAACTGGGAAATCCGTCCCGACGCCCTGCGCGGCTCCTTCGCCACCGACACCTGGTCCGACACCTACCGGGCGCGGGTGCCGCATGGCGAGATTCACGGCCTGACCCTGGGGCTGATCGGCTTCGGCCGCATCGGGCGGACGATTGCCCGGCGGGCGGCGGCTTTCGGCATGCGCATCCTCGCCGTGGATCAGTTCGCGGCCGACCCCGATGGTCTGGCCGAGGCGATCCTGCCGCCGGACCGCCTGCCGGAGATGCTGGCGCAATCGGATTTCGTGGTGATCGCCTGCCCGCTGACCGACGAGACGCGCGGGCTGATCGGAGCGCCCGAACTCGCCGCCATGAAGCCGACGGGCGTGCTGATCAACGTATCGCGCGCGCCCATCGCCGACGAGGAGGCGCTGTACGGTGCCCTGCAACGCCAAGCCATCGGCGGTGCGGTGCTCGACGTCTGGTACGGCTATCCGGCCGGGGCGGACGACCGGGTGGCGCCCGCGCGCTTCCGCTTCGAGGATCTGCCGAACGCGGTCTGCACCCCGCATTCCTCGGCCTGGACCACCCGGCTGCCCGAACGTCGCTATGCCTTCATCGCCCGGAACATCGACCGGCTGACTGCCGGCGAACCGCTGCTGAACCTTGTGCGGGCGCCTGCTCCGGCAGCACCGCTCGCCCGCCAGAACACGAGCTTCCCATGATCCGAGACACCGAGGACCTCGCCCGCCGCAGTGCCGGCGTGCCGATCAAGATCACCGGCGTGAAGACCTTCGTCGTCAACGCCGAGATGCGCAACTGGATCTTCGTGAAGGTATTGACCGACCAGCCCGGCCTGTATGGCTGGGGCGAGGCCAGCCTGAACTGGAAGACGCGGGCCGTCACCGGCGCCGTCGAGGATCTGGAGCCGACCGTGCTCGGCCGCGACCCGCGCGACATCGAACAGTGCGTCCGCGCGATGAACAAGTTCAGCTATTACAAGCTGGGCATGGTCGGCGTCACGGCGATCAGCGGCATCGAGCATGCGCTGTGGGACATCTTCGGCAAGAGCGTCGGCCTGCCGGTGTGGCGCCTGCTGGGCGGCAAGGTCCGCGACCGCGTGCGCGTCTACACCCATCTCGGCCTCGGCGAGATGAAGTCAGTGTATGAGACCTTCGACATCGGCTCGCTGAAGGAGCGCGCCGCCGCGGTGACGGAGAAGGGCTACGACGCGCTGAAGGTGGTGTTCATCCCCTACGGTGCCCACAGCGCCCCGGTCCCGGCCCAGCGCCATGTCGGCAAGATGATGCAGGCGCTGCGCGACACGGTGGGCGACGGCGTCGACATCATGATCGACTTCCACGGCCGCCCCGGCTCCATCGCCGCCGCCATGGGCTATATCCGCGAACTGGAGCCCTACCGGCCGATGTTCTGCGAGGAGCCGGTCCAGCCCGGCGACACCGAGGCGCTGCGCCGCATCGCCGAGCAGGCCGACTGCCCCATCGCGTCGGGCGAGCGGCTGGTCGGCTTGAGGGAGTTCATGCCGGTCTTCGCCCAGAAGGCGGTGCACATCGCCCAGCCCGACCTGAACCACACCGGCGGCCTGCTGGAAGGGAAGAGGATCGCGGCGCTGGCGGAGGCGGAACTGATCGGCATCGCGCCCCACAATCCCAACGGCCCGCTGGCCGGTGTCGCCGCCCTGCATTTCGACATCTCCACCCCGAACTTCGTCATCCAGGAGGAGATGAGCGGTGCGGTGCCCTGGTACGACGACGTCGTGCAGACGCCGATCCGCCGCACCGGCAGCCACTGGGAGGTGCCGGACGTTCCCGGCTTCGGCATTGAGGTGAACGAGGCGGAAGCGGCCAAGCATCCCTTCAAGCCGGAGGTGATGCACACGACCTCCGCCGTCCTGGACGACGGCACCATCGTCGATTGGTAAGCCGCAACCGGTAAGGCGCTGCCTCCCTGTTTCATCGGACGGATTTCCATCATGAGAGAATTCAGCACCCCGGGCGACGTGTTCAACGCGCTGCCGTCGCGGGTTGTTTTCGGGGCGGGCGCGGTCGACCGCATCGACGGGGAGGTGGAGCGGCTGGGGGCCAAACGCGCGCTCGTCGTGTCCACGCCCGGCCGCAGCGCCATGGGCGGGCGTGTCGCCGACCGGCTCGGCAGCCGCTGCATCGGCATCCTGCCGGAAGCGATTTCCCAGGTGCCCATCGAACTGGCGATCCGGGGCCGGGCCAAGGCGCGCGAGATGGGCGCCGACTGTCTGGTTAGCGTCGGCGGCGGCGCCTCCATCGGTCTGGGCAAGGCCATCGCGCTGGAACTCGGGCTGCCGATCATCGCCGTGCCGACCACCTATTCCGGCTCCGAGATGACCGGCTTCTGCGGGATCACCATCGACGGCGTCAAGCGGATGCACCAGAGCCTGCGCATGCTGGCCGGCACCGTCGTCTACGATCCCTCGCTGACGCTCGGTTTGCCGGTGGACGTCAGCATGGCCAGCGCCATGAACGCGCTCGCCCATTGCGTCGATGCCATCTACACCCCCACCATCAGCCCGGTGATCGTGCCGGCGGCGATGGAGGGCGCACGGGCGATCATGGACGCGCTGCCGCGGGTGGCGGCCCGTCCGGACGATGGGGATGCGCGCGCTGACCTGCTCTACGGCGCCCACCTCGCCGGTGCGGCGCTGGCCGGCGGCTTCGCCCTCCAGCATGGCGTCGCCCATGTGCTGGGCGGCACCTACGGCGTGTCGCACGGGCTGTCCCATGCGCTGGTGCTGCCCCATGTCGCGGCCTACAATGCGCCCTTCGCCCCCCAGGCGATGGACCGGCTTGCCGCCGCCATGGGGGTGGAAGACGTCGGCGCCGCCATCTTCGACGTGATGGAAACGGTCGGCCTGCCGACGCGCCTGACGGAGGTCGGCTTCTCCGCCGACCGGATCGCGGAGGCCGCCCGCATCACCGTCGAGACCGACAACCGCTACAACCCCGGACCGGTGACCGAGGAGGCCGTGCGCGGCATCCTCGCCGCGGCGGTGGAGGGGCGTCGTCCGGGTCCGCATCCGGGCCGGTAGAGGCCGGCGCTGGGAGCCGAACCGGAGCAGAGAACGCAAAAAAGGGAGGAACCACCATGACGATCAAGCCCACCATGACGATCAAGCGCAGACAGTTTCTGGCCGCCACCGCGGCAGGCGCCCTGGCCGTCCCCCTGGCCGCCCCCTTCATCTCGAAGGCGCATGCCGCGGAATTCGCCTGGAAGTTCGGTCACGGCTTCCCCGCCAGCCACCCGCTGCATGTCCGCGCCGTCGAGGCCGCCGAGCGCATCCGCAAGGAGACCAACGGCAAGGTCGACATCGCCGTCTTCCCCAACAGCCAACTTGGTGGTGACAGCGACCTGCTGGCGCAGGTCCGCTCCGGCGGCATCGAGTTCTTCAGCACCGGCGGGCTGATCCTGTCCACCCTGGTCCCGGTGGCCTCGATCAACGGCATGGGATTCGCGTTCAAGGATTACGACGCGGTCTGGAAGGCGATGGACGGCCAGCTCGGCGGTGTGATCCGCAAGGGCTTCGACAAGGCCGGCCTCCACGCCTTCGAACGGATCTGGGACAACGGTTTCCGCCAGATCACCACCGCCACCAAGCCGATCACCGGTCCGGCCGATCTCGCCGCCTTCAAGATCCGCGTTCCGGTCAGCCCGGTCTATGTGTCGCTGTTCAAGGGGCTGGGCGCATCGCCGACCAGCATCAACCTGGGCGAGGTCTATGCGGCACTCCAGACCGGCGTGGTCGATGGGCAGGAGAATCCGCTGGTGGTCGCCGACACCGCCAAATTCTACGAGGTGCAGAAATTCTGCTCGATCACCAACCATGTCTGGGACGGATCCTGGATCGTCACCAACGGCCGGTCCTGGCGCGGGCTGCCCGAGGATCTGCGCCAGATCGTCAGCCGCAACCTGAATGACGGCGCGCAGCAGCAGCGCCAGGACATCGCCGGCCTGAACGAGGCGCTGCAGAACTCGCTTTCGCAGAAGGGGCTGACCTTCAACAAGGTCGATCCGGCGCCCTTCCGGGAGGTCCTGCGCAAGTCCGGCTTCTACGGCGAATGGAAGGCCAAATACGGCGAGGAAGCCTGGAGCGCCCTGGAAAGCTCGGTGGGGGCCCTGACATGACGACGGTGGTGGATCACAAATCCACCGCCGGCCCGTCCACCGCCGGCCCATCCGACAGCGCCAGCCCGTGGCTGACGCAGGTCGACCGGCTCCTGGGCTGGCTGTCCGAATTGCCGGTGGCGCTTCTGGTGGCGGCGGAGGTGGTGATCCTCTTCACCGGCATCGTCGCCCGCTACGTGCTCCACGCGCCGATCACCTGGTCGGATGAGCTGGCGTCGATCCTGTTCCTGTGGCTGGCGATGCTGGGGGCCGTCGTCGCCTTCCGCCGCGGCGAGCATATGCGGATGACCGCCTTCGTCAGCTGGGCATCGCCCCGCGCGCGGGCGTTCCTCGACGTCTTCGCGGTGGCGGCGGCACTCTGCTTCCTGCTGCTGGTCATCCTGCCGGCCGGCGAATTCGCCTGGGAAGAGCTGGAGATCACCACCCCGGCTTTGCAGATCTCGAACATGTGGCGTGCGGCGGCCCTGCCGACCGGTCTCGGGCTGATGATCGCGACGGCGCTGGTCCGGCTGGCACGGGTGGGCGATGTCCGGCTGGTGGCGGGTGCCCTGGCGGCGGTGGCGGCCATCGCCGCCCTGTTCACAATCCTCCAGCCGGTGCTGGCCGATCTCGGCAAGCTCAACCTGCTGGTCTTCTTCGTGGTCGTGGTGGCCGGGTCGGTGTTCGCCGGCGTGCCCATCGCCTTCGCCTTCGGGCTGTCGAGCTTCGGCTATCTTGCCCTGACCACGAAGGTGCCGCTGCTGGTCGTCGTCGGCCGGATGGACGAAGGCATGTCGCACCTGATCCTGCTGTCGGTGCCGCTGTTCGTCTTCCTCGGTCTCCTGATCGAGATGACCGGCATGGCCCGGGCCATGGTGGCGGTGCTGGCCAACCTGCTCGGCCATGTGCGCGGCGGCCTGTCCTATGTGCTGATCGGTGCGATGTATCTCGTCTCCGGCATTTCCGGTTCGAAGGCCGCCGACATGGCGGCGGTCGCCCCTGTGCTGTTCCCGGAGATGAAGAATCGCGGTGCCAAGCCGGGCGATCTGGTAGCGCTGCTGGCCGCGACCGGCGCGCAGACCGAGACCATTCCGCCCAGCATCGTCCTGATCACCATCGGCTCGGTCACCGGCGTGTCCATCGCCGCGCTGTTCACCGGCGGCCTGCTGCCCGGCCTGCTGCTGGCGGTGATGCTGTGCCTGGTCGTGCGGCACCGCTACCGCAACGAAGACCTGTCGGGCGTGCGCCGGCCGACCGGCAGCGAGTTGGGCAAAAGCCTGGTGGTGGCGCTGCCGGCGCTCGCCCTGCCTTTCGTGATCCGCACCGCGGTGATCGAGGGCGTCGCCACGGCGACCGAAGTGTCGACCATCGGCATCGTCTATGCCGTCGCCGTCGGGCTGCTGGTCTATCGCCGCTTCGACTGGCGGCGGGTGGTCCCGATGCTGGTCGAGACCGCCGCCCTGTCGGGAGCGATCCTGTTCATCATCGGCACCGCGACGGGGATGGCTTGGTGCCTGACGCGCTCCGGCTTCTCGACCGATCTGGCCCATTTCATGGCCAGCCTGCCGGGAGGCTCCTTCACCTTCCTGGCGGTGTCCATCGTCGCCTTCATCATCCTGGGCAGCGTTCTGGAAGGCATCCCGGCCATCGTGCTGTTCGGCCCGCTGCTGTTCCCCATCGCCCGCGAGATGGGCGTGCATGAGGTGCAGTATGCGATGGTGGTGATCCTCGCCATGGGCCTCGGCCTGTTCGCGCCGCCCTTTGGGGTCGGCTTCTACGTCGCCTCGGCCATCGGACGGGTCAATCCGGACGAGGGCATGCGCCCGATCATGGGCTATCTGGCGGCGCTGCTGGCCGGACTGGCGCTGGTCGCGGCGATTCCCTGGATCTCGACCGGCTTCCTGTAACCCGTACCTTCAGGTTTGTGGCAGCTTGCTCAAGCCGGCCCCGGTTCATTCCGGGGCCGGCTTCGTCTTTTCAGGTCAACGCTGCGAGACCGATCCGGCCGCCGCCACCACCAGGGGGGCGAAGCGCTCCTCCATCTCCTCCGGCGTGAAGCGCGCGCGCGACACGGCGATGTTCAGCGCGCCAACCGGCACGCCGCCCGATCCGGTGATGGCCGCCGCGACCGACAGGTCGCCGTGATAGAACTCCTCGAATGCGGTGGCATAGCCGTTCACCGCCGATTGCGCGATTTTGGCCAGCAGCTCGTCGCGCTTCCAGGTGGTGGTGGGCGTGTAGGGCTTCAAATCCATCCGGTCGACCAGCGCCGCCGCCTCCGCCGCCGGCAGGCGGGACAGGATGGCGATGCCGGGCGCAGTGCAGTAGGCCGGCATCCGCGTGCCGACGATGACGTCGGTGTTCAGCACATGCCGGCTCATGAAGCGCGACACGAAGACGATGTCCGTCCCGTCCATCATGGTCAGGTTGATCGTCTCTTCCGTCGTCTTGCTGAGATGCATCAGATAGGGCATCGCGCGCTGCAGCATCGCGTTGCTGTGCAGATAGTGATGCGCGATGTCCAGGCTGCGGACGGTCAGCTCGAACCGCTTGGTGACCGGATCCTTCCGCAGATAGCCCAGCTTCTCCAACGTGTAGGTGAAGCGCTGCGCCGCACTCTTGTCCATGCCGACGGCGGCGGCGACCTGGGTCAGGCTCATGGACGGCCGCGAGGAATCGAAGGCGTGCAGCACGCGGAACGCCTTGTCCACAGACATCACCATCAGCGGATCGCCGGCCCGGCCCTCGGAACCGGGATTTTCGGCAATGACGGTGCCGGCATCGATGTCCGTGCCGGCGGGAACGCCCGTCCTGGGCGCTGAAGAGGCGGATCGGCGCGGTGCCATGTCGGTCGGTCCTGACTGTGCGCGGTGAGAGATACCGTTGACAGCGTACCGAAAGCAAGCCAAGCTAATCAATACAAAGTATTGCATTTCAATACACCGCTTCGCGATCACCCTTCGATCCCCCATTCCCGCGGAGGCCCCCGGCTGCCGGCCACAATTCGCCGGGCCGGACCGGCCTCCCGCATCGACAGGAGCGCACCAGTGACCGACTTCATCCTCACCGAGACCCGCGGCCCGGTCGGCATCATCACGCTGAACCGTCCCAACGTGCTGAATGCCTGGAACAAGGCGATGCGCGACGATCTGGTCGTCGCCTTCGACCGCATGGAGGCCGACGAGTCCATCCGCGCGATCATCCTGACCGGTGCCGGCGACCGTGCCTTCGGGGCGGGCCAGGATCTGAACGAAACCAAGAGCTTCGATGCCGACCGCGCCGAGGAGTGGGTGGCGGAGTGGGAGCGGCTCTACAACCACATGCGCAGCCTGTCGAAGGCGCTGGTGGTGGCGTTGAACGGCGTCGCCGCCGGTTCCGCCTTCCAGGTGGCGCTGCTGGGCGACCTGCGCGTCGGCCATCCCGGCGTGCGCATGGGCCAGCCGGAGATCAATTCCGGCATCGCCAGCACCACCGGCCCCTGGATCATGAAGGAGATGATCGGGCTGGCCCGGACCATGGACCTGACGCTGACCGGCCGTCTGATGGATGCGGAGGAATGCCACGCCATCGGCCTGATCAACCGCATCGTTCCGCAGGACCGCGTGATGGCCGAGGCGCTGGAACTGGCCGGCGAACTGGCCGCCAAGCCGCCGGTCGCCATGCGCCTCGACAAGCAGCGCTTCCGCGAGATGACCGAGGCCGGGTTCCGCGACTGTCTGGCCGCCGGCGTGCGCATCCAGCGGGAAGCCTACGCGTCGGGCGAACCGGCCCGCATGATGGAGGAGTTCCTGGCCAAGCGCGCCGCGCGCAAGACGGCCGCCTGACCGGCCGTTTCGGCCCGTCTTTTAAAAATGGGACGGTTCGCCGCCGTCCCACCCACCCGACAGCTCCTCCATCAACCGGACGATTGCCAAGATCCGGCCAGCGAACAGGGAATACGACAATGGGAAAGAATGACGGTTTCTCCATCGACCGCCGCGGCCTGCTCTCCACCGCGCTGAAGGGGGCCGCGGGCACCGCCGTTGCGGCGGCCCTTCCGCCGGTCCTGGCGGCCGGGATGAGCGGCCCGGCGCTGGCGCAGACCTCTCAGATTACCGTGGCCGATCCGGGTGGTCCCTACAGCCCGGCCTTCCGTAAGGCGTTCTACGACCCGTTCGAGAAGGCCACCGGCATCAAGGTGGTCAATGTCGCCCGCGAGGCCGAGCCGACCGCCCAGTTCAAGGCAATCGTCGAAACCAAATCCTACAGCTGGGACGTCTGCACGCTGACGCTGTCGGCGCGCGACATCTTGACCCGCCAGAACCTGCTGGAACCGCTGGATTTCGCCGCCGCCGACGCGCCGGGCCTGATGCCGGATGCGCTGACCGGCCAGTGGATGGGAACGGACGTCTATTCCACCATCCTCGGCTACCGGACCGACAAGTTCGCGTCCAACCCGCCGCAGAGCTGGGCCGATTTCTGGAATGTCGAGAAGTTCCCCGGCCGCCGCTCGCTGCGCAAGAACCCCATCGACACGCTGGAGCAGGCGCTGCTGGCCGACGGCGTGCCGCTGGACAAGCTCTACCCGCTCGACGTCGACCGCGCCTACAAGAGCCTGGACCGCATCCGCCCGCACATCGCCGCCTGGTGGACCGGCGGCGCCCAGTCGACCCAGCTGATCCAGAGCGGCGAGGTCGACATGATCGCCCTGTGGAACGCCCGCGCCCAGGCCGCCATCGACGGCGGCGCGCCGGTGAAGATCTCGTGGAACCAGGGCCTCTATTCCATCGAGGGATGGGGCATCCCGCGCGGCAACCCGCGCGCCGACGCCGCGCGCAAATTCATCAAGTTCTGCGCCGATCCGCAGCGCCAGGCGATCTTCACCGAGGTGCTGGCCTACGGTCCGACCAACCTCAAGGCCTATGACGAGATCCCGAAGGAGCGGGCGCAGGCGCTGCCCACCTTCCCCGAGAATCTCAAGACCATGACCATCGCCCGCGAGGATTGGTGGGGCGCCAACCGCTCCAAGATGAGCGAGCGCTTCAACGCCTGGATCCTCGGCTGACGACCATCACAGGAGACCCGCCGCCATGCTCCCCTCCCACGGAACGGCCCCTCCCGCCTGCAAGCTTCTGGTCGATGGCCTAACCAAGAGCTACGGGTCCGTCGTCGCCCTCCAGCCCACCCGGCTGGAGGTTCCGGCGGGCGAATTCCTGACCCTGCTGGGCCCCTCCGGCTCGGGCAAGACCACGCTTCTGCAGATGATCTGCGGGCTGGTGGAGCCGAACGGCGGGCGCATCCTGATCGATGGCCGCGACGAAACCCGCACGCCCGTCCACAAGCGCGACATCGGGCTGGTCTTCCAGCATTACGCCCTGTTCCCCCATCTGACGGTGGCGGAGAACATCGGCTTTCCCCTGCGCATGCGCGGGATCCCGGGCGCCGATGTCGACCGCCGGGTCCGCGAGGCGCTGGAGATGGTCCATCTCGGCCATCTCGGCGACCGCTTCCCCAAGGAGCTGTCGGGCGGCCAGCAGCAGCGGGTGGCGCTGGCCCGCTGCTTCGTCTACCAGCCCTCCGTCATCCTGATGGACGAGCCGCTGGGGGCGCTCGACAAGAAGCTGCGCGAGCATATGCAGTACGAGATCAAGCGGCTGCACCGCGAGACCGGCGCCACCATCATCTACGTCACCCATGACCAGGAGGAAGCCCTGGCCATGTCCGACCGCATCTGCCTGATGAACCACGCGCGCATCGAGCAGATCGGCACGCCCCACGACATCTACGCCCGGCCGAAGACCGCCTTTGCCGCCGACTTCATCGGCGTGTCCAACATCTTCCGCGGCAGGCTCCAGCGCGACGAGGGCGGGGCGCCGATCCTGGTGACCGGCGGCGGGCGGTTCCGCCTGTCGGCCGCCACCGCTGCCGCCGCGGGCGCCGTGGCCGGCCAGGGCGAGGCGTCGCTGATCGTCCGGCCCGAGCAGCTCGACCTCGACGGCGAGGGCGACAACGAGGTGTCGGGCCAGGTGGTCGACACCGTCTATGCCGGCTCGGAGACCCGCGTGCTGGTGGCGCTGGGCGACCAGTCCACCGTCACCGTCCGGCTGCGGCGCGGCATGTCGCCGCCGCCGCTGGGCAACCGCGTCGCCGTGCGCTGGCGCAGCGACGCCGGGGTGCTGGTGTCATGAGCGCCGTTCTTCTGCACGGCACCGACGAGGGCGGTCTGAGGCAGCGGCTGCGCTTCGGACCGCTCTGGCTGGCGGCGCCCGGCATCGCCTTCCTCGCCGTCTTCTTCCTCTATCCGGTCCTGCGGCTGCTCGGCCTCAGCGTTCAGGATGCCGACACCGGCGCCTGGACGGGGGAGCATTACGCCCGCATCGTCGACACCGGCGTCTATTTCCGCGTGCTGATGGGCACCTTCCGGATCGCCGGGCTGACGGCGCTGTTCTCGCTGCTGCTGGGCTATCCGCTGGCCTATTGGCTGGCGCAGCTGCCGGAGCGCAGGCGCGGCGTGATGATCCTGGCGGTGATGGTGCCGTTCTGGACCAGCTATCTGGTGAAGACCTTCGCCTGGATGGTGATCCTGGGCCGCACCGGCGTCATCGGCGGCCTCCTGGCGGCCGGCGGCCTGCCGCGGCCGGAGATGCTGCACAACGAGTTCGGCGTGATGATCGGCATGGTGCACGCCATGCTGCCGCTGGCCGTGCTGACCATGCTGCCGGTGATGACCGGCATCGACCGCCGGCTGGTGCAGGCGGCGGAAACGCTGGGGGCGGCGCCGGGCCATGCCTTCTGGCTCGTCTATTTCCAGCTGTCGCTGCCGGGCATCGCCGCGGCGGGGCTGCTGACCTTCATCTCCTCGCTGGGCTTCTTCATCGTTCCCGCTCTGCTGGGCGGGCCGCAGCAGACCATGCTGGCGCAGCTGATCATCGCCCAGATTCAAGAAATGCTGAACTGGGCCTTCGCCGGGGCGCTGGCCACCTTCATGCTGGCGGCGGCCCTGGTCACCTGCTGGGTCTATGACCGCATCTTCGGCCTTTCGACTTTGTCCGGCGAAGGATCCCGGCGCAAAAAGGGCGGCGGCCGCATGCGCAGGGCCGGGCAGGGCATCCTGGCGGCGCTGGCGACGCTGACCGCAGCCGCCGCGCGCGTTGCCGCGCCCGTGCTGGGCGAGCGTGGCCGCGACCGGCTGCCGGCGGTCTATTCGACCCTGGTGCTGGTCTTCCTGGTGGCGCCGGCCATCGTGGTGGTGCCCATCGCCTTCACCAGCTCGCCCTTCCTCGATTTCCCGCCGCCGGGCTACAGCCTGAAATGGTTCGAGGTCTATTTCGGATCGGATCTGTGGCTGGGCGCCACGCTGCGCTCCTTCGGCGTCGCCTTCGCCACCGCCATCCTGGCGACGCTGATCGCCGGGCTGGCGGCCCTGGCGCTGGCCCGCTCGACCTCGCGCTGGCGCGGCGCCATCTTCGCCCTGTTCCTGGCGCCGATGATCGTCCCGCGCATCGTCATCGCGGTCGGCCTGTTCTATCTGTTCGCCCAGATCGGGCTGGTCGCCACCGACCTCGGCCTCGTCATCGGCCATACGGTGCTGGCGCTGCCCTTCGCCTTCGTCGCCATCGCCGCGGTGGTCAAGGGGCATGACTGGCGGCTGGACCAGGCGGCGGCGACGCTCGGCGCCAACCGGGTGCAGACGCTGATGCGGGTCACCGTTCCACTGATCCGCGGCGGTCTGGTCGCCGCCTTCCTGTTCGCCTTCATCACCTCCTTCGACGAGCTGACGGTGGCCATCTTCGTCAGCGGCGGGGTCAAGACCACGCTGCCCAAGCAGATGTGGGACGACATGATCCTTCAGCTGAACCCGACCCTGGCCGCTGTGTCGGTCGTCGTCTTCCTCATCGTCATGGCGCTACTGCTGATCGCCGAACGGCTGCGCCGGTCCGGCCGCTGAGCGGCGGATTGTGCACCGTCCGTTCACCCCGAGATTTCCCGAGCCGAGATTCCCGACCATGTCCGATTTCTCCACCGGGTTCGCCGGCCTGCTGACCCAGGCCGCGCGGACCGACGGCGAGCGTCTGTTCGCCCGCTACAACGGCGCCCCGCTGACCGCCGGCACCCTCGACCGCCAGTCCGACAGCATGGCGGCGGAGCTGCGGCGGATGGGTCTGGTCCCCGGCGACCGCGTGGCGCTGATGCTGCGCAACAGCCCGGCGGTGCTGTCCACCCTGTTCGGCATCGCCAAGGCCGGGCTGGTGTGGATCCCGATCAACGCCCAGCAGCGCGGCGACGGGCTGCGCTACATCCTGGAGCATTCCGATCCGGCGGCGGTGCTGGCCGACGCCGATCTCGTGGCGACCATCGCGGAGTGCGGCGCCGACCTGTCGGGCAAGCCTCTGATTGTCGCCGGCGCCGACGAGGCCTCGTCCCTGCCGCGGCTGGAGCCGATGCTGGACAGCGGCGCCCTGTTCGAGGGTACGCTCCCCGGAGCGGACGACCTCTTCGCCATCATGTACACGTCGGGGACCACCGGCCGGCCGAAGGGCGCGCTGGTCACCCACCGCATGATGCGTCTGGCGGGCGAGGCGGTGGCGCGCGTCTCGGCGGCCCGCGATGGTGACGTGCTGTTCGTCTGGGAGCCGCTCTATCACATCGGCGGCGCGCAGATGATCGTGCTGCCGCTGATCGCCAAGGTGTCGCTGGCGATGGTCGACCGCTTCAGCGCCAGCCGCTTCTGGGATCAGGTCCGCGACTATGGCGCCACCCACATCCATTATCTCGGCGGCATCCTGCAAATCCTGCTGAAGCAGCCGGCTGACCCGCGCGACCGCGACCATCCCGTGCGCATCGCCTGGGGCGGCGGCTGCCCCAAGGAGACCTGGACGCCGTTCCAGGAGCGGTTCGGCGTCGAGATCCGCGAATGCTACGGCATGACCGAGGCGTCGAGCATCACCACCTGCAACGACGAGGGCATTGTCGGCGCGGTGGGGCGGCCGATGCCCTGGTTCACCGTGGCTTTGCTGGACGAGGCCGGCAAGCCGGTCGCCCGCGGCGAGCGCGGCGAGATCGTGGTGCGCACCGACACGCCGGGCGCCCTGTTCGCCGGCTATTTCCGCAATCCCGAGGCGACGGCGAAGGCCCTGCGCAACGGCGCGCTGCACACCGGCGACCTCGGCTCGCTGCTGCCGGACGGCACGCTGCTGTTCCACGGCCGGATGACCGACAGCATGCGCTGCAAGGGCGAGAACGTCTCCGCCTGGGAGATCGAGCACATCGCCGCCACCCATCCCGCCATCGAGGACTGCGCCGTCATCGGCGTGCAGGCGGACATCGGCGAGCAGGACATCAAGCTGTTCGTCAAGCCCAGGCTGGGCGCCACGGTGGACATCCCGGCCCTGTCCGACTGGCTCGGCCGCCAACTGGCGCCCTACCAGAACCCGCGCTACATCGCCCTGGTGGAGGGGTTCGAGCGCACGCCCAGCCAGCGCATCATGAAGCACCGCCTGTCGCCCACGGTGAACGACAGCTGGGACCGGCAGGCGGTGCGCTGAGGCCGTCCCGCCTCGCCTTCACCCTCGCCAACGACGGACAAAGCCGGCTGTGAGACACAGCCGGCTTTGCCGTTCGACAGGAATGGATCGCCTTGGTGCGAGGCCCTCGCCCTCAGCGGGTCAGGCGCGGCTCCGGCAGGCCCTGGACGCCGGGGTCGAACATCAGAACCCGGCCGCCGTGCGGATCCTCGGCCAGATCGGCCGGGCCGCGGCTGAGCGAGGTGACCATCATCGTCCGCAAGCCCTCCCCGCCGAAGGCGCACATGGTCGGCTTGCGCATCGGCACCTCGATGCGGCGGTCGAGATCGCCGCGCGGGGTGAAGCGCTTGATGCAGCCCTCGTCCAGGCAGCAGATCCAATAGCAGCCGTCGGTGTCGACCGCCGCACCGTCCGGCCGCCCGACCATCGCCCGCATGTCGATGAAGGGACGCCGGTTGACGGCGGTGCCGCTCTCCGGATCGTATTCCCAGGCCCAGACCATCCGCACGTCGCGGTGGGTGTCGGACGCGTAGAGCGTGCGGCCGTCCGGGCTGAAGGCGGAGCCGTTGGGGATGACGAAGCCGGTCAGCCCGGTCTCCACCAGCCCCTCGGCGCGGGTGTAGCGGTACCACGCGCCTGACGGGTCGCCCTTGGCGATGTCCATCACCATGGCGGACACCCACAGCCGCCCCTGCCGGTCGCAGCGCCCGTCATTGAAACGCATGCCCTCCGTCGAGAACGGGCTGTCGGCGAGGCGGCCGAGCACCGCGTCGCCGCCTGCCTCGGGCAGCTCCGCATCGAAGAGACCGGTCTGGCAGGCGACGACCGCACCGCCGTCCGGCCGCAGCACGAGGCTGCCGATCATTTCCGGCAGCGTCCAGTCGCGCCGCACGCCGCTGGACGGATCCAGCCGGTGGATGCGGCGGCCCGGAATGTCGATCCAGGTCCAGTTGCGGCGGTCGGCGTCCCAGACGGGATTCTCGCCGTTGCCGTTGCGGAGGTCCGGTTCGATGACGGCGTCAAGGCCGATGGTGGCGACGGCGGTCATTTGGTTGCTTCCACCGGTCCACCCGATACGCCCGCCCGCTCGGCCCGCCAGCGCTTCACCAGCGGAAGCAGCAGCGTCAGGATGGCAACGGTCAGCAGAACCGCGGTGATCGGCCGGCTGTAGAGGAAATCGTAGCTGCCGGCCGAGAGCGACAGCGCGCGGCGGAAGTTGGCCTCGGCCATCGGGCCCATGATCAGCGCCAGCACCACCGGCGAGGCCGGGAAATCCCACTTCTGCATGAAGTAGCCGGCGACGCCGGCGGCCAGCATGATGCCGATGTCGAACAGGCTGTTGTTGATGGCATAGGTGCCGACCACGCAGAGCGCCAGGATGACCGGCGTCAGCACCGACTTCGGCATCTGCAGGATGCGGCCCATGAAGCGCAGCGAGCCCAGACCCAGCACCAGCATGCCGACATAGCAGAAGATCATGCCGGCGAAGAGGGTGAAGACCAGATCGCCGTGTTCCTTGAACAGCAGCGGACCCGGTTGCAGGCCCTGGAGCGTCAGGGCGCCCAGCATCACCGCGGTCACCGCGTCGCCGGGGATGCCCAGCGTCAGCATGGTCAGCAGCGCGCCGCCGGTGCAGCCGTTGGCGCCGGCCTCGCAGGCGGCGACGCCGCCCAGCTCGCCCTTGCCGTAATTCTCCGGCGTCTTGCTGAAGCGCCGCGCCTCGTTGTAGGCGACGTAGGCGGCGATGTCGGAACCGGCACCGGGAATGATGCCGATGACGATGCCGAGGATCGAGGAGCGCGACACGACGCCGAGCAGAGACTTGTAGGTCGCCCAGGGCGGGACGATGCGGCCGAGCGCCGCCGCCATGCCGAGGCGGACCTTCGGGTCCTCCATCGACTTGAAGGCTTCGGCGGCGGCGAACAATCCGATCATCACCGGGATGAAAGGAACGTTGAACAGCTCGGTGTAGCCGCCGGTGAAGCGCGGGAAGCCGCCCATCGGGTCCATCCCGACGGTGGCGATCAGCAGGCCGAGGAAGCCGGCGATCAGCCCCTTCACCACCGACTTGCCGGAGATGCTGGCGATGATGCTCAGCCCGAAGACGGCGAGCGCGAAGCTTTCCGACGCGCTGAACTCCAGGGCGAAGCCGGCGAGCACCGGCGCCAGGAAGATCAGCACGAGGATGCTGGCCATGCCGCCGAGGAAGGACGACAGGGTGGCGGTGCCGAGAGCCACGCCGGCCATGCCCTTCTTGGTCAGCTCGAAACCGTCCATCGCGGTGGCGGCGGCGGCTGGGGTGCCGGGGATCTTCAGCAGGATGGCGGTCACCGACCCGCCATAGACGCCGCCGAAGAAGACGCCTGAGATCATCAGCAGGCCGGAAACCGGGTCCATGCCGAAGGTGAAGGGCAGCAGGATGGCGACGCCCATCGTCGCGGTCAGGCCGGGAAGGGCGCCGATGACGATGCCGAGCGCCACGCCCACCAGGGACAGCAGCAGCGCCATCGGGTTGGCGGCCAGCGTCGCGACGCCGTTCATCAGCATGCCGAGTTCATGCATGGTGGCGCTCCTTCGCAGGCGTGGGGCGGGACGACGGGGTCATTCGAACAGGCTCCCGACCGGCAGCGGCACCTGGAGGGCGCTCTGGAAGGTGAAATAGATCACGGCGGTCACGACGACGGCGATCACCGGGTTCCACAGCGGGCTGCGCTGCCCCATCAGCCACATCAGGGCTGCCATGTAGACCACCGTGGCGACGGCGTAGCCGACATACTCCATGGCGTACAGGCAGGCGGCGGTGGCGAGGATGCCCAGCGCCACCCCGGCATAGCCGGCGACGCCGACCGGCGGGGTGTCGTCGGCGATGGTCGGCATGCGCAGCGTGTTGGCGATCAGGATCAGGCACAGCACGATCAGCACGGAGGCGTGGATGATCGGGAACCGGGCCGGGCCGACGTCGGCGGCCAGCATGGTCTTGGGGAAATCGCCGGTCGATGCGATGGCGGCGGCGGCCACCGCGATCAGCACGACCGCGATGACCAGATTGGCGATCTTGGTGGAGAGGGGCGCGCCGGCCCCGCCGCCCTGGACAGGTGCGTTGCTCATCAGTCGGACTCCTCGGAAACGGAACGCCGGCCCGGCGGCTGGATCGGATCGCGTGAAATCGGGATCGATTTGACGCGTGAATCCGATCCTCTAACATTGGGCCATGGCTTCGTGCGTTTCATGTCAAACGCACGAAGCCATGGCCGCCGCCGGACCGGCGCGTTTCCGTGTTACTTGGCCATGCCGAGCTTGGTCATCAGATCCTTGAAGAAGGCGTTGTCCTTCTGCATGGCGGCGCCGAACTCCGGACCGTCGGCATAGGCCCAGGTCAGGTTCATCTTGGCGAGCTGCTCACGGAAGGCCGGCTCCTCGGCCGCCGCCTTGCTGGCCTTGCGCAGGGTCTCGACGACCGGCGCCGGGGTCTTCTTCGGAACGACGATGCCGCGCCAGGTGGCGACCGACAGGTCGATGCCCTTCTCCTTCAGGGTGGGCACGTCCGGGAACGCCTTGGAACGCTCGTCGGCCATCACCGCCAGCATGCGGAGCTGGCCGCCGGCAACCTGGCTCGACACCTCGGCCGGGCTGACCGACACCGCCTCGATGTGGCCGCCCAACAGGGAGGTCACGGCCGGGTTGGCGCCGTCGAACGGGATGTGGTTGAAGGTCAGGCCGGTCTTGTTCTGCAGGGCCTCGGCGGCGAGGTGCCAGATGGCGCCGGTGCCGGAGTTGCCGATGCGGACCTTGCCGGGGTTGGCCTTGGCGTCGGCCAGGAATTCCTCGATGGTCTTCCAGGGCGCGTCGGCCTTGACGGTGATGGCGCTCGGCTCGGCGTTCAGGCGGGCGACCGGGGTGAAGTCGTCGACCGAGAAGCGGGCAACGCCCATGTGCGGCAGCAGGGTGATCTCCACCGTGCCCATGCCGACCTTGTAGCCGTCGGCGCGGGCGGCCATGATCTCGGTCAGGCCGACGGCGCCGCCGCCGCCGGTCTTGTTGACGACGCCCATCGCCTGCGGCAGATGCTTCTTGGTGGCGTCGGCATAGGCGCGGGCGACCAGATCGGTGCCGCCGCCGGCGGCATAGGGGACGATCAGCTCGATCGGCTTGGTCGGGTAGTCGGCGGCCTGCGCGCCGGCAATCAGGCTGGCCGTGGCCAGGACGCCGACGACGGCGCCGGTCAGGAGGCGATAGCCCTTCATAAACGTTCTCCCTCGAATTTTGCTTGGTGGGGTGCGGAAAAGAAAAGCGGGTCAGCGCGGGTTGAGCGCTTTCCAGG
Source organism: Azospirillum sp. A26 (assembly GCF_042604635.1). Taxonomy (NCBI): domain Bacteria; kingdom Pseudomonadati; phylum Pseudomonadota; class Alphaproteobacteria; order Rhodospirillales; family Azospirillaceae; genus Azospirillum; species Azospirillum sp. A26. Next base: position 1,660,514 of record NZ_CP170473.1, on the reverse strand, counting down.
ACGCGACGAAGGCCTCGGCCCGCCCGGCGATCTCGGCGGCGGTCATGCCCGGCTTGTAGAGCGCCGATCCCAGTCCGAAGCCGGCGACGCCGACCTCCAGGAAGGGGGCCATGGTGTCGGGAGAGATGCCGCCCACCGGCAGCAGCCGGGTGCCGGCCGGCAGCACGGTGCGGATCGCCTTGACGATGGTCGGGTTGATCTGCTCGGCCGGGAACAGCTTCAGCGCGTCGGCGCCGGCCGCCAGCGCGGCGAAGGCCTCGGTCGCCGTGGCGACGCCGGGAACGCAGGCCAGACCGGCGGCCTTGGCGGCGCGGATCACCGCGGTGTCGGCATGCGGCATCACCACCAGATCGGCGCCGATCTCCTTGAGGCGGGCGACCTGCGCCACCTCCAGCACGGTGCCGGCGCCGACCAGCGCATCCTGCGGCAGGATGCGGCGGATGGCGGCGATGCTGTCGAACGGCTCCGGCGAGTTCAGCGGTACCTCGATCAGCCGGAAGCCGCGGTCATAGAGAGCGCGGGCGGCGTCCTCGCATTCGACGGGCTTCAGGCCGCGCAGGATGGCGACCAGCGGCAGGGCGGCGAAGGCGGCGTCGAGCCGGGCCTTCAGGCTTTCATCAGACATGAGTGTCCTTTCCGGCCGGCGGCGCGATCAGGCCGGCGGCGATGGCGAACTGGAACAGCCCCTTGGGCGCGGTGTTCTCGAGCCGGGCGGTGGGCTCGATGCCCAGCAGGGCCAGGCCCTGGACGTAGCGGCGGCACAGCATGCCGTCGCCGATCAGCAGCAGCGGCCGGCCGCTGCCCAGCGCCGCCCCCATCCGGGTGAGGCCGGAGACCATCTCGTGCCCGATCAGCAGGCCGGACAGGAAATCCTTCAGCAATTCCGGCGCCATGCGGCGGGTGATGCCGAGCGTGCGCGCGGCGAAGATCTGGTGCGTCAGGTCTCCCGGCCCGCTGGCCTGCGCCGCCCGCACGCCGTCGGCGAAGGCCGCGTCGCGGGCGTCCGCATCGGCCTCAACATCCACCGGCATCAGACGGCCCAGGATCGAGTGCTTGGTCAGCACGGCGAACAGCTCGCCGGTCATGTAGGTGGCGAAACGAGTCATCCGCCCGTCCTGGATCTGCACCCATTTGGAATGGGTGCCGGGCAGCACCATGCAGGCCTCGCGCGCCCAGTCGGGGCGGTCGGCCAGCACGCCGGCGATCTGGATTTCCTCGCCGCGCAGGATGTCGGGCGGCGCGTCGGGCGGGGCGTAGGTGACGCCGGGGGCGATCAGGATGCGGACACCGGCGGCACTGTCCACCGCGATGGCTTGGCCGGCGAGCGTGCTGGTGTCGGCCGGGCAGGCGACATAGGGCGCCTCGGCCCAGCCCTGGGCGCTGCCGACCATGCCGCCAGCGACCACCGGGACGCCCGGATTGCCGGCCAGCCAGTCGCCGCACAGCTCGGCGAAGGCCTGCTCGAAGCCGGGCAGGCCGGGTTGCGGCAGATTCTGGATGCCGTGCGCGTTGGCGCGCTGCTCCAGCACCGTGCCGGCGCCGTCCATGAGGAATCCGCGCAGACTGGAGGTGCCCCAGTCCAGCGCGATCAGGGCCGCCCCGTCGCGCTTCCGTCCTGTTTCCATCCCAATTCCTTCGATATCGCGTCGGCCGCCGCGCGGACGACCGGTCCGAGTTCAGCCATCCGTTCGTCCGGCATGTAGGGCACCGCGCTCGCCACGCTGATGGCGGCGACCACCTGATTGCTGATGTCGCGCACCGGCGCGCCGACGCAGCGGACGCCGATCTCGTTCTCTTCCAAGTCGAGCACCCAATCCCGCCGCAGGAAGCCCGCCATCAGCTTTTCGTATTTCGGCCAGGGCAACGGTCCGGGCCGTCCGCCCACCGTGTCCGGCGCCGTCGCCACCGCGTCGTGCAGCGCGCGCCAGCGCGACGGCGGCATCCCCAGCATCAGCGCCTTGCCGATGCCGGTCGAGGCCAGCGGCATGCGCAGGCCGACGCGAGAGCGCATCTCCAGCCCGCGCGTGCTCGGAATCTTGTCGAGATAGAAGACCTCGTCGCCGTCGACCACGCCGAGATGGACGGTGTCGCCGGTGCGCTGGGCCAGCGCCTCGATGTGGGGCCGGGCCAGCGCCACCAGCGGCCGCTGCTCCAGCGCCTTCATGCCGAGTTCGATCAGCTTCGGTCCCAGCAGATAGCCCTTGTAGGGGACATGGTGCAGGTACCCCTCCGCCACCAGGCTGTTCAGCATGCGGTGGACGGTGCTGCGCGGCGTGTTCAGCCGGGCCGCGATGCCCTTCACCTCGGTCGTGCCGGTCGCCACGCACTCGATCGCCGCCAGCCCGCGGAGCAGGGTCTGCGTTCCGGCGGCCTGCCGCCTTTCGGGCGTGGCCGGGTCGATCGCGTCAGCAGGCTGGGTCATGGGATCGGCTCTGGTGGGCATTCGTGTCGCCTCGATGACGGGACCTTAGTGGCCGCGTTGTATGTTGTCAAATCCAACATAGATGATGCCACATAGTGAGACATTTATAAAGAAGGCAATATGACCTGCCGACACGGCCAATCTTGACCGGCCCACTCTTCACCCCTAACATCCAAGCGATATTGAGAATGACATCTCAATATTTGAGACATTGGCCGCGCAGTATGCCGGCCGTCCCGCGCTCCGCGGTTTTCAACACGAGGGAAGGAAGGGCTCACGCATGTTCGGTGATCTGAAAGGCCGGCGCGTTCTGGTGACGGGGTCGAGCCAGGGAATCGGTCTGGCGGCGGTCGAGGCGTTCGCCCGCCACGGCGCGCTGGTCGGCATGAACGGCCGCAAGGCGCCGGCCGACCTCGACTCCACGCTGGACCGGCTGAACGCGCTGGACGGCGAGGTCGCCTTCCTGCCCGGCGACGTGTCGTCCAGCGAGGGGGCCAGGCGTCTGGTCGAGGATTTCGTCGCCCGCTTCGGCGGCATCGACGTGCTGATCAACAATGCGGGCGGTCTGGTCGCGCGCAAGCCGCTGGAGGAGATCGACGACGAATTCTTCGACGCGGTGACCGACCTGAACGCACGCTCCGCCCTGATGGTCACCAAATACGCGCTGCCGCACCTGAAGGCGTCCGCCACGCAGAGCGGCACCACCGCGTCGGTGATCCTGGTCGGCTCGGTCGCCGGCTACACCGGCGGCGGCCCCGGCGCCGGGCTGTACGGTGCGGCGAAGGCGTGGCTGCACAACATCCAGAAGAACTGGGTGGCCTTCCACACGAAGGACGGCATCCGCTTCAACACGGTGTCGCCCGGCACCTTCGACACCGCCTTCCACGCCGACAAGGACACGGACACCAAGGCCCGCATCGGCGCCGGCTTCCCGATGGGACGCTTCGGCAAGCCGGAGGAATGCGCGCCGACCTTCCTGTTCTTCGCCTCGCACGCTTGCAGCGGCTACATCACCGGACAGATCCTCGACGTCAACGGCGGCCAGTACATGCCCTGAGCCGGCTGGTTACTCCCTCCGGTCCGAAGTTTCGGCCAATCGGCCGCTCCGGGCCGGCAGGGCAGGGGCATCGTCGCGCAGCACGACGTAGATCGCCGGGATGACCAGAACGGTCAGCAGCGTCGAACTGAGCAGGCCGAACAGCAGCGAGATCGCCAGCCCCTGGAAGATGGGGTCGGTCAGGATGAAGGCGGCGCCGATCATCGCCGCCACCGCCGTCAGCAGGATCGGCTTGAAGCGGATCGCCCCGGCCTCCAGGACGGCCTCCCGCACCGGCAGCCCGCGGTCGCGAAGATGGCGGATGAAGTCCACCAGCAGGATGGAATTGCGCACGATGATGCCCGCCAGGGCGATGAAGCCGATCATCGAGGTCGCGGTGAAGGCGGCCCCGAACAGCCAGTGTCCTGCCACGATGCCGATCAGGGTCAGCGGCACCGGCACCAGGATCACCAGCGGCAGCGTGAAGCTGCCGAACTGCGCGACCACCAGCAGATAGATGCCGAGGATCGCCACCGCGAAGGCGGCCCCCATGTCGCGGAAGGTGACGTAGGTGATCTCCCACTCGCCCTCCCACAGCAGCGCGGGTTTGCTCTGGTCGTCGGGTTGTCCATGCAGCAGGATGTCAGGCGCCGCTGTGAGCCCGGCGGCTTTCCAGTCGATCCGTTTCAGCCGCTCCTGCACCGCCAGCATGCCGTAGACCGGCGCCTCGTAGCGTCCGGCGAGATCGGCCATCACCATCTCGGCGAAGCGGCCGTTGCGGCGGAACAGCGGATAGGAGGCCGGTTCCCGCGTCATGGTGACGAGGTCGCCCAACTCGACCGTGCCGCGGGCGCCGGGCACCGGTGTCGCCAGGATGCGCTCCGACAGGAACAGGCCCGACTTCGGCAGCCGCACCGATATCTCGATGGGGGTGCGTCCGGCCCCGCGATGCGAGTAGCCGACCGGCACGCCGCTGACCAGCGCCTGCAACGTGTCATAGACCGCCTGCTCCTCAACGCCGTGGAACTCCAGGCTCTCGCGGTCCAGCGCGAAGCGCAGCCGCTCGCCGGGCGGGCGGACGGTGTCGTCCACATCGACGATGAAGTCCACGCTGCGGAAGGCGTCCCGGACGATGCCCGTCGCCTTGCGCCGCGTCTCCGCATCGGGGCCATAGACCTCGACCAGCAGGGTGGAGAGCACCGGCGGGCCGGGCGGCACCTCGACGACCTTGATGGAGGTGCCGTCGGGAACCGCCAGATCCCTCAGCCGCGCCCGGATGTCGAGCGCGATGTCGTGGCTGCTGCGCCGGCGCTCGCCCTTGGGGGCGAGGTTGACTTGCAGGTCGCCCTGCTCCGGCTGGTCGCGCAGATAGTAATGGCGCACCAGACCGTTGAAGTTGAAGGGCGAGGCGGTGCCGCCATAGGCCTGGACGCTCGCCAGTTCGGGCAGGTCGGCGATCTTCCGCGCGGCGGCCAGCAGCACGCGCCCGGTATCCTCCTGTGCCGCGCCGCGCGGCAGGTCGACGACGACCTGGAGTTCCGACTTGTTGTCGAAGGGCAGCAGCTTGACCGCCACGTCCTTGGTGTAGAACAGCGCCGTCGAGGCCAGCGTCGCCAAGCCGACCACGAGCAGGAAAATCCAGGCCCGGCGCCTGCTGCGGATGACCGGGCGCGCGACGGAGAGATACAGGCGGCCCAGCAGACCACCATGCCCGCCGCCCTGTTCGATGCCATGCTCATTGCCGTGCCCGGCCGGGGCCTCGCCCGGCCGCAGCTTCACCATCAGCCAGGGGGTCAGCACCATGGCGACGAAGAAGCTGAAAACCATGGCGGCCGATGCGTTGGCCGGGATCGGGCTCATGTAGGGGCCCATCAGGCCGGACACGAACATCATCGGCAGCAGCGCGGCGATCACCGCCAGGGTGGCGACGACGGTCGGGTTGCCGACCTCCGCGACCGCTTCGACGGCGGCCTGGACCTTGCTGCGGCCGTCGCGCATCGACCAGTGGCGGTCGATGTTCTCCACCACGACGATGGCGTCGTCCACCAGGATGCCGATGGAGAAGATCAGCGCGAACAGGCTGACGCGGTTGATGGTGTAGCCCATCAGCCAGGACGCGAACATGGTCAGCAGGATGGTGGTCGGGATGACGATCAGCGTCACCATGCCCTCGCGCCAGCCGATCGCCAGCACGATCAGCGCGACGATGGTCACGGTGGCGAGCGCCAGATGGAACAGCAGTTCGTTGACCTTCTCGTCCGCCGTCTCGCCATAGTTGCGGGTGACGGTCAGCGTCAGGTCCCTGGGCAGCGATCCGGCCTGGATGGCCTGCACGCGCTCCAGAACGCGCCCGGCGATGGTCACCGCATTGGCCCCGGCGCGCTTGGCGATGGCGATGGTGACTGCCGGCGTCTGGACCAGCCCGCCCTTGCCGTTGGGCAGCAGGTTCCAGGCCGTGCTGTCGTCCGGCCGCGCGCCCATCACGATGTCGGCCACATCCTTGACATAGACCGGGCGGCCGTCGCGGGCGGTGACCAGCAGCAGGCCGATGTCGGCAGTCCCCTGGAGCGTCTGGCCGGCCAGCGCCGGCAGGCTGCCGCCCTGGGTGCGCACCGAGCCGACCATGAAGGACCGGTTGGCGCTTTTCACCTTGTCGACAAGCTGGTTGAGCGTGACGCCGAACAGCGCCAGCCGCTCCGGATCCGGTTCCACCCGGATCTGGTCGGGACGGCCGCCGACGATGACGCTGCGGCCGACATCCTCCACCTGCACCAGTTGGGCGAGCAGCTCGTCCGCCACGCCATACAGAGCGGTGTCGGTCCAGCGCGACGCCGCGTCCGGCCTGGGGGCCAGCGTCAGGGTCAGGATCGCCACGTCGTTGATGCCGCGCCCGACGATCAGCGGCTCCGGAATGCCGAGCGGGATGCGGTTCAGGTTGGCCCGCACCTTCTCGTGCACGCGCAGGATCGCCTCGTCCGCCGAGGTGCCGACGAGGAAACGGGCGGTGACGACCACCCGGTCGTCCAGGGTCTGGCTGTAGGTGTGCTCGACCCCGTCGATGCCCTTGACGATCTCCTCCAGCGGCTTGGTCACCAGCTCGACCGCGTCGTCCGCCTTCAGCCCGTCGGCGCGAACCAGGATGTCCACCATCGGCACGCTGATCTGCGGCTCCTCCTCCCGCGGCAGCGAGAGCAGGGCGACCGTGCCGACCACCAGCGAGGCCAGCAGCAGAAGCGGGGTGAGGGGCGAGCGGATGAAGGTCCGCGTCAGCACCCCGGAGAGACCGAGTCTCATCGCGCACCGTCCGGGCGGACGATCACGTCGCCGGGCCTCAGGCCGGACAGCACCTCGATCCCGCCGAGCTGGTCGCCGACCCTGGGGATCGGACCGCCGACCTGGACCGGCGCCTCCGTCCCGTCGGCCAGCCTTACGAAGTCGGTGCCGAAGCGGCGCAGGACATAGTCGGGCGGAATGACGAACGCCTGCCGCGTGCCGGTGGCGACGTAGACGCGCACGCGTTCGCCCACGAAGAAGTCGCCGAGCCCGCTCACCGTGGCGTCTGCCACCACCTGTCCGCCGGACATCTCCGGATAGACCTGACGGACGGTGCCGCGCTTGAGGTCGAGTGGCTTCGCGTCCTGCGCGGCCTCGCCGCCGGGCGGCGCGACCGGGGCGAGGCCGCGGTCGCCGACCAGCACCGGGTCGCCCTCGTGCATGAAGCGGGCGTGGCGTTCGGGCAGGCGCAGGCGCAGCACATAGGTTTCCGTCGCGATGCTGGCGACGGTCTCGCCGGGCATCACCACGGCGCCGTCGATGACCTTGACCTGGAGGATGCGGCCGTTGGCGGGGGCCGACACCGCGCCCTCGCGCAACTGCTGCTCCACCACCGCACGCTCCGCCGTCATGGCGGCGATCTGGGCGCGGGCCACGTCCACGGCGGACTGCGCGTCGTCGAGCCGCTGCTGCGTCCCCGTTCCGCTCGCCCGCAGCTGCCGGGCGCGGTCCAGTTCCAGGCCGGCCTGATGCTGCTGCGCCTGGAGCGCCTGGATGCGCGCATCCAGCGCCGCCAGTTGCAGCGGCAGCTTCGGGTCATGCACGGTGGCAACGACCTGACCCATGCTGACCTTGTCCCCTTCCTTTGCCGTCAGATCGGCGATGGTGCCGCCGATGCGGGTGCGCGCCAGCGTCTCGTGGACGCTTTCCACGGTGGCGAAGACGGCCTTCAGATCCTCCACCGCACGGGCGCGCACGGTGAGCCGGCCGGTGTCGGCGTCAGCCTGGGCCAGCGCGCCGGACAGCGGACCGGTGGCGAACAGGAGCGTCGCGGCCAGAGCGAGGCCTGCGGGTCGGCGGGGCATGACGGGCTACCTTGACTGGGATGGATGAACTACCTCTTGACCATTAATTAAGAATAATCTAATTTAGTGTCAATGAATGAATTGGACCGCAGCCATGTGAGCTCGGCGGCGCGCCTGCTGAAGGCGCTGGCCAACGAACGGCGCCTGTCCATCCTCTGCCTGCTGGGGCGCGGGGAACTCTGCGTCGGCGACCTCGCGGACGCGGTCGGGCTCAGCCAGTCGGCCTTGTCGCAGCATTTGGCAAGGCTGCATGCCGAAGGCCTCGTGTGGACCCGGCGCGACGGGCTGACGATCTTCTACAGGCTGGCCAGCGCCGAGGCCGCCGCCGTGATCGAGGTGCTGGCGGGGCTGTATTGCGATCCTTCGCCGGAGAATCCTCCGTCTTCGAACCAATCCTTGCATCGGGAGACATCGACATGAGCATCGACCGCATCGTGATGGCCTTCGCCGGGGCCGTCGTCCTGCTGAGCCTGGCCTTGACGCAGCTGCACAGCCCGCAGTGGCTGTGGCTGACCGCCTTCGTCGGCGCCAACCTGTTGCAGGCCGCCTTCACCGGCTTCTGCCCGCTGGCGGTCGTCCTCAAGCGGCTGGGCGCCAGGGCGGGCGCCGCCTTCACCTGAGCGGGGACGGACCCTCGTAACGCCGCCCCGGTTGAATGCCGATCCGCATAGGTCCTGAGGCCGCAGTCTGCCTTCGCCTGAACCGAAGGCAGACTGCGGCAAAGCCACATTGTGACGTTCCGCCGCATCGATCAAGCTTGTCCCAGACACGGAGGACGAGAGGACGGGAGGACGGAACATGGCCCTGCTGGATCGCGACAACGCCGAAGCCGATGGCAAAGGCCCGATGGCCGGGGTGGACCGCCGGCTGCTGGTGGTCGCGCTGGCCCTGGCGCTGCTGACCCTGCTGGCGGTTCTGGACCAGTACCGGCCGACGCCGGGATCGGCACCGCCGATGGACTGGCAGTTGCCCGGCGTGGAGCTGCCGCGGACGGTGCCGATGGCGAAGGCGCCCAGCCCGCGCCCGGACGAGCTGCTGGGGGCCGACTGACCGGGGTTCCGGTCAGCCGGCCGGCGGGCTGTCGCTCCCGTCGCCGAGCGGCCGTTCCATCAGAACGCCGTCCAGCCAGCGGCCGAACTTGAAGCCCACGGCGGGCAGGATGCCGACAGGACGGAAGCCGCAGGCGCTGTGCAGGCCGATGGAGCCGTGGTTGGCGCTGTCGCCGATTGCCGCGATCATCCGGCGGTAGCCCGCCGCCTCGCACATCTCGATCAACGGGTCCATCAGCGCCCGGCCGATGCCGCGCCGGCCCATGCCGTCGGCGACATAGACGGAATTCTCCAGCGTGAAGCGGTAGGCGCTGCGGGTGCGGTACAGGCCGGCATAGGCATAGCCGACCAGCCGTCCCTCGCACTCCGCCGCCAGATAGGGCAGCCCGCGCCCCAGAATGTCGGCGCGGCGGCGGGCGATCTCGGCCTCGTCCGGCGGAACCTCCTCGAACGAGGCGGTGCCGTGCAGCACATGGCGGGCGTAAAGGGCGGTGATGGCGGGAATGTCGGCGTCGGCGGATGCCCGCACGGTGATGGCGGGCCCGGCAATGGAGACCATGTGAATCAACTCCGGTCAGGACGGTCGGCGGGAAGAAGAAGGGCGCAGACGGTCGCCAACCCGCCGCCGACGCCGAGAAGCGCGAAACCCCAGCCCCAGCCGGCACCGGCTGCGCCGCCGGCCCGATCAAGCACCAGGCCGACCGCCAGCGGCGCCGCACCTCCGGCGCCGAAGCCCAGGATGGAGCGGACGGCGAGCGCCGCCCCCAGGCTGCCCGGTTCGACCGATTCGGTCATCGCCGTCGACAGCACGGGGGAGTCGCCCAGCGCGGAGAAGCCGTAGAGCGCCGCCACCGCCAGGACCAGGGCCAGCGGCATCCCGTCCATCCAGCCGATGGCGAAGGAGCAGGCGGCGCCCAGCGCGCCCATCGCCACCAGCACTGCCCGCCGGCCCAGCCGGTCGGATGCGCGTCCCATCAGCAGCGACGACAGGAAGCCCGAGATATGGATGGCACCGGCGATCCACAGCCCGCGCATGCCCGCCCCGTCGCCGCCGGCGCCGGCCAGACTGGCGGTCAGGAAGGCCGGCAGCCACGCCCACATGCCCAGCAGTTCCCAGCAATGGGCGGTGTAGCCGGCGGTCAGCAGGAAGGACCGGCGGTCGGACAGGAACCGGAAGGCGCCGCGCAGCCGGCGCGCCCCCCCGCCCGCCACCAGATTGGGCCGTCCGAGCAGCCCCGGCGTGGCGAGCAGCGCCGCCAGCAGCGGTCCCAGCCCGCAGGCGATGAAGGCGGCCTCGTAGCCGAACCGCTCGGCCAGCCCGGCGGCGAGCGCGATGGAGGCGAAATAGCCGAGCGACCCCGCCGCCAGCAGCCAGCCCACCGCAGCACCGCGCCGGTCCGCCGGCACGCCTTGCGCCACCAGCATGATGGAGGGGGCATAGGTGCCGCCCTGGGTCAGCCCCATCAGCGCGAACAGCAGCAGTCCGCTTTCCGCCGAGCGGGCGAAGACGGCGAAGGCGATACCGGTCAGCGCCGTCGCCCAGCTCGCCCACAGGAAGACGCGCCTGGCGCCAAGGCTGTCGGCGAACCAGGAGGAGCCCACCAGCGACAGGGCGTAGCCGACGTTGAAGGCGGTCTGGATCGACCCGGCCTCTCCCGCCGACATGCCCCAGGCCTGCATCGCGGGCACGAGCGCGCCGGCATAGACCATGAAGGACAGCGAGGTGGCGAAGCGGCTGGCGCAGAGCAGCACGAACCAGATCGGCCGGGGCGCTTCAGCAGGGGCAGGGGCGGGAGTGGCGATGGCGGCGGTCGTCATGCCCACACCGTCGCGGACCGCCGGGGAAAAGGCAAATTTATTGATCTGATCGAAATCATAAGGAAGACTAGGGGTATGCGCGGCCTGAACCTCGACCAGCTCATCACCTTTGCGACCGTCGTCGAACATGGCGGCTTCACCGAAGCCGCCGGCCGGCTCGGCCTGACCCAGCCGGCGGTCAGCATGCAGATCCGCAATCTGGAGGAGCGCTTCGGCGTGCGGCTGGTGGAGCGGGTGGGCAAGCGCGCCCTGCCGACCGCGGCCGGCCGCGACCTCCTGCCCTTCATCCGCCGCCTGCGCGAGGAGATGGAGGCGGCATCGGCCGCCATGGGCCGCCACCGTGCCGGGCAGGTCGGGCGCGTGCGCATCGGCACCGGGGCCACCGCCTGCATCTACCGCCTGCCGCCGATCCTGACCGCCCTGCGCAGCGCCCATCCCGGGCTGGAGATCATCGTCGTCACCGGCAACACGCCGGACATCCTGGATGCGGTGGAGGGTGGAACGCTAGATCTGGCGCTGGTCACTCTGCCGGCCGGCCGCCCCGGCCTGTCCATCGAGCCGGTCTGCGCCGAGGAACTGGTCTGTGTCGGCCCCCGCGGCGGCGCGGCGCTAACGGAGCGGGCCGTCGCCCCGGAAGTCGCTCCGGCGGCGCTGGCGGACGAAACGCTGATCCTTTACGAGCGCGGCGGGACCATGCGGGCGGTGATCGACGGCTGGTTCATGGCCGGCGGCATCCAGCCGCGCCCATCGATGGAGTTGGGCAATGTGGAGGCGATCAAGAACCTCGTCGCCGCCGGGCTCGGCCGGTCGATCCTGCCGTCGGTCACCGTGGCGGGGCCGCAGGATTGCGACCGGTTCGCAGTACAAGCTCTGACGCCGCCATTGATCCGCACCCTTGGGTTGGTGTTGCGGCGTGACAAAGTGCTCGATGCCGGCGTGCGGGCAATGGTGAAGGCAATCACCGATATGCGGTAACGACATCGTTTGCATTTCGGACATCGCAATCGTCCGGAATATTGCTTTTGGAAGGTTTACAGCGGCTTTGGGCATTGCGCACTCTCGACGAATGAGCGTTTCGTTTTTCTTTGGGCGCCTATGACCAAACAGCCGTCCGTCCCGAACGAGCCCGCCGATAACCGAACGGGAGCCGGGCCGGATTTGCCTGCCCGACCAGACGCGGAACTGCTGGCAAGGCTGGAGGAGCTTGAACGGGAGAACGCCCGGCTCCAGTCGGCGCTGTCCACCGCCTACAGCGGCCGCGACGACCTGCTGACGGTCACGGCGCTGAACGAGGATTTGCGCACCGCTTTCAATGCGCTGGAGCGCAGCCGAGCCGCCCATGCCGACAGCGAGAGGCGGCTGCGCGCGATCCTCGACAGCGCCATCGGCCATGCCATCCTGACCCTGGCGCCGGACGGCCGGATAACCAGCTGGAACCCTGGCGCCGTCCGCATCCTGGGCTGGAGCGAGGAGGAGGCGAGAGGGCAGCCGGTCGACATCCTGTTCCCGGCGGAAGAGGTCGCCTCCAGCGCGCCCGACGCCCTGCGGGTCCGCGCGCTGGCCGAGGGCCGCATCCAGGAGGAGCGTTCCTTCTGCCACCGGGACGGCTTCGCCGTCTGGGCTGCGCTGACCGTCCTGCCGCTCCAGGGCGACGAGGAGGGATTCCTGTGGATCCTGCATGACCGGTCCGACGAGCGGCGGATGGAGGAGGCGATTGCCGACGTGCGCCGGCGCGCGACCGACATCCTCGACAGCATTGACGAGGCGCTGGTGGCGCTGGACGGCGAGTACCGCGTGATCTACCAGAACCGCAGCGCCGAACAGCTCGACCGCCAGTCGCTGTCGGCGATGCGCGGCCGCCGCCTGTGGGAGGTGTGGCCGCAGCTTGCCGGATCGGACCTGGAGGCGCTGTGCCGCAGGACGATGACGGAACGGCAGCCGACCAGCATGGAAAAGCGCTTCGACGGCGAAGGCACCACCCTGTGGCTGGAGATCCGCTTCCTGCCGACGGCGGAGGGGGTGGGCTGCTTCTTCCGCGACATCACCATGCGCAAGCGGGCGGAGGAGGAGGCCCACGCCTCGCACGAGCGGGCGGTGAAGATTCTGGAGAGCATCAGTGACGCCTTCTATGCCGTAGACCATGACTGGCGCTTCACCTACATCAACCGCAAGGCCGAGCAGCTGTGGCGGCGGTCGCGCGAGACTCTCCTAGGCCGCCGCGTCTGGGAAGCCTTCCCCAAGGTGGTGGGCAGCGAAGCCTTCGAGGCGCAGAAGCAGGCGGTGCGCGAAGGGCGGGAGATGACCATCGAGGTTCTCTCCCCCATCCTGGGAGACTGGGTGGAGATCAGCATCTATCCCAACGCCAATGGGCTGTCCGTCTATTTCCGGGACATCACCGCCCGCCGTCAGGCGCAGCAGGCGCTGTTGCAGGCGAAGGAAACGGCGGAGGCCGCCGACCTCGCCAAGGGCAAGTTCCTGGCCGCCGCCAGCCACGACCTGCGCCAGCCGTTGCAGGCGCTGCTGCTGTTCGTCGACGTGCTGAAGCCGCATGTCCAGGGCAGCCAGGGCGCCACCGCGCTGATGCATCTGGGCCGCGGGCTGGATGCGCTGAAGGAACTGCTGGACAGCCTGCTCGACATGTCGCGGCTGGATGCCGGCGTGGTCCAGCCCAACATCGAGAATGTGCCGGTCGCCCCGCTGTTCGACCACATCGCCGCCTCCTACCGACCGGTGGCGGCGGCCAAGGGGCTGGAACTGCACGTCCTGTCCTGCAACGCCGCGGCCCGGACCGACCGCACCCTGCTGACCCGCATGGTGCGCAATCTGGTGGAGAACGCCCTGCGCTATACCGAAAGCGGGCGGATCGACATCGAATGCCGGCGGGCCGGCGGGCGGCTGCTGATCGAGGTGCGCGACACCGGCATCGGCATTCCCTCCGACCATCTGGAAAGTATCTGGGAGGAGTTCCATCAGGTCGGCAACCCGGAGCGCGACCGCAACCGCGGGCTTGGGCTTGGGCTGGCCATCGTGCGGCGGCTGTCGCTGCTGCTGAACCATCCGGTGGACGTCACGTCGAAGCCGGGGCAGGGGACCAGCTTCGTCATCGCCCTGCCGCTCGGCCGCAAGGTCGAGACGCCGGTGACCGCGGCGGAGGCGGCGACTGTCGGCCGCGGCCGCTTCGCCGTGGTGGTCGACGACGACGCCATCGTTCTGCTGGGGCTGGAGACGATCTTCCGCGAATGGGGCTATCAGGTGCTGGTCGCCGGCTCCGCCCAGAAGGCGGTGGAGGGGTTGAGCCGCATGGGCCGCCGCCCCGACCTGATCGTCGCCGATTACCGGCTGCGCGAAGGGCGCTATGGCACCGAGGCGGTCGCCCGCATCCGCGCGCTGTACGACGATCCCGGCAGCGCGCCGGTCCCCGGCCTGATCCTGACCGGCGAGACCGGTCCCGAGTGCGAGCGCGACGCCGCCGCCCATGGGCTCGGCATCATCCACAAGCCGGTGACCCCGCGCCAGCTCAGCCACGCGCTGGGCGAACTGCTGGGCGCGCCGTAGGAGAGGCAAGGCGCCATCCCCGCCAACCTCACCCCCGCCCGTCCAGGAAGGCGCTCAGCTGCTCGCCCGCCTGGATGACGTGGCGCACGACGATGTCGCAGGCGGCGTCCGCATCGCCGGCACGGCAGGCCGCCAGCAGGGCGTGATGCTCGTCCTGGGAGCGGGGATGGTAGCCCAGCGCCGAGAACTGGAAGCGCAGATAGCGGTCGGCGGCGGAGAGATGCTGTTCCACCAGCGCCAGCAGGCGCGGCCGGCCGGCGCGGGAATAGAGCGTCATGTGGAAGCGCCGGTTCAGCTCCCCCATGCGGCCGGGATCGGCCTCCGCATCCATCTCGGCGATCAGTTCCGCCGCCAGGGCGAGGTCGTCCGCCGTCAGATGCGGCAGCGACAGCCGCAGGGCCGCCGGCTCCATCGCCGCCCGGATGGCGCCGATGTCCGCCGAATCCTCCGCCGAGATCTCCGCCACCACCGCGCCCCGGTGGGGATGGAACTCCACCAGCGCGCGGGCCTCCAGCTGGCGCAGGGCTTCGCGCACCGGCATGCGGCTGACGCCGAAGGCGGCGGCGAGATCCTCCTGGCGCAGCGGGGCGCCGGCCGGAAGCACCCCCTCCAGGATCGCCTCGCGCATCGCTGCCTCGACGAATTCGGTCGCGGTGCGGAAGCGCGGCCGGTTGCGCGCGATCAGCACGGCCAGATCGGGAGCCTGTCTGTCGGATGGTTGGGACATGGGGACCTGAAAAGTGAGAAAACCGCTTGCCTGGATATTGGATCCAATTTACCTGTCGGATCCTCTCCTGTCCATGCATGCGAAAGGACCGGCCATGACCGGCTCGTCATCCGCCGACCAGAGCGTTTCCGACGCGCCCACAGCTCCGGGGGGCCGCGGCCTGTCGCCCTCGGCGCTCGCCACCGGCGGTCTGGTGGCGCTGGTCGGCTATGCCAGTTCGGTCGCGGTGGTGATCCAGGGGCTGGCGGCGGTCGGGGCGGACACGGCGCAGATCACCTCCGGGCTGGTGGCCGTCGGCTTTTCCATGGGGCTGTCGGCGATCTGGCTGGCCTGGACGCAACGCAAGCCGATCAGCGTCGCCTGGACGACGCCGGGCATGGCGCTGCTGGCGGCGACCGGGCCGGTGGCCGGCGGCTTTCCGGCGGCGGTGGGGGCCTTCCTGACGGTCGGCGCGCTCATCATGGTGGCGGGGCTGTGGCGGCCGCTCGGCCGCTGGATCGCGGCGATCCCGAAGCCGCTCGCCAACGGCATGCTGGCCGGGCTTCTGCTGAAACTGTGCCTGGCGCCCTTCATGGCGATCGGGCAGGCGCCGGGGCTGGGCCTGCTGGTGCTGGCGACCTGGGCAATCGTCGGACGCTTCGCCCGGCTCTATGCGGTGCCGGCGGCGGTCGCGGTGGCGCTGGCGGCGATGGCGATGAACCCGCCGGTGTCGGGCGCGTTGCCGGCCGACCCCTGGCCGACCCTGTCGCTGGTCGCCCCGGCCTTCACCTGGGAGGCGCTGGTCGGGCTGGCCCTACCGCTGTTCGTCGTCACCATGGCGTCGCAGAACATCCCCGGTCTGGCGGTGCTGGCGACCTTCGGCTACACGCCGCGGGTGCCCCCGGCCTTCCTGGCGACCGGCTTCGCCTCGGCCCTGACGGCGCCGCTGGGAGCGCCGACGGTCAATCTGGCGGCGATCACCGCGGCGATGTGCGCCGGCCCCGATGCCGACCCGAGGCCGGAGCGGCGCTGGCAGGCCGCCGTCACCGGCGGTGTCGGCTACATCGCGCTGACGGCGCTGGCGGCGGTCACCGCCACGCTGGTCACCCGCTCGCCGCCGATCCTGATCGAGGCGGTGGCCGGTCTGGCGCTGATCGGTGCCTTCGGCGGTTCGCTGCTGGCGGCGGTCCAGGCGGAGGAGGAGCGCATCCCCGCCCTGGTCACCCTGCTGGTGACCGCGTCCGGCCTGTCCTTCTTCGGGGTCGGATCGGCCTTCTGGGGCCTGCTGTTCGGCGGGGCGATGCATGTGCTGCACCGGTGGCGCCCCACCAAAGCGTGAGACCGGGGTCGGAGGTTTCAGAGGCTTTATTGGCCGTCATCCCCGCGAAGCGTGGATGACGGCCGAGAGACGCCGATCTTCAGCCCTGTTCGATCAGGTCGGCGCAGGCGTTCACCGCGGCGGCGGCGTAGGGGCGGATGCGCGGCAGGATCTGCGACGGGTTGATGCCCGGCCCGAGGATTCCGACGCCGACCGGCTTCATGAACTGGAGCTGCAGGTCGATCAGGCTGCCGATGACCGCATGGCCCATGACGTTGCCATGTTCGGTCTCGCCCCGCTCGATGATGCCCAGCGCGACCGCGCCGGCGACGTCCTCGCGCATCAGCAGGCGCTTGATCGCCAGCGGCTTTTCCATCGAACCGGGAACCCAGACCTCCGCCACGATGCCGAGGCCGCGGCTGGCGGCGACGGTGCGCGCCTCGTCCAGCATCTCTTCCACCTCTTTGCGGTGGAACCGTCCGAGCACGATGCCGATGTTGCTCACCCTCTGCTTCTCCCATGATCGCGGTGTAACGTCCGTCCAAACTGTCGCGTCGCCGCGCAAAGCGCAAGGGCCGTCGCGCGGCATCCGGAAGGCGGGCGGCGGCACGGAGATTTCCGTCCGGCTTTATAAAGTTACCTGGGAGAAACGCGCCGCTTTGCGGTGATGTCCAAGCGTCCGGAAAGCAGATCGGGGACAAACCTTATGGATAGGCCCGCTTTCGTCGTGCACGCTGTTGCCAACCGCGACAGGCCGTCGCATGGCGCTACAATTCAGAACAAATTGGTCGCCGCGGCATTTCTTACGACCATGTAATAATGGAGCGTGGCGCAATCGCGGGGTCCGGCCAACGGGCCCGCAGTGGTGCCGGCAGAGCGATCAGGCGAATCCGGAACGGCAATCATGTTGAAAGGTGCGATCGAATACGCGCCGTCGACCTTCGAGGAGCGGGGGGCCGCGGTGGCCTTCACCACGCCGCTGCTGTCCCAGACCCGCGTGCGCCGCGGCGAACGGTCGAAGCTCGAAGTGCTGATCCCCAGCCTGTCGCAGGGCATGGGCATCTATGTCGTCGCCTGGAAAGCGGTGCCGGACATGGTGTCGATGACCATGCACGACCGTTACCTGCACGACCTGATCGTGAAGGAGGAGGCCTGCTCTCCCTACGAGATCCGCCGGGCGACGCTGAAGGCGGCGCGGCGCGGGCTCGCCGGGCCGAAGGCGGCGCAGGCCGCCCGCCGCGCGCTGGACGAGGATGACGAGCAGGGCACCCTCACCCATTATCTGCTGATCCTGTCGATCCTGAAGGCGGTGGGGCTGGAATCGCCGGAGATGCTGAAGGCCGGCATCGACACCGACGAGGGCCAGCGCCTGACCCGGCAGCTGATGACCCGCGCGGCGGAAAGTCTGCGCATGGACGCGACGCTGCTCTATGCCCGGCTGGCCGACATTGCCGCGGTCACGGCACCGGTGGGGCTGGCGCACTCGCCCCGGCCGGGCCGGCTGACGCGCGGGCTGAACGACCTGAAGCTCTTCCGCGACGGCATGATGGACTGGGCGCGCGACGTGCCGAGTGACGCCGCCCCGGTCGCGGAGTTCTGCGCGGAGGTGGCGCAGCACACCATCGCCATCGGCGAAAAGGTGCTGGGCGATTTCCACCGCCGCATCGAGGCCATCGGGCCGCTGATGCGCGACTGGGACGACGCCTTCATCCGCGTCCGCACCCAGGCCGCCCGCATGGCATGGCTGCTCGACGGCTGGAGCCACATCACCGGGGCATGGGAGGTGGCGCAGCCCGAGGACCGCCACCAGCAGGCCGCCACCGTCAACGACCTCTTCCGCATCCTGCCGCTGCTGCCCCGCCGGGAATCCAGCCGCGATTTCGTCGAGGATGCCAAGCAGGTCAAGACCGCCCACCGCCGTTCCGTCCGCATGCTGGAGGATTGGCGCACCGGCCAGATGGACATCGACACCATCCGCCGGATCGAGGCGGTGAAGGCCCGCGCCCCATGACCGGACCGGCGGACGGGCAGGGCGGGGGCGACCGCCTGCCGGGGCTGGAGAACCGGCTGTTCGACATTCCCGAGGACAAGTTCATCGAGGTGGTCCGCCTGCTGGAGCGGGTGCGCGACCATCCCGAGGTGCGCCAGACCTTCGCCGCCATCCGCCCGCGGCTGGTCCAGGTGCGCCCGAACCGCCGGCCGACGCTGAAACGCGTGCTGTGCATGCCGTTCGAGGATGTGCTGGAAAGCTTCAGCGGCCTCGACGTGCCGGTGGGCCGCATCGAACGGCGGGTGATCGACCCGGTGTGGCGGCTGGTGACGGAGTGCGGCGACCGCGCCCTGATCGACCAACTCGACCGGCAGGTGCAGGAGACGGCGCCCGGCAATCTCAACGCCCTGCGCAACATCGGGCGCCGGCTGTGGCCGATGGCGGCCCAGGCCATACGGGGCGCTGTCGGGGGCGCTGGGGAGCAGGACACCGGCGGCCAGCCGCCGTGGCGCGTCCTGCAGGGCGACGAGGAGATGCGGCGGCAGCTGCTGGACGTCGCCGCCTTCCTAGAGATCGGGCTGACAATCGAATCGTTGAAGGACGCGCTGGCGCCGAGGCCGTTGGCCGCGCTGGACGACATCCATGTGGACGCCATCGAGCAGGCGGCCCAGGCGGTGGCGCGGCAATCGGCCGGGCTGGTCTATTACCTGCTGCTGGTCGCCGCCTCGCGCATGGCGAACCCGGCGGACCTGCTGACGGTGCTGAACGATCTGGATTTGGGCAAGGCGCGGCGCGAACAGCCGGCGATCTTCGCCCAGCTGAGCGGTCTGGTCGTCACCAATCTGGAGGAGCGCTCGGCCCGCCTCGAAAGCAAAGGCGGCGGCAAAGGCGGCGGCACTGGCCACAGCGCCGGGCAGGGCGAAGCCGCCGTCGCCATCGCTCCGGAAGAGGCCATCGCCATTGCCGAGCGGCTGGTCGCCAGCATCGACACCACCGCCGCCGTCATGGATGTCCGGGCCGACCCGCTCTATCGCGAGCGGCTGGACGCGGTGAAGGCGACGGTGCGGACCATGGTGTCCGGTGCCGTTCTGGACACCGCGCCCGCCGGCATCCTGACCGCCGTCCCGTCCCCCGCCGCGAATGGCCGTCCCGCCCCGGTGGACGAGGACGCCCAGGCCGCTGCCGAGGATCACGCCCGCGCGCTGCGCCGCTGCGAGGGGCTGGCCGGCGCGCTCGGCCTGCACGAGCCGCTGAAGGACACGATGGCATCGATGGAGAAGGGGCTGATGGCGCGGGCGCAGGCGCTGCTGGCGGACTATCCCAAGGCGGCCGGCGACCCGGACGATGCCGAGACGGCGGAGATGAACCTGTTCTACGCCCTGCGCCTGCTGGAGCTGGTCGCCGGTCCCGCCAAGGCCGACCGGCTCCGTACCGCCATCATGGCCGCGACGGGAGAGTTCACGGAGGAGTAGCGCGCCCCCCGCTTCCTCACGAGGTCGCCGGCAGGGCGTCCCGCGCCTCGTTCTCCTCGGCATAGCGGCGGGCCAGGACGGCGCCGACCATCAACTGGATCTGGTGGAACACCATCACCGGCAGCAGCACCAGCCCGGCGGTGGCGGGGGCGAACAGCACGCCGGCCATCGGCACGCCGCTGACCAGCGACTTCTTCGATCCGCAGAAGACGATCACGGCCTCGTCGGCGCGGGAAAAGCCCAGGCGGCGGCTCAGCAGCGTCGTGCCGACCAGGAAGACCGCCAGGATGGCGCAGTCGATCACCACCACCATGCCCAGTGCGGACGGCGGCACCTGATGCCACAGCCCGTTCACCACCGCCTCGCTGAAGGCGAGATAGACGACCAGCAGGATCGAACCGCGATCGGTGAAGCGCAGCATCGTCTTGTGCCGGGCCGCCCAGGCGCCGATCCAGCGCCGCAGCAGCTGGCCGGCGACGAAGGGCAGCAGAAGCTGCGCCGCGATGGTCTGCAAGGTGTCGAGCGACAGCGCCGATCCCTGCACCTTCAGGAACAGCGCCACCAGCAGCGGCGTCATCAGGATGCCGGAGATGTTGGACAGGGTGGAACTGCACACCGCCGCCGCCACGTTGCCTCGCGCCATCGAGGTGAAGGCGATGGAGGACTGAACGGTGGAGGGCAGCAGGCAGAGGAACTGCACGCCGATGGCGACGGCCGGCGGCAGCAGGCTGTGCGGCAGCGTTTCCACCACCGCCCAGCCGATCAGCGGGAAGGCGGCGAAGGTCAGGCTGAAGATCAGCAGGTGCAGGCGCCAGTGCGCCATGCCCGCCACCACCTCTTCCCGCGGCAGGCGGGCGCCGTGCAAAAAGAACAGCAGCGCGATGGCCGCCTCCGCCAGCCAGTGCACACCCTGGGCGAACTGCCCCTGTACCGGAAGCACGGTCGCCAGCCCGACGGTCGCCACCAGGGCCATGGTGAAGCCGTCCATGTTGGGCCGAGGCACGCGGATCATTCGTTGGTCCCCCAAATCGATATCACTGGCCGGATATAACGCGTCGGCTCCCGTTATAATCGCCTTCGCCGCTCTGGAATACAGTATCCAACATGCATGGCAGCCTTGAAACGATTGGGGAAAATCGGGCTGCCCCTTGTGGATTCCACGATGCGGAAACGCTGATGCTCCCTCTTGGGCGGCCAAACGGCTGACCCGGAACGGCTTTTCGATCCACTCAGCAACCCCCTTGCCAGCCGCACTGCCATACGGTAACGTATGGTCAAAGAACGGATGATTTCCCAGGGGAGCGATACGTCCATGCTGTCCAACCAGTACCCGAGCCTGAATTTCGACCTCGGTGAGTCGGCCGACATGCTGCGCGATTCGGTGCGGAGCTTCGCCGCCAACGAGATCGCCCCCCGCGCCGCCGAGATCGACCAGACCAACGAGTTCCCGAACGAGCTGTGGCGCAAGATGGGCGACCTCGGCATCCTCGGCGTGACGGTGGAGGAGGAGTATGGCGGCGCCGGCATGGGCTATCTGGAGCATGTCGTAGCGATGGAGGAGGTGTCCCGCGCCTCGGCCTCGGTGGGCCTCAGCTACGGCGCGCACTCCAACCTCTGCGTCAACCAGATCCGCAAGAACGGCAGCGAGGAGCAGAAGCGCCGCTACCTGCCCAAGCTGATCTCCGGCGAGCATATCGGCGCGCTGGCGATGTCGGAGCCGAACGCCGGGTCCGACGTGGTGTCGATGAAGCTGCGGGCCGAGAAGAAGGGCGACATCTGGGTCCTGAACGGCACCAAGATGTGGATCACCAACGGCCCCGACGCCGACACGCTGGTGATCTACGCCAAGACCGACATCAATGCCGGCCCGCGCGGCATCACCGCCTTCCTGGTCGAGAAGGGCTTCAAGGGCTTCTCGGTGGCGCAGAAGCTGGACAAGCTGGGCATGCGCGGCTCCAACACCGGCGAGCTGGTGTTCGAGGATTGCGAGGTGCCGGAGGAGAACATCCTGGGCGGCGTCGGCCGCGGCGTGAACGTGCTGATGTCCGGCCTGGATTACGAGCGCGCGGTGCTGTCCGGCGGGCCGCTCGGCATCATGCAGGCCTGCATGGATGTGGTGATCCCCTATGTCCACGACCGCAAGCAGTTCGGCCAAGCCATCGGCGAGTTCCAGCTGATGCAGGGCAAGATCGCCGACATGTACACGATCATGAACGCCGCCAAGGCCTATGTGTACGCCGTCTGCAAGGCCTGCGACCGGGGCGAGACCACCCGCAAGGACGCCGCCGCCGCCATCCTGTTCTCGGCCGAAAAGGCGACCTGGATGGCGCTGGAGGCCATTCAAACGCTGGGGGGCAACGGCTACATCAATGAGTACCCGACCGGCCGCCTGCTGCGCGATGCCAAGCTCTACGAGATCGGCGCCGGCACCAGCGAGATCCGCCGCATGCTGATCGGTCGCGAACTGTTCAAAGAAACGGCGTAAGGCCGGGCGGAAAAGTCAGAAAAGAGCATCGAGGGAAAGGGACCGACCACCATGACCGACAGCATCGTCATCGCCGCCGCCGTCCGCACGCCGATGGGTGGCTTCCAGGGCGACCTCATGGGCCTGACCGGCCCGCAGCTGGGCGCCGTCGCCATCCAGGCGGCGCTGGAGCGCTCGGGCCTCGCCGCGGACGCGGTGGACGAGGTGTTCATGGGCAACGTGCTGTCGGCCGGTCTGGGCCAGGCCCCGGCGCGTCAGGCGGCGCTGGGCGCCGGGCTGCCGAAGGGCGTCGGCTGCACCACCATCTCCAAGGTCTGCGGTTCCGGCATGCGGGCGGTGATGTTCGCCCATGACGTGATCAAGGCCGGCTCGGCCAGGGTCGTGGTGGCCGGCGGCATGGAGAGCATGTCGAACGCCCCCTACCTGCTGGACCGCGCCCGCGCCGGCTACCGCATGGGCCACGGCAAGGTGCTGGACCACATGTTCTTCGACGGGCTGGAGGACGCCTACGAGAAGGGCCGCCTGATGGGCACCTTCGCCGAGGAATGCGCCAGCAGCTACAGCTTCACCCGCGAGGCGCAGGACGATTTCGCCATCGAAAGCCTGAACCGCGCCCGCAAGGCGGTGGAGGACGGCTCCTTCAAGGCGGAAATCGCGCCGGTCCTGGTCAAGGGCCGCAAGGGCGACGTGCTGGTCGACACCGACGAGCAGCCGGGCAAGGGCGATCCAAAGAAGATCCCGACGCTGAAGCCGGCCTTCGCCAAGGACGGCACGGTGACGGCGGCGAACGCCTCGTCGATCTCCGACGGCGGCGCGGCGCTGATCGTCACCACCCGCAGCGAGGCGGACCGCCTCGGCCTGCGCGTGATCGCCGAGATCAAGGGCCATTCCAACCACGCCCAGCAGCCGGCGCTGTTCACCACCGCGCCGGTCGGCGCGATGCAGAAGCTGTTCGAGAAGGTGGGCTGGTCGGCCCGCGACGTCGACCTGTTCGAGATCAACGAGGCCTTCGCCGTGGTAACCATGGCGGCGATGCGCGATCTCGATCTGCCGCACGACAAGGTGAACGTCCATGGCGGCGCCTGCGCGCTCGGCCACCCCATCGGCGCGTCGGGTGCCCGCATCCTCGTCACGCTGCTGGCGGCGCTGGAGAAGTACGACCTGAAGCGCGGCGTGGCCAGCCTGTGCATCGGCGGCGGTGAGGCGACGGCCATCGCGGTTGAGCGGGTTTAAGGCACTCCCGCCGGTATCCCCCTCTCCCCCGGGGAGAGGGGCCATAAAAAATAGGGAGGAGCAGCATGCACCTGACCGAAGAACAGACCATGGTCCGCGACATGGCCCGCGCCTTCGCGCAGGACCGGCTCGCGCCGACCGCCGCCGAGCGCGACCGCAGCGGTGCTTTCCCCAAGGCCGAACTGGCCGAGATGGGTGAACTCGGCCTGATGGGCATGCTGGTGCCGGAGGAGTTCGGTGGTGCTGCCACCGACCATGTCGCCTACGCGCTCGCCATCGAGGAAATCGCCGCCGGTGATGGGGCCGTCTCCACCATCATGAGCGTGCACAACTCGGTCGGCTGCATGCCGATCCTGAAGTTCGGCAATGAGGCCCAGAAGGACCGTTTCCTGAAGCCGATGGCGCGCGGCGAGATGCTGGGCGCCTTCTGCCTGACCGAACCGCAGGCCGGCTCCGACGCCTCGGCGATCAAGACCCGCGCCCGGCGCGACGGCGACCACTGGGTATTGAACGGCACCAAGCAGTTCATCACCTCCGGCTCGCAGGCCGGTGTCGCCATCGTCTTCGCGGTGACCGATCCGGCCGCCGGCAAGAATGGGCTCAGCGCCTTCATCGTGCCGACCGACACGCCGGGCTATCAGGTGGCGCGGACCGAGGAGAAGCTGGGCCAGCACTGCTCCGACACCTGCCAGATCGTCTTCGAGGACTGCCGGGTTCCCGCCGAGCTGATGCTCGGCGCCGAAGGCGCCGGCTACAAGGTGGCGCTGGCCAATCTGGAAGGCGGTCGCATCGGCATCGCCGCGCAGTCGGTCGGCATGGCGCGCGCAGCGCTCGACCACGCCATCCGCTATGCCCAGGAGCGCCAGAGCATGGGTGTGCCGATCATCCAGCATCAGGCCATCGCCTTCCGCCTCGCCGACATGGCGACCCGCGTGGAGGCAGCGCGCCAGATGGTGCTGCATGCGGCGTCCCTGCGCGATGCCGGGGTGCCCTGCATGAAGGAAGCGGCGATGGCCAAGCTGTTCGCCTCGGAGATCGCGGAGAAGGTCTGCTCCGACGCCATCCAGATCCATGGCGGCTACGGCTACCTCAACGATTTCCCGGTCGAGCGCATCTATCGCGACGTCCGGGTCTGCCAGATCTACGAGGGCACCAGCGACATCCAGCGGCTGGTCATCAGCCGTGCCCTTGTTCAGTAATCAAGACCGCCAAACCGGGAGGAAGACGGCATGACCGTCCTGAAGAGCGCCCTGAACGCGCGCTCCGCCGAGTTCCAGGCCAACGCCGACGCCATGCAGGCCCTGGTCGACGATCTGCGCCGGAAGGTCGCCGCCATCCAGCAGGGCGGCGGGGCCAAGGCGCGCGACAAGCACCTCGCCCGCGGCAAGCTGCTGCCGCGCGAGCGCATCCGCCAGCTGCTCGATGTTGGCTCGCCCTTCCTTGAGCTGTCGCAGCTGGCCGCCGACGGCGTCTATGCCGAGGACATCCCGTCCGCCGGCATCATCGCCGGCATCGGCAGCGTCGCCGGGCAGGAATGCATGATCGTCGCCAACGACGCGACGGTGAAGGGCGGCACCTATTACCCGCTGACGGTCAAGAAGCACCTGCGCGCGCAGGAGATCGCCCAGCAGAACAACCTTCCCTGCATCTATCTGGTCGACAGCGGCGGCGCCAACCTGCCGAACCAGGACGAGGTCTTCCCCGACCGCGACCATTTCGGCCGCATCTTCTACAATCAGGCCAACATGTCGGCCGAGGGCATCCCGCAGATCGCCGTGGTAATGGGAAGCTGCACCGCCGGCGGCGCCTATGTTCCGGCGATGTCGGACGAGGCGATCATCGTCCGCAACCAGGGCACCATCTTCCTCGGTGGTCCCCCGCTGGTGAAGGCGGCGACCGGCGAGGTGGTGTCGGCCGAGGATCTCGGCGGCGCCGACGTCCATTCCCGCACCTCGGGCGTCACCGACCATTACGCGATGAACGACGCCCATGCCCTGGCGATGGCCCGCCGCGTGGTGTCGAACCTGAACCGCGCCAAGCACATCGACCTCGATTTGCGCGAGCCGGAGGAACCCGCCTTCGACCCGCGTGAGCTGTACGGCGTCATCCCCAGCGACGCCCGCAAGCCCTTCGACGTGCGCGAGGTGATCGCGCGGGTGGTCGACGGCTCGCGCTTCGACGAGTTCAAGCCGCTCTACGGCACGACGCTGGTGACAGGCTTCGCCCACATCTTCGGCTATCCCGTCGGCATTATCGCCAACAACGGCATCCTGTTCAGCGAATCCGCCCTGAAGGGCGCCCATTTCGTCGAGCTGTGCTGCCAGCGCCGCATCCCGCTGGTGTTCCTGCAGAACATCACCGGCTTCATGGTCGGCCGCAAATACGAGGCCGGCGGCATCGCCAAGGACGGCGCCAAGCTGGTCACCGCGGTCGCCTGCGCCAAGGTGCCGAAATTCACCGTCATCATCGGCGGAAGCTATGGCGCCGGCAATTACGGCATGTGTGGCCGTGCCTACAGCCCGCGCTTCATGTGGATGTGGCCGAACGCCCGCATCTCGGTCATGGGCGGCGAGCAGGCGGCCGGCGTGCTGGCCCAGGTCAAGCGCGACGCCATGGAAGCCCAGGGCAAGCCGTGGTCGGCCGAGGACGACGAGGCGCTGAAGGCGCCGATCCGCGCCCAGTTCGAACGCGAGAGCCACGCCTATTACGCCAGCGCCCGGCTGTGGGACGACGGCATCATCGACCCGGCCGACACCCGCATGGTGCTGGGCCTCGGCCTGTCGGCTTCGCTGAACGCCCCGGTGCCGAAGACGCCCTTCGGCGTCTTCCGGATGTGAGGAGGCGACCATGAGCGACATCCTCATCGACATCGCCGCCACCGGCATCGCCACCGTCACCATGAACCGCGGCGACGTTCACAACGCCTTCAACGAGCAGGTCATCGCCGACTTGACATCGGCCTTCCGCCGGGTGGGCGAGGATCCGGCGGTGCGCGTCGTCCTGCTGCGCGGGGTGGGCAAGAGCTTCTCGGCTGGGGCCGACCTGTCCTGGATGAAGAAGATGGCCGGCTACTCCCACGAGGAGAATCTGGCCGACGCCATGGGCCTCGCCACCATGCTGCGCACGCTGGACGAATGTCCGAAGCCGACGGTCGCCGTGGTGCAGGGGCCGGCCTTCGGTGGCGGCGTTGGCCTCGTGTCGGCCTGCGACATCGCCATCGGCGTCGAGACCGCGACCTTCGCCCTGTCGGAGGTCCGGCTGGGCATCATCCCCGCCGCCATCAGCCCCTATGTCATCGCCGCCATCGGCGAGCGCGCCTGCCGCCGCTACTTCCTGACCGGCGAGCGCTTCAGCGCGGCGGAGGCCCACCGCATCGGGCTGCTGCATGAGCTGACCAATGCCGACGGGCTGGAGGAGACGGTGGCGAAGACGGTGAAGACCCTGATGGACAGCGCGCCTACTGCGGTCGCTGCCGCAAAGGAGCTGATCCGCGCCGTCTCCCGCCGGCCGCTGACCGACGACGTGGTGCGTGACACGGCGGAGCGCATCGCCCGCCAGCGCGCCAGCGCCGAAGGCAAGGAGGGCGTCGGCGCCTTCCTCGACAAACGCACCCCGTCCTGGCGGAGCTGATCCACATGTTCGACAAGATCCTGATCGCCAACCGCGGCGAAATCGCCTGCCGGGTCATCCGCACCGCCCGCCGCCTGGGCATCAAGACCGTCGCCGTCCATTCGGAGGCCGACGCCAAGGCCATGCATGTCCAGATGGCCGACGAGGCCGTCTGCATCGGCCCGGCCCCGGTCGGCGAAAGCTATCTGCGCGGCGACATCATCCTCGACGTGGCGAAGCGCACGGGCGCCCAGGCCATCCATCCCGGCTACGGCTTCCTGTCGGAGAATGCCGGCTTCGCCGCGGCCTGCGCCGAGGCCGGCGTCGTCTTCATCGGCCCGCCGATCGAGGCGATCCGCGTCATGGGCTCCAAGGCCGAGTCCAAGCGGCTGATGGCGAATGCCGACGTGCCGCTGGTGCCGGGCTATCACGGCACCGACCAGGACTTCGCCACCCTGTCGGCGGAGGCCGAACGGATCGGCTATCCGGTGCTGGTCAAGGCGTCGGCCGGCGGCGGCGGCAAGGGCATGCGCGTGGTGCGCGCCGCCAACGAACTGGCCGATGCGGTTGCCGGCGCCCAGCGCGAGGCCAAAGCGGCGTTCGGCGACGACAGCCTGCTGCTGGAAAAGTATCTCGGCCGGCCGCGCCATGTCGAAATCCAGGTCTTCTGCGACACCCACGGCAACGGCGTCTACCTGTTCGAGCGCGACTGCTCGGTCCAGCGCCGCCACCAGAAGGTGATCGAGGAGGCGCCGGCCCCCAACCTGCCCGACGACCTCCGCCGCCGCATGGGCGAGGCCGCGGTCGCCGCCGCCAAGGCAGTCAACTATGTCGGTGCCGGCACCGTCGAGTTCCTCTATGAGGATGGCGGCTTCTACTTCATCGAGATGAACACCCGGTTGCAGGTGGAGCATCCGGTGACCGAGAAGATCACCGGCCTCGATCTGGTCGAGTGGCAGCTGCGGGTGGCGGCCGGGGGCGAGCTGCCGCTGCGTCAGGACCAGCTGACCCGCAAGGGCCATGCCTTCGAGGCGCGGCTCTACGCCGAGGATCCGCAGCGCGACTTCCTGCCCGCCATCGGCAAGCTGGTCCGGCTGCGCCCGCCGGCAGAGAGCGACCATGTCCGCGTCGACACCGGCGTCCGCGAGGGCGATTCGGTGACGATGTATTACGACCCGATGATCGCCAAGCTGATCGTCTGGGACGAGGACCGCGACAGCGCCCTGCGCCGCCTGCGGGTGGCGCTGGCCGACTATGAGGTGGTCGGCGTCACCACCAATGTCGCCTTCCTCGGCGCCATCGCCGGCCATCCGGCCTTCAAGGCGGTGGAGATCGACACCGGCTTCATCGAGCGTCATCGCGCCGACCTGCTGCCGCCGCCGGCCCCGGTCGCCGACAAGGCGCTGGCCGCCGCCGCCTTGTCGGTGCTGCTGACGCGCCGGGAGGAGGCCCAGGCCGCCTTGCGCGCCCGGTCGGATCGGTATTCCCCGTGGCTGCTCGCCAATGGCTGGCGGCTGAACGAGGAGAACCATTACGACCTGCGCCTGATGGACGGCGACACCGCGCGCGAGGTGACGCTGCATTTCCGCAGTGATGGCTATGAGGTCGCGGTGGATGGCGGCAAGCCGATGCCGGTGACCGGGGTCAGCCTCGCCGACGGGCTGCTGACGGCGACGCTGGACGGCATGCGCACCCGCGCCACGGTGGTGCGGCAGGGGCTCGACCTCACTGTCCTGATCGACGGCGCCGTGTCCCGCCTGACACTGGACGACCCCAGCGCCCGCGCGGCGGAGCAGGAGGGCGGCTCCGGCCGTCTGACTGCGCCGATGCCCGGCACCGTCGTCCGTGTGCTGGTCGAGCCGGGCCAAGCCGTCGAGGCCGGCACGCCGCTGATGCTGCTGGAGGCCATGAAGATGGAGCACACTATCAAGGCCCCGGCGGCGGGCACCGTCAGCGCGGTGAATTTCGCGGCGGGCGATCAGGTGTCGGAAGGCGTCGATCTGCTGGTTCTCGACATCGCGGAGGCCTGACCGATGCTGCTGCCGAAATTCGTCCGCATGG
Source organism: Azospirillum sp. A26 (assembly GCF_042604635.1). Classification (NCBI taxonomy): domain Bacteria; kingdom Pseudomonadati; phylum Pseudomonadota; class Alphaproteobacteria; order Rhodospirillales; family Azospirillaceae; genus Azospirillum; species Azospirillum sp. A26. The sequence goes on along the minus strand of NZ_CP170473.1, from coordinate 1,631,402 downwards.
TGGAGGTCGGCCCGCGCGACGGCCTCCAGAACGAAAAGTCGATGGTGCCGACTGCGGTGAAGGTGGAACTGGTCAACCGCCTGTCCGACGCCGGCCTGGGCGTGGTCGAGGCAGCCAGCTTCGTCTCGCCCAAATGGGTGCCGCAGATGGGCGACAGCGCCGAGGTGCTGGCCGGCATCGCCCGCAAGCCCGGCGTCCGCTATGCCGCCCTCACCCCCAACCTGAAGGGGCTGGAGGGCGCGCTGGCGGCCAGGGCCGACGAGGTGGCGGTGTTCGGCGCCGCTTCGGAGAGCTTCAGCCAGAAGAACATCAACTGCTCCATCGCCGAGAGCTTGGACCGCTTCGCCCCCGTCATGGAACAGGCCAAGGCGGCCGGCGTGCCGGTGCGGGGATATGTGTCCTGCGTGCTCGGCTGCCCCTATGAGGGGGAGATCGCGCCCAAGGCGGTGGCCGATGTGGCGGAGCGGCTGTTCGCCATGGGCTGCTACGAGATCTCGCTGGGCGACACCATCGGCACCGGGACCCCGACCAAGGCGCAACTGATGATCGCCGCGGTGGCGGAGCGGGTGCCGGTGGAAAAGATCGCCGTCCACTTCCACGACACCTACGGGCAGGCGCTCGCCAACATCCTGGCGGCCTTGCAGATGGGGGTGGCGGTGGTCGACAGCTCCGTCGCGGGCCTGGGCGGCTGCCCCTATGCCAAGGGCGCCAGCGGCAACGTGGCGAGCGAGGATGTGCTCTACATGCTGAACGGCCTCGGCATCGAGACCGGGGTCGATCTGGACAGGCTGATCGCGGCCGGGGCGTTCATCAGCGACGCCATCGGCCGCCCCACCGCATCGAAGGTGGCCCGCGCTCGTGGTTGTGCGTAAGGGAATCTTCGGCAACGAAGGGCCGCGCTTCCGAAAGGGGGCGCGGCCCTTTCGTATTTGGGGGGGCGCAATCCGCCTGGAATGGTCATCGATCCTCACCCGGCTTTATGGGCCAAGGCTGGCCCGTGTCATGCTGTTAAGCCCCTGGCCGGAGCCAAGCGGTTTGTGGAATGTGTGGAGCAGCGCCTCCTCCCATCGTCCGGATATGCGGCATCCCAAATTGTACGTGCTACAAACTTGACGCTGAGGCCCGGTCGGCGCATCATGATCTTCGTGATGGATGGTGCCGAAAACGCAGCGTTCCCACGACGCCGACCGGCCTGACGGCCGGCCGGAACCACGGCTGGAGTTCCAGTGGCAACGACCCACGGCCGCTTCACGCGCGCCGCTCCATGACCTGTTGCCCGTCCGGCTGAACGGCGGCGGAGCCATACCCGGGTGGCTCCGCCGCCGATTATTTTTGTGCCGATTGTTTTTTGGGCAATCGCCACGATCCCGACCCGTTCCGGCCATCCTCCCGCCTCATTTCTGTCACGTCCTGTCGCCCCGCACATCTTCAACGAAGCGGCTGGCGAGCAATGGATTTGACCGGTTTTCATACCACTTTTGAGCAAAGAGCCCCGAGATCCGCTGTGGATTCGCTCGAAAATCAAACGAAACTTCGAAAAATATTGATCCGCTTTCGCAAAATGGGGGTAAGGGCTGTGGCTTTAACGCGCCATTAACCAGACTGGATTGAGTTTAGGGACATCAGACGCGGCCAACTCCAACCAGCACGCGAAGTTGACTTCAAGGCTAGATGGAAATGGTTCGTCCCGTGTTAATGCCGTTATGTCCGTTCCTCCTGGATTTGAAAGGCCCGCCCCCATGACCGTGCCGGCAGTCCTCCGCGATGTGGCGCAGTTCGGCGCCTACGCCGCCGGCCGGGGCCGACATGCGGGCCTGCTGGTCGCGGTCCTGCTGCTGGCCGGCTGCCCGGCCAACACGGCCGGGCCGGGATGGGGCGGGGCGGACGTGACGTCGGCCAACCCGAACGCCCGTGCGGCAACCCCGCCGGTGCCCAGGCAGAAGCCGGCCCGCAAGGTTCCCGACGCCGCCACGCTGGCGCCGGCCCTGCCGATGCCGCAGCCCGGCCCGCCGGTGACCACCGGCGACGTGGCGACCGCCGCGGCGTCCGCCCAGTCATCCACCCAGGCCTCCACCCAGCTGGCGGCCATCGCACCCGATACCGCTTCCCAGGCGGCGAACGCCGCTGCGGTGCCGATGACGGCGCCGGCCATGGGGGGCATGTCCACCCCACCCGCAACCCCCAACGCCGACCCCGACAGCCTTGTCGGGCTGGACGAAGTCCAGACTCTCAAACTCCTGGGGTCCCCCGTTGCACGGGAAGAGGCGCCTCCCGCCAAGATCTGGCGGTATGCCAAGGGCGATTGTACCCTCAAGGTCTTCTTCTTCATGGATATGACCTCGTCCCAGGACTTCCGCGCCCTCTCCTACGACATGAAGAGCAGCCAAAATGTCCCTGACGCCGACCACCGATGCTTCGCCCAACTCCTCGCTCAAGCTGACGCAGGGCGCCCTGTCCGCCCCGGGTTTCAGTAAGCCGGAGTCGAACAAGGGAATGTCCGCGATGACCGATCCGACCATTGCCCGCATCGCTCTGGTGGACGACGACGATCTGTTCCGTGAGTCGCTCAGCCTCAACCTCGGCGACGAGGGCTACGAGGTCATCACCTTCGACCGCGGCGAACCGGCGCTCGATTTCTTCGCCGAGGGCGGGTCGGTCGACATCGTCCTGCTGGACTGGCGCATGCCCAAGCTGGACGGCATCGACGTGCTGCGCCAGATGCGCGCCCGCGGCATCGCCACCCCGGTCATCTTCCTGACCGTGCTGTCCGACCAGATTTATGAAGAGGCGGCGCTGGCCGGCGGTGCGCTGGACTTCGTGGAGAAGTCGCGCAGCCTGTCGATCCTGCTGAAGCGCATGCGCCTGATCCTGGACGGCATCAAGGGCGACGGCGCCAAGGGCTCTGAGGACGGGGAGGCCGGCGGCAGCGCCACCAGCCACCGCCTGGGCGAGCTGGAGCTGCGCCTGGACAACAGCCGCGCCTTCTGGAAGAGCAAGCGCATCGACCTGACGCTGACCGAGTTCAACATCGTCAAGCTGATGTCGACCCGCCCGGAAGAGGACGTCTCCTACCGCGAGATCTACGACCTCGTCCACGGCAAGGGCTTCGTCGCCGGCTACGGCCCGTCGGGCTACCGCGCCAACGTCCGTGCCTTCATCAAGCGCATCCGTCAGAAGTTCCGCTCGGTCGACGCCAGCTTCGCCTGCATCGAGAACTATCCGGGCTTCGGCTACCGCTGGGGCAAGGGTGAGAACGCGGCCAACCAGGGCCGTGACGAAGACGGTATGGGCGAGGATATGCTGATCGATGGCGCTGCTGCCGATTGACCTTGCGATGCGGGCGCCCCGACGGGCGTCCGCCCGCCTGCTGTGGCTCTGGCGCTCGATGGCGAGCCGCCTGCTGCTGCTCACCCTCGTCTTCGTCGCCGTGCCGGTCCTGCTCTACGACCAGTTCCAGCGGGCCGACGAGGCGTCGCAGCAGCTTCTGCTGAAAAGCGCCCAGCGCCAGGGCGAACTGATCGCCCGCGCGCTGGAGCCCGAACTGCTGGGCGTCGACCGCACGGCCCTTCCCAGCCTGAGCATCGCCCTTGCCCGCTACGGCGACGACCGCACGCGGCTGAAACTGCTGGTGCGCCCGCGCGTGACGGCATCCGCCAACGCCACCACCGCGTCCGGCGCCAAGGCCGGGCCGGAACCCTTCTTCTACGTCGCCGCGGCGCCCAGCCTGTCGACCGCCGACATCGACGCCGAACGGCGCCTGCTGCTCGAACAGGGCGTGCTGGACCGGCTGGGATCGAGCTGCGCCGGCAACGCGACGCTGGCGATGCGCGTGCCCCATGCCGAAGGCGGGGAGGAGGTGCTGTCCTCCATCACCCCGATCAAGACCAGCTTCGGCTGCTGGGCGCTGGTGACCAGCCACGCGACCGAAGCCTACATCTCCTCCTCCATCGGCCGTCCCTATTGGAGCACGCCGGCGGTGCAGGCCGCCGCGGCGATCTATCTGGCGATGGCCGCCCTGGTGCTGGCCGTGCTGGCGGGCATCTGGCGCAACCTGAACCGCTTCGGCGATCTGGCCCGCCGCATCGTCGGCGGCGAGGACGTGCCCGACCAGGACAGCGGCAACGCCTCCTTCGCCGCCCGCAACACCGTGCCGGAACTGGCCGGCGTGGCCGAGGATTTCGACCGGCTGGTCTCCACCCTGCGCGACAGCGCCCAGTCGCTGCGCCGCGCGGCGGAGGACAACGCCCACGCCTTCAAGACGCCCATCGCCGTGATCCGCCAGTCGGTGGAACCGCTGCGCCGCGCCCTGCCGGCGGAGAACGCCCGCAGCCAGCGCGCCTTGACCATGATCGAGAAGTCCTTGGACAAGCTCGACGGCCTCGTCTCCTTCGCCCGCCGGATGGACGAGGCGGCGGCCGACCTGCTGGCCCCGGCCCGGCGCCGCGTCGACCTGTCGTCGCTGGTGGAACGGATGGCCGGCGGCTACACCGGGTTGCTGGCCGAACGCCGCCTGCACATGCGCTCGCGCATCGATGCCGGGCTGGTGGTGCGGGCCAGCGAGGAGACGCTGGAGACCATCGTCGAGAATCTGGTGGAGAACGCCGTCAGCTTCTCGCCCGCCGACGGGACGGTCAGCGTCCGCCTGACCCGCGTCGGGTCCTGCGCCGAGCTTGTGGTGGACGACGAGGGGCCGGGGGTCGATCCCGCCAATCTGGAACGCATCTTCGAGCGCTATTTCTCCCACCGCGAGCCCGGCCGCGGCATGCCGGAGGACGAGGCGGCGGCGCATCAGGCCGGGGCGGCGCATTTCGGCATCGGCCTGTGGATCGTCCGGCGCAACATCGAAGCCTTCGGCGGCCGGGTGCGTGCCGAAAACCGCCCGACCGGCGGCCTGCGCATGACGGTGACCCTGCCGCTGGCGGCCTGAAACCATCCGCTGGCGGCTTGAACCGCCAAGCTGCCGGCAAACAGGCTTCGGAACCGCATCGCTCCAACCGCTGCGGCTACGGTCCGGCATGGCTTGGCCCCGTTTTTTCCGTTAGGATCGGCGCCGTCAGCCGAACAGCATTCCGAGCCGCCGATGGACCGCAGCCTCGATTCCACCGACATCAAGATCCTGCGCGAGTTGCAGGATGACGGACGCCTCAGCAATGTGGAACTGGCGCGGCGCATCAACCTCAGCCCGGCCGCCTGCCTGGAACGGGTGAAGCGCCTGCAATCCGAGGGCATCATCCAACGCTATGTCGCGCTGCTCGACCCGCACCGGCTGGAAGCGGGGATGCTGGTCTTCGTCGAGGTGGTGCTGGACCGCACCACGCCGGACAATTTCGACGACTTCAAGGCCACCGTCCTGCGCATGCCGCAGATCATGGAATGCCACATGGTGGCGGGCGGCTTCGATTATCTGGTCAAGGCCCGCGTGCGCGACATGAACGAATACCGCCTGTTCCTGGGCGAGCTGCTGTCCACCGCCCGCGGCGTGCGGGAAACCCACACCTACGCGGTGATGGAAGAGGTGAAGAGCGTCACCGCCATCCCGCTGGACGGGCTGTCCAACGGGCCGTTGCGCGGCTGAACGGTCAGACCATATAGCAATTTCCAAATTGCGTAATGCTTTGGGGGCCGGGCCGCTTTTCCGGAGGCATTTTGCGACGAGCGATGCCCGCCGGTTTCGCGTCGCCGTTGCGCCCGAACGCCGAGTTTGTTCGCTTACCGACAAAATGATGCGGCATGCCGCTTGCAGCGCAAGCTCCGGTCCTGGAGGCCGACCGATGCTTTCATGCTGCTGCCATCGGTTCGCCACCATGCCCGACCGACTTGTTCGAGGCTATGGCTGGAGCGGAACCGCGACATGCGCGTCAACACACCGATCACCGACCGAGAAGTTCTTCTGACCGACGGGGTTCCGCTGGTGTCGCGCACCGACACAGGCGGGCGCATCACCTTTGTGAACCGGGCTTTCGTCGAGATCAGCGGCTTTGACGAGTATGAGCTGATCGGCGCCCCGCACAACATCGTCCGCCACCCCCACATGCCGAAGGAGGCCTTCGCCGATCTGTGGGCGACGGCGAAGGCGGGGCGGCCCTGGGAAGGGCTGGTGAAGAACCGCACCAAGGGCGGCGATTTCTATTGGGTGCGCGCCAACGTCACGCCGGTGATGGAGGACGGCGCCGTCACCGGCTTCATCTCCATCCGCTCCAAGCCGTCGCGGGACGAGATCGCGGCGGCCGACAGGCTCTATGCGGAGATGCGCGACAACCGGGCAACCATGGACCTCCGCGGTGGCGAACTGTACCGGAAGGGGCCGCTTCGCTGGCTGGATGCCGCGTGGACGAGCATGACCGGGCGGCTGCTCGGTGCTTTCGTTCTGCTGATCGCGGCGATGATCTTCGTGGGTGGCTTGGGGTTGGAGGGCATGTCGGCATCGAACGACGCCCTGACGCGCGTGCACAGCCAACGTCTGGCTGCCGCCAGGATCAGCAACGATATCCTGACCCGCATGGCGGACAACCGGCAGATCATAACCAGCCTGATCATTGAGGTGCGGGATGGCGCCCAGCCGGCGGCGATCAAGGATCTGCTGTCCCGGATCGAAGGCAACATCGCGGCCATCACGACGGTCTGGGCCGAATACAGCGCCTTGCCGAAACTGCCCGAAGAACAGGTGTTGGCCGACCGTTTCTTCGAATTGCGTTCGAAATACGTGAAGGACGGATTGCGGCCGACGATGGATCACATCAAGGACGGCGATTCGCTTGCGGTCGAACGGGATGTCCGGACGGTCGTCACGCCGCTGTTCGCAGCGGCTTTCGAAGCGAACCGTGACCTGCTGAACTTCCAGATGAAAAGCGCCGGGCAAGAGGTTTCGGAGGCACAGAGCGACTTCTCCGTCCGCTTCATGGAGACGGTGGCAATCGTGTCCGCCCTGGCGATTGCGTCCGGGCTGATCTCCTGGGGGCTGCTCATGACCTTCCGGAGGCCGCTGAGATCTTTCGAAAGGACGTTCGCCCGCATTTCCGGTGGAGATTTCGTCAGCCCGGCTGAAACCATCGGCGTGCCGGAATTCCGGCGCGTGGCGTCGGAGCTGAACGCGATGAAAGCGAAGCTGGCCTATGGCATCCACGAGAAGCACGAGACCGAGCTGCGCCAGAAGGCGGCGACCCGTCAGGCCCTGCTGGAAACCTGCAAATCCATCGAAAGCGACCTGGATTCCACCTGGATGGGCGTGGAGCTGGCGAGCCGGCGGGCCGGCGACGGCATCGAGCACCTGATGGGGGCGCTCGGCGTTGTGCGCGAGAACACCGTGGTGGTGTCGGCCGCGTCGGAACAGGCCAGCTCCAATGCCCAGTCGGTCGCCGCCGCGACGGAGGAGCTGAATTCCTCCGGGCAGGAAATCGCCCGGCAGGCGGCGCGCTCCAGCGCGGTGGCGCGGCGCGCGGTGGACAGCGCCCGCGGCTCCGCCTCCGCCATCGGCCGGATGGAGATTGCGACGGAGGAAATCGCCAAGGTCGCCACCCTCATCAACGAGATCGCCGGCCAGACGAACCTGCTGGCGTTGAACGCCACCATCGAAGCCGCCAGGGCGGGGGAGGCCGGCAAGGGCTTCGCCGTCGTCGCCAGCGAGGTCAAGACGCTGGCCAACCAGACCGCCAGGGCGACCGAGGACATCGCCCGCCAGATCGAGCAGCTGAAGCATGCGGTCGGCGGCAGCGTCTCGGCCATCCAGACCGTCATCTCGGTGATCGAGGAGATCGACGAGGCGGCCACCGCCACCGCCGCCGCGGTGGAGGAGCAGTCCGCCGCCAATGCCGAGATCGGGCGCAGCGCCACCAACTCCGCCGGCGGCGCCTCCCAGGTAACGGGCAGCGTGCTGCGGATCCGCGACCAGACCGACGAGATCACCGGCATCGCCACCGACGTCAGCCGCCGCATGACCGACACCCAGGGCGCGGTGGCCGACCTGAAGCGCCGGCTGGTCATCGCGCTGCGCCAGTCGGTGGCGGGCGACCGCCGCGTCTCCAACCGCATCCCCTGCGAGGAGCCGATCGTCATGACCGTGGCGGGCGACCGCCGCACCGTCACCATGCTGGATCTGTCGCTGGACGGGCTGCTGATCGACAGCAAGGGGCTGCCGGAGCTGCCCGAGCAGACGAAACTGACGGTGACCCTGCGCGAGGTTGGCGATTTGCCGGCCATCGTCGCGGGAACCAGCGATCTCGGCCTGCATCTGGCGTTGGACGAGCTGTCGGACGCCCAGAACCGCCGCCTGGAAAGCGTCTACAACGCGATGGTCGAGGCTGATTCCGCCATCATCGCCACCGCACAGGACGCCGCGGCGGCCCTGGGCAAGGCATTGGAAGGTGCGCTTGCCAATGGCGGCATCGGCGAGGAGGCCCTGTTCTCGACCGAGCTGTCCAGCATTCCCGGCACGGAACCGGAACAGTGCCTCGCCCCCTTCACCGACCTGACCGACCGCCTGTTCCCGGCGATCCAGGAGCCGATCCTGGCCGCCAACCCGCGCATCCAGTTCTGTGCGGCGGTCAACGCCGTCGGCTATCTGCCGACCCATAACACGCGTTATTCCGACCCGCAGCGGCCGGGCGATGCCGCGTGGAACGCCGCCCACTGCCGCAACCGCCGCGTCTTCGCCGACCGCTCCGGCCTCGCCGCGGCGCGCAACACCCGGTCGTTCCTGTTGCAGGCCTACCGCCGCGACATGGGCGGCGGCCAGATGGTCCGCCTGAAGGAGGTCGATGCGCCGATCATGGTGTGCGGCCGCCACTGGGGCAATCTGCGGCTGGCCTACATGCCCTGACGGCTCAGGACTGCGGCTGCGCCGCCGGCACCAGCACGTCGGCGCAGATCGCCCGCACCACCTCGGCCCGGTCGGCCGCGGCGCCGGGGGCGAGCAGGCCCTGGCCGAAGGCGAAGGCGTAGAACAGGTAGGCGCGGGCGAAGGCCTGGTCGGCGGGCAGCCCGAGCGCCACGAACAGGCCGGCGACGCTGTGCAGGCGTTCGCGGTCGACCTCGGCGATCACGCTTTCCGCCTCCGGCGCGCGCCGGGCCCAGTCGCGCACCGCCAGCTCGATCGCCATGCCGCGCGGCTTGCTGCCGCCATAGAGCGCCAGCAGGTCGCGCAGTTGCTGCGCCGGTTCGCGCCCGTCCAGCCGGGTCTGTTCCTTGATCGCGGCGATGCGGCCCAGCTTCCAGCTGTCCAACAGGGCGCTCATCAGCTCGGTGCGGTCGCGGAAATGCCAGTAGAAGCTGCCCTTGGTGACCTTCAGGGCCTTCGCCAGCACCTCCACCCGCACCTTGTCGACGCCGCCTTCGGCCAGCGCCGCGAAGGCGGCGGCCAGCCAGGATTCGCGGTTCTTCGTCTTGGATTCCATACCCGTCCTTCGCGTTCTTCCCGTTGCCGCAGCCGCAGTCCCGAACGCGTTCTATACCCGAAAAGGGTGGTCCGTGACTATTCGCCCTGCTGCATCTGGATCGCGTCGGAGGCCCGGCCGCGGTAATGGATGTTGCCGTCGCCGTCCAGGAAGGCGCGGTCGCCGGTCAGGTAATAGCGCCGGCCGTGGCGGAAGCGCTGGGCGGTGCGCTCCGGGTTGTTGGCGTAGGATTCGAACCAGAACAGCGGCGAGTGGTCGACGTCGATGGCGATCTCGCCGGCGCCGCCCACCGGCGCCTCCCGCCCGTCGGGGTCGAGGATGACGACGCGGAAGCCCGGCATCGGCCGGCCGAGCGAGCCGCTCGCCGGCTGGACCGCATCCGCGCCGTCCGGCCCTTCGGACTCGTGGCGGCCGATGCCGTCCGGATCGTACCGGTTCACGATGAAGATGCCGGTCTCGCGCTGGCCATACTGGTCGAGCAGGGGCACCTTCACCGTCCGGTTGGCCCAGGCGATCAGGTCGGGCGGCAGCGGTTCGCCCACCACCGACAGGATGCGCAGCGCGAACTGGTGCGACACGCCGGGGTCGGCGCCATGCCAGGCGCGGATCTGCGACGGGGCGGCGGTCAGGTTGGTGACGCCGAACTTGGTCAGCATGCGGTAGCCCTGCCGCACGTCGTAGGGACCGTCGCAGAAGATCGTCGTCCGTCCCAGCAGCAGCGGCCCGACCAGCCCGTAATAGGCGCCATAGGCCCAGCCGGGATCGGCCATGTTCCAGTAAATGTCGTCGTCGCGCAGGTCGAGGCCGATGCGCATGTACTGTTCGATCCCCGACAGCGCCTTGACCGGCAACGAGACGCCGAGCGGCGTCGGCTCCGACTCCGAGGTGTAGATCAGGGCGAAGGCGTCGCCTTCGCGGTAGCGCGACACCTCGGCCAGCGGGACGGCCTCGTGCAGCGACGACCAGAAGGGCACGGCGTCGGGACCGAAGGCCTCGTCGCCCTCCACCGTCACCACAGGGCGGGTGTTGTCGCGCGGCACCTTGCGGCGCAGGAAGCCGTTGGTGACGATGGCCCGTGCGTCGCTGTCGGCCAGCCGGTAGGCGACGGCCGAGGCGGTGTAGGTGGTGAACAGCGGCATGTAGACGCCGCCCAGCCGCCAGATCGCCAGCGCGGTGATCAGCAGCTCCGGCCCCTTCGGCAGCAGGACCGCCACCCGGTCGCCCGGTCCCACCCCCATGCCGGCCAGCACGGCGGCGAAGCGCGCCGAATCCCGCGCCAGCCGGGCGAAGCTCAGCTCCGTCGTCTGTCCGGCGACGCTTTCATGCAGCAGCGCCGCCCGCGCGCCGTCGGCGGCACGGACATGGCGGTCGCACAGCAACGCTGCCAGCGCGATGGAGTCGCCGCGGTATTCCGGCCGCAGGAAGGCCGACGGCCTCACCATCAGGACGGGCGGCGAGGGCTGCGGTGTGGGTGCCGCGGCCTCCGGCGGCTGCGGCGGGACAGGGGGAGGCGGCGGTGCCGGCGGGCGGTGCCGCAACGCCGCCAGATCGCCCAGCGCCACCAGATCGGGACCCAGGTGATAGCGCTTGCTGCGACCGTCCTGCTCGACCAGCCCGTCGCGCGCCAGCGCCATCAGCAGCCGGTGGGCGGTGGCCTTCGACAGCCCGACCCCGGTCATCAAATCGGCCAACCGCGCGCCGTCGGTTTCGGCGTCGGCGACCGCGCGCAGCAGCGCGATGGCGCGCTCCAGGCTTTGCGTGCCACCCGCCGCGCCCGGAGTGGAAGGGGAAGCGGCCGGAGTGGGGACGATGTCGGCGTGACTGTTCATGAGGTCCATCATATGGACCGCGAGGCCGTCCATCGCAACAAAAAACATGCAGTGGCGGAATGTCAGTGTTGAAAACAGAACGCGGCCCGGTATATAGTGCGGAAGTTGCTCATGAAACGGTCCACAATATGGACCCCGCCGGCCGCCAAAGAGCCGGATCGTGACCCGAAGAAGCGGTACCAACAGCAACGGAGGAGGAAATGTCAGGCGCGCCCGTCGCACCACACCCCGGCCCTGGCCAAAATTCCCCTGGCCAAAAGTCGCCCACCACCCAGGCGGAGACCATCTTCGAGGCTCGGGGCGTCAATCTGCGCTTCGGGGGCGTCCATGCGCTGACCGACGTCAGTTTCGGCATCCGTAAGGGCGAGTTGTTCTCGATCATCGGCCCGAACGGGGCCGGCAAGACCTCGATGGTCAACTGCATCTCCGGCCGCTACCGTCCGACCGACGGCAAGGTCTATTTCAAGGGCCGCGACGTGACGGGGATGACCCCGAACCACCGCGCCGCGCTCGGCATCGGCCGCACCTTCCAGAATCTGGCGCTGTTCGGGCACATGACCGTGCTCGACAACATCATGGTCGGCCGCCACCACCTGCTGAAGAACAACTTCCTGACCGGGTCGCTCTACTGGCTGACCGGCGCCAGGAAGGAGGAGCTGTCCCACCGCCGCGAGGTGGAGGAGATCATCGACTTCCTCGAAATCCAGCATGTGCGCAAGGCGACCGCCGGCACGCTGTCCTACGGCCTGCGCAAGCGGGTGGAACTGGCCCGCGCCATCGCGCTGAAGCCCGACCTGATCCTGCTGGACGAGCCGATGGCCGGCATGAACCTCGAAGAGAAGGAGGACATGGCCCGCTACATCGTCGACCTCAACGAGGAGTTCGGCATGACCGTGGTCATGATCGAACACGACATGGGCGTGGTCATGGACATCTCGCACCGGGTGATGGTGCTGGAATTCGGCAAGAAGATCGCCGAAGGCAGGCCGGAGGAAGTCCTGGCCGATCCCCGCGTCCGCCGCGCCTATCTGGGCGAGGACGACGAGGAAGAGGCGCCGGCGACGGCGGTCCAGCCGCGCAAGGAGGTCGCGTGATGTCCAGTACCGCTCTTCCTGATCTGGCCGTCAACGACACCCTGCCGAAACTGCTGGCCCTGCACGCCCGCCAGCATGGCAACGACATCGCCATGCGCGAGAAGGATTTCGGCATCTGGCGCACCTTCACCTGGAGCCAGGTCCATGCCCGTGTCCGCGCCTTCGCGCTGGGCATGACCAAGCTCGGCGTCGTGCCGGGCGAGGTGGTCGGGCTGCTCGGCGACAACCGTCCCGACTGGGTGATGGGCGAGATCGCCACCCATGCGGTGCGCGGCTACAGCCTTGGCATCTACCGCGACGCGCTGGACGAGGAGGTCGCCTACCTCATCACCTATGCCGACGTGAAGGTGGTGTTCGCCGAGGACGAGGAGCAGGTCGACAAGCTGCTGAACCTCGCCGAGCGGCTGCCGACGTTGCAGCACATCATCTATTCCGACCCGCGCGGCATGCGCAAATACCACGACCCCCGCCTGATGCCGGTCACCGAACTGGTGGCGATGGGGGAGGAGCTGCATGCGCAGCAGCCGGATCTCTACGACCGCATGGTCGCCGCGACGAAGGGTGAGGAGGTCGCCATCCTCTGCACCACCTCGGGCACCACGTCGAACCCGAAGATGGCGATGCTGCCGGCCGGCCGGCTGATCCGCCATGTCGCCAGCTACCTGTCCGCCGATCCCAAGGGTCCGGAGGACGATTACGTCTCGGTCCTGCCGCTGTCCTGGATCATGGAACAGGTCTATGCGGTCGGCATGGGCATGGTGTCGCGGATGCGCGTGAACTTCGTCGAGGAAGCCGAGACGATGATGCACGACTTCCGCGAGATCGGGCCGAGCTTCGTGCTGTTCGCTCCCCGCCTGTGGGAGCAGATCGCCGCCGACGTGCGCGCCCGCATGATGGACGCCTCGCCCTTCAAGCAGAAGATGTTCGAGCTTGGCATGAAGCTGGGGCTGGAGGCTCTGGCGAAGGGGCAGCGCTCGGCGATGGCCGACGCCATCCTGTTCAAGGCGCTGCGCGACCGGCTGGGCTTCACCAACCTGAAATCGGCGGCGACCGGCGGCGCGGCGCTCGGCCCCGACACTTTCAAATTCTTCCAGGCGCTGGGCGTGCCGCTGCGCCAGATCTACGGCCAGACCGAGACGATGGGCGCCTACACCGTCCATCGCGGCACCGACGTGGATTTCGACACCGTCGGCGTGCCGTTCGACGGCGGCATCGAGGTGAAGGTGATCGAGCCCGACCACAACGGCGTCGGCGAGATCGTCACCCGCCACCCCAACATGTTCGCCGGCTATTACCGGAACGAGAAGGCGACCGTCGCCGACATGCGCGATGGCTGGATGCACACGGGCGATGCCGGCTTCTTCGACAAGAAGGGCCATCTGGTCATCATCGACCGCATCAAGGACATCGCCACCACCGCCCAGGGCGACCGCTTCAGCCCGCAATACATCGAGAACAAGCTGAAGTTCAGCCCTTACGTGGCCGAAGCGGTGATCCTGGGCGACAAGCGCGACTATCTGTCGGCGATCATCTGCATCCGCTTCCCCATCGTATCGAAATGGGCGGAGAAGAACCGCATCGCCTTCACCACCTACTCCGACCTGTCGTCGAAGCAGGAGGTCTACGACCTGCTGCGGGCGGAGGTGGAGCGGGTGAACCAAACGCTTCCCGAGTACCAGCGCATCTCCAAGTTCCTGCTGCTCTACAAGGAGCTGGACGCCGACGACGGCGAGCTGACCCGCACCCGCAAGGTGCGCCGCGGCGTCATCGGCGAGAAGTACGGCACCATCATCGACAGCATCTATACCGGCCAGCCGAAGATCGACGTGGACACCACGATTGCCTTCCAGGACGGCACCAAGCAGCGCATCCGCACCACCCTGACCGTCATCGACCTGCTGCCGCCGAAGGGCGCGCAGCGGCAGGCCGCCTGAGGGGAAACGCCATGACCCTTCTGTTTCAGCTTCTCGTCAACGGCCTGATCGTCGGCGCGCTGTATGGCGTGGTCGCCATGTCCTTCGTGCTGATCTACAAGGCCAGCCGTATCGTCAACTTCGCGCAGGGCGAATTCCTGCTGATCGGCGCCTGGACCTGCTGGTGGCTGCTGACCCACTGGCAGCTGCCCTTCTGGATCGGCTTCCCGATCACGCTGGCCTTTATGCTGGCCTTCGGCGTCATCCTGCAGATCGTCGTGCTGCGGCCGATGATCGGCGAGCCGATCATCTCCGTCATCATGGTGACCATCGGCCTGTCCATCGTCTTCCAGGCGGCGATGAAGTGGATGTTCGGCGTCTTCGCCAAGCCCTTCCCGCCGATCTTCGCCAGCCCCACCATGAACCTGTTCGGGCTGGAGGTGCAGACCGTCTACGTCATGTCGCTGCTCATCTCGATCCTGATCATGGCGGGCTTCGGCTGGTTCTTCAAATACTCGCGGACCGGTCTCGCCATGCGGGCCACCGCCTTCGACCAGCAGGTGGCGCAGTCGCTGGGCATCTCGGTCCGCCACATGTTCGCGATGAGCTGGGCGATCTCCGCCATGGTGTCGGCGGTGGCCGGCGTCACGGTGGGCGTGGTCAACGGCGTGTCGTCGGCCCTGTCCTTCTTCGGCATCAAGGTGTTCCCGGCGGTGATCCTCGGTGGCCTCGACAGCGTCATCGGCGCCGTGGTCGGCGGGCTGATCGTCGGGGTGCTGGAGAACATGGCGCACTACCTGGACAGCCAATGGCTGAACTGGGGCAACATGTACGAGATCGCACCCTTCTACGTTCTGATCGCCATCCTGATGATCAAGCCCTACGGCCTGTTCGGCACCAAAGACATCGAGCGCGTGTGAGGCCCCCATGGCATCCGTCAGCATCATCCCGAGCGGCGATTACAAGACGTCCTACGGGTCCGACACCACCATTTTCCCGACCAGAACCAGCCGCAACTTCGCGATCCTGGGCGTGGTCCTTCTGCTGGCCTGCCCGGCCTTCATGGACCGCTACTGGCTCAGCCTGCTGATCCAGATCAGCTATCTCGGCATCGCGGCGCTCGGCCTGAACATCCTGGTCGGCTTCACCGGCCAGATCTCCATCGGCCATTCCGCCTTCTTCGGCTTTGGCGCCTTCGCCTCGGCCTGGCTCAGCAACAGTGTCGGCGTCCCGGTGGCGCTGGCCATTCCGCTGGCGGGCGTGATCACCACGCTGGTCGGCCTCTTGTTCGGCATGCCGGCGGCGCGGCTGAAGGGCCTGTATCTCGCCATCGCCACGCTGGCGGCGCAGTACATCCTGCAGGACTTCTTCGCCCGTGCCGACTGGTTCACCGGCGGCACCGCCGGCACCATCGCCGAGCCGCTGACCATCTTCGGCTTCGCCTTCGACACCGACGAGCGCTTCTTCTACGTGGCGCTGGTGGCCGTGGTGGTGATGTACATCCTCGCCACCAACCTGATGCGGACCCGCGACGGCCGCGCCCTGGTGGCAGTGCGCGACCATTATCTCTCCGCCGAGATCATGGGCATCAACCTGACGAAGTACCGGACGATGTCCTTCGGCATCTCCGCCTTCTACGCCGGCATCGGCGGCGCGCTGTACGCCCACTACCTCCAGTTCGTGTCGGTCGAGGGCTTCACCATCCTCTTCTCGATCCAGTTCCTGGGCATGATCATCATCGGCGGGCTGGGCTCGATCATGGGCACGCTGATGGGCACCGCCTTCATGGTCTTCCTGCCGGAAGCGATGCAGGCGCTGACCAAGCTGGTGAGCGGCACCGCGCTCGATACCGCGCTGAACCTGAAGGACAACATCGCCTTCCTGCGCGAGATGTCGATCGGCCTCGTCATCATCCTGTTCCTGGTGTTCGAGCCCGACGGGCTGGCCCACCGCTGGAAGCAGATCAAGGCCTACTGGAAGCTCTATCCCTTCTCGCACTGATGCGTACGCTTTTGCTGATCAACAAACAGAACAGACTGGGGAGTCAACGCACCATGTCGATCAAGACCGCGCTCTTCGCGACCTCTGCCCTCCTGCTGGCGACCTCCGCCACTGGCGTCACCTCCGCTTGGGCCGACATCCCGGTCGGCCATCTGGCGGACCAATCCGGCGCCACCTCCGACGTCGGCGTGCCCTATGCGCAGGGCGTCGCGGATGCGCTGGCCTACATCAACGCCAAGGGCGGCATCAACGGCACCAAGCTGGCGGTCGACAGTGTCGATTACGGCTATCAGGCGCCGCGCGCCATCAGCCAGTACAAGAAGTGGTCGTCGGGCAGCGACAAGATCGCGGCACTCCAGGGCTGGGGCACCGCCGACACCGAGGCGCTGACCGGCTTCGTCGGCAAGGACGAGATCCCGGCCTATTCCGGTTCCTATTCCGGTCACCTGACCGACCCGACCGGCAAGGGCCCGCACGGCTCCAAGCCGGCGCCCTACAACTTCTTCTACGGTCCCTCCTATTCCGACGCGCTGCGCGGCATGCTGACCTGGGCGGCGGAGGACTGGAAGAAGCAGGGCGGCCAGGGCAAGCCGAAATACGTCCACATGGGCGCCAACCACCCCTATCCCAACGCGCCCAAGGATGCCGGCGAGCAGCTGGCCAAGGAGCTGGGCTTCGACGTGCTGCCGGCCGTGCAGTTCGCCCTGACCCCCGGCGACTACACCGCCCAGTGCCTGACGCTGAAGCAGTCCGGCGTCAACTACGCCTATCTCGGCAACACCGCCGGCTCCAACATCTCGGTGCTGAAGGCCTGCCAGACGGTCGGCGCCAAGGTGCAGTTCATGGGCAACGTCTGGGGCATGGACGAGAATGCCGCCAAGGCCGCCGGCTCGGCCGCCAACGGCGTGGTGTTCCCGATGCGCACCGCGGTCACCTGGAACGGCGACGCGCCGGGCATGAAGACGCTGAAGGACATCTCCAAGATCTCCGACGCCTCAGGCAACGCCTATCGTCCGGTGCATTACATGGCCGGCGTCTGCACCGCCTTCTACATGAAGGAGGCGATGGACTGGGCCTCGGCGAACGGCGGCGTCACCGGCCCCAACATCCGCAAGGCGATGTACCAGAAGAAGGACTGGGTGCCTGCCGGGCTGGAAGGCGTCTGCGTTCCCTCGACCTGGACCGACACCGATCACCGCGGCATGACGGCGGTCAACATCTACCGCGCCCAGGTGACCGGCGACACCGGCGCCAGCGTCGACGATCTGGTCAAGGCCGGCACCATCAAGCTGGAGAAGCTGACCACCGTCGACGTTCCGCGCAAGCCGGAATGGCTGGGCTGGTAAGCCGATAAGCACGCGGCGCCTCCGCCTCCTTATCCGGCGGGGGCGCCCCCGATCTTTACGAACAGTTCAGGTGCCGCATGCTGAACACCGCCACGGCCGCTTCGACCAACGCTCCAGTCGCACCGCCGGTCACGGCCGCGAAGAAGCTGATGCTGTCCGTCAACAACATCGAGGTCGTCTACAACGACGTGATCCTCGTGCTCCGCGGCCTCAGCCTGGAGGTGCCGGAGGGCGAGATCGTGGCCCTGCTCGGCGCCAATGGCGCCGGCAAATCGACGACGCTGAAGGCGATCTCCGGCCTGTTGAAGACCGAGGACGGCGAGGTCACCCGCGGCGACATCACCTTCAACGGCGAGCGCATCAACGGCATCGATCCCGACCAGATCGTCCGCAAGGGCATCTTCCAGGTGATGGAGGGCCGGCGCATCATCGCCGACATGACCTGCCTGGAGAATCTGCGGCTCGGCGCCTACACCCGCCGCGACAACGGGGTGAAGGACGACCTGGACATGGTCTTCAGCTATTTCCCCCGGCTGAAGGAGCGCACCGGCCTCGCCGGCTACCTGTCCGGCGGCGAGCAGCAGATGCTGGCCATCGGCCGCGCGATGATGGCCCGGCCGAAGCTGATCCTGATGGACGAGCCGAGCATGGGCCTGTCGCCGCTGATGGTGAAGGAGGTGTTCAGCATCGTCCAGCAGATCAACAAGGACCTTGGCGTCACCATCCTGCTGGTGGAGCAGAACGCCCGCATGGCGCTGCAGGCCGCGACCCGCGGCTACATCATGGAGAACGGCAAGGTCGTGCTGGACGGCACCGCCGAAGAGCTGCGCAACAACGAGGATGTGAAGGAATTCTACCTCGGCGGCGGCAATGAAGAGCGCAAAAGCTTCAAGAACCTGAAGAGCTTCAAGCGCCGCAAGCGCTGGATTTGAGGGGAGTGGCGGGGCGTCGGCCTGCCGATGCCCCACCGCCGATGCCCGCCACCTGATCGGCCGACCCCTGAACGGACGAACGACCATGACCGATTTCTACGACGACCTCGAAACCCGTTCCTCCGACCGGCGCGAGGCCGAGCAGTTCGCGGCACTGCCTGCCCATCTGCACCACGCCAAGGACGCGGCCCCCTATTTCCGCCAGCTGCTGGCCGAGGTCGACCCGGCGTCGATCCACGACCGCACCGCGCTGGCCACCCTGCCGGTGACGCGCAAATCCGACCTGATCGCGTTGCAGCAGGCCCACCCGCCCTTCGGCGGGCTGGCGGCGGTGGAGATCGGCCGGCTGGCCCGGGTCTTCGCCTCTCCCGGCCCGATCCACGATCCCGAACCGCATGGCGTCGATCCCTGGCGCAGCGCCCGCGCGCTGTTCGCCGCCGGCTTCCGCGGCGGCGACCTCGCCCACAACTGCTTCGCCTACCACCTGACCCCCGCCGGCTCGATGTTCGAGACGGGCGCGCACGCCCTCGGCTGCGCCGTCATCCCCGCCGGCACCGGCAACACCGAGATGCAAGCCCAGGTCGTCGCCAGCCTGAAGCCGCGCGGCTACATCGGCACGCCCGACTTCCTGAAGATCATCCTGGAAAAGGGCGACGCGCTGGGGCTGGACGTGTCCTCCATCCGCATCGCCGCCGTGTCGGGCGGCCCCTATCTGCCCGACGCGCGCGCCTTCTACGAGGCGCGCGGGCTGGACGTCACCCAGAGCTACGGCACCGCCGATCTCGGCATCGTCGCCTACGAGACCAAGGCGCGCTCCGGTCTGGTGGTGAACGAGGGCTGCATCGTCGAGATCGTCCGTCCCGGCACCGGCGACCCGGTTCCCGACGGCGAGGTCGGCGAGGTGGTGGTCACCATCTTCAACCCGGCCTATCCGTTGATTCGCTTCGCCACCGGCGACCTGTCGGCGGTGCTGCCGGGCACCAGCCCCTGCGGCCGGACCAACATGCGGTTGAAGGGCTGGATGGGCCGCGCCGACCAGACCACCAAGGTCAAGGGCATGTTCGTCCACCCGAGCCAGGTGGCCGAGGTGCTGCGCCGCCATCCCCAGATCGCCCGCGCCCGCCTGGTCGTCGGCCGCCAGGACGCCAGCGACACCATGACGCTCCGCTGCGAGGCGGAGGAGAGCGGCGAGGGTCTCGCCGCCGCCATTCGCGAGACCTTGGCGTCGGTGACGAAGCTGAAGGGCGCGGTGGAGTTCGTGGCGCCGGCAAGCCTGCCCAACGACGGCAAGGTGATCGACGACACGCGGGGGTGACCGTACGGGGGTGAACGGTCGCGGCGGGGAACCGCCGCAACCGTCCGTCTTCCTATATCAGCACTCCGCGTCGGCCTGCGGCACCAGCTCATACTGCGGCTTGTAGCCCGGCTGCGCGCGGATGCGGTCGGCCCAGGCCTTGACGTTCGGATAGTCCTTCTCTTCGATCCCGGATTCGCTCAGCAGGTCGATCCAGGGGAAGGCGAAGATGTCGGCGATGGTCAGGCGCTCGCTTTGGATGTAGCTGTGGCCGGCCAGATGCTGGTCGAACAGCTTCAACCCGCTGGCCGCCGCGCCGTCGAGCCAGGGCAAGGCGTTGGCATCGCCGTTGAACTTGCGCACGGCGCGGGCGCGCTGGACCGGCAGCAGCACGTCGGCCAGCCAGCTCAGCCATTCGGCGAGGCGCAGTTTCTCGGCCTCGTCGCGGCCGCCGAACTGGCCGGTCTGTTCGGCCAGATAGGTCAGGATCACGCTGGATTCGGAGATCGAATGGTCGCCATGCACCAGCGTCGGCACCCGGCCGAAGCGGTTGATCGCCTGATATTCCGGCGACTTCTGCTGACCGGCGCGCAGATCGAGGTGACGGTACTGGAAGGGAACCCCGGCCAGCCGGAAGAACAGCGCGATGCGGGTCGCGGGCTGGGAATTCACGTTGCCGTAGAGGATGAAGGGCGCGGTCACGATCTCTGTCTCCCTGATTTAGCAGTCCCGAACGGGTCGGGACTGGTGTTGCCGGGAGGATGGCCTCAACCGCCCCGGCCACGCCAGCGGAAAGCGCGGGCGGGTTTAGCCAATCCGACGGATCGCCAGCCCCGAGGCGGCGATGCGGAACCGGCCGTCCGCCGTCTGCTCCACCGCGTCGCCGCCGTCCAGGCGATAGCTCTTGCCCTCCGGCACCCAGCCGGCGGGGCCGCGGAAGGTCACCATCTGGATGTAGCTGGTCGTCTCGACCACCGCGTGGACGCTGCCATCCTCGGCCGTCGCCTCGAAACGGTCCGTCTCCATCTCCTGACGCATAGGCATCGGCCTGCTTCCTTCCCTTGTCTGTCTCTTGCCGCGGCGCCCCACAGCCTGCCATGGCGATGCTCCGGCAAGGCATAAGTTTAATTTGGGTCTTCCGTGAGGAAAGCTCGTTTGCCGGCCCCCGCCGGGATTTCTATCGTCCGGCCATCGCAACGATGCAGAGGGAGGTTGGAATGATCGGAAGGCGGGAATTCCTGGCGGCGACGGGCGGGGTTCTGCTGCTGTCGGCGGCCGGGGCACAGGCTGCGGAAATCGGCAGGAACAAAGGCGGGAAAGCCACGGGAAGCGATGCGTTCGCAGCGCGCATGACCGAGCTGGAGGGGCGCACCGGCGGCCGGCTGGGCGTCGCGGTGCTCGACAGCGCAAACGGCCGTCTGCATGGCTGGCGCGGGGACGAGCGGTTCCCGATGTGCAGCACCTTCAAATTTCTTTTGGCCGCCGCCGTCCTGAAGACGGTGGACCAGGGCAAGGACCGGCTCGACCGGCGGATTCCGGTGACCAAGGCCGATCTGGTCCCCTACGCACCCTTCTCGGAAACCCGGCTCAACGGCACGCCGCCGACGGTGGCCGAACTGTGCGAGGCGGCAGTGACGCTCAGCGACAATGTCGCGGCGAACCTGCTGCTGCCCGGCGTCGGCAACCCCGCCGGCCTCACCGTCTTCCTGCGCGGCATCGGCGACACGGTCACGCGGCTGGACCGCAACGAGCCGAGCCTGAACACCGCCATCCCCGGCGACCCGCGCGACACCACCACGCCGGCCGCCATGGTGCGCAGCATGGAGCGCCTGCTGGTCGGCGACGTGCTGCGGCCGGAGTCCCGCAAGCAGCTGACCGACTGGATGGTCGCCAACAAGACCGGCGACAAGCGTCTGCGCGCCGGGCTGCCGGCCGGCTGGCGGGTCGGCGACAAAACGGGGACCGGCACCAACGGCACCGCCAACGACATCGCCATCCTGTGGCCGGAGGGCCGCGCGCCACTGCTGGTCGCCAGCTACCTGACCCACACCGCGAAGGACTTCAAGCAGCAGGACGCCATCCATGCCGATGTGGCGCGGGCGGTGGCCGGCCTGATCGGCTGAGGCAGAGTCAGAGAGGGGATGTGGGCTGCGGATGCGGCGGCACCGCCCCCGCCCATCTGACGATGGAGCGGACGGCGTTCAGGGCGTTCACATTGTCCTGAATGTGGAAATGCCGCCGCAACTCGACGACGGCCGCCCATTCGCCGCTTTCGTGAAACGCCCTCTGGATCGCGGCGGCTTCATTCTCGCTGACGCTGAACATTCCAACCTCATGGCCGACCCGGCGGCCCTCGGCACGGATCATGCCCTGATGGTGAGTCCGGTTGCAAGCCCGGCGGTGAAGCCGTCGCCCGATCAGGCGTTCGCCATTTCAGAATCCGGCTCCATGCCGCCGGACTCGTCGAAGTAATCGCCGGCCACGTCCGGTCCCCATTCCTGGACCAGCGCCACCTTCTTCTGCTTCAGCACCTCGACCCGCTTTTCGGCGCGGCTGACCTCCATCCCGGCGACCAGCGGCGGGATGCCGTAATAAATGCCCCAGCCGACGGCGGCGGCGCTGTACATCACCATCCAGGCCAGCGGGTCGGCGAAGATCTTCGCGGCGGCGCCGATGGTGTGCTGGTGCTTCCACAGATCGATGGCGAAGGGCATGCAGCCGCAGAAATTCAGCCCGCCGACGGTGATCGGCGCCGATTTGTCGGGATCGCGGTCGACGACATAGGCGACGATGGTCGGGATCATGCCGATGCCGAACAGGATGGTGGTCGGCAGCACGATCAGCGCCGCCGGCACGATCAGCAGGATCAGCGTAAGGGCGCCGCCCTTTTTCTTCTTCTTGCGCGCCATGGCGGTCCCCCCGTCGATTCAGATTTTATGAGATCCGGTCAGAAGGCGAAGAACAGGATGATGCCGGCGACCAGCACGGTCGACAGCAGGCTGGACACGATGGCGGCGACCTGCCGGCCCGACGTCTCGATGATGGAGTTGCGGTCGGCAATGGTGTGGCGGATCTTGTCCATCTCGGCGTCGGCCTCGCGGTAGGCGATCTGCGCCGCTTCGAATTCCAGCCGGTCGCGGCGCAGCGCGTCGGGATCGTCGACCACCTTCAGCAGTTCGGTCAGCCGGCCGTTGTGCGCGGCGGCGTCCGCCATCTTGCGCACCTCCTGCTGCTGCGGCCGGTTGTGGAAGCGGCGGAAGGCGGGGTCGAGCATCGCCACCACCCAGCTGGCCAGATGGGTCAGCCCATCGACGCCGGTGCGGGCCTGGATGTCCGACAGGATGGTCAGCATGGCGATGATGCGCCGCATCGGCTCCACGCCGCTGCCGAGCTGGGTGAACAGCAGCTCGTCCCCGCGCTTGTGACGGGCGCCGAGGAAGGCGGCGATATGCCGGTCGATGGGATCCTTGTGCCGCTCGCCCCCGGCGGCGATCCAGTCGAGCGCCCTGAGCAGTTCGGCCGGCGAGGTCGGCAACTGCTTGACCACCAACCCGCTCATGCAGGGCATGGTCGGGTTCATCTCGTACAGCATGCGTTCCACCCCCAGCCCGTGGCTGGAGCGGTCGAGGAAGCCGCGCAGCTGGTCGAAACTCTGGACCAGCGGCACGAATTCCGGCTTGAAGTCGGATTGGACGTTGACCCAGAACATCGGCAGCTGGTTGGCGATCACCTCGGCCACCGCCTGGGGGGATTCGCCGCGCAGGAAGGCGTCGGCCAGCATGGTGGCGATGCCGTCCGGCATCATCGCCCGGCCGCGGTAGCGGATGGGGGCGGTGGGGTCGAGCGCGATGCAGACGCGGGCCACCAACCGGTCGCCCTGGGTGCCGCCCTTGCCGCTTGAGGCGGTCTGGATAGCATGGCCCACCGCTTCCGCCCGCACATCGTCGCCCATCGACCGGCGCAGCCACTTGTCCAGTTCGCCGCTTTCGATGACGGAGGCGGCGGCGGGGGCATGGCGGGCGAAGGCGCGGGCCAGCGTGCGGCAATGCCAGTATTCCGACCCCTGGAATTCCAGCGGACGGGCGGCGCGGCGGGAAATCTGCGGCTGCTTCGGGCTGAGCCGGCGGCCGGCCACCCACAGATCGAGGTCGTTCAGGGTCCAGCGCTGCTTGGGATCGTCGACCAGCAGGCCGCGCACCACCTCGTTGATCGCCAGCGGCAGCCGTTGCTGCTGGACCAGCGCCGGGTAGGACCCGCGCTCCATCTTCGCCTGCAGCACCGCCTCGTCGTCCAGCCCGGCCAGCGGGTTGCGGCCGAGCGCCAGGATCAGCAGGGTGACGCCCAGCGAATAGAGGTCGTCGGCCATGGTGCCGGTGCCGCGCCCGGCCGGGCTGGCCATGCCCCGCTCGATGGTTTCCAGCAGCACCGGCTGGCCGTAGCCGGGCTGGGCCGACACGCAGTCGCCCAGCATCAGCGTGCCGGACGCGAGATCGCGGTAGAACAGGTTGGTCGGGCGGATCGCGCCATGGACGACGCCGCGGCTCGACAGCTCCTTCAGCGCCGACACCAGCGGGTGGACGATCTGCCTGGTCAGCTGGTCTTCCGGCATCGGATCCAGCGTGTCGGTCAGCGACCCCATCAGCCGCTTGCCGCCCGGCCGTTCGAACACCAGACAGAAGCGCCGCCCGCGGTCCTGCGGCCAGTCCACCAGCCCCCAGTCGAGCAGCCGCATGTTGGTGGCGTTGTCGAGGCTGCCGACGGTGGAGCAGATGTCCATCCGCGGCAGCACCGACGCATGGCAGATGATGGCGAAGGGCTCGATCCGCTTTTCGCGCAGCGCCTTGGCGGTGAAGGCATTGCCGCCGACGGCGTTCAGCAGCGGGATCGGCGCGCCCGGCTGGATCTCGTAGCGCTCGGCGAGCTTGACCGGTTCGGCGTTCGCCATCGCTGCCGTGGCGGCTCCCATCATACCTGTCTGGGCGTCGGATGGCATGAACGGCGGATCCCCGGGGCGTGCGAATGTGCGCAGGCCTTAGGTGGCGTGAAATGGGCAAACAAACCCTTAACGTGCGCGTGCGTAACACTATCGGATTGGACGGAAAAGGAAAACCCCCGCCGGGATGGGCGCTGAAGCTTTGCGAGGGGGGCGGGGACGGCTGGCAAGATTTACACGGATTTCACGGATTGGAGCACGGATTTCACGGATGTGGAGTCACGAAGCGGTGGCTCTCGGGAAAAACCGGAGCGTCGCCGCGATCAAGAAAACCGTGTAATCCGTGTCTAAATCCGTGACATCCGTGTAAATCATGCCAGCGCGGCCGGACAATCCAAAAGAGAAAGGGCCGCCTTTCAGCGACCCTTTCCACAATACTGCTCATCCACCAGGGAAGAAGGGGCTCGGCGACGAACCGGTTACCCGTTCTTGACCGCGACATAGGACCCCGGCGCGTCTTCCAGGGCGGGCAGGGCGCCGTCGCCAGGCTGGCGGGCGGGAACCTTGCCGTTGGCGTACTGGCCGACCCACTTGTTCCATTCCGGCCACCAGGAGCCAGGGGTCTGGGTCGCCTTCTCCAGCCACTCGTCGGAGGTCTTGGCCAGCTTGTCGCTGGTCCAGTAGCAGTACTTGTTGGCCGCCGGCGGGTTGACGACGCCGGCGATGTGGCCGGACGCCCCCAGCACGAACTTGACCGGGCCGCTGAACAGCTGGGCACCGCTGTAGGTGCTCTTCCACGGCGCGATGTGGTCTTCGCGGGCCGACAGGAACAGCGCCGGCACCTTGACCTTGCCGAGGTCGACCGGAACGCCCTTCAGCGTCACGGCCCCCGGCTGCGCCAGCATGTTCTTCTGGTACATGTTGCGCAGATAGAAGCTGTGCATCGCCGCCGGCATGCGGGTGCTGTCGCTGTTCCAGTACAGCAGGTCGAAGGGGAAGGGGTCCTTGCCCAGCAGGTAGTTGTTGACGACGAACGACCAGATCAGGTCGTTGGCGCGCAGCATGTTGAAGGTGGTCGCCATCTTGGCGCCGTCGAGATAGCCCTGCTCGGCCATCTGCCCTTCGATGAAGGTCAGCTGTTCCTCGTCGATGAAGATCGACAGCTCGCCGGCCTCGGCGAAGTCCAGCATCGTGGTGAAGAAGGTCGCCGACTTGATGCGGTCGTCCTTCTTGACCGCCATGTAGGCGAGCGTGGAGGCCAGCAGCGTGCCGCCCAGGCAATAGCCGATGGCGTTGACGTCCTTCTCGCCGGTCGCCTTCTCGATGGCGTCCAGCGCCGCCAGCGGGCCTTCGACCATGTAGTCTTCGAAGCCCTTGGCCGCCAGCGTCTCGTCCGGGTTGACCCAGGACAGGACGAAGACGGTGTGGCCCTGGTCGACCGCCCACTTGATGAAGCTGTTCTTCTCGCGCAGGTCGAGGATGTAGAACTTGTTGATCCAGGGCGGCACGATCATCAGCGGACGCTTGTTCACGTCCGGCGTGGTCGGGGTGTACTGGATCAGCTGCATCAGGCTGGTCTGGAAGACGACCTTGCCCGGCGTAACCGCGATGTTCTTGCCCAACTGGAAAGCGTCGTAGTCGGTCATCGAGATGCGCAGCTCGCCCTTGCCGCGCTCCAGATCCGTCAGCAGATGCTCCAGGCCCTTGACCAGATTCTCGCCGCCGCTCTCGATGGTCGCGCGCAGCACCTCCGGGTTCGTCATGACGAAGTTGGAGGGCGCCATCGCGTCGACGAACTGGCGGGTGTAGAAATCGACCTTCTTGGCGGTGTGGTCGTCCAGCCCCTCGACCTGATTGACGGTCGACTGCATCCACCGGGCGCTCAGCAGGTAGGACTGCTTGATGAAGTCGAACAGCGTGTTCTCGTCCCAGGCGGCGTCCTTGAAGCGGCGGTCGTCCTTGGCGGGCGCGATGACCGGCTGGGTTTCCTGCCCGAAGAAGCGCTGGGTCGTGCGCTGCCACAGGGTCAGGTAGTCCTGCCACAGCGACATCTGCGCCTGCATCAGCTTGGCCGGGTCGGCCATCATGCGGGTGGTCATCTCAAGGAAGGCATGGCCGACGCCCATCGGATCCGGGCTCTTCGGGCCGGCGCCGTCGGCGGCCTGACGGGCGAGGAACTCGGAGACCAGCCGCTGGCTCTGCTCGGCGATGCGGGTCATCGCCCGCGACATTTCGACCGGATCGGGCAGCTTGACGTCGGGCACCTGGGGGGAAGCCGGGTTGGAAGCCTGAGGGGGGGCCTTGGTCTCGGCCATGAGCACGGTCCTTCTTCTTTGGGCGGGTGTCGCGTCGTCTCGGTCACGTCGCCTGTGTCACCTTGGGTCCGCGGGAGCGGGCTTGCGCCAGATTGGGCTTTGGGCCTTGCGGACGGACGGCTATACAGGCTTGCAGGCGATGGTCTTCGGGAGCGGTCTTCGGGAGGCGGTTTGCACCATGTCGCTGTGGGTTGCGTGCGGCGGTCCGACTTTATGGTGCGGTGCAGGAGAAATCCGAAACCTCTCATACACCGCAGATGTGAACATTTCATTTCAAGGATCGTCGCACAAGTGTGGCGTATCGGCCAGACACGGGGAAGGATGATGGTGACGGGCAGTCAGGGTAACGGTCGGGGTATCGCGGCGGCCGGGCCGGCGTTCAGCCTGCTAATCGTAGCGATACCAATGGTTTTCGGGCTGTCGGCCTGCAGCGACCGCATGCTCGACACCGGCCCGCTGGGGGCCATCACCGGCGAGGCTTCGCCGGTCAGCGACAATTCGTCGCCCATCCGCAGCATGAGCGGGGAGCGGAGCGACTACCCCAACCTGGGCACCGTCCCGCCGCGCCCGACCGACCTGACCACCGAGGCGCAGCGCCAGCAGGCGATGGACCGTCTGGCCGAGGACCGCGCGGCATCCCGCCGCACCCGCGAGCAGACGGAGGCGATCCAGGTGCCGGAGCCGCTGCCCACCCCAATGGCGGTTCCGCCGAAGCCGGACCTGCGGCCCGGCAAGAGCTGAGGCCGGCAAGAGCTGAGGATTGCGGGCAAGGAAAAGCCCCCGGCCGGACGGTCGGGGGCTTTTTCCTGCATACGGGCTGCCGGGGGTGAGGGGCTGCCTCACCCCCGGCTCGTCACTCCTGCCCGCTCGTCACTCCTGGATGAACGCCTTCACGTAGGACTGGCGCAGCGGCTGGATCAGGTAGTCCAGCGGGGTGCGGGCGGACAGCACGATGCGGGCCTCCACCGGCATGCCGGCCTTGATCTTCATGTGACGGACCTCGTGGCTGTCGGCGTCCTTCAGGCGGATGCGGGCCAGGTAATATTCCTGGCGGGTCGCGTTGTCGGTCAGGCGGTCGGCCGACACATAGGACACGGTGCCGTCGATGGTGCCGACGACGCGGCTGTCATAGGCGGTCAGCTGCACCTTCACCGGCAGGTCGACGGCCATCGACTTGATGTCCTTCGGCTGGATGCGGACCTCGGCCAGCAGGGCCTTGTCGTCGGGGACGATATCCAGCACCGGCTCGTTGGCGGTGATGCTGCCGCCGACGGCCGGGTGGCCGTACATCACGACGTTGCCGGCGTCCGGCGCCTTGACGGTGCGGTTGTCCAGGCGGTTCTTTGCGTCGCGGATCTGCTCGGCCAGCTTCTGGGCGTCGCCGCGGGCCTTGTCCAGCTCGACCAGCACCTTCTCGCGGAAGTCGCTGCGGCGGCGGACCAGATCGCCCTGGGCATCGACGGCCTGCTGGCGCGACTGCGACATGCGGGCTTCCAACTCATGGTCCTGGGCGTGGAGCTGCGCGTTCTCCTTCTGCGCCGCCACCAGCTTGGTGCGGGTGGAGTTGCCGCGGTCCAGCAGGCCCTGGGTGATCTGGATGTCCTCGTCCGACAGCTTGATCTCGCGGGCCAGGAAGGCGCGCTGCTTCTCCAGGCTCTGCACCTCGTCGCCCAGCGTGGCGATGCGGTCCTTGGTCAGCTTGGCTTCGGTGTCGAGCTGGGTGCGGCGGACCTGGAACAGCTTCTCCTGGTTCGCCATGGCGTTCTCGACCGCCGGCTCCTTGGCGCGGCGGGCGGCGAGAGCGTCGGGCCATTCGATGGCCGGCTTCTCGAACAGCTCGGCCGACAGGCGCGCTTCGGAGGCCAGCGTGTCGAACAGGGCGGCGTTCAGCATCTCGAGCCGGGTCTGCGCCTCGGTGCTGTCCAGCCGCATCAGGACCTGGCCGGCTTCGACCCGGTCGCCCTCATTGACCATGATGGCGCTGATCACGCCGCCCTCGGTGTTCTTCACCACCTTGCGGCCGGTTTCCGGCGCCAGCGAACCCGAGGCGCTGATCGCGCTGTGCAGGGGGGCCACCGCCGCCCAGCCGGCCATGCCGCCGAAGCCGACCGCCAGGACTAGGAAGCCGCCCAGCAGCAGGCCGCGGGCATTGGTTTCCGGCATCGCCGCCCGCAGCGCATGGATCGAGGTGATGGTCGCCGTCTTGCGCGACGGCTTGCCGGCGGGGGTCTCGGGGCCGTTGTCGCTGGAGAGCGGGGCGGGGAAGGTCGTGGTCATCGTGGTCATGGGACTTCCTTGGCTCTGTCGGGTCTGGCGTCAGCCGGATGGTCGGTCTCGGGGGCGGTGCCAGCGGTCAGCCGGCGGCCCCTGCCGTGGCGGCGGCCGGACCCTGAGGGCCGAGATTGCGCAGACGGGCGAGGTTGACGGCGCCGGGCTGGGCCTGCTGCTGCTCCGGACGCGGCAGCTCCATCGCCATGCCGTTCTTCAGGACATAGGTGTGGTCGGACATATCGACGAAAATCGGGGCGTGGGTCATGACAATGGTGGTCGCCCCGCGCTCCTTGCTGGCCGCGACGAAGGCGCGGACCGCCTTGATCCCCAGCTCGTCCAGGCCGGCGGTCGGCTCGTCCAGCACCAGCAGCGGCGGCTGGCCGAAGGCGGCGCGGGCAAGGCCGATCAGACGGGCGCTGGCGCCGGTGATCGGGGACAGCGGGTCGTTGACCTCGGTCTCGTAACCCATGGGCAGGCTTTCGACCCACTCATGGATGCCGACGGCCTTGGCAGCCTCTTCCACCTGTTCGCGGGTGGCGGTGGTGAAGCGGGCGATGTTGTCGGCGATGCTGCCGGGCAGAAGATCGACCTGCTGCGGCAGGTAGCCGATGCCCTGGTCGGGGCTGTCGGGGGTCAGGGTGGCGACGGACAGGCCGCCCAGCCGCACCGTGCCGGCCGACGGCAGGGCGACACCGGCCAGCAGGCGGGCCAGCACCGACTTGCCCGACCGGTTGGGGCCGGCGATGCAGACGGTCTCGCCCGGCTCGACCGACAGGGTGACGCTGCGCAGGATCGGCTTCTGGTCGCGGGGGGAGACGAACAGCAGGTTCTCGACGGTCAGGCGCTCGCTCTCGACGGGCACGGAGGGACGCTCCGGCTCACGCGACAGGCGCTTCAGCAGCGGCAGCAGGCGGCGGACGGCCTGGGCGGAGCGGACCAGCCCGCCCCAGGCGCCGGCGGTCTGTTCGATCGGGGCGAGGCCGCGGCCGACCAGCATCGAGGTGGCGATCATGCCGCCGAAGGACAGGTGCTGCTCGATCACCAGCCAGGCGCCGATGCCCGTCACGGCGATCTGCAGGACCATGCGGACCCACTTGGTGGCGGCGCCGATGGCGGCGCTGCGCTCATAACCCTGACCCTGCATGGCGCTGGCGGTCAGGAAGTCGCGGTTGACGGCGTCCAGCGAGGCGTTGCCCATGCGCAGGCCGCGCACGGTGTCGGAGCGCGACGCCAGCGCTTCGAACAGCTTCTGGGCGCGGCCGGCCGGCAGCTTGCTCTCGTCGTTGATGTCCTTGACGGCCACATAGCCGATCCACCCCATCACCGCCATGATCAGCATCGACACGACCAGCACCAGCGCCAGCATCGGGTGGATGACGTAGATGCCGATGACGTAGAGCGGGGCCCAGGGCAGGTCCATCAGCGCCGGCAGCGACGGACGCGAGAAGGCGCCCTTCAGCTCGATCAGGTCGGCGAGCGGGCCGTTGTCCGGACGGCCGCGGCCGGCGGCGTCCAGCGCGTCGGCGGTCAACCGGCGGCGCCACCGCACCTCCAGCGCGTTGCCGGCACGGGCCAGCAGGCGCGAGCGCACCATCTCCAGAAGACCGCTCAGCGTCAGCGCCATCACGACGATGACGGTCAGCATGGCCAGGGTATCGTAATTGCCGGACGGGATGGCGCGGCTGAACACCTGAAGCGAATAAAGCGGCATGGCAAGCATCAGCGCATTGATGGTGGCGCTGAAGATAAATGTACTAACAAGTATCCTGGTGAAATAACCGCGATTGAATGAGGCTTCCGGCTTATCATTGCCGGGCTGTCGAATAGAGTTGGACTTGGTCGAAACAGGCATAAAACAGCCCTCCAATTGTCACCGGTCGGCGCAGTGCCCACTGGATGCAGGCGAGACCAGAGAACGCGATCTTGGTAAATGGGACCTTAACATTCGGGGACGTCACAGGATTGCCACCGGATGCCACCACTTTTGCGCAGAATTACCTCGGTATTGTTTGTTCCTTCGGAGGTGACTTGGTGCCGGTGCTGGCGGAGGGGGCATGACCTATGGCCGGTTGGAGGGGGCAGGCATTACCGCTATCGTGCCAGCTTTGGCGGTTCCCTGCGGCGGTTCTGCCGGTCCACCCCAACCACAGCCGGAGATGATGATGGAAGGGCGCAAGGTCCCCTCGGTGGTGTTCAAGACCCGCGTGCGCGACGAGAGCGTCGGCGGACCCAACCCGTTCCGCTGGCAGGACGTGCGGAGCGACGAGCTGTTCAAGGGCAAGCGGGTGGTGGTGTTCTCGCTGCCCGGCGCCTTCACGCCGACCTGCTCCAACGAGCAGTGCCCGGCCTTCGAGCGTCTCCATGACGACTTCAAGGCTCTGGGCATCGACGAGGTCTATTGCATCAGCGTCAACGACGCCTTCGTCATGTACCAGTGGGGCAAGAGCTTGAACCTGCAGAAGGTGAAGCTGATCCCCGACGGGTCGGGCCATTTCACCCGTCGCATGGGCATGCTGATCGACAAGGACAGCCTGGGCTTCGGCTTCCGCTCCTGGCGCTATGCCATGGTCGTGAAGGACGGCGTCATCGAGAAGTGGTTCGAGGAGCCGGGCATCAACGACGAAGGCGAGAACGGCGATCCCTACGGCGAATCCTCGCCGGAGAACGTGCTCGCTTTCCTGCGGAGCTGAGCGGCCCGATTCGGCGCCCGGCCGGCCCGGCCGCCGGGATGATCTCGGACTGACGGCGCAAGGCCGGCGGAGCGGCGGCTCCGCCGGCCTTTTCCATGGCTGCCCGAAGCCCCGCCGGCGACCGTCGCCGGGGTTGGGTTGCGCATGGTCGTGCATGTGCGTGTATCAGAAATTTATCAGGGCTTTTTGTTAGACAATCACCATTCTCTTGCTACCTTCCGCAGAGGTTCCGGCGGATGGAGTGCAGCAGGTGGCAGAGAATCGGCCGCTCCTGTGTTTTCTGGTTGCATGTTTCGTGGCGGTGCTGGCGCTGCTGTCGTCCTTCGGTGCCGCTCCGGCCAGTGCCGATGCCACCGCGCCGCCGCTCGCTCCCCACAATGTTGTGCTCGCCAAGAGTTCGGTGTCGGGGCTGGCGGCCGGCGCCTTCATGGCGCTCCAGTTCCACGTCGCCCATTCGGGCGAGATGGCCGGTGTCGGTCTGGTGGCCGGCGGTCCCTATCTCTGCGCAGCCGAGAATCCGCTTCTGGCGGCGGCCTGCATGCAGGGCAATCCGCTCTGGCCGCGCGGCCAGCCGCTGTACGAAGCGGCCCAGCCGCTGGCGGCGGCCGGGGCCATCGACCCGCTCGACCGGCTGGCGCAGGCACAGGTCTACCTGTTCAGCGGCCGCGCCGACATGGTGGTGAACCGCAAGGCGGTGGAGGAGGCGGAGGCCTTCTATCGTGCCGCCCATGTGCCGGCGAACCAGATGCGGATGGAAACCGGGCTGGATGCCGGCAACGGCTTCATTGCGCCGGGCGGGGCCAACGACTGCAACGCCAACCGCAGCCCTTATGTCAATGCCTGCGGCGACTATGACCAGGCCGGCCGGATCCTGTCGCACATCTATGGCGGGTTGAACCCGCCGGCTCCCGACATGCCGGCGGCCACTCCCTTCGACCAGACGCCGTTCGGCGATCCGGACCGCACGGGGCTGGCCTCTGCCGGCTATGTCTATGTGCCCCCCGCCTGCGGGCGCGGAGCGGCCTGTGCCGTGCACATCGTTTTTCACGGATGCCGCCAGTCCGCGGCCGAGGTCGGCGATGCCGTGACCACCGGCGCCGGCTTCAACCGCTGGGCGGCCAACAACAATCTGATCGTGCTCTACCCGCAGCTGTCGCCGCGCAATTCCGCGGATCCGATTGCCTGCTGGGACTGGGTCGGCAGGACCGGGACGGAATACGCGACCAAGGGCGGGGCGCAGATCGCCGCTGTCCACGCAATGTTGACAACCCTTTCAGGGCAAAGGTGACCCTTTTCATGACCATTTCGAACAAAGCGATTCTCAAGACCGCGTTTGCGGCGCTCCTCGTCCTGGCGCCGCTTCCCGTGGCCGCGCAAAGCGCTGCCCAGATCAGGCTGTCGGACCTGAGGCTGAAGATCGACCCGGCCCAGACCACGGTGTCGGGCATTTCGTCGGGCGCCTATATGGCCGGGCAGTTCCAGGTCGCCTATTCGGGGCTGGTCAAGGCGGCCGGGCTCGTCGCCGGCGGTCCTTACGACTGCGCCGAGGTGTCGACGGGCGGCGTCGCCACGGCCATCGTGGCGCTGAAGCGCTGCATGGACGTGGCGATGGGCGCGCCCGATGTCGATGCCCTGGTCGCCAACGCCAAGGCGCGCGAAAAGGCGAAGGAGATCGACCCGCTGTCCAACATGGCGCAGTCGAAGATTTACCTGTTCAATGGCGACAACGACGTGACGGTGAAGCGGCCGGTCGCCGACGCCACCGACCGCTTCTACCGGGCGCTGGGGGTGGCGGAGGCCAACCTCTCCTATGTGAAGCTGCCGAAGGCGGCCCATGCCTACATCACCGACGGCTATGGTGCGGCCTGCGACTTCATCCCGAAGGAGGGTGAGAAGAGCGAGTATATCAACAACTGCCAGTACGATCAGGCGGGTGCCATCGTCCGCTTCTTCTATGCCGATGCCAGGACCCCGAACGCCCCCGCCGCGGCCCGCCCGCCGCAGCTGTTCAACCAGGCACCCTTCGTCGGCGACACCAGCCGCAGCGGCATGGCCAAGACCG
This sequence comes from Azospirillum sp. A26, assembly GCF_042604635.1. Taxonomy (NCBI): domain Bacteria; kingdom Pseudomonadati; phylum Pseudomonadota; class Alphaproteobacteria; order Rhodospirillales; family Azospirillaceae; genus Azospirillum; species Azospirillum sp. A26. Next base: position 1,597,333 of record NZ_CP170473.1, on the reverse strand, counting down.
GCTACATCTATGTTCCGGAAGCCTGCGAGGGCGGCCAGCAGACCTGCCGCATCCATGTCGCCTTCCACGGCTGCCAGATGGCGTCGAACCTGATCGGCGACCATTTCGCCGTGAATGCCGGCTACAACCGCTGGGCCGACGTCAACAACATCGTCGTGCTGTATCCGCAGATCGACGGCGCTGCCAAGCCGACCTCCAACCCGAAGGCCTGTTGGGACTGGTTCGGCTACACCGGCTATGATTTCGCCCGCAAGAGCGGCTTCCAGATGACCGCGGTGCGTAAGATGATCGGCGCGCTCGCCGGGGAGTGAGCGTCCGCTTTCCATAAAAAAGCCCCTCTCCGGCGGACCGGAGAGGGGCTTTTCCTGACCTTGGGGCGATCAGGCCTTGAGGATGCCGCGGCCGGCGAAGCGGGCTGCGACGCCGAGCTGCTCCTCGATGCGGATCAGCTGGTTGTACTTGGCGAGGCGATCCGAACGGCTGAGAGAGCCGGTCTTGATCTGGCCGCAGTTGGTGGCGACCGCCAGATCGGCGATGGTGCTGTCCTCGGTCTCGCCCGAGCGGTGCGACAGGACGGCGGTGTAGCCGGCCTTGTGCGCCATGTCGACCGCTTCCAGCGTCTCCGACAGCGTGCCGATCTGGTTGACCTTCACCAGGATCGAGTTGGCGACACCTTGGCGGATGCCCTGGGCCAGACGCTTGGGGTTGGTGACGAACAGGTCGTCGCCGACCAGCTGCACCTTGCTGCCGATGGCGTCGGTCAGCGCCTTCCAGCCTTCCCAGTCGTCTTCCGCCATGCCGTCCTCGATCGAGATGATCGGGTAGCGGCCGGCCAGATCGGCCCAGTAGGCGACCATCTGCTCGGGCGACAGCGACTTGCCTTCGCCGGCCAGCTCATACTTGCCGTTCTTGAAGAACTCGGTCGAGGCGGCGTCGAGCGCCAGCATGACGTCGTCGCCCGGCTTGTAGCCGGCGGCCTCGATGGCCTTCATGACGAAGCCGAGCGCCTCGTCGGTCGAGCCGATGTTGGGGGCGAAGCCGCCCTCGTCGCCGACATTGGTGTTGTGGCCGGCGTCCTTCAGCTTCTTCTTCAGCGACTGGAAGATCTCGGAACCCATGCGGATGGCGTCGGCGCCGGTCTCGGCACCCACCGGCATGATCATGAATTCCTGGATGTCGATGGGGTTGTCGGCGTGGGCGCCGCCGTTGATGATGTTCATCATCGGCACCGGCAGCAGCGAGGCGAAGGCGCCGCCGACATAGCGGTAGAGCGGCAGGCCGGCATCCTCGGCGGCGGCGCGGGCGACCGCCAGCGACACGCCCAGGATGGCGTTGGCGCCCAGACGGCTCTTGTTCTCGGTGCCGTCCAGGTCGATCATCGCGAGGTCGATGCCGCGCTGGTCGTCGGCGTCCAGACCGGCGAGCGCGTCATAGATCTCACCGTTGACGGATTCGACCGCCTTCAGCACGCCCTTGCCGCCGAAGCGGGACTTGTCGCCGTCGCGCAGCTCGACCGCCTCATGGGCGCCGGTGGAGGCGCCCGACGGTACCGCGGCGCGGCCGAAGGCGCCGCTGTCCAGCGCAACGTCGACTTCCACGGTCGGGTTGCCGCGGCTGTCCAGGATTTCGCGGGCGTGAATCTCGGTGATGACGCTCATGATCGGTCGATCCTTCGAGGAATGGCAGCCGCGTTGTCTCGCAGGCCGCGTTTTAAGGCGCGCAGGCTTGATAGCCCCGACGTCCGGGCGATGCAATATCTGCTTCGGCTTACAACCCCGCACGGATGCGCGGATTCAAGCCGGAAATCAGAGAAATCCCTCCACCATCGCGGCGAATTCGGCCGGGCGCTCGGCATGCAGCCAATGCCCGACCCCCTCGATCATGCGGATGTCCGCCTTGGGGAAGTGGCGGCGGATGGCGTCGTGATGCTCCGGCCGGATGTAGTCCGACGCGCCGCCGCCGATAAACAGCGCCGGCCCGTCATAGCGGGCGCCGCCGAAATCGGGGAAGCCGATCAGCTTGTCCATGTTCGCGCCGATGGAGTCGAGGTTGATCCGCCAGGAGAAGACGCCGTTCTCCAGCACCAGATTCTGCATCAGAAAGGAGCGCAGCGGCGCTTCCGGCACGGCATCGGCCAGTTGCGCCTCCACCTCCGGCCGGCGCGTGGCCCCCTCCAGCTTCGCGGCCTTCATCGCGGCGACGAAGGGGGCGTGGGTGTGGGTGTAGGCGACCGGGGCGATGTCGGCGACCACCAGCCGCTCCACCCGGTCGGGATGGGCCAGCGCCAGCGCCATGGCGGTCTTGCCGCCCATCGAATGGCCGACGATTGTGGCGCGGGCGAAGCCGCGGTCGTCGAGGAAGCGCAGCACGTCGGCCGCCATCTCCGGATAGCTCATGCCCTCGGCCCAGGGCGCACCGCCATGGTTGCGCAGGTCCAGCGCATAGACCCGCCGCGATTCGCCGAAGCGGCGGGCCAGGGTCTGCCAGTTGCGGGCCGAGCCGAACAGGCCGTGCAGGACCAGCATCGGCGTTCCGCCGTTGGCTTCGCCGGCTTCCAGATAGGTCAGAGGGAGGGCTTGCTGCGGCATGTCGGGGCCTTCGACCGTGGAGGAATGAGATGCGTTCTGGACGAATGCGGGCCGCGATCCTATGACGAACGCGGCCGCATCGCTAGGATGCCGCCGGGCATCATCCGCATCACAGAAGCGACCCTGCCATCGTGTTCCGTCATATCCTGTCCGTCGGCGGCCTGACCCTGGCCAGCCGGGTGCTCGGTTTCCTGCGCGACGTGCTGACCGCGGCGCTGCTCGGCGCCGGGCCGGTCGCCGACGCCTTCTTCGTCGCCTTCCGCCTGCCGAACCATTTCCGCGCCCTGTTCGCCGAGGGTGCCTTCAACTCCGCTTTCGTGCCGCTGTTCTCGGGCAAGCTGGTGCAGGACGGGGCAGCATCCGCCCGCCGCTTCGCCGACGAGGTGATGACCCTGCTGGTCATCGTGCAGTTGGTGCTGCTGCTGGCGGTGCTGGCCTTCATGCCGCAATTCATGACGGTCTTCGCCCCCGGCTTCGCCGACGAACCGGAGAAGTTCCGGCTGGCCGTTCTGTTCACCAGCATCACCTTCCCTTATCTGCTGCTGATCTCGCTGGTGTCGCTTTATGGCGGCGTGCTGAACAGCATGAGCCGTTTCGGCTCGGCCGCCGCCGCACCGATCCTGATGAATCTGTGCCTGATCGCAGCGCTGGTGATCGGCACGCCGCTGATGCCGACGGCCGGGCATGCGCTGTCCTGGGGCGTGCTGGCGTCGGGGGTCGCGCAGTTTCTCTATCTGGCCTGGGACGCAAGGCGGGCCGACATGGCCCTGCGGCCGGTGATGCCGCGCCTGTCGCCCAACGTGAAGCGCTTCCTGGCGGTTCTGGGGCCGGCGGCTCTGGGGTCCGGCCTGACGCAGATCAGTCTGTTCGCCGACACGCTGATCGCCTCGGCCCTGCCGACCGGGGCGGTGTCCTACCTCTATTACGCCGACCGGTTGAACCAGCTGCCGCTGGGGGTGATCGGCATTGCCGTCGGGACCGTTCTGCTTCCGGAAATGTCCAAGCGGATCAAGAGCGGCGACGAGGCCGGCGCGGTCGACAGCCAGAACCGCGCCATCGAGCTGTCGCTGGTGCTGACCCTGCCGGCCGCCATCGCCTTCCTGGTGGCCGGCACGCCGATCCTGTCGGTGCTGTTCCAGCGCGGCGCCTTCGGCCCGTCGGACGCCGCGGCCTCCGCCCTTACCCTGCAAGCCTATGCGCTGGGCCTGCCGGCCTTCGTGGTGATCCGCAGCCTCGTCAACGGCTTCTATGCCCGCCACGACACGGCGACGCCGGTTCGGGTGGCGCTGGCGGCGGTCGGCATCAATGTGGCGCTGAAACTGGCGCTGATGGGGCCGCTGGCCCAGGTCGGGCTGGCGGTCGCCACCTCTGTCGGTGCCTGGGTCAATGCCGGGCTGCTGGCGCTGCTGCTGCACCGCCGCGGCCTGTTCCGGGCGGATGCGCGGCTGACCCGCAACCTGCCGCGCATGGCCATCGCCGCCGTCGCCATGGCCGGCGCCCTGTGGCTGGCGACCGAGCGGCTCGCCCCCTGGCTGGGTGCCGCCGGCATGGTAGAGCGGCTGGGCGGCCTGGTTGTGCTGGCGACGGTCGGGCTGACGGTCTATGCCGTGGCTGCGGTGCTGCTGGGGCTGGTGCGGCGCAGCGACCTTGGCCGTCTGCGCCGCCGCCGGGCGAAAGCGTGAGTTGGGGGGATGGAGCTTTGTCCTCGTGTTGCTTTGTCGGGCAAGATTTACACGGATGTCACGGATTTAGACACGGATTACACGGATTTTCTTTTTGACTTGCTTCGCTGCGGGCTGGCGGTGGGTCTGCACGCTGCGGTGACGCGATCCGTGTAATCCGTGCATAAATCCGTGAAATCCGTGTCGATCTTGCCGAACACGCCTGCTCCTCTCCAAGTATCCTCCTGCCTCACCCCTCTGTCTGCAAAGGCCGTTCCGGATCGGCGCTCCATTCCGACATGGAGCCGTCATAGAGCCGCACGCCGGGCACCCCGGCGATTTCGCTGAGCGCGAACCAGGACACCGAGGCGAGGTGGCCGGTGTTGCAGAAGGTGATGGGCTGGTCGCGCAAGGGCAGGCCGGCCCGGTCGGCCATCGCCTTCACCGCGTCGGGCGTGGCGAAGCGGTGTTCGGCCGCCGAGAAGAGCGGGGCGATGTCCAAATTGACGGCGCCCGGGATGGTGCCGGGAGCGCGGGCCTGCGGGCTCTTGGCCTTGCCGGCGAACTGCTCGGCCGACCGCGCATCGTGCAGCGGCACGGCCCCGGCCGTCACGGCGGCCTCGACATCCTCCACGGTGGCGCGCAGGCCGGCGCGCGGTTGGGTGGAGAAGCTGGTCGGCTTGCGCACCGCCGGCTCGGGCGTCACCGGTCCGCCGGCGGCGACCCAGGCGGCGAAACCGCCATCCAGCACCGACACCGCGTCATGGCCCAGCATCTTGAAGGTCCAGTAGACGCGGGTGGCGTTGCCCATGTCGGACGCGTTGGCGCCGGCCGCGACCAGCACCACATGGTCGCCGTTGCCGATCCCCAGCCCGCCGATCAGCCCAGCCAGAACCCCAGGTTCCGGCAGCATTCCGGCCCCGCCACCGACCACAGTCCGCCAGCCGGCCGTTGCGTAGTCGGAATGAACCGATCCCGGAACGAAGCCGCCGGCGGGCGGGGTTCGCACGTCGAGGACGACGATGCCGGGGCTGTCGAGCCGGCTTTTCAGCCAGGAAGCGTCCACAAGCGGGGAAATGCTGCTGTCGGTCATCACGGTGAACCCGGTTCCGGTTGGTCGGTTGCCTTGCCCTACCGTGATCGTTGCTCAGTCGCAACGGATTGCCCGGCAGGCCGGCGGATGCCCGCCCGGCGGGCTGCCGGTAGGGGCGAAGCAGTGTGGGCGAAGCGCCGGTGCGGGAAAAGCCCAATCTTGTCGCAATCCCGGCCGGTCGGTGGCGTTGCCGGCTAACCCGTCCGGGGTGTAGGATGTTCCGTTCGTATAGGAAGGCGCCCCTTTCCGGCGCGGGAGCTTGGACAGCCATGGCCAACATCGACGACCTGCTCGGCGCGCCCGACCCCAACGACGGCGACGCCTCGTCCTTCGCTATCGGCGACGCGCCGGTGGAGATCAAGGTCGTTATCGGCACCGCCATGCTCCGCGTCCGCGACCTCTTGAAGCTGGGCCGCGGCGCCGTCGTGGAACTCGACCGCCATCTGAAGGACCCGACCGACGTCTATGTCGAAGGCGTGCTGGTCGCCCGCGGCGAGGTTGCGATCATCGACGACAAGATCGGCGTCACCCTGACCGACTTCATCAAGTCCAGCCGCGAATGGAAGCGTTGATCGCGGTCCTTTCCCTTTATCGATGCTTCATTCGGTAGCAGCCCCGTTTGCGCTGGCGTCTTGACGGCGGGCGATGGCTTCTGGTGTCGTTGTCTCCGGTCGTGGGAAGTGCCGTCGCCGACGGCGTCGCCGGCCCGGAGAGCGAAGCCATGCCCCACACCGCTGTCTCCCCCTGCCTGCCGCGCCATTTCTCCAATCCCCACGCCGACCATGAGCGGGTCTACGGCCCATCGGAACGCGCGATCCTCAGCCGTGCCGCCTTCGAGGAGGCGATGGCCGAGATCGGCGCCTGGCCCGGCTACACGCCCACCCCGCTGCGCTCCCTTCCCGGGCTGGCGCGGGAGGCCGGGATCGACCGCCTCTGGTACAAGGACGAAGGCGCCCGCTTCGCGCTCGGCAGCTTCAAGGCGCTGGGTGGGGCGTACGCTGTGTTGCGGCTGCTGGCGCGGGAGGTGACGGCGCGGGTGCCCGGCGTGCCGGTGACCGCCCTGGATCTCGTCGTCGGCCGCTATGCCAAGGTGACGCGGACGCTGACCGTCACCACCGCCACAGACGGCAACCATGGCCGCTCGGTCGCCTGGGGCGCGCAGGTGTTCGGCTGCAATTGCGTGGTGTATGTGCCCGCCGCCTGTACGCCCGGCCGCCGCGCCGCCATCGAGGCGTACGGGGCGCGGGTGGTGGTGGTGGACGGGCCGTACGACGAGGCGGTGCGCCGTGCCGCCGCCGACGCGGCGCAGCAGGGCTGGTTCGTCGTCTCCGACACCTCCTACACCGGCTATATGGATGTGCCGCGCGACGTGATGCAGGGCTACACCGTGATGGTGGAGGAGGCGATCTCGCAGCTTCCCGCCAGCGAACGGCCGACCCACGTCTTCGTGCAGGGCGGCGTCGGCGCACTGCCCGCCGCGGTCTGCGGCCATCTTTGGGAAAGCTGGGGACGCCAGCGCCCGCGCTTCGTGGTGGTGGAGCCGCACAGCGCCGACTGCCTGTACCAGAGCGCCGTCGCCGGCCGGCCGACGCGGGCGGAGGGCGACCTCGACACGGTGATGGCCGGGCTTGCCTGCGGCGAGGTCTCGCTGCTGGCCTGGGCGATCCTGGAGCGCGGCGCCGACGATTTCCTGACCATTCCCGACGAGGGGGCGGTCACCGCCATGCGCAAACTGGCGGACGGCGGGCATGGCGGCCGTCCGGTGGTGGGCGGTGAGTCGGGCGTCGCCGGGCTGGCCGGGCTGCTCTGTGCCGCCGCCCACGAGGAGGTGCGGCTGGCGCTGGGCCTCGTTCCCGATGCGCGGGTGCTGGTGTTCGGGACCGAGGGGGCGACTGACCCGGAGGTCTATGAGCGGATCGTCGGCCGCTCGCCGGAGGCGGTCGCCGACGGGCTGCTCAGCGCAACAGGTCGGTGACGATGTTGGCGCCGTCGGCGGTCAGCCGGTCGGCGGTTTCGCGATGGTCGCGGGCGCCGGAGAAGCCGCCCTCGGCCTTCACCCGTTCGATCCAGCTCTGCGAGGCGCCGAGCGACACCAGCCGTTCGACCATCATCTGGGTGGAGCGCAGGGTCATCCGGCCATTCTCCGCCATGCGCGGGGCATGCACCATGAACTCCGCCCGCGGGGCGGCGTAGCGCGGATAGCCGGCCAGATAGAGACCGACGCACATGCTTTCGCAGGATTCGCCGTCGCGCACCCGGGTGGCGACCGGCCGTCCGCCCTTGCGCTCGGCCAGGACGGCGTCGATCATCCGGTAGCCCGCGGCGGTGAAGCCGCCGGGGCTGGACAGCTCGATCACCAGCGGGCGGCGGGCGGGCAGGGCGTGCAGGGCGTCGAGGAAGCTGCGTTCGGCTCCCGGCGTGATGATGCCGTCGAGCCGCAGGACGGTGACGTCGCCCTGGTCGTTGCGGGACATCGCCGCGTCGGGAAATTCCGAAGACGGGGCCGCGGGCACCGGATTGACGGTGACGGGGCCGATGGCGGCCGGGGCGGAGCCGGCCGGATTGAGCGACAGGCCGTCCGGCTGGGTTGCGGCATGGCCGAGTGCGGCGCCCGCGATCAGCAGGGCACCGAGACCGGCACCGAACCCGACCTTCCGCAGCAGCTTCCACACCGACATCGCACCCTCCCGCGCTCGACCCACCCAGCGTGGCGGGCAAAGCTTGCCCGAGTGTTAACGGCATGTCTGTGGCGGGCCACACAATGGAGGTAGGGGGGGTAGGAATGGGGACGGGACGGATGCGGCGCGATAAAGCGTGCGCGCGAACGCAAAGGGCGTTAGAAGAAACAGGATTCCAAGGGTATGGCCGGGGCGTCCTCATCAGGGCGATGCCCGTCCCGTCCCGTGCCGTGAACGTCGAAGAGCGGAACGATGTCGTACATCCAGGGTGAAACGGGCGATTGGGAAGTCGTGATCGGGCTTGAGGTCCATGCCCAGGTGATTTCGAATGCGAAGCTGTTTTCCGGCTCCGCCACCGAATTCGGGTCCGCGCCGAACAGCCAGGTCAGCTTCGTCGACGCCGCGTTCCCCGGCATGCTGCCCGTCATCAACGAATATGCCGTCGAACAGGCAGTGCGCACCGGTCTGGGCCTGAAGGCCGAGATCAACCTGCACTCGGTCTTCGACCGCAAGAACTACTTCTACGCCGACCTGCCGCAGGGCTATCAGATCAGCCAGTTCCTGCAGCCCATCGTCGGCAAGGGCGAGATCGTGCTCGACCTGCCGGACGGCACCAGCCGCACCGTCGGCGTCACGCGCCTGCATCTGGAGCAGGACGCCGGCAAGTCGCTGCACGACCAGCACCCGTCCAAGACCTACATCGACCTGAACCGGTCGGGCGTGGCGCTGATGGAGATCGTGTCGGAGCCCGACATGCGGACCTCGGAGGAGGCCGGCGCCTATGTGCGCAAGCTGCGCTCCATCCTGCGCTATCTCGGCACCTGCGACGGCAACATGGAGGAAGGCTCCATGCGCTGCGACGTCAACGTGTCGGTGCGCAAGCCGGGCGACGCCTTCGGCACCCGCTGCGAGATCAAGAACGTCAACTCGATCCGCTTCGTCATGCAGGCCATCGAGTATGAGGCGCGCCGCCAGATCGAGATCATCGAGGATGGCGGCAAGATCGACCAGGAGACCCGGCTGTGGGACACGACCAAGTTCGTGACCCGCTCCATGCGGTCGAAGGAAGAGGCGCACGATTACCGCTATTTCCCCGACCCCGACCTGCTGCCGCTCGAACTCGATGCGGCGTGGGTGGAGGACATCAAGAAGACGCTGCCTGAGCTGCCGGACGACAAGAAGTCCCGCTTCATCGAAGACTACAAGCTGTCGGTCTATGACGCCGGCGTGCTGGTCTCGGAGAAGTCGAAGGCTGACTATTTCGAGGCGGTCGCCAAGGGCCGCGATCCGAAGCTGGCCTCCAACTGGGTCACCGGTGAGCTGTTCGGCTATCTGAACAAGGCCGGCAAGGAGATCGAGGAAAGCCCGGTGTCCGCCGAAGACCTCGGCGGCCTGATCGACCTGATCGCCGACAACACCATTTCCGGCCGCATCGCCAAGGAAGTGTTCGAGACGATGTTCGAGACCGGCGAGAAAGCCGCCGACATCGTCGAGAAGAAGGGGCTGCGCCAGGTCACCGACACCAGCGCCATCGAAGGGTCCATCGACGCCGTGCTGGCCGCCAACCCTGACAAGGTGACGGAGTTCCGCAGCGGCAAGGACAAGCTGTTCGGCTTCTTCGTCGGTCAGGTGATGAAGGCGACCCAGGGCAAGGCCAACCCGGCCATGGTCAACGAAATCCTTATGAAGAAACTGAAAGGCTAACCCGCCTGTCCCTGTCAGCGGACGGAAATCGCCGTCTTGCCCGAAAGAAAGCCTCTCCGTTCGGCGGAGGGGCTTTTTTCTTGGGTGCTACCCGCCGTTACGGTAAAGCCGCAGTTGAATTTTCCCGGTTTCCGCCGTCACAGTGCTGGAAACGGTGGAGGAACCATGGCGGCGGAGCCGGTGATGATGGCGCTGGCGGCTGGTGCTGTCGGCGGTCTGCTCGGGGTGCTGCTGGGCCGGTATGCCGGTCGCCGGGCGGCCCGCCATCCATCGTCGCCACACCCCGCCAACCCTGCTGGCGCCCGGCCGGCGCATGCCCTCCACGAACCGGACGTTGGCGAGCGGCTGGAGATGGCGCTGGAGGCCACCGGGGCCGCGGTCTGGGATGCCGATCTGGTGGCCGGCACCTGCTGGTGGTCGGACACCTTCCCGCGCATGCTGGGCTATCGCACGCGCCCGGCGATGCCGCCCGATTTCTGGGAGCGGCGGCTGCACGCGGAGGACCGCGAACGGGTTCTGGCCCATATCGCCTCGCATCTGGCCGGCGAGACCTCTGCCTACGCCTACAGCTACCGCCTGCGGCACGAGGGCGGCGGCTGGGTGTGGATCGCCGCCAAGGGCCGCGCCTTCCGCGACGACACCGGTCGGGCGGTGCGCTATGCCGGCATCATGACCGACATCACCGAGGCCCGCCGGCAGGAGGAGCGGCTGCGGGCCAGCGAGGAACGGCTGCTGAAGATCATGGAGGCAGCCCCCATCGCGGTGAACGTCACCACGCGCGACGGCCGCTGGCTGTTCTGCAATGCCCAGTCCGTGCGGCTGATGGGCCGTGACCGTTCGGAACTGATGCGCACCCCGGTGGCCGATCTCTATGCCGACCCCACCGACCGCGATGCGCTGATCGCCCGATTCGACCGGGAGGGCGCCTTTCGCAATGCCGAGATCCGGTTCCGCAGGCCGGACGGCAGCGTCGTCTGGGTCCTGTCCTCATGGAACAGCATCGAGCTGGACGGTGAAGCTGCACTGCTGACTTGGCTCTACGACATCACCGACCGCAAGGCCGCCGAGTCGGCGATGATCCAGGCCAGGGAAGAGGCCGAGCAGGCTCTGGCCGACCTGCGGGAGGCGCAGGAGAGTCTGATCCAGGCCGAGACCATGGCCTCGCTTGGCCAGCTGGTGGCGGGGGTGGCGCACGAGATCAACACGCCCATCGGCATCGGCCTGACCGCCGCCAGCCACATCGGCGAACAGGCGCAGGTCCTGCGGGACCGCTACACCGGCAACGCGCTGCGCCGGTCGGAATTCCTGGAGTTCCTGGATGGTCTCAGCGAGAGCAGCCGCCTGCTGATGGCCAACATCGACCGCGCGGCGTCACTGGTGCAGAGCTTCAAGCAGGTGGCGGTCGACCAGTCCTCCGGCGACCGGCGGGTGTTCGAACTGGGCGGCTATATCCAGGAGCTGCTGTTCTCGCTGCGTCCGCGGCTGAAGCGCACCAATCTGCGGGTGGCGGTGGAGTGCGACGACGACCTGACGATGGACAGCTTTCCCGGTGCGCTGGGGCAGGTGCTGACCAATCTGGTCATCAACGCCGTCGTGCATGCCTATGGCGACGGGGATCGGAGTGGCGACCGCTTGACCGATGATCCCGCCGGCACGATCAGGATCACAGCGCAGGCGGATGGAACCGAGCGGGTGCGGATCGACTTCATCGACGACGGTGCCGGCATCGCGCCGGAGCACCTGTCCAAGGTCTTCGACCCCTTCTTCACCACCAAGCGCGGGCAGGGCGGCTCCGGCCTGGGGCTGCACATCGTCTTCAACACCGTCACCGGCCCGCTGGGCGGCAGCGTGTCCGTCCAGTCCTGGCCAGGGCAGGGGACCCGCTTCACCATCCAGCTGCCCCGCGAGGCCCCGGCGATGCAGCCGGCCATCGCGGCGGAGCCGGCCCTGGGCTGAACCCGTGGCGCGGCCCCGCGGCCGATCAGGCGCAGGTTCAGTCAGGCGACGTGAAGTTCGTGGAATTGCAGATGCTTGGGCCGCCGGCCACGACGCTTCGGCGCCGCGAAGTTGGCGAGCGCGCCGTTCTCGCCGCGCAGCTCAGCGGTCAGCTCCTGCACGCAGCGCTGGAGCAGTTCCTTTTCGCGCTGGTCTTCACGATCGGTGATTTCCAGGCAGCTCAGCTTGATCTCGACGAGGTCGATCAGTGTTTCGGCGCAACGGCGTGACAGGGTCATGGCATCCTCCACGGCGACGGGGTGCGGCGTCACTGACCGGCGGGGCTTTGTCGGGATCAGCCCCCACGCGACCGAGTCGTTCGACACCCGGGCTTTTTATTGCTCATGGTGGCATCATAAGCGCCTTCCGTTAAAAAGTACCTAAAATTTTATACAGATTTGTCCCTTTCCGAAGATTTTCAGGAAAAGCGGATTTGTGGCTTTGTAAGCGTTGACAAGGCTACGGCCGGCCGTTAGAACCCTCCCCACGCCAGCGGTGACCCACGGGAAACCGCACTGGCTGGAGGGGTGGCCGAGTGGCTGAAGGCAACGGTTTGCTAAACCGTCATAGGGTTTAAAGCCCTATCGTGGGTTCGAATCCCATCCCCTCCGCCACCGCGTGGCTAGAGCGTTGATTTAGTTGCTAAATCCGCCTTGGCTCTTTCATTACCCCCACATCTTTCCCCACATTTAGGTTCGGCTGGGCATGATCTCCAGCGAGCCGTCGCGGCTGATTCAGGCTTTCTGGCAGAGCCAAGCGCATGCCTGCAAACCAACGATATCACAGTCACTCGGCAGCCACTTTGAAACGATTATCGCGGTGTTCCTGCCGTAGATGTCAGGACATCAGGCTACCCCTAGAAACGCGCCAGCGATCCGCGGGGGTGCCGTGGTGGGCTTCGTTTGCTGCACCTCCGCCGCCAAACCGCAGCGGCACCACCGCACATCAACCGCACTCCGGCAGCGCGTCGGCAGCGCGCGCCGCAGCGCCCCACAGCGGCGGTTTCGGCCCGCTTCCGCGGTGCGCTGGCGATGGCTTTCAGTGTGATCGGGGATGTAGGCGTAATAACGCAAACTGTTAGCAGACCGGTCGGACGCCCCCGCGGCGCCTCCATGACGGGCGGATGTCGCGAGCCTCACCCAGCAAAGGTGCGGATCATCGCGGAGCCAGTCACTTCCTACCCTGGCAACTGTGCCTGCCCTTACAGCGCGATGTGTAACGGTCACCGGTGTGGTGGCCGAACCGCCTACAGCCGGCCTGGAGGGCGTTCACCGATCTGCTATGCCGACGACGTCACGGAGACCATGGTGAAGCATTGGCGGTGGGCGCACGGAGAACGGCAAGAGTGATTGGATTTACCTCACCGCTCGCGCGGCCATACCGGACCTGCCGGTCTAGTAGCTGATCTTTGAGCGCATCTAGATGACCGATAGCCGGCCCGTTACTTGCCTGGCGAACTTTCTGCTCTCAATCAGCCGAGCTTGGCTCGCGCGATCTGCAAGCCCGCGTTCAGAACAGCTCCACATCATCGTCACTCTGCATGCCGAATACGGCCGCAGTTTTGCCAGCATCATCCAAGACTTCGACGGTCACACCATGCTCGCAGTCGTCCGAGATCGCCTGCGCGATTTCTAGGAGGGGACTGAATGATCTCAGTTTTCCAGCGATCTTGTGGGGCGAGCAGGGAGAAATAGTAACTTTCATGCCGCGCACCTTTCCGATCAGTTCGGTGAGATCCTTCCTTTATAATGCTAAAGTTGTATTCCCTAACGCATAGGTGATTGCCCTAATCTTAGACGCCTGTGCGCGCGAGTCCGGCACGGTTGATAATCGTGAGACGGCCAGGCACCTATCTGCTAGGTCCCTCAACCCCGCCGACCGCCTGATCATCCGCCGCTGCGGCGTCCGTGAGGAGGCGAATGCCCCTATCCGCTGGTTCGACATTCTGCGGGAAACGAAGGCAAACGGATCGCGGCGGTTTCCGGACAAAGGAGTGACGGGCGAGGTGCCTTGAAGCCCGTCGCTTATCGCGTCAATCCCCGGCGAGTTGGCGGCGGGCATAGGCGGCGTTCAGGTAACGGCTGACCAACGCCTCGAATTCGGCCGCCTTCATGCCGCGGATGCCCATCGCCTCCAGCACCACGGTCCGCTCGCGTCGGTTTACTTTGTTGTAGATGGAAAAGCCGATGCGGTTGGGCAGAGGCGCCTCCTCATGCAGCGCCAGCACCAGCGCCAGCCGTCGCGCTGCCGACACCTGCATCCCGGCCACATCGGTCCAGGCGATGGGCTCCCGCAGCCGTGCCGACATCAGGGCGTCGGGCGTCAGGGTCATCAACGGCGCTTTCGTCTTGTGGTGGACCCAGGCCGCATAGCCCAAAGCCATGCAGATTCCCAACCCCGCCACTGCCCCGATGAATGCCTTCGTCCCCGGATCGTTGCCGATGCCGAGTTCCCGCCCAAAGACGGTGGTGCCGATGGTGAAGGCGGCGAACATCGCCGCGATGAAGGCCATGGCCAAGATCATCGGCCTGCCGTTCTCATAGAGCACCGTGTGCTCCGCCGGAACGGCGGCGGCGGCGGCCTCCAACTCCTCCCGGTTCAGCCGGTGCACCTGCCGGGCCTCATCGAGGAAGGCCGCAGTCAGCGCATGGCAAAGCCCGCTCCAGTCGGCGAACAGCCGATGTGGCAGGCTGGTGTCCTCCGCCATCGGCCCGCGGGCGGCACGGGCCAGCAGGCGTTCGTCGAGCTGGACGCCCAGGGTGCTGATCCGCAGGGCAGTCGGCGGATGGCTGTCGGTCGGGTGCGGCTGGCACTCCTCCAGATGCGCGGCGGGATCCGGGAGGCCATCTTCGACGCGCCGCAGGATTTCGGCCATCATGTCCGGCCCGGCCGTGTCGGGGGCGGCGAAGGCGTCATTGAGCGTCTCGAAGATGGCCGGCGCCAGCGCCGCGTTGCGAAGCAGGGCAAGGGGAACGCTTTCCGGACCGCTGACCAGGCTGGCCCGGCGGTCGGCCTCCAGCTCGCGCTGCCGCCTGTGCTGGGCCACCGAGAGATCGAAGCTCTCCAGCGTATGGAAGCCGAGATGCAGGGCCGGAGCGAGCATGAAGCCGCCGGTCCCGGTGCGCTCGCCAAGCGCGGTCAGGGTCCGCCACAATCCGGCATGGATCGGAGCGAAGCGGCGGCTGTAGGTGGTATCCCCGCCGGAGAAATGGGCCAGCTCGTGGCCGATGACCGCCGCGAGTTCGGTCTCGCCGATCAGCGGCAGGCAGGGAGCCGGCAAATGGAGGGTGCGGCCCGACAGCACCCGCTCCCCGTCGAGCGGCCGGACCGGTGCCTCAGTGACGAAGAAGCCCTCGGTCAGGCCGATTAGGATGCTGTCCGGCATCAACGCCTCGTGCCGGGTCGCCAGATCTTCGACGAAACGCCAGAGACCGGGCGCCTCGTCCCGGCTCACCACCACCCCGCGGATGTCGAGCGGCTCCACGGTGTAGAGATCGAAGACGCGGCGCATCGCGATGATCGCCATCACGGCACTATAGGCGGCGAGGCCCGCGAGCATCACGGCCGCGGCGAAGAGCTTGACGCTGCCGGTCGACAGATGGTCCCAGAACCACAGGCTTGCTGCTTCGAACAGCGAGGCCGAGACACTGGCGATGCTGAGGCCGACGAGCACGGCAGCGAGCGCGAAGGGCAGGCCCCGCCTCAAACGGTCGAAACTGCGGATCAGGGCCTCGCGCGACCGCCGCGCCCGCAGGGCTGAGATGCGTGCCGCCAGCAAGCCGGTCAGCCCGGCAAGGAAAGCCAGCAGGCCGCCGGCCATCGTGCCCCAGCTCAACGGGTAGCGGATCTGCGATACTTCAGCGCCCTCTTCCATTGTGTCGATGGCCCTGCGGACCCCGGCAACGGCCATCGAGACCGGCATGCGGCGGCCGTCCGGCCCGCCCATGGTGACGAAAGCCGATGGAGTCTTCGCTTCGATCTGTTGAAGCAGTGCCAGAACCTGCGGCAATTCCTGTCCGGCCTGGCGGTACTCGTCGAGCGTGGCGGCGGCCCGCTGTTCCTGCCAGATCCCGAGCGCCACGAACGACAGTGGAAGGATCAGCAGCCAGATGACGCGAACGAGCCACAGAGGGAAGCGAATGGCACGTCGGACGGTGCCTGCCCTACCGCTGGAAGCAATTGCATCGGCCACGACCGATCTCCCATTTATCGATGTATCGCGCGGGAGGATCGCGGAATGCGCGCAACGGGGCCAGCCGCCCGGAAGGGGTAGCAATTTCAAGTCACGCCGGCATGGACTCCGCCTTTCCAGCATGATGGCCGAATGCCCGTCTTGCAGAACAGGATTATCGCAGCATCAAGCGGCGGGAGCGGCAGCACCCCGAAGGCTCTTGGTCCAGCCCGTCGGCTATCCGCTGACGGAGTGGGCTCTCTCGATCTGGTCGCCTGGAGCATGGATGCCGACCATCGACACCGATACGCTGATGGGGCTGCTGGTGCCGATGCTCTGGCTAGGGGCGTACCAACCTTCGAGAATGTGAAGGGGGGTGGCACGCTGAACTGCGGCGGGAGGCGCTCCGAGGAAGTGGGGGGCTACGCCGCCTTCCCCGGCCAAGGCCAAGGCCCCTCATACCAGACGCCCTCGCCTTGCTCGTTCAGCGCACCAGTCAGTGTCTCGGCTGTTGCCTGAGAACCTCCACAGCTGCGCCTTTACGCCGGTGTCGTTTTCCTTATGCCGCCTTGATGGCGCTGAGGAATGTTTCAACTTCCCGATGGAGGGTTTCTGACTGCATGGCCAGCTCTCCAGCCGCGCTCAGCACCTGGGCGGAGGCCGCCCCGGTTTGCTGTGCGGTCTCGGTGACCTGGATGATGTTGCCCGACACCTCTTGCGTGCCCGAAGCCGCCTGGTGGACGCTCCGAGAAATCTCGGCGGTTGCGGCCCCTTGCTCTTCGATGGCGGCAGCGATGCCGGTAGAGATGTCGTTCACCTGATTGATCGTCCCGCTGATCCCGTCGATTGCCTGTACTGCCCCCTGTGTGGCCTCTTGGATCGCGGCGATCTGGATGGCGATCTCTTCAGTCGCTTTCCCGGTCTGGTTGGCGAGGCTCTTCACCTCACTGGCGACCACGGCGAAGCCCTTTCCGGCCTCTCCGGCGCGGGCGGCCTCGATGGTAGCGTTCAGCGCCAGCAAGTTGGTCTGGCTGGCGATATCGGTGATCAGCTTCACTACGTCTCCGATCCGCTGCGTCGCGTCGGCCAGCCTACGCACGGTACCGGTCGTGCGAGCCGCTTCGTCCACCGCCTGCCCGGCAATGCGGGTCGACCGCGTCACCTGATCGCCGATCTCGTGGATTGATGCCGCCATCTCCTCAGCCGCAGTGGCGACCGTTTGCACATTGGCGCACGTCTGCTCGGCCGCAGCCGCTACGCCGGCGGAGCCTTGGGCATGATGGAGGGGAGGAAAGGGCGCAATATAAAGAGGCCCGCCTCGGGAGAATGAGGCGGACCTGAGTTGATTAAGCGCTCTCTCGGCGCGTCACGATTAGGGTTCGTATGGTTCAGTGACGCAACCAAAAATATCACATCGGCGGGTAGGCCATGGGATTGGCTGGTATGTGAAATTGTCGGAATTGCGCTGCCGATTGGCACAAGAAAGCCCGCCGGCCGGGTGGCGGGCGGGCTTCTGAAGCCAGAGATGCGACTATATTGTCAGGCGGGTGGTTCGGCCCAATCCATGCCGAACGTCCAGCGTCACGGTGCCATGCAAGCCTCGACAGCATATGCACACTGCTCACCAGCCGTCAGCAGGCCACCGGTGCGGCCCAAGTAATTTATCCGGCTCACCCGCCCCCCGTTCATGACGACGTTGACGGTGCAGTTCCTTGCGTGGGATTGCGTGACGGCAAAGTTCGAACCACCGGTCGTGACCGTGTCGTAGGTTCCCGGCGCCGAGACATAGGTCCAGACTTCCGTCCCGCCTTCAGCGGCACGAGACGTCGGCGCTCCCATGCACGACAGGATATTCTCGCGGCTCATGCCGATGAGGTGCGTCTTGGCCGCTTCCGCGGTTTGCGCGCGTTGAACGGAGCAGCCAGAAACAGCCATCACCGCACCCATGACACCAATCAACAACGCCTTGTGCATTCACTTCCCCGTATCAACGCGCGAACGCATATCGCACATCTCAACTTGATTATGCGGGGGCAAACATCATGAGTCGAGGGCCAGCTTCGGCTTGGCGGTGCGGCAATGCGGCGGAACGAGCAAGGGCCGCCCAGTGAGGAGCGGCCCTTGCCGGTCACCAGCAATAGGTATGCGGACGCTTGGTTCCGGTGTAGGCCCAGATGACGCCATCGGCGTCCTCGGGACTTTGCGGAAGCGACCGAAGGGTCTGATGATCTCGGTAGCGCTGAGGCCGGGTGTCGAACATCCGGACCCACCAGCCTCGGGCCTCGCCGCGTCGGCAACCGCCGCTGATCCAGTTCCCGTGGGGATGTTCCAGCGGTGACGAGGCCCATGCTTGCAGGAATGATGAAAGGTGCGGGCCATACGGCAGGGACCGCCTCGAAGGACGGTCCCTGCCATGTCAGTTCGACAACCGTTGCCGAAGCAGCTTCAAGCTATCTCGGTCAGTTCGATCTGCGCGGCACGCTCGTTCACATTGCTCCGGATCCGATCCAGCGCTGCCAGCGGAATGTCGATCTTCACGCAGGGCTGCTGAACGCGCGGATCGTCTCCCGGATACAGCGCCTCGTATTCGGCGGCATTGTCGTAGGCCTGGCGGTTGTCGGCTTCGAGATAGGTCTCGACCGGCAGCCCCGCGGCATACATGCCGTCATGGCTGTCGAGTTCGATGTGGAAATACTCGATCTCCTCCATCGCATCGACTTGCCGGATCGACGAGCCGTTGATCAGCAGGCGGGCCGAGACACCATACTCGCCGATCAGCAGCGCATGGCCGGGAGAGATGTAGAGGTCACGAGCCGGCAAATCCTGGGCAATCGCGTTACGGGAGATCCTGACCGGCAGGTGGACTTTGCGCTGATCGGCATCGAAGGTGGAGCCGTCCAGCAGGCGCCGGCCGATCCAGCGAACGGCGCGATATTCGCCGGTCACCGACGATTGGATCAGGTCACCGATCTTCAAGGTTTCGACGGGCACGTCTCCGAGCAGTGAGCTAACACGGGTGCCGCGGAGCAGGCAGGTCGGCGTCGGAAAAGTCATCGGATACTCGCACCTTGAGGGTTTAAGCAAATCCACCCAGAGACATTCAGCCCGGAATGCAAACTTTTCTCAGGGTGAATACAACATATAGGCTAACCTATATGGGTATGTAGAGGTCCGAAATTGCAGCCAAATGTGATGACTTGCGACGGTGGACTGTTGAGCGGTGGCGAAAACACAGCCAGCCGTTCCGCAAGGCCCGTCTGGCACACCCGGGCCGCAGATCGATACCGACAGGCTGACCAGCCTGCTGGTGCCGATGCCGGGGCTGGGCGCCTGTCGGACCTTTGCGAAGGTCAAGGGAGTGGCGCGGTGATCCCCCTGCCGTGATCAGGTGGCATCTTCTTCGGCCGGCTGACGGCGTCTTTCCGTGAGATCGCGGGTGTCGTCAAGGAGCGAGGCCGGAGGCGGCCGGCATCCGCAGGCCTGGGAGTGTTCCAGATGCCATTCGACGCGCTGTTGTCGGGTCGCCTTCGCCGGCATGGGATGGGCTTCGTGCCAGGGTCTGTTCATGGATGCCCCTATCGACTGCGGAGCAAGTATGCCCGTCGATAGGGGCGGCTTCCATGGGCTTCAGGCCTGCCGCATATCATGCCGCAGGCCCTCTCCATCCCTGACACATGGCCTCACAAGACAGGGAGCGACGTTGACGGCCGTCCGGTACTGACGATCGATGGGCAGTCGATTGCCGGTACCTTCCCGTCCCAGTTCCGGGCGGCCAGATTCGTCCCGCGGTCAACCCTTCAGGCAGCTTGCCATGAAGGCTTTCCGATCCTCCCCACTCTTCCCGGCGGCATCGGCGTTGCACTTCTTCATCTTGTCCTGCTGAGCCGTCAGCGGCTTGGCCGGTTCGGCGGCTGCGGCCGGCTTGTTCGAGAGGCAGCTGCTCATATATGCCTTGCGCTCGTCGCCTTTCAGGCTTTTGGCGGTCGCATCGGCATTGCAGGCCTTCATCTTTTCCTGCTGCTTCTCCTGCTGCGGCGTGGCCGCAGTCGACGCACCGGAACCGGCAGCCAGCGTCACAGCAACAGCGGCAGCTGCAATCACGTACCTCAGCATCTTCAGATCCTCCCAGGCACGCCGCCTCGCACGAGGCATGTCGCGACCGGTGGAGGATCGCACGGGCAGAATCCAAGCGCCAACGGGCGCATCCGGACAATGGATGGCGGCTGGATGGCTCGCTTGGTCAGGCTCCCTATACCGAATTGCACCGGCTTCGCCGTGTCTGCCGCGCTCCACGCGCAGGCCGCTCTACCCGGCGGCGGAGGATACGGCCGGACGGAGGCGGGACCTCTCTCCCCGCACTGGAAAGAGGTCCCGCCTCCGGTCCAACAGCAGGTCAGGCGACCCGCTTGTCGCGGAAGGCCTCGATGGTGCGCATCACGCCGCGCAGTTCGGCCAGACCCTTCAGGCGCCCGACGAAGGAATAGCCGGGGTTCATCGTCTGGCCGATGTCGTCGCCCAGCAGATGGCCGTGGTCCGGGCGCATCGGGATTTGGGCGTCGGCGCGGCCGGCCTGCCGGCGGCGGGCCTCCTCGTCGATGATCGCCGCGGCCACGCCGATCAGGTCGGTGTCGCCGCCGAGATGGTCGGCCTCATAGAAGGAGCCGTCCGGCTCGTGCGTGGTGTTGCGCAGATGAACGAAGTGGATGCGCGGGGCGAACTCCTTCGCCATCGCCACCAGATCGTTCTTCGGGTTGGAGCCGAAGGACCCCGTGCACAGGGTCAGCCCGCAGGCCTCCTGCGGCACGGCGGCGAACAGCGCCCGCACATCCTCCGCGGTGGACATCACGCGCGGCAGGCCGAAGATGGGGAAGGACGGATCGTCGGGGTGAATGCACAGCCGCACCCCCTCTTCCTCGGCGACCGGGGTGATCTCGCGCAGGAACGCGATCAGGTTGGCGCGCAGATCCTCGACGCCGATCTCCTGGTACAGCTCCAGCATGGCGCGGAAGCTGTCGCGGTCATAGGCGAAGTCGCGGGCCGGCAGCCAGTCGATCAGGTTGCGCTCCAGCTCCGCCACCTGTTCCACCGTCATCGCCTCGAACCGCGCCTTGGCGGCGGCGACATGGGCGGGATCGTAGCTGGCCTCCGCATTGCGGCGCTTCAGCACGAACAGGTCGTAGGCGGCGAAATCGACGCTGTCGTAGCGCAGGGCATAGCCGCCGTTCGGCAGCCGGTGCATCAGGTTGGTCCGGCTCCAGTCGGTGATGACCATGAAGTTGTAGCAGATCACCGGGATGCCGGCCCGCGCCACATTGCGGATCGACTGCTTGTAGTTGTCGATCTTGGTCTGGAAGTCGCCGGTGCGGGTCTTGATCTCCTCGCCGACGCCGATGCTTTCCACCACGTCCCAGGTCAGGCCGGCGGCCTCGATCATGGCGCGGCGCTTCTGGATTTCCTCGGGCGTCCAGACGCTGCCCTGGTTCATGTGATGCAGCGCGGTGACGATGCCGGTGGCACCGGCCTGACGGGCCTTTTCCAGGGTGACGGGATCGTCCGGGCCGAACCAGCGCCAGGTTTCCTGCATGATGATGTCCTTTCGAAGAGGGGTGCGTTTGGCGGAAGCCGCCGTTCGGTCAGGGGGTTGCGAGGAAGCCGGTCAGCGTCTTGGCGACGCCGACGTGCATCAGGCTGTCGAGATGACGGACGACCGCGCTGCGGAAGGCGTCCTCCGCGACCAGTTCGGGGTCGAAGATGTCCTCCACGGCGAACAGCGCCGCGGCCAGGGCGCCGGCATCCTTGCCATGGGCGCCGGCGATGCCGGTCAGCTGTGCCGCCATCGGATCGGCGACCGCATAGGCGGTGCCGGCCTCGTCCTTTTGCAGCAGGAAGCGCATCCAGGCGGCGACGGCCAGTGGGATCACCCTCGGTGCCGTGCCAGCGGCGAACAGCTCGCGCGCCGGTTCAAGCAGGCGCGGCGGCAGCTTCTGCGAGCCGTCGGAGGAGATTTGAAGGGTGCGGTGGCGGATGCCGGGGTTGCGGAAGCGGGCCTCCAGCGCCGCGGTGTAGGCGGGGATGTCGGTTCCCGGCACCGGGGGCAGGGTGGGGATCAGATCCTCTGCCCACAGGCGCCGCACGACGGCCGGCAGCTGCGCGTCGGCCATCGCCCCGGCGATGGTCTCGATGCCGGCGATCACCGACAGGTAGGCCAGCAGCGAATGGGCACCGTTCAGGCAGCGCAGCTTCATCAGCTCGAACGGGTGGACGTCCTCGACCATGATGGCGCCGGCCTTTTCCCAGGCCGGGCGGCCGAGCGGGAAGCGGTCCTCGATCACCCATTGCTTGAAGGGCTCGCTCACCACCGGCCAGGCATCGACGCAGCCGGTCGCCTCCTCCACCGTCGCGCGGTCGGCGTCCTGGGTGGCGGGGGTGATGCGGTCGACCATGGTGCAGGGGAAGCCGACCTGATCCGCGATGTAGGCGGCGAGGTCCGCATCGCACAGTTCGGCGTAGCGGACGACGATGCCGCGCACCTTGATGCCGTTCTGGGCGAGGTTGTCGCAGACCAGCACGGTGAAGGGCGCCACCCCGGCGGCGCGGCGGCGGCGGATCGCCTCGGCCAGCAGGCCCGGCACGCTGCGCGGCTTCGTGGGATCGGCGAGGTCGGCACGGATCAGCGGATGCGCCTCGTCCAGCGCGCCGGTGGCGGCGTCCTGGCAATAGCCCTTCTCGGTCACCGTCAGGGTGACGATGCGGATCTCCGGCTTCGCCATCAGCGCCAGCACCTCGTCCAGCTGGTCGGCGGTGGCCATGGCGTCGAGGAAGGATCCGATGACGCGCAGCCGGTCGCGGTTCTCCTCGCGCACCAGCAGGGTGTAGAGGCAGTCCTGCGGTTTCAGCGCGTCGCGGATCGCCGGCGACAGCGGATCGACGCCGACGATGCCCCAGCTCTTGTCACCGGTCGCCAGGACATCGTCGGTGTAGGTGGCGAGATGGGCGCGGCAGAAGGCGCCGAGACCGATATGGACGATGCCCGGCGTCACCGCGGCGCGGTCGTAGGCGGGGCGCTCGACACCCGGGGCCAGATGGTCGAGGGAGGCGGTGGAAAGGCGGGTTTGTGAAGGACGGGCCGCCAGCAGGGCGGTGTTCGCGTCGGGCATGATGGGCTCCGGGTCGCGGCGGTCGCTGCGGTCTCCCTGTCCGCTGTCGCCCCGGAGGGGCGGCAGTGCGGGTGGGCCGGTGCACCGTCATTCTGGTGAAGTGGTGGTGGTCGATTGCGGACTCCGGGGCGGGGCGCCCCGGAGTGTTTGGATGCAGTGGGCGTGGAGATCAGACCTCGATCCCGGCCGGGGTCATGCCCGACCCGGTCTTCGGCAGGATGAAGTGCATGATCGCCAGACCGACGAGGTAGAGGACCGAGGCGATGCCGAACAGCACCTGATAGTTGCCGCCGGTCGCATCCAGCAGGCGGCCGACGCCCATCGACACGAACATGCCGACGAAGTAGGCGCAGAAGCCGCCGATGCCGACCACCGACCCCACCGCGTTGCGCGGCATGGTGTCGGAGACGATGGTGTAGACGTTGGCCGAATAGCCCTGGTGGGCGGAGGCGGCGATGCCGATCAGCAGGACGGCGACCCACATGCTGGACACGGTGGAGGCGAAGAACACCGGCAGCACGCACAGGCCGCAGATCAGGAAGGTCAGCTTGCGGGCCCGCAGGGGCTTCACGCCGCGCTTGATCAGGTGCGAGGAGAACCAGCCGCCGCCGACGCTGCCGAAATCGGCCATGGTGTAGATGATGATCAGCGGCAGCATCGCCCCGAACAGGTTCACGCCATACTGCTTGTTCAGGAAACCGGGGACCCAGTTCAGGTAGAACCACCACACCGGGGCCGAGAAGCAGGTGCCGACGATGTTCGCCCAGGTGCCGCGATAGCTCAGCAGCTTGATCCAGGGAATGTTCTCCTGCGGCAGCACCGGGTCGCTGCGGATATAGGCCAGCTCCTCGGCCGTCAGCTTCGGATGGTCTTCCGGCTTGCGGTAGATCAGCAGCCAGGCGATGACCCAGAAGAAGCCGATGCCGCCAGTGACCAGGAAGGCGGCCTGCCAGCCATAGGCGACCAGCAGGATCGGCACCAGGATCGGTGCGACGACGGCGCCGACGTTGGAGCCTGCATTGAAGATGCCGGTGGCGAGCGCCCGTTCCTTGGCCGGGAACCACTCCGACACCGCCTTGATCGAGGCCGGGAAGTTGCCGCCCTCGGTCAGGCCGAGGCCGGCGCGGGCCATCTTGAAGCCGAAGACGCTGCCCATCAGGGCATGGATGCAGGCGAAGAAGCTCCAGCCGGCGACCGCCGCCGGCAGGCCGATGCGGATGCCGATCTTGTCCATCAGCCGGCCGCAGCCGATGTAGCCGAAGGCGTAGGCCAGCGAGAAGGCGGCGACGATGTCGCCGAAGTCGGACTCGGTCCAGCCCATGTCGCCCATCAGCGTGGACTTCAGCAGGCCCAGGACCTGACGGTCCATGTAGTTGATGGTGGTCGAGAAGAAGAGCAGGCCGCAGATGGTCCAGCGGTAGCGGCCGATGGCCTTGCTCACCGTGACCGCCGCTTTGCCTGCCGCTTGGCCGATGCCGCCGGCCCGATGGGCCGGTTCCGCCGACTGGCCGGGTCCGGCGTCGGCAATGATCTGTTCGCTCATGATAGGCGTCTCCAGCCAGGACGCACGCCGCCGCCCGGTGTTCGCACACCGGCCCCCATTGAGGCATCGAGCCTTCATTGCTTGGGCGCGCCGGATGGCTTCGCGCGGGAGCCGGTCATTCGGCAGCCCCACAGCGTCGTCCGGCGGCGGTCGCACGTTTCAGAACTGTTTCCTGGATCAGTCAGGCCATCGTCGGGAGCGGTGCCGTTTGGGAACCGTTCATGGCGTCGCATACTACCATTCCAGTTGCTGGTATGGTAGTTGCGCTCCCGGCCGGCGGTCAACCGCATCGTCTGCGGCATTTCGTCAGGCGATGCCTGTCCGAAATTCCGGGAGGCCGGTGCGAGGGCATCGGTGTCGATCTTCCGAGCGGGAAGGGGCTGCTGCATTTTCGATTGGATGGTTCAAGGATGTCCTGGCCCGGACCGGGGTAGCGGCGCGGTGCGATGGATCACTGGCTGCCTGCACGTGCCGGGAAACACACCGGCGATACGGTAGAATTGCCTCTCCCTGCCGATGCCGGGCGCGTCGGCACCCAAGGGAGGGAGTGGTCATGGGATTGGATCAAGCGCAGGCGCACGGCGCGTCCGGCCGACGGATCGCGGGCAGCGCGCATCGAGACCTTCTGTTCGGCGGGACCGGCGACGACACCATCGCCGGCCATCGCGGCAACGACTACATGGAAGGCGGCGCCGGCAGCGACCGCTTTGTCCTCGATCCCGGAGACGGCTGGGATTGCATCGGCGACTTCCAGGGCGGTGCGGGCGGCGATCTGCTGGATCTGAGCGGCTGGGGCGGGATCGGCAGCCTGGAGGATGTGCTGGCCCATTCCCATCAGGACAGCGACGGGCTGGTCCTCGATTTCGGGCCGTGCGACGGGGTCAAGCTGATGGGGCTGTCACGGGACGATCTGACGGCCGACAATCTGCGGCTGAAGGCCAGCCGTTTGAAAGCGGACGCCGTGTTCGCGGCCTCCGACAGCGGTCATGGCGGCGAGTTGTGGGGGACGGACGGGCGCCGGGCCTTCCTTCTGCGGGACATCGCCCCGGGGACCGCCTCATCGGATCCGCAGGGCTTGGTCGAGGCGGACGGGCACGCCTATTTCAGCGCCGACGACGGCGTGCATGGCCGCGAGCTGTGGATGACGGACGGTACGCCGGGTGGCACCCGCATGGTGGCCGACATCCATACGGGTGCCGCGGGCTCCGGGCCGACGGCGTTGACCGTCGTGGACGGCAAGCTGTACTTCCAGGCCGACGACGGACAGCATGCAACGGAGCTGTGGGTCAGCGACGGCACCGCCGCCGGGACCCATATGGTGAAGGACATCGCCGACAAGCCGGCCGGTTCCTATCCCTACGATCTGACGGCGGTCGGGGATGAGCTGTTCTTCTCCGCCACCGACAGCGAGCATGGGCGGGCCCTGTGGCGGTCCGATGGAACGGCGGCCGGAACGGTGCTGGTGAAGGACTTCTTTCCGGGAGGGTTCGATCCGCCGGTGCCGCTGCCCATCTTCCCCGGTCATCTGACGGCGGGCGGGGACGATGGACAGCCGCACCGGCTGTTCCTGACAGGCTGGGACGGCACCGGCTCCTACAGCCAGCTGTGGGTGACCGACGGGACCCTGGCGGGGACAGTCAAGCTGCTGGAGGGGCTTGGCGAGGATCCGAAGAGCGGGCACACCCTGTCTCTCGCCATGGCTGGAGATACGCTGTTCTTCAATCGGGGCGATGATCTGTGGAAGAGCGACGGCACGCCGGCGGGCACGGTCCTGGTCAAGGATTTCCCGTCCCTGGGCTTTTCCCGTTCCAAGCAGTTCTTCGCCTTCGACGGTCAGGTCGCTTTCGTTGCCGGGAGCGAGCAGAACGGCTACGAACTCTGGACGTCGGACGGGACGGAGCTGGGAACGCGGATGGTCAAGGACATCGCGCCCGGCCGCGCCGACGCCAACATCGCGAACATCACCGTCGTGGACGACACGCTGTTCTTCACCGCCGATGACGGCGTGCATGGCGACAGCCTGTGGCGAAGCGACGGCACCGCGGCGGGCACGCGGATGGTCGCGGACAAGGCCCACCACACGGGTTGGACGCAGCCCACCAGCCTGGATGCGGCCGGCGGCAACCTGTATTTCAGCGCGACCGATTCCACCCAGGCAGCGGCCCTGTTCCGACTGGATGTGGACAGGGGGGTGGTGACGGAACTCGCCGGTGCGCAGCCCTTCAGCCTGCCCAACGGCGGTTTGCAGGTCGTCGGGGTCTGACCTCTCCGGCGGCCTCCGGCGTCACAGCAGGGGCAGGTCGCTGCCGCCATTGACGATGTCGACGGTGCCGGAGATCAAATTCTCCCCATAAAGCGCCTCCAGATCGATGCCGCCGGCCGGGCGCACCGGGCGGATGGCGCGGATCCAGCTGGCGATGGCCTGCTCCTGGCGGCGGCGGATCGTTTCGGCGTCCTCGACCGTCACGGGTTGGAAGGACAGGCTGTCGCCGGGGCGCAAGCGGCCGGCGCGGGCCAAGTCGGCGGAAATCACCGTGGCGATCTTGGCGTAGCCGCCGGCCGTCTGGTGGTCGTTCAGCAGCAGGATCGGCTGCCCGTTGCCCGGCACCTGGATGGAGCCGGTGACCAGCCCGTCCGACGGAATGTCGGCGGAGCCGCGATGCTCCAGCGCCGGTCCCTCCAGCCGCAGCCCCATGCGGTCTGCCTGTTTGCCGACGCGGTAGGTCGCGGACAGGAAGGTCTCCAGCGCCGCTTCGGTGAAGCGGTCCTCCTGCGGCCCCGGAACGACGCGCAACGGCCCGGCGCCATAGTCGGGCGGCTGTGGCAATTCGACGTCCGGGCCGTCCGGGGCGGCGTCCAGCGCCAGCGGCAACCGGTCCCCCTCGGCCAGCGGCCGTCCGCCCAGCGGACCGATGCCGGCGCGCACATAGGTGGACAGGCTGCCCATCACCGGTGCCAGCGCGAAACCGCCGGCCACCGCCAGACAGGCGACCGACGCCCCGTCCACCGCCCCCAGCCTCAGCACGTCGCCTGCAAGCAGGGTGTGGCTGCGGTGGGGCTCCAGCTGCTGCGCCGCGGCGCCGTCGCGCTCCAGCGTCAGGGCCAGCGGGCCGACCGCGGCGATGCGGACCGACGGCGCATCCACCCGCAGGGCAGGGCCGAGCAGGGCGATCTCCAGCCCGGCCGCTCCTTGCGGATTGCCGACCAGCGCATTGGCCAGCCGCAGCGCCACCGGGTCGAGCGCGCCGGCCACCGGCATGCCGAGTTCCTGGAAGCCGAAACGTCCCAAATCCTGGACCGTCGCGAACAGGCCCTGCCGGACCACCGTCAGGAAGGCGGCCATCACGCCGCCCTCAGGCTGGCGGGATCGAAGCGTCCGGCGGATGCCGCCTCGGCGATTCCGTCGAACGCCGCGCGGTCCACCGCCTCGAAGCGCACCCGGTCGCCGGCCGCCAGCAGCACCGGATCGGGCCGGCCGCCGTCATAGAGCGGCACCGGGCAGCGGCCGATCAGGTGCCAGCCGCCGGGACTTTCCCACGGATAGACGGTGGTCAGCCGCCCGGCGACGGCGACGGAGCCGGCCGGGACCCGCACCCGCGGCTCGGTCCGGCGCGGCCGGTCCAGTTCCGCCGGCAGGTCGCCCATATAGCCGAAGCCCGGCATGAAGCCGAGCATATAGACGAAATACTCCACCGACCCATGCAGCGCCGCCACCCGCTCGGCGGTCAGGCCGAGCTGGTCCGCCAGTTCGGCCAGATCGGGGCTGAGGTCGGGGTCGTAGCAGACCGGCAGCCGCCACAGCCGCCCCTCCGCCGGTGTGGCGCCGCTGCCGGCCAGTGCCGCCTCGACCGCCGCCTGCATCTCCCGCCGCCCGGTGGATACCGGGTCGTAAACCACCAGCAGCGAGCGGAAGGTCGGCACCGTCTCCACCAGCCCCGGCGGCGGGGCCGCTTTCAGCCGGGCGTGCAAATCCATGACGCGGGCGTTGGTCGCCCGGTCGATGGTCTCGCCGAACTCGACATTGAAGGCGGTGTCGCCGGCACTGGTGAAGCGGACTTGCACGTTTTCCTCATTAACCGATCATCATCGACGGCAGCCACGACACCATGCCGGGGAACACCCACAGCAGCGCCACCATCACCACCATCAGCAGGAAGAAGGGCAGGCTGGCCTTGCCGATGGTGAAGATGTCCTTGCCGGTCATCGATTGCAGCACGAACAGGTTGAAGCCGACCGGCGGGGTGATCTGCGCCATCTCCACCACGATGATGATGTAGATGCCGAACCACAGCAGGTCGATGCCCGCCCGCTGCACCATCGGCAGGATGACCGAGGTGGTCAGCACCACCATCGAGATGCCGTCGAGGAAACAGCCCATCACCACGAAGAAGGCGGTCAGCGCCACCAGCAGGGCCGCCGGCGACAGCTGCATGGTGGTGATCCATTCCGCCAGCAGGCGCGGGATGCCGGTATAGCCCATCGCCACCGTCAGGAAGGCGGCACCCGCCAGGATGAAGCCGATCATGCAGGAGGTGTGGGCGGCGCCGAACAGGCTGTCGCGGAAGGTCGTCCAGTTCAGCGTGCCGGTCACCAGCGCCAGCACCAGCGACCCCAGCACGCCGATGCCGGCGGCCTCCGTCGGGGTGGCGATGCCGACATAGATCGAGCCCAGCACCGCGGCGATCAGCAGCATCACCGGGATCAGCGCGCCGGTGTCGCGGATCTTCTCTCCGAAGCTCTGCGACGGTTCGGGCGGCGGCACCCGGTCGGGGTTCAGCAGCGACCAGCCGCCGACATACAGCATGAACAGGCCGGTCAGCACGATGCCGGGAATGACGCCGGCGATGAACAGCCGGGCGATCGACACGTCGGCGGCGACGCCATAGACGATCATGATGATCGACGGCGGGATCAGCAGCCCCAGCGTGCCGGCCCCGGCCAGCGAGCCCAGCGTCATCATCGGGTCGTAGCCGCGCCGGTTCAGTTCCGGAATCGTCATGCGGCCGATGGTGGCGGCGGTGGCGGCGGACGAGCCGGAGACCGCGGCGAAGATCGAGCAGCCGATGATGTTCACGTGCATCAGCCGGCCGGGCAGCCAGCCGGTCCAGGGCGCCAGCCCCTTGAACATGTCGGACGAGATGCGGGTGCGGAACAGGATCTCGCCCATCCAGATGAACAGCGGCAATGCGGTCAGCGTCCAGGAGGTGCTGGCCCCCCAGATGTTGGTCGCCATCACCATGCCCACCGGACGTGCGGTGAACAGCGCCATGGCGACGAAGCCGACGCCGGCCAGCGCCAGCGCCACCCACACGCCGGCTCCCAGCATCAGGAACATCGTCACCACGACGACGATGGATGCGGTCGTCTGATCCATCGCTCAGCCCTCGCTCTGCATGCCGGCATGCTGGTAGGAGGCTTCACGCCCCTGCAGCACGGCCAGCAGGTCGTCGATCAAGGCGATGACCAGCACCACCAGACCCACCGCCATCAGCGCCTGCGGCATCCACAGCGGGACCGGCAGCACGCCCTGGCTGAGATCGCCGAAATCATAGGACTCATAGGTCATGCGCACCCAGTACCAAGCGAAATAGCTGCTGAGCGCGGTGGCGAAGCCCAGGCAGAGCAGCTCCATGACGCGGCGGGCGGCGCCGTTCAGCCGCTCCACCAGCACGCCGACGCGGATGTGCGCGCCGCGGCGCAGCGCCGGCCCCAGCATCAGGAAGAAGGACGCCGCCATGCAGTAGCCGGCAAGCTCGTCGGCCCCCGGCACCATCACGTTGAGCAGCCGGGAGGCCACCTGCGTCACGATCAGGACGGCGATGGCGGCGAGAAGGACCGCGCCCAGGATCTCGGCGGCGCGGTAAAGGATGGACAGTGCGGTGCGCATGGCGCAACCACCTCCTGCGGTCGGGACGGAGCGAAGGGGCGTGGAGGGGGCCGGCCGGCCTACCTTTTTCGGGCGGTGCCGGCCGGACGCATCCGGACCGGTTACTTGTTGAAGGCGGAAATGATCGCCTCGCCGTCGGCGCCGGCCGCCTTGGTCCATTCCGCGGTCATGGTCTTGCCGATGGCGGACAGGCCTTCCTTCAGCTTGTCGGACGGCGGCAGCACCTTCATGCCGTTGTCGGACATGGTCTTGTTCAGATCGGCCGTCTTCTTCTCCCACTCAGCCCAGCCGGTGGCCTCGGCCTTCGCCGCGGCGTCCTGGATCGCCTTCTGGGTACCGGCGTCCAACCCCTTCCAGACCTCGGTGTTGACGAACACCATGTTGCGCGGCAGCCAGGCCTGCACGTCGTAATAGACCTTCACGAAGTCCCAGGCCTTGGTGTCGACGCCGGTGGCGGCCGAGGTGATCATCGCGGTGACGATGCCGGTGCCGAAGGCCTGCGCCACTTCGGCCGCTTCGATCTTCACCGGGATGGCGCCGCTCAGCTCGGCGATGCGGGTGGTGGCCGGGTTGTAGGCGCGGAACTTCTGGCCCTTCAGCCCCTCGATGGACTGCACCTCGTCCTTCACATACAGGCCCTGCGGCGGCCACGGGATCGAGTAGAGCAGCTTCAGGCGCTGGCGCTCCAGCTTCTTCTCCAGATAGGGCTTGGAGACCTCGTACAGCTTGTGCGCCGACTTGAAGTCGGTGGCGAGGAAGGGCACCGAATCGAGGCCGTAGAGCGGATCCTCGTTCGCCCAGGAGCTGATCAGCACCTCGCCCAGCTGGGCCTGACCGGACTGGACCGCGCGCTTGATCTCCGGATGGCGGATCAGCGAGCCGTTGGAATGGACGGTGATCTGGATCTTGCCGGCGGTGGCCGCCTTCACGTCATCGGCGAACTGCTTCACCACGATGGTGTGCAGGTTGGTGTCCGGATACGGCGTCGGCATGTCCCAGGTCTCGGCCACGGCAGCCAGCGGCCCGGCGGCGACGCCCAGCCCCAGCAGGCCGGCCACGACCGGACCGGCCATCCGGGCAGTGGCCGAACCGGCCATCCGGCCAATGAATCGGGAATGCAGCGTGTGAGCGGTCATGATGTTCGGAAACCCCCTGTTGTTGCCCGATGCGGCATCCGCCGGCCTTCTGGCCGGTCGGAGGAGGGCGCTTGGCCGCCCCCCTGATCCCGCCCTTGATCGGACTCCAAAGGTTCACCGTTCCGGACCGTCCGTCAAACCCCGTGTGAGGGCTGCCGGGAAAAAAGTCAGCGCCGCCCGCCGCTTATCGGAGGCAACCGCACCCGCCGGTCAGTAGATCAGCTCGTTCTCGCCGCTGCCCTCGGCCAGGACCAGCTCGCCGCGGGCGGCCAGATCCTTCGCCAGCTGCACCATGTACATCTGCGCCTCGTCCACGTCGCGGACGCGGACCGGACCCATCGCCGCCATGTCCTCGCGCAGGATCTTGGCGGCGCGCTCGGACATGTTGGAGAAGAACAGATCCTTCAGCGACTCCGACGCGCCCTTCAACGCGGTGCCCAGCTTCTGCTTGTCGACCGTGCGCAGCATCGTCTGGACGCCCGAGGGGTCGAGCTTCGACAGATCCTCGAAGGTGAACATCAGCGACTTGATGCGCTCGGCGCTGTCGCGGTTGCGTTCCTCCAGCGCCGCCATGAAGCGGTGCTCGGTGGTGCGGTCCAGCCCGTTGAAGATCTCCGCCAGCATCTCGTGGCTGTCGCGCCGGCTGGTGCGGGCGAGGTTGGTCATGAACTCGGTGCGCAGCGTGCGCTCGACGTCGTCCAGAACCTCCTTCTGCACCGCCTCCATGCGCAGCATGCGCATGATGACTTCCATGGCGAAGCTTTCCGGCAGCTGCGCCAGGACGCGGCCGGCATGGTCGGAGCGGATCTTCGAGAGGACGACGGCGACGGTCTGCGGATACTCGTTCTTCAGATAGTTGGACAGCACCGACTCGTTCACGTTGGTCAGCTTGTCCCACATGGTGCGGCCGGCCGGACCACGGATGTCCTCCATGATCTGGTCGACCTTGTCCTTCGGAAGGGTCTTCAGCAGCAGCCGCTCGGTCGAATCGAAGGAACCGACGACCGTGCCGCTCGACGACATCTGTTCGGCGAACTCGACGAACAGGCGCTCGATCAGGTTGGCCGACACGGTGCCCAGGTTGGCCATCACCTGGGACAGCTCCTTGATCTCCTCGTCGTCCATCAGGGAGAACAGCTTGGACGAATGCTCCTCGCCCAGCGCCAGCATCATGATGGCGGCCTTTTCCGGGCCGGTGAGGGTCCGGTAGTCCTCACGAACCTTCTGAGCCATTGCTAACCTTCACGATCCGCTGATCCGACGATGCGCGATATTTGCGGCAAACATCGTTAACAAACGATAAGGAAGACACCAGGAGCATACGAAAACAGGCATTTCGGAACCGAATCCGGACAGGGACGGTTGGAGATTGCATCCCCCGTCCCCCCGCGAAAGGTGGCCTTGATGTCCGCTCGTGCCGCCCTTCTGCTGCCCTGTCTGCTCACAGTCCTGCCGGCGTCCGCCCTGGCGGAGCGCGCGGTGACCGTCGAGGGCTCCGACTGCCGGGTGTGGGACCAGTATCCCGACCGGCGCAAGACCGTCCGCTGGTCCGGTGCCTGCCCGGACGGCTGGGCCAGCGGGCCCGGCGTGCTCAGCTGGTTCCATGACGGCCGCTACGACGGGCAGGTGGAAGGCACGCTGGTCGGCGGGCGGATGGAAGGGCAGGGGCGCGTCACCTGGCGCGACGGCCGCCGCCTCGACGGGAATTTCAGCAATGGGCTGGTCTCGGGTCAGGCGACCCATGTCTGGGCCGATGGCCGCGTCTATGAGGGGGAGTGGCAGGACGACCGCCGGACCGGTTTCGGCACGCTCACCTTCCCCAGCGGCAACAAATATGTCGGTCGCTTCCAGCGCAACCGCCCGACCGGCGAGGGGGAGTTCGTCACCGCCGACGGCCGCCGCTATCGCCCGCGGATCGACGCCCGCGGCACCGTCGGCGCCGGTGCCCCGCTGGACCGCCCGCCGCAATCGGCCTCGATCCCGGCGGCGGCGGACGCCGACCCCAGTCCGGCAACGCCGCCAGCCCGCGCCGGCCGGCCGCAGAAACTGGAAGACTGGCTGAACCAGTCAGACCAACTCCTTCGCGACCGTTCGCGCTGACGGCGTCGGCCCCCGCACTGACGGCATACGGCCATATGTGAAAATGGATTTACAGAAATATGGCGTTCCTGTAATTCTATGCTCACAAGGGCCGTGCCGACGCAGGTGAGGGGGATCGGGGGATGGAGCCGCCCATTCAGACGGGATCGCTGCTGATCCGCATGCAGAACTGCCAGCAGCAGCTTCCGGCCGCCCTCGCCAAGGTGGGTGAGTGGGCGCTGGCCTATCCCTTCCGCACCGCGACCCTGAAGATCGGCGAACTGGCGGCGGCGGCCGAAGTGTCGGTGGCGTCGGTCAACCGCTATGCCCGCTTCCTCGGCTATGACGGCTTTCCCGAGTTCCGCGAGGATCTGCTGCGGGCTTTCGAATCGACCTTCGCGCCGGTGGAGAAGCTGCGCGTCGCCGTCCAGCGTGACACCTCGAACGCCGAGATCATGCGGGAATCGCTGGCCAGCGACGCCGGCAACATCGCCCGCACCATGGATCTGCTCCAGCCTGAGCAGTGCGAGGCCGCCATCCGGCTGATCCGCGAGGCCGGCCGCGTCGTGGCGCTCGGCCTCGGCGACAGTGCCTATCTCGCCCTGTTCCTGGCCGACGTGCTGGAGCCCTATGTCGACAATGTCCGCGAAGCCATCGAGTTCGCCGGCACCGAGCGCACCATCCGCCGGCTGTTGACGGTCAGGCCCGGCGATCTGGTGATCGCCATCACCTCGCCGCGCTACTCGCGCCGGACCATCGAGCATCTGCAGCTGTGCCGGGAGCGCGGGGCCAAGGCCATCGCGCTGACCGATGCGCCGGACAGCCCCATCGTGCCGCTGGCCGACGTCACCCTGCTGGCCGGGGCCGACCATGGCGTGCGCCACAGCTCGCCCACCGGGCTGATGGCGCTGATCGTGGCGCTGGGCACCGCGCTGTCGCGCTCCGGCCCGGACAGCGTCGGACAGGCCGCCGACGTCGCCGAGCGCATCCTGCCCTATCTCCACGTCGTGCCGAAATCGAACCGCCCGACGGAGTGATCCGGGCCGATCAACCGGGGCCTCCCCCTCCACGCGCCGAAGAAGTTGGAAAGCGATGACGATCTCCTATTGGAACGGGCGTTACCTGCCGCTGGACGAGGTCCACGTGTCGCCGCTGGACCGCGGTTTCCTGTTCGCCGACGGCCTCTATGAAGTGACCGCGGCCTACAATAGCCGCCTGTTCGAGCCGGAGGCCCACATCGCCCGCCTGCAACGCGGCATGGCGGAGCTGCGCATCGACTGCGCGCTGTCGGCCGGCGACTGGCTGGGCATCATGGAGCGGCTGGCCGCCGACTCCGGCATCGCCGGCGACCTGACGGTCTATCTCCAGGTCACCCGCGGCGCCGCATCCAGCCGTGGCCACGCCTTCCCGGCCGGCGTCACCCCGTCGGTGTTCGGCATGGCGAGCCCGCTGAAGCGCCCGCCCGCGGCGTGGCGCGACCAGGGCGTCGCCGCCATCACCATTCCCGACATCCGCTGGGGCCGCTGCGACCTGAAGACGGTGGCGCTGCTGGGCAGCGTGCTGGCGCAGCAGGCGGCGACCGATGCCGGCGTGGTCGATGCGCTGCAACTGCGCGACGGCCTGGTGACCGAGGGCGCCGCCACCAACATCTTCGTGGTGAAGGACGGCGTCATCGCCACCCCGGTCAACGACAACCGCATACTCCAGGGCATCACCCGCATCGTCGTCCTGCGGCTGGCCGCCGAGGCCGGCCTGCGGCTGGAGGAGCGCGACATCCCGGCGGCCGAGCTCGACAGCGCCGACGAGATCTGGATCGCCAGCACCACCAAGGAAATCACCCCCGTCACCAGCCTGAACGGCAAGCCGGTCGGCAGCGGCGCGCCGGGCATGGTCTGGCGCCGCCTGTTCGCGCTGTTCGCCGAAAGGCTGTCCCGATGAGCGGTGCCGCTGCCGTGAAGGCGGTCGACACCGCGCCGGCCCTGCTGTCGGTCGAGGGGCTGAGCGTCGCCTTCGACGGCGAGCACGGCCCGCTCCGCGTCGTCGACGATGTCAGCTTCACCGTGGCGCCCGGCGAGACGGTCGCCATCGTCGGCGAATCCGGCAGCGGCAAGTCGGTGACCTCGCTGTCGCTGATGCGGCTGGTCGATTATGCCGGCGGCCGCATCGTCGGCGGGCGCATCCGCTTCAAGGGCCGCGACGGGCGCGAGCGCGACCTCGCCACGCCGCCGGCCGAAGCGCTGACCGACATGCGCGGCAACGACATCGCCATGGTCTTCCAGGAGCCGATGACGTCGCTGAACCCGGTCTTCACCATCGGCGACCAGATCGCCGAGGCGGTGATGCTGCACCAGGGTCTCGACCGCAAGGCGGCGCGGGCGGAGGCGCTGCGCATGCTGGAGAAGGTTCGCATTCCCGAGCCGGCCCGGCTGCTCGACCGCCATCCGCACCAGTTGTCGGGTGGCATGCGCCAGCGCGTCATGATCGCCATGGCATTGTCCTGCAAGCCGTCGCTGCTGATCGCCGACGAGCCGACCACCGCGCTCGACGTGACCATCCAGGCGCAGATCCTGCGGCTGATCCGCCTGTTGCAGGACGAGATGGGGATGGGCGTCATCTTCATCACCCACGACATGGGCGTGGTGGCCGAGGTGGCCGACCGCGTCGTCGTGATGTGGCGCGGCCGCAAGGTGGAGGAGGGGCCGGTCGAGCGCATCTTCCAGGCGCCGCAGCACCCCTACACCAAGGCGCTGCTGTCCGCCGTGCCGAAGCTGGGCGCCTTGCGCGGCCAGGACCTGCCGGTGCGCTTCCCGCTGCTGGTGGTGGACGACGCGAAGGCCGAGGCTGCGCCTCCGGCTCCGCCGCCGGTGCAGGACACCGTGCGCGCCGCCGACGCCCCGCTTCTGGAGGTGCGTGACCTCACCACCCGCTTCGACGTGCGCAAGGGTATCTTCGGCTCGCTGAAGGCCCGCGTCCATGCGGTGGAGAAGGTCAGCTTCGCCGTCCGTCCGGGCGAGACGCTGGCGCTGGTCGGCGAGTCCGGCTGCGGCAAGTCGACCACTGGCCGCACCATCATGGGCCTCCAGTCCGCCACCTCCGGAACCATCCGCTTCGACGGGCTCGACACCGCGACGCTCGATTCCAACGGTCAGGCGAAGCTGAAGGAGAAGATCCAGTATATCTTCCAGGATCCCTTCGCCTCGCTGAACCCGCGCATGACCGTCGGCTTCAGCGTCGCCGAGCCGATGCTGGTCCACGATTATGCGCCCGCATCCAGGCCGGGCCTGTCGCGCCGCCGCGCCATCGAGGAACGGGTGGCGGATCTGCTGACCCAGGTCGGCCTCAAGCCGGAACATGCGCGCCGCTATCCGCACGAGTTCTCCGGCGGCCAGCGCCAGCGCATCTGCATCGCCCGCGCCATCGCCTGCGACCCCAAGGTGATCATCGCCGACGAGGCGGTGGCGGCGCTCGACGTGTCGATCCAGGCGCAGATCGTCAATTTGCTGATGGAGCTTCAGGCCAGGCGCGGCCTGTCCTACCTGTTCATCAGCCACGACATGGCGGTGGTGGAGCGGGTCAGCCACCGCGTCGCGGTGATGTATCTCGGCCAGATCGTCGAACTCGGCCCCCGCCGCGCCGTGTTCGAGAATCCGCAGCATCCCTACACCCGCCGCCTGATGGCGGCGGTGCCGATCGCCGATCCCAGCCGCCGCACCCGCGACCTGCGGCTGCTGACCGGCGAGATCCCGAGCCCCATCCGCAGCCTCGGCGACGAGCCGTCGGTGCAGCCGCTGGTGCCGGTCGGCGAGGACCATTTCGTCGCCCGCCACGCCGTAGGCGGGGACTTTTAAGTCCGTCGGCGGCGATTTCTGAACCAAAAAACAGGGAGCCTACACGTGAACCGCTTCGCCCTTCCGCTTCTCGCCGGCCTGCTCGCCGGCACCGCTCTCGCCGGCCCGGCCTTCGCGGCCAAGGATCTGGTGGTCGGCCTGCCCGACAACATCACCACGCTGGACCCGGCCGACATCAACGACACGCTGTCGCAGTCGGCCAGCCGCACGATGATGCAGGGCCTGTTCGGCTTCGACAAGGACATGAAGCTGGTGCCGCTGCTGGCGGAAAGCTTCACCGTCAACGACACCGCCACCGAATACACCTATCGCCTGCGCAAGAACGTCACCTTCCATGACGGCACGCCCTTCAACGCCCAGGCGGTGAAGACCAATTTCGACCGCCTCGCCAACCCGGCCAACCGGCTGAAGCGGCAGAGCCTGCTGGCGATGCTGGCCGAGACGGTGGTGGTCGACGACACCACCATCACGCTGAAGCTGTCGCAGCCCTTCGGTGCGCTGAACAACAACCTCGCCCACCCCGGCGCCATGATCCACAGCCCGAAGGCGCTTGAGACCTTCGGCAAGGAGATCGGCCGCCACCCGGTCGGCACCGGCCCCTACAAGTTCGTCAGCTGGGAAGCGGACACGCTGAAGGTCGAGAAGAACGACAAGTACTGGAAGCCGGGCCTGCCGAAGATCGACCACGTCACGCTGAAGAGCGTGCCGGAGAATGGCAGCCGCATCGCCATGCTCCAGACCAACGAGGCGCAGTTCATCTATCCGCTGCCGCCCGAGATGGTGAAGATGGTGGAGGCCAACAACCAGCTTGAGCTGATCGACGCCCCGTCGATCATCGCCCGCTATGTGGCGATGAACACCATGAAGAAGCCGTTCAACGACCCGCGCGTCCGTCAGGCGCTGAACTACGCCATCGACAAGAACGCCTACGCGAAGGTGGTCTATCGCGGCTATGCCGGCCCGCTGGATTCGGCGATCCCGTCCAAGCTGGGCTTCCACGTCACCCAGCCCAACCAGTACACCTACGACCTCGCCAAGGCGAAGGCGCTGCTGGCCGAAGCGGGCTATCCGAACGGCTTCGAGGCCGAGATGTTCGGCCGCAACAGCACCAACTTCATCCGCGGCATGCAGTTCGTCCAGCAGCAGCTGTCGCAGATCGGCGTCAAGCTGACCGTCACCCCGCTCGAATCCGGTGTCGAGACCGCCCGCGTCTGGGGTGTCGAGAAGCCGGAGGATGCCACGGTGCAGATGCAGTATGGCGGCTGGTCGGCCTCGACCGGCGATGCCGACTGGGGCCTGCGCCCGCTGCTGTGGGGCAAAGGCTTCCCGCCGAAGTTCTTCAACGTCGCCTACTACAAGAACGACACGGTCGACGCCGCCATCGAGACCGGCATTGGCACCGCCGACACCGCCAAGCGCGCCGAGGCCTACCGCGTCGCCCAGGAGCAGATCTGGAAGGATGCGCCCTGGATCTTCCTCGGCGTCGAGAACCTGCTGGCCGGCAAGTCGAAGAAGCTGACCGGCTTCTACTACGTCGCCGACGGCGGCCTGCAGATGGAAGAGGCCGATCTGCAGTGATGTGAAAAATCGCCCTCTCTCCCCCGGGGAGCTAGCGGGTTCACACAACTCAGAGCAACATTAAGCCTCTGGAATCAAAGGAACTCTGCGTCATCCCCGCGAAGGCGGGGATCCAGAAACTCCGCATAGAAGCGGCTGAAACGGCTGGATTCCCGCCTTCGCGGGAATGACGGCCGAATAAGTCAATTGATTCCATTGCCTTAATGACCCGTGAGATCTGTGAATGCCGTAGCCCTTGGGGAAAGGGGATTTCTCGTCCGCCCACCCAGGCCCTCCACCAGGACCTCTGCCCCATGCTGAAATATCTCGTCGGCCGTCTTGCCGGCATCCTGCCGGTTCTGCTGGTGATCTCCGTCTTCGTCTTCGGCTTCGTCCATCTGCTGCCGGGCGATCCGGCGCGGCTGGTCGCCGGGACGGATGCGACCCAGCAGGACGTCGAACTGGTGCGCCAGGATCTCGGTCTCGACCAGCCGCTGTGGGTGCAGTACGGACGCTTCCTCGGCAATGCGGTGCAGGGCGAGTTCGGGCGGTCGATGAAGTCCAAGCGGCCGGTGTCGCAGGAGATCGGCGAACGCTTCATGCCGACCTTCTACCTCACCGTCGTCGCCATGGTGTGGGCGACGCTGGCGGGCCTGCTGATCGGTGTCGCGTCCGCCACCAAGCGCGGGCGCTGGCAGGACCATGTCGGCATGGTGGTGGCGGTGTCGGGCATCGCCTTCCCGTCCTTCTGGCTCGGGCTGCTGATGATCGACCTGTTCTCGGTCAAGCTCGGCTGGCTGCCGACCAGCGGCTACGGCACGTGGCAGCATTACGTCATGCCGTCGCTGACGCTCGGCCTCGGCGTCGCCGCTGTCATGGCGCGCTTCACCCGCTCCGCCTTCATCGAGATCGCGCGCGAGGATTACGTCCGCACCGCACGGGCCAAGGGCGTGCCGGCCCGGCTGGTGGTGTGGAAGCACACGCTGCGCAACGCGCTGATCCCGATCATCACCATGGTCGGCTTGCAGTTCGGCTTCCTGCTCGGCGGGTCCATCGTGGTGGAGACGGTGTTCTCCTGGCCGGGGCTGGGCCGGCTGCTGGTGGATAGCGTCAACTACCGCGACTACACCGTCATCCAGGCGGAGATCCTGCTGTTCTCGCTGGAGTTCATCATCATCAACCTGCTGGTCGATGTGCTGTACGCCTTCGCCAACCCCGAGATTCGCTACTCATGACCACGACAGACGCAACCGGCGTGGCCGCCGCGACCCATGAAGCCGTCCGCTCGCCGCTGCGCGAGTTCTGGCGCAAGTTCCGGCGCAACCGCACCGCCATGGCGGCAGGAGTCTGTCTGCTGGCGCTGGCGCTGGCCGCGGCGGCGGCACCGTGGATCGCCCCCTTCGACCCGGCGGCCTTCGATTACGACCGCATCCTGGAAGGCCCCTCGGCCGACCATTGGGCCGGCACCGACGCCTATGGCCGCGACATCCTGAGCCGCATCCTGTGGGGTGCCCGCATCTCGCTGGCGGTCGGGCTGCTGTCGGTGCTGCTCGGCGGGGTGGCCGGCGTGGCGCTGGGGCTGATCGCCGGCTTCCGCGGCGGCTGGATCGACAGCCTGATCATGCGCGTCTGCGACGTGCTGCTGGCCTTCCCCGGCATCCTGCTGGCCATCGGCATCGTCGCCATCCTCGGGCCGGGGATCGAGAACGTCATCTATGCGGTGGCGATCTTCAGCGTCCCCGTCTTCGCCCGTCTGGTGCGCGGCAGCACGCTGTCGCTGAAGCGCGCGGTCTATGTCGACGCCGCCCGCGCCATCGGCGTGCGCGACCGGCTGCTGATGGTCCGCCACATCCTGCCGGGCACGCTGCCCAGCGTGATCGTCTATGTCTCCATGCGCATCGGCACCTCGATCCTGACGGCGGCCAGCCTCAGCTTCATCGGCCTCGGCGCCCAGCCGCCCAGCCCGGAATGGGGCGCCATGCTGGCCGACGGGCGCAGCTACATCGGCGTCGCCAGCCATGTCACCTTCTATCCCGGCCTCGCCATCTTCCTGACGGTGCTGGCCTTCAACCTGCTCGGCGATGGACTGCGCGATGCCCTCGACCCCAAACTCCGCTGACGGAGCCCGGCGCGCGCGGGCCGTCGGGCTCGCCTGCGGCCGGCTGACGCCGGGGCCGCGCAACGCCATCACCGACGTTCCGGGCGTGCGCGTTGCGCACGTCACGCTCGATGACGGCGCCATCCAGACCGGCGTCACCGCCATCCTGCCCCATGCCGGCAACCTCTACCGCGACAAGCCCGTTGCTGCCGCCGAGGTGCTGAACGGCTTCGGCAAGAGCGTCGGGCTGATGCAGGTGGAGGAACTCGGCGCGCTGGAAACCCCGATCCTGCTGACCAACACCCTGTCGGTCGGCACCGCCTCCACCGCCCTGGTCCGCCACGCCATCGCCGCCAACCCCGACATCGGCCGCAGCACCGCCACCGTCAATCCGCTGGTGATGGAGTGCAACGACGGCCCGCTGAACGACATCCAGGCGCTGGCGGTGACGGAGGCCCATGCCGCCGCTGCGCTCGCCGCCGCGCTGTCGGAAGCGGACGGTGCGGAAATCGCGGTCGGGTCGGTCGGGGCCGGGCGCGGCATGTCCTGCTTCGGCTTCAAGGGCGGCATCGGCAGCTCGTCGCGCCGCCTCAAGCTGGACGGCAAGCGCCATCATCTGGGTGTGCTGGTGCTGGCGAATTTCGGCCGGCCGGGCGAGCTGCGGCTGCCCGACGGCCGCCGCGTCGCCGTGCCGCAAAAGGACGATGCGCCGGAGAAGGGCTCCGTCATCGTCATCGCCGCCACCGACGTGCCGCTCGACCACCGCCAACTGCGCCGGGTGATCCGCCGCGCCGGGGTCGGGCTGGCGCGGGTGGGGTCCTTCTGGGGCCATGGCAGCGGCGACATCGTGCTGGGCTTCACCACCGCCAACCGCATCGACCATGACGAGCGGGCTGACATCTTGGCCCTGCGCATGGTGAACGAACACCGCATCGACAGGCTGTTCGAGGCGATGGCCGACGCGACGCAGGAGGCCGTCCTTGACGCGCTGGCCGCCGCCACGCCGGTGGTGGGCCGCGACGGCGCCACCCGGCCCTGCCTTTCCGATACGCTCACCCCCGATATGTTGACTGCCGGGAGCACTCCGTGAAGATCTACATCTCCGCCGACATCGAAGGGGTGGCCGGCGTGGTCTCCCAGCAGCAGGTGACGCCGGGCAATGCCGAGTACGAGCGCGCACGCCGCCTGATGACCGCCGAGGTCAACGCCGCCATCGACGGCGCGCTGGAGGCCGGGGCGAGCGAAATCCTGGTCAACGACAGCCACGGCCCGATGGTCAACCTGCTGCCGGACGAGCTGCACCCAGCCGCCGAACTGATTCTCGGCCGGCCCAAGCCCATCGGCATGTTCGCCGGGCTGGAGCCGGACACCGCCGGGGTGATGTGCGTCGGCTTCCACACCTCGGCCCGCCAGTACGGCATCCTCGCCCACACCACCAACAGCTTCGCCTTCGGCCGCGTCCGGGTGAACGGGCTGGAACTGGGGGAAGCCGGCAATTACGGCGCCTATGCCGGCGAGATCGGCGTGCCGGTGATCCTGCTGAGTGGCGACGACCGCTTCGCCGCCGAGATGGCGCCGCTGTTCCCCAACGCCGAACAGGTGGTGGTCAAGCAGGCGCTGGGTCAGCGCGCCGCCCGCTCCGTCGCGCCGTCGGTTGCCCGCGACCGCATCCGCGAGGCCTCGGCCCGCGCCGTCCGCCGCGCGTCCAGCATCCCGCCCTTCCGTGTCCCGCCGCAGGCCGATGGCGCGCCCTACCGGCTGGAGATCGAGATGAACAGCCCGGCGCTGGCCGATCTGGCGTCGCTGATCCCGGTGTCGGAGCGGCTGGACCCCGTCACCATCCGCCTGCCGGCCGCCAGCATGGCCGCCGCGCTCGGCTGGATCAACACCCTGTCGGCCATGTCGGCCACCCTGCGCTGAGACCCGCCCCCATGACCTTTTCGCACCCGCAGCCCTTCGCCCTTGCCATCCATGGCGGCGCCGGCACCATCAAGCGCAGCGCCCTGACCCCGGCGCTGACCGAGGGCTACCACGCCGGCCTGCGCCGGGCGCTGGCCGCCGGGCACGAGGTGCTGGCCGACGGCGGCAGCGCGCTGGATGCCGTGACATCCGCCGTGATGGCGCTGGAGGACGAGCCGCTGTTCAACGCCGGCCGCGGCGCCGTCTTCACCGCCGAGGGCGTGCAGGAGATGGACGCCGCCATCATGGATGGCCGCGACCGCGCCGCCGGTGCGGTGGCCGGGCTGTTCGGCCCGCGCAACCCGATCCTGGCCGCCCGCGCGGTGATGGAGCACACAGAGCATGTCCTGCTGATCGGCGAGGGCGCGCTCGATCTCTGCCGCCGTCATGGTCTGCCCATGGAGGAGGCCCCCTATTTCTTCACCCAGCCGCGCTGGGACGCCCTCCAGGCCGAGCTGG
The DNA here is from genome assembly GCF_042604635.1 of Azospirillum sp. A26. Classification (NCBI taxonomy): domain Bacteria; kingdom Pseudomonadati; phylum Pseudomonadota; class Alphaproteobacteria; order Rhodospirillales; family Azospirillaceae; genus Azospirillum; species Azospirillum sp. A26. The sequence goes on along the minus strand of NZ_CP170473.1, from coordinate 1,553,720 downwards.
AGCGCCGCCGCTCCGGCACCCCCGATGACAACTCCGATGGGGGCGCCGACCAGCGCCGCCACGGCACCGTCGGCGCCGTCGCCCGCGACCGTGACGGCAACCTCGCCGCCGCCACCTCGACCGGGGGCATGACCGCCAAGGCCAAGGGCCGCGTCGGCGACAGCCCGGTGATCGGCGCCGGCACCTTCGCCGACAACATCACCTGTGCCGTCTCCGCCACCGGCCATGGCGAGCATTTCATCCGCCGCTGCGCCGCCCACGAGATCGACGCCCGCATGCGCTGGGCCGGCCAGACCCTGGAGCGCGCCGCCGGCGACGTGGTGGACGAGCTGGGCGTGATCGGCGGCTCCGGCGGCCTGATCGCCATCGACCGCGACGGCCGGGTGGCTCTGCCCTTCAACTGCTCCGGCATGTATCGCGGCGCCATCGGGCCGGAAGGGCTGCCGATGACCGCGATCCACCGCGAGGAGTTCCGCATCGGCTGACGCCAATCCCCTCTCTCCCCGGGGAGAGGGTTAGGGTGAGGGGGATGCACCGCGAGGAGTCCCAAGAGTCGTCCGCCGCCCCCTCTCCCCCGCTGGACAGGCGGGGGCCGGCGTCCCACGTTGCTGCTTCATCAGTGCAACAGCCGGAACGGAGGATGGCGTCATGCGGGCGATGGTGATTTCGCGGTTCGGCGGTCCCGACGTGTTCGAACGTCAGGACCGGCCGCGCCCGGTGGCGGGGCCGGGCGAACTGCTGGTGCGGGTGGTGGCGTCGGGCACCAACCCGGTGGACGCCAAGATCCGTCAGGTCGGAAGCTGGGCCGGCATCCCCTTCCCGGCGGTGCTGGGCTATGACGTGTCGGGCGTGGTGGAGGAGGCCGGCCCCGGCGTGACCGGCTTCAAGGCCGGCGACGAGGTGTTCTACACCCCGGAGATCTTCGGCAATCCCAACGGCAGCTATGCCGAATACACCGTCGCCGCCGCGTCCATCGTCGCGCACAAGCCGTCCGGCCTTTCCCATGTCGAGGCGGCGGGCATCCCGTTGGCCGGCGGCACGGCGTGGGAGGCCATCGTGCGGCGTCTGGCAGTGCGGCCGGGCGAGACGGTGCTGATCCATGGTGGGGCCGGCGGCGTCGGCAGCTTCGCCATCCAGTTCGCCAAGGCAGCCGGCGCCCGCGTGCTCGCCACCGCCAGCAAGGCCAACCACGAGGCGATGCGCGATCTCGGCGCCGACGTGACGCTCGACTACCGCGACGCCGACGTGGCGGACCAGATCCTGCGCGAGGCGGGCGGGGCAGGGGTGGACGCGTCCTTCGACACCGCCGGCGGCAATGTGCCGCTGAGCACCCAGGTGACGCGCCCCTTCGGCCGCATCGCCACCATCCTGCCGCCGACCGACGACCTGAATGCGCTCTATGTGAAGAACCAGACCCTGTACGGCACCTTCCTGACCCGCGAGGGCGCCCGCCTGCGCGAGATGGCGCCGCTGTTCGTGCGCGGTCAGGCGAGGGTGATCGTCGATGCCGTCCTGCCGCTGGAAGAGGTCGGCAAGGCGCATGAACGGCTCGATTCCGGCCACGGCCGCGGTAAGATCATCCTGCAAGTGGGCGCCTGACGCGAGGTCGGGCCGGGCTTTCGAAGGACGGTCGTGGTGTATATCTGGTTGATCGGGCTGCACGTCACGGCGGTGACGCTCTGGATCCTGGGGATGTCCGCCGCCGCCATCCTGATCAGCGCCCTGGACCCCGCGACCGCCGCCGAGGAGGGACCGGCCCGCCTCCTGCGCGCCGCCGGCCGTTGGGAGCGCCGCGTGACCTCCCCGGCGATGGGGCTGGCGTGGCTGCTGGGCATCACGCTGGTGGTGGTAGGCGGCTGGGGCTTCGAGCCGTGGCTGGTGGCGAAGGTGGTCATCGTCACCGCCCTGTCCGCCCTGCACGGCACGCTCGCCGCCGGACTGCGCCGGCTGGGCGAACCGGGTGCGAAGCCGGTCTCCGGCCTGCTGCGCTTCTCCCCGCTGGCGGTGATCGCCGGGGCCATCGCCATCGTGACGCTGGTGGTGGTGAAGCCCTACTGAACACGGTATGGTGTCGGACCGGGACGGGCCGGCCCGTTCGACCCTGTGCCCGGCCGGTTCGGTTCCAGCGCGAAAGGACCCGCCATGGCCGTCGCCAAGACCACGATCTGCCTCTGGTTCGACAAGGACGCCGAGGCTACCGCCCGCTTCTACGCGGAGACCTTCCCCGGCAGCGCGGTGACCGCCGTCCACCGCGCGCCCGCCGACTACCCGTCCGGCAAGGCGGGCGACGTTCTGACGGTCGAGTTCACCGTCGCCGGCCTCCCCTGCCTCGGCCTGAACGGCGGCCCGGCGTTCAAGCACAGTGAAGCCTTCTCGTTCCAGATCGCCACCGACGACCAGGAGGAGACCGACCGCTATTGGACCGCCATCGTCGGTAACGGCGGCCGGGAGAGCGCCTGCGGCTGGTGCAAGGACCGCTGGGGGATCTCCTGGCAGATCACGCCCCGCGTGCTGACCGATGCGCTGGCGGCGGGTGGGGACGAGGCCAAGCGGGCCTTCGAGGCGATGATGGGGATGACGAAGATCGACGTGGCGGCGATTGAGGCGGCTCGGCGGGGGTGAGTGGCGGCTTCTGACCCCCAGCAGTCGTTAACGGTTTAGGCTTTTTCTAGAGTCGGATGGTCTGATGTCTTCGGTAGGATGCAGCCGAGGCGATTTTGTCTGCTCGAATGTTTCAATTCTCATTGCTCGGATTTAGAGCGCCATACCAATAGGATTCTTCAATGAACAACGATTCATCAATTCATGCTTTGCAGGAAGTAAATCTTCAATGCCTTACCCATATACGCGATGAGATTCAGAGCCTTTTTTCACGTTACGGTTCTGACTCGTTCCCAGAAACGCAGACGTTAAAGTGTCTTTTTTGGTACCTTTCTTCAAGAAATCAGGCCGTTTCATTTCTCATAAGTCACGGTTATTTATGGGATTCTGAAATTATACTTAGGTCATTTTATGAGGTGGCTGCAAAAATATTATTCATCTCATTTTCGGAAGACAATGAAAAAGCCGTGCTTATCGACGAATTTTGGAACGGTTTAGGCTCAATAAATGATCGGAAGAGGGCACGCAAAGCAGCGTACGCTGAGCAGATCTTTGAGGCAGGGAGCATGTCTGCTGAAGTATTCTCTGCATTGCAGGACGACAGAACTTTTGACTTGCAGGCCGAAGGGTCAAAAACGCAACGAAAAAGAATTGAGCAAAAATGGTCATTCTCAGAAATTATTGAGCAGCTGGACCAGAAAGTTTCTCATGGGAAACCATTAGAAGGGATTAAATCTATGCTTCACATGTATGGTATAGCTAGCCATTTGATTCATGCTGATCAGGCTGCCATGGATCTGATGCATGATCGGGCAACGCGGGAGCATGGCGAGCGGGAAATCCTTGAAGCTGCTCATGTAGCTCGCATTATGAGTGATCAAGTTAATATTACGTGGTTTTGTGCTGACGCTCTTCGTCAAAACTTCAAAGGAGAATTTATAGATAATGTCAAATTGCGCGAATTACTTAAAGAATTTGCAAAACTAAGCGATCCTTTCCATGCTAATTTTTCCGAAAGTCAGAGGGATTTCTATGCGCTTCGTCAAGCTAAAGCCAATCAAGATCCTATTAAATAGGCCTTGATTGGCAACTATGCAGATAATCATTATCAGCGCGAAGCAGACTCTCACCCCACCCCCACATCATCCCGAATGCACGCCACCGAATGCCCCGGCGCCACCTCGCGCAGCGCCCGGGCTGCCGGCTCGGCACAGGCCGGCAGCGTGAACGGGCACCGCGTCCGGAAGACGCAGCCGGACGGCGGGTTCATCGGGCTCGGCACGTCGCCGTCCAGCAGCATGCGGGACTTCGGCGCGTCGGGGTCCGGGTCGGGGGCGGCCGACAGCAGGGCCATGGTGTAGGGGTGGCGCGGGCGCTCGTAGAGGCTGTCGCTCGGCGCGATCTCCATCAGGCGGCCGAGATACATCACCGCCACCCGGTCGCTGATGTAGCGCACCACCGCCAGATCATGGGCGATGAACAGCACCGCCAGCCCCAGCTCGCGCTGCAAATCGCCCAGCAGATTCACCACCTGCGCCTGCACCGAGACGTCGAGCGCCGACACCGGCTCGTCGGCGACGATGAAGTCGGGCTCCACCGCCAGGGCGCGGGCGATGCCGATGCGCTGGCGCTGGCCGCCGGAGAATTCGTGCGGGAAACGGTCCATGGCGTCGGCGCTCAGGCCCACCTTCTCCAGCAACGCCGCCACGCGGTCGCGGCGGTCGGCGCGGGTGCCGATGTTGTGGATCGTCAGAGCCTCGCCGATCACCTCGCGCACGCGCTGGCGCGGGTCGAGGCTGGCATAGGGGTCCTGGAAGACGATCTGCATGCGGCGGCGCTGCGCCCGCATCTCCGCCGTGCCCAGACCGGTGATCTCCTGACCGTTGAAGCGGATGGAGCCGCCGGTCGGCTCGATCAGCCGCAGGATGCTGCGCCCGGCGGTGGTCTTGCCCGACCCGGATTCGCCGACCAGCCCCAGCACCTCGCCGCGGTTCAGGTCGAAGGAGAGGTCGTCCACCGCCTTCACCCAGCCGACCGGCCGTTGCAGCAGCCCGCCGCGCACCGGAAAGCGCTTTTCCAGATTGCGGACGCTCAGCAGGGGCTGTTCGGTAACGGTATCGATGCTCATTGCACGTCTCTCCAGCGGCGGCAGCGGGCGGAATGGTCGGGGCCGACCGGCTCCAGCACGGGTTCGGCGGCGAGGCAGGCCGGTTCGGCCAGCGCGCAGCGCGGGGCGAAGGTGCAGCCGGCCGGGCGGTTCACCGGGCTCGGCACGCTGCCGGGGATGGCGTAGAGCCGGCCGCCGTCGCCGCGGCGCTGGCCCAGATGCGGCATGCAGGCCAGCAGACCGCGGGTGTAGGGGTGCTTGGGCGATTTCAGCAGGGAGCGGACATCGCCTTCCTCGACGATGCGGCCGGAGTACATCACCACCACCCGGTGCGCCACTTCGGCCACCACGCCCAGATTGTGGGTGATGAACAGGATCGAGGTGCCGGTCTCCTCCTGCAACCGCCGCATCAGGTCGAGGATCTGCGCCTGGATGGTCACGTCGAGCGCCGTGGTCGGCTCGTCGGCGATCAGCAGGGTGGGGCGGCAGGCCAGCGCCATCGCGATCATCACGCGCTGGCGCATGCCGCCCGACATCTGGTGCGGATACTCGTCCAGCCGCCGCTCCGCCGCCGGGATGCCGACCTTCTTCAGCATGGCGAGCGCCTCCGCCCGCGCCGCCCGGCGGTCGAGGCCCTGGTGATAGCGCAGAGCCTCGCCGATCTGGTCGCCGACGGTGTAGACCGGGTTCAGCGAGGTCATCGGCTCCTGGAAGATCATGCCGATCTCGTTGCCGCGGACGGTTCGCATCGCCCGCTCGCTGAGGCGGGCGAGGTCGCGCACCTGGCCGTCGCGGCCGCGGAACAGGATCTCGCCGCCGGCGATGATGCCCGGCGGCGACGGGATCAGCCGCATCGCCGACAGGCTGGTCACCGACTTGCCGCTGCCGGATTCGCCGACGACGGCCAGCGTCTCGTTGCGGCGCACGGCGAAGGACACGCCGTCCACCGCCTTCGACACGCCGGGATCGGCGGTGAAGTGGGTTTGCAGGTTGCGGATGTCGAGCGTGAGGTCAGCGTCCATGACGGGATCCCGGAGCTTGGGCTATCGGAGACAGATCAGCGGGTGCAGCCGCGCGCCGGCACCGGCCAGTCGCCGACGACCTCGCCGTTGCGGGTGATCGCCATGCGGTCGTGCAGGTTGGTCACCACGCAGACATGGTTGGGCAGGATCATCACGCGGTCGCCGATCTGCGGCTTCGCCTCGCTCCGGCTGAGGTCCACCACCGCATGCTCCTCGTTGACGCGGACGATCACCGCGTCGGGGTAGTCGAGGATCAGGCCGAAGCCTTCGCCGACCGACGGGGCGACGCGGTCGCTCGACAGCGTCTTGCTGCCGCAATCCAGAACGGCGCGGTCGGCGGTGGGGCGGCTGACCACGGTGGCATGGACGTGCACGGCGCACTCCTCCAGCGTCGCCACCCCGGCGCCGACGGTGGCGCGGTCGTGGTAGATGTAGGTGCCGACGCGCAGCTCGGTCACGCCGGGAAGCTCGTGGGTGTCCCAGCAGCCGGGGGTGCCGCCGACCGACACCGTCTCCATCGCGATGCCGGCGCCGTCCAGCAGGGCGCGGGTCTCGCTGACGAAGGGCACGGTGCGGGGACCGCGCGGGTAGGTCATCAGGCCGCGGAAGCGGGTCAAGCCATTGCCGGCGGCGCGGCGGGCCAGCGTCAGAACCTCGTCCGGCGTCTGCACGCCGCAGCGGCCGTCGCCGCTGTCGAACTCCACGAGGATGCCGATCTCGACGCCGGCCTCGGCCGCGGCGGCGGCCACGGTGTCGAGGGCGACGGCGTTGTCGAGCGCCACCGTCAGCTTGGTCTTGCCGGCCAGCTCCGCCAGCGGCGAGACCTTGGCGGCGCCGACGATGGGGTAGGTCAGCAGGATGTCGGCGCAGCCGGCCTCGGCCATCACCATCGCCTCGCTGATCTTCTGGCAGGTGATGCCGACGGCGCCCAGCTCGATCTGGCGAAGGGCGAATTGGGGAAGCTTGTGGGTCTTGATGTGCGGGCGCAGCGCCAACCCGTGCCGGTCGCAGTATGCCTGCATCTTGCTCAGGTTATGCTCGACCCGGTCGAGGTCGATGACGGGGACGGGGGTGTCGAGATCGTCGACGCGCATGGGACCGCTCCGGAACACGAATTCGGGGAATGGGCCGATCCCGGCCATGAGGGCGGCAGGATCGGCCGTGTACGCACGATGTTACGCCGTCGGCAGGACGGCGATGCAGTCGATTTCGACCTGGATGTTGTTCAGCTGGCAGCCGATGGTGGTGCGGGCCGGCGGCTCGGTCGGGAAGAACTCCGAATAGAGCGCGTTGTATTCCTGGAAGCGGCCGAGGTCGCTGAGGTAGCTGTTGACCTTCACCACATGGGCGAGGTCGGTGCCGGCGGCCTTCAGGATGATTTCCAGGTTGCGCAGGGTCTGGCGCACCTCGCCGGCGAAGTCCTCGGGCAGCGCGCCGGTCTCCGGATGGTGCGGCCCCTGGCCCGACACATAGACGAAGCCGTTCGCGACGATGGCGTGGCTGTACTGGCCTGCGGGCTTCGCACCCTTTTCGGCGAAGATCGGCTTGCGGTTGGTCATTCGGTCCTCACAGGTTGAAAGATCAGGCGCGGGTCAGGGCCTTGCCCGGACGGGCGCCGGTGTGGCCGCCGTCGCGCAGGACGAACTGTCCGGCGACGAGCACGTCGGTGATGCCGTGGGGCGGGCGCGTCGGATCCTGGAAGGTCGCGCAGTCCGCCACGTCGGCGGTGAACAGGGTCAGGTCGGCCACCATGCCCGGCCGGACCAGCCCGCGGTCGGACAGGCCGAAGCGCTGAGCCGGGACGGCGGTCATGTGGCGCACGGCATCCTCCAGCCCCAACCCGCCCTCGCCCCTGATGGCGCGGGCGAGATAGCGCGGGAAGCTGCCGAAGGCGCGGGGATGCGGCTTGCCGGTCTCGCGCGGCAGCCCGTCCGATCCCAGCATGTGCAGCGGATGCGACAGCGCGGTCTCCAGATCGGCCTCGGCCAACTGGAACATGACGATGTTGGTGCGGCCGCGGTCGGCGCGGATCAGCCGGACTAGCGTGTCGAAGGGAGCCTCCTTCGCCACCCCGGCGATCTCGGTCAACGACAGCCCTTCCAGCGGGCGCAACTCGTCGGCGGAGACGCCGCCGATGCGGACATTCTCCCAGCCGATCAGGCGGATCTTGGATTCCCAGCCGGTGTCGTTCGGCGCCTCGCCGTCCTCCACCGCCCGGCGCAGCGCCGCCAGCCCGTCCGCGTCGGCCATGCGCGCCAGCAGCGCCTCGACCCCGCCGGCCAGCGCCGAGGGCGGCAGCAGTTGCAGGATGGTGCTGGAGCCGGCCGGGTAGGGATACATGTCGAAGCTGACGTCGGTGCCGCCCTTACGGGCGATCTCCAGCCGCTCCACCGCCCGCGGCAGGCTGCCCCAATAGGGCTTCCCGGCGGCCTGCAGGTGGGAGAGCAGGCCGCTCGCCCCGCCCGCCTTCAGCAGATCGAGGAACTCGTCCACTGAGGCGATCAGCCCGCCCTCATAGGAGCGGACATGGGCGGTCAGCAGGGCGCCATGCTCCGCCACCACCTCCGCCAGCCGCACCAGCTCGGCGCGGTCGGCCCAGGCGCTGGGCGGATAGACGAGGCCGAGCGACAGGCCATGCGCGCCCTGGCGCAGCTGGTCGGCCAGCAGGGCCGCCATCGCCTCGCGCTCTTCCGTCGTGGCGGCGCGGTTCTGCCAGCCCATGACGGCGAGGCGCAGGGCCGCGTGCCCGACCAGCGAGACGAGGTTGATCGCGGTGCCGCGCTCGTCGAGCGCCGCCCGATAGCCGGCGAAATCGGCGAAGGTCTCCTGGTCCGAAACGGTGCCCAGCAGGTTGCCGAAATGCTCGCGCAAGGGGGCGCCGCTGTCCGGGCTCTGCGGATAGAGGCCGAAGGAGCAGTTGCCGACGACCACGGTGGTGACGCCCTGCGCCACCTTCTCCGGCCGGCCGGGCTGGCGCAGCTGGATCAGGTCGTCGTGGCAATGGGCGTCGATGAAGCCGGGGGCGAGGAAGCGCCCCTGCGCCTCCAGCGGTTCGGCGTCCGGTGCGTCCAGCATCGAGCCGATTGCGGCGATGCGTCCGCGCTCCACCAGCACGTCGGCGGGGAACCAGGGGGCGCCGGTGCCGTCGATGACGCGGGCGCCCTTGATGAGGAAGGTGGCGGTCATCTCACTTGGCCTTCTGGAGCCGGGGGTCGAGCGCGTCACGCAGCCCGTCGCCGACGATCTGGAGCGACAGCACGGTCAGGACGATGGCGCAGCCGGGGAACAGGATCAGCCAGTCGGCCTGCTGGAAATACTGCTGGGCGCTGGCGATCATGTTGCCCCAGGTCGGGGTGGTCGGCGGCACGCCGACGCCGAGGAAGGACAGCGCCGCCTCCGTCAGAATGGCGTAGGCGAAGATGAAGGTGGCCTGCACCAGGATCGGCGACATCAGGTTGGGCAGGATGTGCAGGAAGACGATGCGCGGGGTTGAGGCGCCCAGCGCCGTCGCCGCCTCGATGAAGGGCATCTCGCGCACCACGAGGCAGGCAGCACGGACCACGCGGGCGACGCGCGGGGTGTAGACGATGCCGAGCGCCAGCACGACGTTGTAGAGCGACGGCCCCAGCGCCGCCATGAAGGCGATGGCGAGCAGGATGTCCGGGAAGGCCATCAGCGCGTCGGTCAGCCGCATCAGCAGCCCGTCCAGCGGCCGGATATAGCCGGCGGCCAGCCCCAGCAGCGTGCCGAGCACCGTCGCCACCACCACCACCAGCAGGCCGACCAGCAGCGACAGCCGGGCGCCCAGCATCACGCGGGACAGCACGTCGCGGCCATACTCGTCGGTGCCGAACCAGTGGGCGGCGGTCGGCGGCTTCAGCCGGCCGAGGATGTCCATCTTCGCCGGGTTGAACGGGGTGATCCACGGCGCCAGCAGCGCCACCGCCAGGATCGCCGCCATGATCAGGAAGGACAGCACCACCAGCCGGCGGCGGAACAGCTGGCGCAGCAGCAGGGCGGCCGGCGACCGGCTGTTCCCGGCTTTGGTGGAGGAGGGAAGGGGGATGCTGCCGTGACCGGCGGGGACGCTTGCCATGGAAACCCTCCCTCTCAATAACGGACCCGCGGATCGACCACGGCATAGAGCAGGTCGACCGTCAGGTTGATCAGCACATAGATGGCGGACACCACCAGCAGGGCGCCCTGGATCACCGGATAGTCGCGGCGCAGCACGGCCGACACGATCAGGTTGCCGACGCCGGGCAGGCCGAACACGGTTTCCGTCACGATGGCGCCGGCGATCATCACCGCGGTGGTCAGGCCGATCACCGTCAGGATCGGGATCATCGCGTTGCGCAGCGCATGCTTCAGCACGACGACCAGCGGCGGCAGCCCCTTGGCCCGCGCGGTACGGACGTAATCGTGGCTCATCACGTCCAGCATGCTGGTGCGGGTGAAGCGCAGGATCAGCGCCGAATTCGGAATGCCGAGCGCGATGGCCGGCAGCACCAGATGGCGCATGCGCTCCAGCAGGTCGGCGTCGGGCGGGCCGTAGCCGGCGACCGGGAACCAGGCATGGTCGACCGCCAGATACTTGATCAGCGTCAGCCCGATCCAGAAGCTGGGGATGCTGGCCGCCAGCATGGCGAGCCCGACCGCGGTCTGGTCGACCAGACCGCCGCGCTTGGCCGCCGACAGGATGCCGACCGGCACGCCGATCAGCATTGCGATGCCCACCGACATCATGGTCAGCAGCCCGGTCAGCTCCGACCGTTCGGCCAGCGCCTGCGCCACCGGGCGGTTGAGGAAGATGGAGTCGCCGAGGTCGAAGCGGACGATCTGCCCGAGATAGAGCAGGAACTGCGTCAGCAGCGGTTCGTCGAGCCCGAGCCGGCCGCGCAGCGACGCGATGTCCTCCGGCGTGGCGGAGGACCCCAGCATGACGGCGGCGGGATCGCCCGGCACGACGCGGGCGATCAAAAAGACCACCATGGCGACGAGCAGCATGACGACCATCATGCCGGCGAACCGGCGGACGATGTAAACGAGCATGGTTGCGGTCCCGGACCGAGAAAATCGCGAGCGAGCGATCCCCTCTCCCCCCTGGGGAGAGGGTTAGGGTGAGGGGGAAGCGCGGCGAGAACTCACAAGAACCGCGAGCCTTCCATCCCTCACCAAATCCACCTTATGCATCCCCCTCACCCCGACCCTCTCCCCGGGGGGGAGAGGGGGATTTATGGAGAGGGAGCCTTCAGCTTCCTCAGCCCTTCAGGTCGGTGTTCCAGAAGAACGGCCAGGGCGTCGGGGTGTAGCCGGTCAGCTTGTCGCTGCTGGCGGCGAGGTTGTAGAACTCGCCGACCTTGATGCTCGGCACCTCGCTGTAGAACAGCGATTGCAGGGTCACCCACTTCGCCTTGCGGGCCGCCGGGTCCATCTCGCGGTTGAAGGCGGCCAGCGCCTCCTTCTTGGCCGGGCTGTCCCACCAGCCGGGATAGCTGGGATTCAGCACGGTGATCAGCGACGGCTCCGGCACGAAGGTGTGGTAGGTGAAGAAGGCATCCCACCCCTTGTCGTCGCCGCGGCGTTGCAGCAGCGTCGCCCAGTCCAGCACCTGGAGGTCGACCTTGAAGCCGGCGAGTTCGAGCTGGGCCTGGGCCACCATGCTCATCTTGTACAGGAACTCGTACTGCACCGAGGTCATGATGCGGATCGGCTCGCCCTTGTAGCCGGCGGCCTTCAGCAGCTCCGCCGCCTTGCCGGCCGCATGGTCGCTGTAGGGCTTGGCGCTGGCCGCATCGTAATAGGGCGTGCCCTGGGCGTAGATCGACCCCTCCGCCTGGACGAATTCGGGATCGCCGAAGCCGGCCAGCAGCATGTCGTTCGGCTCCAGCGCCGCCAGGACCGCTTGGCGCATCTTCGGGTTCGCCATCACGCCGGTCTTGGTGTTCATGATCATCAGCGGGAAGCCGAACGGCTTGACGATCACGGGCTTGACGCCGGCCGCACCCTTGATGCGCGGCAGGGTTTCCGCCGGCAGGCTGTCGGCGAACTGGTACTGGCCGGCCAGGACGCCCGACACGCGGGTGGCGGCGTTCGGCACCGGGACGAAACGGACCTCGCCGATGTTGGCCTTGCGGCTGCCGGCATAGCCGCTGGGTGTGCCGTCGGGCGAGGCGTAGGCGTCGTGGCGCACCAGCCGGATATACTGGTCGGGCTTGTGCTCCAGCAGCTTGTAGGGGCCGGTGCCGATCAGCGACTTCAGGGCGCCCGGCCCGTCGATGACCGACTTCGGCACGATGGCGGCGGCGCCGTTGTTCATCGCCAGGAGCGCGGTCAGCGGCGCGAAAGGCTCCTTCAGCGCGATGACGACGGCGTCCGCACCCTTGGCGGCGATGCTCTCCACCAGCGGGGCGACGGTCTTGCCGCGCGGCGAGGCCTTGGTCCAGTGATCCAGCGAGGCGACCACGTCGTCGGCCGTGACGGTGCTGCCGTCATGGAAGGTGACGCCGCTGCGCAGCGGGATGGTGTAGGTCTTGCCGTCCGCCGACACCTGCGGCAGGGCCGACGCCACCAGCGGGGCCAGCTTCCAGTCGCCGTCGAAGGTGAACAGCGTCTCGAACATGTGCTGGGTGATGATGCTGACGAGGTCGGAGGTGGTGCCGACCGGGTCCAGCGTCGGCGGCTCGCCGATGGTGGCGACCGTGACGACCGATGCGCCGCCCTGCTGGGCCTGCGCAGGGGTGGTCCAGCTTCCGAGAATTCCAGTGGAAAGCCCGCCTGCGGCCAGCGTCGTGCCGAGGGCAGTGTTGAACAGACGTCGCGTGATCCCTGTCATTTCCGTCTCCCGAACCGTTTGTCCGAAATATCGGACGTCGGTCTTGTATTCCAGACAAGCGAACGGTATATCGGACAAACACCGCTGGCAAGCCGAAAATCCGCGTGCTAATCGGTTGTGCGACGATCAGGGAGCGTGGATCAGATGACGGGCGATGGCGTGGCGGAGAAGCAGGTTGCGGAGAAGTCGCCGGCGGAAAAACCGACGGGCCGGGCCCGCGGCATCGACCGTGTCATCGCGCTGATGGAGCATCTGCACGACCGGCGCGCTCCCACCCGCATCGCCGACATCGCCCGCGACACCGGCACCCCGCGCTCGACCATGTACGAGCTGGTCAACACGCTGGTCGAGGCGCGCTGGCTGGAACTGCGCGACGGCGACGGCACCGTCTATTTCGGGCCGGCGATGCATTACTACGGCAGCGATTACCTCGACAGCGTCGACCTGATCCGCAAGGCGCGGGTCGAGGTCGCCCACATCGCCGAGACGGTGGGGGAGACCGCGCAGTTCTGCACGCTGGACGGCGACAAGTATCTGGTCGTGCTGAACGAGCCGGGCCGGCGCATGTTCCGCATCAGCTCCGAGATCGGCATCAAGGTGCCGATTCCCTGGACGGCGTCCGGCCGGCTGCTGGTCGACCACTTGGATGCCGAGGAAATCCGGCGCTTCATCCCGCCCGAGGATTTCACCCTGCCCGACGGCCGCCGCATCGCCGAAGACGAGTTCCTGGAGGACATGCGCCGCGCCCGCACCCAGGGCTATGTCCGCACCACGGCCCTGGTCGACCGCTTCACCACCTGCCTTGCCGCCCCGGTCCGCGATCCGTCCGGCCGCTGCATCGCCACCATCTGCTTCGTCGTCCCCGCCGACACGACGGAAGAGGCGCAGCAGATGATGATCGACACGCTGAAGGCCAGCGCGGAGCGTCTGTCGCCCGGCCGCTGATGGATGCACCGGCTGGGGCGCAGAGTGGGGCGTCGGGTGGTTGTCATTTGACGAAGGCGCACCACATGTTTTAAATGGGGCCAGGAAACGCGCAGTAATAGCGCTGCGAAAGCCCCATAATCCCCGATAGAGCGCTGCGAAACATAAAGCCGTCTTAAGAATTGACCACATCGCCGTCTTTCGCAGCGCTATGCTGCAATGCAAAAGAGCCAGTACAGCAATGTGATGTCTCCTCTTTTGCGCATGCGGGATCGTGTCAATATCTTCCTCAACAGGCCGCGACACCGGCCGCCGGAATTCAAACCCGAAATTGAAGGAAGACCGCCATGACCTCCTATGATGTCGAATCCGCCAAGTTCGCCGCCAAGTTCGCCATTGCCCGCATCGTTGTCGGCGCCATCGTCTTCGCCGCCATCGCCGCTGTCTCCCACATGAACCCGAACGCCGTCCTGGCCGCCGACGAAGCCCGCGCCGCCGTCGCTCTGGAAATGGTCAAGACCATGCCGGTGACCGTCGCCGACGCCGCCCACTGAGTGGGTCGCGTTTCTAAAGTAATCGAAGTATAGCTTAAGCTACGCCATATAAAAGATTCAGCACAAAACGGGAACATCTTGCTATGATCCAAGCAAGCATGCCGCGCCGGCTTGTTTGGACGAGTTGGGCGGTTCACCGTTGTGAGGTTCTTCCATGGCGTTCAAACGTGTCAGCCAGACGACGTTGCCTCCCCGACGCTGGGCGTTGAAGGGGTATTACGGCGAGGGCAAGTCCACCTTCATCCTGGCCATGCAGCAGCCCACGCTGATGATCGACGCCGACGGGCGCCGGCATGAGTTGAAAGGGAGTGAGCTGTATGAGTTGAGCGAGGAGGCCGCCGATCACCGCTCCGTCGAGCGCATCCAGGATCTGCTCGACGCCAACATGCCGGGATCGGACATCCGGACCATCGCCATCGATAGCGTGACTTCGCTGATCGGCGTGTCGATTGCCCGTGCCATGCTCGACAATGCCGCCGACCGCAACAGGAACAAGAATCAGGCCTGGGTCGACAAGGCCGAGAAGATGCGCCTTCTGCAGGACGCGGTGACCGCCCATGGCAGCCACGTCCTGTGGATCTGGCACCTTGAGGACGCGCAGCTCAACGGTAAGGCCCAGATCCGCGAAACCCTGCCGGAGACCGAGCGCGAGTGGCTCTACCGCTCGCTCAACGCCTCCCTGCGCATCGTGCGCGAGGATGGCCGCCGCGGCGTTCTGGTCGAATGGTCGCGCGAGGGGCCGTCTGGCATGATCGTCTGGGACGACGAGGGTTACTGGAAGGGCGTGCCGGAGCGGATCGAGGCCGCGATTTACGGCCAAGATGGCGGAGCCCGGCCGACGCCCTCCGCGGCCGTGACGGCCGGTACAAATCCGTCTAGGCCGGCTGGCTCCAGTTGGGAGGGGGTTGCTGAAGAGGCGTCGGACGGCGTTCTGACTTTCTACAGCCCGGCGGAGGCGGTGGCCTGGGGTGTGGACCAGGGCGCCTTCCCGACCGCCGAAGCGGCACAGGTGGCCTACGACCAGCTCAAGGCGGACTGTAAGCCGCGCAATGCGCGGGAGATGTATGCGGCCTGGATCGACCTCGTTCAGCGTCCCCAGCGCCGCCGGGCGTAACCTTGCGGGCTTCCCCCTGTTTGCTGGGATTCCCGGCTGACAAGGAGGAGCCCATGTCCATCACCACCGATCCCACAAATGGCCAATCCGCAGATGACCGCCAGTCCGGTCAGGCCCAGGTGCCGAAGCCGCCCTCCCACGCGGAAGTCGAAGAGATCAGCCGCTCGCAGGAATATCTGACCGACGACTGGACCGGCGACGGCGGCACCAAGCCCCCGGGCGATGAGCGGGGCGACCGCAAAGACGGCTGAGGCCGCCGTCCTCTTCACAGCATTCGCACTCCACCGAACAGGCTGGAAACCGGAGGATTCCGACGGTTTCCAGCCTGTTCGGCTGTCCGGCAGTCTCCATCGGAATCCGAACGGCGTACATCCTCCGCCCTCAGGCTTAAGCTCTCTGAGAGATGGACGAATCCGGGAACTTGCGGTCCGCGCTCCTGTCGAAGGAAGTCCCCCTTCCTGAACCGGAGAGACTGGGATGCGCAACCTCCTCACCACTCTGCTGCTTGCAGCCGCCCTGTTGCCCACGGCAGCGGCTGCGCAGGCTGTCGGTGCAGATGACGGCGATACCGTTTGCCGGCCTGGAGACAAGGGCTGTGCGCGCTTTGTCGGCGACGAGAAGGGCGGCGTTCCGAAGCGGGGCGGTGCCAAGCAGCCTGTGATGATCGGCACGTCGGTCTTCATGCTGACCCCGTGGCAGGCCGAACGGGAGCGCCGCTGCCTCGCGCTGGCCGGCTGGGCCGAGGCGCGGG
The DNA here is from genome assembly GCF_042604635.1 of Azospirillum sp. A26. Lineage (NCBI taxonomy): Bacteria > Pseudomonadati > Pseudomonadota > Alphaproteobacteria > Rhodospirillales > Azospirillaceae > Azospirillum > Azospirillum sp. A26. Next base: position 1,537,812 of record NZ_CP170473.1, on the reverse strand, counting down.
GGGAGGGGGCCGACGCCATGGCGGCCGTCATGTGGGTGGTCGCCAACCGCGCCGCCTCGGCCGATCAGCCGTCGCTGCCCTGCCGGGTCGTCGTCGCGACTGGCCAGTTCGAACCCTTCACGGCGGCGCCCGTCGAGCCCGCCAACCAGAAGAAGGCCAAGCCGGTCAAGGCAAAGGGCAAGCAGGCGGAGAAGGCGGCCCGGCAGGCGAAGGCCGAACAGGCGGCGCTGGCGGCCGATCCGCGGGTGGAAAACCGGCGCATCCTGGCGGAAATCCGCCGGCAGGCCGCGGTGATCCGGGCGGGCGGCATGCCGTCCTGGCCGAAGACGCGCCTCGCCCCCGACCAGGAGGCGCTGCGCACCGCGCGCGGGCTGGCCTGGAACCTGAACGACGACGACATGCCCGATCCGACCGCCCGCGCCTCGATGTTCTACAGCCCGCCGGCACAGGCCGCGCTGCGCCGCCAGAAGCCGGAGTGGGCGGAGGCGCGGCTGAAGACCGCCTCCATCGGCGGCCATTCCTTCTACCGCGCGCCGACACCGCCCGCGGAGCGCACCATTGCCACCCTGGTGGCGGAGATTGCGGAGTAAAGTGCTGGAGTATGCGGCCTCCAGCCAAAATGGTCGGGAGGATGCCCGGTCCGGTTAAGTCGATGTTTTCTGTCAAGTACTTGACACGCCAATCCAGACCGGAATTTCAGAGGTCCGGCTTGTATTTTTCATCATGCGGAAAGGCTGGCGCCGAATTGCTGTAGATCAATCGCTCTCGTCTGTCGACCTCCTAGGCTGTCTGTGTTCAACGACATCGAAGGGAGAGAAACGATGAAAGCAATCGATCTGATGACGCCGCGGGTCATCACCATCGGTCCGGACGCGACCGTCGCCGAAGCCGCCCGGACGATGCTGGAGAACCACATCAGCGGCCTGCCCGTGGTCGATGGCTCCGGCAAGGTGGTGGGGATCATCAGCGAAGGCGACCTGCTGCGCCGGGTGGAGCTGGGGACGGAGCGTCACCGCTCCTGGTGGCTCGGCCTGATGTCCGGCGGCACCCTGCCGGCGGAGGATTTCATCAAGTCCCATGCCCGCAAAGTCGCCGACGTGATGACCACCCACGTCACCACGGTGGACGAGAGCGCCTCGCCCGAAGAGGTCGTGCGGGTGATGGAGACGCGGCGGATCAAGCGCGTGCCGGTGGTGCGCCGCGGCGCCCTGGTCGGCATCATCAGCCGCGCCAACCTGCTGCGCGCGCTGGCCAGCGTCTCGCCGGAAACGCCGGCCGCCGCGGCGGACGACCGTGACCTGAAGGACCGGGTGACCGCCGCCGTCAAGGAACTGTCGTGGGAGTCGCGCTCGCACGACGCCATCGTCGTCCGCAACGGCGTCGTCCAGCTCTGGGGCTTCGTCAGCAGCGGATCGCAGCGGGACGCGCTGCGCGTCGCGGCGGAGCGCGTCCCCGGCGTGAAGGCGGTGGAGAACAACATCCAGGTCGTCGACCCCGCCGAAAGCGGCGCCTGGGGCCTCTGATTTAGAGAGCGGACCGGGGAAGAGGCGCGGTCAGATCTTCCCCGGCAGCCGCGCTCCGACCAGATGGGTCGCCTGCGCGCCATACTCATAGACGGCCTCCTGCACCGCCCGGGCCGACAGGGTGTCGGGCGCGGTGCTGGGAAGCGGCATCTCCGCCTCCGGCAGCTTGCCGGTGATGTGCTCGGCCAGACAGCGGCCGAGCACCGTGCCGGGGGCGATGCCGCGGCCGTTGTAGCCGCTGAAACCGATGACGTTGCGGTCCAGCCGGTGGAAGCGGGGCAAATTGTCCTTGGTCATGCCGATCTGGCCGTACCACTCGGATTCGAACCGCACCGGACCCAACTGCGGGAATAGGGCGGCCAGCGAGCGTTGCGCCCAGGCGCGATGGACCGCGGTTCCGGTCCCACGCAGCGCGCCGACGCTGCCGAACACCAGCCGGCCCCGGCGGTCGAAGCGGTAGGAACTCAGCACCGACTTGGTGTCCCACACCCCCTGGCGTTCCGGCAGGATGGCCTTCTGCATGGCATCGGACAGCGGCTCCGTCGCCAGATTGAAATAGGGCAGGTGGACCTGCTCGGTGCGCAACTGCACCCAGGGGCCGATGCTGTAGGCGTCGGTGGCGACCACCACCCAGTCGGCGGTGACCGATCCGTTCGGCGTCTTCACCTCCCATTTGCCCCCGCTCTGGCTTGCCGACTCCACCGGGCTGCCGGTGAAGATGCGGGCCCCCGCCGCGATGGCCGCCGTCGCCAGACCGCGGGCATAGGCCAGCGGCTGGATGGTGCCGGCCCGCAGGTCCAGCAGCGAGCCGGTGTAGGCCGTGGTGCCGACCTTCTCCGCCGTTTCCTTGGCGTCTAGCAGGCGCACGGGCGCGCCGCGCTTCTGCCAGATGTCCGCGCGCTGTTCCAGCTCGCGCAGGCCGGCCGGGCCGACGCCGCAATGAAGCGTGCCGCTGCGCTCGTCCTCGCAGGCGATGCCGTGCCTGGTGATCAGGTCGAAGACGGCGCGCGGCGCGTTGCCCAGCAGCTCGATCAGCCGCTCGCCATAGACCGGTCCCAGGGTGCTGACCAGCTGGTCGGGCATCACCCACATGCCGGCATTGACCAGCCCGACATTGCGCCCGGCGCCGCCGAAGCCGATCTCCACCGCCTCCACCACCACGGCGCTGACGCCGCTTTCTGCTAGATGCAGCGCCGCCGACAGGCCGGTGTAGCCGGCGCCGACGATCACCACGTCGGCGCGGACGCTGCCGGTCAGCGGCGCGGTCGGCGGCGCCGCCGGTGCGGTGCGTTCCCAAAGCCCATGCGACCGCGGATCGTTCAGCATCCCCTGAGGTCCTTTTCGCGTCTGTTTTCGTGCGCCAGTCATTCCCGGTGCGCAAGATTGACTTGCCTACCCCCTTCGGCCAAATGATGTTTGTTCAACCAGTCATTCCATCCCGGAATGAAATCCGCCCACACCCCGCTACAGACACCCCGCTACAGAGCCCGTGATGCAGAGCCCGCGCCGCTTCCTTCCCTCCCTGGCCCTGCTGTCCGCCTTCGAGGCGGCGGCGCGCACCGGCAGCATCACCGCGGCGGCCAAGGAGCTGTCCCTGACCCAGAGCGCGGTCAGCCGCCAGATCAAGGCGCTGGAGGATCTGCTGGAGGTCGAGCTGTTCCACCGCGAACGGCAGACCATCCGCCTGACGGCCGGCGGCGAGTATTATGTGCGCGAGGTGCGCGACGCCCTGCGCCGCATCAGCACCGCGTCGCTGAACCTGCGCGCCAACCCCTATGGCGGCACGCTCAGCATCGCCATCCTGCCGACCTTCGGCGCGCGCTGGCTGGCGCCGCGCCTGCCGAACTTCCTGGCCGGCAATCCCGGCATCACCATCAATCTGGTTACGCGGATGGCGCCCTTCGATTTCCGCCTGGACCCGGTGGACGCGGCGATCCATTTCGGCCGGCCGGACTGGCCGGGCGGAGAGATGGCGCTGCTCCGCCGGGAGACGGTGATTCCCGCTTGCAGCCGCAACCTGCGCGACCGTTTCGATTTCCGCCAGCCCGCCGACCTCCGCCTCGCCCCGCTGCTGCACCTGACCAGCCGTCCCGACGCCTGGGAGCGTTGGCTGACCCTGCACGGCACGCCGGCCGACGGCGTGCACGGCATGCTGTTCGACCAGTTCGCCACCGCGTCCCAGGCCGCCGTCGCCGGGCTCGGCGTGGCGCTGCTTCCGCTGTTCCTGATCGAGGAGGAATTGCGGTCGGGCCAGCTGGTGCCGGCGCTCGATCTGCCGATGGAGAGCGAGAACGCCTATTACGTCGTCTGGCCGTCGGAGCGGGCGGGTTACCCGCCGCTGGCCGCCTTCCGCGACTGGATCCTGGCGGAGACGGCGGACTGCCGCACCCCGGCAGGTCATGAGCTTTCCTCATGAAGTCGGGAAAAACAATCGCAATCCAACCCGCCGCTTCGTTGCTATAGCTGGACCATGTCAAGGACCGCGCAGGTCCGGCCAGCCAATGCGAGCGAGATTTGGAATGAGCGTCCAGACGATTACCCGCGCCGATGCCACCAGAGCCGATTTCATCGGCCCCGATGCGATCCGCACCCTGTTCTCGACCGCCATGTCGGAGATGTATCGGACGGAGGTGCCGGCCTACCAGACGCTCGTCGAGCTGGTGGAGGAGGTGAACGCGGCGCTGTTGGCCGCCGATCCGGCGGAGCGTCATCGTCTGGAGTCCGCCGGGGGCCTCGCCCGCATCACCGAGGAACGCCACGGCGCCATCCGCCTCGGCACTGCGGATGAGCTGTCCACCATGCGCCGCCTGTTCGCGGTGATGGGGATGCAGCCGGTCGGCTATTACGACCTGTCGGAGGCCGGCGTCCCCGTCCATTCCACCGCCTTCCGCCCGGTGGACGGGGAAGCGCTGAGCCGCAACCCGTTCCGCGTCTTCACCTCGCTGCTGCGGCTCGACCTGATCGCCGACGCGGCCTTGCGGCAGGAGGCGGAGAGGGTGCTGGCCGCGCGCAGCATCTTCACCCCCGGCTGCCTCGCTTTGATCGAGAAGGCCGAGGCCGACGGCGGGCTGGATGAGGAGGATGCCGGGCGCTTCGTCGCCGAGGCGCTGGAGACCTTCCGCTGGCACAGCCGGGCCAATGTGCCGCTCGACCTCTACAACCGCCTGCACGACGCCCACCGGCTGATTGCCGACGTGGTGTCCTTCAAGGGTCCGCACATCAACCACCTGACGCCGCGCACGCTCGACATCGATGCGGTCCAGCGCCTGATGCCGGAAAAGGGCATTGCGCCGAAGGCGGTGGTCGAAGGCCCGCCGACCCGCCGCTGCCCGATCCTGCTGCGCCAGACCTCCTTCAAGGCGCTGAGCGAGCCGGTCGATTTTCAGGCCAGTGACAGCGAGGGCGACGGCTGGCTGTCCGGTGTCCACACCGCCCGCTTCGGCGAGATCGAGCAGCGCGGCATCGCCCTGACCCCGAAGGGCCGGGCGCTCTACGACACGCTGTTGCAGGAGTCCCGCCGCCTCGTCGCCCCGGCGGCCGACGGCTCCAACGCCGCGCAGTACATGGCGGCCCTTCAGGAGGTGTTCGCTCCCTTCCCCGACAGCTGGGACGGGATTCGCCGCCAGGGGCTCGGCTATTTCAGCTATTCCCTGACCGAGGCCGGGCGCCGCACCCCGCCGGCACTGGGCGCCGATCTGGAAACGCTGATCGGGAGCGGCGCCGTCCGCTTCGATCCCGTCGTCTACGAGGATTTCCTGCCGGTCAGCGCCGCCGGCATCTTCCAGTCCAACCTGGGCGACGAGGCCCGGCAGGATTTCGCCGCCAGCCCGAACCAGCAGCGCTTCGAAGCCGATCTCGGCGCTGCGGTGCTGAACCCGTTCGACCTCTATGCCGAGATCGAACGCGCCTCCATCGCCGCCTGTTTCGCCGCGAGGTAACTCAGACCGGCACGGCGGCGGGGCGGAAGGCTCCCGCCGCCAGCCAGTCTTCGAAGGCCGCCGGTGCCAGCGGCCGGGAAATCAGGTAGCCCTGGCCGAAGTCGCAGCCATGCAGGCGCAGCCAGTCATAGGCCTCATCCGTCTCCACCCCTTCGGCGATGACCAGATATCCCAGGTCATGGGCAAGGTCGATGGTCGAGCGGACCATGATCTGGTCGCTGCGCTCATGGGCGATGGAGCGGATGAAGCGCTGGTCGATCTTCACCGCCGTCGCCGGGATGTCCTTCAGGTAGGACAGGGCGCTCTGGCCGGTGCCGAAATCGTCGATCTCCACCGCGATGCCCAGGCAGCGCAGGCTTCGAAGCTGGCGGTCGACCTCCGCCCGGTCGGTCATCAGGGCGCTTTCCGTCACCTCGAAATCGATCCAGTCCGCCTGCACGTCATGGCGGTCCAGCAAGGCTTCGACCCGGTCGGCGAAGTCGCCGCTGCCGAGATCCAGCATCGAGATATTGATCGACACCGGCAGGGCGATGCCGCGCCGGTGCCAGTGCGCCACCTGCGTCAGGACGGCGCCGATCACCCATTCGGTCAGCGGACGCACCAGCGCCGTGCGTTCGGCCAGCGGCACGAATTCGGCGGGCGAGATCGGCCCCAGCTCCGGATGGGTCCAGCGCAGCAGCGCCTCCGCCCCGATGCAGCGGTCGGTGCGCAGATCGACCTTCGGCTGATAGGCGATGTGCAACTGGTCCTGCCCGCCCATCGCCTCGGTCAGGCTGCGCAGCAGCAGGAAGGCGCGGTGAGCGGCGCGGTCCTGCTCCTCGTCATAGGCGCACCACGGCTTCTGCGTTTCCAGCGACTGGTGGGCGGCGCTGGTGGCGGCTCGCAGCAGCTCCACGCTTTCCGCCGCGACGTCCGACCGGTGCACGAAGCCGATGCCGGCGGAGGTGGCGATCGGCACGCCCTGATACTGGAAGGGGCTGCGCACCGCAGCGCTGATGCGGTCCAGCGTGGCGGCCAGATCGCCGTCGCCACCGGACAGGATGCCGGGCAGCATGAAAGCGAAGCGGGCCGGCGACAGATGGTAGAGCCGTGTGCGGTCCGGCAGGCAGGCGGCGATGCGGCGGGCGCAATCGACCTCGAACGCGTCGGCGCAGACCTGCCCCAGCACCCGGGTCAGCTCGGCATATTGCTGCGACGCCGCGGCATCGATCACCACCGCCGTTCCCGAACCCGTGGCCGGGCCATCGATCAGGGGGGTGGCCACGGGGGTAGCCAGGGCATCGGCGTCGGCCAGGAAGCGGAAGCGGTTCGACAGCGAGGTGACCGGATGCAGATAGCCGACGGCGCGGCGCGCCTCGATATGCGCCATCGTCATCGCCGACAGGTCGCGCAGCGCCTCCTCCTCCTCCGGGGTCAACGCCGGGCGCGGCTGGTCGTCGATCACGCAGATGGTGCCAAGCGCCAGCCCGTCCGCCGTGCGCAGCGGGGCGCCGGCATAGAAGCGGATGTTGGGATCGCCGGTCACCAGCGGATTGTCGGCGAAACGCTCGTCCTGCCAAGCATCGCCGACGACGAGCAGGGTGTCGGACTCGAGCGCATGGGCGCAGAAGGCATGTTCGCGCGGCGTCTCCTGTACCGGCAGCCCGACCCGCGACTTGAACCACTGGCGGTCGCGGTCGACCAGCGAGATCAGCGCCACCGGCACCTTCAGCAGCTTGGCGGCCAAACGCGTGATCTGGTCGAAGGCGGCCTCCGCCGGCGTGTCGAGCAGCTCGTACCGCTGGAGCGTCGCCAGCCGGTCCTCCTCGCGGGCCGGGACCGGCGGCAGGCGTTTCGCCGTCGCGGGCGTCATCTCGGTGTTCATCCTGTTCCCGGCACTCTCGTCTTCAATCAATTCCGGCACCGATCCTGCCGACAAGTCCATCGAAGCGCCAATGACAATGGTGCAATGCGGCATGGAAACAATCGTCGGTCTCCAGGCCGGCTGCCGTCCGTCCTACCGCCGCTCAATCGCCACCAGCGCCGTTACGGTCAGTTGTGCCAGCACCATGCGGTCGACCATGCCGAAACTGCGCGGCGCCGTGTCGATCAGGCAGACGGACCCGAGCGCCAGCCCCTGCCGGTTGATGATCGGCGCGCCGGCATAGAAGCGGATGTGCGGTTCGCCCAGCACCAGCGGGTTGTCCCGGAAACGCGGGTCGCGGGCGGCGTCCTCCACCACCATCGGCAGGCTCTGGCGGATGGTGAAGTCGCAGAAGGCGACGTCGCGCGGCGTTTCCTGCACGGGCAGCCCGCGGCGCGCCTTGAACCATTGCCGGTCGGTGTCCAGCAGCGACACCAGCGCGATGGGCACACGGAAATGGTCGCAGGCCCAGGACACCAGATCGTCGAAGGCCGGCTCCGGCTCGCTGTCCAGAAGCCCGGTGCGGCGCAGCGCCGCCAGCCTCGCCGCCTCGTCATCGACCGGGACGGCGCCGCGGCCGACGGTCTGCGGGGCGGCCCCGCTGGCGATGGTCTCCTTCAGAAGCGTCATGGGCTCGGCTCCGCGGTCGTGTTGGAAGGGCTGGCGGCCCGGCGAGGGCGCAATTCTGTTAAGAAACAAATAATCCATCGGACCAGTAGATATGAGGATTGCCGTGACTTGCGCGTGGACTCTTTCCTTTTACGCATGAGACGGAACTTGGATCTGTTGGCTTCCATATTATTTCGGAAGGCATAGTCATATCTGATGTTATGATTGTCTAATGAACCGATGGTTGCCCGTCTTCAGGGAAGTCCGCGCCGTCCGACCTCGACCATCCACCCGTGGCATGGCTGTTCTGCGGATGCTTCCGCCGGCTTTCTGCCAAGCCCGTGCAACGATCGGGTGGTTCCGGTGTTTCGCGCTGGGGAGCGGGGCCGCTCCCATGCGAAAAGGGAGCGGCCCCGCTCCCGCACGGCAACGACCGGGCCCTTGCTGATCGCCCGGCATTTCGGTCAGGAGCGTCATACCCATGCCGGACGACCAGCAGCGCAGGGACGTCGTCGATCTCACCGGACAGGAAGCGGACAGCCAGGGCGGGCGCAGCGAGCGCGGACAGCCGGCCGCGGGCGAAGACCGCAAGACGCCGGGCTTCATCCGCCGTCACCCGATTGCGATCCTCGCCGGGCTGGTGGTGGTCGCCCTGCTGGCGGTGGCCGGCTACATCTACTGGCAGCGCAACATCCACCCCTACGAATCGACCGACGACGCCTTCATCGACACCCGCCAGTTCCCGGTGGCGGCAAAGGTGGGCGGCTATGTGACGGAGGTGGCGGTCGGCGACAACCGGCATGTCAATGCCGGCGACCTGCTGTTCCGCATCGACACGCGCGACTATCAGACGGCGCTGGACCAGGCGCAGGCGCAGATCGACTCCGCCCAGGCGGCGATCACCGGCTACGACGCCCAGATCGACGCCCAGCGCGCCCAGATCGAGCAGGCCAAGGCGGAGGTCTCGCAGGCCGAGGCCGCCGTCGGCTTCGCCAAGGAGGATGCGGCGCGCTACCGCGACCTGCAATCCCGCGGTGCCGGGACGGTGCAGCAGGCGCAGCAATCAACCGCCAACCTCCAGGAACAGCAGGGCAAGCTGACCAGCGCCAACGCCGCGGTGATCGCCGCCGAACGGCAGGTCGGGGCGCTCCAGGCGCAGCGGACCAGCGCCGTGGCCGATCTGGCGCGGGCGAAGGCGCAGCTGGCCCAGGCCCAGCTGAACCTGTCCTACACCGCCGTCACCGCCGCGCAGCCCGGCCGGGTGGTGCAGCTGAGCGGGGCGGTCGGCCAGTTCGCCCAGGCCGGCCAGAGCCTCGCCATCTTCGTTCCCGACGACATCTGGGTCACCGCCAACTTCAAGGAGACCCAGATCACCGACATGCGGCCGGGCCAGCCGGTGGACATCAAGATCGACGCCTATCCCGGCCGCAAGGTCACCGGCCATGTCGACAGCGTGCAGCCGGGCTCCGGCACCGCCTTTTCCCTGCTGCCGGCCGAGAACGCCACCGGCAACTATGTGAAGGTGGTGCAGCGGATTCCCGTGAAGATCGTCGTCGACCAATGGCCGGACGGCGTCTCCATCGGCCCCGGCATGTCGGTGGTGCCGCGGGTGACGGTGCGATGAGCGCCGCTGCCGAAGGCGCGGGGCCAGAGGGAGGGGCGGGCGGCTTCGATGCGTCGCAGAGTGCCGCCGGCGGCCGCAACCCGTGGCTGATCGCCGTGGTGGTCTCCATCGCCACCTTCATGGAGGTGCTGGACACCACCATCGCCAATGTCGCCTTGCGCTACATCTCCGGCACGCTGGCGGTCAGCGCCGACGAGGCGTCGTGGGTCGTCACCTCCTATCTCGTGGCGAACGCCATCGTGCTGACGGCCAGCAGCTTCATCGCCAAGCGCTATGGCCGCAAGCGCTTCTATCTGGCCTGCCTGGGGCTGTTCACCGTCAGCTCGCTGGCCTGCGGCTTCGCCTGGAATCTGGAATCGCTTCTGCTGTTCCGGGTGCTCCAGGGTTTTGCCGGCGGCGGCATGGTGCCGATCTCGCAATCGATCCTGGCCGACAGCTTTCCGCCGGCCAAGCGCGGGCAGGCCTTCGCCATCTTCGGCATCGCCGTGGTGGTGGCGCCGGTGGTCGGGCCGACGCTGGGCGGCTGGCTGTCGGACAACCTGTCCTGGCACTGGTGCTTCCTGATCAACGGGCCGGTCGGGGTGATGGCCTTCGCGCTGGTCGGCTTTCTCGTGCAGGAACCGAAATCCGCCATCGAGGAACGCCAACGGCTGAAACGCCAGGGCATCCGCATGGATGTGGTCGGCTTCCTGCTGGTGGCGACCTTCCTGGGCTCGCTGGAGGTGGTGCTCGACCGCGGCCAGACCGACGACTGGTTCGCGTCGGGCTTCATTATCGCCTTCGCCATCGTCTGCGTGGCGTCCTTCTGCCTGATGATCCCGTGGGAGATGACGCGGGAGAACCCGATCCTCGACCTGCGGATGGTGGCGACGCGGCAGTTCGGCTCCTGCTTCCTGGTGATGATGGCGACCGGCGCCATCCTGATTGCGACGACGCAGTTCCTGCCGGAGCTTCTCCAGCAATATTACGGCTTCACCGCCACCTGGGCCGGTCTTGCCCTGTCGCCGGGCGGCATGGTGACCATGGTGATGATGCTGGTCGTCGGACGGCTGGCCGGTCGCATCCAGCCGAAATACCTGATCGCCACCGGCGCCAGCATCGTGGCGCTGGCAATGTGGGACCTGACGCGGTTGAACCCGGATTCGACCTTCTGGTTCTTCGCGTGGTCGCGCATCTATATCGGCATCGGCCTGCCGCTGATCTTCATCCCGATCACCACGGCGTCCTACGACGGCATCCCGCGCGACAAGACCGATCAGGCGTCGGCCCTCATCAACGTCGCGCGCAATGTCGGCGGCTCCATCGGCGTGTCGATCGCCCAGAATGTGCTGGCCTTCCGCGAGCAGTTCCACCACAGCCGGCTGGCCGAGCATATCGTGCCGTCCAACCCGGCCTATCAGCGGACCATGGAGCAGGCGACGACTTATTTCTCCATGGCCGGCGGCGAGGCGGGCGCGCGCGAACGGGCGATGGCCTACATCGGCCAGCAGGTGCAGATGCAGACCGCCTACTGGTCCTACATCGACGTGTTCTTCGCGCTGATGCTGATCTCCGCCTCGGCGGTGCCGCTGGCCCTGATCCTGCGCAGCGTGAAGCGCTGACCGGCAGGCGCCCGTGCAAGGGTCTCTCATTCCCTCATGCGTCGTGATAGACAGCGCCGGTTCCCGCCCGTGACCGGATGAGGTCTCCGCCCATGAAGCGCCCGACCAAGCGCCCGACAATTTCCGACCTCGCCAAGGCGGCGGGCGTCAGCGTCGCCACCATCGACCGGCTGCTGAATGGCCGGCACCCCGTGCGGGAGGAGACCGCCCGCCGCATCTTCGAGGCGGCGACCGGGATCGGCTTCCACGGCGCCAACGCCATCCGCCAGCGCACCCTGGCGCAGCAGCCGGATTATCACCTCGGCTTCATCCTTCAAAAGGAGCGCCACGCCTTCTATCAGGAGTTCGCGGCGCGGATCGAGGAGGTGGTGCGCAGCCATCCCGACCGCCGGCTGCGCGCCACCATCCGCTTCGTCCAGTCGACATCCCCGGCCGAACTGGCCGAGCTGATCCGCGGCATGAAGGGGAAGGTGAGGGCGGTCGCGGTGACCGGCATCGACCATCACGACGCTACCGCCGCGGTGGCCGAACTGAAGGCGGCCGGCATTCCCACCTTCTCGCTGCTGTCCGACTTCGCCCAGGGCGTGCGGGAAAGCTACATCGGCACCAACAACCTGAAGGCCGGCCGCACCGCGGCATGGCTGATGTCAAAGACCGCGCGGGGGCCGGGGCGCATCGCCGTCTTCATCGGCGCCTTCCGCTATCACGGCCATGCCCTGCGCGAGACCGGATTCCGCAGCTATTTCCGCGAGTTCGCACCCGAGTTCACCCTGACGGACAGCATCGTCAACGTCGAGACGCGCCAGCTGACCTACGAGGCGACGCTCGGCCTGCTGGACCGGCACGACGATGTGGTCGGCATCTATGTGGCGGGCGGAGGCATGGAGGGCGCCATCGCCGCCTTGCGCGAGCTCCGCCGGCCGGACGAGGTGACCTGCATCGTCCACGAGCTGACGCCGGAGTCGAGGCAGGGGCTGCTCGACCGCCATGTCTCGGTGGTGATGGCGACGCCGCTGCCGGCGCTCTGCGCCGACCTGATCGAGATGATGGTCCACAGCATCGAACACGGCATGGCGGAAAATCCCGGCCAGCGCTTCCTTCCCGCCCAGCTGTGGACGCCCGAAAGCCTGTAAGGAAAAGCCTGTAGAGAGAAGCCTTCCTACGCCATGATGGAAAACCATCATGGCGTGCCGCAAATTCTCTCATGTTTGACGGACATCCGGCCGGCAGGCGCGTTGACCGAACCGTGCGCGATGGTGAATGCTTCCCCTGCCAATCAAAACCGAAAACGGCAATCGACCCCGGTGAACCGCCCGGGCGCGGCGCGCAGGACTGCGCGCGTGGCCCCGCTCGCCCACCGAACGACAGGAGGCTTTGGAAACATGACCGTCAGAATCGGCATCATCGGCACCGGCGCCATCGGCCGCGACCATGCCCGTCGCATCGAGCAGGTGCTGGCCGGCGGCAAGATCGTCGCCCTGACCGACGTCAACCGCGGGTCCGCCGAGGCGGTGCGGGCCGACATCGCCCCCGATGCCGAGATCTTTGAGACCGGCGAGGAGCTGATCGCCTCGCCGCTGGTCGATGCGGTTCTGGTCACCTCCTGGGGCGCCAGCCACGAGCAGTATGTGCTGGCCGCCATCGCCGCCGGGAAGCCCTGCTTCTGCGAAAAGCCGCTCGCCACCACCGCCGACGGCGCCAGGCGCATCGTCGATGCCGAGGTGGCGCATGGCAAGCGTCTGGTCCAGGTCGGCTTCATGCGCCGCTACGATGCCGGCTACATCGCGCTGAAGGAGGCGGTGACCAGCCGCACCGGCGCGCCGATCATGGTCCATGCCGCCCACCGCAACCCGACGGTGCCCCAGCACTACGTCACGCCGATGGCGATCCACGACACACTGATCCACGAGATCGACGTGTTCCGCTGGCTGCTGGACGACGATTACGTTTCCGCCCGCGTGATCTTCCCGCGCCGCGCCGCCCGCAGCCATGGCAAGCTGCGCGACCCGCAGGTCGTGGTGCTGGAGACGGCGAAGGGCGTCGTCATCGACGTCGAGATCTTCGTGAACTGCCACTATGGCTACGACATCCAGTGCGAGGTGGTGGGCGAGGACGGCATCGCCCGCCTGCCGGAGCCGATGGCGGTGCAGATGCGCCTGAACGCTAGCCTGCAGAACCCGATCCTGACCGATTGGAAGGATCGCTTCATCGCCTCCTATGACGTGGAGCTTCAGGACTTCCTGAAGGCCGCCGCCCAGGGCACCGCCACCGGCCCGACCTGCTGGGACGGCTATGTCGCCGCCATCACCTCGGATGCCTGCGTCACCGCGCAGGAGCGCGAGGGCGAGGCCGTCGCCATCACGCTGCCCAGCCGTCCGGCGCTCTACAGCTGAACAGGCCGCCGTCCGTCTGCCCGCCTTCGCGGGACGGGACGAAGCCGACCGGCCGCCTGTCCGGCGCACGGGTCCGCCGGTCCGTATCCAACGCCATCGCCAATCCGACGACCGGATTACAGCGGAGCTGACCCATGCCAACTCAACGCGGTCAAACCGAGCGCGAACTCGACGTCATTTCCATCGGCCGCTCCTCCGTCGACCTCTATGGCGAACAGGTCGGCGGCCGGTTGGAGGACATGCAGAGCTTCGCCAAATATGTCGGCGGCTGCCCCACCAACATCGCGGTCGGGACATCGCGCCTCGGCCTGCGCTCCGCCCTGCTGACCCGCGTCGGCGACGAGCATATGGGGCGTTTCATCCGGGAACAGCTGGTCCGCGAAGGCGTCGACACCCGCAGCGTCATCACCGATCCGGAACGGCTGACCGCCCTCGTCATCCTGGGCATCCGCGACAAGAAGACCTTCCCGCTGATCTTCTACCGCGAGAACTGCGCCGACATGGCGATCTGCGAGGAGGATGTCCGGGAAGACTTCATCGCCTCGGCCAAGGCCGTGGTGGTCAGCGGCACCCATTTCTCCACCCCCACCACCGAAGCGGCCATGCGCAAGGCGATGCGGCTGGCGCGCGGGAACGGCACAAAGGTGGTGTTCGACATCGATTACCGCCCGGTGCTGTGGAAGCTGACCGGCCATGGGCTGGGGGAAGAGCGCTTCGTCGCCGACGGCGGCGTCTCCGCCCTGTTGCAGACCATCCTGCCGGGCTGCGACCTGATCGTCGGCACGGAAGAGGAATTCCACATCGCCGGCGGCAGCACCGACACGCTGGCGGCGCTGCGCCGGGTCCGCGACCTGACCGACGCGACGCTGGTGTGCAAGCGCGGCCCGATGGGCTGCGTCGTCTTCCCCGGTGCCATTCCCGACAGTCTGGAACAGGGCATCCGCGGTCCCGGCTTCCCGGTCGAGGTCTACAATGTGCTGGGGGCTGGCGACGCCTTCATGTCGGGCTTCCTGCGCGGCTGGCTGCGCGACCGTCCGCTGGAGGAGTGTTGCGCCTTCGCCAACGCCTGCGGCGCCTTCGCGGTGTCGCGCCACGGCTGCGCGCCCGCCATCCCGACCTGGACGGAGCTGTCCTATTTCCTGGCCAACGGCAGCCCGACGCCGCGGCTGCGCGAGGATGCCCGCCTCTCGCACATCCACTGGGCGACCACGCGGCGCCGCGACTGGCCGGAGGTGATGGCCTTCGCCATCGACCACCGCGCCCAGCTGGAGGCGATGGCAACGCGGCTGGGCGCCGATCCCGCGCGCATCGCCGGCTTCAAGCTGCTGGCCCTACAGGCGGCGCAGCAGGCCTCCGACGGGCGCGACGGCTTCGGCATGCTGCTGGACGGCATCCACGGCCAGGACGCGCTGGACGCGCTGACCGGCACCGGCGCCTGGATCGGCCGCCCGGTGGAACTGCCGGGCTCGCGCCCGCTGCGCTTCGAAGGCGGTCCCGACATCGCCGTGACCATCCGCGAATGGCCGGCCGAGCATGTGGTGAAGTGCCTCGCCTTCTACCACCCGGACGACGAGGAGGCGCTGCGCACCGAGCAGGAGCGTCAGATCCAGACCCTGTTCGCCGCCTGCCGCGCCACCGGCCACGAGCTTCTGCTGGAGATCATTCCGCCGCGCGGCATGCCGGTCGGCGACGACACCATCTCCCGCGCGCTGAAGCGCTTCTACGGGCTCGGCGTTTATCCCGACTGGTGGAAGCTGCCGTCGCCGGCCAGCCAGGGGGCCTGGAACAGCATTGCGAGCGTCATTGACCGCCATGACCCGCTGTGCCGCGGCGTGCTGATCCTCGGCCTCGACGCGCCGGAGGAGGAGCTGAAGGCCGGGCTGGCGCTGGCCGCCCGCCAGCCGGTCTGCAAGGGCTTCGCCGTCGGCCGCACCCTGTTCGGCAACGCCGCTGAGGCGTGGCTGGCCGGCAGCATCGACGACGCGGCGGCGGTCGCGGCGATGGAGGCCGCCTATGGCCGGCTGATCGCCTTCTGGCAGGAACAGCGCAGCCGCCACGCCGCCTGATCTTCAAGCCATCATCAAGAACAACAGGGGCAGGACCGCCCCGGTAGGGAGAAGCCATCATGGACAGCGTGCGCCTCACCGTCGCCCAGGCCGTCGTCCGCTATCTCAGCGCCCAGTATGTCGAGATCGACGGCCAGGAGCTGCCGCTGTTCGCCGGTGTCTGGGCGATCTTCGGCCACGGCAACGTGGCGGGCATGGGCGAAGCGCTGCATGCCGCCCGCGACCTGCTGCCGACCTACCGCGCCCACAACGAGCAGGGGATGGCGCATGCCGCCATCGCCTATGCCAAGGCGCAAGGACGGCGCCGCATGATGGCCTGCACCACCTCCATCGGGCCGGGGGCCGTCAACATGGTGACGGCGGCGGCGCTGGCCCATGTCAACCGCCTGCCGGTTCTGCTGCTGCCGGGCGACGTCTTCGCCACCCGCGCTCCCGATCCGGTGCTGCAGCAGGTCGAGCGCTTCGAGGACGCCACCGTCAGCGCCAACGACTGCTTCCGCCCGGTGTCGCGCTTCTGGGACCGCATCACCCGCCCCGAACAGCTGATGCCCAGCCTGCGCCGCGCCATCCAGGTGCTGACCGACCCGGTGGAGTGCGGGCCGGTGACGCTCTGCCTGCCGCAGGACGTGCAGGCCGAAGCCCATGACTTCCCGGTCTTCGTCTTCGAACGCACCGTCCGCCGCACCCGCCGGCCGGAGCCCGACCGCGACGAGCTTGCCGCGGTGACGGCGGCTTTGCGCGGCGCCAAGAAGCCGCTGATCGTCGCCGGTGGCGGCGTGTTCTACAGCGGGGCCTGCGACGCGCTGGCCGACTTCGCCAAGCGCCGGGGCATCCCGGTGGCGGAGACCCAGGCCGGCAAGGGCGCCCTGGTCTGGGACCATCCCTGCAACGTCGGCGCCATCGGCGTCACCGGTTCCAGCGCCGCCAACGAGCTGGCGGCGGAGGCCGATCTGGTGCTGGCGGTCGGCACCCGGCTCGCCGACTTCACCACCGCCTCCTGGACAATCTTCGCCAACCGCGGCGCCCGCCTCGCCGGGCTGAACGTCGCCGCCTTCGACGCGGTGAAGGGCGACGCCCTGCCGCTGGTCGCCGACGCCGGGCGCGGTCTGGCGGCCCTCGACGCCGGGCTCGGCGACTGGTCGGCCCCGCTGCCCTGGCAGGCTTTGGCGCAGGAGCGCACCGATGTCTGGACCCGCGTCGTCGACCGGGCGACCGCCGATGCCGGGCTCGACCTGCCGACCGACGCCCAGGTGCTGGGGGCAGTCAACCGCGCCGCCGGCCGCGACGGCACAATCGTCTGCGCTGCCGGCGGCCTGCCGGGCGAGCTGCACAAGCTGTGGCGCAGCGGCCGGCCCGGTGGCTACCATCTGGAATACGGCTTCTCCTGCATGGGCTACGAGATTGCCGGCGGGCTCGGCGTCAAGATGGCCTGCCCGGACCGCGAGACCTTCGTCATGGTCGGCGACGGCAGCTACATGATGCTGAATTCCGAACTGGCCGTGTCGGTGGCGATGAAGCGCAAGCTGATCGTCGTCCTGCTCGACAACCGCGGCTATGGCTGCATCAACCGGCTGCAGAACGCCTGCGGCGGCGCCCCCTTCAACAACCTGCTGCGCGACACCCATTACAAGACCGAGACCCTGCCCGACATCGACTTCGCCGGCCACCTGCGCGCGCTGGGCGCGGTAACGGAAAAGGTAACGGGCGTCGCCCAATTGGAACAGGCGCTGGAGCGCGCCAAGGCGTCCCCCGTCACCTACGCCATCGTCATCGACACCGACCCGCTGCCCTCCACCCGGGACGGCGGGGCGTGGTGGGACGTGCCGGTGCCGGAACTGTCCACCCGTCCCGAGGTCGCGGCGGCGCGCGAGACCTACGTCGCCAACAAGGCCCGCCAGCGCCGCTGACCGCGACCCTTCTCCCCCAATTTCCACCATCTTCTTCCGTCTTGGGAGCATCCGATCATGACCGTTCGTCTCGGCGTCAACCCGATCGCCTGGAGCAACGACGATATGCTTGAGCTGGGCGGGGCGACGCCGCTGGAGCAGTGCCTTGCCGAAGGGCGCGAGGCCGGTTTCCGGGGCTTCGAGCTTGGCAACAAATTCCCGCGCGACGCCGCCGTGCTGCGCCCGATCCTCGACGGTTACGGCCTGTCGCTGGTGTCCGGCTGGTACAGCGCCGGCCTGCTGGAGCGAACCGTCGCCGAGGAGATCGAGGCGGTGCAGCCGCACTTGGCGCTGCTGAAGGCGATGGGCTGCCCGGTGATGGTGGTGGCCGAGACGACCGGCTGCGTCCATGGGTCCCGCGGCACGCCGCTGTCGCAACGTCCGACGCTGGAGACCGGCCAGTGGGCGGAGTTCGGCCGCCGCATGGCGGAGTTCGGCGACTATTTGCGCAACCAGGGCACGCCGCTCGCCTACCACTACCACATGGGCACGGTGGTGGAGACGCCCGACGAGATCGACCGCTTCGCCGAGGTCACCGGCGACAGCGTCGGCATCCTGCTCGACACCGGCCACCTGACCTTCGCCGGCGGCAACCCGCTGGACCTGATCGCCAGATGGGGCCGCCGCATCAACCACGTCCATTGCAAGGACGTGCGTGCCGACGTGCTGGCGCGGGCCAAGGCAACCGACAGCAGCTTCCTCGACGCCGTCATCGACGGGGTGTTCACCGTGCCGGGCGACGGCTGCGTCGATTTCCCCGCCGTGCTGAAGGCGCTGAAGGACGCGGACTATCGCGGCCAATGGCTGGTGATCGAGGCGGAGCAGGACCCCGCCAAGGCCCATCCCCTGACCTACGTCACCAAGGGCCGCCGGCATCTGAGCGCGCTCGTCGCGGAATACGGCCTGTGAGCACCCGAATGACCAGCATCGTTCCGCATTTCATCGATGGCGACACCGTCCGCACCTGAATCCAACACGGCTTCGCCAGGGGGCGGAGACGCATCGCGAGACCTTCCGGCATCACAGAGGGCGACCATGAGCAAGCTGCTGCTGCGCAACCACGCACCGGACCCGGCCGGCCGGGTGCACCATGTCACGCCCGAATCGGCGGGCTGGTCGTGCATCGGGTTCGACCTCTACCGCCTGGAGGCGGGCATGAGTGTTTCCGGCGAGGATGCGGACCGCGAGACCTGTCTGGTCTTCGTCGCCGGGCGCGGTGCGGCGATGGCCGGCGACCGGGAGTGGGCGGAGCTTGGCGACCGCATGTCGCCCTTCGAGGACAAGCGGCCCTACGCGATCTACCTGCCACAGGGCACGCCGTGGCGGGTGCGGGCCACCACCGCGCTGGAGCTGGCGGTCTGCACCGCGCCCGGCCTGAATGGCGGGCTGCCGGTGCGGCTGATCCGTCCGGAGGATGTCGGCGCCTCGGTCCGCGGGCAGGGCAGCAACACCCGCCATGTCTTCGACATCCTGCCCGAATCGCAGCCGGCCGACAGTCTTCTGGTGGTGGAGGTCATCACCCCGGCCGGCAACTGGTCCAGCTATCCGCCGCACAAGCACGACAGCGACGACGGCACGGCGGAAACCCAGCTGGAGGAGACCTATTACCACCGCATCGACCCGCCGCAGGGCTTCGCCTTCCAGCGCGTCTACACCGACGACCGCTCGCTGGACGAGGCGATGGCGGTGGAGAATGGCGACCTCGTCATGGTCCCGCGCGGCTACCACCCGGTCGGCGCCGCCCACGGCTACACCGGCTATTACCTGAACGTGATGGCCGGCCCGCGCCGCGCCTGGCATTTCAACACCGCCCCGGAACACCGCTGGCTGCTGGCTCCGGTCTGAGCGGGGGAGCGCGGTCAAGGTCCCGGCAATGGAAAGCCCCCGCCCGGCGATCCGGACGGGGGCCTTTCAAACAGATCGATTTGCCGGCCGGCGGCGGCGTGTTTCGCCTCAGAGGTCGCCGAGCGACCGGTCGATCTCCCACACCAGCCGGTCGGCCAGCTTGATCGAGCGGGCGAGGTCGGCGGGGCACATCCCCAGACCTGGATCCTCGACCACCGGGAAGCTCTCCGCCTTGTCGAGCCCCAGGCCCTTGGCGGTGACCAGCACCTCGTAGCTGCGGTTGTCCTCGTTGAACATGCATTCGGTCTCGAAGCCGCGGGCATCGCTTTCGGCCCACATGATCGCTTTGCTCATGGTCTCGTATCCTGACTTGAGGGGGTTCGTTATCTGGCGAGTTTACTTGGCGAGCGCCGCGTCCTTGCGGGCGGCGGACTTGCCGGCAGGCTTGACCTCGACCGGTGCGGCATCCTGGGCCGACGGCTCGACATAGGCGCGGCCATAATAGCTGTCGACCAGCAGCTGCCTGATCTCGGCGACCAGCGGATAGCGCGGGTTGGCGCCGGTGCACTGGTCGTCGAAGGCGGCTTCGGCAATCGCGTCGACCCGCGCCAGGAAGGCCGCCTCTGGCACCCCCGCCGCCTGGATCGAGGCAGGGATCTCCAGCGCCCGCTTCATCTCCTCCACCCAGCCGATCAGCTTTTCCACCCGCTCATGGTCGCGGCTGCCGCCCAACTCCAGATGACGGGCGATCTGCGCATAGCGCGCCACGCCCTTCGGCCGGTCGTACTGGCTGAACGCCGTCTGCTTGGTCGGGATGTCCGCCGCGTTGTAGCGGATCACGTTGGCGATCAGCAGCGCGTTGGCGATGCCGTGCGGGATGTGGAACTCCGCCCCCAGCTTGTGCGCCATCGAATGGCACACGCCGAGGAAGGCATTGGCGAAGGCGATGCCGGCCAGCGTCGCCGCATTGTGAACCAGCTCCCGCGCCTTCGGATCCTGGCTGCCGTTGCGGTAGGCCGACGGCAGATGCTCCTTCAGCAGCTTCAGCGCCTGCAACGCCTGACCGTCCGAATACTCGTTCGCCACCACCGAGACATAGGCCTCCAGCGCGTGCGTCACCGCGTCGATGCCGCCCGCCGCCGTCAGGCCCTTGGGCATGTCCATCACCAGGTTGGCGTCGACGATCGCCATGCTCGGCGTCAGCTCATAGTCGGCGATCGGGTACTTGGTCCCGGTGCGCTCGTCGGTCACCACTGCGAAGGGCGTCACTTCCGATCCCGTCCCCGACGTGGTCGGCACCGCCACCAGCTGCGCCTTCACGCCGAGCTTGGGGAAGGTGTAGATGCGCTTGCGGATGTCCATGAAGCGCAGGGCCAGATCCTCGAAGGCCACCTCGGGCGCCTCGTACATCACCCAGATGATCTTGGCCGCGTCCATCGGCGAGCCGCCGCCCAGCGCCAGGATCACGTCGGGCTGGAAGGCGTTCGCCAGCGCCACGCCCTTGCGCACCACCGCCAGCGTCGGGTCGGCCGAAACCTCGAAGAAGGTCTCGACCTCCAGCCCCAGCGATTTCAGCACGCGGACGCTGTCGTTGACATGGCCGTTCTCGAACAGGAAGCGGTCGGTGACGATCAGGCAGCGCTTCCTGCCGCGCAGCTCTTCCAGCGCAAAGGGCAGGCAGCCGCGGCGGAAATAGATCGACTTGGGCAGCTTGTGCCACAGCATGTTCTCGGCCCGCTTGGCCACCGTCTTCTTGTTGATCAGATGCTGCGGCCCGACATTCTCCGAGATCGAGTTGCCGCCCCACGAGCCGCAGCCCAGCGTCAGCGAGGGGGCGAGGCGGAAGTTGTAGAGGTCGCCGATGCCGCCATGGGACGACGGCGTGTTGATCAGGATGCGGGCGGTCTTCATCCTGTCGCCGAAATGGCGGATGCGCTCGGCCTGCCGGTCCTGGTCGGTGTAGAGCGCCGAGGTGTGGCCGATGCCGCCGAGCGCCACCAGGGCGGCGGCCTTGTCGCAGGCCGCGGCGAAATCCTTGGCGCGGTAGAGCGCCAGGGTCGGCGACAGCTTCTCATGGGCGAAGGGTTCGCTGTCGTCCACGTCCGAAACCTCGGCGATCAGCACCTTGGTGGCGAGCGGCACGTTCAGGCCGGCCATGGCGGCGATGGCGTGGGCGGGCTGGCCGACGATGTCGGCGTTGAGATGGCCGTCGGTCAGCAGCACCTTGCGCACGGCGTCGGCCTCGCGCGGCGACAGGATATAGCCGCCATGGTGGGCGAAGCGGTCGCGCACGGCGTCATAGACGGCCTCGACCACCACCGCCGACTGTTCGGACGCGCAGACCACGCCATTGTCGAAGGTCTTGGACATCAGGATGGAGGCCACCGCGCGCTTGATGTCGGCGAACTCGTCGATGACGGCCGGCGTGTTGCCGGCGCCGACACCGATGGCGGGCTTGCCGGACGAATAGGCGGCCTTGACCATGCCCGGCCCGCCGGTGGCGAGGATCAGAGCGATGTCGGGGTGGTGCATGACGGCGTTGGACAGCTCCAGCGAGGGCTCGTCGATCCAGCCGATGATGTCGTCGGGGGCGCCGGCCTCGACCGCGGCGGCGAGCACGAGGCGGGCGGCCTCGCAGGTCGATTTGCGGGCGCGGGGATGGGGGGAGAGGACAAGGCCGTTGCGGGTCTTCAGCGCGATCAGCGCCTTGAAGATGGCGGTGGAGGTCGGGTTGGTGGTGGGGACGATGCCGCAGATCAGGCCGACCGGCTCGGCGATGGTGAGGATGCCGGCGTCGTTGTCTTCGGACAGCACGCCGCAGGTCTTCTCGTCCTTGTACTTGTTGTAAATGTATTCGGCGGCGAAGTGGTTCTTGATGACCTTGTCTTCCATGACGCCCATGCCGGTCTCCGCCACCGCCATCTTGGCGAGCGGGATGCGGGCGTTGGCGGCGGCAAGGGCCGCGCTGCGGAAGATCAGATCGACCTTCTCCTGCGGGTAGTCGGCGAAGCGCGCCTGCGCCGCCTTCACCCGCGCGATCAGGGCGTTCAGGTCGGAAAGGGTTTTAACGGTCGTGACCATGATCGGGCGTCTCCCGTCGGGTGTCGCCAAAGGGCCGGTTTCCCGGCCCGGAACCCCCGAATCTCTCGGTTCCATGCAGTATGTAGGAAACCTACATCCAGCCCGACGGTGACGCAAGAGTGGTCCTACCACTTGGCGCGAGAATTGATCTGGATCATGTCACGCCAAGCGGATGATGAAGGTTATTAGCAGGAGAGGCGCATTATCTCCGCATGTATCGGTATAAATCCGCCATAAGACAAATGTAGTTTCACTACATAGCGACGGCGCGCCCGAGCAGCCTCAATCTTGTGCAGCAAAAGCCCATGAAAAGGTGGAGGTCACGCCCCCGCCTGTCCTTCGTACCAGGGCTTGGTTGCCTTGACGATGCGCACCACCGACAGCATCACCGGGACCTCGACCAGCACCCCGACCACGGTGGCGAGCGCCGCTCCGGAGCCGAGCCCGAACAGGCTGATGGCCGCTGCCACCGCCAGCTCGAAGAAGTTGGAGGCGCCGATCAGCGCGGCCGGCGCCGCCACGCACCACGCCACCCCAAATCGGCGCGACAGCCAATAGGCGAGGCCGGCATTGACATAGACCTGGATCAGGATCGGCACCGCCAGCAGCAGGATCACCAGCGGCTGCGCCAGGATCTGCTCGCCCTGGAAGCCGAACAGCAGAACCAGCGTGGTCAGCAGCGCCAGCAGCGACACCGGCTGGATGCGGCCGAGCACGCGCGTCAGCGCCGGCTCGCCGCCGGTCGCCAGCAGGCTGCGCCGCCAGAGCTGGGCGGCTACCACCGGGATGACGATGTAGAGCAGCACCGACAGCAGCAGCGTGCCCCACGGCACGGTGATCGACGCGACGCCCAGCAGCAGCCCGACCAGCGGCGCGAAGGCGAACACCATGATCAGGTCGTTCAGCGCCACCTGGCTCAGCGTGTAGTGCGGCTCGCCCTCGCACAGGTTCGACCACACGAACACCATGGCGGTGCAGGGGGCGGCGGCCAGCAGGATCAGCCCGGCGATGTAGGAGGAAATCTGCTCCTGCGGCAGCAGCGGGGCGAACAGATGGCCGATGAACAGCGTGCCGAGCAGTGCCATCGAGAAGGGCTTGACCGCCCAGTTGATGAACAGCGTCACGCCGATGCCGCGCCAATGTTCCTTGACCTGCCCAAGCGCGCCGAGGTCGATCTTCAGCAGCATCGGCACGATCATCAGCCAGATCAGCAGAGCGACCGGCAGATTGACCTGGGCGATCTCGGCCGCGGCAATCGCCTGGAACAGGCCGGGCACCAGATGGCCCAGCGCGATGCCGGCGACGATGCACAGCGCCACCCAGAGGCTGAGATAGCGCTCGAAAGTCCCCATGGCGGGACGCGCCGCCGGGGCGGACTGGATATCGACGGTCATGGATTTTCCCCCGCGTCAGGACTCTGCCCGCGCCATCTCGTCCATCCGCCGCTTCAACGCCATGCGGTCGAGCGACGTTATGGGCAGGCTGGCGAAGGACCGGATGCGGCGTTCGATCTGCCCGAACACCGCGGCGGTGAAGGCGGCCTTCTGGGCCTCGCTTCCTTCGGCGCCGGACGGGTCGGGAAAGCCCCAATGGGCGCTGATCGGCTGCCCCGGCCACACCGGGCAGACCTCGCCCGCGGCGTTGTCGCAGACGGTGACGATAAAATCCATCTGCGGGGCGCCGGGCAGGGCGAACTCGTCCCAGTTCTTGGAGCGCAGGTCCGCCGTTGGGAAGCCCAGCCGCTCCAGCAGCTCGCGGACGCTGGGGTTGATGCGCCCGGACGGCTGGCTGCCGGCGCTGAAGCCGCGGAAACGGCCCTTGCCCTCCCGGTTCAGCAGGCATTCCGCCATGACGCTGCGGGCGCTGTTGTGCGTGAACAAAGAACACCATTGAAATATAACGTTAAATCCGGAGGATGGCAAAGACACGTCGAAGCTACGCTCTGTCAAGCGCCCGACGCGCCCGGTCCAGATGGTCGGGGGCAAGATGTCCGTACGTGCTCTGGACCTGAGAAATCGTCTTGTGTCCGAGCCATCTTGCAACCTCGTAGAGCGGCACCCCTTTCTGCACCATCCAAGACGCGGCGGTGTGGCGCAGCGTGTGAGGGATCACGTCTGGCCCTAGACCGGCCCGTTTCCTAGCGTATGCCCAGCCCCCCTTCACGGTCTTCACTGGATGCCCCTGGTAGGTGATGACGTGCCCCGTGTCCGAGCCCTTCTTGCGGGCGGCTTTCAGGAAGGTCATCAGCCGTCGTGGAATGGGGATGACAGCCCGCCCCTTGCTGGTCTTGGCTCGGCCAGGAATGTTGAAGTCTATCACCCCTCGCGCAAGATCAACCTGCGGCCATCGTAGCGACAGGATCGCTTCCTTGCGCGCCCCGGTGTACAGGCCGATGAGGATGAACAGGGGCAGATGACTGCGTATCCGCTTGAAGGAGCGTGCCGCGCGAAGCAGCGCGGCAACCTCGTCTCTGGTCAACCATCTTGTTCGTGGTTCAGGCCTTGGGGGCACCCATACCGGAACCAAGGAGGATAGGCGGCGGTGGCGCCAGTCGTGCTTTACAGCAGTGTTCAGCACGGCAAGCTCATTTCCCCATGCCCCCTGCGTCACTGCCCGCCGGGACTTTCCTGACCCGCGCCATGCGCCATAGGCTCGGCACTCGCGTTCAGTGATCTCATCGACGGTTCTTTCGCCCCACCACTCGCCAAGCCGCTCCACAGCGTAGATCACGCGGTCGGGATGGGTCAGGTGGCCGATGTGCTCGGTGATGAAGTCGGTCAGAAGGTCTGAGATTTTCCGGGCAGCCGGATCACTTGGGCCGGTGTTGCTGCCGGAGAGGTGGCGCGCAAGTTCGCTTTCAGCGCGGCGACGGTCTCCTGTAGTCGTTGAGCGGACGCGGGCCTTGCCGTTTTCGAACCAGCGGATGTACCAGACCTGACGGCGTTCGTCGAAGTGGAGGTGCGGCCCTTTGTTGCGTCTCGGCATGTACGGCGTTCCGTCAGGTAGGCTTTGAGGTCTTCTTGGGCGATCAGATAGCGGCCGGCGACGAGTGTAGCGTTTAGGCGACCTGACCGGCACTCGTCTTGCACGAAGCGCGACGAACAGCGCATCACGTCGGCCACCTCTTGAGGGGTGGCGAAGTCCGGAAGGTCTTCAATCCTCTTCGGCTCCCTCATTCTCACGTCCTCTTTCCCGCCAACGTCTCCGAGACGCGCCCTATCTGCGTCCCAGTTGCCGTAGCGATCTCATGATAGTCCGCATGCGGATTGGCTGCATGATACGCCAGTATCGCGGGGGCTGCCTTAGCCAAGCCGTTGCGGCGGGGCGGAGAGCGATGGACGGGCGTCCGCCGCCGCATCTCCGGCACCAGTTCAGCGATCCTTGCCGCCCCGTCCGCCGCCGTGGCCCGTCCTGCAGCCAGATCGGCGGCAAGCTGGGTGAGGGCGTCTCGTACTTCAGGAATGCGCATTCCCCACCTCCCCACCGCTGCCGGCGCACCACTCCACATAGGCGCGCTCCAGATTGGTCAGGAAATCGACCGACACGCCAAGCGCCTTCGCCATCGGTTCGGCCATATCGCCCATCCGCAGGCTAGGGTCTTCGACCGTCAGCAGAAAATCGACGGCCAGCATGTCGATGGACCGCTGCCGAACCGACTGGATCGGGAACATGCGGGTCACAAATTCCTGAACCGTCCAGCCGCGCGCCTCCAGCTCGTCGCGGAGATAGCGGACGACCGGGAACGCCTTCGCCGGCATCGTCACCTCGTCAGGCTTCGACATCTGCTCTCTCCTGGTTCGCCTCGAAATGCTCCCTGAATGCCGCCAGCTTGCTTGGGTCCCAGCAGGCGAGTTCGGCGGATGCGGCGTGCGCCTGCCGCTCCAGCCAATTGCAATGCGGAGCGCGAAGTGCGCTTGCCTCTGCCAGCTTGGCGCGTGACTGTGCGGCCAGTTCGGCGGCTTCCCGATCCAGCGCTGCGGCTGCGGCCATGGCGTCCGCCTTGACCGCCGCGCACTCTTCGTCGCGTATCGTTGCATTGCGGGCTCTGGCGAGCAGGTCAGCGGTCGACATGGTGGGGATCCTTTGTCAAGGCGCCGATGCGTTTCCGGTAGGGCAGCGGCAGGGACGACCAGTCGAAGGTGTCTCGAAAGTCGCCGCATCGGTGATTGCGCGTCGTCAAAATGTGCCCTGCGCCCGGATCGATGCTGGCGCGCTCCATGCCGAGCATGGCTATCCGGTCGCCAGCAGCTACCGGTGCGGACTTTGTGCATTCCCCGACGCTGCTGTTGATGCTTCCCCACCAGTCACAGCCTGCGCAGCACGGGCCGACTGCCCAGTAGAACGCGTCGATGTTCTCTTGCCGGTCAGCCATTGGCCGGCTCCTGGGGCTGGAGGGCTGCGGGAAGGGGCTTGATCAGCGGTTCGACAAGCTGCTGCGTGCGGGTGATCAGGTCCTTCAATTCGTCCAGCCATTCGCCCTGGTTGTCCTTGTTGCGGGCGCGCCAGTTGATGCACGCGGCCCACGTGGACAGGTCATAGGCGACGGTCAGCGCCTCGCGCATCGCCGTCTCCCGCGCCTGCGAGGCGGCCAGTGCAGCGCGCATGTGCTCCAGGGAGCATTCCAATGCGCCGGCATGTTCGTCCAGCCGTTCGGCCTCGGCTTTCTCGCCGCGCCAGTCGGCTACCCAGCGGTCCCGCTCGGCCGTCAACTCGGCGATCTTCACCGCCTGCGCCCGGATCATGGCGGCGGCTTCGTCGCCCAAGTCGACGGCATCGTTCGGGCTGTAGAGGAGCGAGATGTCGCTCATGTGGTCCAGCTTCTTCGCCAGTTCTCCCGGCGTCTGGGCGGTGGTGGTGTCGGTCATCGGGCGGGCTCCTGAGTGCGGGCGGCTTCTGCGGCCAGAATGGCACGGCCGATCATTTCCGGGATTTGCGGGACGACGGCGTTAGCGCATCGGTTGTATCCGTCCAGCCGAAACCGTACCCCATCATCCATTCGGCTAAGCGTGTCAGCGACCATGACCGCATCGTCACCCCACGCAGCTTCAAGAAGGCCCTCAGGTGCACCTGAACCTTCTTTCCGTTGTGGTAAGGTGTCGCGCCACGCCAATCGGTCACATGCGACAAGGATCGACCGCCGTTTTCCAGAACTGGGGTAGGCAACAACCCACGCTCTGTCACGGATGTGAGGGGCGCCAACGGACGCCGCCGGTATGCAATCCCATTCCGCATCATACCCGCTCTCGGCCAGGGCTCCTGCCACAGTGCCCATCCCGCGACCAAGCAGCGCTGCCACGTTCTCCAGCAGGACGTAGACGGGTCGTACCACGCGAATGGCTCGCACCACCTCCCAGAACAGTCCTGAACGAGCCCCGGCCAAGCCGGCGCCTCTCCCCGCGAGACTGATGTCTTGGCAAGGAAATCCGGCAGTGATGATATCGGCGTCTGGGAACTCAGCGGCGGAAACGTCTCCAAGGCAAGGCACCCCAGGCCAGTGCCGGGCGAGGATTTTCTGCGCCGGCTCGTTGTTTTCTACAAAGGCTATGGTCTCGAAGCCGCCGGCTCGCTCCAAGCCGACCGAAAAACCTCCAAGGCCGCTGAACAAGTCCAGCACGCGGAGCTTGGCCATCCTTCACCCCTCCCTGCGGGCGGCGGCCAGGGCGGCGCGAAGCTGTCGCTCAGCGTCCACCGTCTCCGGGTCTTTGTCTTCATCCGGCACGTCGTGCAGATCGGGCGCCTGCAACAGCGTCTCTGCTGCTTTGATCAGCGCCTCCCGCACTTCCCCGGCCGGCGGGGTGGCGGACGCCTTGCCTGACAGCACGTCACGGACGCGGGCGGCCATGGCTTCCTGATTGGTCACCCACCCATCGCCTTCCCACTGCTCCAGCAGCCATTGCAGGACGGTCAGCGCCTCACCCTGCACCGCCTGGGCAGGTGGTGCGGACGGGGCGGCCGCGTTGATGGCCGCGATGGTCAGCGCCACGATGCGCGCGACCGTGGCTTCCCCGCCTTCCGCATTCACCTGCTCTTCGACGGTGCGCGCCAGATGCAGGACTTGCTGCATGGGGGTGACGGCCGGCGCAGGTGAGGCCGGCAGGTCGGCCGGAGTGGCGCGGCAGTCCTTACACAGGATCGGCGCATCGTCCAATCCCAGCGCTTTCAGCCCGTCCAGGATCGTGTCCTCGGCGTCGTAGACGATCTTGCAATCGCAGCGGTCGCACAGGATGTAATCGGCTTTTGCCATGGCAGTCACTCCGATCACAGGCGAGCCAAAGCCGCATGCGCGCGGCTGGCGATCTGCCTGAATTGTTCACGGGCGTTCTCAACCGCTTCCGCCCCGATGGCAGGGGCCTCGCCGTCAGGCATGGCGAACCAAGCGCTTCGAGCCATCGCCCGGTAGCGTTCCTGATCTTCGCCAGACAGCAGAAAGCGGTACGCATGCACGCCGTCATGCTCGCGGAGCCCGTCATCGCCCTCGAACTCGGGCCATGCTCCTTGTGCATCGTCGTCCGCATCGGCGATGGCTGCGGCGATCTTGTCTATTTCCTGATCGGTGGGGTTGCGGCGGGTCATGTCGGTATCCTCTTGCGCCATAGGCGGCGCGGGGTGGGGCTAAGCGGCGGGGGCTATGCCGGCTATGTCGCGTATCTCGCGCTCAAGCTCTGCGGCACTAACGCCCGGCAGCAATTCGGAGGCAACGTAGTCAACAACACGTGACCAGTAGACTTGCCATTCGTCACGGCCCATTTTATCAAATGCAACCGAGTCTGGCACCCAAATTTCGCGTCCGCTGCGTTCTTTGATGAGGCGACGGCAACCCGCTCTCATCTTGAGTAGCATATGAACGTCCTCTGTGGTGTAGCTGCTGTTGTCTGCGATAAGATTTACCAAAGCGAAGTATCGGCGGTGCCAAGCGAGGGAGCGCGGGCGCTTGATCTCCAGCCGCACGTCGTCGCCGATCTTCACCTTCGCCATAGCCTCGCGGGCCATGTCGTTGGCCGGCTCAAAGCCGCGGAGCGTGCGGCGGAAGATCATCGCCGGCTTCATCGGATCGGCCTCGCGCGCTCCACCGCCCGGACGCCTTGCTCATGGTCGCCGGTCACGCACCACAGCCGAAGGGAGAGGGCGCGGGCATCAATCCCGCGCAGGCTCATCCATTCCGTCTCGTCTCCGTAGGCATGAAGCGCCATGTGGTCAGCGTGGCACAGGGGTACGGTGTATTTGTCCGGTGCCTTCATCCCCATCCCCCTGGTGCCGGCCCCGGCGTCCAACAGGTGGTGCGCTTCTGCCGGCGCGCCGCAGACGACGCACGGCAGGGAGCGGACGAACTCCAGATGCTTGGCGGACATGCCTTCCCGCGGCGCCTTGCTGCGACGGGGCGGGAGGCCGGACTTTTGAATGCGAGCGGCGAGTGCCATGGTCCGTTACTCCGCCGCTACCGAAGGCGTCAGCGCACGCTTGCGGTCGCCGGCATGGTTGACAAGCTCCTGCTTCAGCGCTTCCGGAAGGCCGTTGATCTCCTTGATGTGCTTCTTCCAGAACGCGGTAAGCGCGTCAGTATCCTCGCACTGGTCGATGCCCATGCGGACGGTGGCGGCAACGGCCTTCTGTCCGTCATTCGGGCCGGCGGCTTCCCGACGCTTGCCCTCAAACTCAGCGGCGACAGTCTCCCGGTACTTGCTGTCGTCGAACTGTTTCAGGAATACGTCGGCAGATACGCCAAGCTTCTTAAGCGCGTTTCCTTCGGCGTCGGTCTGCGCCTTCTTGAACGCCTCGTCATCGCTCAGCGGCTTTTCGTAGCGGGTGCCGATGACCATGTCTCCGCCGGTTCCGTAGAACGGCTCGGAGCGGGTGCTGGTGGTAGGATCGACGAACCAAGCGCCAACCGTGCAGAACACCAGAACCTCATGGCCTGCGCCGGGCATAGTGGTGAACTCCGGCTTGGTGAAGCCCCAGCCGATGCCGACAGGGCCGAACGCTTCCGTCATGCGCAGCATGCGCCACGTCGGATTGATGTCCGTGCCCTTGAACCCGCCGGAGCGGCTGAACGGCTTGGTGAACTTCGGGTCCGTGCGCGACAGGTCGGACCAGTGGCGGAGGTTGGTGTCGGTCATGGTCAGACCACCTTCGTTTCAGCGTGGACGGTGACGCCCGGCAGTTCACGGGCGCCGTTGGTGACGAGGCGCTGCGCCAGCCCGGCCAAGAACTCGCTCATCTCGTCCGCATGGTTCGCCCACACGTACCGGGCAAAGTCGGTGCGGTTGGTGACTTCGGCGCGGTGAAAGGTGCGGGTGGAGACGGCGCGGCCGAACTCGCCATTGCCCGCCTTGGCGCCGGACTTCTCCGCCTTCTTGGCTGCGGCTTCGGCCTTCTTGGCGTCCTTCAGCAGGGCTTCGGCAGCGGCGGTCTGCTCCAGGTTGGCGGCGTCGCGGGCGCGGATCGCATCCTCTGCGGCCTTGCGCTTCTCGTCAGCCTCGCGACGTGCGGCTTCTGCGGCGGCGGCCTTCTCGGCTTCGACCTTCGCCAGCCACGGCGCCAGAGCCTTCTTGCAGGCATCGGCGGCCATCTTGGCGCGGTCCAGAACCGGCTTGTACATCGCATCGACGGCGCGGCCGGCTTCGAGGTGCGGCTCCTTGTCGGCCTTGCGGGCGGCGTCTGCGGCCTTCTCCGCGGCGCGGAGCAGGTTCAGCAGGTTGGCGATGCCGTCAGCCGTGTCCTGATCTTCGACCTTGGCGCCGTCCAACCAGAGGGCGCATTCATCGTAGACCTTGGTGACTTCCGCTTCCGCCTTCTCGAAAGCGGTGGCGGCCGGCGGCATGTTTCCACCGATCACGGCGCGCGGGTTCACGTCGTCGGTCGGGATGCGAGCGATAGCGTTCATAGTCCGTACCCCACATGCGAAAGGCGATGTTCGCGGTTCTCGTCGCGGAAACTGACGGGCTCACCGTCTTCGATCAGGCCGCGCAGTTCCGACATGGCATCGGACAGCAGGCCGTGAACGCCGGAGAGCTGCGGCATCCATGTGCCGTTCGGCCCCATCAGGTCGGTCACGGCCTTGTGTTCGGCTTCGATGCGAGACAGCAGGGCGGACGCGGCGGACAGTTCTTCGGCGTCCAGTCGAGACATGTAGGCCATGGCGTGTCCCTCACTCGGCAGCGATTGAGTAGGCGGCGGGGGCTTCGTCACGCAGGCGGTTCGCCGCGACGTAGCGATCCATCGCCTCCATGCATTCGTCGAATGTGCCGGACGCCACTGCCTTGCAGTTCTCGGAGAGAGCGTAGGCATCGGGCCGGTGCCAGAAGGTCAGATAGCAGTCTTCCCGGCCGTCCATGGCGAAGGTCAGGGCGAAGCGTCCGTAGCCGATGCGGGCCTTGGCGGCGCGCAACGTGGCTTGCAGTTGGTCGATGGTCATATCAGCGCTCCTATGATGCGGCCGGCGGCCCACAGGAAGCCTTCGGCGGTTAGGATGGCGGCGGCGGTAAGCAGGATGCGGCTCATGACGGGCGTACCCTATCGAGCGGCACACGGCCCTGCCCCATGACCCACACCACAGGCGTGTTGCCGCAAAGGTGCGCCTTGCTGGCGGTCACAGTGGAGTACCGGCGCAGGCCAGATCGGTAGGTGACGGACGTGCCCACGTCACAGGCGGCGTTGAAGCGCTCAACGGACAGGCGGGCGCGGGACAGGGTGGGGGAGGGGCGGGAGTTCATGCGCCGGCTTCCTCAATGAGAGCGCGCCGTGCGACCATCAGCGCCACCTCGTGCGCGGCAGCTTTCACATTGGCGACGCGCCCGCCCGCCGCCATCAGAAGCAAGGCGTCAATCACTTCTGGCGGCTCCATCACGTCGGCGAACAGTTCTTCCGACTTCATGGAAATCAGGGCCGTCCGCTCCGGCTGTGGCCCGCGATAGGACGTGCTATCAATTGGTCCGACGCGCTCGTACGACAGGATGCCGGCCATGTTGACGCGGATCGGCTTGCCGCAGGTCAGGGTCAGGGTGATGAAGTCGGCCATGATCAGCGCTCCGTGTTCGAAATTGCAGCGCGGCCGGCATCGGTGAGGCGGACGAAGCCAACGCCCATGACGGCGCCACGGCCGGCGGGAAGGATCGGCGCGAAACGCTGGTGCGTCTCAACCAGCCCTTCCGGAAGCTGCTCGATGAGTGTCCAGATCGTGCCGGACATGACGGGCGCCCAATCCTTCGCGGATAAGTCTTTGCCCACGTCCTTGTCGATCATGCTCAGCAAAAGAAACTGCTGTTCGGTCAGGTCGGCCATGTCAGCCCTCACCACGGGCGGAGGCGATGGCGGCGCGGGCCTGAACCACGATGGCGTCGTCATCCATGAACTTCGCCAGTTCGTGGCCTTCCATCTTGGC
This sequence comes from Azospirillum sp. A26, assembly GCF_042604635.1. Lineage (NCBI taxonomy): Bacteria > Pseudomonadati > Pseudomonadota > Alphaproteobacteria > Rhodospirillales > Azospirillaceae > Azospirillum > Azospirillum sp. A26. The sequence goes on along the minus strand of NZ_CP170473.1, from coordinate 1,504,905 downwards.
GTCCACGGTCATGAAGTCCTTGGAAGCGCCGATGTAGGCGTCCAGCGTCTTCTCCAGCGCCTCCAGCAGGGACGGCGCGGCGGCGAACAATGGGCCGTCATGCTTGGCGTTCGGGAACTCTTCTGCCGCCACCCACATGACGCCGTATCCGCGGCCGACTTCCGGGTTGTCCGAAAGGATCGCGTATCCTTCGCGGCCATCGGCGCCAGTGAACGGCGTGAAGCGGTGCGGGCCTTTGGTGAACTTGTCGGTCATGTCACTCTCCATTTCAGCTTGCCGAAACCCGCTGTCGGGCTTGGGGAAGCTGGGAGGGTTGCCGGGGATGACGCTCCCCGGCGTGGCGTCTCCCGGCTTCGTCTGCGACTTCGGGAGCATTGGCCCGGCGGGCCTCTGGTTCCGGCTCACGAGGCCGGCGATGGCGTCTTCCGCCGATGTAGCCGGGGCCTGTCTCCCGGTACGGCGCTGCATTACATCGTCTCCCCCATCGTTCGTTGCTCATCGCTACAGTTGCGATGCCCGGCCACACGGCAGCGGGCTTCTGTGACGCCTTAAGCCCGACCCTGCCGACGTGGCGCGGGTAACGGGCTTGGGAGAAAGAGCCGCCGGACCCGAAAGCCCGGCGGCGAGGCTGGAGGAACGCCCAGACGGGCAGGTGGACGCGGCAGGGCCGCGAAACTGGTCAGGCGGCTTGGGCAGGGGCCTTTTTGATGGCGCCGAAGATCGTCTTGCCGAGACGCTCGCGGGCCTTGTTGGCCGCGCCCTCGGGGATGACGCCGCGCACCGAAAGTCGGCTGATGGCGTCGGCGTCCTTTTGCAGATGGTCCAGAATGTCGGCGTCGATCAGGTCGGCAAAGCCTTGCTCGGCAAGCGTGTTGGCAAAGGCGCCCATCTGGATTTGCTTCGGAATGCTCATGGGTGTCGTCCTCTATGGATTGGCGTGGTGGAGGGTCAGGCGGCGCGTTCTTTCAAAGTCGCGCAAATCTCGTTGTAGGCATCGTACAGGTTCCTCAGTGCGGCGCCCTGCGGCGTGCCGTATCCAAAGTCTCCTGGCGATCCGACAGCCTTGTAGACTTCCCGGATCGCATCCTTTGCCTTCACCAAAAGCTCACGGTCGGCATTGGTAGTCATATTTCCCTCACGGCAGCGAGTTTTTGATTAGGCGGCGCGCTTGAAAGCCTTGGAGCCCATCTCCGCGACGTGCGGCGGCATCTCGTCCGCGTAGTAAATCTTCGGGTCGTAGAGGAACCAGTTGCGCCCGTCGTCGGTGCGGTAGATGACAAAACGCCCAGGCAACTCCGACGACGCCTTGCAAGCCGCTTGGTATGTTGAGAAACGGGCGTGATCGAAGCCGTTGTTGTCCACAAGCTTCCAGGGCTGAGAGTTGCGCTTTGCCATGTCGTCCCCCGGTTGGGGGCGTCATGTCGTCCCCGTGTTCCGATGACATGACTGTACCCGCGTCGGGTACACGTGGTCAACAGAAAAATGTACCCAATGCAGGTACAGACCGAAATTTCGGAGAATGGCATAATCGGTTGCGCTTGGCCGCGTGGGCTCGCGCGACGATAGGGGGGTGATATGACGAAGGTTCTTTGGCTTTTGACCGCAGTGGCGTCAGTGATCGCCGGGCTTGTGATGTTTGTCGGGATATCGAAGGCGAACGGCGCGCCGCAGGAGGCCGCAGTCTCAGCAATGGCACTAGGGATCGCCATCATCCCCTATGTTTTCACGCGTGCGTGGGAAGGCATGGCGAGCGACAAATGAGGAACTTAATGAATGGCCTAGGGCTTGCCGTTGCCATGCTCGCGCCATCTGCCGCCCTCGCGCAGCCGGATGCAGCATTAGCCGGCGCGCTTGCCCAAGAGGATCGCCCCATAAAGGCGATGCTCAGGCAGGCGACAGATGTTTGCCAAGACGCGATGGCGTCGGTCAGCCGCACAGCTTTGGACGAGTGCAACCGGCGGCTCCAGGTGGCTCAACAGATGGTGCGAGGCGATGCCGTCCGTGCGGAGGTCAAGAAACTCCACGACGCGGAGTTCTCTGTAGCACTGGCGTGGATGATGAGCATGCAGGATGCGATTGATAAGTCGAAGGCCGCGATCCCGGTTTACGTGCGGTTCAGCGAGGCGCTAGACGCCGCAGATCGGCCGGCAAAGCCGAAGAAGAAGCAGTAGGTAGAGAATAACTATCGATTGCCGCCATAAACTATTGATTTCACATAATAATGAAGGAGATGCATGAGTTGGCAACCCCCATACGAGATACCCATTTTCTCCACATTGCAACCTGTGATGCGTTGCGGCGACATACGTGGAATGGGACAAGAATGATGCCGATGCCGGAACCAACTACGGGGAGCGTCGGTTTTAACGGCGGGAGGGACATATGGCTTACTATCAGATTACTGCACCCCGCGCGCGCAACCGGACTCGCAACACCATGCTTGACCGCTTTCTGGTCGGCCTTGGTGGATTGGTGTGCTTCGCGGCCCCTGTCCCGCCCTACCGCATTCCTCATCGGTCGGCGCGTGACGCGATGCGCTCCGATTGGCGCCGCCTCGGCCTTGATTTGCGTCGTGTGATGGAGCGACGCTATGAGGCCATCAAAGAAGTCCCGTAACAACCTACCTCAACGCACGGATGGGGGCGATTTATCGCATTCCCAAGAGCAGAATACAGGCGACCGGGAAGCCCAAATCCACATGCAGGCAAGCATGATGGCTGAGCACTGGTCTGGTCCACTCCCATCTCCCGTAGCGCTTGAGCACTATAAACAGCTCGTGCCAGATGGCGCGGAGCGCATCTTTACCGAATGGGAAGCAGAGAGCGCGCATCGTCGCATAAGCGAGCGCAGGGCTTTGACGGCGGAAATTTGTGAGCGCCTTGGGAGCCGCATCCTGGCGTTTCTTTTTGCTATTGGTGCGCTTTTGGTTGCGTCATTTTGCGCATGGATCGGCCAGCCCTGGCCGGCCGCTGTTATAGGAGGGGCGACCATTGCTGCCGTTGTCGCCGCTATGGTTCAGAAAAAGGACGGCTAGCAAGTCAATTTGAGAGCATCCTCCCGCGCCTCGATATGCCGCGCACCTTGCCAGCCCGCCGCCTCTCGGTCGGCGGGCTTTTTACGACCATCCACCAGTGAACATGCGACAACCTGTCGCACGTCACAATTCGTCAATTCGCATTCTGCAAATCAAACTGGCCTAGAGCCTGCATTTCATTGGCTTTTTGCCCCGATTGTTGCGGAACTGTGTCAGCCATCCTGATCCGCCATCGCCACGCCTGAATACTGGACTATGCAACGTTACGGCTGTGTAACCCAATCTGGCTACACACATTGGTAAGCTTTGGCTAGTATATGGGCATCGCTGCGCCCCATCATTGGGGGAAGGGCGGCCGATCTGCGCTAACAGACCGGCCGCCTTTAGCGAACGAAGTGCATTCGCCCAGGGTATTGTCCCAACGCCACTGGCGCCAGGGGATGGTCCTCACCTGTCCGGCCCGCGGGGGCCGACACTATAAATGCACGGTTCGCACCAATGGCAAATGAAAGACATATCGGGGCATGCCCCTATTGCCGCAAAGGCAACAGTCTGACAGCGGAAATATCGCTGACCAGCTTACGGATGCTTGAGATGTCGGTCATGGAGATTGAGCGGATGCTTGATCGCATGGACCACACGCGCGCGAACGAAATCTTTCGAGAAACTCACGCGCAACGCGCTTGAGATTATGTTCCCAATTTGTTCTAATGGGTGCCGACCAATGACGAGGTGCGAAGTGCAGTCCCTGGGTGATTGCGACTACATCCTGACGGGTTGCGACAATGACGACCGGGAGTTCCTCGCCGCGTATCTGTCTCTCCCGGCCGCCGGGCGCGCTGATGTTCTCGCAATGGTGCGAGAGTTGACTACTCCGCGGGGTCAGGTTTTTCAGGGGGGATTAGGCGCATTACGTTGAGGACGGATGCTTTGCCGTCCTTCCCCGCCGCGCGCCAGCGGAGCATCAGCTCTAGAGCCTCCTCCGCTTCCGACTTGTCGTCCCGCAGCATATCCCAAGGCTTGCACCCCAGCGCGGAAGCCAATTTTTCCGCCCACTCCACTGTGATCGGCAGAGTGCCGTTCTGAAGCTTCACAATCGTTGAGCGGCCCGTGCCGACGATTTCGGCAAGCCGGTCCTCTGACAGCTTCCGCTGCTTCCGCAGTTCTTTGAGTTTGTTCGGCTCGGTCATTGCCCCCCGACTGTACCCGGAATGGGTCCGGAGGGGCACTGCCGACGTTAGGTACAGAGAGCGTTCAGATTGCGCTTGCATTATGTACCCCCCGTGGGTACAGTTTTGCTCATGACGAACCTCACCCAAATTTGCCGCAGCCGCGGCATGACGCTTGAACAGTTGGCCGTTGCGGTCAACCGGAAGCGCGACACCGTGAAGAAGTGGGGCCGCGAGCGCCGCATCCCGGCTGAAGCGGTTCCGGCAGTGGTCAGCGCGTTGGGCGGTGCCGTCACCGCCCACGAACTCCGTCCCGACGTGTTTGGAGAAGCTGCATGACCGACCTGACCACAGTCGATTTCCACGGCGCCAAGCTGGTCGCCATCAAAGGCTCCACCCCGGCGGAAACGCTGGTGGCGATGAAGCCCGTCGTCGAGGGCATGGGCCTGGATTGGGAGGAGCAGCGCCGCAAGCTGCACCGGCACCCCGTCTTGGCACCTGACCTGACGTTTGCCACGGTCCAGATGCCGGGCGACGATCAGCGCCGCGAATGGGCCTTCCTGCCGCTGACCCGTGTGAATTTCTGGCTCGCCACTGTCCAGCCCGGCCGCATCCATAACGATGAGGTCAAGGCCAAGGTGGTCGACTACCAGCGTGAATGCGCCGACGTCCTGTTCGCGCACTTCTTCGCCAAGGCCGGCGGTGAAGTCGTCGCCAAGCCCGATGAAATGCTTCGTCGGATGGACGGGATGCTCAAGATGCTGTCCCACAAGGGCACGGTGACGGAGAAGACCGTCGTTAGCCTGGAGCGCGACGTTGCCTCGCTGGCGTCCATCGTCCGTGACTTGGTGAAGTGCGCGGATGGCCGGTTCGCCGTGATCGACGCTGTCCCTGCTCTCCAGATCGCCACTGACGCCAAGGTGCCGAAGGCTGGCCGCCGTCCCATCGTTCAGGAAATCAGCCGCAAGCTGACGCGCTTCTGCGCCGATCACGGCTACGTCGTCCGCCGGGATGCACGGGGCACGAAGCTCTACACCGTCAATGCGGTGAACGAATGGCGTCTCCAGGGCGGTGACAGCCTGATCCGCAAGCTGGTGGCTGCCAACACCGTGCTCGGCCCGCTCTTCGCGGTCGTCCCCGGCGGCAAGGGCCAGCCCTCCGCCTAACCCCCAGACAGACGAACGCCGGCCCCAATCCCCATCGGCAGCCGGCGCAAGTCTCATCAACTGACGGAGCACATCATGCCCCAAGACTACCATACCCCGCAATCCTACTCGTTCCACGGCCCCCTCTGCGAGATCGCAAAGGGATGCGACGAGCCCCTCTGCGGCAGTAGCGCCTCCTCCTTTATCGCGGTCCTTCTGCTTCTGGCTGCGATCCTTGCCGCCGGCACGGCGTACATGGCCGGTGGCGCTGAGGAAGTGGTCTACCGGCGCCATGCGGAAGTCCGTGCGCTCGCCTCCACCCAAGTCGGGGAGCGCTGAGCCATGCTGATGACCGAAGAACAGGCCCGCACGAAGTGGTGCCCATTGGCGCGCGTCGATAGCGGTTTCGCCGGCTGCGGCGTCGTCAACCGCTACCCCGCTCGCGACGCGCGGGGCTCCGACTGCTCGGGTCGACGAGAAATGATGAATGAGACAGTAGTCTGCGTTTCCTCCGACTGCATGGCATGGCGATGGGGTGAGTGCGAACCATCCCCAGCATTCGAGATATTCAAAGACAACCCATGCACCGAAAGCCTGGAAGAAATTCATCGGCCAGAAGGCATCCCAGAAGCATGGGAATGGTGCCCGGCCAGAACTGACGAAAATAGCGTCACCCACTCGGCTGGATACCGTGAGCCGCTGAGCGAGGCCAAGGCGCGCCGTCGCGGCTACTGCGGCGCCTTCGGCAAGGCGGAGGGCTAAGCCATGCGCATGGGCACCGCAGTCCTCATCCTTGGCGCCGTCTGCATGGTGATCGTGCTGGCCGCTGGTGCGATTGAGGCTCACTTCGTCCACCACTTCATTGGGGAGGGCTGACATGGCCTCCCATAGCTTCAACCTCCAACTGGCGCGCCCACGCGATCATTTCGTCCCGAGCGGCCGGCAAGTCCTCATCCGCGGCGGCCATTCGCAGCGTCGCGGCATGGATCAGCAAGTCTACCGGATTAGCAAAGGCCAAGGTGGGCTCTCCCGTGTCACGTTGGTGGCGCATTTCAATGCAAATGGCCGTCGCCATCAGGCGCGAGTGCCAGTATCCGCCGACAGCGTGGAGCGCCGCCTCCTTTCGGAAGTGAGCGGCACGCTCCAATCCGTTGGCGGGACAGCGCGGGATGTCGCCCATTCAGCGCTTCTCAGTGGCGGCCATGACGGAAATCGCAATGCCTTCGGCGCGCGGCGCTTGGTCGGTCAGCCGGCCCCAGATGCGCAGCAGGACGATGACGGACCGGATCAGGTCTGCCGCGTCGTCTCGCTCGGGCTGAGTGACGCGAAGTTCGCTGTTGTCTCCCGGAATACTCATGGTTGCGTGTCCATCAAGTTTCGACACCAACATTGTGCCCTTGGGGGTGCGTCATGAACACATTGACGGCATGCACCCACGTGCCCAAGGCATGCACGATTGTGCGCGGTGCCGCAAAAACGGACGTTAAGGCCGCCGGGAAGGCCGCCGCGGCCTGGATTGCCAAGCGTGCGGCCTCTGTCGCCAATGGCACGAAGCTGCTGACCGCATGGACCCTGAAATGCGCCCGCACGGTCTCCCACTGGAAATCCGGTGAGCGCATCCCGGATAGCGCTGATCTTCTGCTGATTGGCCGGCATTGCCCGGATACGCAGCGGCGCGTCATTGCCTTCTGGACGATGCCTGACGAAGCCATGCGCGATCCTGCGGCCTTTCTGGAGCAGGAAGAGCATGTCGCCAAGATTGATGGGCTGCTGCGTCGTCTGGCGCGCGGTGCCGTCAATGGGTCCAAGAAGGCCGCGCAAAAGACCGGGCTTAGCCGCCTGCGGTTCCGTCGTCGGAAGGCGGTGGCGCCATGACCCCACACGAACCCGCCGGGAATAGCCAGCCTCCCCGCCCGGCGCAGACTGGCGAGGAGGGGCAGAGCCTCCCCGCCGCTTTCCTCTCCCCATCGCCAGCCCGGACAGCCAGCCATGACGACTAACCGCCTCATCGCCGCAGCCACGCAGGACAACTCGGAACTGATCCGGAAGTTCGGCGCTGACCTTCACACCATGCCGGCCCTGTGGGGCCGCTACCAGCGCAACCGCGACCTCATCACTGCCGAGACGGTCAAGGCCGCCGCCAAGCGCAAGGAGATCGCCGCATGACCAGGGAAGAGCGCGAAGACGCCGTGCGCCGGCTCAACGCCAAGGGCATGAACGACATCCAGATAGCGGATGAGACTGGCATGCCGTACGGCACCGTGTCTGACGTCCGCACCCGGCTTGGCTTGCCAACGAATGGCGTTTCAGGGCGCAAATCGCCTGCCACCGATGCGGATATCAGCGCGTGGATGGCCGAAGGTCTAAGCCGCGTGGAGATGGCTGAGCGCAGCGGCTTGGCCGTCTCAACGATCAAGCGCCGCGTGCAGAAGATCAGGGGTGTCAGCAGCACAGTGCCGACGGTCAGCCAGCACGTTCGCCAGATTGACCGCTTCCTCGCGGCTTTCCGCCCAGGCTGCTACCTGAAGCCCGCCAACTCCCGCATGGCTGAGACCAGCAACCGCGACGGCAACCGCATCATCGGCCTTCCTGTGGCGATCTGCACCGCCTCCAGCCTGTACGGAGCCTGACCATGGCAACGCTCGATACCGAAATCCTCATTTCCCGCCTTGCCTTCAACCGTCGCGACCGTGACATAGCCGCTGAGTTCAGCATGCCGGAAGCCGACGTGCACCGCATGGTGAGCGATCTGGCAGCCCGGCACGGCATCCTGACCAAGGCAGAGCTTTGCGCCCGCGCCGCGCGGGGAATGCTGTAATGACCGGCGGCGTCTCCTTCGTCGTCCCTGGGAAGGTGCAGGCGTGGCAGCGCGCCGGCCGTTCTGGTGGCATCTCCTTCACGCCAAAGGAGACGCGCTCCTACGAGAGCGCCGTCCGGCTATTCGCGTCGCAGGCTATGGCCGGGCGCGCCCCGCTGGATTGCGCGCTGCGGATTGAGGTGGATGCGGTCATGCCGGTCCCCTCGTCGTGGTCGAAGCGGAAGCAGGCCGCCGCCCTTGCCGGCTCCATCCGCCCGACCAGCAAGCCAGACTACGACAACCTCGCCAAGGGCATTTCTGACGCCTGCAACGGCATCGCCTACCGCGACGACGCGCTGATCTGTGAAGCGCTCGTCCGCAAGGTCTACGGGCCGGCTCCGCAGGCTGTCGTTCGCATCATTCCGATTGGAGAAGCAGTATGACCGACGTTGGCGGCATCGCCGCAGACCGCCTGAAGAGCTTTGTCGAACGCATCGAAAAGCTTGAGGAGGAGAAGGCCGGCATCTCTGAGGACGTGAAGGAAATCTATGCCGAGGCGAAGGGGACTGGCTTCGATACTAAAATAATTCGGCAGATTATCCGTCTACGCAAGATGGACAAGGCGGACCGGCAGGAAGCGGAGGCGATCCTTGAACTCTACAAACAAGCCCTGAATATGGTGGACTAACATGGAAACTGTTGAACGATTTAAGAAGTTCACGTCTCCAGACCGCCGTACCGCTTGCGTCAACTGGATCGGCGCTAAGGCCGGGCGCGGATATGGCGTTTTCGCCATTGATGGGAAGCAAGTGTATGCGCACCGCTTCGCTTATGAAATGGCGAAGGGACCGATCCCTTACGGCCTGGAGATTGATCACCTCTGCCGTAACCCGGCATGCGTCAATCCGGATCATTTGGAAGCGGTAACGCACGCCGAGAACATGCGGCGCAGCACTGCTGTGGCCGCCGCAAGGGCGTCTGCCGCGCTGATCCGGTTCTGCCCCAAGGGGCATGAATACACCGCAGAGAACACGCGCATGCACAACGGCAAGCGTAGTTGCCGGAAATGCTCGGCTCAAGCTGCCAAGGAATACGACGCTCGCAATCGGGATGTGCGCGCGGCCAAGGCGCGGGACCGTCGCGCCGCCGCTCGTCAAGCCCTCGGGATGGCGGAGTGAACCATGTCCATTTCAAGTGACTACTTTGTCATCCGCAACGCCATCGTCCGCGCCCGTGAGGCTGCCGGCATGTCGGTTGCGGAAGCCGCCCGGCGGTTAGGCGTGGCCCGCTCCACCGTTTCGGCGTGGGAGACCGGCCAGAACTTCATCCCGGCCGACAAGCTCTTTGGCTACGCCAAGCTGGTTGGCCTGCGCATCGTCGCCAACGTCGAACCGTCTCCCATCGAACTCGCTGTGCGCCGCGCTGCGCCCGCTCTGGAGGCCGTCCAATGACCCCATACGAAACCATCGTCATGACCGCCAAGCCCCACGGCAACGGCTTCGTCGCCGATCTGCGCCGGGGCTACGACAAGGCGGAGCAATACCCGCTGCTGACCCGCGCATGGTGGAGCAATCACCCGGTCAACGGGATGAAGGCGCCCGTCGTGTGGCCGCCGGTCCAAGGAGATGCGCAATGAGCAAGGTTTCAAAGCTTGGTCGGCCGCCGCTGTCTCCGTCCGATCTGGTCAAGACGCTGTGCCTCTACCACGACCACGGCGCCACCAAGGCCGCGGCGGAACTCGGCATCAGCCGGAACGCGATCTACAAGCGCCTGAAGCTTGCCGGAGCCGTTACGGCCCGGCCGCATCAGCCCGTCTGGACGCCAGCCGATATCCGCCACTATCCGGAGGCTTGAGCCATGACCCGCGACGAACGCCTCCTGATCACCGGCATCCGCATGAAGGCAGGCCGCCGGGCTCATCTGCGCCACAGCCTGCCGCCGCTGCTGCTGTTCCGCCCCGTGGCTGTCATCGCCGATCACCCGGAAAGCACACCGGAGGAACGCCAGTGGGGTGCGCCCGTCTTGGGCCACCTCCGTGCCGCCTGCCAAGAGCCGTACTTGGAACTGTCGCCGCGGGACCGTGGCGAGTGCGAAAGCCTCGCCCTGGAAATTGCTAAGTGGGCAATGCGCGAGACTGCCGAGAACAAGCCCCGTGCTGCGATCTGGGCTGCGCTGACAGTCCTGTACTGGCTGGCCGGCGACGAGGACCACGGCCTGTTGGTGGAGGAAAGCCACCTCCACCATGCGGTCTACAGCCTGTTGGAAGCGTCCGAGCGGCACCCGGACATCATCGCCCGGTACGAGAACAGCGCCCGGAAAGCGGCAAGGCGTCTGGCAAAGGTGCTGGCTCGGATAGAGCTGTTCCCGACAGCCGCCGCACCCATGAAGGTGGCCGCATGAACCCCTTCACCCAAGACGACAGAGGGCTAGGCGTCGGTGCGCTGCTTCTCAGTGAAGCCAACGGAGCCATCGGGGCGGAACTCGACGCCCTCAGCCTCAAGAACCTTCTGGACGGCGGCAACGCGGTCAGACCCCTGCTTAGGGTGCCCGTTCACGTGCTGCATGCGCTGAACAGTGGCCCACGGCACGCCAGAACGCTCTGCAAGCGTCTTCAGCGACCATCCGATCATCGCCATCGCGGCACGTATTTGGCGTCCAGTAATCATCGGCGCGATCCTGAACATCACGGACCGCTGTGTGCAAGCTTGGATTTGCATGTCGATCTCTCATGTGATATGGTTGATCGCAGTACGCCGAGCGATCATATCGTAAGTGCGTAACTTATTCAACGCGCATATGGTGCGCGCCGCATTCCCAATGAGGTTACCGCCATGGACCGTCCTGACTCTTGGATGCCGCTCTATATCGGGGACTATCTGGCCGACACTGGCCGGCTCTCCACCGAAGGGCACGGCGCCTATCTGCTTCTGATCATGGATTACTGGAAGGCGGGTGGGCCTCCTCCAGATGACGACGTGGCTCTCTCAAACATCACGAAGCTGTCTGTCACATCGTGGCGTCGCCTTCGCCCGACGCTTGCCAGCTATTTCGTCATCGTTGATGGGAAGTGGCGGCATAGGCGCCTTGAGAGGGAGATTTCAAAGGCGCAAGCCGGGTACGCAAAGCGGGTTGACGCGGCGAAAAAGAGCCACGAAGTGCGCCGCCAAAATCGTGCAATGCAAGTGCAAAGCAACATGCAAAGCAATAGCAATGCACATGCAACCACAACCACAACCACCTATACGCTAGCTAGCGCTGCGTATGACGGACGGCATAGCGCTGAAGGAGGGGCGGTTACCCAAGAAAATCGGCGCCAGGAGGGCAGTCATGATGGCGATGCGCCGGCAACTGGGCGCCCTGATTGGGGCCTCATTGGCGATGACGCCACCGACCATCCTCCTGCCACCGTCATCCCACTGCGTCGCGCGGTAGGTGACAAATGATCCGCGCCCTCCGTCCCTATCAGGAGCGCGCGATCATCAGCCTCCGTGAAAGCCTGAAGGCCGGCAAGAAGCGCCCGGTCCTCCAGCTTCCCACGGGTGGCGGCAAGACCCGCGTGGCTGGCGAAATCGTCCGTATGGCTCGGGCCAAGGGCAAGCGAGTAATGTTCACCGTCCCTTCGCTGTCTCTGGTCAACCAGACGGTCGCCTCTTTCCAGCGTGACGGCATCGCTGAAATCGGCGTGATCCAGGCCGATCACGAGATGACCGACCCGAACCAGCCGGTGCAGGTTGCCACGATCCAATCTCTCAGCCGCCGGAAGCGTCCGGACGTTGATCTGGTCATCGTGGATGAGGCCCACACGATGTTTCGGGCCTTCCTCGAATGGATCGCGTCCGACGAGATGAAGGACATCCCTGTCATCGGCCTGTCTGCCACGCCGTGGGCCAAGGGCATGGGGAAGCACTACGACGACCTGATCGTCTGCGCCACGCTCAAGGACATGATCGACCAGGGCTATCTGTCGCCGTTCAAGGTCTTCGCGCCGTCGCATCCCGATCTGTCGGGCGTGAGCGTCAGCAAGGGTGACTACGCCGTTGGCGAGCTGGCCGACGTGATGAGCAAGCCCAAGCTGGTGGCCGACGTGGTTGACACTTGGATCAAGATGGGCGACGGGCGCCCGACGCTGGCGTTCTGCGTCAACCGGGCGCATGCGCGGCACGTTCAGAACAGCTTTGAGGCGGCCGGCATCCCCTGCGGCTATGTCGATGCCTTCACGGAGTTGGATGAGCGTGAGCGCATCAGCCAGAAGTTCCATTCTGGCGCCTACAAGATCGTTGCCAACGTCGGCACGCTGACGACGGGCGTTGATTGGGATGTGCGCTGCATCATCGACGCTCGCCCGACCAAGAGTGAAGCCCTGTTCGTCCAGATTTACGGACGTGGCCTGCGCACCGCACCGGGCAAGGCTGATTGCATCATTCTCGACCACGCCGACAACTACACCCGGCATGGCTTCGTGACCGACATTCACCACGAAAGCCTTGACGACGGCTCCGTCCGCACCGCGTCGAAGCGCAAGGGAGCGCTGCCGAAGGAGTGCCCGAAATGCACGTTCCTCAAGCCGCCCAAGGTGGCGCAGTGCCCGTGCTGTGGCTTCAAGCCGGAAGGATCGCCGCGGAGCGATATCGAGACGGAAGACGGCGACCTCAGCGAGATCGTGCGCGGCAAGGGGACCAAGGCGACCGGCCCGAAGAACACGGTCAAGATCGGTGGCGTTTGGCTGCATCTCGCTGACTTTTACGGGCAACTCAAGTTCCGTGAGCGCGAGCGTGGGTACAGGAAGGGGTGGGCTGACAACCAATACCGCTCCGCCGTTCAAGTTTGGCCGAACGCCTACAAGAACGCTCCTCCCAAGCCGGTGACGTGGGAGGTCGATATCTGGCTGAAGGCCCAGCAAATTCGCTTCGCCAAGCGGCGGGAGAAGGAGCGGGCTACCCATGCTCAGCCAGCCGCATGACGACGAATACGAGGAACGCGCCGCCATCATCGAGCATGACGGCGGCCTGCCAAAGCGATGGGCTGAGCCTTTAGCCCGCCTGCTGACCGCTCCGAAGCCGGGCGCATACCTGCCGGAGCGGTGGGAAATCATCAAGGCTGATGCCGCGGAACTGGTGGGTAGGAATTGGGCGCGGCTGGACACGGTGGGTTGGTCGCCGGGCGACGTGAAGGCCCTGATACCGATGATCGACGGCCGACGCATCCTAGCAATCCACATGGGCGAGTTGGTCGTCGAGATGCCGAGCGGTGGGCGATCGACGATTTGCCGGCGGCCGGTCATTGACGGCCCGGCGAACTGGAATGAGGGAAGGAGGACAGGGTGAGCCAACAGAACAGAGAACCGGTTTGGGAGCGCGCGTGTGGTCGCTGGCGTTCCGTCCTCCTGCAAGCCGGCATCCCGGCCGCGCACCTGACCGGCAAGCATGGCCCGTGCCCGATCTGCCAAGAGGGGAAGGATCGTTTCCGCTTCACGGATCACAACGGCACCGGCTCATGGGTCTGCAACGTCTGTGGTAACGGCACAGGAACGGATTTGATCCGCCGGTTTTTCGGAATTGGCTTCAAGGAAGCGGCGGAGCGGATCGAAGCGGTTCTTGGGACGGCGACGCGCGACGCGCCGACCAAAACCGAACCTGACCACGTGCTGCGCCAGCGGATGAACGACCTGTGGAAGGCATCCGCTGCCATCCGCCCCGGCGACGTGGTGACGCGCTACATGGCCTCCCGCGGGATCGTCCTGCGGGAGTGGCCCAAGCCGCTGCGCTTCGTCAACACGCCGCGCTGCTTTGGCATGGTCGCCAAGGTCATCAATTCCGATAACGTGCCGGTCAACATTCACCGAACCTTCCTGACGCGCGACGGGCAGAAAGACCCGGAGAAGGTGCGCAAGGTCATGAAGGGTGAATGCCCGGCCGGTAGCGCCATCCGCCTGTTTGACTTTGAGGAAGTTTTGGGCGTGGCGGAAGGAATTGAGACTGCCATCTCGGCAAGTCTGCTGTATAATGTTCCCGTCTGGTCGCTGTTGAATGCCAACGGGATCAAAGAGTTTCAGCCGCCGAAGCAAGTCAAGCGCCTTATGGTGTTTGCCGACAATGACGAGAATTACGTCGGGCAGCACGCGGCTTTCTGCCTCGCCATGCGAGCGCGGACGATGAAGATTGACACGGAAGTCCTCATTCCTGCCGCCGTTGGTGATGATTGGAATGACGTGTTGATCAGGAAGCATGAGAAAAGCCACGCAGCTTGATCGACATTTGCCGCGAAGGAAAATCAAGTGGAAATGCCAACGCAAGAACGCATCAAAGAGCTTTTGGCCTATGACCAAAACACCGGGATGTTCGTGTGGAGAGTGGCGCCAAGCCGTCGCGTCAATATTGGAATGCCTGCCGGGTGCATCAACTCGCGCGGATATGTCCGCATCAAGATTGATGGCCGACTGTACATGGCTCACCGGCTTGCTTGGCTCTACATGACGGGTGAATGGCCTGATGAAGAAGTTGATCACATCAACCGGAATTCTGCTGACAATAGATGGATAAATCTAAGGGCGGCAAACAGATCGCAGAACATGGGGAATATATCGAAGAACAGAAACAACACTTCTGGCGTAAAGGGGGTTTGCTGGGATAAGAAGCGTGGGATGTGGCAGGCCAGATTGCAAGCATCTGCTCGTTTCAAGCATCTTGGTCATTTTGCAGACATCAACGACGCAGCCGCCGCATACGCCGATGCTGCGCGGAAACACTTCGGCCGGTTCGCCAACCCCGTTTTGGATGCCGATGAACTTCTCAAGCGCAGCCGCAACGCGCGTGCTGCCTGACCCATTCCCGACCGCCCTGGGAGACCAAACGATGTCCACCCGCCACACCTACCAAACCACCTACGAGCAGACGCGCGACGACGGCACGGTAACGGCCTCCGTCGATGTCCGGATCACCTACGACTACAGCGAGGGCCGTCCGGGTTACTTCAACGCGGCTATCGGCGTCGGTGAGCCGCCGACCGATGACGAGATTGAGTGCGTCATGGTCGAAGAGTCCTGCCCCCGCGGCTGGCAGAAGGCGCAGCCGGCGGTGAGGGAGTGGGCGCTGTCACTGTGCGATGAGAAGCGCGACGAGTTTGCCCAAAGCGCGATCAACGACCGGTGGGGGGACGCCCAATGACCGCGGCCAACAACTCCAACCCCATCCGCCAGATGCACCGCCCGGTCTCTCCGCCCCACTGCCTGCTGATCGGCGGAGAGGACGAAGCCCGTGCTTTGCCGATCCGGGCGCCTTGGTCCAAAGACGGCGGGGCCTCTTGTCGGCTGCACGCTACGCCGGCCGATAGCGAAGACGCTCTCTGGCACACGGGCGGCTGTGTCGGGTGCTGCCGCAAGCTCCGGGCGGAGATGATCCGCGACAAGGTGCTGGAGCCGCACCCGCGCACTATCACCAACCCTCAACGAAAGACCGCAGCATGATCACCGCCACCCTGACCGGCGACGATACCGCCGAAGCCCTGGGCATCACCGTCACGCACCGCACGCCGATCCTCGCGCTTTGCCGCAAGCTGGAGGAAGCCGGACACGCTGACCAGCCGATGACCGTCCTGCGTGACGGCAAGCCCTGCCTGAACGTCTCCAGCATCCACGGAGCGGCCAAGCGGACCGTCGTCGAGAACGACAAGACTTCCGCTCGGTGGGGTAAGTTCGTGCCGTTCGTCCGGTTCATGGACGAAGAGGGGGTTGAGGCTGCCGCTTAAAATCGACGCCAGCCCCCTTGCGTCGGCCCAAGGAGTGCGATGAAGCCCGTCGGCTATACGGACGTAGCCGACGGGGGTGTCAGAGGCGCTTACTGAGCGGCATCTCCGAACGTCGCCGTTCCTACAGCACGCCGCGCCATCAGTTAAGACTTCGCAAGCATTGTGGCGAGCGTGACGTAATGTTGGCAAGACTAAGGCGAGCGGCGTTGAAGTTTTTGCTCTTGCCGACGCCTGATCCGTGATAGAATACGGCGCAGACAAAGCGGGCCGCTGTGATGCGCTAACATCGACAAGCGGCCCTGACCACCAACGAACAACGGGAGTTCGAAAATGGCTGACCAGATTGTTACTGAAACTGTGGGTGCAAAGCAAGTGCATACGCCCGGCCCTTGGGCCATTGAGCGTAACGGACGCGATGGGGACGAGATCATGATCGTCTCGGAAACCGCCAAGGACGAAGAGGGCGACCGCATCCCCGTGGCTGACCTGTTCCGCGGCGGATATGACTACAGCGACATTGGGTTCAGCTTGGAGGCGAATGCGCGCCTGATCGCCGCCGCGCCTGAGGCTGTTGATGCTCTTAAAGCGCTTGATGCTGTTTTCGATTTCGATACGGACGAAGACGCCACCGATGCGCTCGCCGCCCAGCTTGGCATTGCTGACAAAACCGCGCTGGTCGCTGCTATGTGGGCGGTTCGGACGGTGCTCGCCAAGGCAGAGGGCCGCTCCAATGGCTGACGACCTGTTTGCCCGCGCCAAAGGGCCGCGCCGCGCCATCGTCGGCACTGAGGACTTTGATTGTCCGTGGTGTGGTGGCGACTGCACCGACGCCTTCGACGACAACCCGGTCACGGCCTGCCCCCACTGCCACCGTGAGTTCGTCTGTCCTGACGAGAATGGCGACCTTGTGTGCGTCGGCCTTCTGTCGCCGGCTGACATGAAGTATCTCGCTGCCAAGGAGGCGCGTCATGGCTAACGACCTCACCTCCCTCATCTCCCGTCTGGAAGCGGCAGAAGGACCGAGCCGGGAACTGGACCGGATCATCGGCTCTGCCATGGGGTATCCGCCCCAACCAATTGATGGCGGCGTTGATGCGAACATCGCCTGGATGGGCGGGCTCCCGCACTTCACGGCCAGCATCGACCAAGCGCTGACGCTGGTTCCGGAGGGATGGATTGTTGATATGGGCCATGACGCAGCCGGTAGCGTTGGAGCGCTGAAGGTGATCGGCGGCAGCGCCGAGGTCAGCGACGGGGACGTGACGTTGCAGGGGCAGGGGCGTTCGATCCCGCTCGCCCTCTGCATTTCCAGCCTTAAGGCCCGCGCCAAGCTCTCTGAGGCCTGACATGACTAACCCCCAAGAAGCCCTCACCCGCCTGACCCGCTGGCGCAAGGCCGGGGGCGCTGCCGACTACACCCGTCAGCAGTTCAACGCCGATGTCTCCGCCCTCCTTGATCTGGTGACCCGCCAACAGCACGCGCTGAAGAACCTCATCGACATCCGCGAGGGGGAGGGCGGAACCCTTCGGATCAATCCTGCGACCGGCTGGCCTCTTGCCTGGGGTGACATGCCCATGGTGGAGGCCCCTCATGACCGCTGACCCCCATCCCGCCGCCCTGACGCCGGAGCAGATGGCAAAGCAGATCGTCCACGACAGGTGGCGGCCGGAGCTTGCGATGGGAGCGCCGGAATACCTGTCAAGCCGCTGCGCCGGGGCCCTGCGTGACGCCATCGCCAATGCGATCCGCTCCGCCGTAATGGCAGAGCGCACCCGCTGCGTTGATGCCGCGAAGGGCCGGATGATCGAGCATCTTCCAACGGTGTTCGCCCAGCGCAACGAGGTGTGCCAAGAGGTAATCGCCGCCATCCTGTCCGGGGAGACCGACCATGACCGCTGAACGCCTGATAGACGCCATGGCGGAGGCCATCTGCAACGCCGGACGCGGGCACGTCAGCTATTGGCTGACCGCACCGCCGGAGGATCGCGTCATGTACCGCAGGGAAGCCCGTGCTGCCCTCCGCGCTCTACACGACCACGGACCAACCCCGGCAAT
The DNA here is from genome assembly GCF_042604635.1 of Azospirillum sp. A26. Classification (NCBI taxonomy): domain Bacteria; kingdom Pseudomonadati; phylum Pseudomonadota; class Alphaproteobacteria; order Rhodospirillales; family Azospirillaceae; genus Azospirillum; species Azospirillum sp. A26. Next base: position 1,486,961 of record NZ_CP170473.1, on the reverse strand, counting down.
GCTTGAGGCGGTGGTAAAGCCGCGCGTGACCGACCCGGAATGCGCGGCGTCGCTCTGGCGCTTCGCTGTGACGGAGGACTTTCGCGCCATGCTGGTCGCCGAACTGGAGGAGCGCACCGATGGCTGATTGCGATCCAATGGACCCCACCAGCTACAGCACGCAGCCGCCGGCCGCACCGCTGAGCGCCGATGAGCTTGCCGAGATGCGGGCGCGGTGGGCGCGCGTCGTCGCTGACGTTCCGGTCGGCGCCATGGACAATTCCGAGCGTGGCGAACGCCTGGGCCACCTCATCGGCTCCGACATGTACCGCCTCCTATCCGCACTGGAGGCAGAGCAAGCCAACACCAAGCGGGCCGAAAGCATGCTGCGCCGCGTGTGGTCTATTGTGGCGCCGGACGAGCGACCTGATTTTTACGACATTGACATGAAGGTTCGCGACGCACTGGAGGCGCTTACCGCCGAAAACGCCCGGCTGAACGCCGAACTCCGCGAGGAGCGGGCGCAGCACCTTGCCGACCTGGGGCAGTTGCAGCAGCCCGAGTGCTACGTCACCGGCGACGAATACGACGACGTAACGTCCCGCACCCTTCGCAACCTCTCCAACCCGGAGTTCATGGCCGCGGCGTTTGGCGAGATAGACGGCGCCAAGGAGGAGCGATAACCATGCGCCAGTTCATCGCCGGCTTTGCTGCCTGTTATCTGCTGACCGGGCTCATGATCGGCATGTCGTTCGCCTCAGTGTCTCGCGGCGGCATGTTCACTCAGGGCGCCATGACGGCATCCGCTGTGTGGATCGTGTACTGGCCTGTCCCGGTGATTGGCAACCTGATCGACGGACTATCCCGAGCCGCCAAGGAGGCCGCAGAGTGACCACCCGCGGCGACATATTGGCGGAAGCAAGCGACCTGATCCACGGCGAGCGGCTGAAGGCGTACGGAAGCCCAGAAACGAACTTCGTCCGCATCGCCGCCGGATGGCAAGTCATCTTTGCCGACGGAGTTGTCACGCCGGCCAAGGTGTGCTTGGCGATGGATTGGTTGAAGACGTGCAGGCTGCTGCAAATGCCGACGGCGCGTGACGGGTGGGTTGATAAGGCCGGATACTCTGGGCTTGGCGGTGAACTCTCTGGGGCTCCCGCTAAGTCACCATAATACCACGCCGCGCTGATGGAAAACACTGCGCGGCGTCTTGGTATCTGCTACAATCCGCCCGTGCGAGTGTTCCGGCCAAGGATGCGATATGCCAGTTTACATCAACGTGCCTGACGGTATCGAGTTCAACCGGCCGGTGCGTATGCCAGCCGCCGTTTTATCGGCTCCGATCCGACGCGTGGAAGCTGACCAGCCCGAGAGGCCGCGCAAGCCGCTAGACCCTGCCAAACTCAACCGCTCCATCCGTGCTGCCGCCGAACGCCGCCGCCGCGAACTGGAGCAAGAAGCCAAGGAAGAAGCGAGGCGCCCCGAATGTGACGCCGGCACGCAAGAGACGCGCGACCGTATCGGCGAAGACCCGCTCCTTCGCATGCTCTCCCGTGACCAACTCACACAGGAGCAGTATACCGCCGCCGTCCAGATTGCCGCCGGCTACCGCCTCGATACGCTGGGGATGGATGCGCAGATTGCGAGTTACGGACACCGCATCCCCGGCGGCCCTGGCTCGTCGTCCGTCGAATACGCGGCGCGCATCGTCTCGGCTTATGCCGCGTGGCGACGTGAGTTCGACAAGCGCGAACAGGCCGCCGGCCGGATGCTTCATGGATGCCGGAAATCCCGCTTGCTGGCCGTCATGGACGTGATTGTCAACGGGCTGACCTGCCGACAGGTTGAAGGCCGTCGCCGCATGAAGAACGGCACGCTTGCGTCGATCCTGCGTGACGCTCTCGACCTCTATGACGACGTTCGATCCGGCAAGGTAAAGCGCCAAATGGCCGCATGAGGTAGCCCAGTTGCGGTGCGGCGTACTTTTGCGCTTGACCCGATGGGGACTCAGAGTGTAGTGGTTATTCAATCCTGATAATTGCGCCCGGCGGAACCCCGCTCGGGCGCTTTGTCGTTCCGGGGTTCGTGATGCGCGGTCGCTCTGTCCAGATCGTCCGCGGCTCCGACTGGTGCGTTCCTTGGGAAATCCGCAACGCGCCTGACGATGGCTGCGTACTGGCTAGTTTCTCCACACAGGGCAAGGCCCTAGGCTACTGCGCTGCTGTAGGTGCCAAGGTGACGGAGGTCATCCATGCCGGACAGCCCCGACGCACCGTTACCTGAAGGTGCCTGTATCATACAGGTGCCTTTGCCCGACGTGCCCACCGATGAGGCGGACCCCAATGCCTCTGCTATCTCATTGTATGCCGCACTTATTCCACTCCGGCCGTTTATGGTGTGGGGTGTAGAGGACTGATGCCATGCCCGATCCTGCCGTCTCAACAGAAGCCGTGGTTGGCGTGGCTGGCGGCGGAACGCTGGCTCTATTGGGTCGCATGGCGTGGGACTTCTGGCGTGGCCTGAAGGCGACGGCCCGAGATGACCGCCGCACGGAGCAGGCCGACAAGGTCGAGAGCGCCGCCATCAAGCAGCTTGAAGCGCATTTGGCCCGCATGGAGAAAGCGCAGGAAGCCGCTGAGGCCCGGCATAAAGCCGAGATCGAGGGGCTGTACAAGCGGATAGCTGAGCAGGACGCCAAGATCGAGGAGCTTACCGACAGGCTCACGGACGCCATTGACGACCGGTTGAAGGCCATCGAAGAGGCCTCCCGGCTCCGCGGCGATCACGTTCAGCTTGAGACCCGCCTGATGCAGGAGATCGGCGAACATACATCGTTGGCCCGCAGCCACGCTGACTTCGTGCAATGGGTCCGCAGTTTATCGCTGCCGGACGACCAGCGCTGCTCGCCCATCTACCTGCGGGCCATGAACTGGTACGAGCACTACCGGACAAGGTTATAGGGCGCGGTGTGACGCCGTCCCCCATGGGGCCTGCCGGTGATAGAGCGCTGCGCATGCAAGGGCGGTGCGCTGGTCGATTGGCGCAGGCTTCCCGTCCCGGCGCTTCCCGGCCAGCCAGTTGCCGAACGTCTCGGCTGACACGCCCAACGCTTCCGCTGCTTTTGCCTGCGACTTGAAGCCCATCACGGTCATCCACTCGCGCAAATCCTTCGGTGTCATGGCGTTCCCTTGTGTGGCGAATGCGGAATTGTACGCCGAAATGCGAGGCTCAGGTATTCGAATTCTTACGGAGTTCGCCCATGACCAGTTGCCAGGAGTTCTGCCGATCCGCTTCCGACTGCGCCCCATGCTCCGCCCTGGACGCTGAGCTTGACCGAGTGAGTGCCACGCGCCGCCAGTCCCGAGAGGGCGCCAATCCAGACGGCAGCCTCTGGTACGAATACGCCGGGCGCATGCTTCGCGGGACGCACAGAGACGACTGATCAATCCGAGGTTCCGCCATGACCGACATCCAGCGTGACAGCGTCTGGCTGATGCTGGGCGACTGCCTTGAGCGGATGCATGAGATACCGGACGGCTCGGTCGATATGGTGCTGGCGGACCTGCCCTATCAGGCGACGGCGAACGAGTGGGACCGCATGATCCCCTTCGCGCCTCTGTGGGAGCAGTACCTGCGGGTTGCCAAGCAGACGGCGGCCATCGTCCTGACGGCCAGCCAGCCATTCAGCAGCATGCTTGTGATGAGCCGCCATGCACTGTTCCGGCATGAATGGGTCTGGCTCAAAAACATGGGCAGCAACTTCTGCAACACGGTCCGAGAGCCGATGAAGGAGCACGAGGTCGCCTTGGTGTTTTCGCGGGGCGGCTGGACCTACAACAAGCAGATGCAGCCGCGGTCGCCAAGGGGATTGGAGCGTATCACAACGCCGGACAACCCGCTGACCAAGAGCGACAACACCCGCGCATTCACCGGCCAGCGTGCGCCTCGTGGCGTGCTCAGGGTGCCATCGTCATACCAGCGCTTCAACGTGCAGCGCGGCCAGCACCCCACCCAAAAGCCGGTGGACCTGATGGAATACATGATCCGCACCTACAGCAATCCAGGCGAGACGGTGCTGGACAATACGATGGGCAGCGGGACAACCGGATGCGCCGCGGTAAACACCGGCCGACGGTTCATCGGGATAGAGAAAGACCCCGGCTACTTCGATACGGCCACGCGCCGCGTTGGCGAGGCTATCGCCGCCAAGCCCGCTCAACTGGACCTGATCGCTGCTGAATAGGAGGTCGCCATGCCCGCCTGTCTCGACTGCGGCCGATCCGCCGGACACTTCGACGGCTGCCCCTCTGCCCCCGAACTCGGCACCATAGCCCGCATCTCCACTCGCCAAGCCTATGTTGTGATTGAGCGCTCGAATGGCTTGGAAGCAGTTGAGATGACGGACGACGCCGGCTTCTACGCCCCGCCGCCGAACGTGGGTGACGTGCTGATCCGACTGGCTGACGGCACGCTGGCGCATCGGGCATCGTCTGCCGCGCCCATGGTCCACATGACCACGGTCGGCTATGGCGTCCCGCTGTCTGATGTCGCTGACCATCCGGACAACGTCGCCATCTGCGGCCCGGCCATCCTCAACGACAGGCTGGACCGCATGACACAGACGCTCAACGAACGTACACGGGAGTGGTGACGATGAAGACGCTGGAGACGGTCAACACGGCCCGCTGCCTCTACGAGTGCCACGACGCTTCGTCCGGCATCTACGACGGCGGTGTCAGGCTGGTGTGTGATGGAGATGTGGCTGACGGCGCGGGCGATCCGCAGCCCGGCCACTACCGCATCTCCGCCGCCCTTGGTCTGGTGCAGGTCGGAGCGCTGCCGGTGTTCGGCCTGACTGCCGGCTATCCGCATGACGCCGATCCGCACGAACTGGCAGGGGCTGCCCATGGCTAAGCTCATCCCCGGCCGCTGCCCAGCCTTTTCCCGCGCTGCTGACGGCAAGATAGACGCCAGCACACAGACGGGCGCCGCTCGCTTGGCCCGAAAGATCGAAGCCAAGTGGAAGCGCGCCGGCTGCGCTGACGTGAAGGTGTGGGTGGAGATGATCCCTCCGGCTGAGAACGCCATGCCCCGCCCGGTGATCCGCAGCAATCTCGTGAATGGGATGCCGCCATGCCCCTGATCGACAGCATGTACATGGAACGCCCCCGCTCCATGGCACCGACCATCGCCAAGCTGGACAGCATGGCAATCCGCACACCCAGTGAGATCAGCGGCTCCAACTACCGTGCAGGCTATGAAGCCGGCAAACGTCACGCCTACAGGCGCATAGCCTACACACTCACGGCTATCGCGCTGTGTGCGGGCATCGCTTGGATGGTGGTGTAAGCCGACTGTCTGAAATCCAATCAAACAATCAAACGGAATTCAAAGATGCCCAGAGGCGGAGCAAGGCCCGGCGCAGGTCGCAAGGTCGGCGCCGTCCAGAAGGTAGCGCGTGAGGCGAGGGAGAAGGCTGCTGCGGCTGGAATGCTTCCTCATGAGTTTCTGTTGGCGGTGATGCGGAACGATCTACCCGGAGAACAGCCGACGTTTGATCAGAGGTTGGACGCGGCAAAGGCTGCGGCTCCCTACTACGCGCCCAAACTCGCGGCGGTGAGCAACGAGCACAGCGGGCCGGATGGTGGGCCTATCCAGACGGACGGCTCGCTCCGCATCGAGTTCGTTGCTCCTTCGAAGGGTGACGGCAACGAGGGTTGACGATGCCAACGATCCAGATGCCGGAGACCTTCCGCTTCCTGTTTGAAGACGGGTGGCGGTACAAGGCAAGCTACGGCGGTCGCGGTTCCGGCAAGTCACATGCCTTCGCTCAAGCCCTGGTCCTACAGGCCGCACAGAAGCCTCTCCGCATCCTCTGCGCCCGTGAGATACAGCGCAGCATCAAGGACAGCGTGAAGCGGCTGTTGGACGACAAGATCGCCGCCTCTGGCCTGTCGGGCTTCTACACCAGCACTGACACGGAGATACGCGGGGCGAATGGCTCGCTCTTCGTGTTTGCAGGGCTCCGGACGAACCCGGACAGCATCAAGAGCCTGGAGGGGTTGGACAGGGCATGGATCGAAGAGGCCGCGACGGTCTCACAGAACAGCCTGAACATCCTCATCCCGACGCTTCGTAAGCCAGGCTCCGAAATATGGATGACGTGGAACCCACGGCTTCCGAACGATCCGGTTGAGACGCTGCTCCGGGGCTCAGACGCGCCACCGAATGCCGTGGTCAAGCGGGTGAACTGGGACGACAACCCCTGGTTTCCCGACGTGCTACGGGACGAAATGGAATGGGACCGCCGCCGCGACCCTGACAAGTACGCTCACATTTGGCTTGGCGAGCATCAGCGGAACAGCGAGGCCCGCGTCTTCAAGAACTGGCGCATCGAAGCGTTCGACACGCCAGCCGATGCGCGGTTCTACTTCGGTGCGGATTGGGGCTTCTCTGTCGATCCTACCGTCCTGGTGCGGTGCTGGATCAACGGCAGGACGCTCTACATCGACAAGGAAGCCTACAAGGTGGGCTGCGAGATCGACAACACGCCCGCCCTGTTCCGCACGGTCCCTGGCTCCGACAAATGGCCGATCCGGGCAGACAGCGCGAGGCCAGAGACGATCAGCTACATGCAGAAACACGGCTTCCCCCAAGTCGTCGCGGCGAACAAGGGGCAAGGCTCCGTTGAAGACGGCATAGAGTTCCTGAAGTCCTACGACATCGTCGTCCACCCCGACTGTAAGCACACAATCGACGAGCTAACCCTGTACTCCTACAAGGTGGACAAGCTGACCGGCGAAGTCCTCCCGCAGTTGGAGGACAAGGAAAACCACGTCATCGACGCTATCCGCTACGCCCTGGAACTGGTCAGGGTGCCGCAGACTGTTACCGCGGTCACGCCGCTTCGCCTCTGAGGTTCCCATGCCGAACGAAGTCAACAGCCAATCCGCTGCCGTCTGCGCTATGGCGGAGCATTGGCCGATGATAGAGGCGCTTGTCGGCGGCACGGGAGCGATGCGGAAGGCTGGCGAGAAGCTGCTGCCCAAGTTCCCTGCGGAAGACCCGGACAGCTACAGCGCCCGGCTATCGACGGCGACGCTGTTCCCCGCGTTCAGCCGCACGACTGAAGTGTTGGCCGCGAAGCCGTTCAGCAAGCCGGTCCATGTCGAAGGCATCGACGACGATATGGAGGAGCTGCTTGAGGACATCGCAGGCGAGGGCGTCACGCTGCATGCCTTCTCCGCCGGGCTGTTTCTCGAATGCACGCGGATGGGCCTGTCTGGCGTTCTGGTGGACATGCCGCCAAAGCCTGATGGGGTGCGAACCAAGGCTGACGAGGCCGCCGCCGGGCTGCGACCATACTTCGCCGTCTACCGCGCTCCGTCCATTCTCGGATGGCGGGCTGAGGGGGACACGCTGACGCAGCTCCGCTTGCTCGAAACGGTGATGGAACCTGACGGGGAATGGGGCGAACAGTGCGTTGAACAAGTCAGGGTCTTGACCCCCGGCGCTTGGGCCACATACCGAAAGGTCAGAGGCGCTGATGGGCGCGAGGTGTGGCGGGTGCATGAAGAGGGCAGCACGACGCTTGACCGCATCCCGTTCGTGTTCTTCTACGGCATCCGCGAGGGGTTCGGGGCCGGACGGCCGCCGCTCCTTGATTTGGCGTTTATGAACGTCGAGCACTACCAGTCATCGTCCGATCAGCAGACGATCCTTCACACGGCCCGCGTCCCGCTGCTGTTCGTGAAGGGGCTGGGGGAGAAGGAAGCCATCACCCTTGGCGCAGGGTCGTTCGTTCGCACCACCTCCGCCGATGCCGACATGAAGTTCGTGGAGCACAGCGGGGCGGCTATTGAAGCTGGCCGGCAGTCGCTCTTGGACCTTGAGGACAGGATGCGCCAGACCGGCGCTGAACTCCTCGTCCAGCGGCCAAACACGGCGACGGCGACGCAAACGGTCAGCGAGACGGAGGGCAGCAAGTCCATCCTTCAGCGGATCGTGGAGATTTTCGAAGAGAGCTTGGAAGAGTGCCTTGAACTCATGGGGGCGTGGCTGGGCAAGCCAGACCTTGAGGTAGAGGTTTCCCTGTTCAAAGACTTCGGGGCCACGAACCTGTCTGACCAGTCCATGACCACGCTGCTTGCAGCTCGTCAGGCTGGCATCGTCTCCAACGAAACCGCCTTCAAGGGGCTTCAGCGGCGCGACATCATCCCATCCGACATCCCGTGGGACGAGGAGCAAGCCCGCATCGCCGGTCAACCTGCGCCGGAAGAGGCGGAGGATTTGGACGAAGACGGCATTGACGTTGACCGGGGTGACCCGACCAAGCCGCCGAAACAACCGCCGGCCAAACAGCCGGAGATGGCCTAACCGAGCCCGCCACTCCGGCGGGTTTTTTCATGCCCTGACGCGGATGCAAGGGGCGCACGGCCTGGATGGGCCAAAGGAGAGCACATGGAACTCGTTCTCGACGAAGCCGGACACGTCAAGTTGCAGGACGGCAAGCCGCTGTACCGACACAGTGACGGCAAGGAAATCCCCTTCGACGCAGCTACCACTCTGGCGACGATCAACCGTCTGAACAACGAAGCCAAGGGGCACCGGATCAAGGCGGAGGAATTCGAGGCCAAGGCCAAGGCGTTCGACGGGCTGGACCCTGAGGCCGCCCGCAAGGCCCTGGACACCGTCGCCAATCTCGACGCCAAGAAGCTGATCGATGCCGGCGAGGTGGACCGCGTGAAGGCGGAGACCGCCAGGGCATATGAGGACAAGCTCACCGGAATTCAGAAGCAGATCGAGGCGTTGACGGGGGAGCGTGACGCGCTTGGGAACAAGCTGACGCAGCAGACCCTCGGCAACGCCTTCGCTGGCTCGTCCTTCATCCGCGACAAGATCACCATCCCGCCCGACGCGGTGCAGGCCATCTTCGGCCAGCACTTCAAGGTCGAGAATGACGCGGTGGTCGCCTACCGCGGTCAGGACAAGGTTTACAGCCGAGAGCGTCCGGGCGAGGTGGCCTCGTTCGATGAAGCCATCGGCATCCTCGTGGACGGCTGGAGCGGTCGAGACACCATCGTGAAGGGCTCTGGCGGCTCCGGCGGTGGTGCCCGCGGCTCTGGCGGTGCCGGTGGCAAGTCGATGACCCGCGCCGCGTTCAACGCGCTCCCGGCAACCGAACAGATGGCCGCCGCGAAGTCGCACACCATCACCGACTGACCAATCAGTCATCAACCAATCCAGGCGCCGTGCTCTGCGGCGCCTTAACCTTGCCCGCTCCTCGGATGGGGAGAGGCGAACCGGGCCGGATAGCCCACCACCACAACTGAAACTCCCCATCTTCGGAGCACGCTACCATGGCAAATACGCTTACCGGTCTTATCCCGACCATTTACGAAGCACTCGATGTCGTCTCGCGTGAGCAGATCGGCTTCATCCCGGCCGTCTCCCGGAACTCGTCCGCCGAACGCGCCGCGCTGAACCAGGCCATCATGATCCCGGTTGCGCCGGCTACCACTCTGGCTGACAACACGCCTGCCGTGACCGCCCCGAACACGGGCGATCAGACCATCGGCAACGTGACGATGACGATCAGCAACAGCAAGCACGCGCCGATCCGCTGGAACGGCGAGGAGCAGCGCGGCCTGATCAACGCCGGCTCCTATCAGGGCATTCTGGTCAACCAGTTCGCTCAGGCGTTCCGCGCGCTGTCCAACCAGATCGAAACCGATCTGTTCAACGCCACCTACAAGGCCGCTTCCCGCGCCTACGGCACCGCCGGCACCGCCCCGTTCGGCACCGCTGGCGACCTCTCGGACATCGCGCAGGTTCGCAAAATCCTCGACGACAACGGCGCGCCGCAGACCGATCTGCAACTCGTCCTGGGCTCGGCCGGCATCGCCAACCTGCGCGGCAAGCAGAACGTCCTCTTCAAGGTGAACGAAGCCGGCACCGACGTTCTGCTGCGTCAGGGCATCATCGGCCGCTTGGAAGGCATGGACATCCACAACTCCAACTCCATCCAGGCCGTCACCAAGGGCACGGGCGCCAGCTACACCACGGACACCGCCGGGTACGCTGTTGGCGCCACGCAGATCACCCTGATCACCGGCTCCGGCACCATCCTTGCCGGCGACACCATCACCATCGCTGGCGACAGCAACAAGTACGTCGTGACCAGCGGCGTCAGCGCGGCCGGCGCGATCACCATCGCCAACCCCGGCCTGAAGGTCGCCATCGGAACGTCCGCCACCAACGTGACGGTCGGCAACACCGCGACCCCGAACGTCGCCTTCTCCACGTCGGCGGTGCAGCTCATCACCCGCGCCCCGGCCCTGCCGGTCGGCCCGACTGGGCAGCCGATGGACAGCGCCGATGACATGATGCAGGTGACCGACCCGGTCAGCGGCATCACTTATGACATCGCCGTGTATAAGCAGTTCATGCAGCTAGTTTATCATGTGCGCTTGGCGTGGGGCGTAAAGTGCATTAAAAATGAACACGTTGCGCTGTTGCTCGGCTAACGTGGCGCTTCACTAATACATGAACTGGCGGTATAATCGTGCGGTGTCCACCGTTGCGAGGAGCCGCCAGCCCATGGATTACAAGCGTATCTATGACAGCCTGATAGACCGGGCGAGAGCGCGTGGTTTGGTTGACGGATACACGGAAGCCCATCATGTCGTGCCGCGCTGTATGGGTGGCGGAGACGAGCCGTCAAACATCGTCAGGCTGACTGCCGAAGAACACTTCGTTGCGCATGAGCTTCTAGTGAAGATGTTTCCCGGCAACGCAAAGGTCGTGTACGGCCTTCTTGCCATGAGCATGGGAAACAGGGGGATGCGCCCCACGAACAAGACGTTCGGGTGGGTGCGCAGGCTCGTTGCGCAGGCAATCGCCGAAACGAAGCGCGGCGTTAAGCGCGACCCCGAGATGATGGCGAAAATCTGGGCAGGGAACAGAGGCCGAGTGGCGCCGGACGTTGAGCGCGACAGGATAAGCGCTGGTCTGAAGGGCAAGCCAAAATCAGACGCCCACCGAGCGAAACTCAGCGAAGCGATCAAGGGCCGTGAAAGCCCGATGAAGGGGCGCGCTCACTCGGAAGAGACGAAGCGCAAGATGCGCGAGGCGGCTACTGGCCGAAAGATGAAGCCAGAGGACGTGAGCAAGATGATCAACAGCAAAACGCCAGAGCAGCGCCGCGCCGCAGCCCTGAAGGCTTGGGAAACCAAGCGAGCAAAGAAGGCCCGAGAGGGCGAAGGTTAGGAGAGTGACGATGGAACACCCCAAGACGGTGCGCGTCGTCTCGCCTGTGACTGCCGAAAACCCCCTAGGGTACATCGTCATCAACGCCACAGACGTGACGGACGAGCACGAACTGTATGGGCAGGCCGATCCTGCCGATGAGGCGCCACGCCGCCGCGGACGGCCTCCGAAAGCCCTTTCTCAGGAGTGACGCTATGGCCCTGACCGACGCGCAACTGGCGGACGTGAGGCGCTACGCCGGGTACTGGGTTGCCGGCACGTCCCAGCCGGTGAACGACGACCAAGACACGGTTTACATGCGCTTCGGCATGGTCATCATGTCGCTGCACAAGCGGCTGACGACGCTGTCCGTCTCAGAAGAAGCGGTGCTGGTCAACACCTACCTGACCAACCTTGCGACGCTGGAAACCGGCATCCTTGGCGCCGCAGACAATCTGGATACTGCGTCCGCCGCGGTATGGGTCAGGAATGCCAACGAGGTGGGCGACCGAACGTCGCTGTTCCGCCAGTGGCGATGCGCCATGTGCGATTTCCTTGGGCTTCCCTACGGCCCCGGCCTTCAACAGCAGAGCCGCCTTGTGAGGTGCTGATATGGCCGACGACCTGACGCGCGACCAGAAGGAGGCAGAGCGAGCCGCCGAAGAGCAAGCCGCGGTGATCGCCGCTGCTCTGGTGCTTGCCCTGCTGTCCCTGCGCCCGCGCATGTCGGTCGTCATGTGGTGGATACCGGACACATGGGCGGACTTCGCCGATGATGTTGCAAAGGCCATAGCGCCGGCCAGCAAGGCGCACGACCGCGCCGCTCGGGCCGTGTGGCTGGGGTACGATCCTCTGGACGAGGCGACCGTTGCGGCGGAAGCGGCAGCGCGTGAGAAGGCAATCCGCGACATCGTGGACAACACCCGCAAGGCGGTCGAGAAGGTCGTCGCCTGGGGGCAGATGAATGGCGTCACGGGCGATGACCTGTCCGCCATCCTAGAAAAGGTCGCCGGCATCAACGCCAATCAGGCGGGGCCGCTTCTGGACATCTGGGAAAAGGCGATGGAGGGCGGGGCGGCAGCAGAGAAGGCCGCCAAGTTGCTCGTGGATGCCGCCGACAAGGCCGTGAAGGACCGGGCCAAGACGCTAACCGGCGATCTGCTGTGGGACGCTGTGCAGGCCGGGCGCATGGCTGCCGGGAAGCAAGAGCAGCGCGCCACGAACGCCGTGGTCACGAAGCGCTGGGTCACTCAGAGGGACGAACTCGTGTGTTCGACCTGTGGCCCGCTTGACGGCGTGACCGTCCACATCGCTGACCCATTCCCCGGCGGCTTCATGATGCCCAAGGCACATGCGAGCTGCCGGTGCCATACCGAGATAACCGTCTCTGAGGAAGGGATGTTCTGATGGACGGGACCAAGCTTCAGGCGAAGGTGTACGGCGGGTATGCGAAGGCAGCCCAACGCATCGGCCTTCCCTTCGACGTGTACCGCCCATCCGACGCGACAGACCCGCTTGCTACTGGCAACAAGGTGGTGACGGCGCTGCCGGCGCACTTCACCGCTGACGGCAACTACACGAAGCCGAACACCTACGGCCAAGCCACATGGCAGGCGATGGTTGACGGCTCGCAAGTGGCTGTTGGCGACTACCTGACGGGCGATCCCGGAACGTTCTTCATCGCAGCGAAACAGCCGCTCCTGCCGATCCTCGCGGTTGGCTGCAACCGAACGGTCAGCCTGACGCAGGGCGGAACGTCGCCCGTCGCTGTCGGCTGGCCTGCGTCGATCCTGGTGGAAAGCCCCCGCGGCGACCTGCCGCTAGAGGACGTGGCAGGCAACCCGGCCAATCCGTCGTGGCGCGTCCTGCTGCCCGCGGTGACAAGCGTCCAGATCGACGTTGCCGACCTGCTGACCGACGAACTGCTCCGGCAGTACATCATCAACAGCGCCGAACTGACGGACCTTGGCTGGCGCATCTCAGCGGTGCAGACCACGCTCCTGACCGACAGCGTGATCCACCATTACGCCACGGTCATCCGCCTCATCGGCAAGACGGTCACGCTCAGGAAGCAGACCAAGAGCGGCGGGGCGAACCCGGTCATCACGAACACGGATTACTCGGTCAAGGCGCTGATTGCCGGCTACGACGCGAACCTGATCAACGGCACGACGATCACGGTCAAGGACTTGCGGGTCATCGTGGGAACCAAGGACGTGAACGGGAACGCCATCCCGACACCCGCCCCGGCTGACTGGCAAGTCATCATCGACAGCGCCGCGCCGCGGTCGGTCGTGACGGTCAAGCCCGAGTATGCCGGAGACGTGGTGGCGGTCTACGAAATCCAGTCGCGGGGGTAGGTCGTGACCATCATCTGCCGCACTCCCGACGAACTGCTGGCCGCTCTCAACCGGCTGACGGACGAGGTGATTGAGCCCGCAGTGGTGGAGGCGCAAAAGCAGGTGGTGGAGTTCGCATTCGCTACTTGGTCGGCCGGCAAGTTTACCTGGAGCAGATTTCAGGCCGACGACGTGTGGTCCGGTCAAAGCCGGGCGTCCATCAGGATCGGCATCGGCGCTCCGGACGGCTCCTATGAGCCCGACAACCCCGGCAGTTGGCCCCACCACGAAACCCCGTACCCGGCGCCCGATGTTTTCCAGGCAATGGGTCGGCTGGACGGCCTGCGGGCTTACCAGACGGTCTACCTGTCTGACAGCGCGCCGCACTACAGCCGGGTTGAGCAGCACACGCAGGTTGGCAGGATGGCTGCCGAGTTCACCAAGAGCCACTTCACGCCCGGCTATAGCTGGGGCAGCAGCCTGATCGCATCCGACATACCGTTCTGAGGCCACGATGACCGCGACTGCTGACCAGATCGAGGCCGCTCTACTGGCGCCGTGGCTGTCCGTCGCTGACGGCGGCACGGGGGAGTGGACGGCAACGCCTTACGCAAACGTCGGGTGGGACAACGTCTCGTTGGACCCTGCCACGCTGACCGATCCTTCCGCTTGGATGGAGGTGTCCACATCCGCCGGGACGCGGCGCAAGATCGGCGCGGGCGATGTCTACGCCGGCTATCCCACGGTGCTGGTATCGGCTCACACGCCCATCGGCACCGGCAAGCAGCGTGCCCGGCAACTGATCGACGCCGCAAGCGCCCTGTACCGCGAGCGCATCTTCACGGTCGGGCCATCCAAACTGTGGGCCTACTCGTTCAGCCAGCCGATGGAACTGCCGAAGGACGGCTGGTTCAAGCTGGCATGCCAGATCAGCTTCCGCATCCAATAGGAGCCATCATGCGCATCCGCTTCCTGATCAACCTGCCGGGCTCAATCCTTGGCGGGGATGCCCCCTTCGTGGCCGGTGAAGCCTACGAGGTGAGGGACGACTACGCCGAAAGCTTTGTGGCGCAGGGCGTGGCGGTTCCTGCCGCTGATGAGCCTGTGCCGGAGGCTGTAGAGGCGGTTCACGATGCTGACGCCTGACGAGGCCACCACGGTCGAAGGTTGGGAGGCGCAAGGGTTGTCGCTGGATCGCGCTCGCAAGCGGTCGGTAATGCTCGCCTTTCCCGTCTACGACCGGCCACATTGGCAGCACGAGGCCGCTGCAATGGGCACGGTGGCGCTGCTGTCCCGGCTGGGCATCCATCACGGATGGTGCCACGTCGCCGGCCAGCCGATCCACACGGCGCGGAACCAGTTGGTTGCCGGCTTCCTCAAGGCGGACTTCACCGATCTGCTGTTCATCGACGCGGACATGAGCTGGTCGCCATGGGACGTGGTCCGGCTTCTGGCGTCTCCTCATCCCTTCATCGGCGGGGTAGGGCGAAAGCGGAACGACGCGCCCGACAGCGACATGAACGCATGGTGCTTCCGCCCGCTGGACGACGCTCCGGCGCACGACGCGGCCGGAGCCTTCGAGGTCGCCATGATCGGCACCGGCTTCCTGCTGCTGAACCGGCTGGTCTTCGATGCCATCGAGAAGCACGGCAACCCGGAGCGCGTCACCAAGACGGACGGCCAGCCCTACACCCGCTTCTTCCGCTGGCAGTTCCGAGATGGCTACGAGCTGTCGGAAGACTACGGCTTCTGTGACGACTACCGCCGCATCGGCGGAAAGGTCGTGGCAGACCCGCACATAGAACTCAGCCACTACGGCAACAGAGACCACAAGGCGCGGCTGCACAGCCTGCTTGCCTGACCATACCCGGCGCCGCCGGTAGCCCCGCACTGTCGGCCTTGGGGCGGGCCTTCACAGGGAGCCGCTTGGCTCCCTTTTTTCATGGAGAGCCATCTTGGCGCTGTCTTACACCACCGCGGCGGCCACGCCGACCACCATCACCGTCGCCGGCACCCGAGTGTTTCTCGGCACCACGGCGACCGACCCCACCACTGACACCTACACGGAAATCGGCGGCGTCCTGACGATCCCGTCGTTCGGCCCGGCCGATGCAGAAGTCAAGGTCGAGTGCGTCAACCAGCCGGTGCAGCGCGCCAAGGGCTCGACCGACTACGGCGCCACCACCATGACCGCCGCCCGTGACCGCTCGGACGCCGGACAGGTCGCTCTCGTCGCCGCTCAGGGTGTCAAGGCCGGCAACTATAACCTGCGTCTGGTCTTCCCGGATGGCGTGTCCGGTCGCTCGGTCCTGACCAGCGCCAGCCACGGCACGCTGGTGGATGTCAAGGTGCAGGTCGCCACGGCGATGGAGAAGCGCGACGGCCCCAACAACGTCGTCACGCTGGAGAGCAACCTCTTCATCAACTCCGCCCCGATCATCACGGCGGCGACCTAACCGAACCCGGCCGACACCGGAACCCGATCCCTGCGGGGATGGGGAGCGCGCGCAATGGCGGGTCTTGTCGGAGGCCCGCCGCCCCTCACCGACATGAGGACAAAAATGCTGCGGATAACCAAAGAAGCCGATGGCGGCGTGAAGATCGTCGAGACAGAAAGTGGCGCCGACCTGACGAAAGCGCTGATGATCTCCTATGGAGCCACCATCACCCTAGAGAATTACGCTCAGACCACATTGCAGGCGCAAATCCTCATGATTGAGCCGGACGTGATTGTCAGCGGTGCGGAGTGGCGCACCAGACATCCGGTTACTGGGGAAATTGCCGCAGTGGAGGCTATCCACTTCCGAGACGGCACGACTGTCAAGTTCGGCGAAGACGGCACCCCTGAGATTGTGCCGCCGCCTGTCAGCGTCGCTGTCGTCGGCTCCCCCGTCGTTCAGAAATTCCGCGGCAAGTCCGCCTAACTCCCCTTCCGACAAAGGACAATTCCCCATGGCTACCCTCCCGATTTCGTCCAAGGACACCGTTGAGTTCCGCCCGGCTTCTGCCGCCGTGAAGGTCGCCCGTGAGGCGCTCGAAAAGGCGCAGGCTGCCGTCAACGAGGCTGACGCTGCCCGCGCCGCCGCGGCGGCTGCTCGAGATGCCAGCCCTGATGACGAGGCGCTGTCTGCCGCATGGGGCGATGCCGTCGCGAAGGCCAACAGCGCCAATCTCGAACTGATGGCCGCACAGAAGGCTCTGGGCGCCGCCGAAGAGGCCCGCGCCAAGGCCGACCCGACCTTCAGCTTGATCGTCCCGACCGCCCGCACCATGGCCCTGGTCGAATACGACATGGAAATGGACCCGGACCTGCCCACCAAGGCCAGCCTCCGCGACATGATCGGCGACATTCTGGCGGAAGCCAAGGATGAAGGCCTCGCTGACGACGCCATTGCCGCCATCGAGCGCGCCGCCGCTCTGGCTGAGGCTGGAGACAGCGTGTCCGGCGCCGATTGGGAAGCCTTGGCGAAGGCCGCAGGCAAGCTCTACGCGTGGCGGACCCTGATGGCCCCGTACAAGCTCTATGCCAATCTGGAGGCCACCTACCGCATCCGCCGGCACCTCGCCCTGCATCCGTCGCGCAAGGTGCTGTCGGAGGCGGAACTGGAGGACCCTGAGGTCAAGCCGTATCTGGCCGCCATCAACGGCGAGCTGGTGCGCCTGTCCACGCTGACGGAGAACGACGCAAAAAACTAAGACGCGCCCTCATTGCCAGCCACAGGCAACAGGGCAAGGCCGATGTAGAGCCGTGGGCGTGGCAGATGGTGAACATCCTGCGGCTCTACCAAGGCGGCGGCATGGGCGGGACGATCATCCTGCCCAATGACGTGATGGAGCAACCCGTCGCTATGATGGCCGCACTCAACATGATGTCTGACTTCGACAGCCGCTTGCGGAACGAAGAAACCGGCCGGCTGCTGAACGAGGACGACGGCATCGACCCGGTGCAGCAGGCTAAGGCGGAAGGCGACGCGATGGCGTCTTGGCTGGTGAAGCGATAGCGTTACTTCCGGGGGAAGATGACGAAGCGCGTCGGTTCGGCTTGGCAGAAGAGGTTGACGCTAAGGGCGTGAAGACCTCTGAAGCCTTCCCGCCAGAGCATTTCGTCGGCAACCCCCACCACGCGGCCGGTGGCGTCATAGGCCACGCACTGGACCGTCACAGAGGCGTCTAGGACGTGTCCGATGCCGGCAAGCCCGATGACTTCGGCCATGACCCTGATGAAATGGCGTCCATCGGCCATGACGCTGTCATGGTGCGCCGAAATCCCACCGATCCGCACGCCGCATAGGTCTTCAAGCCGCTCAATCCGCTCAACGAACGGGGTGAGGTCTTTCGCATCCTGTAGCTCAGGCTCCCAAGGGAAGCGGGTCAGTTCGGCCATCGTCTCCGGCGCGCTCAGTTTCAAACCACACACCGTACCGTGATAACCAAGGCGCGTCCATGCGGCGCGTCTTCCTACTTATGGGATAAGCGCCATGGCTGACGCAGTTGCCTTTTCCATTGGCATCCATACGGATGAGGCGAAGAAGGGCCATGAGCAGATCATCGCGTGGAACACGGATATTGCTGCTTCGTATGGCAAAATCCTGTCCGCCGCGAAGGAAGCCGGGGCGGGCTTGGGCCTTGGAGCTGCCAACGGCAATACGGCCGGCATTCTCGGGCTGGAAAAGGCTGTCAACGGTCTCTCCGCGTCGATGGAGAAGCTTGTCCAGTCGCAGGCGGCGTTCATCAAGTCGGCACAGGAAAGCGTCCAGTCGTCCACCGCCCGGACCACGGCCAGCAAGGCGGCGGCGCAGGCAGCGGAGACTGAAGCGCAGGCCCTAGACCGCATTACGCAGCGCATGGCCGCCGCCAAGGCAGCCCGCGAGGCGCAGACGCAGGCCACGACGCAGCAGAAGGCCGCACAGGACGCGCTCAACGCCTCTGTTGCCGCTGGTGCCGGTGGGCAGGTGTCCAATGCCGGGCTCCTTGCAACGGCCAAGGTGGCGCAGGACGCGACCGCCAGCGTCGAGAAGCTGACCAAAGCGCGGATTGACGACGAAGCCGCTTCCGCTGCCCTGGTGAAGTCGGCCGACACGCTGGTTGGCAAATACGCCCCCCTCATCAAACAGCAACAGCAGCTTGCGGCCGACAAGGAGGCGTTCAACAAGCTCCAGAAGGCAGGCACGCTGACTGCCACGGAAGAAGCGGCAATCCTGTCTGGTCTGACCGCCAAGACGCAGATGATGGACGCGGCGCAGAAGTCGCTGGCCGGCTCAATGAAGCTGAGCCACAACAACACGCTGGCGCTCAACGCGGCGTTCGTGAACTTCGGCCAGTCGATCATGGCCGGCATGAACCCTCTGACCGCGCTCACGACGCAGCTTGGGCAGGCCGCCCCGGCACTTGGCGAAATGGCGGTCAAGTCCGGGACTTCTGGAGCCGCTATCGCTGGCATTGCTGTGCCTGCCATCGCCACGGCAGCCGCTATCGCCATCGCTGTCGTGTCGTATGAGAAGTACACGGGCAGCCTGCGTGACTTCGACAACGTCAACAAGCTGGCCGGTAACTCGGTGGGGATGACGCGCGACCAGATGGCCGCCTATGCCGACAGCATCGCTTCTGCCACTGGAGTGTCTTCGGCCTTCGCTCGCGAGACGATTGCGGCATATACCAAGCTGGGGTCTGTTGCCACCCCGGTCATGTCCAGCCTGATCGCCATCACGAAGGACTATGCTGCCGTCACCGGGCAGTCTAAGGACGAGGCGGCCAAAGCCCTTGGCGCCATGTTCACTGATCCCGCAAAGGGTGCGCAGGAACTGGCGACCAAGTACGGCGTCATCAACGGCGCTCAGCTTCTCTACATTCAGCAGCTTACGGCGAGCGGTCAGAAGACGCAGGCGCAGACCCTCCTGGTCGATGCCCTTGGCCGGCGAATTGCTGGGGCGGCGGAGCAGACCAGTTGGTGGGCGCGGACATGGGATGCGGTCGGAACGTCTGCCAGCGAAGCAGCTACGAAGATCGGCCGTGCTATCGACGAAGCCGTCAACGGCATGTCGCCGCAGCGGCAGTTGGCGCAGACCGAGAAGCGGATATCAGAACTCCGCGCCAACCTGAGTAAGCCCACCTATTCGATCCCGCTGTTCGGTGAGTACGAAAGCGGTTCCGGCAAAGCCGTAGACACCACAAAGGACCGGGCCGAACTTGCAGCGCTTGAGGCGTCTGTCTCTCAACTCCGCCTGCGGATTACGGAGGACAACCGCCGTTCCTTCATCAAAGGCATGGTGAACGACGCCAACAAGGCCAGCGTTGCCGCGGTCGAGACGACACAGCGGTACGATGACCTTGGGCAGATGCTCAACAAGGCAAACGCCGATCTGGCCGTGCTCCAGAAGGGCATGGGGCCGGGCATGGGCGCTGCCGCCGGCGAGGGCGGAAAGGCTGTCGAGGCGCTTCAGAACCAGATCAAGGACCTTAACACCGTCCGCACCTCTGGCCTGGACTTGGCGACCTACAAGAGCCAAGAGCTTGCCAAGATCGACGCCAAGTATGCCGGAAACACTTCGCCGCAAGTTGCGGTGCAGATCGCTCAGGAAAAGGAGCGCATCAACGTTCTCGGCACGGCCACGACCACGGCGCAGCGCAAGGCGCAGGTGGACACGGCCACGGCATCGGCACAGGCCGGCGTGACCCACGCCGCGGCAGAAGCCACGGTACAGCTATCGCTCCAGACGCAGGCCCAAGAGCGGCTTGCGGCGGCAGCGGGGCAGGGTGAGGCGGCGCAGCGTCGGGCTGCCATCGAGAACCAAGTCGCCGCGGCTGCGGTGAAGGGGTTGGGCGATGCGACCCGGCAGGCGTTGGAGGCGCAGGAAGCATCCGCTCGGACGCAAATCCACGCCGACTTCGCCGGGTCGATCAAGCTGGAGGTGGACGCTACCGAACGGCTCGTTGCCGGCATGCAGAAGGGGGCGGAAGCCACCCGTGACGCACAGGTCTACAACGAAGCATATGCCCAGACGATCAAGGAGGCGGTGCCGACGGAAGCCGACTTCGGCAAGAAGCTGGCAGACAACATCGTTCTGCTGGAAAAGAAGGCCAAGTCGCTAGATAGCAAGGCGTTTGAGGACTACAACAAGCAGATTGAGGGCCAGACCCGCCAACTTCAGCTTCAACAGAAGCTTGTCGGGGCGACGCCGCAACAAGCCGCTCGCCTACAGTCCGAACACGACATCAATGAGCTGCTGATCAAGCAAGGCAGGAATTATGAGAACCTGTCCGAAGGTGAGCGGAAGATCATTGATGCGGCCCGTGATCGGTCAATCCAGAATGCCGAGCTTGAGCAGCAGATCGCTCGCCAAAAGGATGCCTACGACACCATCGCCAACAGCTTGGAGAAGTCCTTCGAACGGGTTGGCGATGCCATCGTAAACGCCTTCGTGGAAGGCAAGGGAAGCGCTGTTGACTTCGGCAACATCGCCAAGGGCATCGTCTCGTCGCTCATCACCGATCTGGTGAAGATGGCGGCTATCCGGCCGCTGTCGAACGCCATGTTCGGGACGAACTACGGGACGCTGTGGGACTTGAGCGTCTCGTCCCCTGGTGCAGCCGGTCAGGGCGGCGGCAGCAGCCTGACCAACTCCCTTTTGTCCAAGGGGGTATCGTATGGCGCCGACAAGCTGTTCCCGTCGGCGACCGGCGGCATCACCAGCGCCATTGACAGCTTTGGCTACAGCACCCTCGGCATCGGAAGCGTCAGCTATGGCGCTCCCATGGTTGCCTCCAACGGAATGCTCGCAGGTGGCGGTGCCACAAGCCTCGCGACGCCGACAGGCATATCCGGCGGCCTGGGAACGACGCTAGGAGCGGCGGCGCCTTACGGCTTCTTGGGCGGCATGGGGGGCGCATACCTGAGCAACCAGTTCATGGGTGGTAGCAAGGTAGGCGGCGCGCTGTCTGGTGCAGCTCTCGGCGTAGGCTCCATGGCGGCTGGTACTGCCGCTATGGGCGCCATGGGCATGGGCGCGGCAGCTTCGGCGGCTGGTGTCAGCGGCATGGCTGGCGCTACGGCAGCTCTGTCTGCCATCCCGGTCTATGGCTGGATTGCTGCGGCGGTGCTGGCGGCGATCACAGCCATCGCTGGCACGCAGAAGCCGACTGTCGGGCCTACCGCGTCGGCTGACGTGACCATCAACGCGGGAGGGAAGTCAGCCACCTACGGCAATGTCCAGACGGACAATGACGGCGATCCGGCCGCCGGCAAGGGGCTGGGCAACGCGCTTTCCACCATCTTCTCTTTGGCGGCGATGGGTGGCGGCACGCTGACCAAGGATTTTGGCATCGGCCAGACGGCGGCGAAGGGTCTCTATGTCGCCGGCAGCGTCCCCTACAAGGAGTTCGGCAAGGGTGATAACGCGCTTGGCGACGCCCTTAGGTACATGCTGATTGAGCAAGGAGGTCTGAAGGGCGGCGGGGCCAACACCATCAAGGCCCTGCAAAACACCAAGGCCACGGATTGGGAGGAGGCGGCCAAGGACATCGGGCTAGGAGCGCAGATCGACGCAGGCAATACCGCGCTTAAGTCGATGATCAAGACATTGGGCGGGCTCACTGACGCAGCGAAGAAGGCCGCGGACGAGAGCTTCAAGCCAATGATCGATGATCTGATCAGGGCTCAGAAGCTTGGCATTGGCGACGCTTATAAGGCACTCGCCACTGACCAGCTTAAGGAGTACTTGGACCAGCTTCGAAACCCGCCCAACTTCACTCAAGCCGAACAGGACATGGCCGCGCTGAAAGGCCAGTTTCAATCGGCGCGTGAAGCGTATGCCCAGCTCAACCCTGAGATGGTGACTTATGTGGACCAAATCGAGCGCGAGACGCGAGCGCGCTTGGCGGCGGGCCTTAACTTGGCGTTGGATCAGCAGACCAACGAAGCCTCTGGCCGCGGTTACGTGAACCAGATCAGTGGCTTCCTGACGACGCTGAGCGAGAACACGCGCTCTCTGGCCGCTGTTGGCGAGCCGGCGACACGGGCTAACAACCTGTTCAACGCCTCGCTGGGTGGACTGCTGAAGACCCTCACTACGGATCAGCTTTCGGACGTGGTGCGGACATTTGGCGGCGACATCGGGCGCCTTGCCACGCAACTGACGACGGCGAACGATAACGCTCAACAGACTGCAAACACCCTGCAACAGACCACGCAGTTTGAAACGCTGCTTGGGAAGATCAGGCAGGACAATGCTCAGGCACAGATCACCGCTCTGAATGAGCAGAAGTCGGCCGCGAATTCGCTGCTGTCTTCGTGGAAGAACCTGCAATCGTCCATTGGACAGGCCCGCCAAAGCCTGCTTGTTGGCGATTTGTCCACTCTCGACCCTAGGTCGAGAATGGACGCCGCTCTTTCCTCCTACCGTGATGCGCTCAGCAGGGCGCAGGGCGGTGACGTGGACGCGGCGGGTCAGGTGTCAGGTCTGGCGCAGACTGCGCTCACGGCAGCGCGGGCCTACTACGCCAGCAACGAGGATTACGCCCGTATCTTCAATGAAGTGACGGGCGGCCTTGGTGATGTTGAAAGCGTGGCTTCACGTCAAGTGACGCTAGCATCGCAACAGGTCAGCAGGCTCGATACGCAGATCAGCATTCAGCAGGACACGCTGAGGGCGCTGCAAACCGTTCCGGCCGACATTGCTGCCATCATCAGGGGCATCAACAGCGGCAACTCTGCCGATATCTGGCAGTGGTCTAGAAACCAGGACAGTGGAACGCGGACCCAACTTCAAACGGCGGTGCTGAACTCCTTCAGCAACGCTGACATTGAGGCGAAGTTCGGCGGGTTTTCGGACATCCAGG
The DNA here is from genome assembly GCF_042604635.1 of Azospirillum sp. A26. Classification (NCBI taxonomy): domain Bacteria; kingdom Pseudomonadati; phylum Pseudomonadota; class Alphaproteobacteria; order Rhodospirillales; family Azospirillaceae; genus Azospirillum; species Azospirillum sp. A26. The sequence goes on along the minus strand of NZ_CP170473.1, from coordinate 1,463,562 downwards.
CGGCTCGTGCTGCTGATCCGTCGTTCAATCTGGCCGATTGGTTCCAGAAATACGGCAAGAACGAGGTGCTGTCCGGCGCCCGGTCGATCCCCGGCTTTGCGGCCGGCGGTATCGTCGGCAACGGCATGTTCGGAGTGGATAGTGTCATCGCCAGCTATGCCGGCGGAGGCAATATCGCTCTGGCTGGCGGCGAGTATGTGATGCCGGCCAACCAGACGGCCATGTACCGGCCCGCCCTGGATGCGATGCGAGCGGGGGCATGGGGCGCGGCGAACGACCGGTGGAGCGGCTCCAATGTGGTGCCGTACCAGCCGCGGTATTCCGGCAACTCGGGCGGCCAGTCTGCCGACATCAAGCGGCAAAACGAACTGCTTGAGGAGCAAAACCGCTTGCTGACGGCCCTTCTCAGGACCACAGCGGCGGCCGGGGACGGCACGCTCAACGGGCTGGCCGAAGTGGCGGACAACGTGAAGGCCGTCGCCAAAAAGGCGGCCGGCGGGGGGCTTCGTGAATGACGATCTTGTTGTTTGAAGCGACTGTCTACGACCCGGTTTCGGCCGGGGCAAAGACCATCCTCGCTGGCTCCGCAGCCTATGCCCACCCTTCGGCCCCCGGCTTCTACCGGGGCGCCGTCCTGGGTGACGCGCAGGCCACCGCTACGGTGTCGCGCTCGGTCTGGCAATCGGAGAGCGAATACGGCGCGGGCAAGCTGGACTTGGCGGAAATCGACATCGAGAACATCGACGGCTGGCTGGACTGGCTGGTGACCAATGCGGCAACGTATGGGTTCTCCGGCCGGCTCCTGCTGCTGCCCGATGCCACGACCGCCTACAGCTCGGCAACGGTGCTGGCGACGGGAGTGATAGAAGGGGCGGCGTTCGCCTGGGACCGTGTCACCTTCCGGTGGCGAGACCAGATCGCCTACCTCTTGGACAAGGCGGCGCAGTCCACCAAGTTTGCCGGCTCCAACAGCCTTCCCGCCGGGCTGGAGGGGGTGGACGACATCAAGGACCAGTGGAAGCCGGAATGGTGGGGAACGAACTACAACGTGCAATTGGTCTGCGTGAACACGGACAAGCTGATCTACCAAGCATCTGTCCGCGCGATGCAAGCCCTTTCCAAGGTCTACGACAAAGGGTCGACGCTGACCGCTGGTGGGGCGTTCTCGACCATCTCCGACGTTCAGAACGACGCCGTGAAGCCGTCCGCCGGCCAGTGGAAATGGTATACCGGGACGGACGGAACCTATGTCCGTCTTGGCTCCACGCCGGCCGGAGAGATCACCGCAGACGGCAGCGAGGGAGCCAACAGCGCCGCCCGTACCGTCGCGCAGGTGTGGAAGCGAATGCTGGCCGTGTGGGGCATCTCCACGATCAGCAGCAGCGACGTGACGGCGGCTGATACGGCGCAGTCCGGTGAGGTCGGCATCTGGCTCGGGACCAGCGAAGAGCAGCGGCGCGACGCCATCACCAACCTCCTGTCGTCCGGCGGGTTCGTGACGTGGCTCGATGCCGGTGGCACATGGCGGATAGCCCGCGTGGAAGAACCGAGCGGAAGCGGCGTGGTCATCTTCAAGGTGCTGCGTAACGGCACGCCGGCCCAAGCAAGCGATGGCGACATCCTCGAATGGGAATGGGAGAACCCCGGAGACGGCACCGCCAGCCCGGCCTACAGCGTCGCGCTGACCTACGCCAAGAACTGGCTGGTGCAGTCCAAAGACAGTTTGGCCGGCATCTCCCTTGCTTCCACGTCCACGACCCACGGTCTGCAATTCCTGACGGAGCAAACCCGGCAGGTGAAGCAGGAAGACGCCACGACGCTGACCAATGCCCCTCTGGCTCGGCAGACGACGGAAGACACGCTCTTCATCGACCAGACGGTGACATCGACGGAAGCGGGCCGCCGGCTTGCCCAGCGCAAGAAGGGTGGCCCTCGTCGGGCGCGCATGAAGGTGAAGTTCGGCCCCACCACCGCGGCGGCGGTCGATCTGATGAAGATCGTCACCATTCAGCTTCCCCGGTTCGGCATGTCGGCGGGGCGCCCGGCCCTGGTGACCGGCATCACGCCTGATTGGTCCAACCAGACGGCTGACCTCAACCTCTACCTCTGAGGCCCAACCATGGCAGACAATGCAGCCGTCGTGGGGTTCCCCCGCTGGACGGACAGGATCACCTTTACCCAACCGGGAGGGTCGTCTTCATCGGCGACCTATCCCGTCACCAACCTTGGCAGCCTGCCGCTGGCGCAGGTGTGGCGCTCATCCTCCGCCAGCACGGCCAACGCTCAGTTCGTGGCGACGCTGGACAAGCAGCGCGGCGTCCGTCTGGTGGCTTTGGTCGGGCACAACATCAGCCTGTTGGGCAAGATCAGGGTGCGGCTGTACTCCGACACCGGGCTTACCACTCAGATTTACGACAGCGGGTGGGTCGATGCTTGGCCGGTGGTCTACGCCTGGGATGCGTTGGAGTGGGAAGACGATAACTGGTGGTCTGGTCAGTATACCGACTTGGAAATCACCGGATACCGCTGGACCCGTCCACTCTGGCTTGATGCGCAGTATCTTGCACGCGCTATCAAAGTCGAAGTGAGCGACATCACGAATGCAGCCGGCTATATCGAGTGCGGCATGTTCGAAGTTGCGCAGGGATGGCAAGTCGGCATCAACTTTGGTTACGGCGCTCAATACGGCTTCCGCTTCCGCTCTCAATCTGTCGAAGCTATCGGCGGCGCGAAATACTTTGAGCGCAGAGACAAACCGCGTGTGTTCAAGGGCCAAATCAGCTATCTTGAGCGAGACGAGGCCATGGCGAAAGCATTCGAGCATCAGCGTCAAATGGACCTCGACACTCCATTCCTATGGATGCCCGATCCGACCAGCACAACCAACTTGCTCCGCGAGGTCTTTCTTGCGAGGAATGTTGACCCTGGATTGATGTCGTATGCGACTTACGCCCGCGACCAAGTGCCGTTGGCCTTCGAAGAGGTGATGTGATGACCGCAGTTACTTTCCCCAACGGCAACCAATATTCAGACGATGGCACAACCGCCAACGACATGCGCAACGGCGGGTTCAGAACGAGCCTGCTGCCCATGATCGGCGACACCATCACGGTCGCGAACAGCGCCGTCACTGCTGCCGCCTCCGCCGTTCCGGCTGCCACCACGGCAACGTCTGCCGCCAGCACAGCCTCTGCCGCCGCCGCCACGGCCTCTGCCGCCGCCGCTACGGCAGTAGGGGTCAGCCTCATCAAGCAGCCTAGCGAAATCGCTGGCGTAGACCCCACCGTTGACTTTGTCTTGTCGTCCAGCGTGGCCCTGCCGGCTGGCGTTATGGCTGGGACTTCAGCGAAATACGTTTTTGACCGGACCGGGGCTCTGACCAGCACCGCAGCCGGAACGCCGCCCATCGAATTTGACGCCGTCTCGGGCGCATTGCGCGGAATGCGGGTTGAGACTGCCGCCACGAACCTGATCCTTGGCTCCGACGCTCCATCCACTCAGACAGTCAGTGTCACGGCGCAGGCATACACGCTGAGCTTCTACGGCACCGGCTCCATCGTCCTGTCCGGCACCTACTCGGCAACCGTGACCGGCACTGGCGCATTTCCGACGCAGAAGACGCTGACCTTCACGCCCACGGCTGGGACGCTGACCCTGACTATTTCCGGAACGGTCCAATATGCCCAGCTAGAGGCCGGGTCATTCCCAACGTCGTACATCAAGACAGTCGGATCGACGGTCACCCGCACTGCCGACAGCAACATCATGTCGTTGTCTGGGGTCAGCGGATGGAACTCTGCCGAAGGAACGGCCTACGTAGAGGCAGACCTTCCGCAGACGACCACGTATCCAGGCGTCTTCCAAATTGATGACGGCACGCTGAACAACTTCGTGCGCATCATCGGCGTTGCGAATTCCACTGCGGTTTGGGCGGAAATCTACGTCGGCGGTGTGGCGCAGGCCACTCTGGTGCTCGGCAACATGACGCCTGGGACGACATTCAAGGCCGTCGTGGCATGGAAGGCGAACTCCTTCGCTGGATGCCTCAACGGCGGCACGGTCGCGACCGACACCAGCGGCTCAGTGCCGACGCCGACGCAAATCCGCCTCGGCTCAGGGTCTGTCGTCAGCGGCGGTCATGTGCGGCGGCTGACTGTTTTCCCGCGGCGTCTGCCTGACGCCACGCTTGCTCTCCTGACCGCGTGAGGCCGTCATGACCTATCCCCCCGCATCCAAGCATCGCGCCGGCATGATGATGCCGCGACAGGCGCATCTCGTCGAGACAACCATGATCTGGGGCGGCACGTCCACCGGATCGGCCAACGCCCAAGTCATCGCGCCCGAGTTCCCGGCAGACCTCAAAGGGCACCCCACCTACGTTTTCATCGCCGGCTATTCCAACAGCGGCGCAACAACGCTGTCTCTTGATGGCGGCACGACAAACACCAGCCTGCGGAAGCCCGACGGCACCGCCATGATCGGCGGAGAGGTTGTCTCTGGCACAGCCTATACCGTCGTCTTCGATGGCACCTATTGGCGCTTGGCTGGCGGGGCCGGTGGCGAGGACACGGCAGCGTCGATTGCGGCTGCGTCCACTGTCAACATCGGCGGCACGTCGGCTCGCGCCATCACGGTAACGTCCGGGGCCGGCCCGATCACGGCGTGGGGCACGGCTCCGGCTGGCGCTCACCGCGACATCACATTCGCCGCGAATGTCACGCTGACCTACAACGCGACAAGCGCGATCCTGACCGGAGGTGGCGACATCAACGCCACAGTTGGCGATACCTGCCGGCTGGAAAGCCTTGGGTCTGGCAACTGGAAAATGCTGAGCTTCCAGCGGGCGAACGGAAGCGCGCTTGGAGCCTACACCACTCAGGCGCTTAGCACGTCCGACAAGTCCAGCAACGCGACCCTGTCGAACAGCAACCGCACCGTCACGACGGCTGACGGGTCCGTCGCGTCTGGCCGCGCCTCCAACTACATCACCACGCCGACATATTGGGAGGCGCTGATTGTCACCGCCGGGACCAGCAACGTTGGTGTTGCCGGGGCATTGGCGCCCACGAGCGACTACCTGACGAACAGCGCCTATGGTTGGGGCTATCTCAGCAACGGCAACAAGGCCACCAACGGCGGGGCAACGTCTTTCGGGAGTTCGTGGACCTCTGGTGACCGCTTGTGTTTCGCCTACCACCCCGGCACCCGACAGCTTTGGATGGGCAAGGTAGTGGGGGGCGTGCCTGTGTGGGGCGCTAGCGGCGATCCGGTGGCGGGAACCAATCCAGCCTATACCACGACATCCGGCACAGCAGTTTTCCCGTCCTACTCGGTCAACGGCAGTGGCGGCTCTGTGACCTTTAGCTTTGCCGGCGGCACGCTGACGGCGACGCCACCCGCCGGCTTCACGGCCTTCAACTGAGGTTAGTCATGGACATCACAAACATGGTGCCGGCATTCGATGCTCGCACGCAGCGCATGGCGTCCACCTATACCGACACGGACGACCCGGAGCATGACCGGATCGTGCGGGTGTGGGATGTGGAGGAAATCCCGATTGAGGAAATCCGGGAGACGCGCAAGGCCGCAGCCACCGAGCGCCGCAAGATTGAGCGAGATCGCGGCGTGGTCATCAGCGGCAACCGTTGGCACAGCGACAAGGGAAGCGCTGACGACATCGCTACGGCGGTAGCCATGGCCCGGCTGTACGAGGCAGGGGCGGGGGAGGGGACTTTCCGCACATCGTGGAAGACGGCAGACGGCTTCGTGACAGCAACGCTGTCCGACTTGCTGGCCGCCGGTCTGGCCGTGGGCGGGTTCGTTCAGGCGTGCTTTGCCAACGAGGCGGCGCTGTTCACTACCATCGACGCGGCGGTGACGGCCGAAGACATCATTGCGATTTCGCTGGACGAAGGCTGGCCGGACGATGGCTCCACAAAGGACGCCGCGACCATCCAGGCAATCCTTCAGTCCAACGCACGGCTGGAGCGACAGGCGAAGGAGTACGAGGCGCAGGGAGACACTACGAACGCTCAGCTAACCCGTCTCATGATCAAGGAGATTTGACACATGGCTACCGGTTTTCGGCGATTAGGTAACGGTGACGGCGCGACCCTGGTTAAGGATGCCGTTGCGAAGCTTCACGCTGCGATGGATGGACTGGAACAGGCCGCAGCGATGGCCGGTGCAGTGCTGGCGCGCGGCTCTGCCACTGAACTAGAGGGCGCTGAGTTTGGCGCTCAGTCTGGCGAAGGGCAGGCGGTGCATGACGAGGTGAACAGCCTCTCGTCCGCGCTCGCCACCTTCATGAGCGACAACGCAGTGTTGATTGCACGCTACAACCCCGGCGGCTGATCCGCCACCGCGACAAAAATCCAGGGGCCGCTCCTTCGTGGGGCGGCCCTTTTCTCATGCCCGGAGACTTGAACTTTGGTAACGGTGACACCCCTGACGCCGCCTGAAGCGGTGGATATGATCGTCGGCTTCGAAGTGACGAGCCGGGCGGTCTACGAGAAACTGTACGCCAAGCCGACATGGCCGGGCGGAGAGAGCGGCGCGACCATCGGCATCGGCTACGACCTTGCCCATCACGACGCTGACGACTTGGCATTGGACTGGCCAACGCTGACATCTGCGGCGCGGTCCACACTCGCCACAGCGTGTGGCAAGTCCGGCGCTGCGGCCAAGGCGCTTATCCCCTCGCTGGCGTCCGTCGTGGTGCCGTGGGATGCCGCCTATCAGTGCTTCCGGGGCAAGTCACTGCCCAAGTACGAGCGCATGACGGCCGATGCCTTCGGTGGCTGCCTTGACCTGCCTCCGCTGTGCTTCGGCGCGCTCGTCTCGCTCGTCTACAACCGGGGTGCCGGAATGGTGGGGGACAGCAGGGCGGAGATGCGGGCTATCCGTGACCTGATCGCCGCCGGGAAACTGGATGAGGTGCCGGCGCAGTTCCAGGCCATGAAGCGCTTGTGGACGGTGATAGGCTTGCTGAACCGCCGCGATAAGGAAGCTGCTCTTTGGTCGAAAGGGCTTAGGGGCTGAGTCCTGCGGTGGTACAATGTGGCGGTCGGCGGGATGCAGCCCGCCCGGCCGAAACCGAACCGGAAAGAGGGTTTCCGATGACCGCCAAGGACAGCATACACCACAAGGGCACTGGCGACGCAATGACACGTCGCGGCTTCCTGATGGGATCGACAGCTATTGCCGTAGGCGCGGCGCTGATCGGCGCCCCTGTCGCCACCAAGGCAGCTACATCCGCTCTGCCGCAGACCGTTAAGCCGATAGTGTTTGGCCGTGTGCTGAACGCAGAGCCGACCTTCACGATTGACCACTTCGGCAAGCTTCGCGGTTCAATTGAGGGCGTCGTGAAGTGGGAGGCCGTGTACGACGGCGGGGTGAAGCTTGCGCGTGTTGATCGCGACCCGCGCCCCGGTGAATGGACGGTTGATGAAGGAAACATCGTCCTTGGCGGGATGCCCGTATTTACGGTCCTCGCTGATGTCGAAGGGCATCCAGCGCCTATGAGCATGCTTCAGTCGCTTCAACTTCCCACCGATGGCACGGCCGGTATCCGTTTATACGAGGTGACGGCATGACCAGCGCATACGCCAAGTACCAAGACACTTCCGCCCGCGCTAAGGCCGGTGACATTGAGGCTGCCGAGCAACTCCAAGCCGATGCCATGGCGGTCTTGGCCGAATTTCGTGCGCATTCGCTAAGCGACGAAGACCACGCGACGCTGAAGGAAGCTGCCGCAGAGGTGGGCGCTCGGTTGCGCGCCGCTCTGAAAGGGGAAAGCTATGACCGCTGACCTGATCGCTGAACTCAAGGCCATAGACGACGCCGCCGGCATTGGCACGCTCTGCCGCGTGACCGATGTCCGCTATCAGCCCGGCACCGCTAATCAGATGGCCGGATACCTCATCACATGGGAGAACGGAGCTGTCACGCTGGTGGGAGCGGAGAGCGACGCCCAACGGTTTGCGGCTGCGCAGCAGTGTGGGCAGCCCGTCCCGGTTGAGGGCCATGTCTACTACGTTCCGGCCGCTCTGAAAGGGGAGGCGCAGCCATGAGCGATCCATTGACCGCCAAGGACGTTTTTGCGGCTGTTGCTGGCGGTATGGTCATAGCCTACGCCGTATACAGCTTGGCTGTCCTGTCGTGGCATGACTTCTTCTTCTATGGCCGCGATGAGTGGTGGAAGGACAAGCTGCGTCGGCTGCATATCATTCGCCGCTAAACTCCTTAAGCCTCCTAAACCCCACCAGCCCGCCCGGCCAGTCCGCGGCGGGCTTTCGCTTTTGTGGAGACCGACAATGGACGCCACATTCATGGAATGGCTCGGCTACGCGACCCTGTATGCGGTCGTCGTCAAAGCCGTGCTCGCCAGCACCCCAACCCCTCCGCCTGACCGCTGGTACGGAAAGCTCTACCGCGCCCTGGAATGGTCCGTGATGGTCGTTGGCCGTGTGAAGGAAGGCGCAGGGAGATGAAACTATACCGAAATATAACGCCGTCTAGCGTGGGAGCGTAGACATGGACTTCCTTGCTTCCGTCGTCGGCTCCAGGCTCGGCTTGGCCGGTCTGGTAGCCGCCATCATGGGCTTGGTCATAGGCGGCCTGTTGCTGGATAGGGCAGGGCTGAAAGCCGACGTGGCGGAGAGGGACGCCACCATTGCCGCCAGAGACGCGACGATTGCCGAGCAGAACGCCGCAACGGAGAAGATGCGCGCCGATGCACTGGCCGCTCAGACCGCCGCAGATGCCCGCGCCCGCGTCGCCCTCAAGCCCCGCCCGAAACCCCAGACTGCGACCGTGGGAGCGCTGAACGATTGGCTGAGCTCAAAGTGACGATGGCAGCCGTCCTGCTGCTGTCCGCCTGCGCCTCCGATCCGGTAAGGGTGGAGGTCCCGGTAATGCAACGCGCCGTGCCTCCGGCTGAGCTGGTGGCGCCCATACCAACACCGGGCGCTATCTTCTCCGCTCCGTCGTCATCCTCCGTGGCGTGCCTCGATCCGGCCGGGCGTGATGCCTTGGTCTCGTATGTCGATCTGCTGCGCCAGAGGGTCAGCGCGTGGGAGGCGTGGGCGGCTCCGTGACCGCCCACCGCACACGGGGCCACTACAGCTTGAAAACCCGCTTGCTGACGTAGGCATCCTGTTCGATCCTCTCGCGCCATTCCGCCGTTGAGACATCAATCTCAGCCCGACAGACCTTGCACTCGACCGAATTTGCGTGCTCAAGCTCCTTGATCTTGTGGAGCGTGCTTTCGCCGCATTTCTCGCACTTAACCGGGATTGAGGCGAAGTCGTAGGTGGTGCCTGTGAGCGTCATCGGTTCCTCGCATGCTTTGACGTGACCATCAAAATGTGAGTACCGCGACAAGCGCCCGAAAGCCCCCAAACGGGCTAGGCAGATTGCAGGGGCAGTCACTCCGGCCGCAGAGCCTCCACTTCCTTGGCCGCCCATAGCTCGAATGTGTTCAGCATCGTGTTGCCATAGCCGGAAGGGCTCCACCACCGGACGCCCGGCGCCATAGGGTTACGGTAGTTGGCCGGCGGGATGCCTTCAATCTTTGGGCGGTACTGGACGCCGATAGCCACGACAAGGCGATGCGACGTTCCCTTCTTGTTGGAATAGGTGCGCCCGATTTCGATCTTCATTTCGCTGCCCTCAAAATGGCGATGGCCTTTTCCAGATCGTCGGCAATGCAGCCGGCCTCAACGTCGCCATGCTTTGCCATTTCATAGGCGCGAGCATATGCCGCCGTGACATAATCCAGGGCAGCGGCCTTCAATGCCGGCTTGGTCTCGGTCGCGGCCGGCTTCTTGCCGCTCTTGCCAAGATCGTAGAACCGTTCCGCGTCTTCCTGCGTGATCCACTTGCCGACCAGCCGGCGGCGCCAGCCGTGTTTCGGAGGCCATGCGATCCCGACTGCGGCGAGCTGCTTAGCGTTCCATCCGCCGCGTGGCGTCTTGGCTGCTTCGATGAACTCTTCGGTAATTTGCACCCTGTCTGTCGGCCTTTCGTATTCGCTCAGTGTCATCGTTTCCACCGTATCAATGGTTCCTAGGAACAGGTGATCTCAGTCTCAATTCCTTTGCGTGGGACCAGATAGGCATAGCTTCGCCAGTAACGGCGAAGCAGCCTCAATTCCCCCGGAGCCGACCGAGATGAGACATAGGTGCAAGACGTGACCATCTTACTGGCGGCCGGGGTCAGCGCTCGGCCTTTACCACTACTTCATTCCAACGCAGGCAATCCGTCACCTCTTGCACCTAATGACGGCACCTTCCGGGGCGCAAGCTTCACGGGGCCCGGTCCTGACTTCCCCGCTCGTCTCTCGACGTTCGGCTGGCCTTGGTCTTCCACTTTCCCTTTGGCCCGCTCAGAGGCTTCCCTGCTGGCGGTGGTTGCTGTGCGCGCACGGTGTGCCGCCTCGGGATATGTGACCCGAAACGGAGGTAAGACGTAGATGGAAGTTGACCGGGGCAGGGAGCTAAGCTACACCTGACAGCGGATACGATCCATCGGTGCCTCAATCACCGATCCAGGGCCGGCAGCGTTGGAAGCGCTTCCGGCCCTTTTACTTTGGGGCAATACAACCGCGCAGTCAACGTTCACGTAACGTCCCGTGAACAAACGTCGCCGTTCTGCCGAAAGATTTTTCTGGATAGGACGGAAATCAGCGTCTACCTAGGCTCCCTGATCCGCTTGCAAGCCGCCTTGATCTCCCGCCGATGCTTCTTCCTGCGCTCCAAGCGCTCACGGATGGCGTCGGCGTCGTTCACCTCCAGGGCGGCCATGATCTCATTGTGGACGCAGTTCCTGACGCTCAGCTTGGCTGTCCCTGCCACCGCCTCAAACATGGCCGGATACATCGTCTCAATGTGGTGGACGACCGCCTTGCCGATGTCCATGGCGATCTCTTTGATAAGCTCGCGGTCGGCGTCGATGGCAGGCTTTGGCTCTGGCTGATCGATCCTGGCGACCTCTGTTCCGCCAAGCGTCGGGGGCCGTTCCTGTAGGGTGGGCTTGCTCATGATTGCTTCTCCAGTCCGTCAGGTATCGCAGGGCTACCGCATCACTGCCGCGTGCCGCTTTCCTTGACCAGCGAGTATTGGCACTCCGTCGAGAGGACCAGCCTGCCGTCGTCCAGTTCGATGATCATCCGGCCGGGGGCTTCGTCATCCTCCCGGCGGACGGTGCCAAGGACGGCGTTGGCTGTGTCATAGTTGAAGGCAACCCGCACGCGGCGCCCGAGAAATCTTCCCTGTTTTGGGAAGGTGTTGTGAGTGATGGCGTCATCGGGCAGCCTCTGCATCACCGCCCATCCTGCCGCCTCTAGCGATCCCAGATAGGAGCGGATCACCTCTGCCGCCGCCCTGTCGCACATCTGCCGAACCATCCTTTGGCAGTCGGCCGGCGTCTCTGACATGTTGGACACATAGGCCGTGTCGGACAAGGCGCAGGCGAATGTGTCGCCGCCCAGCGTGACGTGGTCGTAGAGCCGCCTGGATGCGGCCTGGATGATGGCGTCGTCTTCCTTGCTCATGCTGGCTCTCCCTCTGCGCTGTCCAGCGCATCGGTCCTGTAGCGCGAGAGGGCGGCGCGGCCGGCGTCGGTCAGCCCAACGGCAAATTCGGGCCGGTTGTCGTCATAGAGACGGAGGTATTCCCAGCCGACGAGCCAATCCAGTTCGCCGCGGTCATCCGCTGTGACGATCACGCCCGCTGACCGTGCGGCGGCCAAATCCACCCATTCAGCGTTGAACATCTCGACGAACAGCAGGATGTCCCGTTGCTTATCGGTCAGCGCCATGGCCTTCCTCCTGTGTATCGGTGTCGGTGGCAGAGGGCAGACGCGCTGCCTCAATGGCCTTGGCAAGCTCTACGAGGCGTGATGCCTCTTCCTCGGTCAGCGGCCATGCCGATATGATGGCGTCCAGAGCCTTCGCCGCGGCATAGTCCTCTGCCTTCGCTGCGTGGCCCATGCGCAGGGTCTTGTCGTGGATGTTGTAGAATGTTACGCGCGCATCTCTGGCCTTCCGCTCGGCATCCTTCGCGGCCTTCACCGCTTGTACCAGGGCAGGGTCTCCGCGATACAGACGGGTGAACGCGTCTCCGCCGTACATCTTGTAGAGGTTTCCAGACCTAGCGAACTGCGTCCCATCCTCCAGAACGATCCGTCCGCCGGGAGTGTGGCGCTTCACCACCCCGACCGTTGCTTTGGTCAGGTCGCCAACCCATCCCGCCGCAACCACGAGCCCATCAATGGGGGCATGCTCCAGCGCCGTCACGGCGAAGTCGGTCAGTTCCAGCTTGGTCATGTCATTCCACTTTGGTTTGGGTGGCGGACAGAGCGGTACGGCCCGCCGTGGTAATGATGTGCCACGAGCGGCATTCAGGGTCTTCGATGGTCAGTCCTTTTCGAAGACACGACGTTGCTGTTTGTGGAGACGGGGCAAGCGCTGCCGCCGTTCCGCCGCTTCGATAGGACGCCAGCTTGCGGAGCCATCGCGCCTGCGCTTCAGTCAGCTTCATGGGCTGGGCTCCTGGGAAGGGGTGGCGGAGGGCAGACGCGCTGACCAAAGCCCACGCTCCGCCCATCTTGCGAAGCTGCGCAGGAACATGCCGCGCTCCTGAGCTTCCCCCGGATACCGGTAGCGCACGCATCGCTCTCTATGCTGGTCGTCGAACAGTTGGACAACCTCACGGTACGGCCCCGTCTTCCCGTAGTAGATGTAGCCAACCTCAATGTCGGACTGGCGCATCACTCATCCCCCTTCTCGCGGCGGACGCCTGCACCGCCTGACAATGCCTTCTCCGACTGCACTTCCTTGAGGCGCAGGACGAGGCGCTTCCGCTTTGGGTCGGGAAGCAGCTCGTACGCCTCGCAGAATGCCGCCAGTTCGTCGGAAACCGGCCGGTGGTGCTTGTTCTCCGGGGGCAGGGTGTGCCGCCAGATTGAGTCACGAGCGCGCCCGAACCACGAGCCGAATTCGGCTTGGGTCAGGTCGTGTCGTTCCAGGAAATCGACGAGGAAGTTGCCCGCCTTCGGGTTGATGCGAACCGGCGCCTCATGCGGCTTGTCCAGTTCCTCCATCGCCTCTCGAATGGCGTCTTGGGCCTCATCCAGAGTGATGTCGAACCACTCCCCGGACTTGCGCCTTTCCCTGAGCATGGCGTGGGCGGCAGCTTCTACGGCGCGCGCCTTACCGTCCGGAATGTCGGTCGAGTAGTGGACTGACAGCTTGTCGGCGCTGCCAGTCTGGAGCGCAGCAAGGCGCTTATTGATGTCAGAAGAAATGCCGATCTTGAGAGGGCCACTCTCAGGCCCGATCACATATACCGACTTGCTCATTCCGCTTCCCTCCGGATCGCCACGCCGATCTTGTCCGGCATCTCTGTGAACTCGATGCCTTGGGCCTTGAGGGTATCGACCACCTTCTTCTCAGTGGACCGCTTCGGGTCTCCCTTGTCGGTCTCCAAACTGATGACGGTGCGGCGGCTCACCTCTGCCTTTTCGGCAAGTTGATCCTGGCTCCATCCAAGGAGCGTTCTGGCGGCGGCGATGAGCTTTCCGTTCATATCGACGGCGTATCTCAGCCCCAGCATCAAAGCAACTCCAATCCCGTTTTCATGCTCATACCGTACCACGGCATTGCTCTATATGTCACCCTGAAAATGCACAAAACGAGCAAAACCGCTTGCGTCAAGTCTGTCTGTGTCATACAGTTAGGCATCAGACAACGGAGCCTCATATGCCCAACGCCATCACCGAAGACCAGATCGAAGCCCGCGCCCGCGCCCTGTATGAGGCGCGCCGCATGACCGTGTCGGGCCGCCCGTCGTGGGATCTGCTGAACCACAACGACCCGTACGACATGGGCATGAAGAACGCCGCCGTTGAACTGGCGCGGAAAGGCGCTGACGCCTCGATTGAGGAGAAGGCCAAAGCCTTGTTTGCCCACATGGGCGGCAACGCCAACAAATACGCTGTCGGCATCGGCTCCGACTGCCTGCACGTCTACGTCTATGGGAAATGGCCGGTTCGTGATCGGTTCGACGAATGGCAGGGCGTCGGCGTCTTCTGGAGCGTGAACGTCGGAAGCCCGAAGGCCATTGGCGCCGCCTAGCCTCTCCTCACCCACCCCCGATCCCCCAGCGGAAAGACGGAGCCTGACAATGAAGGGCCAGACCAAGCCGACGCCCGTCACGCCCATGGACCTTCTGGAAATGGCCCATTGGGTGAAGAAGCACCTTCACCGCTACCGCCCCGACGCGGCGGAGCTTGCCGACGCATCTCACCGCCAGATTGCCACCATGCTGGAAAGCGCGGCGGAGCAACTGTCTGGCCGCCTGCATCCCGATCAGGAATGCGCTCTGCCGGGCATCTGGTTCCGCGACGGGCTTAACCAGTGGCATCGACTGCCGAAGGCTTCCGGCGCCGCACCCGCGACTGACTTGGAGTGGTGACATGAAATTTCCCCAAAAGTCATTTCTGCAAGCCCGCATCTACGCGAACATCGCTTGGCGATACGACGTGGAGACCTGTTTCGAGAAACGGTTCCCACGCGATGAGGCGTTAGCGCAGGCCATGTGGAAGGCCGTCGATGACGCCAACCCGAACAAGCGCAAGTACGGTCGCAGCGACTTCGTCACCCATCAGGACTGACCACCATGCCCAAGCCCACCGGCCTTCCCCACGGCCATGTCCCGCGCTTCGCCCCGCCTGCTGACCGCTCGCCCCTGTTCGGCAGTCACACAGAGGAAGCCAAGCGCCTCCGTCGTGCCGCCGATGAGGCCGACTGGGCAGGCAATCCCGACACCGCCAAGCGCCTTTATGCGCGGGCAGAATACCACCGGGCAGAGGCCGCTGTGTCGGACCTCATGCCGCTGTTCTGAGGAAACCGACATGCCGACATTCTACGTGACAAAACCAGCTATTGCCGTCGCCATGACGCTAGCGTTGGTGGCGTGCGAGCAAAGGACCGTTGCCGAGCAGGCGGCCAAGGAGAAGAAGGATGAAGCCTATCAGTCCGAGCAAAAGCCAAGGATGATATCGGAGCATGATGGCGTCCGTGTCTGGAAGGTCAAAGACACCACGCCCGGCGGGTCAAGCTACGTATACTTTACCACGCGCGGCGATACATTTGAACAGCATGGATGCGGCAAAGGCTGCATTCAGCGAAACCTTATTCAGTCGCAGTGACCGCCCCTATTCCTAGAGGACACGATCCATGACCGACGTGATTTGCCGAGACTGCCGCTTCTATAAGCCGGTCGCCGCGGAAGACAGGTGGCGCTCCCCTGGAACGGGAGGGCGGTGCGGCATCCAGTTGCCGCCAATGCTGGCTAGCCTGACGTGGGGCAAGCACAGCAGCAACGTCATCACCAACGAAAACACCGGGTGCTCGCTCGGTGAAAAGGAAGCTGCATGATGACCGCCCAAGAGAAAGCCCGCCAGATCACCGCCCGCATGATGGGCTGTGGCCCAGACCAATCCCTCTACACCTTCCACCGTGAAGGCCACTTCTACCCTCTGGTGCTGGGAAGCGATGCCGAAGCCATCGCCAATGCCAAGTGCAATCCCGGCACTCTCAAGGTGGTCAACGAACTGACCGGCGCCACTGTCTGGCCGACGAACTGAGGAAACGATCCATGACCGACATCGAGAAACTGAAGCTCATCGCCCCATACGCCAAGCAGATCAAGGAGCTTGAGGCCGCTCTCTCCACAGCAGAGGCCGCCAAAACCGCAATGGCGGAAGCACTGGGGCCATTCGCCAAGCTTGGGTTGGAGCCATCGCCCGGCAGCGTGTGGCGAGAGGTTCACGTCTCCGATCTTCGGAAGGCGGCAGAGGTGCTGTACGGGCTGCGCTCTGAGGCGGAAGGGAAGACACCATGATAGACCCTGCCGACATCACCATAGAGACGTGGCCGCCACGGCAGGAAGGTGGGCAGCAAGTCGGATGCGCCCGCATGTTCGGCGTCAAGGTCACTCATGCCGCCGGGATAACCGTCTGCGTCGAAATTGCGCGGTCGCAGCACAAGAACCGGCAGATCGCTCTCGACGCCATCGAAGGCGCCATGACATCGCCTCACTGGCGGTAGGGCAGGGCGCCTAGCACTCCTTCACCACGACAGAACGACAAAGGGCCGCTCACTTGGGCGGCCTTGTTGCATCTGCGTCAAAGCAATAACTGCGACATGTCACAGCATCAGGCGACATTGGGTGCGTTTATCGGCAACGGTTGCGGAACACGGCCTAGGATTTCCAACGGTTCCAGTCCGGGCGCTGTTGTGCGTGCACAGGAACAGCACGTTGTAGACGCGGTTCTCGGCCATTCTTCGCTCCTGTCTCGGGTCTCAGCAGCCGCAGCGCGGGCTTGCGGTCGTCTCGCCGTTGGCCGCTTCCGGCGTCGGCGCGCAGACCGGGATGCAGGCGCCGGCATTGGCCGACCGGCCGCAGCAATTCTCCGACAGGAAGCCGACGATGCCGGTCATCCGCTCGAAATCGGCGGAGTAGATCAGCGACCGGCTCTCCCGCCGCTGCAGGATCAGCCCGGCATTGGTCAGTGCCGACAGGTGGAAGGACAGGGTGGCTGGGGCGACCGCCAGCGCTTCCGCAATCGATCCGGCGGAGCGGCCCTCTGGCCCGGCCTCCACCAGCAGGCGGAAGATGTCCAACCGCGTTTCCTGTGCTAGCGCCGCCAGTCCGGCCAGGACATCCTTCTTTTCCACGCCGACACTCCTAGATTTGATGATTCGACAAATATCGAAATGACAGCCCGCGCCTCAGCTGTCAACGATATTTCCATGAATGTCGAAATGACCTGCCGTTGCTCGCCGCCCGATGCGGGGAGGCCGGAAAAACCAAAGGCCTCCGCGGCGAAGCCGGCGGAGGCCTTGGTGGAACGAACCCGTGCAATCGGGAGATCAGAAGCCGATGATGCCCGTCATCCACAGCAGGATCACGATAATTCCGGGAACGCCCAGAAGCCAAAGCAGGATAGGCATGCGTTTCCTCCATATTCAGATGGTCAGGCTGCAAGAGCGCTGCTCTTCGATGCTGCTGAATGAACGGAGTGACTTGCCGATCTGTTCCCTCGTTTCTCCCGCCGAGACCACGGTTCGCGTAAAAATTTTGTCGGTACCGCCGATGGCACCGCCCGTGATTGCGTCGCGGCGACCGCTCTGTGGCGCCCCGGCCCTCACGCCCGATTGAGGCGCGCCGCCGGGACCAGCCACTTCTCCATGGCGTAATTGTGGATCGGCACATCGCCGATTTTAAGCTCCCGGCGGGCCAGCAGGGTGAAGCCGCGGCGCAGCAGGAAGGGGCGGGCGGCCTCGCTCGCCTCCACATGCAGGCGGGGGTGGCCGAGCGCCAGGGCACGCGCCTCCAGCACGTCGACCAGCGCCGACATCACGCCGCGGCCGGCGGCTTCCGGGGCGCAATAGAGGAAGTTGATGTGGCCGTCGGTCTCGACGTCGCTGAAGGCCACCGGCCGGTCGTCGCCGTCCACCGCGACCAGGGCGACGCGGCCGTCGCCATAGGCTTCCCGCACCCGCTCCACCGTCGGCGCCCGGGCAGCCCAGGCCTCCACCTGCTCGGCGCTGTAGAAGCGCGGGCCGATGCCGCGGACGGAGCGGGCGTAAAGCTGCACTAGGACGGGGGCGTCCGACGGCCGGTAATCCCTGATCCTCATCTGTCCCATTTCCTGGCCCATCTTTCGGCCCGTTCTTCAGGCGGTCATTTCGCCGGCGCCAGCCGCAAGACCGCGCCGTCCGCGGCATCGGTGATGACATAGAGGGCGTCGTCGGGACCCTGTGCCACATCGCGGATGCGCGCGTCGAGCGGAATGCGCTCGACCTCCCTCGCCCCTGTGCCATCGATGGCGACGCGCACCAGCCCCTTGGCGCTGAGGCCGCCGATCAGGGCGCTGCCCTGCCAGTCGCGGAACAGCCCGCCGGTGTAGAAGGCCATGCCCGACGGCGAGATCACCGGCGTCCAGTGGATCGCCGCGTCGGTGAACTCCTTGCGGGTCGGCGGGTCGGGAATGTCGCGGCCGTCGTAATGCTTGCCCCAGCTGACCAGCGGCCAGCCGTAATTCTTCCCGGCTTCCGGCCGGTTCAACTCGTCGCCGCCCATCGGACCCATCTCGGCGATCCACAGCGCTCCGCTGCGCGGGTCGATGGCCGCCGCCTCGATGTTGCGATGGCCGTAGGACCAGACGGCGCCGGCCGCCGCCCCCTCACCGGCGAACGGATTGTCCTTCGGAGCCGAGCCGTCGCGGTTCAGCCGGACCACCTTGCCCAGCGTGTTGTCGCGGCTCTGCGCCGGATCGAACTTGTAGCGCTCGCCCAGCGTCAGGAAGATGTGGCCGTCGGGCGCGAAGGCGATGCGGGTGCCGAAATGGTTGCCGCCGTCCACCTTGGGCGTCTGGCGGAAGATGACCTTGAAATCCTCGATGCCGCGGTCGCCCAGCGTGCCGCGCGCGAGCGCCGTCCCCGCCGTGCTCCCACCTCCGCTGCCATCCCCCGGCTCGGCATAGGCGAGGTAGATCGTCCGGTTGCGGGCGAAGTCGGGATCGACGGCCACGTCCATCAACCCGCCCTGGCCCTGGTTGAAGACCTTGGGCGTGCCGGCCAACGGGGAGGAGAGCGAGCCGTCGCGCGCCATGATGCGCAGCCGCCCCGGCTTTTCCGTTATCAGCGCCCGGCCGTCGGGGAGGAAATCGATGCCCCAAGGCCGCTCCAGTCCGTTGGCGACGCGGCTGACCGATACCGGCCCGGCGCTGGTGCGGACGGTCTTCACCGTCTGCGTATTGCCCGCCTGTTGTGCCTGCGCCGGGGCGAGCGGGATGGCGAGGGCGGCAATGAGAGCGGCAATCGGGGCGGTGGCCGACAGGGTCAGGGTGCTGCGCATCACGATCCTCCGGTTTTTCGGGATTGGCCTTGCAGATGGGGGTGCGGGGCCGGCGGCCAAGGCCGGCTCCCCCGAAAGACTCCCCCGCCGGTATGGCCGGCCGGAGCTTGGACGCAATTCGTCACATGATTGTGTGCATACCCGGGTCATCCGATTTCACATGTCGGCTGTTACCGTTCCGTTGCGTCGTTCGGAGCAGGGCACGGGGTATGGAAGACTTTTTTCGCCGGCTGTCGTCCAGCCTCCCACGCGCCGCTTGGGCACAGTACGGGATCACGCTGCTGCTGGTCGGGCTGACGGCGCTGGTGCGCTATGCGCTCGATCCGCTGCTGTTCAAATACCCGTTCCTGCTCTTCATCCCGACCATCTTCCTCGTCGCCCTGCTGTTCGACCGCGGGTCGGGCTATTTGGCGGTGGCGCTGTCGGGTCTGTGTTCGGCCTGGCTCTTCATGAAGCCGGAGGGGATGCTGTGGGTCGCCGAGCCGGGCGACCGTCTGGCCTTCCTCATCTATATGGCCCTTGGTTTCGGCATTGCCGGCGGCGCCCATGCCCTGCGCCGGGCGAACGAGCGGCTGCGCGAGTATTCGGACCGGCTGGCCGCCGCCAATGTGGAAAAGGATCTGATGCTGCACGAGATCCATCACCGGATCCGCAACGACCTGCAACAGATCTGCGCCCAGCTGACGCTAGCCGCCCACAAGGCGGGGGCGGGGCAGGACATCGTCAGCGGCACCATCGAGCGGATCGGCGTGCTGGCCCGCGTCTATGTCCGGCTGCGCCGGGTTGAGGGCGTCAACATCGTCAGTTCGAAGGATTTCCTGGAAAGTCTGGTCGAGGACATCCAGCTCGGCGTCGTCGGGGTGCAGCCGGTGGCGATCAGCGCCGAGGTGGACGATGCCGATCTCGACATGGGGGTCGCGGTGGCGGTCGGCACCATCGCCAACGAGCTGGTCACCAACGCGCTGAAATACGCCTTCCCCGACGGCCGGGCCGGCCGCATCGAGCTGAGCTTCCGCAGGGAGGCGACCGGGTGCGTGCTGTGCGTCTGCGACGACGGGGTCGGCATCCTGTCCGACCGGCCGCAGGGGACCGGGCTGGGCGGCCGGATCATCCAGCAGCTTGCCCTGCAACTGCGCGGCAGCCTCGACATCGAACCGCGGCCGGAGCGCGGCGTGAAGGCGACCCTGCGCTTTTCCTGCTGCCAAGGGGCGGTACTGCCCGGCGACGGCCCCACCGTTTCCTGAAAAACGGGCCGCACCGGCGTGAGGGAGGGCGATTTTCGGCGGCCGTTTAATCTGCATCAACGCGGTTCCTCCCCAATCGTGCCAGACTGGCCGGCGTGAAGCACAGCGCCGGCCACGGGCCGTTTGCCAAAGTCACGCCAAACAGCCCCCCGACCGGCAGCCACCATAACTGGGAGGACGCCATGGTCATGATGAAAGCAGCGGTGTTCGTCGAACCGGGCCGCATCGTGCTGGACGACAAACCGATCCCCGACGTCGGGCCGCTCGACGCGCTGATCCGCATCACGACGACGACGATCTGCGGCACCGACATCCACATCCTTAAGGGCGAATATCCGGTTGCCCGCGGCCTGACCATCGGCCATGAGCCGGTCGGCATCATCGAGAAGCTGGGCTCCGCCGTCACCGGCTACCGCGAAGGACAGCGGGTGATCGCCGGGGCCATCACCCCCAGCGGCCACAGCAACGCCTGCCTGTGCGGCTGCCATTCCCAGGACGGCGCCGGCACCCGGCATGGCTGGAAGCCGCTGGGCGGCTGGCGCTTCGGCAACAGCATCGACGGCTCCCAGGCCGAATATCTGCTGGTCCCGGACGCGATGGTCAACCTCGCTCCCGTGCCCGACGGGCTGACGGACGAGGAGGTGCTGATGTGCCCCGACATCATGTCCACCGGCTTCGCCGGGGCGGAGCGCGGCAACATCCGCATCGGCGACACAGTCGCGGTCTTCGCGCAAGGCCCCATCGGCCTGTGCGCCACCGCGGGCGCCAGGCTGAAGGGTGCCACCACCATCATCGCCGTCGACACCGTGCCGGTGCGGCTGGAGATGGCGCGGCGGATGGGGGCCGACCATGCGGTGGATTTCCGCCAAGCCGATCCTGTCGAGGAAATCATGCGGCTGACCGACGGCCGCGGCGTCGATGTTGCCATCGAGGCGCTGGGCACCCAGGCGACCTTCGAGGCGGCGCTGCGCGTGCTGCGGCCGGGCGGTACGCTGTCCAGCCTCGGCGTCTATTCCAGCGATTTGCGCCTGCCGCTGGGACCCTTCGCCGCCGGTCTCGGCGACCACACCATCGTCACCTCGCTCTGCCCCGGCGGCAAGGAGCGGATGCGCCGGCTGATGGGCGTCGTCGCCTCCGGCCGCGTCGACCTCAAGCCGCTGGTCACCCACCGCTTCCCGCTGGAGCGGATCGAGGAGGCCTACGATCTGTTCGGCCACCAGCGCGACGGCGTGCTGAAGGTGGCGATCACGCCCTGAGTCCTGCCCCGACGCGCACATGAAAAGAAGCCCCCCTCCCATGCGGGAGAGGGGCTTTTCAAGGTCACACGCAACACCAGAGGAGAGAGGACAAACAAGGAAAGCAGAGGCTTACTTCGCCAGATCGACGGCTTCGGCCAGACGCTTCACCGCCTCCTGCGAGGTCATGGTGGAGTTGAAGTGGGCGGTCACCACGTCCAGGAAAGCGCCGCGGACGGCACCGGGCACCGCCATCTCGTGGGCCATCGAGGGCACGGCGCTGTTGGTATCGATGGCGGTCTTCAAATCGTCCATCGACTTGACGGCGCATTCGTCGAAGCTGTCGCGCGCCATGTCCTGGCGGGCGGGGATCGAGCCCTTCAGCACGTTGAAGGTCTCCTGGAACTTCTTGCCCAGGATCAGCTTGGCCAGCAGCTTCTGGCCGGCGGCGCGGTCGGCGTTGGCCGAGCTGAACATGACGAAGCTGTCGGAATTGACGATGTAGCCGAACTGGCCCGGCACATGGGCGCAGACGAAATCCTTGCCCGCCACCTTGCCGGCGGCGGTCAGCTCGCCCTTTTCCCAGTCGCCCATGATCTGCATTGCGGCCTGACCGTTCATCAGCAGCCCGGCGGCGAGGTTCCATTCGCGGCCGGGGAAGCCGTCATCGACATAGCCGCGCAGCTTGCGCATCTGGTCGAACACCTTGACCATCGTGTCGCTGGTCAGCGACTTGGCGTCCAGCTCCACCAGCGCCTTGCGGTAGAAATCGGGACCGCCGAGACCGAGGACGACATCCTCGAACAGCGCGCCTTCCTGCCAGGGCTGGCCGCCATGGGCCAGCGGGATGATGCCGGCGGCCTTCAGCTTGTCGGCGGCGGCGTTGAACTCGTCCCAGGTCTTCGGGATGACGACGCCGGCCTTCTCCATGACCTTCGGGTTGACCCACATCCAGTTGACGCGGTGGATGTTCACCGGAACGGCGTAGTAATGGCCCTTGTAGGTCACCACGTCGCGGATCTGCGGCGGCAGGATGGCGTCCCAGTTCTCCGCCTTGGCGACCTCATCCAGCGTCGCCAGCTTGCCCTGCGCCGCCCAGTCCTTGATGTTCGGCCCCTTCAGCTGCACGGCGTTCGGCGGGTCGCCGGCCAGCACGCGGGAGCGCAGCACGGTGCTGGCCGCGTCGCCGCCGCCGCCGGCCACCGGCGCGTCGATCCACTTGCCGCCCGCCGCCTCGAAATCCTGGCGCAGCGCGCCCGCCGCCTTCGATTCGCCGCCGGACGTCCAGTAATGCAGAACCTCCACCGTCGGCTCGGCCTGGGCGGGGGCGGCCATGAGGGCGCCTGCCATGATGGTGGCGAGCGCGGTCATGCCGAGGATGGATTTGCTGAGAGACGGCATTTTGGACATTTCCCCCTGTTCCCTATCTTCGTTCGATCTTCGAGTTGGCCCCGGCTGTCCACCGTCCGGCCGCTGGAGGAACTCTATCCCGCGTGCAATTCGGCGCCCGGATTATTTGGTAACAACGCCTTATCACGGCCGCGCCGCTGTTACGCAACCGTTACAAAGCGGCCCGCGCGCCGCACTGTACCCAGACCGGCGGGGGAGGCTACACTTGGGCCCAACCAACAAGAAAGCCGCCCTCCGCGGGGCTGGGAATGGAAAAGGGAAGGGACGCCATGGAGCGCGCGCGCCATCTCCTGGTCGTGGACGACGATCCCGAGATCCGGGACATGCTGCATGATTTCCTGGTGAAGAGCGGCTTCCGCGTCTCCACCGCCGGCGACGGGCGCGAGATGGCGCGGGTGCTGGCGCAATGGCCGGTCGATCTCATTGTGCTCGACGTCATGCTGCCGGGGGAGGACGGGACCAGCCTGTGCCGCTCGCTGCGTGCCAAGTCCGAAACCCCGGTCATCATGCTGACCGCCATGGGCAGCGAGGTCGACCGCATCGTCGGGCTGGAGGTCGGCGCCGACGATTATCTGGTCAAGCCCTTCAGCGCGCGTGAACTGCTGGCCCGCATCCGCGCCATCCTGCGCCGCTGCGGCGGGCCGGAGCCGGTGCGCGAACGGCCGCGCGTGCTGGGCTTCGCCGGCTGGTCGCTCGACCAGGGGCGGCGGGAGCTGCGCACGCCGGACCGGGTGGTCGTCCATCTCAGCCAGGGCGAGTACGCCCTGCTCGGCACGCTGCTGGAGCGCGCGCCCCAGGTGGTGGAGCGCACCGAACTGCTGGAAAAGCACCGCGGCGACACCTCGATCCCCTTCGACCGCAGCATCGACATCCAGATCAGCCGCCTGCGCCGCAAGCTGGAGGAGGCGCCGGGCGGTTCCGGGCTGATCAAGACGGTGCGCGGCATCGGCTATCAGTTCACCGCAGCGGTGGTGGACCAGGGCGAAGCCGCCTCTTCCGGATTGAGCCGTGGCGCTTGAGCACCTGCTGCCGGCTCACCTGCGCGCCGCCCGGCTGCGCCACCGCATCCTGGCGGCGATGGTGGCGCTGCTGGTGCTGACCCATGGCGGGGCGCTGGTCGGCATGCAGCTGGTCGACGACCGCGCGCGGGAGCTGTTGACCGCCCACCGGCTGGGGCCGGCGATGGCGGCGGCGGTGGAGGCGGCCGACCGCGCGGTTCTCGACGGCATCGCCGCCGGGCCGGCACTGGCGTTGAGCGGGCTGCCCGACCTGTCGGTGTCCTGGCAGGGTCCCGGCACGCCGACCGTGCCCGCCGGCTGGGTGATGGAGGGGGTGGCCGATGCGCCGCGCCCGGTGTTCGTCGCCGTCCAGCGCGCCCTGCTGTCCGTCCATTCCGCCCGCGCCCAGACGCTGGCGGAATCCCTCTCCCTGGTGGCGGAGGACACGGCGGCGCAGCTGCGCGACGCCCGCGTCTATGTCCAGCTTGCCGGCGGCGGCTGGCTGGAGTTTGCCAGCCCGCGCTTCTGGCGGCCACGGACCACGCCGTTCGAGATGGTGCTTGCCGGTCTGGCGGCTTTCGGTCTGGCGTTGGGGCTGCTGCTCTGGCTGCCCGGCCGGCTGGTCCGCCCGCTGGAATCGCTGGCCGAGCAGGCCACCCGCCCGCACGACCGCCTGCATCCCCGCCCCCTGCCGGAGGACGGGCCGGAGGAGGTCGCCTCGCTTGCCCGCGCCTTCAACCAGGCGCGCAACGCGCTGCGCGACCTGATGGAGGGGCGCACCCATCTGCTGGCGGCGATCAGCCACGATCTGCGCACCCCGGCGACGCGGCTGCGGCTGCGCGCCGAATATGTCGATGACGATGCGCTGCGCGCCAAGATGATGGCCGACATCGACGAGATGGCGGCGATGGTCACCGCGACGCTGGAGTTCCTCGGCGACGACGTGCTGCGCGAGGAGGTCGAGGTGGTCGCCTTCGCCAGCCTGTTGCAGAGCCTGTGCGACGACTATGCCGACACCGGCTCGCCGGTGACCTACCACGAGCCGCCGCCGCTCCAGTTCGCCGCTGTCCGCACCATCTTCGGCGGCATGGAACGCAGCGACCGTTTCGAGCAGGCCCGCCAGCTCCGCCTCGCCGGCCGGCCGTCCAGCCTGCGCCGCGCCTTCGCCAACCTGATCGACAACGCCATCAAGTACGGCGAGTGCGCCACCGTCTCCGTCGATGCTGACGCCGTCGAGATCGTCGTCGATGTCTGCGACGAGGGACCGGGCATTCCGGAGGCGGAGATCGCCAACGTCTTCAAGCCCTTCGTCCGGCTGGAGGGCTCCCGCAACCGCAAGACCGGCGGCAGCGGGCTCGGCCTGTCCATCGTGAAGTCCATCGTCGAGGCCCACCAGGGCCGCATCGAGCTGAGCAACCGCGCCAGCGGCGGGCTGCGGGTTCGGGTGACGTTGCCGCGGATGTTGTGAGGGGATGGTTCGGCGATCCGGGATAATCCCCCTCTCCCCCCGGGGAGAGGGTCGGGGTGAGGGGGATGCATAGGGTGGATTCTTGGGATGGGGCCGCCACGCGACCCCCTCACCCTAACCCTCTCCCCGGGGGGAGAGGGGACTACGCGCCGGCCACCCCCAACTCACTTGTCCCAAGCCGGCGCCAGTCCCGCCGGGCTGACGATCCGCCCATCCGGCCGCGCTAGCTTCCCAATCGCGGCCATGTCGCCGTCGTCCAGCGTGAAGTCGAACAGCGCGAAATTCTCCGGCACCCGTTCCGGCTTGGCGGTCTTCGACAGCACGACGTGGCCCAGCTGGATCAGCCAGCGCAGCGTCACCTGGGCCGCGGTCTTGCCATGCTTGGCGCCGATTCGCTGCAACTCCGGATCGCGCGGCACCTTGCCGTCGGCCATGGCGTAATAGGCGGTGATCGCCACGCCCAGCTCCCGGGCCGCCGCCGCCATCGCGCTCTGGTCGAGATAGGGGTGGACCTCGATCTGGTTGGTGACGATGGGGGCCTGGCTGCGCTCGACCGATTCCCGCAGCTGGGCGATGTTCTGGTTGCTGACGCCGACGAAGCGGGTCTTGCCGGCGGCCTGCACCGCGTTCAGCATCTCGATCTGCTCGGCGATGGCGACCTGATCGGCCGGCCAGTGCAGCAGCAGCAGATCGACCCGGTCGACCTTCAGTTTCTCCAGGCTTTCATCAACCGACGCGGCGAACAGCTCGGGGCTGTATTTGTCGACCCAGACCTTGGTGGTCAGGAACAGCTCGTCGCGGCGCGCACCGGCCGCTTGCAGGGCACGGCCGAGGGCGGCCTCGTTGCGGTAGATCTGCGCGGTGTCGAAATGGCGGAAACCGGCTTCGAGCGCCGCCGGCACCACCCGCTCGACCTCCTCGTCCGACATGCGGAAAACGCCGAAGCCCAGCGCGGGGATCTCGGCGCCATTCGCCTTCACGGTCTGCATCCTGTTCTCTCTCCTGATCGGCGCAATGGCGCCTTCTCGTTTCTCGGATGGAGACATAGGGCGGGAGAGGCCGTCCGCAAACCGCCTCTCCCGCCCAATCACCTGTGAACTGAATTCCCAAATCGAACCCGACGAAGCGTCACATCAGCTTGTCGAGCGTGATCGGCAGGTCGCGGATGCGCTTGCCGGTGGCGTTGCAGACGGCGTTGGCGACGGCGGCGCCGACGCCGGTGATGCCGATCTCGCCGATGCCGCGGGCACCCATCGGGGTCTGCGGGTCGGGGATGTCGGTGTAGAGGATCTCGATGGCGGGAACGTCCATCTGCACCGGCACGTGATAGTCGGCCAGCGAGGCGTTGACGATGCGGCCGGTGCGCGGGTCGAAGTTGGTCTCCTCGGTCAGCGCCAGCCCGATCCCCATGATGATGCCGCCCTTGAACTGGCTGGTCGCCGTCTTGGCGTTCAGGATGCGGCCGGCGTCGAAGGAGCCGAGGAAGCGCGAGACGCGGACCTCGCCGGTCACTTCGCTGACCCGGACCTCGCAGAACTGTGCGCCGTAGGAATGCATCGAGAAGGCTTCCATCTCCGCCGGCGGCGGGGCTTCGGCCTCGCAGACCAGCTCGCCGCGCCCCGACCGGCGCAGGATCGACTCATAGCTTTCGAAGCGCGCGGCGTCGTCGCGGTGGCCGATGCCGCCGTCCCGAGTCTCCACATCGGGCAGCGACAGGCCGGCCAGCGGCGAATCGTTGCCGGCGAGCTTCAGCAGCTCCTCGACGAAGACCTCCGTCGCGGCGATGACGGCGCCGCCGATGGAGGCGGTCTGGGTCGAACCGCCGGCGATCACCCCGCGCGGCAGGGTCGTGTCGCCATATTCGAAACTGACCTGGGCAAGCGGAAGGCCGAGCCGGGCGGCGATGTGCTGGACCTGCGCCGTCGCCGTGCCCATCCCCATGTCATGCACCGCGGTCGAGACGGTGACCTGACCGCCGGCCGTCAGCCTGATGCGCGCCGCGCCGCCGGGGAAGCGGTGGTAGGGGTAGGTCGCGGTGGCGCATCCCATGCCGATCAGCCACTCGCCGTCCCGTTGCTGGCGCGGCGTCGGGCTGCGGCGCTCCCAGCCGAACCGTTCCGCTCCCTTGTCATAGGCGTCGATCAGGTGGCGGGCGGAGAAGGGCTTGCCGCTGGTCGCATCCTTATCCGGCTCGATGCGCCGGCGCAGCTCGATGGGGTCGAGGCCGAGCTTTTCGGCCAGTTCGTCGATGGCGCATTCCAGCGCGAAGGTGCCGACGGATTCGCCGGGCGCCCGCATGAAGGTGTTCGCCAGCATGTCCATGTCGGCGACCTCCTGGGTCAGCCGGACGGACTTGGCGGCATAGAGGTGGCGGGCCGGGAAGGTGAACTGTTCGGGGCAGGAGTTGTGCGCGGTCATCGCCGCGATGCCGGTGTGGATCAGCGCGTCGAGCCTGCCGTCGGCGCTGGCGCCCAGCGCCACCCGCTGCTCCGTCAGCGTCCGGCCGCCGACGATGCGAAACACCCCCTCGCGCGACAGCATGATGCGCACCGGCCGGCCGGCGAGCTTCGCGGCGGCACAGGCGAGGATCTGGTGGTCCCACAGGCATTTGCCGCCGAAGCCGCCGCCGACATAGGGGGAGGAGACGCGGACCTTGTCCGCCTCCAGCCCGAAGATGTCGGCCAGCTGCCCGGCGGTCAGGTCGAGCAACTGGCTGGCGTCATGCACGCGCAGCTCGTCGCCGG
This sequence comes from Azospirillum sp. A26, assembly GCF_042604635.1. Classification (NCBI taxonomy): domain Bacteria; kingdom Pseudomonadati; phylum Pseudomonadota; class Alphaproteobacteria; order Rhodospirillales; family Azospirillaceae; genus Azospirillum; species Azospirillum sp. A26. The sequence continues at coordinate 1,435,534 of NZ_CP170473.1, read as the reverse complement.
TCCAGGCGACGGTCGCCGCATGCAGTTCGATGGCGTTGTGGTTGTGCCGCGGCGTCCGGTAAATCTGGTCCACCTGCACCGCCGCCCCCTTCAGCGCGGCCTCGGCATCGCCGATCTCGACCACCGGCGGCTGGCCCAGGATATTGTCCAACTGGCGCGGCGTTTTCCTGGCCTCGTCGAACGAGGTCACCGCCTGCAGCGGCGCATAGTCGGCCGTCACCAGCGAGGCGGCATGGTCGGCCTGCTCTTGCGTCTCGGCGAGGACGACGGCGATGGGCTGGCCGTTCCAGTGGATCTCGTCGGTCTGCATGACCGGCAGGTCGCTCGCCCCGGCGGCGGTCGGCGACGACATCATCAGCGACGGCGCCTTCATCCGCGGCGCGTTGCGGTGGGTCATCACCAGCACGACGCCGGGCGCCGCCTCGGCCGCCGCGGTGTCGAGCGCCGTGATCCGCCCGCGCGCGATGGTGCTGAAGGCGAGTGCGGCGTAGCAAAGCCCCTCATAGGGGAACTCGGCGGCGAACCGCGCCTTGCCCTGGACCTTCAGCGGCCCTTCGATGCGCGAAACCGGCTGGCCCAGCGCGCCGTGTTTCTGGAGCAGAGGATCCTGCGTGACCGCCGGCTGCCAGCGGCCGGGCCGGGAAGCGGCGGCGTCGGAGTGCGCGCTCATGCCTCGTCTCCTGTCAGGTCGCCGAGGACGGCGACGATGGTCCGTTTCGCCAGCTCGATCTTGAAGGCGTTGTCGCGAAGCCCGGTCGCGGCGGCGAGTTCCGCCTCCGCAGCGGCGCGGAAGCTCTCCGGGTTGGCCGGCCGGCCCTTCAGTGCCGCTTCGGCCGCCGCGGCCCGCCACGGCTTGTGGGCGACGCCGCCGAGCGCCAGCCGCACGTCGCGCACCGTCCCGTCCTCGGCGAGGTCGAGGGCGGCGGCGACCGACACCAGCGCGAAGGCATAGCTGGCGCGGTCGCGCACCTTGCGGTAGGTCGAACGGCGGGCGAAGGGCAGGGGCGGCAGTTCGACCGCGACGATCAGCTCGCCCGGCTTCAGCTCCGTCTCGATGTCCGGCCGGTCGCCGGGCAGCCGGTGCAAATCGAGAAGTGGGATGCTGCGCGCTCCCGCCGGCCCGTCCAGATGCACCGTCGCGTCGAGGGCTGCCAGCGCGACGCACATGTCGGACGGATGGGTGGCGACGCAGGCCGGCGAGGCGCCGAGGATGGCGTGGTAGCGGTTGAAGCCGTCGCGCGCGTCGCAGCCGGCCCCCGGCTGGCGTTTGTTGCAGGCCGCGGCGTTGTCGTAGAAATAGCGGCAGCGGGTGCGTTGCAGGATGTTGCCGCCGACCGTCGCCATGTTGCGGATCTGGGCGCTGGCCCCGGCGAGGATCGCGCGGGCCAGCAGCGGATACTGCGTGCGGACATGGCCATCGGCGGCCAGCGCGGTGTTGGTCGCCGCCGCCCCGATCAGCAGGCCGCCGTCGGCGCGCGGCTCGATCCCGCTCGGCAGGCCGGTGACGTCGACCAGCATCTCCGGCCGCTCGACCGTCTCGCGCATCAGGTCGACCAGATTGGTGCCGCCGCCGAGATAGCGCGCCGCGGCGTTGCCCTTGGCCAGCCCGATGGCGGCCGCTGCGTCCGTGGTCCGTTCGTAGGTGAAGGGGTTCATGCCCGTGCCCCCTCCTGCGTTTTGGCCTGTGTCTGGGAGGCCGGGGTCTTGACCAGCGTTTCGGAGATGGCCTCGATGATGCCGTTGTAGGCGCCGCAGCGGCAGAGGTTGCCGCTCATGCGTTCGCGCAATTCGGTCTCGTCGATGGCGACGCTGCCCGCCGACAGGTCGGCGGTGACGACGCTCGGGATGTTCCGCTCGATCTCGCGCGCCATGCCGACGGCGGAACAGAGCTGGCCGGGCGTGCAATAGCCGCACTGGAAGCCGTCATGCTCGACGAAGGCCTGCTGCAACGGATGCAGGGCGCCGTCGCTGCCCAGCCCTTCGACGGTGGTGATGCTGCGGCCCTGGTACTGCACCGCCAGCGCGAGGCAGGAATTGATGCGTTCGCCGTCGACCAGCACGGTGCAGGCGCCGCAGGCGCCCTGGTCGCATCCCTTCTTGGTGCCGGTGAAACCCAGACTGTTGCGGAGGAGGTCGAGCAGCGAGCTGCGGATGTCCGCCTCGACCTCGACGCTTTGCCCATTGATGGTGAAGTTCATCAGCGCATTCCCCATGTCGGAACGGGTCCTGCCCGACGGCAGACCACGGCCGGCCCCCGCCTTGCGGACGGATCGAGCCGGCCTGTCAACCGTCAACGACGCTGGAAATCACGCGGGCTTGGTAAAAAAGCCCTCTCCTGCCTCGGGAGAGGGGATTATCACCATTCAAATCCGCTGTTCGGTCTTCGGGTCGAACAGGTTCGCCCGTGCCATGTCGATCATGAAGTCGGCGGTCTCGCCCTCCGCCACCCGGTCGCTCGGCTTGATGCGGGCGACCACCTCATGGCCGTTCAGCTCGACATAGGTGATGGTGTCGGCGCCGGTCGGCTCCAGCACATTGATGCCGCAGGCGACCTTCACCAGCGCCGGGTTGCCGGCGGCAATCGCCGGGTCGTAGCAGGTGATGGCCTCCGGACGGATGCCCAGGATCACCTCCTGGCCCAGCCAGTGGCCGGCCTGCTCCGGCGCCTGGAACAGAGGCAGGAAGCCGCTACGCTCGCGCCCGATGCTGACGCCCAGCCGGTCGCCCTCGGCCGACAGTGTGCCGCGCACGAAGTTCATGGTCGGGGAGCCGATGAAGCTCGCCACATACATGTTGGCCGGCCGCTCATAGACCTCCTGCGGCGGGGCGAACTGCTGGACGACGCCCTCCTTCATGATGGCGATGCGGCTGGCCAGCGTCATCGCCTCGATCTGGTCGTGGGTGACGTAGACCACGGTGGTGCCGAGCCGCTGGTGCAGCTTCTTGATCTCGGTGCGCATGTCGACGCGCAGCTTGGCGTCCAGGTTGGACAGCGGCTCGTCGAACAGGAACACCTTGGGGTCGCGGACCAGGGCGCGGCCCATGGCGACGCGCTGGCGCTGGCCGCCCGACAGCTGCGCCGGCTTGCGGTCGAGCAGATGCTCGATCTGCAGCAGCCGGGCGACGCGGCGGACGGCGCCTTCGCGTTCCGGCTTCGACTGGCCGCGCATCTCCAGCGAGAAGCCGATGTTCCGCGCCACCGTCATGTTGGGGTAGAGCGCGTAGGACTGGAACACCATGGCGATGTCGCGGTCCTTGGGATGGACCTCGTTGACTACGCGCTGGTCGATGCGGATCTCCCCGGCGCTGATCGTCTCCAGCCCGGCGATCATGTTGAGCAGGGTGGATTTCCCGCAGCCGGAGGGCCCGAGCAGGACGAGGAATTCGCCGTCCGTCAGGTCCAGGTCGATGCCCTTCAGGACCTCGACGCTGCCATACTGCTTGCGGACGTTGTTGATGCTGAGAGTCGCCATCGGAAGATCACCCCTTGACGGAGCCGGCGGTCAGACCGCGGATGAAGTATTTCCCGGCGAGCACATAGACGACGAGGGTGGGCAGGCCGGCGATCATCGCCGCCGCCATGTCGACGTTGTACTGCTTCACGCCGGTGGTGGTGTTGACGAGGTTGTTCAGCGCGACCGTCACCGGCTGCGCGCCGCCCGCCGCGAAGGACGCCCCGAACAGGAAGTCGTTCCAGATCTGGGTGAACTGCCAGATGATCGTCACCACCAGGATCGGCAGCGACAGCGGCAGCATGATCTTGGTGAAGATCTGGAAGAAGCCGGCGCCGTCGATGGTCGCGGCCTTCACCAGATCGTCGGGGATGCTGACGTAGTAATTGCGGAAGAACAGGGTGGTGAAGGCGAGCCCGTACACCACATGGACCAGGATCAGCCCGCCGGCACTGCCGGCCAGCCCGAGGAAGCCCAGCGTCTGCGCCATCGGCAGCAGGATCACCTGCGACGGCAGGAAGCTGCCGAACAGGATCATGCCGAAGACGACGTTGGCGCCGCGGAACCGCCACTTGGTCAGGGCATAGCCGTTGAGCGCCCCGAAAACGGTGGAGATGACCACCGCCGGCCCGACGATGACGATGGAGTTGAGGAAATAGGGCGCCATGCCGCGGCAGTCGGCGCCGATGCAGGCGCGGTTCCAGGCATAGCTCCAGGCATCCAGGCTGAAGTCGCGCGGCAGCGACAGCAGCGACCCGGTGCGGATTTCCTCCGGGCTCTTGAAGGAGGTGGCGATCATCAGCAGCAGCGGCAGCAGGTAATAGGCCGCGAACAGCAGGAGGATCAGGTACAGGCCCCAGCGGGCGATGCGGGCGCCGGTGCCCTGCGCCGGCGGCAGGGCGGAGGTCAGGCTAGACACGCTTGCCTCCCTTCAGTTCGGAATAGAGGTAGGGCACGATGATCGCCACCACGGTCGCCAGCATCATCAGCGCGCTGGCCGAGCCGATGGCGATCTGGTTGCGGCGGAAGGTCATCTCGTACATGAAGGTCGCCGGCAGGTCCGACGCATAGCCGGGACCGCCGCCGGTCAGCGCCACCACGAGGTCGTAGCTCTTGACCGCGAGGTGGGCGAGGATGACGAAGGCGCTCATGAACACCGGCCGGACCGACGGCAGGACGATGCCCCAATAGATACGCGGCAGGCTGGCGCCGTCGAGATAGGCGGCCTTGATGATCTCCTGATCGACGCCGCGAAGCGCCGCCAGGAACAGCGCCATGACGAAGCCGGAGCTTTGCCAGACTGCGGCGATCACCAGCGTGTAGACGGCGGTGTCCTGCTGGACGATCCAGTCGAAGGTGAAGCCGGGAAAGCCCAGGTCGCGGACGAACTGCTGGATGCCGATGCCGGGGTTGAGGATCCATTTCCAGGCGGTGCCGGTGACGATGAAGCTGAGCGCCATCGGGTAGAGATAGATGGTGCGCAACGCCCCTTCGCCGCGGATGCGCTGGTCGAGCAGCACCGCCAGCAGGATGCCGACGATCAGGCTGATGCCGATGAACAGCCCGCCGAAGATCAGCAGATTCTCGATGGCGACGTACCAGCGCTCGATCCGCCACAGCTTCGAGAAGGCGTCGGCGCCGACCAGCTCGTAGGACGGCAGCATCTTCGAATTGGTGAAGCTGATATAGACCGTCCAGACGATGAAGCCGTAGACGAACAGCAGGATCGCCGCGAAGGACGGGGCGACCACCAGTTTCGACAGATGCCGCTGCGCCAGCGCGCGCAGCCCGCCCGCCTTGGGCGGGGTGGCGCTGCTGGGGGTGGCCTCTCTTCCGGCTGCCGGCCGGTAGGATGGGGTCTGCAAGGTCATGGTGCGAGCCTCATCGGCTTTTGGGCCGGCTTTCGGGCCGGCCTCGCACACGGATGCAGGTCGCGCATGTCGGTTCCCTCCCGTGACGCGGTGCTGTTGGACCGCTGCAAGACGGTCGTTCGCTTGGCGGTCACTGTACGCTGCCGATGATGGGCGGGGCGGACAATTTGGTAACGCGGCGCTTTCCCGGCGCCCGTGTTGTTACGTGGCTGTTACACAGAGCCCCGCCCGCCGGGCCGGGACGATGCTATGCCGATGCGGGCGCTGTTGCGCCGGGGCCGGGCGGACGCCATGGTCTCTCGGGTAAGTCTTTTGCGAAGAGGACACGAGACGATGAAGAGCCTGTCGGTCGGTCTGCTGGGGTTCGGCCTCGCCGGGTCGGTGTTCCACGCGCCGCTGATCCGCAGCGAACCGCGCCTGCGCCTGACCGCGGTCGCCAGCTCGCGCACCGACGACATCCGCCGCGCCGCGCCGGGGGCGGAGGCGACGACGGCCGAGGCGGTGATCGCCGACCCAGGCATCGACCTCGTGGTGATCGCCACTCCCAACACCAGCCACGCTCCCCTGGCCCGCGAGGCTCTGCTCGCCGGCAAGCATGTGGTGATCGACAAGCCGATGGCGACCACGGCTGCGGAGGCCGGCGAACTGATCGACCTCGCCAAGCGGCGAGGGCGGCTGCTGACCGTCTTCCACAACCGGCGCTGGGACAACGACTTCCTGACCCTGCGCGCCTGCCTGGAGGCGGGCGAGGTCGGCCGCCCCTATCACTACGAGGCGCATTACGACCGCTTCCGCCCGCAGATCAAGCAGGGCTGGCGCGAACGGACGCTGGCAGGCTCGGGCGTGCTGTTCGACCTCGGCGCCCACCTGATCGATCAGGCGGTGACCCTGTTCGGCCTGCCCGACCGCATCCTCGCCGATGTCGGCGCCCAGCGGCCGGACGCTGAGGTCGACGACTGGTTCCACATCGTGCTGGGCTATGGGCCGATGCGGGCGATCCTGCATTGCGGAACGGTGGTCTGCCGGCCGGGGCCGCGCTTCCAGTTGCACGGCGATGGCGGCAGCTTCCTCAAGCACGGCATCGACGGGCAGGAGGCGGCGCTCCGCGCCGGCCGGATGCCGACCGAGCCCGGCTGGGGCGCCGACGATCCCGAGAATCACGCCCTGCTGGTCCGGGCCGACGGGACGGAGCGCCGGGTGGAGACCATTCCCGGCGACTATCCCGCCTTCTATCGTGGCGTGGCGGCGGCCATCCTTGACGGCGCTCCGCCGCCGGTCACCGCCGAACAGGCGCGCGACGTGCTGAGCGTGCTGGAGGCGGTGCGCAAGGCGGCGGGACTGCCGGCCTGACAGCACCTGACTCCGCCCTTCAACTCCGCCAGGGCACCACGCCCGGCGGCAGGCGGCGGCCGAACCTGCCGGCGGCGAGCATCGCGGCCAGCACCACCAGGATGGCGATGACGCCCAGCGCGGCGCCCAGCGTCGGGCTGCCGCCTTCCTCCAGCGCATAGACGACGACGCCCAGCGTCTCGCGCCCCTGCGACCACAGCAGGATGGAGACGGTCAACTCGTTGAAGGCGGTCAGGAAGACCAGCAGCCCGCCGGCCGCCGCCGCCGGGGCGACCAGCGGCGCCACCACCGTCACCAGCCGTCGCAGGGGCCCGGCCCCGAGCGCGCGGGCGGCTTCCTCCACCGTCGGGTCGAGTGCGGCGCAGGCCGCCTGCACCGGCCGCAGGGCCAGCGGCAGGAAGCGGACCAGATAGGCCGCCAGGATGATCCACAGCGTGCCGTACAGGCTGACGCCCAGCCCCGGCAGCGGTTTCAGGAACAGCAGGATGCAGCCGATGCCCAGAACCACCCCCGGCACGGCATGCGGCAGTTCCACCAGCACGCCGACCGCCCGCGCGATCCGCCCGCTGCCGCCGGACAGCGCCATGGCATGGGCCAGCGGCACCGCCAGCAATGCCAGCAGCGCCGCCGCCGATCCCGACAGCAGCAGCGAATTGGCGAAGGCCCGTCCGACCTGATCGAGCGCCAGCACCTCGCGGTAATGGGCCAGCGTCAGCGTATTGAGGCCGATGGGCAGGCCATAGACGCTGACGAGGCTGGTCGCCAGCAGCGCCGTCAGCGGCGCGGCGACGAGCAGAGCCAGCACGCCCCACGCGAGCAACTCCACCGGCGCGCGCGCCGCCCCGAGCGGCAGCTCGGCCAGCGGCCGGGCGCCGCCGGGCAGTCGGCTGGCGATGCGTGCCTGGAGGATGGTCTGGAGCGCGATGCCCAGGCAGGCGACGAGGCCGATCAGCGCTGCCAGCACCGCCACCTCCGGCAGGGACGACGGCCCGAAGCCGGCCAGCCGCCGGTAGATCAGCGTTGGCAGCATCGGAATGCCGGCCGGCACGCCGAGCAACGCCGGCACCCCGAAATTCCCCAACGCCGCGACGAAGGCCATGGCGAGCCCGGCGACCAGCCCCGGCAGGCAGAGCGGCAGCACCACGCTGCGCACCGCCCGCCACGGCCCGGCCCCGGAGGCCCGCGCCGCCTCCAGCACGTCGCCGGGGATGGCGCGCAGCGCCGCGCGCAGGGCGAGGAAGACCAGCGGCGCATGCTCGATCCCCATCACCAGCATCATGCCGGCGGACGACTGCACCGGGTTCGCCGTGCCGACCGGGGGAGCCAGCCCCAGCGGCTTCAGGATCGGGCTGCCGGAGCCGGCGAGATGGGTCCAGGCCATCGCCACGATCTGCGGCGGGATCATCAGCGGCAGGATCAGGGCGAAGCTCATCGCCGTGCGGGCGCGCAGGTTGGTCAGCCCGATCAGCAGCGCGAACGGCCCGCCGATCATCGCCGCGGCCAGCGTGGCACCGGCGGCGATGGCGATGCTGTTGGTCGTGGCCCGCCATGTCATGGGCGAGTTCAGCGCGCGCCCCAGCACCGCAGCGTCGCCGGCTTCCCACAGCAGGCGCAGCACCGGCAGCAGCACCAGCAGCCCGACGAGCAGCGGCCAGCCGGGGAAGGTGTGGAAAGCGCCTTTCCCCACTCTTCGACCACCCGGGGCAATCCCCCTCTCCCCCCCGGGGAGAGGGTCGGGGTGAGGGGGATGCACGGCGTGGATTTTCACAGACGGGTCGGGGTACGCGGTTCTTGAAGCTCCTCGCAACGCATCCCCCTCACCCTAACCCTCTCCCCGGGGGGGAGAGGGGACCACCCGTTTTCGCAAGCCACATCCTCACCCGCCGAACAGGTCGGCGAAGGCGCGCTTGTTGGCCTCGTCCTCGGCCAGCGCCTTGGCGGGGTCGTAGGGCAGCAGCGTGATGCCGGCCGGATCGGGGAAGCCCGGCGGCGGGTTCACCCCCGGCAGCGCCGGCAGGAAGCCCTGGGCCGAGGCAAGCTCCTGCCCCTCGCGGCTCAGCAGAAAGTCGATGAAGGCCTTTGCCGCCGCCGGATTCTTCGCGGTGCTGAGGATCGCCACCGGCTCGCTGACCGCGCTGACGCCCTCCTTGGGGAAGACGAAGGCGACGGGCGCGCCCTTCAGATGCTCGCGGATCGGCAGGTAATCGACGATCATGCCGTAGAGCTTCGCCCCGCCGGCCACGTCCTTCAGGATGCCGCCGTTGCCCTTGGCCGCGGTGACGGCATTGCGCTGCAACGCCTCGTAATAGGCCACGCCCAGCGCCGGCTGCGCCTTGATCGACGCCATGTGGATGGCGGCGGCGCCGGAATAGAGCGGGCTCGGCATCACCGTGGTGCCCTTGGCCTCCGGCTTCAGCAGATCCTGCCAGGAGGTCGGCTTCATCGCTGCTGCGGTGTTGTAGACGATGCCGGTGGTGATCAGCTTGGTGCCGAACCAATAGCCCTGCGCATCGTGCGTGCCGGGGCGGAAGCCGGCGACCGGAGCGCCCTGGTAGGGTTGCAGCCGCTTTTCCGCCTTCAGCGATTCCATCGTCACCGCGTCGGCGATCAGCAGCAGGTCCGGCTGCGGCGCCCCGGCGGTGAACTCGGCACGCAGCTTGTTCATCAGCTCGGTGGTGCCGTTGCGGATCCACTCCACCTCGACGCCGGGGTTCTTCGCCTTGAAGGCCTCCACCGTCTGGCGGGCGTCCGGCTCCAACTGCGAGGTGTAGAGCACCAGCTTGCCGGTGGCACTTTCAGCCAGGGCGCCATGACCGAGCGCCAGCGTCAGGACCGTGGCAAGGGTGGCGAGGAACGCCTTCATCTCTGTCGTCTCCGTTGGATCGGGAGCCTTGTCTTACGCGATACCGATGACAGGCGCGTGACAATGGACGGAAAGGGCCAAATCGATCAATAGGGGCTGGCAATAGGGGCTGGTGATAGGGACTAGTCGATCAGCTTCCCGTCCTTGAAGAAGGGATAGGGGCCGTCATAGACGCCGACCATTGCTGTGTGGCTGACCACCCCGGTGTCGGCGCGCCACATGTGGATCTGATAGCCCGGCGGCTCCATCACGAAGGCCGACGGCGCGTCGTCGCGCAGGTCGAGCGCCACCTGATGCGCGGTGGAGGGGGCGGTCGAGGCGATGGTGCCGGCCCAGCGCACCTGGATCGGCCGGTGCAGATGGCCGCACAGCACCCGCTCGACTTGGCTATGGCGGCGCACCACCGCGGCCATATCTTTCGCGCCGCTCAACCCCAGCCGGTCCATATGGCCGATGCCGGTGTCGAAGGGCGGATGGTGCTGGAAGATTATGGTCGGGCGGTCCGGCTGTTCGGCCAGCCGCGCGTCGAGCCAGTCGAGCCGCCCGGCGCAGACCTCGCCCGCGCCGGATCCCGGCAGGACGGTGTCCATGGCGATCAGGCGCACCGGCCACTCCTCCACCGTGTAGTGGAAGAACGAGCTGCCGCCCACCCGCGCCGCCAGATCGGGGAAGGCTTTGGCGAGACCGGCACGCTCGTCATGGTTGCCCGGCACCGCGAAGAGCGGGATGTCGAGCGGCCGCAGCAGGTCGAGCAGCCGCTCATACTCCTCCGCATCGCCGGCATCGACGAGGTCGCCGGTGGCGAGGATGACGTCGGGGCGCGGGGTGAGCGCCAGGACGGCGGCGACGGCGCGCTCCAGGAACGGGGCGGTGTCGACGCGCCGGTAGGCGAGGCGGCCGGGCGGCTTGATGTGGGTGTCGGTGATCTGGACGATGATCATGGGTGGGCTCTCGGGGGTTCGAGTGTTCGTTCGGGAGCGTTACGGAACCGCCAGGACGCGCGCCGGATCGACGCGCAGCCAGACCCGGTCGCCGCGCCCCAGTTCGCTGCGCCCGGCGGCATCCACCGTCAGCGCCGGCCCGTCCGCCGGCTCCACCACCAGCCGGGTGCGGTCGCCCAGGAACACCGCGGCGGCGACGGTGCCGCCCAGATGCCCGTCGGCCTCGCCGGCCAGCGCCAGATCCTCCGGCCGGACCAGCAGCTCCACCGCGCCCTCCGGCCCGCTCCAGGGCAGAGTCGCCGACCCGATGGACAGCGTGCCGCCGCGTGACATTCCGCCCAGCCGGTTCATCGTGCCGATGAAGTCGGCGACGAAGCCGTCCGCCGGCTGGTAGTAGATCTCGCGCGGCGTTCCCACCTGCGCCACCCGGCCCTTGGCCATCACGACGATGCGGTCGCCCAGCGCCATCGCCTCGCCCTGGTCGTGGGTGACATAGACGGCGGTGATGCCCAGCCCGCGCAGCAGCCGGTCGATCTCCAGCCGCAGGCTGTCGCGCAGCTTGGCGTCCAGCGCCGTCAGCGGCTCGTCCAGCAGAAGCACGCGTGGCCGCACCACCAGGGCGCGGGCCAGCGCCACCCGCTGCCGCTGCCCGCCCGACAGCTGGTCGATCCGCCGCCCGGCGAACTCGCCGAGATGCATCAGATCCAGCATCTCCTCCACCCGGCGCCCGCGGTCGGCACGGGCAACTTTGCGCACCTTCAGCCCGTAGGCGACATTCTCCGCCACCGTCATGTTGGGGAACAGGGCGTAGCTCTGGAACACCATGCCGACATTGCGCCGCTCGATGGGGAGCGCGGTGACGTCCTCCTCGCCGAACAGCACGCGGCCCCCCGGATCGGGGCTTTCCAGCCCGGCGATGATGCGCAGGGTCGTGGTCTTGCCGCAGCCCGACGGCCCCAGGAAGACGACGGTCTCGCCGCCGCGGATGGTCAGGTCCAGCGGCTCCAGCGCGCGGGCGCCGCCCGCGAAGGTCTTGCCGCAGCGCTCCAGGCGGATCGGCACGGCGTCGAGGTGGAAGCTGTTCTGCATCACGCTGTCTGGCATTGTGGAGAAGACCTCAAACGGACGGACGGCCGCGCCTGGACAGACCCTGCATCAGGATCAGGCTCGGCACAATCATCAGGAAGAAGACGAGGGTATAGGCGCTGCCGATCTCGATCCGCAGCGAGGCATAGCTGTCTGCCAGCCCGACCGGCAGGGTCTTGGTCAGCGGCGTGTGCAGCAGCCAAGTCAGGTTGAATTCCCCCACCGACAGGGTCAGCACCATCAGCGACCCGGCCAGGATGCCGGAGCGGCAGTTGGGCAGAACCACCGTGGCGAAGCGGCGCAGGAAGCCGGCGCCCAGGCTGGCCGCCCCCTCCTCCAGCGTCGTCAGGTCGATGGAGCCCATCACCGCCAGCACGGCGCGCACCATGAAGGGCAGGGTGAACAGCACATGGCCGATCAGGATGAACAGCCAGCTGCTGCGCAGATCCCCGACGCCGCCATAGGTGACGATCAGCGCCAGCGCGGTGGCGAGGCCGGGAATGGCGACCGGCATCATCAGCATCTCCTCCACCAGCCGGGCGATCCGGCCGGGGCGCCGTGCCAGCGCATAGGCCGCCGGCACACCGAGGACCAGCGTGCAGGCCAGACAGGCGAAGGCGATCTGCAAGGACAAGAGGATCGTGCCAGAATAGACCCGCAGAACCTCGTCGACCCAGCGCAGGGTCAGGCCGCTCTTCAAGCCGACGAAGTAGTTGGCGGTCAGCCCGGCCAGCATCGACATCGCCATCGGCACGGTCAGCAGGGCGCAGACCAGCAGGGTGAAGCCCAGTTGCAGCCAGAACCCCCAGCCGCGTCGTTTGGACAGGTCACGCATCGTCCTCACCCCGCCGCCGCGACGGAGGTGCCGGCGACGCTGCGCGCCACCGCCAGCGCCGCCCAGGTGATGAGGCCGAGCAGGACGCTGAGCGCCGCCGCCGCCGCGATGTTCGCCTGGAGCGTGAATTCGGTGTAGATCGTCATCGGCAGCACATTGATCCGGGTGGCAAGCGTGAAGGCGGTGCCGAAGGCGCCCATCGAGGTGGCGAAGCACAGCGCGCCGGCCGAGATCAGCGCCGGTTTCAGCGCCGGCAGGATGACGTCGGCGACCACGCGCCAGGAGGACGCGCCCAGCGAGCGCGCCGCCTCCTCCAGCCGCGGGTCGAGCTTCTCCGCCGCCGCCATCACCGTCAGGATGACGCGCGGGATCGAGAAATAGACGTAGCCGAGGAAAAGCCCGGCCATCGAATAGGCGAAGACCAGCTTTCCCGCCCCCAGCGCCTGGGTGATGGTGCCGATCAGCCCCTGCCGCCCGGCCAGCATGATGACCATGAAGCCGATGACGACGCCGGGAAAGGCCAGCGGAAAGGTCATCAGCGCCACCAGCAGGGCATGGCCGGGAAAGCGGTTGCGCACCAGGAACAGCCCGGCGACGGTCGAGACCGCCAGCGTGACCAAAGTCACCCCCGCCGACAGCGCCAGCGTGGAGACCAGGCTGTCGAGATGGCCGGGATCGGCCAGCGTGGTCAGATAGGCCGACCACCCCGCCGTCCCGCCGGCGCCGATCAGGATCAGCCGGACCAGCGGCAGCAGGAAGAAGGCGGCGAACACCGCCGCCGCCGGCGCCAGCAGGGCCGCCAGCCGCAGCGGTTCGCCCGCCCACCCCGGCCGGACCGGCGGACGCGCCGCCGGCCGGTGGGGAAGGGGGGCGTCCTGCACGCAGGCGCTCATTTCACCTCCGCCTGATAGCGGTCCATGAAGCCCTTCTGCGCCTCGGCCATCCGCACCAGATCCACCGGCTTGGCGCGGGCATAGTCGGCGGCCGGCAGGAACTTGGCCGCGGTCTCCGCCGACATCGCCTCGGCGCGCACCGGGCGCATGAAGGCGTTGGCCCACAGGGTCTGGCCCTTGTCGGACAGCACATAGTCCAGCACCTTCTTCCCGTTGTCCGGGTTCGGGCCGTTCCTGACCAGCGCCATCACATAGGGGACCGACACCGTGCCTTCCGTCGGGATGACGAAGGCGACCGGCGCCTTGTCGGTGTATTTGGCGCGGTAGGCGTTGAAGTCGTAATCGATCAGGATCGGAATCTCGCCCGACAGCACGCGGGCGTAGGAGGTCTGTTTCGGCACGATGGGCTGGTTCTTCTGCAAGTCCCTGAACCAGCCGACCGCCTTGTCGAAGCTGCCGTAGTCGCCGCCCAGCGCCAGATTGACCGCCACCGCCCCGACATAGCCGACGGCGGCGCTGGTCGGGTCGAGATAGCCGACCATGCCGGAATAATCGGGCTTCAGCAGGTCGGCCCAGCTCTGCGGCACCGGCTTGCCGCCCAGCGCCTCGGTGTTGACGAAGAAGCCCAGCGTGCCGCTGTGGATTGCGAACCAGTTGCCGTCGGCATCCGTCATCCCGTCGGGGATGTCGGCCCAGCCCGCCGGCTTGTAGGGGGTGACGAGTCCGGCGGCCTTGGCCTGGATGCCGACCGGCCCGCCGAGATAGGCGACGTCGGCCACCGGCTTGTCCTTTTCCGCCAGCATGGCGGCCATCGCCTGACCCGAGTTCTTGTTGTCGAACGGCACGGCGATGCCGAGATCGGTCTTGATCGCCTTCAACTGCGACGCCCAGTCGGCCCATTCCGGCGGGCAGTTGTAGCAGATGGCGGTCGGCTCCGCGGCTGCGGCGGGCGTTGCCGCCGTGGTCAGGGCGGCGGCCAGCGCGGCAGCGCCGAGAAGGAGCGGCTTCATCATGATTGCGTGTGTCTCCGTTCGGAAAGCGCTTAAGTCGTTTTCGATGGCGCCGGGCCGAGCGATTCGCCCGGCCGCAGGGTGAAGGGCAGCATCACGGCGCGGCCCTGCAATTCGCCGGAAAACCCGGTGCGCAGGCATTCGAAGGCGGTGGCGCCCATCGCGCGGGCCGGCTGCACCAGGGTGGCGAGGCTGGGCGCCATCAGCCGCCCGACCTCGATGCCGTCGAAGCCGCAGACCGACACGTCGTCCGGCACCGACAGGCCTAGGTCGCGCAGCGCCCGGATGGTGGCGAGCGCCAGCATGTCGTTGGAAGCGAAGAAGGCCGTCGGCCGCTCCGACCCCTCCAGAAAGGGCGCCAGCCGGTAGGCCAGCCGCATCTCGCTGAAATCGACCTCCACCACCGGCCCCGGCGGCAGCCCGGCATCGCCGAGCGCTGCCAGCCAGCCGGCATGGCGCCGGCGCGAGCGGTCGGACTGGCGGAACCGCCCGGCGATCATGCCGATGCGCCGGTGGCCGAGTTCCGTCATCCGCTCCACCACCGCGCGGGCGGCCGCGACATTGTCGACCGACACATGGGCGCGCGGCACCCGTTCCGGCTGGTTGTAGGCCAGCACATAGGGCAGCCGCACCTCGTCCAGCGTGTCGAGCGACCCGCTGCGGTCGGCATCGGCGACGGTCAGCACCAGCCCCTCGACCCGGTTGGACAGCAGCCCCTCGATGGCGCGCACCTCCCGTCCCGGATCATAGTCGGTGGAGGCGATCAGCACGCTGTAGCCGGCCTCCGCCGCCGCATCCTGGATGCCGGCGACGCTTTCCGCGAAGACGGGATTGGTCAGCGACGGCACCAGCACGCCGACGGTGCGGGTGCGCGCCGCCTTCAGGTTGCGGCCGATGGTGCTGGGGCGGAAGGACAGGTCGGAGGCGGCGGCGCGCACCTTCTCCATGGTTTCCGGCGTGGCGTTGCCGCTGCCGTTGAGGACGCGCGACACGGTGGCGATGGACACCCCGGCGCGCGCCGCCACGTCGCGGATCGTCGCCACGCGGTCCATCGCGCGCCCATCCGCCATCCGTCCATCGCCTGCCCGCATTCCGCCCCGCACCATCCGCCACCCGTGTTCCAGGCTGCTGTTTCCGGCGCCGGCCGATCCGGCGCGGGTGCAGAGTGGCGGCGCTGTGTTGCAATCGCATGACGCCGTGAAAACGGTTTCGTGAAGAATGGAAACGTTTCCATCCGCCCGAACCGGTTGAAGCGCTGCCCTCCGAAGGCAGTGGCCGCATGGTGGACGGGGGTGTCCGCAAGCCGTCGAAAAAACTGTGATTTTTGTGTTTGCGTCCCCGAATGGCTTGGGCTATGTTGCGCCTCCACCAGCGATGGACCCGTAGCTCAGCTGGATAGAGCGCTGCCCTCCGAAGGCAGAGGTCATGAGTTCGAATCTCGTCGGGTCCGCCATCGATTTGCGCTAGAGCGTTGATTTAGCAGTTAAATCCGCTCTAGCGCGTATCGCCTCCCAAGAAGTTTTGGAAACGGTTTTCAGCGGCGGTCAGTCAAGCTGGACCTTGCATGCCCGCGGCCGTCAGCGTCCGGTTTGGACAATCCCTCGCATCGGGTCTTCCGGGGCATCGGCTGCTGCTCCGATGGGGCCTCAAGCCAGCTCTCTCCCGCCGGGACAAACCACTCTTCCGGTTACGAGTGATGCGTTTACGTGACAGAGCGAAGTTTCCTTCGCTGTCGCGTGAAATTTTTCATCTTCCGTCTCGACACGTCCTTACCCCTTTTGCACAATCCCCTTAAGTTGCATTCTGCAACGTAGAGATTTAACGACGATTGGTGCCCTGACACTGCGTGTTGGGTAAAAGGAGACTTTTCGATGGCGAGGAACCAATATTGGACCGATACCAACGCGGCCCAGGAACAGTCCTACTCATGGTGGAGGTACCCTGCATCCGCAGTTACCTTCGCTCCCGCCACCGTGAGCACCTATGAAGCTGCCGGAACTGCTTCGGGCACGCACGATTATCTGGCTTCCATCGAAATGGTGACAGTAAAGCTGAGGTCAGACGCGACCTACAACTTTTACTCCACCGGGGCATACAAACAACGCCTGACGATTTTCGATTCGTCGGGCTACCTGCTTAACGTAAAGCGCGATGAAACTGGATCCATCGCGAGCATCAATCAGGATGATAGAATTATATCATTCAAGCCGGATACAACCGGAACCTACTATGTGAGACTTGATAACTCATCAAGCTCCAACATGGCATCGTGGAATTTGTCCGTCACCGAGGACATTGGAAGCGACTCCAGAAACACGCCCGGCTTGATCATCGATTCCGGTCGCCCGATCTATCGCTTCTTCAACCGGTCGACCGGCACCCACTTCTTTACCTCGTCCGAAGATGAGCGTGACAACATCAGGGCCGGCCTCAACAACTTTTCCTACGAAGGTCCGGCCTTCAACGCGGCGACGACGGCCTCGTCCGACCCGATCACGGTCTACCGGTTCTTCAACAAGCGCATCGGCACGCATTTCTTCACGTCGAGCACAGTCGAACGCGACAATGTGATCGCCACGTCTTCGGACACCTATTCGTTCGAGGGGGAGGCTTACAAGGCATTGTCGTCCGATAGCAGCAACCCGAACGCCAAATCCCTTTACCGGTTCTTCAACAAAACCAACGGCACCCATTTCTACACGTCGAGCGACGTCGAGCGCGACAGCATCATCAGGAACTCCTCGGCCAGCTACAATTTCGAAGGCGTCGCCTACAAGGTTCTGGATTCGACCATCGCTCCGGCAGGCGCGCCGGTGGTCCAGGCCGCCGCCATGCCGCCGCAGGGCGAGGCCGCGTTGCAGTCCGGCGTCGTCGACATCGCACCCGCCGATCTGACGGCGGCCATTGGCGGATTGCAGGCTGCCGACCCGCAGCCGGTGGCCTTCGGCCCCGGTGCGTTCACCGGCGAAGCGACCGGCGGCTTTGCCGGCCTGTTCCCGCAGCAGCGGAGCGACTGGGCCGCGATGTTCGCCGCCTGATGCTGCCGGCCCCCGCTCCGACCGGGGCGGGGGCCTTTGCAGCAAGGCACCGGCATCCCCCTCAGCGGTCGTCCCGCACCTGGGCGTGGTTGATCAGCGCCACCAGCCCGACGCCGCCCAGGACATTGCCGATCAGCGACGGCAGCAGAAAGCCGAAGGCATAGCGGCCCCAGCCGATCTCGCCGGACATGGCGGCGAAGGACACCTCCACCGATCCGGCGACGACATGGGCGAACTTGCCGAGCGCGATCAGCCAGGTCAGCGCGACGATGACGAAGAAGCGCGCCTGTCCGACCGACGGCGTGATCCAGACCAGCAGGGCGATCAGCCAGCCGGCCAGCACCCCGTGCAGGGTCGTCGTCATGAAATCCGACCGCGCGGCGGTGGTCCCCAGCTCGACGAAGGCGGCGCGCAGCGGCGGGGAGAAGGCCTCCGTGCCCACGGCGAAGGCGGAGAACAGCAGGGTGCCGACGATGTTGGCGACGAAGACCAGCGCCCACAGCCGCACCACCGCCGTCAGGGTGCCGGACGACCAGCGGTGCAGCAGCGGCAGGATCACCGTCAGCGTGTTCTCGGTGAACAGCTGCTGGCGGCCCAGGATGACGATCACGAAGCCGAAGCAATAGCCGAAGCTGGCGATCAACGGCCGCCAGGGCTCGTCCGGCAGATGGGTGGTCAGCAACGCCTCGCCCACCATGGAAAAGCCCATCGACAGCCCGGCCGCCAGACCGGACCACAGAAGGGAGGAGGTGGACCGCTTCAGCTCCTCCTGACCCTCCAGCCGGATCGCTTCGTGCAGGATCAGGGCCGGCGGGTTGGACCGCTCCTTGATCTCTGCCCGCTCATCCTGGTTCAGGCCGGTGTCGCTGGCGTCGGGCAAGGGCGGTGTCCTGGCAGGGGTGGTCCCTCACCAGAACAGCCCTCACCGCAATGCGTTGCGGAAGGCGTTAGCGATCCGGGGCCTTATTCGGCGGCGTTAGCTTCCGCCAGCAACGGCGGAGTGTGCTCCTCGTCGACGAAGCGTCCGCGGATCGCCACCATGACGTCGAGCCTGTCGAGGAACACCGTCACCAGTTCGGGATCGAAATGGAGACCGGCCTGCTCCCGCATGAAGCTGACGACCTTCTCCAGCGGCCAGGGCTCCTTGTAGGGGCGTGCGGACAGCAGGGCGTCGAACACGTCGGCGATGGCGACGATGCGGCCGGACAGCGGTATTTCGCTGCCGCGCAGGCCGGCGGGATAGCCGGTGCCGTCCCATTTCTCGTGATGCGTCCCGGCGATCTCGGCGGCGAGGTCGAGCAGGGGCAGCCCGCTACCGGCCAGCAGCCGCTGCCCGATGCTGGCATGTCGGCGCATGATCACCCATTCCTCCGGCTCGAGCCGGCCGGCCTTCAGCAGCACCTGATCGGGGACGCCGATCTTGCCGATGTCGTGCAGGGGGGCCGCCTCTAGCAGTTGCGCGGCATAGTTGGCGGTGCAGCCGGCGGCGAGCGCAAGCTGATGGGAGATCTGCGCCATGCGCGCGACATGCTGGCCGGTCTCGTTGTCGCGGAATTCGCCGGCGCTGCACAGACGGCGGATGATCTCGCGCTGGTTCGCCTCCAGCTGCAGGCGGGCCGCCTCCAGCTCCAGATTGGCGATGCGCAGGGCGGCGGCCTCGCGCGCCGACGCGGCGGAGACCTTGCGGTCGGCCATGGCCGAGACCAGCGCCAGCAGCAGCAGGCCGAAGGCCGCCACCGCCACCAGAACGGCCAGGGGGCCGCTCGACACCCCGTCGCCGAGATTTCCGTCCGCCGGCATCAGCGTGGGATCGAGCTGCACCACCAGGGCCGCCATGCCGGTGTAATGCATGCCGCAGACGGCCACCGCCATCACCAGGGCGGCCAGCGTGCGTTCCAGCAGGCGGTGGATGCGGGTAGCCAGCCATAGCCCCGCGGCGGCGGCCGCCGCGGCGATGGCGACCGACAGGCTCCACAGGGCGGGTTCGTAGGCGATGCGGGCCGGCAGAACCATCGCCGACATGCCGAGATAATGCATCGTCGCCACGCCGAGCCCGACGATGACGCCCGCCGCGGCGATGGTGGCGGGGGAGCGGCGGCGCTGGATGATGCGGAAGCCGACGGCGACGAAGGCGACCGAGGTCACCAGCGACAGCAGGGTCTTCACCGGATCGTAGGCGATCGGCGTGTCGATGGTCAGCGCCAGCATGCCGATGAAATGCATGGCCCAGATGCCGCCGCCCAGCGCCGCCGCGGCGCAGCCCTGCCACATCATGCGGGCGGCGCCGTCCGTCCGGTGCATCCGCTCCGCCATGTCCAGCGCGGAGTAGGAGGCGAAGGCGGCGACGGCATAGGACAGGGCCACCAGCCAATGGTCGTGGGAGAACGGCAGGCCGGACGCCGTCGTGAAGCACAGCCCGGCCAGTTGGATAGACATCCACCAAACTCCTGAAAACACCCGACCGTCGCCGACCTTCGTGCCGCCGATCTTCGATATAACCCGTCCAACCGGCCAGGTTTCAAGAAGCGGGAAACCCCAACCCCGACGGTCGGGTATCGAGCGGCACCGGTCAACGTCCGGTAGTTAGCTAAAAAGCTATCTTTATTTGATCGATGTCAAGAGCGTTGGAGTCGATAGAACGCCAGGCCGATGCACTGTGCGTTTGGTACTCCGCCAAGCCTCCGCTTATACGAAACGGAAGCCTGGCGGTCGGCGGAAGGTAAGATGCGGTCAGGCGTCGGCGAGGGCCATCGGCTGGTGGGCACGGGCCTCGCGTTCGCGCTCAAGGCGGCTCGGCGCCTCGACCCAGGCGATTCGTAGGATATTGGTCGATCCCGGCATGCCGAACGGCACGCCGGCGGTGATGACCAGCCGCTGCCCCTCCTCGGCCAGCCCATGCACATAGGCCAGCCGCGCCGCCTTGTGCACCATGTCGGAGAAGCTCTGGACATCCTCCGTCAGCACGGCGTGGACGCCATAGGCCAGCACCATCCGGCGGGCGATGGCGGCGCTTTCGGTCAGGCAGAGGATCGGCACCTCCGGCCGTTCGCGTGCTGCCCGCAGGGTGGTGGAGCCGCTGGTGGTGTAGGTGGCGATGGCCGCCGCCTTCACCGTATGGGCGACCTGACGGGCGGCGGCGGTGATGGCGTCCGATTCCGTCTGTTCCGGGTCGGCATGCTGGGCATCCATCAGGCCGCGATAGAGCGGGTCGCCCTCCACCCGCCGGGCGATGCGGTCCATGATCGACACGGCTTCGACCGGATAGTCGCCGGACGCGGTTTCGGCCGACAGCATGACGGCATCGGCGCCGTCGAACACCGCGGTGGCGACGTCCGACGCCTCGGCGCGGGTCGGGGCGGGGGCGGAGATCATCGATTCCAGCATCTGGGTGGCGACGATCACCGGCTTTCCGGCCGAACGGGCGGCACGGATGATGCGCTTCTGGATCGACGGCACGTCTTCCGGCGGCATCTCCACGCCCAGGTCGCCGCGCGCCACCATGACGCCGTCCGACATCTCGACGATGCGGTCGAGATGCTGGATCGCCTGCGGCTTCTCCAGCTTCGACAGCAGCGCGGCCCGGCCGGCGATCAGCTTGCGCGCCTCCGCCACGTCCTCCGGCCGCTGGACGAAGCTCAGCGCCACCCAGTCCACCCCCTGGTCGAGGGCGAAGTCCAGGTCGGCGCGGTCCTTGGGCGTCAGCGGCGACAGCGGCAGCACCACGCCCGGCACGTTGACGCCCTTGCGGTCCGACAGCTTGGTGCCGGACACCACGACCGTCTCGGCGAAATCGGCGCCGCAGGCGGTCACCCGCAGCCGCACCTTGCCGTCATCCAGCAGCAGCTCGGCATCCGGCACCAGGGCGGCGAAGATCTCCGGATGGGGCATGCCGACGCGGCGGGCGTCGCCCGGCTCGGCCAGCAGGTCGAGGCAGAAGGGCTGGCCGGCGGTCAGCGTCACCGGCCCGTCGGCGAAGCGGCCCAGCCGCAGCTTCGGCCCCTGGAGGTCGGCCATGATGGCGATGGGGCGGCCGGTCTCCTCCTCCAGCGCGCGGATGGCGCGGACGCGTTCGCCATGGTCCTGGTGGCTGCCGTGGCTGAAATTCAGGCGGAAGACATCGACGCCGGCCTCGAACAGGCGGCGGATCATCTCGGGCGAGGAGGAGGACGGACCCAGCGTGGCGACGACTTTCGTCTGCCGGTAACGGCGGATCGGCTTGGCGGTGCTCATGGCGTAACGGACTCCGAGGGAGAAAAGGGGCGGCCGTGCGGGGCGCTTGCCGTGAAGGGCTTTGGGGGCGGGCGGCGCGGCGCCGCCTCAGGCGACCCCGAACCGGTAGACGATGGACCCGGCGGTCCATTGGCCGGGACGCAGCACGGTCGAGGGGAAGGAGGGCCAAAGGGAGGGGAGGTTGACGGCGTTGGGGAATTTCGACGGTTCGGCGCAGAAGGCGCTGTGTTTGGTGTAGAGCGTGCCGCCCTTGCCGACGTCCCGCGGGGTTTTGCCCTCCAGGAAATTGCCGGTGTAGAGTTGCAGGCCGGGTTCGGTGGACAGCACCTCCAGCGTCCGGCCGCTGGCCGGGTGCAGGAAGCGGGCGAGAAGAACAGGCGCTGCGCCGGTCGCCGGCCGATCGATCACGTAATGCAAGTCATAGCCGTTGCCGAGCGCCAGCATGCGGTCGTCGGCGTCGATGCGGGCGCCCAGCGCCGCCGGGGTGCGGAAGTCGTGCGGCGTGCCTGTGACCTCCACCATCTCGCCGGTCGGCACCCCGGTCTCGCCGAGCGCCAGATAGCGGCCGGCCTGGATGGTGGCGACATGGTCGAGGATCGACGACCCCAGATCGCCCGACAGGTTGAAGAAGGTGTGGTCGGTGAAGTTGGCGATGGTGGTCTTGTCGGCCGCCACCGCGGTCCAGGCGATGGTCAGGGCGTTGTCGTCGCCGACCGTATAGACCAGCCGCAGCGGCAGGGTGCCGGGAAAGCCCTCCTCGCCATCCGCGAAGACATAGCTCAGTTCCAGGCTGGCCTCGTCGATCTGCCGGGCGTCGAAGACCCGGAAGCGCGAGCCGCGCTGGCCGCCATGCAGGGTGTTGGGCGGGCTGTTGACCGTGGCCTGATGGGCGATGCCGTCCAGGGTGAAGCGCCCGTCGGGAATGCGCCCGCAATAGCGCCCGATGAAGGAGCCCATCGACGGCTGCCCGCCCATCGCGCCCTCGATCCCGTCATAGCCCTGGACCACGTCGCCCAACACGCCGTCGCGGTCGGGGACCAGGATCTGCTCGATCTTGGCGCCGTAATTGGTGATGCGCGCCACCATGCCGCGCCCGTTGCGCAGGGTGAACAGATCCACCGGCTTGCCGTCGATGGTGGCGGAGTAGGTCTCTCGCTTGAGGTCGGTCGCCATGGTCAGGCATCCCTGTGGAAGAAGTTAGCAGAAACCGAGAAGCAGCAGCCCCAGGATCACCACCACGCGCAGGAGCAGCGCCGTCTCCAAGGGATCCGCGGTCATGGCTCGGCCTCACCGGATAACTCATGGCATTATTATACTAATATATTAGCGCTGGAAGCAAACCGGTTCCGGTGCCCAACGCGGTTGTGGACAGTATGCCGCAGGATTCCGGTTAAGGCCGTGACGGCGCGGCCAATCGGCTGTGCGGCATCAGGCGTGCCGCATCGTCACCACCAGCACGTCGCGGAAAGCCGGACGCGCCGGATCGGTCGGCTCGACCGGCGTCACGCCGTGGAACACCCGGGCGTCGTCCACCACCGCCGATTCCTGCGGATGGCGCAGGGTGAAGCTGCCGAGCGGCCGGCCGGCGAGGTCATGGATGCTGGTCGTGCCGCTGGAGACGTTCTCGCGCCGGATCAGCATCACCAGCACCCAGTCCACGCCGTCGCGGTGCATCCCTTCCGGGGTGGGCCGTCCGGCTTCGCCGGCACGGGCTTCGATGCGGAACTGATGCACCTCGGTGTGCCAGACCTCCGGCCTGGTGCCGGCGGGGGTGAGCGGGTCGAACAGCGCGAAGCAGGTCTTCAGGATCGCATCCAGGGCGGGGTGGGTCGCGACCGCCTCGGTGATCGGCTCGAACCAGCGTTCCAGGCCGCCGTTCAGCGGGTTGTAGTCGCGGCTCTGGTAATGGGGCTGGTGCGGCTTGCGCCGGATGTCCCCGGCCGACACCGCGAAGGCGGCGTGGCGCCGGCGGCGGTAGCGCCCGCCGTCCGCCATGTAGGTGTCGAGCCCCAAATCGTTCCAGCTGGCGCTGAACCCCTCCCAATCCCGCAGCCCGGCGGCGTCGAGCACTCCCTGCATGGCGTCCGCCGCGACGAAGGAGAAGCCGTCCGCCGCCACAGCGTCACGGACCGCGCGAAGATCATCGGTCATCTGGCCTGTCCGCGTTCAGAAGCGTTTTTGTGCCCGCACCTTATCACAACAGCCGCGGCCCCTTCTCATCCCGCAGCCGCCGGCAGACGCAACACTGCCCTCAGCCCGCCGAGCGGCGAGGCGTCCAGCCGGATGTCGCCGCCATAGAGCCGCGCCACATCCCGCACCACCGCAAGGCCGAGCCCCGTTCCCGGCATGCTTTCGTCCAGCCGCACCCCCGGCTCCAGCGCCGCGTCGCGGCTGTCGCCGGGCAGGCCGGGGCCGTCGTCGTCGAGCGTGACGCTCAGCATGCCGCCGGCCTCGGCCCGGCAGGTCACCCCGACCCGGCCGCGCGCCCATTTGCAGGCATTGTCCAGCAGGTTGCCCAGCATCTCGTCCAGATCCTCGCGCTCGCCGGCGAACAGCAGATCGGCGGGAACATCGACGGCGATGTCCACCCCCGCCGCGGCATGCAGCTTGCGCATCACCCGCGCCAGCGCCGCGACGCAGTCCGCCACCGGCGTGCCGACGCCCGGCACGCCGCGGGCGGCGGCGGCGCGGGCGCGGGCCATATGGTGGTCGAGGTGGCGGCGCATCAGCTCCACCTGCCGGACCATCGCCGGCCCCACCGCGCGCGCGTTGCGCTCGTCCAGCGTGCCGGCCTCGTTCGCCAGCACGGCGAGGTTGGTCTTCAGCGCATGGGCCAGATTGCCGGCCTGCAGGCGCCCGCGGCCGACGACCTCCTCGGCATGGGCCAGCAGCGCGTTCAGATCCTCCACCAGCGGCCGGATTTCCGTCGGCATCGTCCCGTCGAAGCGCTTCTTGCGGCCACCCCGCACCTCTGTCAGTTCGCCGCGCAGGCGCGAAAGCGGGCGCAGCCCGATCTGCACCTGGATCAGTGCCGCGGCGATCAGGGCGGCGGCCAGCACCGCCAGCGACAGGGCCAGCGTGACGTTGAAGGCGCGGGTGACGCCGGCAAGCTCGGCCCGGTCGGCGGCGACGGCGATGCGGATCGGCTCCGTCCGCTCGGGCAGCAGGACGAAACGCTCCAGCACGATCAGCGACTGGTTGGCCGGCCCGGCGGCATCGTGCCGGTGCAGCCCGCCGTTTTCCACCCGGTCATCGGGCAGATCCAGCACGCTGTCCCACAGCGAACGCGAGCGCAGCGGTGCCGCGGCGCTCTCCCCCACCTGCCAGTAGAGCCCCGACAGCGGCCGGCGGAAGCGCGGATCGCTGAGCGGCTGGCGCAGCGCCGGTCTGCCGTCGGCATCGGTCTCCAGCACCGCGGCCAGCTGTTCCAGATGGTTGGCCAGTTCGGCGTCGAAGCGCTGGCGGACATGGGTCTGGAACAGGTCGGCGATGATCCATCCCGCCAGCATCAGCGCCAGCGCCACCCACACGGCGGCACCGGCCAGCAGGCGGAAGCGCAGAGACTCCGTCCATTTCATTTCCTGCCTCCGGCCCTTCCCTCAGGGCTCGTCCGCGCGATAGCCCAGCCCGCGCACGGTCCGGATCACGTCCACCCCCAGCTTGCGGCGCAGGCGGCCGACGAAGACCTCGATGGTGTTGGAATCGCGGTCGAAATCCTGGGCATAGACATGCTCGGTCAGCTCGGTGCGCGACACCGTCTGCCCCTTGCGGTGCATCAGGTAGGACAGCACCCGGTATTCGAAGGCGGTCAGCTCGACCGGCTGGCCGTCCACCGTGACCCGCCCGGTCCGGGTGTCGAGCACCACGGAGCCGCAGGCGATCTCGGCGCTGGCATGGCCCTTGGCGCGGCGGATCAGCGCGCGGATGCGGGCCAGCAGCTCCTCCATGCTGAAGGGCTTCGCCAGGTAATCGTCGGCGCCGGCATCGATGCCCTGCACCTTCTCGTTCCAGGCGTCGCGCGCGGTCAGGATCAGCACCGGCACGGCCACCCCCGCCCGCCGCCACGAGCGCAGCACCGTCAGCCCGTCGATCTTCGGCAGGCCGAGATCGAGGATCGCCGCGTCATAGGGCTCGGTCTCGCCCAGGAAACGGCCCTCCTCGCCATCGGCGGCGGTGTCCACCGCATAGCCTTCGCCTTCCAGCCGCTGTTTCAGCTGCCGGGCCAGTTCGGCGGTGTCCTCGACAACCAGCACGCGCATGCTGTCACCTCCCTCTACTCTGGCTCCCGCCGTGGGACTGGTGGCGGCCCCTGCTTCGCAGCAGCTCCCCGGTGGCGGCGTCATAGTCGAGCTTCATGATCCGGCCGTCCGGCGCGATCAGCTTCAGCTCGTACTGGAAGCCGTCCTCCTCGTCCTCAAGATCGACGTCGAGCACCTCGCCGCCGAACCGCTGTCTGGCGCTTTCGACAATGCGCTCCAGCGGCAGGATGCGGCCCTCGCGCAGGGCGGCGCGGGCGCGCTCATGGTCG
This sequence comes from Azospirillum sp. A26, assembly GCF_042604635.1. Taxonomy (NCBI): domain Bacteria; kingdom Pseudomonadati; phylum Pseudomonadota; class Alphaproteobacteria; order Rhodospirillales; family Azospirillaceae; genus Azospirillum; species Azospirillum sp. A26. Next base: position 1,409,437 of record NZ_CP170473.1, on the reverse strand, counting down.
TCGCCGGCCTGTGCCGCCGGTCCTGCCGCAAGGAGCAGGGCAACAAGGAGCAATGCGGGACCGGTCCTCATGATCGACCTCTCTGCCGGGGACAGCATCGCGCATCGGGGACGCGCGTTCGAACCAGCATATCGTCGCATCCCTGAACCGCCGCTGAATGCGCATGTCCTGCCGTCTCCAGCCTGAACGGCGGATGAACGGCCCGTTCAGGCTCGGGTCAGGCCGGGTGGGGCAGAGTGCGGTTCATCGGGCGCTTCGGCGCTCCTCCCGCACCACAGGTGATGCCATGCTGAAAGCCGCAACCTCCGCCACTCTCCTTGCCGCCACCCTCCTCGCCGCCACGCTCGCTGCGGGCGCCGCCAACGCCGCCCGGGCCGACGACGACCACCGCCGCGCCGCCGCGGTCCAGCCCGCCAGCCCGCAATCCATCGCCGAGGTGACGAAGGCCGGCGGCGGCACCGTCGCCGGCACGGTCGAGAAGGTGGCTGCGAACTGGTTCGTCCTGACCGACGGCCGCGACCGCATCGACGTCGCCAGCCGCGGCTTCCTTCCCGACGGCATCCAGTCCGGCGACCAGATCACCGTGGTCGGCGGCGTCAGCCAGGGCGCGATCCAGGCCGGCCAGATCATCCGGCAGGACGGCACCGCCTTCGGCCGCGACGCCATGCGGATGCAGGAAGGCCGCCGCCACGGCGATGAGAAGGGCCACGGGAAGGGCAAGGAAAAGGGCCGGCACGGCGACCGCGACGACGACTGAACGGAGCCCCGCCATGCTGAAGAAAATGATCCTCCACACCCTGCTCACCGCCCTGGTCATTGGCGCTCTCGCCGCCGCTTGGCAGGCCAGGGCGGACGGCGCCGCGGGCATGGTCGCCCTGCTGACCACCGGCAACGGCGACTGACCTCATCTGAGAACGGAGACCGCCATGTCCGCCCGCAAGCCAAGCGCCGCCGAGATGACCGCGCTGCTGGCCTTCCACGCCACCGTCTCGGGCGCCTTCATCGTCGCCTATCTGACCGGCGACGAGGACAGCTACGGCATGCATGTTTTCTCCGGCTATGCCGTCCTTGCCGCCATCCTCCTGCGCGCCGGGGTCGGCCTGCTGGCTCCGGCGGGAAGCCCGCTGCGCCTGCCCCGGCCTTCCGCCAGGGCAGTGACGGCATGGCTCGGGCGGCTGTTCGCTGGCGATGCGAAGGCCCGGACGGACCGCAGCCCGCTGACCGCCTGGATGGCCGCCGCCCTTCTGGCCGGCGTCGGGCTGGCGGCGGCGAGCGGTGCCGTCGCCGATTTCTTCGTCACGGTGGAGCATCTGCACAAGGAGATCGGCGAGGCCTCCCTCCCGCTGATCCTGGCGCACATCGCCCTGGTCTTCGCGCTGCATGGCCTGAAGCGGCTGCCGCCCGGCCTCGCATCGCGCTGGACGGCATGGCGCTCAACCCCGACCAACCGGATGATCCCATGAAAACGATCCTTCTTCTCGCCGCCGCGGTGGCGTTCGGCACCGGCGTCGCGCTGGCGGCGTCGGGCGACGCCGAGCGTACCCGCATCCTCGACGGCTACGCCGCCCAGGCAAAAGCGCCCGACTTCACCGGCTTCTCGGCGGAGCGCGGGCAGGCGCTGTATCTCGGGCCCCATGCCGGCGGCACGGTGGCCGAAACCCCCGCCTGCGCCAGCTGCCACACCCGTGACCCGGCCGCGACCGGCCGCCATTACAAGACCGGCCGCGACATCCTGCCGATGGCGGTCTCCGCCAACCCCAAGCGCTTCACCGACCCCGCCGAGGTCGAAAAGCGGTTTGGGCGCGACTGCGTCAACGTCCTCGGCCGCGCCTGCACCGCGCGGGAGAAGGGCGATTTCATCACCTTTCTGTCGAACCGATAGGGAAGCAACCGATGCGTTCCGACCCAACATCCCGCAAGCTCGCCGCCTTCGCCGCCCTCACCCTGCTGGCCCTGAGCGCCGGACCGGCAACCGCCAGCGAGTTCGAGCGGGTGCCCCCCGTCACCGATGCCGCCACCCGGAAGGAATGCGGCGAGTGCCACATGGCCTTTCAGCCCGGCCTGCTGCCGGCGGCGTCCTGGAACCGCATCATGGACGGCCTTCAAAACCATTTCGGCGAGAATGCCAGCCTGCCGGCCGACACCGCCGCGGCCATCCGCAGCTATCTGACGCAGACAGCCGGAAGCGGCGACGGCCGCCTGATCCGCATCACCGAACAGCGCTGGTGGCTGCGCAAGCACGACTTAGACCCGTCGATCTGGAGCCGTAGGACGGTCGCCGCCAAAAGCAACTGCGAGGCCTGCCACCGCACCGCAGCGCAGGGCCTGTTCGAGGACGACTGACGCCAGTGAGCCTAAGTCCTGATTTGCGCCTGCTGGGAAGAGCCGCGACTGCTGTCATGCAGGCCCATTTCAGAATGCGTGCCGTTTTGTCGCAGATCGATAATAATATCATTAATGAATACGGAAGAAATCTTGGGAGATTCAAATATGGGAATTTACTTGCTTTTACAAAGCGCGAATACAAGTGTGTGAATCATCGGCGAAAGTAATTTAATTCTGTTCGTACGATTGAATTCCGATTTTTGCATTGATAGATACATGGGCTTTATTCATCATTGGTCCCGGCAATAAGCCAAACTCTTATCGGGAAAGGATAGTGCCATGAAGTACGTCAAGCCCTCGATCAAGTCGTCCAAGACTTCGTCCAGCCAGTGCGCCTAACGGTGAGGGAGGTCCCCGGCTCGTCCGGGGGCCTCTTTTCCAGCATGCTGGCACACCCCCCCACCGGCTGCCGCCACTGCATTGACGGTGCGAAAGCTCAGATTCACCTGACCTTTCGTTGCAATCTTTCCTGCGGGTTCTGCCCGGTTCCAGCCGAAAAATTCGGTCGGGACGTCATGGAACTGGCCGGAACGGAAATTGACCCGTCTTCCATGGAACGGTTGGTCGACGATGTCGCCGGCAGGTCCGAACTGCGTGGCGTGGCGATTTCCGGCGGAGAGGCGCTGCTGTTTCCGCAACGGCTCCTGGCCCTGGTTGGCGCCTTGCGGGCCGCCCGCGGTCCCGGCTTCCACATTCACCTCTATACCAACGGGGTTGCCTCTTCCCGCACCCTGTTGGAGGAGGCGGTGGCGGCCGGTGTGAACGAGTTCCGTGTGAACAACCAGTCGCCCCGCATCTTCGCGAAGTTCGCCGGATTGGCGGTCGAGGCGATCTGCGAGGTACCCTGCCTGCCTGGGACAGAATTTTCAGAACGCATGCGCCGGCTGATCGAGGCGATGCCCGGTATGGGGCTGCATCGGGTGAACCTGAACGAGGTGGAAGTCACCCGTGAAAACCGCGATTGGCTGGAAAAGCGGGGTTTTTCGCTGGCCGGCCACCGGATTGCCGGCTGTGCCGAGGCGGCGGCATCACTCGCCAGGCATGGCGGATATCACAATGTAAGCGTGTTTTATTGCGACCATGAGACGGCAGACCGCATCCGGATTGCCCGCAACCGTCTGACAAATGAGGCCAAGCCATGCCATCGCCCTATCGGCGGCTGAAGCTGTCGCTGACCGAGAGTTGCAATCTGAACTGCGGCCATTGTTATCTGGGCGACAAGCAGGGTGGACACGCTCCGGTCGACGGCATTTTCAAGCGCATCGCCGAGGCGGATGCGCTGGGCGTGGAGATTCTGGATCTTACCGGCGGCGAACCGACCACGCATCCCAAGTTCGTCTACATCATGGATGCCGCCGCGCGTGGCGGTTTCCAGCGGATCAACATTTCCACCAATGGCGTCATCCTGTCCCGTCCGCCGATCCTGGCTCGGCTGGCGGACACGCGCTTCCATTGCAACATCAGCCTCGATGGCGCCAGTGCCACCACCATCGACGCCATCCGCGGCTCCGGCACGCATGCCCGCCTGCGCCGGTCGCTGGCCGCGATGCAGGCGGCCGGCATTCGGTTCTCGCTGCGGTTCTGCATCAACCGGATCAATGCCGGCGAGGTGGGCGCCATGGTGGACTGGGCGGTTGAGATGAGCGCGTCCGCCGATTTTGAGCCGACCCAGATGGCCGGCAATGCGGGGGCGGACCTTCTGCTCGATCGTGACACCGCGCTGGAGACCGGCCGCTATCTGGACATGCGGACTCCGGATTTGCCGATCTCTCTCACGCATAGCCTGACCGTTTCAATACCGTGCGACGGGGCGCAGGACGACCTGCTGTCGATGAATGCGATGGGCCAGGCGGTATCATGCCTGATGATCGAACGCGATCGCGGCAGCAGGCTGCAGGCCCAATGGGATGTTCCTCTCGCCGTGGCATGGGGCGAGGCACTGGAGCGCAAGGCCAAGCTCGCGGCGTTTACGCTGGAGGAAGCCCGCTGCGGCGGCTGCAACTATCTTCACCTGTGCCGGTCCGGCTGCTGGGTAACGGCGCACGACCAAGGATGTCTGACGACATGACCACTCTTTTTCTCGACCGTTACGTCTATCGGGGCGACGCGGCGCTGCTGTTCGAGCCGGCCACGGGGCTCCGGCAGGCATTGGACCCCATAGCCGACGAGATGGTGCGTGAGCTGGTCGAAGGCGTCGGGGTGAGCGCAGTCGCCGCGCGCATGGCATCGACCTACGATGTTCCGGCCGCGGAGATCGAGGCCGACATCAACGACCTGCTGTGTCAGTTGAGGGAGGCCTCGGCTGACGGGACGAGCACCGGGACCGGTGGCCCCGATCCGGAAAAGGCGCTGGGCAAACCCCCGGCGGCTCCCTTCGCACTGGAACTGGAGCTGACCCGTCACTGCGATTGGGCCTGCAGCTTCTGCTACAACGTCTGGAAAGCGAAACGTCCGGGGCAGAAGCCGCCCGAGACCATCCACCTGCCCGCCGATCTGGCCTGCTCGGTCCTGGATTCGGCGGCCGGCATGACCGTGCTGCGTGTCCGGTACAGCGGCGGCGAACCGACCATGCACCCGGAGTTCGACCGTATTCTCACGCACGGCGCCGCCTTGGGGCTGTATCAGGTCCTGTTCACCAATGGACGCACGCTGAACCGGGAAACCGCGCGCCGGTGGAAGGACTGGAACGTGCGGGAGGTTATGCTTTCCCTCCACGGCAACGAGCCGAGCCATGATGCCCTGACCCTCCGGAAGGGAAGCTGGCGGCGCACGATGAACGCCATCGGAGCGGCCATCGACAATGGACTGGAGGTGGTCGTGGAGATGACCGTCACCAGCGGCAATGTCTCCGATGTCCTGGATGTCTTGAAGACCGTCAAGTCGATGGGCGGGCGGGAGTTCCGCCTGATGCGCTACGTTCCCACCGGGCGCCGGGACGAGGAACTCGCACCGCCGGAGGGGATCCTTGCCGATCTGATCGCGCAACTCGAGCAGGAGGACGAGGGCAGCCTGCCCAGGGTCCAGTTCCCCTGTTCCCCCCGCTTCTGTTTGAGCGAACCGCTTGCTCCCCTGACCGATTCTGATGTTCTGAAGCTCCGGGAAAAGTATCTGGTTCCGCATTGTGCCGCTGGGATCAATTGGGCTTCCGTTTCCCACGACGGCAAGCTGCGGATCTGCCCTCATTCCGACCGCTATCTGGGGGACCTGTCCCAGCCGGGGGCGTCCCTACCGGCATTGTGGCGGGACTCGGTGCAGCCATCCGCGGTGGCGGCCTTGGAACGGAACGAGCGCTCCTGTGGTTCGTGCCCCGCTCTGGCAATCTGCCGGGGCGGCTGTCATCTGGCGCAGTTCACCAGCACCGCCAAGACCCCCGCACGGTTTTGAGATGCTGTCCGTGCTGGAGGAATCCCGCCTTTTCCCATCCAAAATGACCTGAGCCGGATCGGCCGGAGGCGGTGTGGTCCGAAGCGTGCGGCCATGGCGGGCGCTGTCATCCGGCAGCATCGCCGTCGCAGGCATGGACCTGAGGGGCCGCAGTCATGGCCCTTACCGGTGAGCGTAGCCAGCACCTGCTCTCACCGGCATGAGCCTGCTTCAGAGGCGGCGCAGCCGCCCCAGCAGCGACGGGTTGTCCCAGGTCGGCTGCCGGTCCTCGATCACCACGCGGTGGGGCAGGGGGGCGTCGCTCTCCACCGCCACCTCGACCCAGCGCGGGACCAGCTCGTTGTTGACGTCGTCTAGAATGGCGACGGCCAGCGCCTCCAACCCGTCGCCAAAGCCGGCGAACTCCGCCAGATAGGCCACGACCGACGCCGGATCGGGCACCAGCAGGTCGGGCACCAGCCGCAGGGTCAGCCGCACCCCCGGCAGCGGTTCGCCGCGCAGCTCCACCAGGAAATCGTGGCGGGCGTCGGGGGAGGGGCGGGTGGACAGACGCTCCCGCCTCATGCCGACACCCCCAGACCGGCTTGGCCGGCGCGGGTCAGCTTCACCCAGCTGCGCGCGCCCGACTGGAAGGACAGGCCGCCGGTGTAGCCGACGGCCCGCACGCTGTCGGCGAAAATCTGGATCAGCTCGACCCGCAGCTCCGGCGGCAGGGCGGCATGGCTGCGCAGGATCAGGTCGAAATGGTTTGGCCGCACCAGACCGTCCAGCTGCATCGGCCCGAAGCGGCTGAGGTCGAGGTCGATGACGAAGCGGCTGCCGGGCTTCGACCGCTCGCCGCCGCCGCTTTCCTCATCCTCCTGCAACGGGTGGACATGCAGCCTGATCGGCTTCGGCCCGTTCGCGTCCATCAGCGGGATGGTGTAGCTGCGCCAGTCGCCTGGCAGCGGTTCCGCCGCCTCGCGGCGCAGCCCGTCGAAATCCTTCTCCAGCCGCTCCAGCAGGTCGCGCCGCCCCGCCTTGTCGAGGGCGGAGGCGGCATCGTCGCCCAGCCAGCCCTGCGCGTCGCCGCCGCGCATCGCAGACAGGAAGAAGCCCAGCGCCGCGGTCAGCTTGCGGTTCGGCTGCGGCATCGTCGCCAGCATCGCCTTGGCCGCCGCCGGATCGGCCGCTGCCAGAGTCGCCATCAGCTGCCGCATCGCCGGCCAGTCGCGCCCGTCCAGCGGCCCCGGCGGGCCGGGCAGGGTGGGGGCCGCCGCCTGGGTCGCGCGGGCGAGGTCGGCCAGCGCCGCCGTCACCGTGGCCCCTTGCGGCAGGCTGGCCGGAACGTTCAGCGCCAGCATGCCCTGCCTAGTTGCCAGGATCGGCTGGCCCTGCGGCGTGCTGCCGGCCACCGTGCCGCGCAGGATGGGGGTGTCGGGCGGCAGGGCCGGCTCGTCGGCCTGCGGCGTCGGCAGAGCGGCGGCCTGTCTGCCCGCCTGCTGGTTGCGCCCGTTGGCCTCCGGGTTGTTCGCCCCCGGATTGCCCGGCTGCTGGGGCTGTTGTGGCGGTGGGGTGATCGTCAGGATCTTCAGCGCGACCGTGGCGCCGCGCGGCAGGTCGGGTGGTTCGGGATTCCCGGCGGCTTCCCCCGGTGGGGTCGAGCCCGATGCGTTGGAGCCGGGCGGAGTGGGTGCCGCCGGCGTCTCGGCGCCGGGATGGGCCGCGTTGCCGCCGAGCTGGACCGGTGTGCCGAAGGTGGCGCTGCCGCTGCCCATGGTCGGGGGGGCGGGCGTGGAGGGTCCGCCCGTCGCCGCGGCAGGCGTCCCGGCGGCCGGAGCCTCCGGCTTCGCGACTCCCGTTGGGGTGGCGGGGGCCGGTGCCGTGGGAGCGGGCTGTGCCGGCGGCGCGGCGGCGGTCGGCAGCTTGGCGCCCGACCCGCCGGCCAGCACCAGCGCCGGCACGACGGTGCCCGGCAGCAGCGGCGGCAGATTGGTCGGGAGGGTGGTTGGCGTCGGGGTGGGCGGCAACAGGACGGCGGGTGTCGCGCCGCTGCCCACCGCCGGGGTCGGCGTCGCTCCGCCAGCCTGCCCGGCGTTCTGCGGCGTGGCCGGGCTCGCCAGCGACTGCAGCAGGATCAGCGCCGTCGGCTTGCCCGGCAGCGCCGTGGCCGGGGCGCCCGTCGGGGCCGTGCTGCCGGGGGTCAGCTGCACGGTGACCGGCTTGTCTGGCGGCAGTTCCACCGCGCTGTCGAGCAGCAGCTCGCCCACCGCGGTGCGCACGCGGGTCAGCCCCTCCGGCGTCTGGCCGGCGACGGTGCCGGTCAGCACCACCGGGCGGGTGACCTCCGGCAGCCGTTCGGGAAGCTGGACGACCGTGGCCTCGGCGGTGACGGGGGCGGGCGTGGCGGGGGCTGCCGCAGCGGTGGCGGCGGCCGGCGTGACCGACGGTGGGATCGCCCCGCCCATGCCCACCCGTCCCGGCCGGTTACCGGGCGCTGGCGAGCAGCCGCTGCACGATCGCTTCGACGTCGCGGGCTGCGTCGCTGGCGGGCGAGCGGGTCAGCAGCGGGGTCTGGTTGCGGATGGCGTCGCGCACCTTCAGGTCGCGGCGGATGATGCCCGCCAGCGCCGGCTTGTATTTCAGGAAGTTCTGGCAGGCCTTCAGGATGGTGCCGTAGGTCCGCTCGCCGTCCTTCACGCTCTGCGCCATGTTCACCACGATCCGCAGGTCGGCCGACGGGTTGGTCGCATGGGTCAGCTTGATGAAGGCATAGGCGTCGGTCAGCGAGGTCGGCTCGTCCGTCGTCACCACCAGCGTGATGCCGGCCGGACCCGACAGGGTGCGCACCGTGCGGTCGACGCCGGCGCCCATGTCCATCACCACCCGGTCATAGCTCCGCGCCAGCTCCAGCAGGTCGTTGCGCAAGGACGACAGGCGCTGGCTCGGCAGCTGCGCCAGCGTGCCCGAGCCCGAACGGCCGGCGATGATGTCGAAGCCGGTGTCGGCGAAGCGCTGCGCCGCCTTGGCCAGCGTCACCTCGCCGTTGATGACGGCGCCCAGGTCGTTCTTGGGCGAGAATCCCAGCTGGATGTCGACGTTGGCGAGTCCGAGATCGCCGTCGAACAGCAGGGTGTTCATGCCCGCCTTGGTCAGGGCGTGGCTGAGCGTGATCGAGAACCACGTCTTGCCGACGCCGCCCTTTCCACTGGCCACGGCGATGACGTTGGCGCCGCGCAGCGGGCGAACGTTCTTTAGGGCGGCCGGGAACACCGGATCGGTCATGGCAGGGTCCTCGACGAGGGGGAACTGGCGGCTTTAGCCTTGGTTGCGGGTTTTGCGGTTGCGGGTTTCGTCGGCTTGGCTGCCGCGGCGGCCCTGCGCGGTGGTGGCGGCGGCGGTGCCGGCTCGATCTCCGGTTCCTCGTCCTCCGGCTCATACCCCCGACCGAAGCTCGGCTTGCGCTCGGGGGTGCGATCCGGCTCGTGGTCCTGATGGCCCTCGTCGTCGTCCTCGTCCCAGCCTGTGCTCCGGGCGGAACGTCGCGGCGCCGATTCCTTGACGGCGGGCGCCTTCTCCTCGGCCGGGATCATCATGCGGGCGAGCGCCAGCGGGTTCAGCGCGGTCAGCCCCTCCGCCACCTTGGACGAGATGCTGGCGTCGCAGAAGGACAGCCGGGCCCGCGCGGCGATGGCAAGGACACTGCCCAGCCGGCGCGCAATGTCCAGCCGGGTGACCAGCATGCGCCGCACGCCCACCGCCTTGAAGGCCATCGCCATGTCGGCGGCCTCCAGCGCGTCGAGCCCGGCGGGCAGCACCAGGATCGGCTCCACCTCGCCGGCGGACAGCATGGCGCGCAGGTCCTGCATGTCCTCGGCGTCGAACGGGTTGCGCCCGGCGGTGTCGACCAGGACCAGATCGGTCCGGCGATGCACCTCGAAGGCGCCGGCCAGCGCGTCGGGATCCTCCACCGTCGCCAGCTTCAGCTTCATCAGCCGGGTGAAGGCGGCCAGCTGGTCCACGCCGCCGGCCCGCACCGTGTCGGTGGTGATGACGCCGACCGAGCATTTCCGGAAGACGGCGCGCGCCGCCAGCTTGGCCGCGACCAGCGTCTTGCCGGACCCCGGCGGGCCGACCAGCGCCAGCGGCTTCACCGGCGACCGGCCGTCGGGCAGCGGGTTGAAGGTGAAATAGGAATCGAGCGCCGAGCCCAGGGCCAGCCGCGGATCCTCGGTGTCCAGCCCGGAGGCCGCGTCGATCAGCTGTTCGGCCAGCGACGCCGGCACGCCGTGGCGTTGCAGGGCGTCGGCCACCACCTCGCCCACGTCGATCTCGGGTTCGACCGGCTTGGCCGGTGCCCTGCCGCGGCCGCCGCGCGCGGAACCGGATGCCGGGGCCGGCGGCAGGTCGTCCTCTTCCACCGCCGCCGTCACGCGCACGCCGCCGCCTTCCTCCTCGCGCGTGGCGACGATGATGGCGTCGTCGCCCAGCGACTGGCGCACCATCCGCATGGCGTCGGACATGGTCTTGGCGTGGAAGGACTTCAGCCGCATCGGCAGCGCCTTCCGTCAGCTAAGGGGGTGGGAACGCCGCGCGCCATCAGATCTGCCCCAGCGTCTTGATGCGGGCCTTCGGGTGGATCTCGTTCTGCGACATGACCACGGTCGCCGGCCGGAACCGCTCGACGATCGAGCGGACGAACGGACGGATCAGCGGGCTGGTCAACAGTACGGGACTCTCGCCCATCATGGCATGTCGCTCGAAGGTTTGGCGGACGGAGGTGATGAACTGTTGCAGGCGGGACGGGGCCATCGTCAGCTGCCGGTCGTCGCCGTCGCCCACCAGCGATTCCGCGAAGCCCTGCTCCCATTCGGGCGACAGGGTGACGAGCGGGATGAAGCCCATCTCGTTGGTGTTCGCGTCGCAGATCTGCCGGGCGAGGCGGGAGCGCACATGCTCGGTGATCTGGGTGATGCTGCGGGTCTGGCTGGTCGCTTCGGATACCCCTTCCAATATCGTGGGAAGATCCCGGATCGAAACCCGTTCGGCAAGGAGATTCTGCAACACCCGTTGCAGGCCGCCCACAGTGATCTGTCCGGGCACCACGTCGGCGATCAGCTTCTGGTGTTCCTTGTCGGTCTCGTCCAGCAGCTTCTGCGTCTCGGTGAAGGACAGCAGCTCCGGCATGTTGTCCTTGATCAGCTCGGTCAGGTGGGTGGTCACCACGGTCGACGGATCGACCACGGTGTAGCCCTTGAACAGAGCCTCCTCGCGGTATCCCGGCTCGATCCAGATGGCGGGCAGGCCGAAGGTCGGCTCCACCGTCTGCTCGCCGGGCAGGCTCATGGCGTCGCCGCGCGGGTCCATCACCAACAGCATGTTGGGCCGGATGTCGCCGCGCCCGGCCTCGATCTCCTTGATGCGGATGATGTAGGTGTTGGGCGGAAGCTGCAAATTGTCCTGGATGCGCACCGCCGGCATGACGAAGCCGACCTCGCCGGCGATCTGCCGGCGCAGCCCCTTGATCTGGTCGGTCAGCCGGTGGCTGCCGGCCTGGGGCTGGTTGATCAGCGACAGCAGGCCGTAGCCCAGCTCCAGCCGGATCAGGTCGATGGCGAGCGCCGTGGCGATCGGCTCGTCCGGTGCCGGACCGGCGCCCGGCATGCCGCCGCCGCCCGCCCCGGCCGCCGCAGCTTCCTCCGCCGCCGCGGCCTCTTCCGCCTCCTTCTTGGCGCGCAGGCGCGGCATGTACCAGGCGGCGAAGCCCACCGCGCCGATGACCGGGGCCAGCGTCAGGATCGGCATGCCCGGCAGCAGGGCCAGCACGCCGACGGCGCCGGCCGACAGCGCCAGCGCTTGGCTGTGGCCGGTCAGCTGGCCGATCACCGCCTTGTCGGTGGAGCCGCCCATGCCGGCCTTCGACACCAGGAAGCCGGCGGAGATCGAGATCACCAGCGCCGGGATCTGCGACACCAGGCCGTCGCCGATGGTCAGCTTGGTGAAGGTGTCCAGCGCCGTCATCACCGGCATGTCGTGGCGCAGCACCGCGATGGTCACGCCGCCGATGATGTTGATGAACATGATCATCAGGCCGGCGACCGCGTCGCCCTTCACGAACTTTGACGCACCGTCCATCGAGCCGAAGAAGGCGCTTTCGTCCTCCAGCTCCTTGCGCCGCGCCCGCGCCGTGCTTTCCTCGATCATGCCGGCCGACAGGTCGGCGTCGATGGCCATCTGCTTGCCGGGCATGGCGTCGAGGGTAAAGCGCGCCGCCACTTCGGCGATGCGGCCCGAACCGGCGGTGATGACCTTGAAGTTCACGATGGTCAGGATGGCGTAGATGATCACGCCGATGACGAAATCGCCGCCCATGACGAGGCTGGCGAAGGCCTCGATCACATGGCCGGCGGCCGACGTCCCCTCATGCCCCTGCGTCAGGATCAGGCGCGTCGAGGCCATGTTCAGCGACAGGCGCAGCAGCGTGGTGATCAGCAGGATCGTCGGGTATGACGACAGCTGGAGCGGCTTCTCGATGAACAGCACCACCATCAGGATCAGGATGGAGATGGTGACGTTCAGCCCCAGCATCATGTCGAGCATGACGGCGGGCAGCGGCATGATCAGCCCGACCACGACGATCAGGATGCCGATGGCCATCGCCACGTCGCCGCGCTTCAGCGACGCCTTGGTGACCGCCCACATCTCGCCGAAGGCGGCCATGTTGCCGGGACCGCCGCCCCCGCCGCCGCCATTATGCTCCGTCAGCGCCATGGATGCTCCCGCCGCTCAAGGTCCCGGTCCCGGACGGGAATCAGGCCGTCGCCCGTTCGTCGTTGCCCGGGGTCGGCACGCTGCGGCCCTCGTCGCCATACTGCTTCAGCTTGTTGCGGAGCGTGCGGATCGAGATGCCCAGGATGTTGGCGGCGTGGGTGCGGTTGCCCAGGCAGTGGGTCAGCGTCTCCAGGATCAGGTCGCGCTCGACGTCGGCCACCGTGCGGCCGATCAGCGCCGCCAGACCGGCGCCGCTGGTGCCCGCGTTGGCGGCAGCCGCGGCGCTGCTGTTGGCGGCCATGCCGTAGGGGCCGGGCTTGCCGCCCTTGGGCGGGCCGTAGCTGGTCGGCAGCCCGCCCGGCTGGGCCGGCGGGGCCGGCTGGCTCGGGGCGGCGGCCGGAACCGTGCCGCCGGGGCCGGCGAACGGGTTGGCGACCGGCGAATCCGACGGGATGGAGGCCTGGGCGCTGCCTTCCGGGGCCAGCATCTTGCTGGTCAGCATGATCGCTTCCGGTCCGACCTCTTCGCCGCGCGACAGCAGGACGGCGCGGTGCATGGTGTTTTCCAGCTCGCGCACGTTGCCGCGCCAGTGATGCGTCTTCAGCATCAGCATGGCGTCCTCGGTCAGGCGCTTGTCGCCCAGACCGTTGGCCTCAGCATACTTCTTCAGGAAATGCTCGGCGATCATCGGGATGTCGGCCGGGCGTTCGCGCAAGCTGGGGATCGCCACGCTGAACACGTTCAGGCGGAAATACAGATCCTCGCGGAAATTGCCGGAGCGGACCTCCGCCTCCAGATTGCGGTTGGAGGTGGCGATCAGGCGGACATTGACCTTCACCGGCTGGCTGGAGCCGATGCGGTCGATCTCCTTCTCCTGGATGGCGCGCAGCAGCTTGGCCTGGAGCCTGGGGTGCATCTCCGACAGCTCGTCCAGCAGCAGGGTGCCGTTGTTCGCTTCCTCGAACTTGCCGAGCCGCCGGGCGACGGCGCCGGTGAAGGCGCCCTTCTCGTGGCCGAACAGCTCCGATTCCAGCAAATTCTCCGGGATCGCGGCGCAGTTCACCGCGACGAACGGCTCGCCGGAGCGCCGGCTCTTGCGGTGGATGAAGCGGGCCATCAGCTCCTTGCCGGTGCCGCTCTCGCCGGTGATCATCACCGAGGCGTCGCTGGGCGCCACCTGCTCGGCCAACCGCAGTGTCGCCAGCATCGCCGGGTCGCTGCACACGATGGAGTGGCTTTCCTCGGCCACCGCCTCCAGCACCGCGGCGATCAGCTCGGCATTGGGCGGCAGCGGCAGATACTCCTTGGCGCCGGCGCGGATGGCGCGCACGGCGGCGGCCGCATCGGTGCCGATGCCGCAGGCGACCACCGGGATGGTGATGCGCTCCGACTTCAGGCTGTCGATGAAGGTCGCGATGTCCAGCTTGACGTCGATCATCACCAGATCGGCACCGGCGGCGGCACGCAAGGCGGTCAGCGCCCCTTCGATGCTGTCGGTGTGCGACACCTTGGCCCCCCGCTTCATGGCGATCTTGCCGGCGGCGGTGATGTAGCCTTCCAACGTTCCAACGATCAGCAGACGCATAGCCTTACGCTCCCACTCTCGGGGCTTCCCGGTCGAAATACTGGATCCGCTTTCCAGGCGGCAGGACGGCGTTCAGGAGCATCTCCAGACGCCGCGGATTCTCCTGGCGCGCGATGGACACGGCGCCGATGGTATAGAGGGTCTTGACCAGCGCGTCCTCCTCCGCCGCCCGCTCCACCTTGGCGGCGAGCGGGGACAGGACGACGTTGCCGAGCACGGCCCCGTAGAAGGTCGTCAGCAGAGCCAGAGCCATCGCCGGGCCGATGGCCGACGGGTCGCTCAGGCTGCCCAGCATCTGCACCAGCCCGACCAGCGTGCCGATCAGGCCCATGGCGGGCGCCACTTCCGAGGCGCGGCGCAGCACGCCGGCGCTCTTGCCGTGGCCGCCGGCGGTCGCCTCGACCTCGCCGGTCAGCATCCGCTCGATGGCGTCGGGCGGCAGCCCCTCGGTGATCAGGGTGACGCTGCGGTGCAGGAAGGGTTCGGCGCGCAGTTCCGGCAGGACGTTGCGCAGGGTCTCCGGCCCGGCCCTGCGGGCGGCCTCGGCCAGCAGCAGGACCTGCCGCGCCACGCCCTTGGGGTCGAGCGTCTGGTGGACCAGCACCGCCGCGGCGTTCTTCCAGGCCACCGCCACGTCGCCCAGCGAGAAGGAGGCGGTGGTGACCGCCAGCGTCCCGCCCAGCACGATCAGCAGCGACGGCGGATCGAGGAAGGCACGCGCCGACCCGCCGGTGGTGATGGCGATCAGGATCACCCCGGCCGCCGCCGCCAGCCCGACCAGCGTCGCCACGTCCAGCCCGCCGCGCAGCCGCACGCTCCGCCCCGGCGCGGTCGCGCCGGTGGGATTGCCTGCCGCCGCCGGCTCGCCCTGCGCCGCGGCACGGGTGCCGCCGCCGGAGGCGGCCTTGGCGCGGGCGCCGCCGGTGTCGGACGACACCGCCATCAGCCGCGGTCCGACTTGATGATTTCCGTCATGGTCACGCCCAGCCGGTCTTCCACCACCACCACCTCGCCGCGGGCGACCAGACGGTTGTTGACGTAGATGTCGATGGCCTCGCCGACCTTGCGGTCCAGCTCCACCACGGCGCCGCGGCCCAGCTTCAGCAGCTGCGCCACCTGCATGGTCGATTTGCCCAGCACCGCGGAAATCTGGACGGGGATGTCGTACACCGCCTCCAGATCCTTGGTGATTCCGGGGCTGGCATAGTCGTCGCCATCGCCGCCGTGCAGATCGTTCAGCGAGAAATTGTCGCTCGGCATGTCGGTCTCGGACCTCCCTCATTCCGGTCACCCCTTAGACGGGGGCCGGAGCCTCCAGCATGTGCGCCGCGCGGCGTTCGATTTCGTCCAGCAGCTGGGCGGTGTCCCGCTCCACGCCGCCCTCGGCCCATTCGATGCGGCAGCCGCCGGGAGCGACCGACGGATCGCCGATCACCATCAGCTTCGCTCCGAAGCCGCGCGACCCGACCGTCTCGTCGAGATGGTCGCGCACCAGCCCCATCGTGTCCTCCGCCACCCGGATGACCAGCCGCGGCTCGTCGATCAGGTCGGTCAGGCAGGCGCGGACCATTCCCTCCACCTCGACCATGCCGCCGCGCCGCGCCCATTCGGGCAACAGCTTGCGGACGATGGCGAGCGCCAGATGGACCGGCTGTTCGCTGCGCGCGGCGTTGCCCGCCTCGTGCGCCGCCAGCAGACGGGCCACCCCGTCGGCGATCTGGGAGAGCGCGTTGGCGATGCGGGCGTTCACCGTCGCCTCGATCTCCGTCTTGCCGCGCTCGTACCCGGTGTTCTGGCCGGCGGCCATGCCGTCGGTGAATCCCTTGCCATAGCCCGCGGCGGTCCCTTCCGACTTGCCGGCGGCCATGCCCTCGTCATAGCCCTGGGCGCGGGCGGCGGCCAACTCCGCCTCGCCGAAGGTCGGGGCCGGCGGCGGTTCCGGTTCCGGCTCGGGCGCCGGCATGGCCGACAGCTCGTCCTCGGGCAGCAGGTCGTCGTCCTCCACATGGGTCATGCGGGGGACGGCGTCCACGTCGAAGGACTCGTCGAAGAGGAATTTGCGCACGCTCATCGCCGCGATCCCCCTGCGGACAAGGTGGCCTCAAGCGGTGTGGGTTTGGAGGCCGGCATCGCTCAGCTCTCCTGATACAGCCAGTTGCGCAGGATGGAGACCGCCTCTTCCGGATGCTTGTCGACGATCTCGCCGACCTTGCGCAGGGAGGACGCACGGACGCGGCCTTCCACCCGGTTGATGTCGATCATCTGCTCCAGCTCCTCGTCGGCCTGCGCCGCCTCCAGCGCCAGATCCTGGGCCAGCGCGCCGGTGGGGGCGGCGAGCGCGGCCGGCATGCCGGCCTGATCGCTCAGCAGGCGGTCCATCTCGTCCTCCTCCTGCATCTCCGCCTTCTCGAAGGCGCGGGAGATCAGCGGGCGGATGACCAGCAGGATGATGAGGACGGCGACGATGCCCAGGACCACCATCTCCGCGATGCGGAACAGGTCGTCCTTGGTCATGCCCATGAACAGCTCTTCCGGCTTCTGGATGTCGTCCTCGGGCGACCAGAAGCGCATGTTGATCACCTCCAGCGAGTCGCCGCGCACGGCGTCCAGCCCGACGGCGGACCGCACCAGCGCCTTGATGCTCTCGATCTCCTGCTCGCTGCGCGGCTGGTAGGCCGGCGGTGCGTCCTTGGAGAGCTGGTAGGTGCCGTCCACCAGCACGGCCACCGACAGGCGGCGGACCTGACCGGCCTCGCGGACATGCGACTTGGTGGTCTTGGTGATCTCGTAGTTGATCGTCTCTTCGGCGCGGTTCGACTTGTTCGAGGACAGCGGGCTGGCGCTGCTGCTCGCCTGCGCCGTCGGCAGGTTCTGGTCCACCGTGACCGGAGCCAGCGGGTCGCGGTCGCTGCTCTCGTTCGATTCGTTGACGGTCTGGGTCGAGCGGACGACCTGGCTTTCCGGATCGAAGATTTCCGACTGGGTGGTGATGCGGTCGAAGTCGAGGTCGGCGGACACCTCCGCCCGGACCTTGCCGTAGCCCAGCGTGCGGCCCAGCAGATCCTCGACGGTGCGGGCCAGCCGGCCCTCATAGGCCTGCTTCTTCTCGTCCGCGTTGGCCGCCATCGCCTCGGCGCTGTCGTTGCCGGTGCCGCGGGCCAGCAGCTTGCCCTTGTCGTCGACGATGGAGATGCGGCCGGGGTCGAGGTTCGGCACCGAGGCGGCGATCAGCTGCTGGATCGCCTGGATGTTCTCGCGGCTCAGCTGGGCGCCGGGGCGCAGCTTCAGGAAGACGCTGGCGGTCGCCGGGTTCTGCTGGCGGGCGAACAGCTCGCGCTTGGGCAGCACCAGATGGACGCGGGCCTGCTGCACGCCGTTCAGCGTCTGCACCGTGCGCGCCATCTCGCCTTCCAGCGCGCGCAGGTGGTTGATGTTCTGCATGAAGCTGGTGGCGCCGAAGCCTTCGCCCTTGTCGAACAGCTCGTAGCCGACCGAACCGCCGGACGGCAGGCCCTGGGCCGCCATGCGCATGCGCATCGGCCCGACCTGATCGGCCGGGACCATGATCTTGGTGCCGGACTTGTCGACGGTGTAGGGGACCTTGGCCTCGTCCAGCTTCTTGGCGATGGCCGCCGCTTCCGTCTGCTGGAGTTCGGAATAGAGAAGCTCCATCTCCGGCGTGGAGAGCCGGGTGGTCAGATAGACGAAGAATCCGATCAGCAAGAGCCCGACGCCGCCGATCGCCGCGAGGCGGGCGGGCCCGAGATTGCGCAAGGTCTGCAGCAGGTTGTTCACGCGCGGTCCCCGATCGGAAGTCTTTCCGGCATGGTCTCCACACAGTCTCCGTTCGCGGTTGCGAGACGGTTTCTGCAAGTTCCGCGCCGGGCTTGCCTACGTTGGGGCATGCTGCGGCGTCTTGATGAAGAGAGGGTTAATCGGCGGCAGTTTTTGCCGGGCGCCCGGCAAAATATGCCTAGTGCCCCGCAAATGTTGCAGCCCTGCGACCGCGGCGCCACAGCGGGTTCCGCAACCTTGGGTCACAATGCCGCAGTCAAACCTCGGCATGGGCGGCACGACACCGATTGCGCGACTTTCGGTAAAATCATACCGCTCAATACGCGAGAAGAGTGCGGTCCTATGACCAACAGGCCGATTCCCGCGAACAGGCGCCTGCCCAAAAGAGGTATCTGGTCCAGCCAAGGTTGACATCGGCGGCACCCGATCATAGCTGAGTTGCATTCCATGCCCGAAATCGGCCGATTCGTCTTCCCGGCGAGGTGTTTCCAGGCTCGGCCGCCGGAAGCGGTGCTTCAAGGCGGGCGCCAACCGGCTTCACGGCCGGCGGGTGCCGACCGGCCTTCGGGCCGGCGGGTGCTGACCGGCCTCACGGCCGGCAGCGGGAAGAATCGGCTGCCGGGACCAGGACAGGATCGAAGGGGAAGAGCTATGAAACGGCGTGGCCGCGAAAAGAAGGAAGGCCTGAACGAGGTCGATGTGTTCGTCGGCCAGCGCCTGCGGGAACTGCGCATGCTCGCAGGGCTCAGCCAGAGCGACGTCGCCTCGGCGCTGGGGCTGACCTTCCAGCAATTGCAGAAGTACGAGCGCGGCTTCAACCGCGTGTCCTCCAGCCGCCTGTTCAAGCTGGGGCAGTTCTTCCGTGTCCCCGTCTCCGTCTTCTTCGAAGGGCTGGAGAATCGCCAGCCGGCGGCCGAGGGCGGCGAGGTTCCGGCGGCGGGCGGCGGCGAGGAGCAGGAGAACACCCTGCAATCGCGCGAGGCGCTGATGCTGGCCCGCTATTTTCAGAGCATCCGCGATCCGCAGATCCGGGCCGCCATCCGCGAACTGGCCGAGCGCTGCGCCGAGCAGCAGGCCGACGGCGGTGCGGCTGCCGGCGGCACGGCGTCCAGCGGGGCGTCGGCGTCCAGGCGCGGCCGTGGCCGCCGGGCGGAGCAGGGCGGCCACGCCTGAGGCCCGTTGCCGGAAACCGCTCGGACGCTTTCAGGCCGGTTTCAGCCGCCGGTAATGGTCCAGGAAGTCGGCCAGCGCCTCTTCCGGGCCGAGCGGCACGATGGCGGCCTCGTCGGGGTCCGGCAGGTCGCGCCAGTTGACGCGGTGCGGCGCGCAGAGGTCGCGCAGCTCGGTCGCCAGCGCCCGCTGGTCGGCCAGCTTGACCGCTTTCGGCTCCGGATGGCGGAAGCCGAAGCGCAAGGCGAGCGCGCTCTTGATCGGCTCCACCGCCTGCCGGATGGCGTCGCGGCCGATCCGCACCTTCCACGGCGTCGGCCAGTCGCCGGTGAAGGCCTCTTCGCTGTCATGCATCAGCGCGTCGTAGGCGTAGCCGTCCGGCGCCAGCCGGCTGGCCAGCACGCAATGCTGGGCAACGCTGAAGAAGCGCTGGGTGTTGCCGACGAACCGGCACTGGTAGGCCAGCGGGCGGGCGATGTCCTCGATGTCGAACGGGCCGAAGTCCGGGTTCTCCAGATCGACGGTGCGCCCCGAATAGGTGATCATGACCGCCGTCGGCTCGGGCACGTCGAGCAGATCGAACTGGTCGGGATGGGTGATGCGCGGCGACCCGCCGCGCCGCTTCGGCGCTGCTTTCTTCATGGTCTAGAATCTCTAGCAGATCGGCCGAAGCGCGCTCAACCGCGCGTCGGGCGGATGCGCTATGCCTGAGAAAATCTCCCTCTCCCCCCCGGGGAGAGGGGCGGGGTGAGGGGGATGCACTGTGTGCCCTTTCGAGAATCCCTGCCCCGCGCCCCCCTCACCCTAACCCTCTCCCCGGGGGGGAGAGGGGATACTGTCCGCTTGATCGCGCACCAGGCTGCTGGTGGCGGCGACGGTGGTTTCCAGCAGGGGCAGCAGGGCCGCGACCTTGTCGGTGTCGGTGGAGCTGTCGTTGATGGCGCGGGCGATGGCGGCCATGCGCGGGGTGCCGAAATTGGCGGCCAGCCCGGCCAGCGTGTGGGCCGCCTGCTTCAGCTCCTTCGGCCGGCCGGCCTGCAGGGCGGACCGGATCGCCGTCAGCTCGCGCAGCGCCGTCTCCGGCAGCAGTTGCAGCATGCCGTCCAGCGCCTCGCCGCCCAGCGCCAGCCGCAGTTCGGCCAGCTTCACCCGGTCGACCAGCGGCAGGGCCGAGAAATGGCCGCCCTCGGCCGCCGGGCGGCTGGGCACCGGCACCACGCGCCCCTCCTGCGGCCGGGTCGCCAGATCGATCAGCACGGCGTTCAGCTGGTCCCAGTCGATCGGCTTGGTCAGATAGGCATCGAGCCCGGCGGCCAGATGGCCGTCGCGATGCTCCGGCAGGGCGTCGGCCGACAGCCCGACGATGGGGATGCGCGCAACCGGCCCGTCCATCCGCCGGATCGCCCGCGCGGTCGACCGCCCGTCGAGCACCGGCATCTCCATGTCGAGGATCAGCGCGTCGTAGTCGGTCGCCGCCAGCGCGTCCAGCGCCGCCCGCCCATCGGTCACCGCGTCGATCCGGTGGCCGATGCGGGTCATCATGGCGACGACCAGCATGCGGTTGATGTCGTTGTCCTCGGCCAGCAGCAGCCGCAGCGGCACCCGTGTCGGCTCCGGCGTCTCGGCCGCCCCGGCGAGCGCCGGGCGGGCCCCCAGTTCGCCGACCGGCGGCGCCTCCGCCAGCCGGCTGAGGATCGAGAAGCGGAAGGTGGAGCCGCGGCCGGGCGTGCTGGCGACGGTGATCTCGCCGCCCATCGCCTCCACCAGCCGCTTGCAGATCGCCAGCCCCAGGCCGGTGCCGCCATATTTGCGGCTGGTCGACACGTCGGCCTGGACGAAGGCGTCGAACAGGCGGGCGCTCTGTTCGGGCGTCATGCCGATGCCGTTGTCCTCCACCTCGAACCGTAGGGTGACCGGCGCGTCGGCCGGCGCAGCATCGGCAGGCGGGTCGGCAGGGGGATCGGGCGACCACACGGCGATCTCGATGGTGCCGCGGTCGGTGAATTTGATGGCATTCGACACGAGGTTGAACAGCACCTGCCGCAGCCGGGTCGGGTCGCCGCGGATGTGGCGCGGCGTGTCGTCGGCGATGGAGGCCGACAGGCTCAGCCCCTTGGCCGCCGCCCGCACCAGGAACAGCTGGACCACGTCGTCCACCAGCCGCGGCAGGGAGAAGTCGATCTCCTCCAGCGTCAGCTGCCCAGCCTCGATCTTCGAGAAATCCAGCACGTCGTTCAGGATGGTCATCAGCGTGTCGGCCGACGACCGCAGCGTCTTGACGAAGGCCTTCTGCTGGTCGTTCAGCCCGGTGCCCATCAGCAGGTCGCCCATGCCGATCACCGCGGTCATCGGCGTGCGCAGCTCGTGGCTCATCATCGCCAGGAAACGCGACTTGGCGCTGCTGGCATTCTCCGCCGCGATGCGGGCGGCCTCCGCATCCTCGCGCGCGCCGTCCAGCTTTTCCGCCAGGGCGAAGGTCTCGGCCGCCAGCCGGGTCAGCTGGTCCTCGGCGGCGCGCAGCTCCTCCTGCGACCGGCGGCTCTGGGTCACGTCGGCGCAGGAGCCGGCGATCCAGCGCGCCCGGCCATCGGACGGCCCCCCCGCTTCCGGCACCGGCCGCAGGGTCAGCGCGTTCCAGAAGGCGCTGCCGTCCTTGCGGTAGTTCAGCACCTCCACCGACAGGGGCCGCGCCGCTGCCAAGGCGGCGCGGATCGCCGCCGCGGTGTCCGGATCGGTGTCCGGCCCTTGCAGGAAATCGCCGTTCCGCCCGATCACCTCGCCGGCCTCATAGCCGATCATGTCGAGGAAGGCGCGGTTGCAATAGACGATGGGATGGTCGGGCCGGGTGGCGTCGGACACGACGAGGCCGGCCCCGCTGGTCTCGACCACGGCGGCCAGCATCGCGGCATCGGGCGAGCCGCCGAAGAGCGTCGTTGGGGAGGAGGGCGGCGCGGTCAAGGGCGGATCCCGGTCGGTTCAAGAAAGAGCGCGCGAGGGGGCAGGATAAGCGGTCGCGGGGCCGATTGCCATTGCCCGGCTGGAGGGCCCGGCCATGTGGGCCGGTCGGGCAGACAAGGCATGCGAAACATTTTCTGTCGCCACCTCATAGCGATTCCTTTAACGACTGTGCAATGCTGTAGTCAGAAAACTGTGTGGGCCGGCCATGCCGATAGCGGCCGGAGAATTTTGGCGGAGCGGAGAGCGTCATGGTGGTGGAGGCAGGCAACCGGACCCGCCAGGTCCGGACGATACACGATCTCGGTGTGCTGCTGGTCGAGGATGACGACTTCACCCGCAGGCTGATCTACCGGCTGCTGCACGACATCGGGCTCCGCACGGTGTTCGAGGCGTCGGACGGCATAAAGGCGCTCGAAATGCTGCGGGTGAACAGCGAGGACATCGACCTGGTGATCTGCGACCTGGAGATGCCGCGCATGGGCGGGCTGGACCTGCTGCACGCACTGCGCACCGCCACCGGCAACCCGCTGGCCGACCTGCCGGTGCTGGTGCTGACCGGCCATCGCGAGGCCGACGTGGTGAAGCGCGCCATCGCCTACGGCATCTCCGGCTATCTGGTGAAGCCGGTGTCGAAGGCCGACCTGATGAAGCGCCTGACCTTCGCCATGCAGAAGCGCTGACGGCCGGGACCGGCGGACCGCAGCTCCCTTGCGGCTCCGTTCCGGCTCCGTTGCGCACCGCAACCCGCTCTGGCGCTTTCGCCGTCCTTGCTGTAGAAGGAAGGCTGATGCCGCCGTGACGCGAAAGGTCCATGGGTTCCTTCCATCCTTCGCCCGGCCCGCTCCGATCCCGTTTCCGGCCTCGGGGAGAGCCGTGAGCAAAGATCGACCTTCCGGGTCGTCCCCCAGGTCGCATGACGCACGCCCCGCCGGCGCGGACCGGTCCTGCGCGCGCGTTTCCGATTTGTTGGACGACTTCCTGACGCGCGGCGACGTCGCCGAGTCCGGCGGTTGCGATCCGGACGATCCATCCCCGGCAAGCCCCCCGCCCGGCGGGGATCGCTCTAAGATCTCGCTCGGCGAGGACCGTTCTAAAATCTCGCTAGCCGAGATCATGGACGCGCTGGGCGACCGCGCCTTCGGCGCGCTGCTGCTGATCCTGTCGATTCCCAACGTGCTGCCGGTCCCCGGCCTGTCGACCGCCACCGGCGTGCCGATGATCCTGCTCGGCGCCCAGATGGCGGCGGGCCGGCACGGCCCCTGGCTGCCCCGCCGCATGCTGGCGGCCAGCTTCGACCGCAAGGCCTTCCTGGGCGTCATCCGCCGGGCCAAGCCGTGGGCGGAGCGGGTGGAGCGCCATCTGCGCCCGCGCCTGCCGGCGATGGCCGGCCCGACCGCCGAACGGCTGCTCGGGCTGGCGGTGGTGGTCCTGGCCGTCATCCTGTCCCTTCCCATCGTCTTCGGAAACCAGCCTCCCGCCCTCGCCATCGCGCTGATCGCGCTGGGGCTGATGGAATCCGACGGAGTGTTCGTGTCGGCCGGCCTCGTCGCCGGCCTTCTTGCCATCGTCATCGTCGCCGCCGTCCTGCTCGGTCTCGGGCAGGCGGCGGTCGCCGTGGCGCAACAATTGATCGGTTGAGGGAGCGCCCCCAAAGGGCACAAAGCCATGATTTGGGAATTGTTGGTCATCGTCCTGCTGATCCTGCTCAACGCCTTCTTCGCGATGTCGGAGATGGCGCTGGTGTCGGCGCGCCGCGCCCGGCTTCAGCAGATGGCCGAGGAAAAGGGCGGCGCCGGTGCCCGCGCGGCCCTGGAGCTGTCGGAGGATCCGAGCCGCTTCCTGTCCACCGTTCAGGTCGGCATCAGCCTGACCGGCATCATCGCCGGCGCCTATGGCGGCTCCACCCTGGCCGAACGGCTCGGCGGTGTGCTGGACGAACAGGTCGCCTGGATCGCGCCCTACGGCCACACCGTCGCCTTCGCCCTGGTGGTCGCCGCCATCACCTATTTCTCGCTGATCATCGGCGAGCTGGTGCCCAAGCGCGTCGCGCTGATCTCGTCGGAGCGGATCGCCTCACTGGTCGCCTCCCCGATGCGCACGGTGTCGCGCCTGTCGGCCCCGGTGGTCTGGCTGCTCGGCGTGTCGAGCGACGCGGTGCTGAAGCTGCTGCGCCTGCCGACCTCGCGCGAGCAGACGGTGACGGAGGAGGAGGTCAAGACCCTGATCGCCGAAGGCACCCAGAGCGGCGTCTTCGAGCCGGCCGAACGCCAGATGATTGAGGGGGTGATGCACCTGTCCGACCGCACGGTGCGGTCGATCATGACCCCGCGCCCCGACCTGATGTGGCTCGACATCGACGACAGCCCCGAAACCCTGGCCCGCGAGATCTGCGAAAGCGGCTATTCCCGCTTCCCGGTCTGCCGCGGCGACGTCGACGAGGTGCAGGGCATCGTCGCGACCAAGGCTCTGCTCGACCAGTCGTTGAAGGGGATTTCCTTCGACCTGCGGACGGCGATGGTCCAGCCGCTGGTGGTCCATGACGGCACGCCGGTCTTCCGTCTGCTCGACCTGTTCAAGCAGGCCAGCGTCCATATGGCGGTGGTGGTCGACGAATATGGCAGCGTCGAAGGTCTGGTCACCATGACCGACATCCTGGAGGCCATCGCCGGCGAGCTGCCGGACAGCACCCAGGAAGGCGAGGCCGGCGCCGTCCAGCGCGAGGACGGCAGCTGGCTGGTCGACGGCATGACCCCGGTCGAAGAGGTCGAGGCGCTGGTCGGCGTCAAGAACATGAAGGGCGAGGGCGATTTCCACACCATCGCCGGCTTCCTGCTCGACCATTTCGGCCATGTCCCGACCGCGGCCGAGCATTTCCACTGGAACGGCATCCGCTTCGAGGTCGTCGACATGGACGGCCGCCGCATCGACAAGGTGCTGATCCAGCTGAACCCGGAGGTTTCCGAGGGCTGAGCCGGGCGGAGGGGTGGGAGCGGGAGAGGCAGGCGCCCCCCTCAATGCAGCGCCGTCTTCCCGCCGCAGAAGCGCACCCCTTCGTCGCCCTTGGTCATCCGCACCGCCTCGACCAGATCGCGGACCTCCTCCGACAGATCGTTCGCGTTCCAGCCATGGCCGTCGGCGCCAGCCACCACCAATAGACGCAACGTGGTGCGCAGAAGGTCGCCGGCCTCCCAGCCGTTGGACCGCTCCGCCTCGCGCGCCATGTGCAACAGGCCGGTGGCGCAGTTCAGGACCTCGGGGTCGACCTTCATCGGGCGCTCCTCCTCGCCCGCAAAGGGCGAACTCTGTTGGTCTGACGAACAATTATTGGAACGCCACCTTGGTCTGTCAAACCCATCCTTCAGCGGCAGAGGAAGGGCTTAGGTGCCGCGTACCGGTTGGGGGCTGCTCTCCAAAGCCATCCTCTGTAGCCGCCACCCCAGCGGTCTCACTCCGTTATTGACAGGCTCCCTACTAGTTGGTAGGTTAAGGAATGAACATGCAATCGACCAGGGCCGCCGACATTCTCGACTGTGCGCGCTCGCTCATCGTCAGGGGCGGCTACAACAGTTTCAGCTATGCCGACATCTCCAAGGTCGTCGGCATCCGTACGGCGAGCATACACCATCATTTCCCAAGCAAATCGGATCTGGTGCGAGTGCTCGTCGCGCAATACCGCAAGGAGGCTTCGGACGGACTGGCCCAGCTGGAGCAGCTTGTCCCCGATCCGCTGGACCAGCTCCGCGCCTATCTCGGCTATTGGGAGAAGTGTTTCGCCGATACGGCCGCCCCCTTCTGTGTCTGCGCGCTGCTCGCGGGCGAAATCCCGGTTCTGCCGGACGATGTCGCCGCGGAAGTGCGGGCACATTTCCGCCGGCTCGCCGACTGGTTGACGGGAGTCCTCGAACGCGGCGGCGCGCAAGGCCGCCTCCGCCTGTCCGAAAACGCCAGGGCCGACGCCGAAATGTTCATGGCGGCCACACACGGCGCGATGCTGTCGGCCCGTGCCTACGGCGACGCCACGGCCTTCGGCGCCATAACCCGTCCCCTGCTGGAGCGGATCGCCGCCTGAAAGCGTGGCCTTGCCCGCTGGGCAAACACTCGGACCCAATGCCTACCAACCAGTAGGTAGCTTTAACTCCCATGAGGCGGGGCCTGTCCTGCCGGCCCTTCCGCTCCCGCTGCTCTCGACTTGAAAGGCAATCGCCGATGTTCGGAATTTCTCCCATTGGCTGGGTTCATACACTCGGCAGTCTGCCGGCCATTCCCGTAGCCGCCTACATGTTCGCCCGCCATGGCCGGATCGTGCCGCGTTCCGTGCCCGGTGTTGTCTATTTCGCCTCCATGCTGATCGGGGCCTCGACGGTTTTCCTCGTCGCCCATCAGCCGGTCAGCGTCGGCATCGGCGCCGTGACCATCCTGCTGCTGCTTGCGGGTTATGGGATCGGGTGGGCACCAGCGGGGCGTGCGGCCCGCTACGTCGAGACCGTCTGCCTCAGCATCAGCGCCTTCCTGCTGATGGTGCCGACGGTCAGCGAAATCCTGCGCCGGGTCCCGGACGGCCACCCTCTGGGGACCGACCTGAAGTCGCCGCTGCTGCTGGGCGCCCAAGGCGCGCTGGCGGTCCTCCTCGTCATCGGGCTGACCGCCCAGATCGTCCATCTGGCGCGGCGCCGGCAATAGACCGTCTCCCCCGCCGGACGCAGCGGTTCACTCCTCCAGCGGTGGCAGGCGGGAAATGAAGCGGCCCTTGACGCCCTGGGGCCATTGCTTGAACGGAACGATGCCGTCCTCGGTGGCGGCATAGGCGCGCAGATAGGCGGTCAGCGTCTCCACCGTCATCTCGTCCGGGGCGAAATCGCCCAGCACATAGCTCATCCGCGCGGCGGAGCGCACGGCGACGGCGCAGGGGCGGCGGCAGCTCATCAGGCAGCGCATCGGGCGCAGACGCACCGCGGCGGCCAGATCGGGATTGTCGGCCAGCGCCCGCTCCATCAGCGCCACCAGCTCCGCCCCCGGCCGGACGGCATCGGGCGGGTCTTCCGGACGGCGGCAGGTCTCACAGACGACAAGCTCGACGGTCATGCTCTGGCTTTCAAAACTGTTCGGGGGAACCGTGAGGTCTGACAGCTAGAGCCCGGTCCGGTGACTGTCAACGCGCTTGCGGCTTGCCAACCACCCCGAAACTCCCGACGATGCGGGCCATCGGGGGCGACGGGCGGGAACGGCGGACGGGCATGAGCGCGAGGCAACGGATCGTCCGTGAACGCCGGCAATACAACCAGCTCGCCGCCGACCAGACGCTGGAGGATTATGCGCTCCGCTACACCGCAGAACGGGCGCGGCGGTGGAGCGCCTGGCGCGTCGCCAACACGGCACTCGGCGCCATCTCCTTCCTGGCCTGCGAGGCGCTCGGCGCCGCCGTCACCCTGACCTACGGCTTCGAGAACGCCATGGCCGCTATCCTGGCGGTGGCGGTTCTCAGCATCCTGGTCGGGTTGCCGATCACCTACCATGCGGCCAAGGCCGGTGTGGACATCGACCTGCTGGCCCGCGGCGCCGGCTTCGGCTATCTCGGCTCGACCATCACCTCGCTGGTCTACGCCTCCTTCACCTTCATCCTGTTCTCCATCGAGGCCAGCATCATGTCGGCCGGGCTGACCATGGTGCTGGGCATCCCGGCCGCGGTTGCTCATGTCATCAGCTCGCTGGCGGTGATCCCCATCGCCGTCTACGGCATCCGCTTCATCAGCCGCATGCAATGGGCGACGCAGCCGGTGTGGATCCTGCTGCAATGCGTGCCGCTGGCCTATTTCTTCCTGCTCGACAGCGAGACGCTGGCGCAATGGACCTCGCTGCCGGGCGTCTACGCGCCGGACGGCGGGCTGTCGCTGCTGCCCTTCGGCATGGCGGCGTCGGTCCTGCTGTCGCTGCTGCCGCAGATCGGCGAGCAGGTCGACTATCTGCGCTTCCTGCCCTCGCAGGCCCGCATCGGCAAGGTCCGCTGGTGGGCGGCGATGCTGGCCGGCGGGCCGGGCTGGGTGCTGATCGGCAGCCTGAAGCTGGCGGCGGGATCGCTGCTGGCCTTCCTCGCCATCAAGCACGGGCTGCCGCTGGAGGACGCGGTGCAGCCCAACAGCCTGTACCACATGGCCTTCCTCGACGTGTTCGGCTCGCCCGCCGCGGCGCTGGCGCTGACCGGCATCTTCGTCGTCGTCTGCCAGATGAAGATCAACGTCACCAACGCCTATGCCGGCTCCATCGCCTGGTCGAACTTCTTCTCCCGCCTGACCCGCAGCCACCCCGGCCGCGTCGTCTGGCTGGTGTTCAACGTGCTGCTCGCCCTGCTGCTGATGGAGATCGGCATCCTCGGCGTGATCGAGAGCATCCTCGGCCTCTACGCCAACGTCGCGGTGGGCTGGCTGGGGGCGGTCGCCGCCGATCTGGCCGTCAACAAGCCCTTGGGATTCAGCCCGCCGGGGATCGAGTTCAAGCGCGCCCACCTCTACGACATCAACCCCGTCGGCACCGGCGCCATGGGCCTGTCGGTCCTGTGCTCCACCACCGCCTTCTTCGGGCTGCTTGGGCCGGTGGCGCAGGCGCTGGCCCCCTTCATCGGGCTGGTCGTCGCCTTCGCCGCCGCCCCGCTGATCGCCTGGAGGACCGGGGGGCGCTACTACATCGCCCGCAGGTCCGACAAGCTGCCGGGCGACGCCGCGACCATCCGCTGCTCGATCTGCGAGAACCCGTTCGAACGGCAGGACATGGCCTTCTGCCCGGCCTACGACGCGCCGATCTGCTCGCTCTGCTGCACTCTGGAGGCGCGCTGCCACGATCTGTGCAAGACCGACAGCCGCTTCGCCGACCAGATCGCCCGCAGCCTGCAACGGGTGCTGCCGAAGCGGATGGCGGCCGGCGTCCACACCCGCACCGGCCATTTCATCGGGGTGATGACGCTGTTCTCGCTGGTGCTGGGCGGGGTGCTGGTGGTCATCGATTTCCAGTACGCCAATGCCGAGGCGGCGGAGCGGGCGGCGATCCACACGGCGCTGGGCTCCGTCTTCGTCTGCCTGTTCATCCTCTCCGGCGTCGCCGCCTGGCTCCTGGTGCTGGCCCATGAGAGCCGCCGCAAGGCGGAGGAGGAGACCGGCCGGCAGACCGCCATGCTGATGGACGAGATCGCCGCCCACGAACGCACCGACGCCGCCCTCCAGAAGGCCAAGGAGGTGGCGGAGGCCGCCAACGCCGCCAAGAGCCGCTACATTATCGGCGTCAGCCACGAGATCCGGGCGCCGCTGAACGCCATCTCCGGCTATGCCCAGCTGCTGGAGAGCAACAGCACCCAGCGCCCGCAGGACGCCGTCCGCGTCATCCGCCGCAGTGCCGAGCATCTGTCGAACCTGATCGACGGCCTGCTCGACATCTCCAAGATCGAGTCGGGCCTGCGCCGGCTCAGCCGCGACAAGGTGCAGCTGATCGACTTCCTCGACCAGCTGGCCGACATGTTCCGCATCCAGGCCGCCGCCAAGGGGCTGGAGTTCCGCTATGCCCGCGTGCCCCACCTGCCGGCCTGGGTCCACACCGACAGCAAGATCCTGCGCCAGATCCTGATCAACCTGCTGTCGAACGCGGTGAAATACACCGAGAGCGGCCATGTCGCCCTGACCGTGCGCTACCGCAGCCAGATCGCCGAGTTCGAGATCGCCGACAGCGGCATCGGCATCCGCGAGGAGGATCTCGACCGCGTCTTCGAACCGTTCGAGCGCGGGCGCGGGGCGGCGGTGCGGGCGGTGGCCGGCACCGGGCTCGGCCTGACCATCACGCGGGTGCTGACCCGGATCATGGGCGGCGACATCGCGCTGCGCAGCAAGGCGGGGGAGGGCAGCGTCTTCACCGTCCGCCTGCTTTTGTCGGAGGCGATGCACCGGCCGGGCGAGCAGGCGGAGCGCCGCGCCATCACCGGCTATGCCGGGCCGCAGATCACCATCCTGCTGGCCGACGACGACCGCGACCATCTCGCGCTGATGACCGACATCCTGCGCCCGCTGGGCTTCGTGCTGTTCACCGCATCCGACGCCGCCACCTGCCTGGAGCTGGCGGCACAGTGCAAGCCCGACGTCGCCATGCTCGACATCTCGATGCCGGGCGAGAGCGGCTGGGACGTGGCGGAGGGCTTGCGCCGGCAGTTCGCCGACCGCATCCGCATCATCATGGTCTCCGCCAACGCCTACGAGGCGCAGGGGCCGGGCGACGGCCGGGCGCCGCACGACGCCTTCGTCGCCAAGCCCATCGAAATCCACGCGCTGCTCGACCGGCTCCAGGCGCTGACCGGGCTCGAATGGATCCATGCGGTGGAAAAACCGGCGGAACCGCTTGCGCCGCCCGCGCTGCCGGCCGATCAAGTCCCCGTACCCGCCCCGCCGTCCGCCCCACCGCTGGCATCCGGCCCGCCGGAGTCGGCGCTGCGTCATCTCGACGACCTGCGCCAGCTCGGCCGGATCGGCTATATTCGCGGGATCGAGGCCAAGCTGCGCGAGATCGAGGCGGAAGACGCCGCCGCAACGTCCTTCGTCGAACGGCTGCGAACGCTGGTGCGCGCCTTCGACCTGAAAGGGTATATGCGTGCGGTGGACGAGGCAGTGGCGCAGCGCGACGCTGCCCAGGGAGAACCAGTGCAGAGCGACACTGAGCGGGCCGAAGATGATCTGGCAGAAGACGGGGCCGTGACCGGATGAAGCGCCGCGACATGATCCTGGTGGTGGACGACACCCCCGACACGCTGGGATTCCTGACGGAGGCCATCGAACAGGCCGACCTGACCGTGCTGGTCGCCATCGATGGCGAGAGCGCGCTGGAACTGGTCGGCCAGATCACGCCGAACCTGATCCTGATGGACGCGGTGATGCCCGGCCTCGACGGCTTCGAGACCTGCCGCCGGCTGAAGCAGATCCCCCATTTGTCGCACATCCCCGTCATCTTCATGACCGGCCTCAGCGAGACCGAGCATGTGGTGAAGGGGCTGGAGGCCGGCGGCGTCGATTACGTCACCAAGCCCATCGTGGTGGACGAGCTGATCGCCCGCATCCGCGTCCACCTGACCAACGCCCGCGTCGCCTACGCCGCCCGCGCCGCGCTCGACGCCACCGGTCGCTTCCTGCTGGCGACGGACGGGGAGGGCAGGCTGCTGTGGTGCACCCCGCAGGCGGAGCGGCTGCTGGCCTGCATGCCCCCCGAAGCGGCCTCCGCCCTGGCCGCCGGTCTGGCCGGCCTGCGCCGGACGGCCTCCCCCGGCGGATCGGCGGAGACCTTCACGGCGGAGCTGCCGGACGGCGAGGGCGTGCGGCGGCTGGAGTTCACCTATCTCAGCCCGGCCGCCCCCGACGAGTATCTGTTCCGCCTCAGCGAACCGACCGCCGGCCGGCAGGAGGCGGTGCTGCGCGACGCTCTCGGTCTCACCGCGCGCGAGGCGGAGGTTTTGCTGTGGATCGCCAACGGCAAGCCCAACCGCGACATCGGCGAGATCCTGGGCATCAGCCCGCGCACGGTGAACAAGCATCTGGAGCAGGTCTTCACCAAGCTGGGGGTGGAAAACCGCGCCTCCGCCGCCGCGCTGGCGATCCGCACCCTGGCCGCGCGGGGGTGAGGGGTCCGCCACTGGCCCCGTCACCGGGGCCGCCACTGGGGCCGCCACTGGGGCCGTCACGCCCACCGAACGGCGGTCAGACCTCGACCGTCGGCTCCGCGCCGCTGCGTCCGGCGATGATGTGGTTCATGATGCAGATCATCACCGGTTCGCCGCGCTGGTTCAGCGTGGTGTAGGCCAGCCGCACCGTGCCACGGCCGCCGCGGCGCGACGGGATCGTCTCCACCACCTCCACCCGGACGCGGATGGTGTCGCCGGGCCGCACCGGCCGCAGCCAGCGCAGCTCGTCCATCCCCGATCCGCCCAGGCTGGTGCCGGTGATCAGCCCGATGTCGCGGAACAGCCGGAAGGTCAGCGACAGCGTGTGGAAGCCGCTGGCGATCAGCCCCTGGAACGGCCCGTCCGCCGCCGCGACCATGTCGATGTGGAAGGGCTGCGGGTCGAAGCGCAGGGCGAAATCCATGATCTGGCTCTCGGTCAGGGTCGCCCCTTCCGAGTCGAACACCTCGCCGATGCGGAAATCCTCGAAATGGCGGCCGGTCATCGTTTCGTGTCTCCCAGTGGTCAGGTCTTGTCGTTACCGGAGAGTAGCCCGCCCGCCGCATCCGGCAAAGGGCAGGGACGTCACGGCCAGGGCATAGGTCCTACGTCGTAAACCGTTGGCGTTATTCGCATTCCGGTCGTGATCGGGCATGTTCCCGGTCGGATTCCAGACCATCGACGGACGGATGTCACCACTCCCTGCGCACAGTACCTCCCAAGGCACGTCGATGCCGCCGCCATTCCGTTGCGTCGTGTTTTCGGTTGCCGGGCAAACCCTGGCGCTGCCGGTGGAAGCCGTGCGGCGCTTTTTGCCGTTGCCGCGGCTGGAGCGGCTGCCGACCGCGCCGCTGCCGGTGGAGGGGGTTTTCCGCTACCAGGGAGAGATGGTGCCGGTTCTGCGCCTGGATGTCCTGCTCGATCTCGTGCCCTTCGATTCTGTTGCAGGCGCCCCGGCGCCCGGCCTCTATTCGCCGCTCCTCCTCGTCACCTGGCAGGGGCGGCCGGCAGCGCTGCTGGCCGATCAGGTCCACGGCGACACGCTGGTGGAACCGGCGGAGCGCACGCAGTCCGACCCGGCGCTGAGCTTCAACGGCTGTGCCGCCGGTGCCTTCCCGGACCGGGTGACCGGCCGCGGCGGCAGCGTGACCCTGCTCCAGCCCGACCGGCTGCTGAGCGAGGCGGAGGGCCGGCTGCTCGATGCCTTCCGGGCGTCGGCGGAGCGCCGTCTGGCGCAGTGGCAACTTCCCGCCGAGGCAAGCGACGAGGCATCCCCCGGAAACGGTGCCGGATGATGGCCAACCCTGCCGCAACCATCGAGGCGATCCGCCGCGACCCGCATTTCCCGCGCCTGAAGGCGATGGTGATCGATGCCACCGGCCTTGCCTATTACGCCGACAAGGACGCCGCCTTCGCCGAGCGGATCAACCGCCGGCTGCCCTTCGGCACCGTCACCACCGTCGCCGGCTATCTGGCCGCATTGGAGGCGGAGGGGCCGGGCGGCGCGGAATATCAGGGACTGATCAACGAGCTGGCGGTGGGGGAGACCTTCTTCTTCCGCTACATCGAGCAGTTCGACGCGCTGCGTGCCGTCGCCATCCCCGAATGCATCCGCCGCAACCAGTCGAGCCGCCTGCTGCGGATCTGGAGCGCCGGCTGCTCCATCGGGCCGGAAGCCTACACCATCGAAATCCTGCTCAAGCAGCATTTTGCCAGCCAGCTGGAGGGTTGGCAGGTCCACATCGTCGGCACCGACATCAACAACGCCTTCCTGGAGCAGGCGCGGCGCGGTGCCTATGGCGACTGGGCGGTGCGCGGCCTGTCGCCGGAAACGCTGGAGGCCTGCTTCGACCGCCAGGACAGGCTGTGGTCGGTGAAGCCGAAATACCGGCAATGGACGACCTTCATGCCCTTCAACCTCGTGGAAGGGGCGATTCCCTCCTACCCGCACGGGATCGGACATTTCGACATCATCCTGTGCCGCAACGTCATGATCTATTTCGACGAGGCGACGCGGCACCGGCTGCTCGGCAACCTGCACAAGGCGCTGGCCGACGGCGGCTGGCTGGTGGTCGGCCATGCCGAGGCCGGGCCGCAGATGAACGAGCTGTTCATCCCGGTGTCGGTCCCCGGCGCCACCCTCTACCGCAAGCAGGCCGAACCGCCCGTCACGACCGCGGTCAACCGCAAGGCCACCCCGAGCCCGGCGGCGGCCGCGCTGACCCTGGCGGCAGCACCGCGCCGCGCCGCGAGAGCCCCGGCGAAGCCTGCGCCGCGATCCGCAGCCGATGCCGCCTCGCAATCCGCCGGCCCGCAATCCCGCTCGCCTGCTTCCCCCCAGTCCGCGTCCCCCTCGTCCGCCTCTCCCTCGTCCGGTGTGCCCGCTCCGCCGGATGCAGCCGAAGCCAGCGAGCGCTCCTCGCAGCTGGAAGCCTGCCTGGCACGGGTCGAGGCGCAGCGGCTCGACCCCGCCGCCCACTACCAGCTCGGTCTGGTGGAGGAGGAGCTGGGCGTCGGCGACCCGGTGGCGGCCTTCAAGCGGGCGCTCTATCTCGACCCGCGCTTCGTCCTGGCCGACTATCATCTGGCCTTGGCCTATTGGCGGCGCGGCCGGCTGGTCCCGGCCCAGCGTCATTTCCGCAACGCGCGCGAGGCGCTGGAGAACCGCGCCGACGGCGAGGCGGTGACGGAAGGCGGCGGCCTGACCGTGCAGGAGCTGCGCGGCATGCTGGACCTCTGGCTGACCGGTGAGGAGGGCTGATGGACGAGACGCTTGCCGGCGCCGGGGCCGCACCGCTCATCGCGGCCCTCGACAGCGCATCGCCCGACCGTGCCGCCAACCGGGGCTCGGTCCGGGCCTCCATCGACTGGGACGCGGTGCGCGACAAAGTGGCGCACCGCAGCGCCGATCTGGAGGCGACCTTCGCCGGCCGCGGTCCCTGGGCCGACGCCGTGCTGGCCCGCCGGGCCGAGGAGCTGGCCGAAGTCCCGCAGCGCGACGACGAGGCGGGCACCGGCACGCCGATGCTGGTCGCCCGCGGTGCCGAGACCCTCTATGGGCTGGAACTGCGCCATCTCGGCCATATCGTGCCGATGCCGCGGCTGGCCCGGGTGCCGGGGGCGCCGCCCGCAATCCTCGGCGTGATCGCCGTCGCCGGCAAGGTGATGCGGCTGTTCGATCTCGACAGCCTGTGCAGCGGGACGCATGCCTCCGCCGTGATCGACCGGCCCGGCCATGCCGGCTACGCCATCGTCCTGCGCACCGGCACCGGCCGTCCGGCCGCCCTGCGCCTGCACGAGGTCGAACGGGTGGCCGACATCGTGCTGCCGCGGACCTCCGTCCCGGCGGAGGCCGGGCCGCTGGTCCGGGCGATCACTGCGGACCGCATGGCGATCCTCGACATGGCGGCATTGCTCGACCTCGTGAAGACCTGAAAAGCGTCCGATCCACCTTAAAAAAACCGCCTGGGGCCGGAGTGGAAGAATGAACATGAAAGTCGCACACAAGCTGGTCCTGGGATTCGGCATCGTCTGTGTCCTGACCGCATTGCTGGCGCTCTACCAGATGTCGCGCTTCTCCGACGCGCTGTCGGTGATCATGGCGGTGTCCAGCTACGACACCGAGGCCGCCGACATGGTGGTGCAGGTCGGCAACTATCAGGCGGAGCTGCGCAGCACCCGCGAATCGGCGCTGAACGCGGTGTCGGTCGCCAATGCCGAGGGGCGGGCCGCCGACATCCCGGCCATCATGGCGCCGATGCGCAGCCAATATGAACAGACCGGGCAGAAGCTGCGCGAGACGCTGGGCAAGCTGCGCTCGATGGTCGCCGAACGCTCGCAGAACAGCGTGACCGACAGCCGCCGCAAGGGCTGGGTGGAGCTGGACACCTCGGTGACCGAGATGAACCGCGCCATCGGCGCGGTGGGCGACGAGGCGCGGACCATCTACACCCTGCTGGAGCGCAATCAGGTCACCGAGGCGCTCCAGCACCGCCAGCAGGTGGACCAGTTGCGCAAGGTGATGGAGCAGCGCATCGACGCCGCCCAGACCGCCATCGATCATCTGACTGCCGCCGGCCGCGACGACATCCGGGCGATCTACAACTCCGCCATCCAGTCCTCGGTCATCGCGCTGGTGGCCGTCTTCCTGATCGCGGTCGGGGTGGCCTACACCATCGGCAGCTCCATCACCCGCCGGCTCGGCCGCGCCATCGACTTCGTCACCAAGGTCGGCCATGGCGACCTGACGCAGGAGATCATGATCGCCGGCAAGGACGAACTCGCCGTCCTCGGCCAGCATCTGAACGAAATGGCTGGCCGGCTGAAGTCGATGGCCCGCACCACGCGGGAGACGGCCGAGAGCGTCCACGCCGCCACCGCCCAGATTCGCGCCTCGACCCAGCAGCAGTCGGCCAGCGTCGCCGAACAGCTGGCGGCGGTGGAGCAGACCACGGCGACCCTGTCGGAGATCACCGAGTCCGGCGCCCAGATCAACCGCCGCGCCCAGGACGTTTCCCACGGCGCCCAGACGGTGGCGGCCTCCAGCCATTCCGGCATGAAGGCGGTGGACGACACCATCCAGGCGATGGACGCCATCCGCGAGCAGGCCGAGGCGGTGGCCGAGAACATCGTCATGCTGTCCGAGCGCACCCAAGCCATCGGCGAGATCATCGTGACGGTGAACGACATCGCCGAGCGCTGCCACCTGCTGGCGCTCAACGCCGCCATCGAGGCGGCGGCGGCCGGCGAGCATGGCCGCACCTTCTCCATCGTCGCCGGCGAGATCAAGAGCCTGGCCGACCAGTCGAAGGAGGCGACCTCCCAGGTCCGCTCCAACCTGTCGGAGATCCAGCACGGCATCAACGCCTCGGTGATGCTGACGGAGGAGGCGGTCAAGCGCGTCGCCGCCGGCAAGCGCCAGACCGACGCTACCCAGTCGACCATCCGCACCATGGCCGAGAACATCCAGGAGAGCGTGCTGGCCTTCCAGCAGATCGTCGCCGGCACCAACCAGCAGCAGATCGGCCTGGAGCAGGTGATCCAGGCGCTCCAGAACATCCGCGAGGCGAGCAGCCAGACGGCGGCCGGCACCCGCCAGCTGGAAGGCGCCGCCGCCAACCTGAACAACCTCGGCCAGGGTCTGGTCGAGGCGGTGCGGAACTATCAGGTGTGACGATGCACCGCCGAGGCCCCTGATGGACATCCGCCAGCGCCTGCTCGCCGCTTTCGACCTGGAGCACAAGGACCATCTCGCCGCGATCCGCAACGCGCTCCGCGATGCGGAGGCGACGGGCGATGCGCCGGATCTGGTCGACATCCACCGGCGCGCTCACAGCCTGAAGGGCGCCGCCCGTGCCGTCGATCTGCCGGAGGTGGAGGCGATCTCCCACCGGCTGGAGGCCGCCTTCATCGCCGTGCAGAAGGGCGAGATTCTGCTCGACCCCGCCAGCGTCGGCGTGGTGCGCCGGTCGCTCGACGCCATCGAGGATTTGGTCGCCTGGTCGCTCCAGGGCGGCGACGCGGTGGAGACCGCCGGGGTGCTGGCCGATCTCGACGCGCTGGCCGCCGGCGGCGGCGGCGGGCCGGTCCGGGCTCCGGCCGCAGCCCGCCCAGCCGCCCGCCGGCCGCCGGCCCAGCGCGACCGTGCCGCCGACGCCGACAGCGCCGCCCTGGTCCGCATCGCGGCGCAGGGGCTGGAGCGCCTGTCGGAAACCGCGTCCGCCCTTCTGCCGGAGGTTGAGGCCCAGGCCGGCCTTGGCGAACAGCTTCGCGTGATGCGTCGGGAGTGGCGGGCGCTCGACCGGGCATGGCGGCATCTGCGCGTTCAGATCGGCCGCGGCGTCCGCGCGGCAGACGCGGGGGCGGGGGCCGACGCGCTGCCCGACGCGCTGGAGGGGCGGGGCGCGCTGCCGGCATTGATGGCTTTCGAACGCCGCTTCCGCGCGCTCGGCGGCGCGCTCGACAGCGCGCACCGCAGCCACGACCGGCTGCTGTGGTCGATGCGGCGCTGGGGCGGCGGTCTCCAGCAGGACATGCGGCGGCTGCGCATGCTGCCGGCGGAAAACCAGCTGAGCGGCCTCGGGCGCATGGTCCGCGACATCAGCCGGGCCGAAGGCAAGGAGGTCGAGGTCGATGTCCGCGGGCTGGAGGTCGAGGCCGACCGCACCGTGCTGCAACGGCTGAAGGACCCGATCCTGCACATCGCCCGCAATGCCATCAGCCACGGCATCGAGACGCCGGCGGAGCGGCTGGCGCTGGGCAAGCGGCCGGCGGCGCGCGTCACCATCGCCGCCTCGGTGGAGGGGGCGCGCCTGCGCCTGCGCATCGAGGATGACGGTCGCGGGCTGGACCGCGCGGCGATCCTGCGCAAGGCGGCCGAGCGCGGCCTGATCGACGCCGCCGACCTGTCGGCCAGCGCGGAGATGCCGCAGGAGCGGCTGACCGAATTCCTGTTCCATCCCGGCTTCTCCACCGCCGCCCAGACCACCGAGCTGGCCGGGCGCGGCATGGGGCTCGCCATCGCGCGGCGCGAGGTGGAGCGGCTGCAGGGCAACCTGACCATCGCCGACCGCGCGGACGGCGGCACCGCGGTCACCATCGAGGTGCCGCTCAGCCTGCTGAGCCAGCGTCTCGTCTTCGTCCTGGTGCAGGACCAGACCATGGCGATCCCGTCCGCCGATGTCGTCCGCCTGCGCACCGCCAGCGCCCAGTCGCTGTTCTCCGGCACCGGCACGCCGATGACCCGCATCGGCGAGGAGGAAATCCCCGTCACCTCGCTGGCCGCCCTCTTGGGCATGGAGGCGCCGGTGGTGCCGTCGGCCGAGCGCGGGCTGTCGCTGGTCGTGGTGCGGGCGGGGGACCGGCGGCTGGCGCTGGCGGTCGACCGCTTCGTCGCCACCCGCGAGACGGTGGTGACGGCGGCGGAGGAGACCGGGCTGGACAGCGGCCGCTATCTCGGCACCGTGCTGATGGACGATGGCGGACCGGCGCTGGTGCTGAACATTCCGGGCCTGATGCCGCTGCCCGGCAGCACCCTGCCGGCCCCGGCCCGCCCGGCCGAAGAGGCGACCCCTGCCCGGGCGCATATCCTGGTCGTCGATGACAGCATCACCACCCGCACGCTGGAAAAGAGCATCCTCGAAGCCCATGGTTATCGGGTGACGCTGTGCGTGGACGGGCGCGAGGCCCTGGAGCGCCTGTCGGAAGGGATGGAGGTTGGCCTGATCATCAGCGACGTCGAGATGCCCCGGATGGACGGCTTCGCCCTGTTGCAGGCGGTGAAGGCGGACAAGCGGCTGGAAGAGATCCCGGTGATCCTGGTCACCTCGCGCGCCAGCGACGAGGACCGCGAGCGCGGCCTGCGGCTCGGCGCCGACGCCTACATCGTCAAGACGCGATTCGACCAGAACGAGCTTCTGGCCGGCATCCGGCGGCTGCTGTGAGCGGGCAGTCGAACGGCGGACCCCTCACCACCGGAACCCGTCGCATCCGCGTGCTGGTGGTCGAGGACAGCCCGGTCATCCAGCAGCTGCTGAGCCATGTCATCAGCGCCGACCCGCGGCTGGAGGTGGCGGGCATCGCGTCGAGCGGCGAGCAGGCGCTACGCATGATCGAACGCACGGCGCCCGACGTGGTGTCGCTCGACATCCGCCTGCCGGGCATCGACGGCTTCGAGGTGACCAGCCGCATCATGCGGCAGACCCCGCTGCCGATCGTGGTGGTGGCGTCGGACGTGCGCGACCTCGACATCCCGATGCGGGCGCTTCAGGCCGGCGCGCTGGCGGTGGTGGAGAAGCCGGGCAGCATGGCGCGCGCCGACTACCAGACGGTGGCGCACCATCTCTGCACCCAGCTGGTCATCATGAGCCAGGTGAAGGTGATCCGCCACCGCATCACCGCCCGCGGCGCCAAGGCGGCAACCGGAATGGCGGCCGAGGCGGCCCCGGACGGCAGATTGGCGGACGGCAGGTTGGCGGATGGCCGTTTGCCGGACGAGGCCGTAGCGGCCGACGGCCGGCTCCGGCGCTTCCGCGCGGTGGGGCTCGTCGCTTCCACCGGCGGGCCGGCGGCGCTGGCGAAGATCCTCCGCGATCTGCCGGCCGACTTCCCGCTGCCGGTCTTCGTGGTCCAGCATATGGGCGCGCCCTTCATGGCCGGCTTCGCCAACTGGCTCGGCACCGTCTCCGCCCTGCCGGTGCGGCTGGGGGAGGCCGGGCTGACCCCGCGGCCCGGCACGGTCTATGTCGCGCCGGGCGACCGGCACCTGCTGGTGGACGGCGCCACGCTGCGCCTGACCGCCGACCCGATGGTGTGCGGCCAGCGCCCGTCGGGCGAGGTGCTGTTCCAGTCGATGGCGCGCGCCTATGGCGCGTCCGGCATCGGCGTGTTGCTGACCGGAATGGGCGAGGACGGCGCGAGAGGGCTGGTGGACATGCGCACGGCCGGCGCCTACACCATAGCCGAACACGCCTCCACGGCGGTGATCCACAGCATGCCGGGCACCGCGGTGCGGCTGGGCGGCGCGGTGGAGGAACTGCCCCTCGACCGGGTGGCCGGACGGCTGCTGCAATTGACCTCAGACGATAAGATGGCGTCATGAACGGACCCCGCACCTTGGTTGTCATGGGTTCCCAGACGCAGGGGCTTCTGCTGAAGCTGCTGCTGGAGGAACGTGGCGTGGAGACCGTCTGCGTCGACGGCGTCGAGCCTGCCCTGGCGGAGATCGCCGGCACCCCGCGGGATCTGCTGATCGTCGAGGGCGAGCTTGCCGGCCCGACCGGCCTGGCCGAGCTGCGCGCCCGCAGCGACGCCGCCGTCATCGTGCTCGGCCGCGGGCAGGGGGAGAGCGACCCCTCCGACCCCAAGGCGGTGGTGGAGACCGCCTGCACGCTGATCGAGCGGCGCAGCGCCCCGCCGACGGCGCCGGAGATCTTCCGCCGCGCCCGCATCCTGATCGTCGACGACAGCGCGACCTACCGCGAATTCCTGCGCGCCGAGCTGGAGCAGGAGGGCTGCACCGTCACCGCCGCCCGCAACGCCGACGAGGCGGTGGCGGCGTTGTCCGGCGGCGCGCTGGACTGCGTCATCCTGGATCTCGTGATGCCGGGCACCAGCGGCACCCAGCTCTGCGAAAGATTCGACAGGTTCCGCCGCCAGCGCGGCCTGTTCTTCCAAATCGTCATCCTGACCAGCCAGGACGATGAGGAACAGCTGATGATCAGCCTGAACGCCGGAGCCGACGATTTCGTTGGAAAGGGGCAGACGATGGATGTCCTCAAGATCAGACTGATGGCGCTTCTTCGGCGCAAATACTTCGTCGAGGACCATCTTATCCGTTTGCCGCGTCCTGTACCTTCCGCATAGGAGGGGAGTAGGGCCATCGTTTGATTTCGAAAGCCGGCTTGTCCGTTTATTCTCTGCGGGCTTTACGAAACTGTCCGACGGTCCGACAGGTGCCCATGGCGATCAGCCTCCAGCCCATCCAAGAGCATCCGATCTCCAGAGACACCGACGCAAGAGACACCGACGCGATGCACCGATCTTCGGCCACCCCCACGTCCCCGACCGATCTTCGGTATCGCGAGTGCCTTGAGAATGCCCGGCGCGTCTGCGCGGC
Organism: Azospirillum sp. A26; assembly: GCF_042604635.1. NCBI lineage: Bacteria > Pseudomonadati > Pseudomonadota > Alphaproteobacteria > Rhodospirillales > Azospirillaceae > Azospirillum > Azospirillum sp. A26. Next base: position 1,368,115 of record NZ_CP170473.1, on the reverse strand, counting down.
CGGGACGGTTCCGACCATGCTGGTAATCGGCGGGCCGGAGATGGCCGCCGTCCGCTGCAACGAGTCCCTGGCCACCCTGCTGAACCGTCCGCGCGCTGCCGCCCGTGACGAAAGCGGGCCGAGCCTGCTGCCGGGCGGCTGGACCGCGGTGGCTGAAGCGCTGCGCCCGCTCTACCGCGAGGGAACCGCCGACAGCCCGGCCTCTCCCCCCGACAGCGTCCGGCTGACCCTGCCCAGCGACCCGCCGATCGGCCTGCGCGCGACGCCGCTGCTGGTCGACGGCCGGGTGGTCGGGGTGCTGGCGACGGCGACCTTGGACGGCGCCATCGCCCAGATGGCCGAGACCATGCGGGCGGAGGTGGCGCGCACCACCGCGGCGCGCTCCCGCTTCCTGGCCTCGGCCAGCCACGACCTGCGCCAGCCCTTCCAGGCGATGCGGCTGTTCCTCGACGCCCTGACCAACCAGGTGGAGGGCAACGCCCGGGCGTCGCGCACCGCCGGCATGCTGGCCAACGCGATGACGGCCGGCGAGCAGCTGCTGAACGCCCTGCTCGACATCTCCACGCTGGATGCCGGCACGGTGGAGGCCGACATGCAGGCCGTGCCGCTCGACGCGCTGCTGCACTCGCTGGCCGACGAATTCCGCCCGCAGGCCGAGGAGAAGGGTCTGCGCCTGCGCGTCCATCTGCCCTGCCGGGCGGTGACCCGCAGCGACCCGGTCCTGCTCGGCCGCATCGTCCGCAACCTGCTGGCCAACGCCATCCGCTACACCCAGCGCGGCGGCATCCTGCTGGGCCTGCGCAAGCGCGACGGCCGCTGGCGCATCGAGGTGTGGGACACCGGCTTCGGCATTCCCCAGGACAAGCTGGACGTCATCTTCGACGAGTTCCACCAGCTGACCAACCCGGCGCGCGACCCCACCCGCGGCCTCGGCCTCGGCCTCGCCATCGTCCGCCGCCTGTCGGTTCTGCTGAGCGCCCCCATCGACGTGCAGTCGCGCTCCGGCCGCGGCTCGGTCTTCGCCGCTACCGTCGAGCGGCTGGCGGCGGAGGAGGCGCCCGTCGAAGCCCCGGCGGCGGTAACCTCGTCCGACCAGGGCGCCGCCGCCGTGCCGCTGGACGGCATGCGCATCTTGGTGGTGGACGACGACAGCATGGTGCTGTCCGGCCTGCTGCTGACCCTGGAAAGCTGGGGCTGCGCCTTCGTCTCGGCGTCCAACATGCGCGAGGTGTTCGCCGCGGTCGACGGGCTGGAGGGTCCGCCCGACGCCATCCTGACCGACCTGCGCCTGCCGGGAAAGGTGTCCGGCTTCGACGTGATCGACCGCGTCCGCAAGCTGTTCAAGACCGACATCCCGGCGGTGGTGCTGACCGGAGAGACCGCGCCCGAATCCCTGCTGGAAGGCCAGCGCCGCGGCTGCGCCTTCCTGCACAAGCCGCTGCACCCCGGCGACCTGCGCCGCGTGCTGGAAGAGGTGCGGCGGGACGGAACGGCGGGATTGGCGCGTTAGTCCCCTCTCCCCCGCTCTCACGCAAACTTCGTTTGCGCTGACGCGGCAGGCGGACCATAGGTCCGCCGAAAGCGGGGAGAGGGTTAGGGTGAGGGGGAAACGCGGCGGCTCTTAGCCGAGAATCCACCTTGTGCACCCCCCTCACCCCGACCCTCTCCCCGGGGGGGAGAGGGGGCATCTCCGATCACCCTCGGCTGGTTCATATCAACTGAATAGACGACAACCCCTTCGCGGTCGGCGATGTGGGAAAGCGAGCCGGCCACGCCGCGCTTGCGTTCGAAGACCGAAGCACGGCAGGCGACGATGTCGACCGCCCGGTGATAGGTCTTGCGGGCTTCGTACTTGCTGCGCCAGGAAAGCCGTTCCGGCGGCGTATCGTTCTCGACGATCACGAACAGGTCATAATCGCTGTCGTCGCCGGCATCGCCCCTTGCCTGCGACCCGAACAGGATCACTTTCCGCGGTTGGAAATGGGCAATCACCGGACGCAACAGTTCGTCCGGCACTTCCGGTGCGCGAAGTTGGTCGTGTCCCCCGGCGCCCGCCATATCGTCTCCTCTGTAGCGGGTCCAGTCTAGCAGGCCAGTCACGTCCCCCTCAATCCCGCCCTCGTCAATCCCTGGGCGGGCTTTGCAGGTACAGCACCAGCAGCCGCACCAGGCTTTCCAGCGCGTTGGCATGGATGCGCTCGTAGCCGTGCGAGGCGTCGATGCCGAAGCAGACCAGCGCCGTGCGGATGTCGTTGCCGGCCTCGATGGCTGACGCGCTGTCGCAGCGGTAATAGCGGAAGACGTCGCGCTGGTGCGGGATGTTCTGCGCCTGGCACAGCGCGATCAGCGAATGGGTCAGCGCCATGTCGAAGGGGCCGGTGCTGTCGGCCATGGCGATGGTGACGCCGTACTCGCTGCTGTTCTGGCCGGGGGCGGTAGTGCCGTTGTCGATGGTTACCATCTCGGCCACGTCCTGATGCAGGATGGACGAGGCGCCGGATCCGACCTCCTCGGAGATCGTGAACAGCAAGTGGCAGTCCACCGGCAGGGCGGCCCCGGCATCGACCACCGCCTTGGCCGCGCCCAGCATCACCGCCACCCCCGCCTTGTCGTCGAGATGGCGCGAGACGATGTAGCCGTTCTCCAGGAATTCCGGCTGCGGGTCGATCGACACGATGTCGCCGATGTTGAAGCCGCGCTCCTCCAGATCGCGCCGGTTGGCGACCGGGGCGTCGACGCGCAGTTCCACCTGCTGCCAGATGACCGGCTGGCTGTCGACCTCCTTGTTGAAGGTGTGGCCCGACGCCTTCAGCGGCAGGATGGTGCCGCGCCAGGGGCCGCGGTCGGTCAGCACGGTGCAGCGCGCCCCTTCGGCGAAGCGCGACGACCAGTGGCCGATGGGCACCAGCTCCATCCGGCCATTGTCCTTCAGCATCTTCACCTGGGCGCCCAGCGTGTCGACATGGGCGACCAGCGCCCGGTCGGGGGTGGAGCGCACACCCTTCAGGTCGGCCCGGATGGCGCCGCGCCGCGTCAGCTCATAGGGGATGCCCATCCGCTCCAGCTCGGCGCAGCACAGCCGCACCACGTCGGCCGTGTAGCCGGTCGGGCTCGGCGTCGTCAGCAGCCGGTACAGGATGTCGGTGACATACCCCATGTCGATGGGCAGCGGCACGGCCATGGTCGGATGGTCCTCCTCAGGATGGTGGCGCGGCGGGCGCCGGCCTCACAGAACCCCCCGCGTCTGCGGGAACAGCAGATCGACGAAGCGTTCCGCCGTCGGCTGGGGTTCGTGGTTGGCGAGGCCCGGACGCTCGTTCGCCTCGATGAAGACATGGCCCGGCCGGTCCGGCGCCTCGACCAGCAGGTCGAATCCCACCACCGGGATGTCCAGCGCACGGGCGGCGACCGTCGCCACCTCCACCAGTTCCGGGTGCAGGCTGTCGGTCACGTCGTGGATGGTCCCGCCGGTGTGCAGGTTCGCCGTCTTGCGCACCGGCAGCACCTCGCCCGCCGCCAGCACATCGTCCAAACTCTTCCCGGCGGCGGCGAGGCAGCGGTCGGTCTCGGCGTCCAGCGGGATGTGGCTTTCCCCGCCGGTGGCGGCGGCGCGGCGGCGGCTCTGCGCCTCGATCAGCTCGCGCACCGTGTGGCTGCCGTCGCCGGTGACCTCGGCCGGGCGGCGCACCGCGGCGGCCACCACCTTCTTGTCGATGACGATGATCCGCAGATCCTGCCCTTCATAAAACTGCTCCAGCAGCACCGTGTCGCAATGCTGGCGGGCCGACGCGATGGCGCGCTCCATCGTCTCGGCATCGCGCACGTCCACCGTGATGCCACGGCCCTGCTCGCCGCGCGCCGGCTTGATTACAATGCGGCCATGGGTCGCCAGGAAGGCGGCATTCTGCTCCGGCTCGCCCGCCACCGCCTGGGCCGGGACCTTCAGGCTGGCCCGCTCCAGAACGCGCCGCGTGACCGCCTTGTCGTCGCAGCGGCTCATGGCGACGGCGCTGGTCAGCTCGCTCAGCGATTCCCGGCACACCACGCTGCGCCCGCCCCAGGTCAGGCAGAAATAGCCGGCCTCGGCATCCAGCACATCGACGCCGATGCCGCGCCGCCGCGCCTCGTTGACGATGATGGTGGCATAGGGGTTCAACTGCTCGCCGGGCTGCGGGCCGGTGAACAGCCGCTCGTTGATCGGGTTCTTGGTCTTCAGCGCGAAGGCCGGAATCCGGCGGAAATTCAGCTTCTCATAGAGCGCGATGGCGTTCTCGTTGTCGTGCAGCACCGACAGATCGAGGAAGGCGCGGCCGCGCGCCTGCACATGCTCCGCCACCGTGCGGACCAGCGTCTCGCCGATCCCCGGAAAGGAGGCCTGCGGATCGACCGCCAGGCACCAGAGCGAGCTGCCGTTTTCCGGGTCGCCATAGGCATGGGCATGGTCCACCGCCGTCACCGAGCCGATGATCTCGCCGGTGGCGTCGTCGGTGGCGACGAAATGGGTCAGCACCCGGCTGTTGCGCGACGCCACCAGGAAGGAGGAGGAGACCGGCACCATCCGCCGCCGGGCATAGATGCGCTGCACCCCCTCGGCATCCTCGCGCGTGCGCAGCCGGCGGACGCTGTAGCCCTTCGGCCGCCGCCGCGACGGCCGGTAATCGGTCAGCCACAGGCGGAAGGTGTGGGACGGGTCGAGAAACAGCTCCTGCGGCGCGCGCGACAGGGCGACATGCGGGTCCTGCAGATAGAAGACGATGTCGCGGGTGCCCGGCGCCTCCTGCCGCAGAGTGTCGATCATGCGGTCGAGATCGTCGAAGGTGTGGGCGAAGATCAGCCGTCCCCAGCCGCAATCCACCGTCACGTCTGTCACTATGGCGGCGCGCGGCGCGTCGGCCCCGGTCTCTCCCGCCGGCGGCCGGCCGGTGTAGCGGCGGGTGTGGCGCAGGGTGGCGCTGGCGGCGCGTTCCAGCCGGTGCGGTTTCACGCGGGCGTAGCTCATGGGATCCCCCTGGTCGTCGGATGCGGCTCCGCGCATTGGCAACATCCGGGGATGCGGATCGGTCCCCCCTTCAGGGGCCTGCGCCCGGATGCCCCGGCGGAGCGTCTGTCGTTTTGAGTCGCCTGCTTACAGGCCCTGTTCCTGGAACCAGAATTCCAGCAGGGCGACCTGCCACAGCTTCGATCCCCTGAGCGGCGTGATGTGGCGTTCCGGATCGGCCAGCAGCCGGTCGAGATAGTCGCGGCGGAACAGCCCGCGCTCGCGCGCCGACGGGGCGTTCAGCACGTCGCGCACCCGCTCCAGGAACGGACCGCGCAGGTATTTCAGCGCCGGCACCGGGAAATAGCCTTTCGGCCGGTCGATCACCGCCGCCGGCACCACCCGCCGCGCCGCCTCCTTCAGCACATACTTGCCGCCCTCCGGCAGCTTCATCTCCGCCGGGATGCGGGCGGCCAACTCCACCAGCTCATGGTCGAGGAAGGGCACGCGCGCTTCCAGCCCGGCGGCCATCGTCATGTTGTCGACGCGCTTCACCGGGTCGTCGACCAGCATCACCGTGGTGTCGAGCCGCAGCGCCTTGTCCACCGGCCGCTCGGCGCCCGGCATGGCGAAGCGCTGCTCCAGCCAGCGGCGGGAATGATCCTCGCCGATGAACCGCGGGTCGAGCGCCTCGGCCATCTCCGCATGGTCGCGGTCGAAGAAGACGCGGGCGTAATCGCCGACGGCATCACGGCTTTCCAGCAGCGGCGGATACCAGTGATAGCCGCCGAACACCTCGTCGGCGCCCTGGCCCGACTGCACCACCTTCACCTGCTTCGCCACCTCCTGCGACAGCAGGAAGAAGCCAATGTTGTCGTGGCTGACCATCGGCTCCGACATCGCGCGGACGCAGTCGGTCAGTTCCGGCAGAGCGCGGGCGCTGTCGACGAACAGGCGGTGGTGGTCGGTGCCGAAATGCTTGGCGACGATGTCGGAATACTGGAACTCGTCGCCGCGCTCGTCGCCCACCGTCTCGAAACCGATGGAGAAGGTCTTCAGCCCGCTCTGCCCGTTCTCGGCCAGCAGGGCGGTGATCAGCGAGCTGTCGAGCCCGCCCGACAGCAGCACGCCGACCGGCACGTCGGCGACCAGCCGGCGGCGCACCGCGCGGGTCAGCGTCTCCAGCACCAGCTCGCGCCACTCGGCGAAGTCGCGGCCCTCGTCGCCGGCCTGCGGACCGAAGGTCAGCGACCAGTATGTGTGCTCACGCCGCGTGCCGTCCGGCTCCACCACCAGCACTGTCGCGGGCGGCAGCTTCCGCACGCCCTTCAGGATGGTGTAGGGCGCCGGGACGACGGCGTGGAAGCTCATGTAATGGTGCAGCGCCACCGGATCGACGTCGGTGTCGATGCCCCCGGACGCCACCAGCGCCGGCAGGGAGGAGGCGAAGCGCAAGCCCCCCGGAATGTCCGCCAGATACAGCGGCTTGATGCCCAGCCGGTCGCGGCCCAGCACCACCCGGCCGCTGTCGCGCTCGTGGATGGCGAAGGCGAACATGCCGTTCATGCGCTTGACGAAATCCGGCCCCCAGGCGTGATAGGCCTTGATCAGCACCTCGGTGTCGCCGTCGGAGAAGAAGCTGTAGCCGAGACTGGCCAGCTCCTCGCGCAGCTCCCGGTGGTTGTAGATGCAGCCGTTGAAGACGATGGCGAGGCCGAGAGCGGAATCGACCATCGGCTGCTGCGATGCCTCGCTGAGGTCGATGATCTTCAGACGGCGATGGCCGAAGGCGACGCGCCCATGGGCGAACAGGCCATGGCCGTCCGGCCCGCGCGGCGCAAGATTGTCGCACATGGCCTGGACGGCGGCCGTGCTCGCCGCCTCGCCGGATTTGAAACGAATCTCGCCACTCACTCCGCACATCGGCTGTCGAGCCTCCTCGTTGGTTCAGGACGAAGGGGCGCCAGACCCGTGAAAAAGGGCCGAACTGCACCACCGCTACCCGCGTGGAACAACGGCTGGCAGGGCTCTAGGTTCCCTTGCGGCGGGCGGTCTACAGCCCGAAGAAGCCGCGCAGCCGGGTCAGCAGGGCCTGCGATTCCACCGGCGGCGGCGGTGCGGCGCCCTGCTGGCGGTTGGTTTCGGCGGCGTTGCGGCTCTGGCGCTCGGCCATCAGCTCGGCCAGCCGTTCGGCCAGTTCCGGCCGGCGGCGCAGCACCGGGTCCAGGTGGTTCCGCGCCAGCTCGAACACCACGGAATCGGTGCAGGCGACCACCGAGGCGCTGCGCGGCTGGCCGGTCAGCAGCGACATCTCGCCGAACAGGTCGCCCGGCCGCAGCCGCGTCAGATGCAGCATCCCCGGCCGCTGCCCGTCCAACGTGTCGGCGGCGAAAACGGGGACAGGGGGGGCAGGGGCGGCGACCTGCACGTCGAACACGCCTTCGGCGATGACGAACAGCGATTCTCCGGCATCGCCCTGGCGGACGGCGGGCGCCCCGGCCGGCACATGGATCTGCCGCATCGCCAGGGCCAGCGCGTCGACCTCGTCGTCGTCGAAGGCGTCGAACAGCTCGGTCTGGCGCAGCAGGCCGCGGCGCAGGGTGTCGGTGTCGGGCAAGGCAGGCTGGCGCCGGCGGATCTCTTGCTTGGGCCGGGCCGGCTCGATCCCGGCTCGGGCGAGGTTGCCCACCACCGCGGCCAGCACGGAATCGCGCACCAGCGCCACCCGCCCGAAATCGTCCAGCCAGTAGCGCGCCAGATAGGAGATGCCGTTGGGCGTCACCGCCTCCACCACCACGTCGGGTCGCGGGGTAGTCAGCACGCCGTCGGCACACAGCATGGCCGACAGCAGGATGCGCTTGGCGCGCTCCACCGGCACCTCCTGGTCCAGCAGGATGGGGACGGTGGTGCGGAAGGCCGGGCTGGGGCGGCTGTAATTGACGAAGCGGCTGCCGGCGACGATGCCGTTCGGCACGACGATGGCGGTGCCGTCGCCGGCGATCAGCCGGGTGGCGCGCCAGTTGATCTCGTCGACCCGCCCCGACACGCCGGGCGACAGCTCTAGCCAGTCGCCGATGCGGTAGGGGTGTTCGATGTTCAGCGCGATGCCGGCGAAGATGTCGGCGATCATGTTGCGCAGCGCGAAGCCCAGCACGGCGATGGCGACGCCGGAGGTCGCCAGCAGGCCGGTCACCGGCTGCTCGAACACGAAGGCCAGGATCGCCACCACGGCGACGCCATAGACGAAGAAGCGCATCAAATCGGCGAGCAGCCGCGGGATGCGCGGCGGCCGCGGCGCGCCGTCGGGGCCGATCCCGCCGTTGCCGGCCGCCAGCAGATCGATCAGCCGCGCCCCACCCCAGGCGGCGACCAGCCAGGAGGCCGACGCGACGGCGATGTCGAACCCGCTGCTGAGATCCGGGCCGACGAGCGGCTCCAGATGGCGGTGCAGCCATGGCTTCGCGGCGACCAGAGCCGTCAGAAGGGCCAGGACCAGGGCAGGGGCGGACAGACGCCGCAGGGCGCTCATCGACGGGGTTCTCCTCGGCGGCTGGCCATGGGGGCCAGGCGAGGGCGACGATGGCACGAGCAGCCGCCGTCCCGTCAAGGGATCAATTCAAACCATCCAGCCCGATCAGGGGCTTGATCTTTCACATCTTCACCAGTTGCCTCGTCGCCTGCGGATAGCCCATGACGAAGCCACGGATCACCGGGTCGGTGCCCGCCACCGTGCCGGCGAAGACATAGGCCCGGCACAGCACGGCCAGCGCGGTTTCGGCATCGCCGCTCCTGTGCCGGAAGGCCGCGCCGTCGCGCAGCTCGGCGAACTCGCCCTGCCAGAAGGCCGGGTCGTCCAGCGGGCCGAAATTCATCGCCCAGAAGCCGAAGGCCCGTCCCGGCCGCTCCCACCGGCCCAGCACCGCCATGTTGCAGTGCCGCTCGTCATGCGAAATGCGGTCGAACAAACCGTTCACGGCGTCCGGCTCGCCTTCCAAGACTTGAAGAAAGGTTCCCTCATGCTCCACAAGGAAACCGGTCAGGCCCAGACGACGATTCTTTGCGGAGCTTCGCACACAAATGTCCGCCAATGCCGAAAAAGGCAGCAAAGGCACCGCATCGCTTCGATAGAGCAAAGTCAACATCGGCCTCCTCCCGCTTTTATTCTGCCGATTCTTATAAGGATGGTGAGGCCAAAGCCGGCGAGAGATAACCCTTTCTTTCGTAGAATCGGTGACGCACCCGGCGGATATAGTCCGAACCGGATGGACGTTAACGGCAGGTGCGGAAGGCGCCCATGTCGAGGTGGAAATGGTTGCGGTGCGCCTCGTTGTAGTCGGGCCCCAGCACCACGTCGAAGAAGCGGCAGGCGCCGTCGCGCAGGTCGCGCAGGAAGGCCGCCTTGCGCCCGTCCGCCTTCTGCTCCCAGTCGGTCAGCACGCCGATCCGCGTCCCGTCGGCCAGCACGAAGGCGGCGAGGTCGATGGCATTGGCGGTCGCATGCTCGCTGCGCCGCCCCTCCGCCCGGCCATAGACGTTGCGGCAGGCATAGGTGCCGAGATGCTCGACCCGCGCCACCCTCTGCCCGAAATGCCGCTGCGCCGCCGGCTGGAGGACGTTCGCCTCGAACAGGGTCCAGGCGGCGGCCAGCCCGCAGGTGGCGATGAAGCCGCTGCTGAAGGCCAGCCCCGGCGCGGAGAGGTCCGACCGCGACACCCGCACCACGCCGCTGAGCGCACAACTCTGGTCCGACGGGCGGTCGGGCAGGGCGGTGAAGCGCAGGCCCGTTTCGCCCAGCGCCGCCCGGCACTGCTCCGGCTCGCCGGTCAGCCGCGCCAGCTTGAAGCCGGTCAGCCAGTCCGGCTCCGCCCGCAGATCGAGCCGTGCCCACGGGTCGTAGCGGGACGGCACCGCGATCAGCCCGGCCCACACCCCGGCCGCCGCCCCGCCCAGCGCCAGCAGGACCAGCAGCGCCAGCCACCCCAGCAACCGCGCCATCGCGCGGTGTCTACCGGTCGAGCAGCCCGTGCCGCCGGTGCCAGTCCTCCAGCGAGTCCTCCGGATAGCGGGCGAACTGCACGTCGTTGGGGCCGTTCGGCACCTCCACCCACGGCGCCTTGAAGTCCAGCATGATGTGGACCCGCTCCGGTGGGGTCGGCAGCGGTGTGTCGATGGCCGAGGCGAAGGGATGGACCAGCTCCGGCCAGGCCGGATCCTCCGCCCACAGCGCCGTGCCGCAGTGCTTGCAGAAATGCCGGTGCGACGGACCCGGGTGGGTCTGGCCCGGATGGTCGGGGTCCTCGATGGGCGCCCGCCATGTCGCCACTGCCTCGCGCCCCTCGACCTCCAGCGTGTCGGCATCGCCGCCGAGATTGATGGCGTATCCCCCGCCGCCGGCACTCTTGCGGCAGATGGTGCAGTAGCAGCGCATGTAGGGGACCGGCGTCGGCGAGTTCAGCGTAAAACGAACGGCGCCGCAGCGGCAGGATCCGGAAAGTTTCATGGCAGGGGACTCCGCGATTCGAATGCGTTCCTCCCTACCAGTTGGGGTGGCCGTCGCTTTTTGACAGCGCCCCTGCCGGTGAAGTTTTCGGTGGAACTTCTCGGCGGAACTTCCCGGCGGAACGCGGCGGACGGGGTGCTGTTACCTCCGGGATCCCTTTCGCGGAACCACCTGCCAGCAGTCGGAGCGGTTATGTCCCAGCCAACAGGTCCAGCCTCCCAGGGCCACGCCCACAAACAGCCGGCGCCCCCGCCGGACGCCATGGAGGTCAGCCTGACCATCAACGGCAGCCGCAAGACCCTGCGCGTCGCCCCCTGGACCAGCCTGCTCGACGCCCTGCGCCTGCATCTCGACATGACCGGCACCAAGAAGGGCTGCGACCATGGCCAGTGCGGCGCCTGCACCGTGCTGGTGGACGGCCGCCGCATCAACTCCTGCCTGACCCTGGCGGTGATGGCGGAGGGGCGGACGGTGACCACCATCGAAGGCCTTGCCAGCGGCGACGCGCTCCACCCGTTGCAGGAGGCCTTCGTCGAGCAGGACGCCTTCCAGTGCGGCTATTGCACGCCCGGCCAGATCTGTTCGGCGGTCGGCCTGCTGGAGGAAGGACACGCCAAGACCGACGACGACATCCGCGAACTGATGAGCGGCAACCTCTGCCGCTGCGGCGCCTATCCCAACATCGTCGCCGCCATCCGGCAGGTGATGGATGCGCGGCCGGCAACCAAGGACGGAGGCACGCCATGAGGGCCTTCTCCTACGAGCGTCCCGACAGCGTCGATGCGGCCTTGCACGGCGTCGCCGGCCAGCCCGGCACGACGACCGAGGCGGCGGTGAAGTTCGTCGCCGGTGGCACCAACCTGCTCGACCTGATGAAGGCCGACGTGATGCGGCCGGAGCGTCTGGTCGACATCTCCCGCCTCGGCCTCGACCAGATCGAGGACACCGAAGGCGGCGGCCTGCGTCTCGGCGCGCTCGCCCGCAATGCCGACACCGCCTATGACGCGCGGGTGCAGGCGCGCTATCCGATGCTGTCGAAGGCGATCCTGGCCGGCGCCTCGGCCCAGCTGCGCAACATGGCGACCAACGGCGGCAACCTGCTGCAACGCACGCGCTGCTACTACTTCTACGATACCGGCACCCCCTGCAACAAACGGGAGCCGGGGACCGGCTGCGGCGCGCTGACCGGGGTCAACCGCATCCACGCCATCCTGGGCGCCAGCGACAGCTGCATCGCCGTCCACCCGTCCGACATGTGCGTGGCGCTGGCGGCGCTGGACGCCGTCGTCCGCGTCAGCGGCCCCGCGGGCGAGCGCACCATCCCCTTCGCCGACTTCCACCGCCTGCCCGGCGACACCCCGCACATCGACAGCAGCCTCGCCGCCGACGAGCTGATCACCGCCATCGACCTGCCGGCGGAAGGCTTCGCCCCGCACTCGACCTACCTGAAGGTCCGCGACCGCGCCTCCTACGCCTTCGCCCTGGTGTCGGTCGCCGCAGCCCTGAAGATGGAGGGCCAGACGATCCGCAGCGCCCGTCTCGCGCTCGGCGGCGTCGCCCACAAGCCGTGGCGCGACCCGGCGGCGGAAGCCGAGCTGGCCGGCAAGCCCGCCTCGCTGGAGAATTTCCGCGAGGCCGCGCGCGTCCTGCTGCGCGACGCCAGGGGCCAGTCCCACAACGCCTTCAAGATCGGACTTGCCGAGCGCGCCATCGTCCGGGCGCTGGCCGAAGCCGCCGGAGTGGAGCACTCATGATCGCCAAACCGACCATCCCCGATCCGCTTGACCGCCCGGGTTCGCAGATCGGCAAGCCCGTCAGCCGCGTCGACGGCCGGCTGAAGGTGACCGGCGGCGCCAAATACGCGGCGGAGTTCAACACGCCCGGCCTTGCCCACGGCTACATCGTCTCCAGCGCCATCGCCCGCGGCCGCATCCTTTCCATCGACACGGCGAAGGCGCTGGCGCTTCCCGGCGTCCTTCAGGTTTTCACCCACGAGAACCGGCCGAGCCTGCCCTGGTTCGACCGCAAGTGGAAGGACGACGACGCGCCGAAGGGCTCGCCCTTCCGCCCGCTCTACGACGCGACGATCCACCATGCGCTCCAGCCCATCGCCCTGGTGGTGGCGGAGAGCTTCGAGCTGGCGCGCTACGCCGCCCGCCTGATCCATGTGACCTACGAGGCGGACGACCACCAGACCGACCTGCGTGCGGCCAAGGCCAACGCCTTCACCCCCGGCAAGGACAAGGGCGGCTTCCAGCCCCCGCCCAAGCCGCGCGGCGACGCCGACAGGGCGCTGGCCGAGGCGGAGGTCAGCGTCGACCTGAACTTCTCCCAGGCGGTCGAGCATCACAACCCGATGGAGATGCACGCCTCCACCGTCATCTACCACAATGACGGCTGTCTGACCGTCCATGACAAGACGCAGGGGCCGATCAACACCCAGACCTATGTCTGCAACGTCTTCAACCTCGCAACCGACGCGGTGCGGGTGATCTCCCCCTTCGTCGGCGGCGCCTTCGGCTCGGGCCTGCGTCCGCAGCACCAGCTGTTCATGGCGGTTCTGGCGGCGACCGCGCTGAAGCGCTCGGTCCGGGTCGAGCTGACGCGTCCGCAGATGTTCAGCTTCGGCCACCGCCCGGAAACGCTCCAGCGCGTGGCGCTGGGGGCGAAGAGGGACGGCACCCTCACCGCCGTCATCCACGAGGCGGTGCAGGAGACCTCGCAGACCGAGAATTACGTCGAGGTCGTCGTCAACTGGTCGGGCCAGCAGTACAAGTGCGACAATGTCCGGCTGGACTACAAGCTGGCGCGGATGGACACCCACACCCCGCTCGACCAGCGCGCTCCCGGTGCGGCCATCGGCGTGCCGGCGCTGGAGATCGCCATGGACGAGCTGGCGGCCAAGCTCGGCATGGACCCGCTGGAGCTGCGGCTGAAGAATTACACCGAGGTCGATCCCAACACCGGCAAGCCCTTCTCCAGCAAGGAACTGCGCGCCTGCTTCCAGCAGGGCGCCGAGCGTTTCGGCTGGCACAAGCGCAGCCATGCCCCGCGCTCGATGCGCGAGGGCCGGCAGCTGGTCGGCTGGGGCATGGCGACCGGCGTGTGGGATGCCATGCAGGGTCAGGCGGTGGCGTCGGCCAGGCTCGGCATCGATGGCGCGCTGACGGTGGGCAGCGCCACCGCCGACATCGGTCCCGGCACCTACACGGCGATGACGCAGATCGCCGCCGACATCCTGGGGCTGCCGATTGAGAAGGTGTCCTTCCAGCTCGGCGACACCAACCTGCCGATGGCGCCGTTGCAGGGCGGGTCGTGGACGGTGTCGTCGGTCGGCTCGGCCGTGAAGGCGGTCTGCGACCGGCTGCGCGACAAGCTGGCCGGTCTGGCGGCCGGACTGAACGACGGTCCCCTGAAGGGGTTGAAGGCCGACGACCTGATCTTCGCCGACGGTTTCCTGGTCGCCAAGGCCGACCCGTCCTGGCGCCTGTCGATCACCGAGGTGATGCGGGCCAACGACCTGCTGGTGCTGGAGGACGAGGCGCGCTCGATCCCCTATTACAAGTCGCAGATGCAGCATGCGCTCGGCACCCACTCCGCCATCTTCGCCGAGGTGCGGGTGGACGAGGATCTCGGCACCGTGCAGGTGACCCGCGTGGTCAGCGCGGTGGCCGCCGGCCGCATCATCAATCCCAAGACAGCGCGCAGCCAGATCCTGGGCGCGGTGGTGTGGGGCATCGGCATGGCGCTGGAGGAGGAATCGATGACCGACCAGCGGCTGGGCCGCTTCATGAACCACGATTTCGGCGAGTATCACATCCCGGTGAACGCCGACATTCACGACATCGACGTCATCTTCGTCGAGGAGCATGACGACATCGTCAACCCGCTGGGCGCCAAGGGTGTCGGCGAGATCGGCATCGTCGGCGTCCCCGCCGCCATCGCCAACGCGATCTATCACGCGACCGGCAATCGCCTCTGCGACCTGCCCATCACGCTGGATAAGATTTTGGACGTTTGATTGTCAAAGAAGTCCCCTCTCCCCGCGTGGGAGAGGGGACCACCTGTCACCTTCGTGACTGCCGGAAAGCCCGGCCGTCACAGTAAAGACCCCACATCACCCCATGATGTTCTCGTCCGCCATGCGGCGAGGCATGTCGGTTTCGTGCTGGCGGTCCTGCTTCGGCGCCTTGGTGACGCTGAAGCCGATACCCGACAGCAAAAGAACGCCCAACGAGGCGACGGTGACGATGTTGCAAAGCATAGCGACAGACCCTTTCCCTAACCTCTTTCGGCCGCCCGGTTCGATGGACGGCCAGACCCTTATTGTGCGGTCTCCTGGGCAATAGACGCCGGGAGCCATTTCTTTCTTCCGTGAGCCAAGCCGGGATGAGGAAAAAATATTCGTCCGTGATCCGGACTGTATTTACTTCCAACACGTTACCAGCACAGGCTGTGCGGAGCGGTCAGATAGTCCCGCAGCTGCGAACTGGCAATGGAAGCCGGCGCAATATCCGCGCAGCTCAGGTTAACAAAATTGTCATGGCAGCGGCCGGGGCGGGGACGGGCTTCGTCCGCCTCTCCTCCCATACGCTCGGAACCGCTTTTTTCAGCTGTCATCCCCGCGAAGGCGGGGATCCAACTTACCCGTTGATCGGCTTATGGAAATGCCTGGATCCCCGCCTTCGCGGGGATGACGGCGAACAAGGTGCGGATGGGTCCGCCGTGTGTCGGGCCGATCAGGCCGTCGCGTCAACCCCGGTCGCCGTCCGCCGTCAAAGCCTCCGAGCCGGCGGCGTTTTCCGCCGCCCGCAGGGTCACCGTCACCTTCAGCCCCTTGCCATCCTGCCCGGCATCCAGCCGCACCGACGCCCCCAGCCGGTCGGCCAGGGCGCGGACGATGGCCAGCCCCAGCCCGCTGCCGGTGCGCGGCGGCTCGCCCGGACGGTCCAGGCGGTAGAAGCGCTCGAACACCCGTCCACGCTCCGCCTCCGGGATGCCGGGGCCGTCGTCCTCGACTTCCATCACCGGCCCCTCCGCGACCCGCACCGTCACCGTGCCGCCCGGCCGGTTGTAGCGGATGGCGTTGTCCAGCAGATTGCCCAGCAGCTCCCCCACCAGCACGGCGTTCCCGGCGATCCGCAGGGCGGCGCCGTCCTCCGGCCCCTCGAAGCGCACCTCGACATCCTGGGCCAGCGCCGCCGGCACCTGCTCGGCGGCGACCTCCATCGCCACCTGCATCAGGTCGGTGACCTCGGGGGCCGCAGGCACTACCGGCGCGTCCTCGTCGGCGCGGGCCAGCGCCAGCAGCTGGACCAGCAGCCGCTCCAGCCGCTTCACCGCTCCCTCGACATCGTCCAGCGCCGCGCGCCCCTCGGCGCTGTCGGTGCCGTAGCGGCGCAGCAGGGCCAGATGGGTGCGCAGCACCGCCAGCGGCGTCCGCAGCTGGTGCGAGGCGTCGGCGGTGAAGCGCCGCATCGTGCCGATGGACTGGTCCAGCCGGGCCAGCAGCCCGTTGATGGCGACCACCAGCGGCAGCACCTCCGCCGGCACCACCGCCAGCGGCAGCGGCACCAGCGCCAGCCCGCCCCCGGTCACGCCGCGCGCCGAGCGGGCGTCGATCACCCGGCGCAGCCGCTTCAGCGGCGCCAGCCCGCGGCCGACCGCCCCCCACACCAGCATCCCGCTGCCGCCGACCAGCGCCACCTCCAGCAGGGTCAGCCACAGCAGCAGATCGACCTCCAGCGCGCGCCGTCCCGCGGTCGTCTCCGCCACCTGGACCAGAACCGGCTGCGGCACGCCGTAGAGCCGGCGGACCTGCGCCGCCACCCGCACCGGATGGCCGTGATAGGAGGCGTCGCGGAACACCGTGACGTTGGTCGGCATCGCCTGGATGTCCGGCAGCGGCAGGTCGAGATAGCCGGTGATCACCCCGCCCTCATGGGCGACGTTGTAATAGATGTTGTCTCGGGCCTGGCTCTCCAGCATGCCGAAGGCGACGGCCGGCAGATCGACCGTCACCTCGCCGTCGTCGTCGCCCACCGCCAGCCTCTCGGCGATGGCGAGCGTCGAGCCGGCGAGCAGCCGGTCATGGGTGGACTGCACGAAACCGTGGATCAGCGCCGACCCGCCGACGCCCAGCCCGACTGCCAGCGCGCCCAGCGGCACCAGCAGCCGGGTCAGCAGCCGACGGCGCAGAGATGGCACGCGTGGCGGCACCCGCTCCGGCCGGGTTCCCGCCATCAGGCATTTTCCATCAGATAGCCCAGCCCGCGGATGGTGCGGATCTGCGGCCCGTCCGGCTCCAGCTTCTTGCGCAGCCGGGCGACATACAGCTCGATGGCGTTCGGCGCCACCGGCTCGTCGAAGCCGAACACCTCGCCGGCCAGCCGGTCCTTCGGCACCACCTTGCCGGCCCTGGTGATCAGCCCCTCCAGCACCGCCAGTTCGCGCTTGCGCAAATCCAGCACCCGGCCGTTCAGCGTCACCGTCGCGGTGGAGCGGTCGTAGCGCAGGGCGCCGCAGGCCAGCTCCGGCACCGGCGTGCCCTGGCCGCGGCGCACCAGGGCGCGCACCCGCGCCTCGAACTCCGCCGGGTCGAAGGGCTTCAGCAGGTAATCGTCGGCGCCCAGGTCCAGCCCCTTCACCCGGTCGGCCACCGCCTCCCGCGCGGTCAGGATCATCACCGGCACGGTGGAGCCGCGGCGGCGGATGCGGGTCAGCACCTCGAACCCCGACAGGTCGGGCAGGCCTAAGTCCAGCACCACCAGCCCATAGGGCTCCGCCCGCTCCAGCCGCACCGCCTCCTCGCCCGACGCGACATGGTCGACGGCATAGCCGGCCAGCTTCAACGCCCCGGTCACCCCGCGCGCCAGGGCGGCGTCGTCCTCCACGATCAGGATGCGCAAGGGAGCCGCCTATCGTCCGAATGGGCCATCATCCGACCGCACCTGTTCCGTTCCACCAACAATTTTCATCCGCGACAGATTGGCGACAGGTTGATTGCCTATAGTCACGGCAAATCCGCTTGTAAGCCCAACCAACCCGGCCCGCAACGACGCCGTGGAAACCAACCGCAGGAGAGGAAGAGATGCGCACCAAACTGGCCCTTCTGGTCGCGACCGCCCTGACCGTCACAGTGTCCGTCGCCGTGCCCGCCTTCACCGCCGGCACCGCCCAGGCGCAGTCGGTCCCCGCCGGCTACGATCCCGCCTATGCCAAGATCATCGAGGCGGCGAACCAGGAAGGCGCGCTCAGCATCTATTCCGCCACCGACGCGGCCGCCGTGTCGGAACTGCTGAAGGGGTTCGAGGCGCTCTATCCCAAGGTCAAGCTGGAATACGCCGACCAGAACTCGACCGAGATGTACAACCGTTTCATCAGCGAGGCGGCGGCCAACACCGGCACCACCGACCTGATGTGGTCGTCGGCGATGGACCTGCAGATGAAGCTGGTCAACGACGGCTACGCCCAGTCCTACACCTCGCCCGAATCGAAGAGCATCCCCGACTGGGCCAACTATAAGAACGAGGCCTTCGGCACCACCGCCGAGCCCATCGTCTTCGCCTACAACAAGCGCGTGGTGCCCGCCGCCGACGTGCCGAAGACCCACGCCGACCTCGCCAAGCTGCTTGCCGAGAAGCCGGACGCCTACAAGGGCAAGGTCACCTCCTACGATCCGGAGCGCAGCGGCGTCGGCTTCCTCTACATCACCCAGGACGTCCAGGCGAACAAGAACACCTGGGATCTGGTAAAGGCGATGGGCCAGACCGGGGTGAAGCTCTACACCTCCTCGGGCGCGATGATCGAGCGCCTGACGTCGGGCGAGCACACCATCGGCTACAACATGATCGGTTCCTATGTCTACGAGCGCCAGCACAAGGACCCGGAGTCGCTGGGCATCGTGCTGCCGTCCGACTACACCATCGTGATGTCGCGCATCGCCTTCATCCCGAAGGGCGCCAAGCACCCGAACGCCGCCAAGCTGTTCCTCGACTATCTGCTGTCGAAGCAGGGCCAGCAGGCGATGCAGGCCCGCTACATGGGCTCGATCCGCACCGATCTGGCGAGCGCCAACCCGACCGCCGGCATCCCGGAAAGCACGCTGCGCCCGATCCATGTCGGCCCGGAGCTGCTGACCTACCTCGACCAAGTGAAGCGCCTGAAGTTCCTGAAGGATTGGCAGAAGGCCCTCCAGGGGAAGTGATCTAAACACCTCCTCTCGACCCCGCCAAAGTCCCCTCTCCCCCCTGGGGAGAGGGTTAGGGTGAGGGGGGCGCATGGCGTGGCTTAGTTCGCCAGAAGACGCCCCGCGTTCCCCAAAATCCACCCCACGCTTCCCCCTCACCCCGACCCTCTCCCCGCTTTCGGCGGACCAAGGGTCCGCCTGTCGCGTCAGCGCAAACGAAGTTTGTGCGAGAGCGGGGGAGAGGGGGATTTCGGAAGGAATCCCCCCATGAACCGCGCGACGCGCATCGCGGTGATCGTCGCCATGGCGATTGCCGTGCTGGCCCCGATCGGCCTGGTCGTCTACCAGAGCTTCCTCGACGGGCCGTTCTTCCAGCCCAAGACCGCCTTCACGTTCAGCGCCTACGAGTTCGTCCTGGACGACGAGGATTTCTTCGACGCCCTCTACAACTCGTGCGTCATCGCTTTCGGCATGACCGCCATCGCGGTGCCGGTCGGCGCCATGCTCGCCTTCCTGATGGCCCGCACCGACCTGCCGGGCCGCCGCTGGATCGAGCCGGTGATCCTCGTGCCGATGTTCGTGTCGTCGGTGGTGCTGGCCTTCGGCTTCGTGGTCAGCCTCGGCCCGGCGGGCTTCGTCACGCTGTGGTTCAAGGGCGTCTTCGGCTTCGTCCCCTGGTACCTCTATTCCAAGACGACGCTGATTGTCATCGCCGGCCTGACCCACGTCCCGCACGTCTTCCTCTACACCTCGTCGGCGCTCCGCAGCCTCGGCTCCGACGTCGAGGAAGCCGCCCGGATGACCGGCGCCGGCCCGCTGCGCACGGCGCTGACCGTCAGCCTGCCGATGGTGATGCCGAACATCCTCTACGCCGCGGTGCTGGTCTTCTTCCTGGGATTCGAGCTGTTCGGTCTGCCGCTGGTGCTGGGCGACCCCGAGGGCATCCTCGTGCTGGCGACCTACCTCTACAAGCTGACCAACAAGCTGGGCACGCCCTCATACCAGCTGATGGCGGTGGTCGTGGTGGCGATCATCTGCATCGCCCTGCCGCTGGTGGCGCTCCAGCGCTTCCTGCTGCGCGCCGCCAACCGCTACGTCTCGGTGAAGGGCAAGGCCGCGGCGCAGAAGCCGGTGTCCATCGGCGTCTGGCGCTGGCCGGCGGCGGCGATGATCACCGCGTGGCTGCTGTTCACCGTGGTGATCCCGATCAGCGGTCTGGTGCTGCGCGCCTTCGTGTCGAGCTGGGGCGAGGGCGTCAACCTGCTGGACGTGCTGACGCTGGCGCATTTCCGCGAGCTGATGGAGTTCCCCAACCTGACCCGCGGCATCGTCAACACGCTGCTGATCGCCTCCGTCGGCGGAGCGCTGTCGGTCGGCGTCTACACCATGCTGAACCTCGCCGCCCACCGCTGGCAGTCGGGATGGACGAAGCTGATGGACTATCTCGTCCTGCTGCCGCGCGCCATGCCGGGCCTCGTCGCCGGTCTGGCGATCTTCTGGGTCTTCCTGTTCACGCCCTTCCTGTCGCCGCTGCGCCAGACCATGATCGCCATCTGGGTCGCCTACACGCTGGTCTGGCTCGCCTACGGCATGCGTCTGGTCAGCGGTGCGCTGCTCCAGATCGGCCCCGAGCTGGAGGAGGCCGGCCGCATCGTCGGCGCCAGCCCCGGCCGGGTGTCGCGCGACCTGACGATCCCGTTGGTCAAGGTCGGGCTGTTCTCCAGCTGGCTGCTGATCTTCGTCACCTTCATGCGCGAATACTCGACCGGCGTCTATCTGCTTGCCCCCGGCACCGAAGTGATCGGCTCGCTGCTGGTCTCGCTGTGGGGCACCGGTGCCGTCGACCTCGTGACCGCGCTCTCCACCGTCAACATCGCGATGATCGGCGGCGGCCTGCTGCTGATGTCGCTCTTCGGGAAACGCTCCCATGGCTAAGCTCATCATCGACGACCTGCATTTGTCCTACGGCAGCACCGAGATCCTGAAGGGCATCACCGCCACCTTCGCCCAGGGTGAGATCGTCGCCCTGCTCGGCCGGTCGGGCAGCGGCAAGACCACGCTGCTGCGCTCCATCGCCGGGCTGGAGGAGCCGAAGAAGGGCGTCATCTCCATCGGCGACCAGCCGGTGTTCGACGCCGCCGCCGGCCTCAACGTGCCGTCGGAGAAGCGCGGCCTCGGGCTGGTCTTCCAGTCCTACGCGCTGTGGCCGCACAAGACGGTGTTCGAGAACGTCGCCTACGGCCTGCGCCTGCGCAACGTGGCCAAGGCCGAACTCCAGCAGCGCGTCGCCGCGGTGCTGGACGGCGTCGGGCTTGGCCATCTCGGCGACCGCTATCCGCACCAGATGTCGGGCGGCCAGCAGCAGCGCGTGGCGCTCGCCCGCGCGCTGGTCTACAACCCGCCGGTCATCCTGCTCGACGAGCCGCTGTCGAACCTCGACGCCAAGCTGCGCGAGGAGGCCCGCATCTGGATCCGCTCGCTGATCAAGCGGATGAACCTGACCGCCGTCTTCGTCACCCACGATCAGGTCGAGGCGATGGCGATCGCCGACCGCATCGTCCTGCTCGACGGCGGCCGCATCGTCCAGGCCGGCACGCCGGAACAGCTCTACACCGAGCCGGTCAGCCTGTTCGCGTCCGAGTTCATGGGCGTCAACAACCAGATCAAAAGCCGGGTGCAGGACAAGCGCGGCGGCTATGTCCGCATCGAGCTGTCCGGCCACCCGCTGTGGGGCAAGGACCGCGCCGGCAAGGGCGTGTCGGAGGAGGCCACCGGCGTCATCCGCCTGGAACAGGTCGAGGTGGTGGACGGCGAAGGAGAGAACTGCATTCCGGCCGAGCTGGAGACCTCGCTCTATCTCGGCAGCCACTGGGAGCATGTCTTCCGCTGCGGCGACCAGACGCTCCGCGCCTTCGGCCGCCCGCTGTCCGCCGGCACCCACTGGCTGCACCTGCCGCCGGAACAGCTCTGGGTGTTCTGACCCTTATTCGACCCTTATTCCACCTCTTATCCCCTCTCCCCCCCGGGGAGAGGGTTAGGGTGAGGGGGAACCGCTTCGAGGATCTCTTCGGCTGCGCCGAACCCCCTCATCCCAACCTTCTCCCCAGGGGGGAGAAGGAGATCTCTCCGGGAGAGAGCCTTCAAACCTCGATCAGCGCATAGGGCCGCCCGGTCTCCTTGGGGATCGTCTGCGCCACATTGTAGACCGGCGTCCCCCGCAGCGTCTTTCCGCTGTAGCTGCCGTGATGCGCATGCCCGTGCGCCACCGCCCGCACGTTGTCGAAGCGGTCGATGGTCTCGGCCAACCGTGACGAGCCCAGGAAAGGGAAGATCTCCGTCGGCTCCCCCTCCACCGTCGCGGCGATGGGGGCGTAGTGCAGCACGACGAACACCCGCTCGGTGTCGAGCTGCCGCAAGGCGCTCTCCAGCCGCATCGCCTCGTTCACCGCCTCATGGACGAACTGCTTGATCGCCGGCTCGCCGAAGCTGTCGAGCATGCGGTTGCCGAAGCCGCCGCCGAAGCCCTTCACCCCGGCGAAGCCCACGCCGCCGATCTCCTGCGGCGCCCCGTCGAGGAACCGCACCCCGGCCTGGGCCAGGATGTGCTGGACCTCCTCCACATGGCCGCATTCGCAATCGTGGTTGCCGAACACCGCGACCACCGGAATGCCGATGGAGCGCAGGGCGTCGGCCAGGATCTCCGCCTCGCGCGGCTTGCCGTGGTTGGTCAGGTCGCCGCACAGCGCCAGCACGTCGGCCTTGCCGGCGATCTCCTGGAACAGCTCGCGATAGGGATATTGCGTGGTCTCGCCGACATGGATGTCGCCGATGGCGGCGACGGTCAGCCTGCGCTCATCCATTCCCGTTCTCCTTCAGGCTCTGCTTGGTGCCCTCCTCCCCGACCACGTCGGCGAAGCCCCATTCGGTGACGTCGATCAGGTAATCCTCGCGCGAGAACAGCCGGCCCCGGCAGATGCGGGTCTGGGCGACCGGGAGCTTGGCGCGCTCCTGCATCCGCTCCAGCAGCTCCGCCACCAGCCAGTCGGGCACGCGGTCGCGCTCGGTCGGATAGATGAAGCGGAAGTTCAGCAGGTGGATCAGCAGCACTTCCCAATACTGCTCCATATGGGCGAGCAGCCGTTTCCAGTCGATTTTGTCATGCTGCTTCAGGATCATGTGGGCCACGTCCGGCCCGTCGTACTTGTGGCGCATCTGGACGAAGGATTTTGAGAAGATCATCTCGGTCGGCGCCACCAGCGGCACGTCGCTGCCGCAGATCACCGCGCGATGCTCTTCCTTGAACCAGCGGTCGTTGACCGGGTTGATGGCGACCGCCGAGTTGAAGATGACGTCGAAGAACAGATCGCCATGCTTGACCTTGCCGATCCAGCGATCGTCCTCGATCTCGGTCTCGAAGCCATGGTCCTGGAAATGGGAGAGGATGCGCGGGAAATCGCCGCCGCGGCAGAAGATGTCGATGTCCTTGGTCGGCCGCGTGATGCCGGTATAGGCGCTGATCGCGTAGGTCCCGCCCAACAGGAACGGGATGGTCGACTGGGTCAGCAGCTTGAGGCTTTCGGTATAGAAGGCCTCGGCCTCCGCGGTGACGGTGGCGCTGCCCTCACGGAGTTCGCTCATCACCCACTCCCCCTGATCCGCTGGCCCTGAGGCGCCGGAATTTGAACGTTGACCCGGTACAACAGGGCAGGGCGGGGAGTGTTGCGCACAAGGCGGGACCCCGGAGCGGAACGAGGGCGCTTGCAGGTCAGGTCATGGATTATAGCCGAATCTATAGAATGAAATATTTTTCATTGAAAAGTAATGATGAGAAATCACCCGCTTCTCGCCTGACACTTCGGAACTTTGAAAGTCGAACGGAGACCGCGTCCGGACGGTTGACGGGGAATGACTGTCTGGATATGGTCGCCGCAGTTGGGGAGTAGCTTCCGGCGCCTCGCCGGGAACGTGTCAACATTCTTGCGCCCGCTGCGGTGCATGGCACGTTCAGTGGACTTTCGTCCGCCTAGCGAGACCAGTGTGTCCGAGGGTCCGCGCCGGCCGGATTTCGGACATGCTGTCTCACGTGTCCGGCAGGATCCGCTCCCGTGACTCCTCTTTCAATCGCCGTCCTCTCGCTCAGCATGTCGGCCGACGCCTTTGCCGCCTCCATCGGCCGTGGCGCGTCGCAGCGCCCCAGCGTCGCCGTCGCCCTGAAGGGCGGGCTGGTGTTCGGCGTGGTCGAGGCCATCACGCCGCTGGTCGGCTGGGCGCTCGGGCTGGCCGCCGCCAGCTATGTCGCCGCCGTCGACCATTGGATCGCCTTCCTCCTGCTGGGCGTGGTCGGCGGCAAGATGGTCTGGGAAGGCTTCCAGCCGGAAACCGACGATCCGGAGCGGCAGGCCCGGCGCGCAAGCCCGTGGACGCTGGTCGCAACGGCGGTCGGCACCAGCATCGATGCGGCGGCGGTCGGCGTCTCGCTGGCCTTTCTCGGGTCCGACATCGTCACCATCGCTCTGTCCATCGGCTTCGCCACCTTCGCGATGACCACCATCGGCATGCTGATCGGCCGGGCCGTCGGCCATCGCATGGGCAAGATCGTCGAGGTGCTCGGCGGGTTGGCTCTGATCGCGCTCGGCACCTCGATTCTGGTCGAGCATCTCGACCTGTTCGCCTGACCGGGAGCGGTGGGGAACGACGGTGAGGGGCAATGCAAGAAATGAAAATAATCCTATAAATCGGGAAAATTTCTTATAGGCTTGCCGCGTCTATTTTCCAACCGCGGAGCCTTGCCATGCCCCTCGATCCCCGCAGCTTCACCGGCGATAATTTCCCCCGCTGGGCCGAAGAGCCGCCGACCCCTGCCGAAGGCTCGCTGGTCCCCGGTTCGCAGTTCCATGAAGAGCAGTGGATCATGGCCGCCGGCATGCTGGCCCGTGGCAACAGCTTCCTCCAGGTCTCGCGCGCCATGGGGTGCAGCCGCACCACGCTGTGGCGGGCCTATTACGGCTCCAAGGATTTCCGTCACAGGGTTTGGTGGGAGCGGCAGGCGCTGAACCGCGAGGCCGAGTTGCGCCTGTCCTCGCTGCGGGTGCTGGTGGCCGAGCAGATCGAGCGGCTGGTCACCTCCGGCGACCCCGCCACCGTGCGCTGGCTGGCCGAACGGCTCGGCCTCATCCCCAGTCTCGGGACCGCCCGCACCGCCTCGCGGCATAGTCAGGATGTGGGGGGCGTGGCGGGGCCGCGGGCACCGCGCCCGGAAGACCCGCCCGCCGTCACCGTCCCCGAACTCGACGACGACAGTCCCGGCGACTTGCGCAAGCGCACTGCGGATTGCCCTCTCTCCCCCGGGGAGAGGGAGGGGACCCGCGCCGCAGGCGTGGGGAGGGTGAGGGGGCCGGCGCGCGATCCGCGCGCCGCCAAGGGGCATACTGCCCCTTGGCAATCCCCTGGCGCGGTCGTTCCGTCCGCGCTGCCCCCCTCACCCAACCCTCTCCCCAGGGGGGAGAGGGCTTATAAGCTGTCGCCTTACCCAACCGCTCTGCCGCGCCACCGGTAGATGGCGGATGGAACATCACCCGAAAGCCGTTCCACGCCGTTCCATCCCGCCGGCCAGGACGGAGACACCCACCCCCGGTCAGCCCCCGAAGTTCGGCTTTCCCGCCAGGATGTTGGAGGTCACGTGCCGGATGTCGCGCAGGCCGCACATCGCCATGGTCACGTCCATTTCCTTGCGGATGATCTCCAGGCATTGGGCCACGCCGGCCTCGCCGCCGGCCCCCAGCCCATAGAGGAAGGCGCGGCCGATGAAGGTGCCCTTGGCGCCCAGCGCCAGCGCCTTGACCACGTCCTGGCCGGAGCGGATGCCGCCGTCCATCAGCACCTCGATGCGGTCGCCGACCGCCTCGACGATGGCCGGCAAGGCGGAGATGGAGGAGATGGCGCCGTCCAGCTGCCGCCCGCCATGGTTGGAGACGATCAGCGCGTCCGCACCGCTGTCCGCCGCCATCACCGCGTCCTCCGGGTCGAGGATGCCCTTCAGGATCAGCTTGCCGCCCCAGCGGTCCTTGATGCGGCGCACGTCGTCCCAGTTCAGCGTCGGATCGAACTGCTCCGCCGTCCAGGACGACAGCGACGACAGGTTGCTGACCCCGGTGGCGTGGCCGACGATGTTGCGGAAGGTGCGGCGGTGGGTCCGCAGCATGTTGATCGACCAGCGCGGCTTGGTCGCCATGTCCAGGATGTTGCCGATTGTCAGCTTCGGCGGGGTGGACAGCCCGTTCCTGATGTCCTTGTGGCGCTGGCCGAGGATCTGCAGGTCGAGCGTCAGCACCAGCGCCGAGCAGCCCGCCGCCTTGGCCCGGTCGATCAGCTTGTCGATGAAGGCGCGGTCGCGCATGACGTAGAGCTGAAACCAGAAGGGCTTGTCGGTGTTCTCCGCCACGTCCTCGATGGAGCAGATGCTCATCGTCGACAGGGTGAAGGGCACGCCGGCCTTGGCTGCGGCGCGGGCGGCCAGGATTTCGCCGTCGGCATGCTGCATGCCGGTCAGGCCGGTCGGGGCCAGCGCCACCGGCATCGCCACCGGCTGGCCGACCATCGTGCTGGCCAGCGTCCGGTTGGTCATGTCCACCGCCACGCGCTGGCGCAGCTTGATCCGGCCGAAGTCGGACTCGTTGGCGCGGTAGGTCGACTCGGTGTAGGAGCCGGAATCCGCGTAATCGTAGAACATCCGCGGCACGCGCCATTCCGCCAGCTGCCGCAGATCCTCGATGCAGGTGACGGGCCGGTCGGTGAACAGGTTCGCCCAGCGCGACGGCGGCCGCGAGGAGGGCATGCGAACGGAGGTCATGGGGCGTGTCTCAACGGTTGCGCGCGAAACGGAAGGGCGTCGATTTGGCCACTCCGTCCGCGCACCGTCAAGCCATGGCTGCGGCGACGCCGCCCTTTTGCCTTGCTGTCCCGGCGTTCAGCGTGCCGGCTTCGACCTGGGCTTCGAGTTGGGCTTCGGTTTCGATGGCTTGGCCTTCGGCGGCGTCATCATGGCCTTGAACATCGCCGTCTGGGCCGCCGACTGGTTGCGCCGGGCGGCCGACATCGCCGCGGTGGTCCACATGCCGCTGGCGCGGTTGGCCCAGGACAGCCACGCGCTCATGAAGGGATTCTTGGTCATCGTGGAAGCGCCTCCGGAACTGGGGATACCGATAACAACAGTGCCGGGACCCCCGATGTTGCACTGCACAGTGTTGCGGCATCCACCCGCCCAAATTTTCGGCGAACCCGCCGATTCTTGGGCAGATTCGTGAAGGCCGGGCAGCCCAGTTCAGCGGAGCAAGTCCTTATCCCCGCAAGGGGAGAGGGGCTCTTTTGCGGGCATATCCCTGGCATATCCATTGCTTGTACAGGCCCAGGGGCCGGGCGACGTCGGGGGGAACAGGCTGGATGGGTATGGAGCGCGATGCCATGAAGAGTGGAACCAGCGCCGCCGCGGCGCGCTTCCTGCGCACCGCCAAGCTGTGCCGCATCCGCGATGTCGAACAGCTTCTGGCGGTCAGCGCCCTGGTGCGCGACCTCAGCGCCCTGATCCACGCCTTGCAGAAGGAACGCGGCGCCTCTTCCATCTACCTCGGCTCCGGCGGCACACGCTTCGCCGAGGACCGCGCCCGCTGGCAGGCCGACGCCAGAGCGCTGGAGTCGGTGCTGCGCGACCGGCTGGATCTGGTGGACGAGCAGCTCGACCGCCTCAGCTGCGGCGCGCAGTTCTACAGCCGGGCCGCCATCGCGCTCTATGCGCTGGACGGGCTGCCGGCCCTGCGCGATCAGGTGTCGTCGCTGGCGCTGGTGCCGCAGGATTCGGTGAAGGCCTTCACCGACATCGTCGGCCATCTGCTGTCCGTGCTGTTCGAGGCGGCCGACATCGCCGCCGATCCGGCGATCTCCCGCGCGCTGGTCGCCCTGTTCAACGTCGTGCAGGGCAAGGAATTCGCCGGGCAGGAGCGGGCGACCGCCAGCGCCGGCTTCTCGCGCGGGCGTTTCGACGGGGTGGAGCATGGCCGGCTCGCCCATCTGATCGACGCCCAGAACCGCGCCTTCCGCATCTTCGCGGAGTTCGCCGACCCCGCCCATGCCGCGGCCTTCCGCACCGCCCTGGCCGACCCGGCGGTGGCGGAGGTCGAGCGGATGCGGGCGGTGGCGCTCAGCGACGATGCCCGCCATGGCGAGCTGTCGGGCATCACGCCGGAGATCTGGTTCGACCGCTCGACCCGCCGGATGGAGCTGCTGAAGACGGTGGAAGACCGTCTGACCGACGATCTCCGCCGCCTGTGCGAGGCCAAGCTGGCCCAGGCCCGCGCCGATCTCGGACAGGCGGACGCCGGCGGTCCCGACGCGGTGCTGCCGGTCGCCATGATGCTGGTCGATGCCGTCCCTGCGCTGTCGGGATTGGCCGGGGCGGGCGTGAGCGGGCTGTCGTCGAACGGGCAGGGCCAGGACGGCGCCGGGCTCTATGCCCCCGACGGGCTGCCGCCGAAGCTGATGCGCTCGGTCCTCGACGTCATGCAGGCGCAGTCTCAGCGGCTGCGCGACGTCAGCCTGGAGCTGGAGACGGCGAAGGCGGCGCTGAACGAGCGCAAGGTGATCGACCGCGCCAAGGGCCTGCTGATGTCCACCCGCAACCTGTCGGAGGAAGAGGCCTACAAGCTGATCCGCAAGACGGCGATGAACCAGAACAAGCGGATCGTCGAGGTGGCGGAGGCGATCCTCAGCATGTCGGACATCCTCCGCGGCGTCACGGGTGGAGGAGGGGCGGCAGGGGGATAATCCGGCTACTGCACCGTGCGCACCGGCGAGAAGGGCAGCCCCGCCTGATCGAGCGCCCGGTCGATCACCTCCTCGGACTTCTGGTCGAACAGTTGCAGCAGCAGGTCGTCGACCATCCAGTCGTTGGTGGGCGTGCAGGCGGTGAACAGCTCGCCGATGACCTCCGCCTGGAAATCCTCGCGGCCTGCGTCGCCGCCCTCATACTCCATCCGCTTGACGACGCCGACCGCGACCTGGAACGGCTGGGTCAGGCCGGGGGCGACGGCCGCCTTCTTCATCAGCGCCGCCATGCCCAGCTCGCCGTCGTCCCAGGCCAGCCGGCGGGCATTCTCCGCCGGGATGCCGGCGCGGACCGCCATGCCGGCGACGAACAGGGCCAGGTCGCCGGCGCACAGCGCGCGGAACAGCAGGACCGGCGTCAGGCGGCGGTTGGTGTGCAGCCATTGGATCGCCGCGTCGATGTCCTCGGCCCCGCGCAGCACCGGGCGCAGCAAGCGCATGGTCGCCGCCTCCCGGCCGCGCTCGACCAGCCGCTCGACCAGCTCGCGCGACAGGCCGTGCGCCTGCATCAGCGTGGTGCGCATGCTGTCGGAGACGAAGGCGACCACCCGCTCGACCATCGCCAGCGACAGGCCGGGGCGGGTGGCCGCCGCCTCGCTGACCATGCGCACGCGGCCGAAGCGGTCGAGCGCGCGGCTCATCGCGCTGTCCGGCACCTCGGCGCCGTCGTTGCGCAGCAGCGCCGTCACCGCGATGACGTTGCCGCGCTCGGCAATCGCGCCGGACACGCGGGCGGAGACGGTGGAGCGGCTGGCGACCGCCACATGCTTGCCGGAATCGGGATCGGACAGCACGTCCAGCAGCAGGTCGTCGGTCAGGCCGGCGGCATCGCGCAGGATGGGGAAGGCCACCCGGCCGACGTCGCGGACCAGCCGTTCCGCCAGATCGCCGGTCAGCAGCGGGCTGTTGCGCAGCTGCCAGGCCACCGCCTCGCGCACCGCCACCTGGGCGTCGCCGGCAAAGCAATGGACCACCTCGATGGCCAGTGACCGTTCGGCCGGGCTCAGCGCCCCCGCCTCCAGATCGTGGAACAGCTTGTTCATCGTCTCGATCCGCGTTTCCGCGTTGGGCGAGACGAGCAGCCGCTCCACATCCTTCGACGACAGGCCGTTGGGGTGGGGGGCGTCTGGTTGGGCGGCGGCGTCTGGCATCATGGCACCCGGCTGCGGCATCGGAGGAGACCCTTCAGTCGAAATCGAGGCAGGAGTAGCGGACCATGTCGCCCCACAGCCGGTCGAGCCGGCGGAGCGTGCGGTAGCTGGCCTTCAGGTCGCGGACCTCGGTCTCGTTGCGCACCAGCGCCTCGGCCTGCGCCTGCTCCATCCGCCGCAGCCCCTCCCACAGCTCCCGCCCCTTGTCGGTCAGCTGGAGCCGCGCGGTGCGGCGGTCGCGCTGGTTGGCGGCGCGGTTGATGTAACCGGCATCGACCAGGATCTTCAGGCTGTAGGACGCGTTGGAGCCCAGGTAATAGCCGCGCTCCATCAGGTCGCGGACCGACAGCTCGTCCTCGCCGATCAGCATGACCATCAGCGCCTGCACCGGGCCGATGTCCTCGATGCCCTGCTTGGACAGGCCGACGCGGACGACGTCGAGATACCGGCGGTGCATCCGCTCGATCAGCCGCGCCATGCCGTGGAAGTCGGCGAGGTCGAGATCCTCGCCGGGCTTGCCGCCCGCCCGGTCCCCGGACCGGTCGGCTCCCCTGTCATCCGCTCCCGGTTCGCCTGTTCCGGGTTCGGGTGCGTCGTCATCGTCCCAGTTCAGGTTGCTCATCGCGTCCATGATCCTGCCGGCTCGATCATTGCCGTATCCTTCCTGCTCGACTCACTCCGCCGCGGCAGCAAGACCGCGGAAGCCATGCGGGTGCGCGCTGCGCCATGCCCAGGCGCTGCCGATGATGCTGTCCAGTTCCGGGAAGCGCGGCTGCCAGCCGAGGTCGCGGCGGATGCGCTCGGACGAGGCGATCAGCACCGGCAGGTCGCCGGGGCGGCGCGGTCCGACCTTCACCGGCACGCTGCGGCCGGTGATGCGCTCCACCGACGCGATCACCTCGCGCACGCTGTAGCCGGTGCCGTTGCCCAGATTGTAGCGGACCGACCGCCCGTCCAAGGCGTCCAGCACCCGCAGGTGGGCGTCGGCCAGATCGCAGACATGGATGTAGTCGCGGATGCAGGTGCCGTCGCGCGTGTCGTAATCGTCGCCGAAGATCTCGATGTGCGGACGCTTGCCGGTGGCGGCGTCCATCACCAGCGGGATCAGGTGCGTTTCCGGGCTGTGGTCCTCGCCGAGCCGGCCGTTGGGATGGGCGCCGGCCGCATTGAAGTAGCGCAGGCAGGCGGACCGCAGGCCATGGCAGCGATCCGCCCAATGCAGGGCGCGCTCGATCATGAACTTCGATTCGCCGTACGGGCTGCCGGGGTCGATCGCCTCGTCCTCGTCGATGGGGATGCGCTTGGGCGATCCGAACAGGTTGGCGGTGGAGGAGAAGACCAGCTTCATCACCGCCGCCTTCACCGCGGCGCGGATCAGGTTCAGCGAGGTGACGGTGTTGCCGTGCAGGTAGGCGTGCGGGTCGCGCATCGATTCGCCGACGACCGACAGGGCCGCGAAATGGAACACCGCATCGAAGCGCCATTGCCCGAACACGCGGGCGAGCGCCGCCTCGTCGGCCAGATCGGCCTGGACGAAGGTCGCCTCGGGCGGCACGGCGGCGGCGTGGCCCTGGCGCAGATTGTCGAACACCACGACCCGGTGGCCGCGCTCGAGAAGCTCGGTCACACAGTGGCTGCCGACATAGCCGGCGCCGCCGGTGACGAGAATGGTTTGGGACGTCGTCATGGAGTGTGGGTTTCCTTGAACCGGTTTTCGGGCCGCAACCGGAATCGGGCGGCCGGCGTGGTGGAAGGAAAACGGGGGGCGGGTTTGGGGCGGTGCAGGGGGCCGGATGGGGGGATCACGGCGCCTTGCGGAAAACTCATGCAGCGCAGCATGCACGATGTCGGCCGCGTCTGACCAGATTGCTGGAAACCCTCCCCCGAAGGGCCTAATACCTTAGGTGAAGTCTGGTTTCTGTTTTTTCTGTCAGTGACTTAGCGGTCATTTCCTACCCCTTTTTCGGATGCTGGAAAGGGGTGATGCCCGAAACTTGTCACACGTCTCTAAAATGTCTCCGGTGTAAAGCTTAAGCGTGCCAAATCCGCCGACGCTTCCCCCCCGCGTCAGGATCTGTCCCCGCATAGGCGGTCTCCCGGTCACCGGGCAGGCCGCATCCGGCATCCCCCCGGCCGGCTTCCTGTCCCGCGTCCGTCGCCGCCGGCAGCTTTTCCTGTTTTCCCCGATTTCCAGCGCCGCATCAGGTGGCGAATCCTCCTTCAGGAAGGATCGAAGATGAGTTCCGTGGATCGGCCCCTGCTGACCCAAGCCTACCGGAAGATCGGACAGGGCCTGCTGCTGGCCGGTGTCCTCAGCCTGTTCGTGAATGTCCTGATGCTGGTGCTGCCGCTCTTCACCATGCAGGTCTACGACCGGGTGATGAGCAGCCGCAGCCTGGAAACGCTGACGATGCTGGCGATCATCGCGGTGGGCGCGCTGGCGCTGTACGGCGTGCTGGACTTCATCCGCGCCCGCGCCTTCCTGGTGACCAGCGCCGTGATCGCCCACCGCTTCAACGTCCCGGCGCTGGAGGCCTCCATCGTAGACGCGCTGTCGGGTGGCCCGCGCAACGCGGCGCAGACCATGCGCGACCTGAACGACCTGCGCAGCTTCATGACCAGCAGTGCCGTGACCGCCCCGCTGGAGCTGGCCTGGGCGCCGATCTTCCTGGCGATCCTGTTCCTGCTGCATCCGGTCTATGGCGTGCTCGCCATCGTCTCCGCTCTGGTGCTGCTGGTGATGGGCGTGCTGACCGACATGCTGACCCGGCGGCCGATGGCCCAGGCGAACGAGGCCTCGGCCCGCGTCTTCGCCGACATCGCCGGCACCGTCCGCCATGCCGAAGCCATCGAGGCGATGGGCATGCTGCCGGCGCTGGCCCGGCGCTGGCAGTCGGCGCAGAGCGGGTCGGCCGGGATGATCGACCGCGGCGCCACCCTGTCGCGCGGTCTGGCCGCGGCGTCGCGCTCGCTGCGGATGATCCTGCAGGTCGGGGTGATCGCCGCCGGTGCCACGCTGGTGATCGACAATCTGGTGACGCCCGGCAGCATGATGGCCGCCGGCCTGATCACCGGCCGCCTGCTGCACCCCTTCGAACAGCTGGTGGACGGCTGGCGCCAGTGGGTGAAGGCGCTGGAGGCGCACCGCCGCATCCGCGACCTGCTGAACAACGGCGCCTCGGCCCGCTCCACCATGCCGCTTCCCCAGCCGCAGGGCGCGCTTACCGTCGACCGCGTGACCCATGTGCCGGCCGGGCTGAACCGCCCGATCCTGCGCAATGTCACCTTCGCGGTCCAGGCGGGAGAGGTGCTGGGTATCATCGGCCCGTCGGGGGCGGGAAAATCGACGCTGGCCCGCCTGCTGGTCGGCGTCTGGCAGCCCACCGCCGGCGGCATCTATCTGGACGGCACCAGCACCTATCTGTGGGAGCGTGAGAGCTTCGGCAGATATGTCGGCTACGTGCCGCAGTCGGTGGCTCTGCTGGACGGCACCATCGGCGAGAACATCTCGCGCATGGCCAGCGCCGATCCGGCGGAGATCGTCCGCGCCGCGCGGTTGGCCGGCGTGCACGAGATGATCGGCCGCTTGCCCTTCGGTTACGACACGCCGGTCGGCGACAGCGCCTTTTCCCTGTCCGGCGGCCAGCGGCAGCGCATCGCGCTGGCCCGCGCCCTGTTCGGCCGCCCGCGCCTGCTGGTGCTGGACGAGCCCAACTCCAACCTCGACCATGACGGCGAGCAGGCTCTGCTGAGTGCCGTTCAGAAGGTCAAGGCGGACGGCACGACCGTGGTGATGATCGCCCACCGTCCCTCCATCGTCGCCATCGCCGACAAGCTGGTGGTGATGAAAGACGGCGCGGTCGAGCATTTCGGCGCCCGCAACGACGTCCTGAAACTGGTGCAGCCCGGCGGCGCCTCCGCCGGCCCCAACACCACCATTGCCCGCCTTGTCCGCAGCGGAGAACAGCGATGAGCAGCGATACGCCCCTCCTGTCGTCCCAGCAGGTCTGGACCCCGACCATCGACCTCGCTCCGGTCGAGCCGTCCCTGCGCGGCACGGCGCTGGCCGGCGCGCTGGCGGTGCTGGTCGGCTTCGGCGGCTTCCTGACCTGGGGCTTCACCGCCAGCCTGGACAGCGCGGCACTCGCCGCCGGCACGGTGATGGTGGAAAGCCACCGCAAGACCGTCTCCCATCTGGAAGGCGGCATCCTGCGCGACCTGCTGGTCAAGGACGGCGACCTCGTGCGTGCCGGTCAGGTGCTGCTGCGGATGGATTCCACGCAAAGCCAAGCGGTGGTGGCCCAATTGCAGGGGCAATATTGGACCGCCCTGGCCCGGCTGGGCCGGCTGCGGGCCGAGCAATCGGACGCACCCAAGCCGCTGTTCGTCGACGAGCTGGTAAAGGCGGTGCGCGACAATCCGGTGGCGGCGGAGGCGATGGCGGTCGAGGAGCGGTTGTTCCGGTCCCGCCATGACAGCTACGAGGCGCAGCTGGGTATCCAGCGCAGGCAGATCTCCCAGCTGCGCGACGAGATCGCGGCACTCGAATCCCAGCGGATCGCCACCGCCGATCGGCTGCGCTACACCCAGGAGGAAACTCGCGTGGTGCAGGGCCTGCTGGCGAAGGGGTACGAGCGCAAGCCGCGCCTGCTAGAGCTTCAGCGCAACGTCGCCGATTCCGAAGGGCGGCTGGGCGAGCTGATGGCGAACAAGTCCAAGGCGGAACAGGCCATCGCCGCTGCCGAACTGACCATGATCAACATCGGCAACACCCGGCGGTCGGAGGTGTCGACCGACCTTCAGGCCGCCCAGGCCAGCGTCGCCGACCTGTCGGAACGGCTGCGCAGCGCCGACGATGTGCTGCTGCGTCAGGCGGTCACCGCACCGCAGGCGGGGCGGGTGACGGGGCTGAAATTCTTCACCACCGGCGGTGTGATCCCGGCCGGTGCCGGCATCCTCGACATCGTGCCGCAGGATGACGCGATGATCGTCGAGGCCCGCGTCTCCCCCCACGACGTCCAGAATGTGGAGGTCGGCAGCAAGGCGATGGTGAAGCTGACCGGCTACCGCCAGCGCGCCGTGCCGCCGGTGGCGGGGCAGGTGGTGTCGCTGTCGGCCGACCAGCTGGAGGACGAGCGCACCGGCGCCTACTATTTCGCGGCACGGATCAGCATGGATGCGGCGGAACTGAAGGCCTTGCCCAATGTCGAACTGCATCCCGGCATGCCGGCCGAGGTGATGATCCACGGCCATGCCCGCCGCGCCATCGACTATTTCCTGACGCCGTTGACCGACGGTCTTCAAAGAGCCTTTCGCGAGAAGTAAGCGGAACCGCCATCCCACCCGGCCCTCCCCCGTTCGGGCCGGTGCGGGTGGGGGCTCTTGTACGGGTTCCATCCCCTGGCAAGAGGCCCCGTGGAAGGGCCGGCGTCCCCCACGCCGGCCCTTTTGCACGCCCGCGACAGAAGCGATGCAGTTTTATTACAGTCAGTTCCGCCGATGCTTGCATAGGAGAGTACTCAGCCATTGTTTAGGTCGCTGAATGATAAAATGATTTTCTGTTCTCTTCATCGATGACTGTTTCGCCATGGCCGGCATGAGCGGCCCCGTCATCGACGGGAAATTCGCTGTGGCTTCGGGTGGATCGTCCGATTTTAAAAACCTTCTTTTAACGATTTCGACTTTTCCTGCAAATCCGGCCAGTCCACGGCGTTTTGGTGACAAAAATGCGGGTCTGACCATCAATTTTTAAAGCGGAAACTGCTTAGAAATTCGAAGCAAATCAAAATAACTGTCTTTTTGAAAATATCGACAATGCGTTCTACTGAAAGAATCCGCTGTCTAGACTCAACTTTCTCTTCCATGTGCCCGAGTTTTATCACACTATCCGCCCGATAGATTTGGTTACACCGAAAGGCGAGCTCAGCCTTTCGAGCGAGGCCTAAAGAAGGCCCAAAAATCCCAATCACATCGCAAGGAGACACCTACGATGGCTACGGTTCCTGGGGGCAGCTACGACGTGCATATTGGCACGAATCACGACGATCTGCTGGTCGGCGGCGAGGGTAACGATCTGGTGCTGGGGGGCAACGGAAGCGATACTCTGCTCGGCGGCAATGGACATGACGCTCTGTTCGGGGGGAACGGGGCGGACGTGATCCATGGCGGCGCGTCGGCGGATGTGCTGCTGGGGGGTAACGGCGACGACATCATCGATGGCGGTTCGGGCGACGACATCATCCTGGGGGGGAATGGTGACGACGTGCTGATCGGCGGTGCCGGGCGCGATCTGCTGGATGGCGGCAAGGGCGACGACGTGCTGTCGGGGGGCGACGGTGACGACGTGCTGAACGGTGGTGCCGGCGACGACACGCTGTACGGCGGCGGCCACAACGACATCCTCAATGGCGGCAAGGGCGACGACCTGCTGCGCGGCGGCACCGGCGACGACGTGCTGAATGGCGGTGACGGCGACGACACCCTGTTCGGCGACGACGGCAACGACCGCCTGGAAGGCGGCAAGGGCGACGACCTGCTGATCGGCGGTGCCGGTCACGACGTCTTCATCTTCTCCGGTGGCGGCGGCCAGGACGTGGTCCTGGACTTCAAGGCCGGCGAGGACGTGCTGCAGATCTCCCGCAACATCAACGGCCTGAAGGTGACCGACGCCGCCGATCTGGCCGCCCGCGTCACCGACCAGCATGGCGACGCCGTGATCGACCTCGGCCATGGCGACAGCATCACGCTGAAGGGTGTCTCGGCTGCGGACATCCACAACCACCCGAACGACTTCTTCGTCATCCACTGACCGGGCACTGACCTGCACTGATCGTTCACTGCGTCTTTGAGCAGTGAACGAGAAGGACGGACCGGTGGTGTCAAAACCGCCGCCGGTCCCCCTTTGCCCGCAGTCAGCCGATTTCGACTTTCAAACCCACCGACGCTGCCGGAATCCCATCCATGACCGTCATCGCCGTTCTGCCGAATTCGGTGTCGATTGCCCCCGCCCAACGTCTGGCGCTGGGTCCCCACTTCCTCCTCGTCTCCTGGACGATGGATGGAAAGGCGGACGGCGCGGCCGATGCCGTCGGCCCGATCACGCCGAGCGTCGACGGGGAGCCGGTGCGTCCGCCCTTCACCACGCTGACCATCGACACCGGTTGGGGCGGACGGCGTGTTTTGTCGATCCTGCCGGCACCGCGCGATCCGCGCATGCCCATCCATTTCATCGCCAGAAACCGCGTGATCGCCGAGCTTCGCACGGAGTGCGGTGCCGCCGATCTCGATCCCGCCGGCTTGTTGGGCAGCCTGGACGGTGCCGCCCGGCTGCGGGTGCTGCGCTTCCTGTTCGATTTCGCCTGCTCCACCCCGGCGCTTCGCCGTGATGGGGCCTTTGCCGGGCTGTGCCGCCGGCTGGTTCTGGACCGTGCGGTGGAGCCGGCAATGCTGGCGGTCCGCGCCACGGCGGGCGGTGACCTTCTTCTCTGTGCCGGTGCGCTGTCCGGTCGCTTCGGCGCTATCAGCGGTCTGGTGGTGCTGTCGTCGAACGCAGTGGCGCGGGCACCCTTCGATGCCTGCATCGGACCCGACCCGGCCGGCAAGGGACGCATCGCCTTCGACCTGCTGATCGACCGCGGTCTGTGCGTGCCGGGAAATCTGCTGGTGGTGCTGGGCGCCAACGGCGTCGCCTGTCGCCGCTTTCCCGCGGAACCCGCCGGCCTGCCGACCCTGACCGACCGGCTGAATGCCCGTCCCGACACACCGGCCGCGCTGCGCCACTATCTGCTGACCTGCCTCGCCCAGCGCGGCCGCAGCGATGCGTCCGCCGCCTCGGCGGTCAGCGAGTTGCAGGCGCTGGCCCCTCTGCCGCGCCGGCAGGCCGCCGATGCCAAGCGGCCCATCGGCGCCTCGCTCGACCTCGCGGTTCCCACGGCCGATGGCGGACTGTTCCTCGCCGGCTGGCTGTACGACCCGCACGGGCTGGCGGCGGAGCTGGTGGTGCGCACGCCCTTCGGCGGCGAACGCCGGGTCGAGCGGTTCGCCCACCGTTTCCCGCGCGAGGACGTGGCAAAGCTCTACGGCACCTCTGGCCCGGGCGGCATCGACCGCAGCGGTTTCGTCCTGCATCTTCCCGGCAATCCCGAACCGGCGGAAGCGCTTCAGGTGACGGCGGAGCTTCGGCTGGCCTCGGGCGGGGCGCTGCGTCTGGTTCCGCCGCCGCGTCCACGTGCCCATGCCGATGCCCGCGCCGCCGTGCTGGGCAGCCTGCCGCCGCGCTTCGCCACGCCGGAGCTGCTGGAGACCGTCATCGGTCCGGCCGTCGCCCCGCTGCATGCCGCCCATCTCGCCACCCGCGGCGAGCCGGAACTGGTCGTCTATGGCGAGCGCAAGGCCAAGCCCGCGGTGTCGGTCATCATCCCGCTGTACCGCACGCTGGAGTTCCTGCGCTTCCAGATCGCCTGCTTCGCCACCGACCCGACGATGGCCGGTGCCGAACTGGTCTTCGTGCTCGACAGTCCGGAGCAGCGCGACGAAGTGGTGCATCTGCTGCGCGGCTTCCACGGGCTCTATGGCCTGCCGATGCTGCTGCTGGTGCAAAGCGCCAATTACGGCTATTCCGCCGCCAACAATGCCGGCGTCGCCGTTGCCCGAGCCAACCGCCTGCTGCTCCTCAATTCCGACGTGGTGCCCGACCGCGCCGGCTGGCTGCCGCAACTGGTCGCGGCGCTGGAGGAGCGCCCCGGCATCGGTGCCGTGGGGCCGAAGCTGCTGTTCGACGACGACAGCCTCCAGCATGCCGGGCTCTATTTCGACCGCGACCTGCAAGGCGCCTGGTACAATCATCACTATTTCAAAGGCCTGCCGCGCGACTTCGCCGCCGCCTGCCGGCCGCGGTCGGTGCCCGGCGTCACCGGCGCCTGCCTGCTGACCACGCGGGCCGCCTACAGCGCCGCGGGCGGCTTTTGCGAAGACTACATCATCGGCGACTTCGAGGATTCGGACCTCTGCCTGCGCATCCGCGACCAGGGGCTCGACATCCGCTATGCCCCGTCGGTGGAACTGTACCATCTGGAGCGCCGCTCCATCGGCCGGCACCAGGGCTACACCCGCGGAGTCGCCTCCGAATACAACCGCTGGCTCCATGGCCGCCGCTGGGCCGACCGCATGGCCGAACTGATGGCGTGCGACTGGTGTGCCGACGACGAGGCGCAGCCGTCCCGGAGCAGCCGGACCCGCAAGACAGCACAGGTGACCCGATGAATGCGATCGTGCCGACCCCGCAGCTTGCCGTGCTGCGCCGCCAGACCGATCCGCGGCTGGAGTGGCTCTGCGCCCAGATCGCGCGCAACCGCTTCCTGCCGGTGCCGCCGCCCGAGCTGCATTTCATCGGCGACGGCGACTTCCGCGCCATCGGTGCGGAGTTCCTGCGCCATTTCGTCCGTCTCGGCGGCCTGCGTCCCGACCACAAGGTGCTGGAGATCGGCTGCGGTGTCGGCCGCATGGCGCTGCCGCTGACCCAGTATCTGGATGGGTCCTACGATGGGATCGACATCGTGCTGGACGGCATCCGCTGGTGCGCCTCGACCATCACGCCGGCCTATCCGGAGTTCCGCTTCCACCATCTCGACGTCGCCAACGGCCTCTACAATCCCAATGGCCGGATCGAGGGAGAAACGGCGACGCTGCCCTTCAAGGCCGGTACTTACGACTTCGTCATCCTGACCTCCGTCATCACCCATCTGCGCACCGCCGATACCGAGCGCTACGCGGCGGAGATCGCGCGGGTGCTGAAGCCGGGCGGACGCTGCTTCCTCAGCCTGTTCCTGGCCGACGCCACCGCGCGCGCCGGCATCGCCAAGGGAACTGCCCGCCCGCCGTTCCGCGATGCGCCCGGCGTGGAACTGCTGGCAGACCCGGAGCATCCCAACGCCGCCGTCGCCTATGACGAGGAGTTCCTGCTCGGCCGCTTCGCCGCCCATGGCCTGCGTCCCGCCCGCGTCGTCATGCGCGGCCACTGGAGCGGCCAGCGTGAGGCCGAGAATTTCCAGGACCTGCTGGTGCTCGAGAAGGGGACCGCGCCATGAGCCGGCGCCGCCTTCCGCTGATCCCCGCCAATCAGGCCGCCCGTCCCGCTCCGCGCCAGCCGGCGCGGCCGCTGGTGGCCGCCCGGCCGCCGCGGGTGCTGCTGATCGCGCACAACCACCCGAGCCTGCATCCCGGCGGCACCGAGATCTTCGCGCATGAGCTGTTCGGCGGACTGAAGGCGGCCGGTGCCGAGTGCCTGTTCCTGGCCTGCACCAACGACGTCCACCGCGCCCCGCGCCCCGGCACCGGTTTCCAGACGCTGGGCCGCAGTGCCGACGAGGTGCTGCTGTGGGCCGGCCATTTCGACCATTTCCATCAGAGCCAAATCGACCTGCACGGGCTGGTTCCCGACCTGTCCAACCTGCTGCGCGCCTTCCGGCCGGACATCGTGCATGTGCACCACACGCTGCTGCTGGGCGTGGAGATGCTGTTCCTGATCCGCCGCGTCTGCCCGGATGCGAAGATCGTCTACACGCTGCACGACTATTATCCAATCTGCGCCAATGACGGGCAGATGGTGACCCCGCCGCGCGGCGAAGGCGGGACGCGCACGCTCTGCACCAAGGCGTCGCCGGACGCCTGCCACCGCTGCTTCCCCGACCGTCCGGCCGACCAGTTCCTGCTGCGCGAGAAGCACATCAAGGCGATGTTCGGGCTGGTCGACCGCTTCCTGGCGCCCAGCCGTTTCCTGCGCGACCGCTATGTCGCCTGGGGCCTCGACCCGGCACGGATCGAGGTGATGGCCAACAGCCGTCCGTCCGTCGAGCCGGCCCCGTCGCGCGACCTCGCTCCCGGCGCGGCGCGCGACGCCTTCGCCTATTTCGGCAACCTCAACCCGTTCAAGGGTGTCACCGTTGCGCTCGACGCCGTCGCCCGCATGGCGCGCCAGGGGCTTTCCCCGTCGCTGGCCGTGCATGGCGGCAGCCTGTACCAGACGCCGGAGTTCCGCCAGCGGGTGGCCGACGGCTTCGACGCGGCGCGCGGGCTCGCCACCGCCCATGGTCCCTACCGGCCGCAGGAGATGCCGGCGCTGATGGCCGCCGCCGACTGGGTGGTGATGCCGTCGATCTGGTGGGAGAACGCGCCCCTGGTGATCCAGGAGGCCTTCCAGCACCGCCGCCCGGTCATCGTCAGCGGCATCGGCGGCATGGCGGAAGCGGTGCGCGACGGTGTCGACGGCCTGCATGTCCGCCCCAACGACCCCGCCGATCTCGCCCGCGTCATGACCCGCGCCCTGACCGAACCCGGACTGTGGGAGCGGCTGTCGGCCAACATTCCCGCCGTCCGACCGACGGAGGAGGCCGCGTCGCTCCACCTCGCGCTTTACG
This sequence comes from Azospirillum sp. A26, assembly GCF_042604635.1. Lineage (NCBI taxonomy): Bacteria > Pseudomonadati > Pseudomonadota > Alphaproteobacteria > Rhodospirillales > Azospirillaceae > Azospirillum > Azospirillum sp. A26. The sequence goes on along the minus strand of NZ_CP170473.1, from coordinate 1,327,008 downwards.
GCGAACTTCTGTCGCCGGCGCCCGCCGCTCTTATCCAGGGGAATCGCACCCGATGAAGGACCGCAGCACCAAGGCCGACATCACCGCCGCCGTCCTGCTGGACGAGGACACGCTGATGCTGTTCGGCGCTATCGACCAGCCCCTGCCGGCCGACAGCGTGGTAATGCTGGATGGCATGATCGACGGGCGCTTCCGCGGCGGTTGCTGGACCGACGGGGCAGGGGAGCGCTGGTTCCTGGGCGCCATCCGCGTTGCCGGGCTGGCCCATATGCGCCCATCCCGCATCGAGATCGAGGATGCCCAAGGCAAGCACCTGCTGCTGCCCCGCCTGTCGAATGTCCGCACCAACCCCGCCCATCTGGTCGCCGCCTTGCGCGAGGTGCAGCCGCAGTCGCTGGACATCGCATTGGATGTCGCCGTGACCCTGCTGTCCGGACCCGGGATGGGCGAGGGCGAGCCGGGGGAGGGCCACCGCCGCACCCGCCTGCTGTCCGGTCTGGCGCAGGAGGCCTCCCGCCCCGACGGCTTCGCCGAGGTTCTGGGCCGTTTCCGCGATGGCGCGCTGATGGTGCAGGGCTGGTCGCACGGCTTCCCGGCCGGTGCCTCTCATGTGTTGCCCCCTGTGCTGGTCGAGGCGGAGGAGGTTCGGCCCCACGCCATCGCCGCCGCCCCCTTCCACCGTCCGGACCTGCCCGACGATGCCGCCGGTCTGCTGACGGTTCTGGAAGGCCCGGTCGCCGCTCCCGACACCATCCGCCGCATCCATTTCCGCGCTGCCGACGGCTGGCGCCATCTCGCCATTTTTGAACACCGGCAGCTTCTGGCCGACGGCGTCGCCTCCGCCCATGCCCGCGACATGCTGGGCCAGTTGCAGGGCGACGCCCCCCGCCGCGGCATCGCCGCCGCCATCGCCGCCCGCTACAACGGTGTGGAGACGGTGTCGCAGATCCAGGCCCCCGTGCGCATGGGGCTGGACATGGCGGTGCGCGTGCCGGGCGCCGGGCTGTTCGTCTGCGGCTGGCTGCTCGACCCCACCCAGGCGGTCCGGGCGGTGACGGTGAAGGGCGGCGGCATGACGGCGCGGCTGGACGCCGACTGGTCGCGGCTGGCCCGCAAGGACGTGTCCGATGCCTTCGCCCATGATCCGTTGTTCGCCGGGCGGCTGCTGCCGGGCAACGACGGCCATGGCTTCACCGCCTTCGCCCGCGAGCCCGCCGGCATCGCCGCCGATGCCGAGTTCCATCTGGAACTGACGCTCGCCGACGGCATCGCCTTCCTGCCGCTGCCCTGCCAGCCGCCGACCGGCGATTCGCTGCGCCGCATGCTGGGCGCGGTCAATCCCGACAGCCCCTCCATCGACCGCGTTGTCTCCACCCATCTCGGGCCGATGCTGCGCACCGCGGCCTCCGCGAAGACGGCGCCGTCCTCCATCCTGCATCCGATGGGCCGCGTGCTGAAGACGCCGCGGGTGTCGGTGATCCTGCCGGTCTGTGACGGGCGCGAGGATGTCGACCTGAACATCGCCCGGATGGCGAACGACTCCGACTTTGCCGAGGCTGAGATCCTGGTCGTCGCCGGTGCCGGCACCCATGAGCGGCTGGCCGGCATGGTCCGGCAGGCCGCCGGCTTCTATCGGCTGGCGGTCGGCTTCGTGGCCGCTCCCACCGCCGCCGACCCGTTCGAGGCGATGGCGGCATCCCTGCCGCATGCAAGAGCCGAGCGTGTCCTGCTGCTGTCGCCATCGGTGCTGCCGACCGAACGCGGCTGGCTCTCTGCGCTGGAACGCGCGATCCGCAAGCCGAATGCCGTGGGGTCCGCCGCGCTGGCCCCGGTGATGGTCAGCCCGACCCTGCTGTATGAGGACCACTCCGTCCGCTTCGCCGGCATCGTCGCGGTGGAAGGTCCGGGCGGTGCGGTCACCTACGAGCGCCGCTTCGCCGGTTACCCGCGCGACTGGCTGAAGGATCAGGAGGCGTCCGCGGTCGATGCCGCCTCCGCCGACTGCGCGCTGCTGCCGCGCGAGCTTCTGATGCGTGCGATGGCCGACGGCGGCCGCTACCTCGGGCTGGAGCCGAAGGGGCTGGACCTGTGCCTGCGGGTGCGGGCGGCTGGCGGCTCCTGCCTGTGGCTGCCGAAGGTTCGGCTGGTGGCGGTCGACGAACAGTCCCGCAATGCCCGCGACCCCAGGCTGGAGCGCATGAGCGCCCTGGTCGACGACTGGAGCTTCGCCGAGCGCTGGAAGGCGTCGATTGCCGCCTAGCGCCTTGCCTCCACCCGGTTTTCACCCCCTCCGCTTAGGACAGACGGTCACCCGATGAGCAAGACCAAGCGCGCGCTGATCATCAGCCATGGCCACCCCTCCTTCTCGCTGGGCGGGGGTGAGGTCGCCTCCTACAACCTGCACAACGGCCTGCACGACCTGCCGGGCTGGGAAAGCCACTATCTGGCCCGCGTGGCGCCGCCCATCGCCCAGCATCGCGGCTCCGCCCTGATGGCGCTTCGCCAGAAGGAGCGGGAGGTGCTGTATTACGCCAACGACTACGACCATTTCCGCCTGTCCAACCGCAACCTGCCGGGACTGGAGAAGGACTTCGTCCGCTATGTCCGCGACCTGCAGCCGGACGTGGTGAACTTCCATCATTTCCTGGGGCTGGGGATCGAGACGATCCAGGCGGTGCGCCAGGCCCTGCCGCGCGTCCCCATCGTGGTGACGCTGCATGAATACCTGTCGATCTGCCATCACCACGGCCAGATGGTGAAGACCAGCCGCAACGCGCTGTGCTACCGTTCCAGCCCGGCCGACTGCGCCGGCTGCTTCCCGCACATCGGCGAGGCGGAGTTCTTCAAGCGCGAGCTGTTCCTGAAGACCTTCCTGGAGCAGGCGGACTTCTACATCAGCCCGTCGAACTTCCTGATCGACCGCTATGTCGACTGGGGGCTGCCGCGCGAGAAGTTCCGCATGATCGAGAACGGCCTGACCATCGAGGGCATCGCCCCGCCGCGCCCGGTCACCCGCGGCGGCAAGCGCAACCGCTTCGCCTTCTTCGGCCAGCTGACCGAGTTCAAGGGCGCGCACCTGCTGGTGGAGGCGGTGTCGCGCCTCTCCGACAAGGCCTGGGGCGAGGACGGCGCACTGATGATCTTCGGCGGCAATCTGGAACGCCAGCCCGAGGCCTATCAGAAGCGCTTCAACGATGCGGTGGAGAAGGCCGGCGACCGGGTGCGCTTCTACGGCAGCTACCGCTCGGCCGAACTGCCCGGCCTGATGAAGGACGTCGACTGGATGATCATTCCGTCGATCTGGTGGGAGAATTCCCCCGTCGTCATTCAGGAGGCTTTCCTGCATGGCCGCCCGATCATCGCCAGCAACATCGGCGGCATGGCGGAGAAGGTGACCCACGGCGTCGACGGCCTGCATTTCCGCAACGGCAGTGTCGAGGATCTGGTGGACCGCATGACGGAGGCGCTGACCACGCCCGACCTGTGGGACCGCCTGCGCCTGCGCATCCGCCGCCCCATCGACCGCGCCGAGTGCGCCCGCCAGCATTCGGAGGTGTTCGACGCCCTGCTCGCCGCCGGCGGTGCCGCACCCTCCATGCTGGAACGGGCAGTGGCTCAGCGGTCTTAAGAAAAACGAGATGGTCTGTGATATTTTCGGAAGTGTGAAATATTTCTATCGGATAACCTCTGAATAAATTGCTATAATTGGAATGAAAGTCACGAGGCCTTCCAGACAAGGTCTGTGCGCCAATTTGAATTGTCCCGGCGATGATCCGGGAATCATCCATCTCTATTGACGCCAAACCCAGGGAGATCCGCTGTGGCCAACATTCTCGTCATGATTCCGTCGGGCGAAGTCTATGATCACGACTGCGTGCGTTGGTACAGCTACCAGGACATCCAGCGCAGCATCGACCACTACCACAACATCGGCGACGCCTTCGTCTTCGACTCCTCGTTGAAGCTGCTGACCTACGACAAGCTGGATGTGCTGGAGATTCGCGAGTTCCGCCAGGAAGTGGTCGACCGGATCAATGCCGAATACGACTATGTCTTCCTGCGCGGCAGCAACTACATCCATGATTCGATGGATTGGCCGGCGGCGACCATCCAGGTGCTGGCCAAGCTGCGCATCCCCGTCATCGGCTTCGGCGTCGGCGCCCAGGCGCCGGCCACCGGCAAGCTGACGCTGACCGAGGAAAGCAAGCGCATCTGGCGGATGATCGCCGACAAATCGACGACGCTCGGCGTGCGCGGCACCTACACCGCGGAAGTGCTGTGGGACCTCGGCATCAAGAACACCCGCATCGTCGGCTGCCCGACCGCCTTCCGCAACCGCGATCCGGAGCTGCGCATCGACCTGCCGGCTCTCGACAGCGTGCGCAAGGTCGGCATCACCATGCGCCGCGAGGTCTCCAAGCATTATTCGCCGGACGTGCGCAAGTATCTGGAGCGCCACCGCGACTTCGTGAAGGACATCTCCCGCCGCTTCGACACCGTGCTGATGATGCAGGGCGAGGTCGAGGAGAAGAAGCTGCTGTGGGGCACCGAGGAGCAGAAGACGGAAGCCTGGGCCCACCTGCATGACAGCGCCTGGCTGAAGCAGTGGTATTTCGACGATGAGATGGACGCGCTGTACCGCGAGCGGCTGTGGTATTCGGATGTCGTCGCCGACTACGAGAACCTCGTGCGGTCGAAGGATCTCGTGCTGGGCTACCGCCTGCACGGCAACCTGATGGCCCTGTCGAACGCAACGCCGTCGGTTTACTTCAGCTATGACAGCCGTACGGCGGAGTTCGCGGAGACCTTCGCGATCCCCTGCTACAACGTCTATTCCGACAAGCCCTTCGTCCTTGAGGAGTATTGGGACCAGAGCCTGTTCGAGAAGTTCAACCGCACCTACTACCAGCGCTATCGCGACATGCGGGAGTTCCTTGACGAGAACTACGTCCCCCACCGCATGCCCAGCCACACTCTGCGCCGCACCACGGAACGCAAGGCGGCGTAAGCGCAGACGCGCCTTTTCCAGCCCGACAATCGTCCAGAACAACCGGAAAGCGGCCCCATGTCCGCCACTGCCAAGATCGTCGAGCTTCGCGACCCCACCCCCGTGGCCGATCCCCTCGACGCACGCCAAGCGGCGGCCATCGTCGGTCACATCGACGCCTTGCAGGGGGGCCGTGTCTTCGGTTGGGCCTGGGACGGCAACCATCCGGCCGACCGGTTGGAGATCGAGTTGCGGCTGGAGCGGGACGGCGGTCCGCCGGACACGCTGGCACGGGTGGCGGCCGACCGTCCGCGGCCCGATCTGGCCGGCGGCGGCATCGGTGACGGCGCCCATGCCTTCGAGGCGGAGGTGATCCTGCCGGAGGGGGCGGATCCGTCGCGGGTGGTGGCGGTGGTGAGGTCGCCCTCCACCGGCGAGACGGCGACCTTCGCCCAGCCCAACCCGGAGGACCAGCGCCTCGACCGGCTGCTGGGTCCGCATCTGCATCGCATTGGGGAGCGGATCGACGCTCTGCGCCGCGACCAGCGCCAGCTTGCCGCCGCCCAGCAGACCATCGGCCGTCTTCTGCGCGATGCGGGCGAGGGGGTGGCGGCGCTGCGGGCCGATGCCGCCCGCCTGGAAACAGCCGATGGCGAGCGCTCCGAAGCCCTGGCCGAGTCCGTGCGCGAGTTGTCCGAGCGTGTCGGCGGCCTGGAGGTTTTCCTGATGCGGATGGACCAGAGCCTGCGCGGATTGGACAGCGCGTCGGCGGAAAAGACCGGCGGGGCAGGGTGGTCGCCGCTGCTGACCGTGCTGGGCTCGACGGCCGGCGCCTTCCTGGCGGTTCTGGTCGGCTGGCTGGTGCTGCACTGATCGGGAAGGTTCCGCTAGACTGAAGGGTAGGCAACCGCGGGGGACCCGGCGGTGTTTACCCTTCGCGGCCCTGACGTCCCTCCCATCGGGGGCCGTGCGGTGCGATACAGCGGAGCCTGCCCACATGCTTGACGGATTTCCCGTCGCCGAACCCGCCCCCGATGCGCCGTTTCCGGTCCCGGCATCGTCCCCCACCAGCTTATCCGTCGGTAGCGAGGGCGAACTGGCCGTCCGGCTTGCGGCCCTCGCCCGGCGGCCCGGCGGCGTCCTGCTACTCGCCCGCAGCGATGCGCGCGCCAGCCGGCTGGCGCGACTGGTGGGCGATCTTTTCCCCGATCTCGACACCATTTTGCTACCCATCGACGAGACGGCGGCCGGCGACCGTGCCGCCCCGTCGCGGGCGGTGTTGGGCCGCCGCGCCGCTGGGCTGATGCGGCTTGCCGAAGGGGAGGAGCCGGCCGTCGGGCGGCTGGTGGTGGCCTCCGCCGATCTGGCCTTGCAGAGGGTGCCGCCGCCGCAGGCCTGGGCGGGCGGGCATTTCCGCCTGACCCGCGGCATGGCCTATGACGAAGCCGCTTGGCGCGGCTGGTTCGCCCGCACCGGCTATGTGATGGACGACCGGGTCGACGAGCCCGGCGAGGTGGCGATCCGGGGAGCGGTGGTCGAGGTCTTTCCCGGCCACTGCGACCGCCCGGTCCGCTGCGACATCGCCGACGGGGTGGTGCGTGACCTGCGCCTCTACGATCCGGTGTCCCAGCGCTCGGTCGAGTCGATCGACGAGCTTGCGTTGGGGCCGGTCACCGACCTGATCGTCGGGCCGGAGATGCTCGACCGGCTGGCCGCCGGCCTTGCCGGATTGGGATCCGCGCTGCCGGAGGGGCTGCGGCGGGACCTGGAGGAAGGCCGCCGGCCCTATGCCTTCGACCTTCAGCTTCCCAATGTTTTCGCCGACTGCCCATTGCTGCTGGACCTGCTGCCGGAGGCGCTGGTCGTGCTGGACGCCGGTGCGCGCGACCGCATCGAGGCACGGGCCGACGATCTGGCCGAGGCAGGGATCGACAGGCGGATCCTGCGCGACGACCCCTGTCTGCTGCCGGTCCCGCCGCTGGAACGCCGGCTGATCGACGCCGACACGCTGGACAAAAAACTGGCTGCACGGACCTTGTTGCCGGTGGAGGTGACGGCCGGTTCCGCCGTGGAAGCGGTGCGGACGGAGCGTACGCTGCTGCGCCGGGCGGCGGGTCTGGTCGGGGAGGGCCGTGCCGTGCTGCTCGCCGCCCGATCCGGTGCGGGCGAGGCCGACCGGCTGGCCGAGCGGATGTCTGCGGCATTGGGGCGTCCGGTGCCCCGGCTGGACCGCTGGCCTGAGCCGCCGCTGGCGGCAGGGGACTGCGCCGTGCTGGCGTTGCGGATCGCCGACGGCTTCACCTGCGACGGCATGACCGTGCTGGTCGCTCCCCGCCATGCCGAAGCGCGCGGCGGCGAGGCGCAGGTCCGGCCACCGCTGGCCCCGTCGGAACTGTCGACCGGCGACTTCGTCGTGCACCTCGATTACGGCATCGGCCGACTGATCGGTCTGGAGACCATCGCCTCCGGCGACGGCGAGGGTGACACCGCCGATTTCCTGGTGCTGGACTATGCCCATGACGACCGGTTGCTGGTGCCGACCGCCGATTTCGACCGGCTGTGGCGTCACGGCTCGGCCGACACCGGCGCGAAGCTCGACAGCCTGAAGAACGCCCATTGGCTGGAACGCCGCGCCGTGCTGGAGGCGGAGATCGGCGAGACCGCCAAGGGCATCCTGCGCGAAGCCCGCCGCCGCGCACGGGAGTCGGCGCCGGTCATCGACCCGCCGGCCGACCGCATGCGCCGCTTCGGCGCCCGGTTCGGCTTCGACCCGACCGAGGGGCAGCGCCGCGCCATCCAGACCGTGCTCGACGCCATGCGCCAGGGCCAGCCGATGGACCATCTGGTCTGCGCCGACGTCGGCTATGGCAAGACCGAAGTGGCGTTGCGCGCCGCCGCCGCGGTCGCCTTCGCCGGCCATCAGGTCGCGGTGATGGCGCCGACCTCCGTCCTCGCCCGCCAGCATCTGGAGGTGTTCCGTCGCCGCTTCGCCGGCTTCGGCATCAGGCTGGAGCCGCTGACCGGCGCCATGACCAAGGCCGAGAGCGACCGCGTGCGTGCCGGGCTGGCCGATGGATCGGTCGACATCGTCATCGGCACCCATGCCCTCTTGTCCAAGGATGTCCGCTTCCAGCGTCTGGGCCTGATGGTGGTGGATGAGGAACAGCGCTTCGGCGCGACGCAGAAGCAGGCGTTGAAGCGGCGCATCAAGGGCGTCCACAGCCTGGCGCTCAGCGCCACCCCGATTCCGCGCACCTTGCAGGGTGCCCTGGCGGGGCTGCGCGGCCTCAGCATCATCGATACGCCGCCGGCCCGCCGCCGGCCGGTGCGCACCGCCGTCACGCCCCGCGACCCGGCCACCGCCCGTGCCGCCCTGTTTCGTGAGCTGGGACGCGGCGGGCAGGTCTTCTGCGTCACTCCGCGCATTGCCGACCTCGGCGAACTGGAGGCGTGGATCCGCGGGCTCGTCCCGTCGGCCCGCATTGCCGTGGCGCATGGCCGGCTGGGAGCGGCGGCGCTGGACGATGCGGTGATGGGCTTCGTCGATGGCGAGAGCGACATCCTGCTGGCGACGCCGATCATCGAATCCGGCATCGACATCCCGCGTGCCAACACGCTGCTGCTGTTCCGCCCCGACCTGTTCGGGCTGGGCCAGTTGCACCAGCTGCGCGGCCGGGTCGGGCGCGGGGCGGTGCAGGGCTACGCCTATCTGCTGACCGACCCCGACCACCCGCTGGAGGAGCGGGCGGCGCGCCGGCTCGGCTCGCTGGAGGTGATCGAAAGCCTGGGCGGCGGATTCGTGCTGAGCATGCTCGACCTCGACCAACGCGGGGCCGGCGACCTGCTGGGCGAGGACCAGAGCGGCCATCTGCGTGCGGTGGGGACCGAACTCTACCAGCGCATCCTGGCCGACGCCCTGCGGGCACTCCGCCGCCAGCCCGATGCGCGCTGGGATCCGGAGGTGACGGTCGCGGTGCCGCACTGCATCCCGTCGGCCTACATCCCGGAAGAGGAGCTGCGCATCGGCCTGCACCGCCGCATCGCCCGCAACCGCGAGGCGGGCGAACTGGACGCCCTGCGCGAGGAGATGGAGGACCGCTTCGGACCGCTGCCGGTCCCGGTGGAGAGGTTGCTGGCCATCGCCGGGCTGCGCTGCCGCTGCCGGGCTCTGGGCATCGCCTCGCTCGGCTGCGGCCCGGCGGGGGTGGCGGTCACCCTGCGGGGCGAGCGCGCCGCGGCCAGGGCGGCGACGCTGGCGAAGCGCTCGAAAGGCGTCCTGCGAGCCCAGGACGACCGCCTGTCGGCAGCTCTGGAGGCGCCGGATGCCGAAAGCCGGTTGGCGAACGCGTCCCGTGTGCTCGACTGCATCGAGATGATCGTCCGCAAGGCGCAGCGGCGAAAGCGGGAATAGGCCCTGTCAGCGACAGGCGTGCCCGATGACCCGCGGCAGGATGGCGGTCAGCGCCAGGGCGTCGAAGCAATGCTCCAGATGCGCCGACCGCAGCCTCGCGCGGCGGTCGGCGTCCCCGGACAGGGCCGAGAGAAGGCTGACGGCGTCGTCCTCGCCGTTGAAGGTCAACCGGTCCTCGGTCGGCCCGAACAGCCGGGCGGTGTCGGTATGGCGCCAACTGACCAGCAGTCCGTTGCGTTTGACGATTTCCAGAGTCCTGGGAAAAATCGCCGTGTCAAAGGCGAGGCTGCCGAAATCCAGGCAGGCCGCCGCGTCGGGGTAGGCATTGCGCGGGGCCGGCGAGACCGGACCGGCCTTGAGGTCGAAGCGTTCCCATCCATTGCCCCACAGCGAGAACCCCTCGCCCAGACCGCGGCGCAGGGCGGTGGCGAAGCGGCGGCGGTTCTCCACCGCGAAGGCGATGGTGAAGGCGCGGTTGAAGTCCAGCGTCCAGGCCGGGTCCGCCGAGCGGTCGGCCAGCCCGCAACGGTCCATGGCCTGCACTCGGTGCAGTGCCGGCCGTTCCGTCATCGCCGCCGCCACCGCTTCCGCATCGCGTTGGATCGAGGGAGCCACCGGCTCACGCCCGGCTTCCAGATGCTCGGGCCAGCCCTGTCCCAGATAGAGGACACGGTCCCGCACCGACGTTTCCGCATCGGTATCGGATTGTCCCTTCATCGCGACATAGGGGTGGCGGCACAGTCCAGGCGTGTCCGGCGCCATCCAGCGCTTGTAGAGATCGACCGATCCGTCCGCCGCGGGGGCGGTGCAAATCCAGCGATGGATGCCCAGCGGTTCGTGGAAGACCCGGCTCAGTCCCAGCCGGACGGCCTGCTCGGCCGATCCCTGGCACATGCACCACATGGAAATGTCGTTCTCGGCCATCCAGCGGTCGGCATCGCGGATCTGTTCGGCATTCACGGCGCCGATTTCTTCCAGCGGGTGCTTCAGGCACACATGCACGATGGCCGGCGCAGTGCCGAACTGCGCGATGTAGCCACGCAGCATCTCCACGGTCGGCCTGGGAATCTCGAACAAATTCAGCACGAACAGGGCGTCGATGCGGCGGTCGATCACATCCTGTGAGATGTCGGGCAGCGCCAGCACCGACTCATGCCCCAGATCGACCAGAGCCGCCTGGATCGACCACAGGATTTCCGACGTGCCCTGTCCGCACAGCAGGAAGCGCATGCCGCTATCTCCGCTTGTCGAACAGGCTGACCGCCTCGGCCATATAGGCGGAAAGCTGCGCGATGTCGGCGCCCTCCCGCTCCACCTTGACCACCTGCGCGCGGGCCTTCTCCCTCGCTTCGGCCAACAGAGCGGGGTCCTCCGCCAGCGCAACGGCGCGGGCGACGAAGGCCGTCTCGTCTACGACCAGAAAGGACGGTCCGGCCACGCTGGCGACATCGCCGCCGTCGAAGGACAGCACCGGCACGCCGCCGGCCATCGCCTGGGCCGCTCCCGCCCCTCCACCGGCACGGCGCGGGTTCACGAACAGGTCGCAGACCGACATCAGCGCTTCCACGCGGTCGACATGGCCCAGGCTGCGCAGGCGTCCGGCGTGGCGGTCGGCTGCAAGCCGTCCGGGCAGGCTTTCCACTCCGCCGGCGAACAGCACCAGCGCCCGCGGAATCGCATCCAAGATCCGGCCCAGCAGATCGAGGAATCCGCCGCCGGTCTCCGCATCAAGGCGGTTGCCGACAACGACGCAGACGAAAGCGCCCTCCTGCAGGGCGAACTCCGCCCGTGCGGCCGTCTCCCCGGTGCGGCGGAGCGACAGGCCGAAGCGTGCCGGGCGCCAGGACATTGCCAGCCGTCCGCCTCCCGGCGGCTGCGCATGGCCGCCGAAATCCAGCACGATGTCGGCGAGCGAGATGGTCTGTCCGCTGGTGGTGGGGACGCACATGACCGGATACGCGCTTCCCAGCAGGTCGGCGACGATCACCGAACCGCCGAAACCGATCACCAGATCGGGGTCGAACGCCTCCACCGCCGACAGGAAGCCGGCCAGCTTCTCAGCGGTGATGCCGGGCGCGGTGGAGGACAGCATGCGGATCCGCTCGTTGCCGCAGCGGATCGTCTGCTCTCCCGACAGCCTGTCTTCGACCGCGGCGGCGAAGGGCGGGACGAAGGCACTGTAATAGCGGTCCGGCATCATGTTGGTGTTGAGAACCAGCACCGTCCGACCCAGGTCGCGCTGCAACCGCACCGCCAGCAGCAGCAGGTCGCGCGACGGCTGGTGTTCGGCGGACAGGAACTGGTTGGTCACGATGACCACCCGTCCCGTACCGGGCATGCCCACCTGCCGTCCGGCCGGATCCAGTTCCAGCCGCACCGCAACCTGCCGCAGGAACCGTTCGTAGAAGGGAAAGAGGTGTCCGACGACGAAATCGGGCACTGAGCCCAAATCCATCCGCATCAGGAACAGCTGGCGCTGCATCGACCAGAAGATTTGGTTGATGCCGTCCAGCGATGCCAGATCCAGCACAGTGTCCAGCATCTCCAGGATAAGCAGGTAGCGGCGCAGATCGCCGGAGACGTAGGCCAGCGCCGATTCGCGCAGGATGGGGTCGAGGCCGGCGGTCGCGCCGTCCAGCCTTTCCATCGCCGCCGCATCCCGCCCCGCCCCCGCGGCCGTGGCGGATTCGCAGCTGTCGGAGATCGCCTTCAACGCCTCGCCGGTCCCGGCCGGACCGCAAAGACGGGCAATCAGGTCAGTCAGTTCCTTGGCATGTGAATCGGAGGCTTGCATCGTTGGAAAGTCCCGGCTGGCGCAGCGGCCACCGGCGGCGCCTCGACGGGGCGGGATTGTGCCGGCATCCTTTTCCACCGATAGGTGCGATGCCGACAGCTGTCAATGCACTCGCTCCACGACATGGTTGCCATGTCGATTGCCAGGTCGGTTGCCACGTGCCGCCCCGGATCGGGAACGGCACGTGGCCGCCGGCTGCCGTTACCAGGTTGGGAAGAACAGCAGCAGCAGCGAAAGAACCGCGAGGATGCCGAGAATGGTCCACATGGCGGGGCGCCCGAGGCCCCGCGAGGTGCCGGCCTTCGGGAGTTCAGTGCCCACATTCCGGGAAGGGCCAGCCATTGCGTTTGCTCCTGACAGTGTCGATCTGTCGGTAATCAACAAGGCAAGGCCGGTAAAGTTGCCGCTTCCGGCCATCCTTCCCCATCTGCTCCCATACGGCGCGGGCTTGGCGATGAGGGGCGGCACGGATTTTCCGGAAGCGTTTTCTGCTTTACCGCCAATGGGTTGATTGTGTCTTGCGGATTTCCCGCCGGAATCGGCGAAAAAACCACTTCCCAAGCACGCTAGCCATCGGCAAACTCTACACAAGAAATAGAAAAGTTGCCGCGGGTACCACGAAAAATTCCCGTGCAATTCAGGAGCCACCGAAGGAGACCATCTGTCATGTCGCTTCGCCGCCTGACTCTTCTCGCCGCCGGTCTGACCATGGCCTGGCTGGGTGTGGCCGCCGCCGATTCCAAGGACACGCTGCTGAACGTGTCCTACGATCCGACCCGGGAATTCTATGTTGAGTTCAACAAGGCGTTTGCCAAGAAGTGGGAAGCCGAAACCGGCCGCGCCCTGACCGTGCGCCAGTCGCACGGCGGCTCCGGCAAGCAGGCGCGCTCGGTGATCGACGGGCTGGATGCCGACATCGTGACCCTGGCGCTGGGCTACGACATCGACGCCATCGCCGATACCGGGCTGCTGCCGAAGGACTGGCAGAGCCGCCTGCCGAACAACAGCTCCCCCTACACCTCTACCATCGTCTTCCTGGTGAAGAAGGGCAATCCGAAGGGGATCAAGGACTGGAACGATCTGGTGAAGCCGGGCGTACAGGTCATCACCCCGAACCCGAAGACGTCGGGCGGCGCACGCTGGAACTATCTGGCCGCCTGGGCCTACGCCCTCCAGGCCAATGGCGGTGACGAGGGCAAGGCCAAGGAATTCGTGGCGCAGCTGCTGAAGAACGTCCCGGTTCTGGACAGCGGCGCCCGCGGCGCCACCGTGACCTTCACCCAGCGCGAGATCGGCGACGTGCTGCTGGCCTGGGAGAACGAGGCCTACCTGTCTCTGCAGGAATTCGGCGCCGACAAGTTCGAGATCGTGGTCCCCAGCCTGTCGATCCTGGCCGAGCCGCCGGTCGCCGTCGTCGACAAGGTTGTCGACCGCAAGGGAACCCGCAAGGTGGCGGAGGCTTATCTCCAGTTCCTCTATACCCGCGAAGGGCAGGAGATCGCCGCCAAGAACTTCTACCGTCCCCGTCTCCCGGAACTGGCGAGCCAGTATGCGGGACGCTTCGCCGATGTTAAGCTGGTCACCATCGACCAATTCGGGGGCTGGCGTGCCGCACAGGAGAAGCACTTCTCGGACGGTGGTGTCTTCGACCAGATCTTCCAGAAGGGGCGTTGACCTATGGTCGCCGCTGCCGACAGCGACGACGCTCTGGCAGGAAAGGGGGGTGCGGTGACGGTCCGCGCCCCCGTTCCTCTCTTCCGGAAGCCCAGCGTTCTCCCCGGATTCGGGCTGACGCTGGGCTTCACGCTCAGCTATCTCGGCTTCATCGTGCTGGTCCCGCTGGCCGCCCTGATCGTCAGGTCCAGCGGGCTCGGCTGGAGCGGGTTCTGGTCGGCGGTGACGACGCCCCGGGTTCTCGCCGCCTTCGAGGTCAGCTTCGGGCTGTCCTTCGCCGCGGCGCTGACCAACGCGATCTTCGGTTTCCTCGTTGCGTGGGTGCTGGTCCGCTACGACTTTCCCGGCAAGCGGCTGGTGGATGCGCTGGTCGATCTGCCCTTCGCCCTGCCGACGGCGGTAGCCGGCATCGCGCTGAGTGCGCTCTATGCCCCGAACGGCTGGCTGGGCAAGCCGCTGAACGAGCTGTTCGGCATGAAGGTCGCCTTCACGCCGCTCGGCATTGCCATCGCGCTGACCTTCATCGGCCTTCCCTTCGTCGTCCGCACGGTGCAGCCGATCCTGCAGGATCTGCCGGCGGAGGAGGAGGAGGCGGCGGCCTCGCTGGGCGCCTCGCGATTCCAGACCTTCCGCAGCGTCATCCTGCCCGCCATCCTGCCGGCGCTGGTCACCGGCTTCGCCCTGTCCTTCGCCCGCGGGGTCGGCGAATACGGCTCGGTCATCTTCATCGCCGGCAACATGCCGGGCCTGACGGAGATCCTGCCGCTGCTGATCGTCATCAAGCTGGAGCAGTACGACTATGCCGGCGCCGCCGCGGTCGGTACGGCGATGCTGGGTGTGTCCTTCGTCATGCTCCTGATCCTCAACCTCCTTCAGCAGTGGATGAGGTCGCGCCATGCCCGCTGATACCAGCATTTCCGCGCCGGCCTCCATCGCGGTGCCGCCGGCGCAATCCGCGCTGACCGAACCCGGCTGGGTCCGGGCGCTCCTGATCGGCGGAGCCCTGCTGTTCCTGGCGCTGTTCCTGCTGCTTCCCCTGGTGGCGGTGTTCGCCGAGGCGCTGCGTCGCGGCTTCGGCGCCTATTGGCTGGCACTGACCGAGCCGGACGCGGTCGCCGCAATCGAACTGACCCTGATTGTCGCCGCCATTTCGGTGCCGGCCAACCTGCTGTTCGGCGTCGCCGCGTCCTGGTGCGTCGCCAAGTTCGACTTCCGCGGCAAGAATCTGCTGATCACGCTGATCGACCTGCCTTTTTCGGTGTCGCCGGTGATCTCCGGCCTGATCTACGTCCTGCTGTTCGGCATGAACGGGCTGTTCGGCTCCTACCTGCGCGACATGGGCGTTCAGATCATCTTCGCCGTGCCGGGACTGGTGCTCGCCACCATCTTCGTCACCTTCCCCTTCGTGGCGCGCGAACTGATTCCGCTGATGCAGGAGCAGGGCTCCGACGAGGAGGAGGCGGCGCTGGTGCTGGGCGCGTCCGGCTGGCAGACCTTCTGGCGGGTGACGATCCCCAACATCAAATGGGGCCTGCTCTACGGCGTGCTGCTGTGCAACGCCCGCGCGATGGGCGAGTTCGGCGCCGTGTCGGTCGTCTCCGGCCATATCCGCGGCGAGACCAACACGATGCCGCTGCATGTCGAGATTCTCTACAACGAATACAATTTCGTCGCCGCCTTCGCGGTCGCCTCGCTCCTGGCCATGCTGGCCCTGGTCACGCTGGTCGTGAAGACCGCGCTGGAGTGGCGCTTCGGGGACGAGCTGGCGGCGTCCCGGCACTGATCGCCGGGCTCTGGAGAGGAAAACGGGACCAATGGCGATCCAGGTTTCAGGCATCACCAAGCGCTTCAACGATTTCACCGCCCTCGATTCCGTCGATCTGGAGGTGAAGTCGGGGGAGCTTCTGGCCCTGCTCGGCCCCTCCGGCTCGGGCAAGACCACGCTGCTGCGCATCATGGCCGGGCTGGAAAGCCCCGATGGCGGCGGCCTGCTGCTGAATGGCGAGGAGGCGCTGGGGCTGAAGCCGCGCGACCGGCAGGTCGGCTTCGTCTTCCAGCATTACGCCCTGTTCCGCCACATGACGGTGTTCGACAATGTCGCCTTCGGCCTCAAGGTGCGTCCGCGCGGCGAGCGCCCCGGCTCCGCCGAAATCAAGCGGCGTGTGACCGAGCTGCTGGAACTGGTGCAGCTGTCGCCCTTCGCCGGGCGCTATCCGGCGCAGCTGTCGGGTGGCCAGCGCCAGCGCGTGGCATTGGCCCGCGCTCTGGCCATCGAGCCGAAGGTGCTGCTGCTCGACGAACCCTTCGGCGCCCTCGACGCCAAGGTCCGCAAGGAGCTGCGGCGCTGGCTGCGCAAGCTGCATGACGACATCCACATCACCTCCGTCTTCGTCACCCACGACCAGGAGGAGGCGCTGGAACTGGCCGACCGCGTCGTCGTGATGAACCAAGGCCGGATCGAGCAGATCGGCACGCCGGCGGAGGTCTACGACCACCCGGCCTCCGCCTTCGTCTATGAGTTCCTCGGTCAGGTGAACCGGTTCGACTGCACAGTGGAGGGCGGCATCGCCCATGTCGGCGACGGTGCCTTGGCGATCCCGACCCAGGGAGGCGTGCAGGGGCCGGCGGTCGCCTATGTCCGCCCGCACGACCTTGGGGTCACCCCGGCCTCTGCCGGTCCGGCACGCATTTCCGGCATCCATGTCGTGGGGCCGGACGCCCGGATCGACATCGACCTCGCCGGCCTGTCGCTGGAGGCGGAGATGGACCGCGAGCGCCTCGCCACGCTCGGCATCGCCGCCGGCGACCGCTGCGCGATTCACATCGACCGGGCGCGGGTGTTCGCTCGCTGAGCTCTGTCAGTTGGACGCTTGCTGATCGGCGAGCGTCCGGTAATTGCCGTCGCGGTGGGCCTTCAGGCTGAGGTCCACCGCCGCGGCCTCGACCCCGGCGCTGCGCAGGACGAGGCCGGCCAACTGCAGGCTGGCCTCCATGGTTTCCGGCACGATGGCGCTGGCGCCCGCACTCGCCAGCGCCGCACTCTGGCCCAGATCGTGGGCGCGGGCGATGATCGGCAGAGTGGGGGCCGTGGCATGGATCGCCTCCACGGCGCGGTGCGCGGCGTCCGGCCGGTTCAGCGTGA
>NZ_CP170473.1:1130000-1305000 GCF_042604635.1 Azospirillum sp. A26 | reverse complement strand
ATCTTTCAGATCACGTGGTAGCGGAGCGTTCCGTAAGCCTGCGAAGGGTGTCCGTGAGGCCGCCTGGAGGTATCGGAAGTGAGAATGCTGACATGAGTAGCGACAAACAGTGTGAGAAACACTGTCGCCGAAAGTCCAAGGGTTCCTGCGCAAGGTTAATCCACGCAGGGTGAGCCGGCCCCTAAGGCGAGGCCGAAAGGCGTAGTCGATGGGAACCACGTTAATATTCGTGGGCCTGGCGGAGGTGACGGATTGGAAAGCGTGTACGATCTTATCGGATTGATCGTGCTGTGGACCGGTTCCAGGAAATAGCCCCGCCTTATAGACCGTACCCCAAACCGACACAGGTGGACTGGTAGAGTATACCCAGGCGCTTGAGAGAATGGTGTTGAAGGAACTCGGCAAATTGCCCTCGTAACTTCGGAAGAAGAGGGCCCCGTTTGTGCGCAAGCGCAGGCGGGGGGCACAGACCAGGGGGTAGCGACTGTTTACTAAAAACACAGGGCTCTGCGAAGCCACACAAGGCGACGTATAGGGTCTGACGCCTGCCCGGTGCCGGAAGGTTAAGAGGAGGAGTGCAAGCTCTGAATTGAAGCCCCGGTAAACGGCGGCCGTAACTATAACGGTCCTAAGGTAGCGAAATTCCTTGTCGGGTAAGTTCCGACCTGCACGAATGGCGTAACGACTTCCCCGCTGTCTCCAACACCAACTCAGCGAAATTGAACTCTCCGTGAAGATGCGGAGTTCCCGCGGTCAGACGGAAAGACCCCGTGCACCTTTACTACAGCTTTGCAGTGGTGCTAGGGACTTCATGTGTAGGATAGGTGGGAGGCTTGGAAGCATGGGCGCCAGCTCGTGTGGAGCCAACCTTGAAATACCACCCTTGAAGTCTCTGGCATCTAACCGTGGCCCGTTATCCGGGTCCGGGACCCTGCATGGCGGGTAGTTTGACTGGGGCGGTCGCCTCCCAAAGTGTAACGGAGGCGCGCGATGGTGGGCTCAGAGCGGTCGGAAATCGCTCGACGAGTGCAATGGCATAAGCCCGCCTGACTGCAAGACTGACAAGTCGAGCAGAGACGAAAGTCGGCCATAGTGATCCGGTGGCTCCACGTGGACGGGCCATCGCTCAACGGATAAAAGGTACGCCGGGGATAACAGGCTGATGACTCCCAAGAGTCCATATCGACGGAGTCGTTTGGCACCTCGATGTCGGCTCATCACATCCTGGGGCTGGAGCAGGTCCCAAGGGTTCGGCTGTTCGCCGATTAAAGTGGTACGTGAGCTGGGTTTAGAACGTCGTGAGACAGTTCGGTCCCTATCTGCCGTGGGTGTCGGAGTTTTGCGAGGATCTGTCCCTAGTACGAGAGGACCGGGATGGACATACCTCTGGTGCACCGGTTGTCACGCCAGTGGCATGGCCGGGTAGCTAAGTATGGACGGGATAACCGCTGAAAGCATCTAAGCGGGAAACCCACCTCTAAACCAGAGCTCCCTTGAGAGCCGTGACAGACCATCACGTCGATAGGAGGCATGTGGACCGGCAGCAATGCCTGAAGCTAAGCCTTACTAATCGCTCGATCGGCTTGATCTCTCACCGGGCGCCATGCACAGCGGTAAGCCGCTTCATGGACGATCTGAAGACGCATCCCGTCACTTGAAACTCGATTTTATCGCGATCAGCGAAAAGGCCGCCTCCCTTGTGGGAAGGCGGCCTTTTCGCGTTCGGAGTTTGGGCCCCTCGTCTACTCGCCCAATCCCTTGAAGCCCATGTCGCTGTCGGCGATGGTGACGAACCAGTTCTTCGGATCGCCCACCGTGCCGGCCAGCTCGGGCTGGTCGAGCGCCGGCCGCACCATCATACGGGTCGGCGTGCGCAGGCCGTTCTTGAGGCAGAGGAAGCCCATCATCGACAGCGGCCGCGCCGCCTGGGCGTTCAGCGTCCGGCACATCAGCGCAACCATACCCTCCCGGCGCGCCAGTTCGGTCATCAGCGAGAAGGCCGCCATCAGCCAGCCCGGCCGGGCCAGATAATCGCAGACCACGCCGACCGGTTCGCCCTTCCAGTGGTCGACCCGCAGCACGACATAGGCCAGAACGGTCTCGCCGCGCATGACGTAGAAGCGGCGGAAGCGGTCGGCCTGGGGGGACAGGTCGAAGCGCCAGTTCAGGAAAGCCCAGTCGCGCCGGGCAATCACCGAATGCTGCGGCGAAGCCGCTTCCCAGAGGTCGTCGACGCGATAGTCGAAACGGTCGATCTCCACCAGCCGGGCGCCGAGCAGCTTGGCCGAGAGTCCGTAGCCCATCGAGGCCGACGCCAGCGCCGGCTTGCCCACCCTGGCGACCAGCTTGGCCAGACCGCCGCCATAGGGGCTGACGCGCAGGCAGCGCAGCGGATCGATCACCCGCAGATAAGTCGGCACATTGCCGAGGTCGAGCCAGCCACCGCGCTTGTAGGATTTGTAGGCTGCCTCCGTCATCGACAGCGACACGGCGAGATCGCTGGCTCCGGTGTGGGTTTCCGACAGGGCGGGGCCGACACCGCGCAGGCGCCATTCCGGGGCGACCATCAGGTCGATTGCCCAGGAGGCCCGGCGGTTGCGCTCACCCACCTTCAGGGCGAAGGGGATGCCGCCCTGCTGCCCGACCACCGCACCGTTCCGCTTGCACAGCCAGAGCTGCGGCCCTTCATGCTCCCGTTCCGGTGGTTCCTCGAACAGCCAATGGAAGTGGTCGGGACACAGCTGGATTGCGTCGGCTCCGAAATGCGCGCGCTGGAATGCCTCCAGGGAGGCGTGGTCGCCCGGTTCATACCGGGCGACGCCACGTTGCTTCCAGTCGATGACACTCATGCCTCATCCCCGACGGACACCGGCTGCACCAGATGGGCATCGCGCAGGATGCGGGCGGAGGTGCGGCGCTTGGCGGTGATGTCCTTGTAGACGCGGTGGACCTGCTGGACGGTCAGGTTCAGCGCCTCCGCGGCTTCCTCTTCGCTGGCGCCGCGACCGTAGGCGCAGAGCGCCAGATCCAGCTTGTCGTAGGGCAGGGCGTAATAGAACTCCTCCTGCGACTGCGGCAGCGTGTAGGTATCGGTGCTGGGCGACTGCGCCTGGATTTCCGCCGGCAGGCCGAGATAGGCGGCCATCTGGTAGACCTGCGACTTGTAGAGATGGGCGATCGGCTTCAGGTCGGCCAGACCGTCGCCGCCGCGCACGAAGAAGCCCAGCTCATATTCCAGCCGGTTCGGCGTGCCGAGCACGGCGTAGTTCAGGCGGTCGGCATGGGTGTATTCGACCGTCTTGCGCATGCGCTGCTTCAGGTTGGTGGCGGCGACGACGTCGAGATAGACGTCCACCGGCATGCGGCTGGTCTGGCGCTCGCCGTCCGGCGATTCGACGGTCAGGGTGAAGTAGTTGACGCGGTCGGCGTCCAGCAGGTTGCCGGCCAGACCGATCTTCTGCTTCCAGCCCGGACCGAATTCCGGGAACAGCCGGCGGATGGCGTTGTCGCGCCGCTCGTAGCAGCCGAGCGCCTCCAGCGGGCCGGTGATGTTTTCCATCACCGGGGTGACGCCGAGGTGCTCGCAGAGCAGCGTGCCGAGACGGGTGCTCTTCGGCGAATTTTCCTTTTCCGGCATCAGGATGCAGAGCACGCGTTCCGGCCCGAGGGCGCGGACGGCGAGCGTGGCGCAGACCGAGCTGTCGATGCCGCCGGACACGCCGAGCACGATGCCCTGGCGACGCAGATCATGGGCGACGATGCGTTGGATGGCGTCTTCGATCTCGCGAGCCGCGGCCGCGCAATCCAGATCGAGGGCCTTGGAGTCGAACGAGGTGAGGGCGTTCAGCATGGTCACGGTTCCCAATGGGGGTTGATGCATCGTCGGTCAGAAAAGGGCGCGGCGGTCAGGCCGCGGTGGGCTGAGGTGCGGCGGTCCGGGCGTTGCCGGCCAGATCCTCCAGCACGTGAATTTCGGCGTTGTCCAGGGCGGCCCGCTGGTCGCGGATGCTCTGGGGCAGTTCGTCGTGGACGTAATGGGCCAGCATCTGCAGGGTCAGCGTGCCGACCAGCGCCATCTCCTCCCGCTCGCCTGCCATGCGGCCGTTCTGGCGGTGGGCCTTGTCGGCCAGGGCCGAGACGGCCGCGGCATCGGTCAGGCCGTAGCGGGCGAGCGCCTCCGGCGACAGCAGGTCGCGGACATAGTCCGGGGCGCCGTCGCCGAACAGGGCCGTGGTCATCGGGGCCCGGTAAGGCCGCTTCGGCCGCTGGAAGATCTCGGCCGGCAGATGGCGGGCGGCGAGCCGGCGCAGGGCCAGCTTGTCGCGCAGACCCAGCATCTTCACCCGGTCCGGCAGGGCGGCGCACAGGTCGTCCACCGCCGGGTCGAGGAAGGGGTAGCGCACCTCAATGCTGTTGGCCATGGCGACGCGGTCGCCCTGGGCCGACAGCAGGTAGGGGGTCATGAAGGTGGCGATCTCCGCCCACTGGCTGCGCGCCAGCGGCGACCAGCGCGACCAGCCGTCCGGCAGATGGGCCGCGACATGCGCCTCGAAGGCGGCATCGTCGGCGGTGGCCTGGACATCGGCCGACAGCAGGCGCTGCGACCAGGCAGTGTTCCGCCAGCGGGTGCGGTGGGCGTAGAAGGTCTCCTCCGTCTCCATCATCCCGCGCTTGAAGAAGGCCTGCCACAGCGGGCTGTCCTTCTGGCCGTTGACGGCGGCGAAGGGATGGACACGGCCAAGCAGCTTCGGCCGCGCCTTGCTGTCGGGCTGACGCGCCCAGAAGCGGCGGACCTTGTCCTCCTTGAAGATGTCGTAGCCGGCCAGCCACTCGTCGGCACCCTCGCCGGACAGCACCACGCGGATGCCGCTCTCGCGCACCAGACGCGACAGCAGGAACAGCGGGGCGGGGGCGGTGCGGACCAGAGGCATCTCGCCATGGCGGATGACATCGGGCAGGGCGGCCTGGATGTCCTGCGGGCTGCAGAGGATGTCGTGATGCTCGGTCCCGACATGGCCGGCGACCAGCCGCTGCTGCGGCGTCTCGTCGAAGCCGGCATCGGTGAAGCGGACACCGAAGCTGTGCATGTGGGTGGTGTCGAGCTTGCGGGCCAGCGCCGCGATCACCGAGCTGTCGAGCCCGCCGCTGATATAGACGCCGACCGGCACGTCGGCGCGCAGCCGCAGGCGGATGGCGTCGAGCAGCTTCTCCTCCAGCCGGTCGGCGGCCTCGTCCAGCGACAGCTTGGCCAGCGACGGATCGGTGGCGAAATCGGGCTGCCAGTAGCGGTCGACATGCAGCGCCAGCGTGGAGTCGACGCGGATCGCGGTGGCGGCCGGCACGCTCTCCACGCGTTCGAAGACGCTGCCGTGCGGGGCGGTGCTCCAGTGGGTGAAGACCTGGGCGAGGCGGGCCGGGTCGAAGGCCGGATCCACCCGGCCGCCGCCGAACAGCGACTTGGCTTCGGACGCGAACACCAGATGGTCGCCGCGGCGGGCGTAGAACAGCGGCAGGATGCCGAGCCGGTCGCGGACCAGCCACAGCTCGCGCCGCGTGGTGTCCCACAGGCAGATGGCGAACTGGCCGTTCAGCTTGGCCCAGGTTGCGGGGCCGTATTCCTCGAAGGCGTGGACGATCACCTCGGTGTCGGTCTGGGTGTAGAAGCGGTGGCCGCGCGCCTCCAGCTCCCGCCTCAGTTCGACATGGTTGAAGATCTCGCCGTTGAAGCTGATCCAGAGGGTGCGATCCTCGTTGTGGATCGGCTGGAAACCGCCGGCCAGACCGACGATGCTGAGACGCGCATGGGCAAGCCCGATCCGGTCGTCACGGTAGAAACCGTAACCGTCCGGGCCGCGGTGACCCAGCATGGCGATCATGCGCTTCAGCTCGTCCAGACCGGCCGGTTCGGCACGCGATCCTGCGAGAACTCCGGCGACACCACACATGAGCGTGCTCTCTGTCCTGGGGTGGGTAGTGTTCGTGGTGGTGTTCTGTAGGGAGAGGGTTTCGCTCCCGCTCTGCCCCGTCCCCGCTATGCGGGGGAGCGGACGGACGCCGCCGTCGGCCGTGCCGGCGAGCCGATTTCCTCCACCAGTTCCGCCCGCCGGATTTTGCCGGAGTCGGTCTTCGGCAGGCTGTCGCGGAACTCGATGAATTTCGGCACGAGGTGGCTTTCCAGCCGGCCGCGGCAGTGCTGGCGGATCGCCGCCTCAGACAAAGCGGCACCGTCACGGGCGACGAGAAAGGCCTTGACCGCCAACCCGTCGGCATCGTCGGGAACGCCGATCACGCAGGCCTCCAGCACACCCTCCAGCTCATACAGCGCGTTTTCCACTTCCTTGGGGCTGACCTTCTCGCCACGGCATTTGAAGACGTCGTCCTTGCGGCTGACGAAGTAGAGATGCCCCTCGGCGTCCTGGGTGAACAGGTCGCCGGTGAACAGCAGGGTCTCGCCCTGCGGGCCGCGGCGAAGACGACGGGCGGTCTCCTCCGGCCGGTTCCAATAGCCGCGCATCACATTGGCGCCGCGCACCACCAGCTCGCCGACCTGGCCGGGAGGAAGGCGGCTGCCCTCCTCGTCGGCGACGAAGGCTTCGCAATTGGGGATGGCGCGTCCGACCGAAGCCGGCTTCAGGTCCAGCTCGGCGGGATCGAGCGTGCTGATGCGGGTGCAGCACTCGGTCATGCCGTACATGGAATGGAAGACGGCCTGGGGAAAGCGCTCGCGCAGCCGGTGGAGATGGGCGGCCGGCAGCGGGGCGGCGGCGTTGGTCAGATAGCGGAGGCTGCCGAGATCGGCGGTCTTCGCCGCTTCCAGCCCCAGCAGGGTGGAGAAGACGGTCGGCACGCCGGGCAGGCCGGTGACGCGGTGCTGCACCATGCGCTTCAGCGTTTCCATCGGGAAGGCGAAGGAGCGCTCCAGCACTAGGGTGAAGCCGACGCAGGCGCCGGTCAGCACCTGGGACAGGCCATAGCCGAAGGTCAGCGGCAGGACGCACATCACCACGTCGTCTGGGGTGTTCCCCAGATAGGTGGAGATCGCCCAGCTGGTGTTGACGTAGTTGGCGTGGGTCAGCATCACGCCCTTCGGACGGCCGGTGGTGCCGGACGTGTACATGATGGCCGCCAGATCCTGGTCGATCAGGCCCGGTTCGGCCGGCTGCCGGTGCTGTGCGGCCAGCGCGTCGGCATAGAGCAGGCCTGTGGCACCGTCGGGCAGGCCGGCGCCCACCCACAGCACCGTCGGCTGCGTCTCCACCGTCTCCAGCGCCGGCAGGACCTGCCGGGCCAGGGCGGATGGCGCGATCAGGACCCGGATGCCGGCGTCGGCCAGCAGATAGGTCAGCTTGTCGGCCTTGGTGGATGGGTTGACGGGCACGAACACGCCGCCGACCTTCAGCGTGCCGAACAGGCCGGCGACATATTCGATGGAGTTCTCCAGCATCACCGCGACGCGGTCGCCGCGCGCGATCCCCGCCGACTGGAGCGCACAGGCGACGGCGTCGCTTTCACGGTCCAGCTCGGCAAAGCTGCGGCGGGCATCCCCGGCGATCAGCGCGGTGCGGGAGGGATCCCGCTTGGCCGTCTCGCTGAGGAACTGGTGAACCAGATGGGCCATTGTGATGTCCTTCTTCGCCCGTCTCTCGGTGCCCGTCTCTTGGCCGCTCGCCTTCCCAATCCCGCGGGATCAGGCGGCGTTGCGCAGTTCCTGCTTGCGGCCGACGAAGGCGGCGATGCGGTCCACCGATTCCAGGTTGTCGGCGACCATGTCGTCGTCATCCACGGCGATGCCGAAGCGCTCTTCCAGGAAGGCGACGACGTGCATGATGCCAGTGCTGTCGATGATCCCCGATTCCAACAGGGATTCGCTGTTGTCGAAGCCGGAGTCCTTGCCGAGCAGGAAATTCTCCACGATGAAGGCGCGGATTTCCGGCAGGGCGGGAGCGGTCAGGGTCGTGTCGGTCAGGGTGGCGGTCCGCATGTCTCTGAAAACTCCTGCTGGGTTCGGTCGACTTGGGTTGTCGTAACGGGGGTTGTCGTAACGGGATTCGGTCGGGAGGCCGGTCGGTCTGAACGGGGAGCCGGATGTTCGGCCGGGACGCTGTTGGGGGTAGGTCCGGCTACCCCCTGTCATGTGTCCCGCTGTGTTCCGGCTCCTTGTTCTCGCATCCGTCTGATATGCAATTTTATTGTGATGCTCGCGGTGGTTTGCGAGGGCTCAAAGGATAGGAGTGGATTGAAGTCTGTGGTTAGCCACTCTGTTGTCCCGTAATAGGGCTTGTCGCGGGACGCTTGACGTTCGGCATGCCGCCGGCCCTTACGGTCATACGCCTGCCGACTTGGGTTTTACCATCGAACCTGTCCATTCGGGCGTTGCCCCATTGGCCGAATCGCCGGTGTTCGCGGCCTTGCGCTTGCGCAGCCAGGCCGGGATGCCGGTCAGTTGGACGCTCAGCCATTCCACGGTGGCGTCGTCGGACACCGGGAAGGCTTTCAGCCGCAAGGGATCGCTGGAGGCGTCGTTGAAGCCGGGGTCGATGGTGCGGGCGGTGCGGTAGCCGGCACGCCGGATCTCATCCACCTCGCGGTCGCTGAAATCGCCGTTGGGGAAGGCGAAGTGACGGCAGGACCGGCCCAGCGCCTCCTCCAGCTCGGCACGGCACAGGGCGATCTCGTCGGAACAGCGGTCGTCGTCGCATTGCAGAAGGATCGGATGGGTGCGGGTATGGGCGCCGTAATCGGCGACATCGGTCATCCGCGCGATCTCGTCCCAGGTCATCGCCTGGCGGTCGTCGCCATCCTTGTCGGGATCGTTGCCCGCCTCCGCCAGCAGGCGGCGGCGTTCCGGGTCGGGCACGCGCTTCAGACGCTCCACCCCGATGCCGTCGGCGGCGGCGGTCTTCCACCAGTAGGGGCGGGCGGTGCCGACGATCTGGCTGCACAGGTAGATCGTCGGGCGCAGGTCGAATTCGCGGAACAAAGGCGCCAGCGCCGTGTTGTTCCGGTGCCCGTCGTCGAAGGTGATGACCAGCGGATAGTCCGGCAGCTTGTCCCAGCGGCCGGTCTCCATCGCGGTGGCAACGGCATCGAGCGTAGTGAAGCCGTAATGCTTGGCGTACCAGCGCAGATGCTCGCGCAGCACCTCCGGGGCCGGATCGTGGTAGACGACGATGGTCACCGCGTTCCGCGCCTTCAGGAACCGCTGCATCGCACCGAATCCCGACCAGCGCACCAGATTGGCAATGGCGTTTTTCATGGTGCCCCTTCCTTCATGTCGATGCTCCCGGTTCGGGCCTGGGCCCAGGTCCGTGCCTGGGCTGGGTCAACCTGAACCGGGAGAGGCCTGCCGCTTTTCGGGTCAGCCGGTGGTGCTCTTCGAATGGCCTGCCGGTCCGGCGGCCGGAACCGGTCCGGCGGGAACGGCGGGCGACGCGCTCAGGCTGCCGCGCGCGTTGCGGCGGTAGATCTCCAACAGCCGCTCGCGGAACACGGCGACGTCGAACTGGCGCTCCCACCGCGCGCGGGCACCGGCGCTGAGGTTGCGGCGCAGGGTGCGGTCGTCGATCACCCGCGCCAGCGCATCGGCCAGCGCCGCCACGTCGCCCGGCGGAACGAGCAGTCCGGTCTCCCCATCGGCGATGGCGTCGGGGACGCTGCCGACCGGGGTGGCGACGATGGTCAGTCCCTCCGCCATCGCTTCAAGGACGGACATCGGCAGGCCTTCGAACATCGACGGCTGGACCAGCACATGGGCGCCGGCCAGTTCGCGCCGGCAGCCGGCCTGATCCAGCCAGCCGGTGAAGCGCACGCGGTCGGCGATGCCCAGTTCCGTCGCGAGGCTGCGGTAGGTCTCCAGATCGCCGTCGCCGGCGATGGTGACCTGCCAGTTGCGGTCGCGGCAGGTGGGGGACGCCAGCGCGTTCAGCAGGACGTCGATGCCCTTCAGCTTGATCAGCCGGCCGAGGAACAGCAGGCGGACCGGACCGGCGAAATCCTCTTCCGCATCGTCGCGCACCGGCGGCGATGCCGGACCCGGCACGGCGTTGTGCAGCAGGGTGGTGCGCTGGCGCGCCTCCGGCCCGAAGGCCTCGGCCACCCAGTCGCGCCAGAACTCGCCCAGCACAACGATCTCGCTGGTCATCGCCATCATGCGGCGGATCGCCCAGCGCATCACCGGACCGGCGTCCTTGAACTGCTTGGGGAAGCGCCCGCCATGCAGATGCAGGATCACCGGCACGCCGAAGGTGCGCGCCATGGCGATCAGGATGCCCTTGCGCAGGACACTGCCGTATTCGGCCATATGGATGTGGACGAGATCGGCCTTGCCGGCGGCAAAGCAACCGGCAAGCCGCGCGGTCGCCCGCGCGAAATAGAGGGGCATCAGGTGGAATTTACCGGGGCCGTAGCTGTCGACCACCTCGAACTTCACGTCCGGGCAATTCTGCCGGAAATCGGTCGTGAAGTTGTCGACCACACGGCCCATTCCGCCTTTCTCCTGGGTGCCGCCGGGGGAGACGATATAGATCATGTCCGCTCCTGATCCTTTCCCGGCCCGCCTTTCCTGCGTTGCGCCCCGGCTTTTACCGTGTGACGTCCGTCTTTCGACGGCTGCGGCGGGCTTGTTATGTTTTCGGCCTCTGTTCCTTGCCGGCCCGACGATCAGGCCGTGACAGGTGCGTCGCGGTGCGGCCGATGGGCTGCCGCCCTTTGGAACGCGCCGCAGCCGGAGGCCGGGCGGCGTTCACGTGCAAGTTTACGCGATGCAGCATCCGCACGCTGTGGAGCGACCGAACGGGTTGGCCTGCCGGTATGGTTACCCAACCTGTGCATGTGCATCTCCCTTTCGGCTATGCCCGCATTGATTGTTTTCTAATCCGATCATCGACAGTTGCGTGACCATGGCCTACCGCCTTTTGGATGCGGTGGCGGCCGATCCGGCCAGCTTGTCCAGGTCCCCGGACAGCTCGACGGCGCCGCGGTCCAGCTCCTGGTAGATCGCCAGAAGCGACTTGGCGTAGGCGTCGATGACGAACTGTTTCAGGAACAGGCGGCGGCCGTTTTCCGCGAGCCGGCGATAGAGGTCCCGGTCGTGGCCGACCTCGACGACGGCATCGGCCAGGGCGCCGGGGTCGTTCACCGGGATGATCCGGGCGGTCTCGCCGTCGGTCAGCACCTCCGGGATCGAGCCCACCGGCGTGGTGATGACCGGCAGCTGCGCCGACAGCGCCTCCAGGATCACCATCGGCAGCCCTTCGTGGGTCGAGGGCAGCAGCAGCATGTCGTGCGACCGGATGTGCGCATGCGCCTCCTCCCGGCCGATCCAGCCCAGGAAGCGGCATTCCTCCGCCACCCCCAGTTCGGCCGCCATGGCGCGGTAGCCGTCGACGTCGCCGCCGCCGCCGATGGTCACCCGGAAGGGCTGGCCGCGCTCCTTCAGCAGCGCGCAGGCGCGCAGCAGCGTGCCGATGCCCTTGCGCTCGGACAGGTTGGCGAGCACCAGCAGGGACAGGACGGCGCCCGGCTCCGGCGGTGTCGGCGTGCCGAGGTCGGCGCCGACATCCGGCACGGCGTTGTAGAGCACCCGGATCTTGCGGGGATCGGTGCGGACCGACTGGACCAGGAAGTCGCGCCAGTTGTCGCCCAGCACCACCACCCGGCCGCAGCGGTTGAACAGCCAGCGGCTGATGCCGCGGGCGAACATGCCGCCTTCGAAGAACTCGACGAAGGAGGCGCCGTGCAGGTGGACGACGGTCGGGCAGGACATCAGCCCCGACACCAGCTGGACCGCCGCCTTGCGCAGGAAGCTCGCACGTTCCGACACGTTGATGTGCACGACGGAGGCCCGGCGGCGGGCAAGGATCCAGCCCAGCCGTGCCAGTGTTACGCCGAGATATAAGGGTGACAGCAGAACGCTACCGGTACCGCGGGTGTCGAGGATGATGGAGCGGGTCGTGCCCGACCTGTCGAACTGGTCGACCACATAGCCCGTCATGCGGCCGATGCCACCGCCGCCATCGAGTGCGCCCGGCGTCGCGAACACGACGACGGTCCGGGTGGGCGCATCCGGTTGGCCGGTGGGGGTGCGGATGTCGTTGGTGCTGTCCATAGGCGTCGGGGTCCTTTTCGTGCTCAGGCAGCGTCGGACGCGGAGAACAAGGCCTGCCGCAGGCGGCGGCGCAGGCCGACCGGCATCAGCGAATGCATGGTGAAGGTGGCGAGCGCCATCGGCGTCGGCTGGCCGTCGCGCAGCGCCGAATTCAGGATCCGCCAGCGCGTGCCGGCGGTGCGGGCCGCCTGTTCGCCGCCGGTCGCCTGCAACAGCAGGCTGGCATAGGCGCGCGGCGACAGGTGGTCGCGCATCGACTCGGCCCATTCCAGCGCTTGGTTGATGTTGTGGCAGGTCGACAGGGTGACGCGGTTGTTTTCCTCGGTGTAATGGACGGCCATCACGTCGGGGATGTGGATCAGCGCCACGCCATCGATCCGGCCGCAGGTGATCAGCCATTCCCAGTCGTCGAAGCGGGATTTGGGGACCGGGTTGCGCAGCAGCAGCGCCTTGGGGGCCAGCAGCGTGGTGGTGGGGGCGAAGGTCTCGCCCTTGAACAGGCCGCGGCGGACGAACAGGTAGTCGCCGATGGCGTCGGCCGGGGTGGCGAGACGCCGGGGCCAGGCGAAGGTGCCGCGGGCGGTCACCACCTGGCAGCGGCAGCTGACGATGGGGAAGCGGATGCCGGCCGGGCGGCCCGCCATCTGCAACTCCACCTTCTCCGGCATCCAATGATCGTCGTCGTCCAGGAAGGCGATCCAGTCGCCCCGTGCGGCGCGTACGCCGATGTTGCGGGCCTCCGCGGCACCGTGGTTCGTCTCAAGCTCCATCACGGTCAGCCGCGGATCGGCCAGTGTCGCCAGATGCGAGGCGGTGGCCGGATCCGGCCCGTCGATCACCACGATGACGTCGAGGTCGCGATAGGTCTGGTCGAGAGCGCTGCGTACCGCCCGCATCACCATGTCCGGGCGGTTGCGGGTGGGGATCACGACCGTAACCTGATTGTTGGTCGCCTGTTCGCTGTTTGCCGGGCGGTTGCTGCTTGCCGGCTCGTTCTTCGGGCTCATGGGTCTGCCTTCGGTCGAAGGGAAATGGGAAAGGTCGCAGGGGACCGGGGGCTGGAGCGCCCTGCCGCTAGTGCCGGGACAGGGGGCCGGGATAGGGGCCGGCGTAGGCGGTCTGTCCGGCATAAGCGGGGGACGGGACGCTGGCGGCAGCGTTCCGGCGCAGGCGGTACTCTTCCGCTGTCCGGTCGTTCAGCAGACGCTGCCAGCGGCTCTGCTGGATCAGCCGGACGACGGCGATGGTGGCGATCACCCAGTTCATCGAATGGCGCTCGGCGAACACACTCTCGGACACCGAAACCGCCAGCAGGGCGCAGCCGACGGCGAAGGCCCAGGCGGCCTCGGGCCGGCTGTTGCCGTAGCGGGCGGCGAAGAAGCCCTGGAACAGCATGCGGCCCAGAACCACCACCACCAGCGCGACACCGACGAGGCCGAGGTCGAGCGTCAGTTCCAGCCAGCCGCTGTGCGCCGAGGTGATGCCCCAGTCGCGGGTGAAGCTGGAGCCCGGTCCGTTGAAGCCGGACCAGTAGGCGGCATAGCCGTAGCCTTGCAGCGGCCGCTCGCTGACCGAGTGGACGATGTGCTCCCACAGCACGGTGCGGCCGGTCAGGGTCGGGTCGCGGCCCAGCGCATAGAGCACGTCGTACCAGAAGGTCGCGCCGGCGGTGACCATGATGACCAGCAGGGCCAGCAGCAGCGCCATGGTGGGGGCGAAGTTGCGGATGCTGCCGCGCAGCATGGTGGTCGACAGCAGGGCCACCGACACCAGGACCGAGGTGACGAGGCCGGTGCCGGACCGGCTCATCACGATTAGCAGCATCGCCAGCAGGATCAGCGGCCGGGTGAGCCAGCGGCCCATCTCCTTCTGCCAGTCCAGCCAGACCAGCGCCAGGACCAGCCAGACCATCATGCGGCCGGTCACGTTCTTCTGGAAGAACACGCCCTTCCAGGCGCCGATATGCTGCGCGCTGTCCAGGCCGATGGCCGGCATCGCGAAGATCATGAAGAAGGAGACGAACATCAGGAACGACAGCCCGACCACCAGCAGTCGCATGATCTCCGGAAAGCGGAAGCGCAAAGCGAGCCAGATGCCGAACACCGTCGTGAACATGAAGGCAATCGACCGGCGCAGCGTGATGTCCGGGAACAGCGACCAAAGCGCGGTCAGGAAGGCGAAGGCGATCATCGCCGTCAGCGCCGGGCTGGCGAAGGGGATCTGGAAGGCGATGGCCGGCCGCAGTGCGATGGCGGCCAGCACCAGAACATAAAGACCGCCATAGAGGATGGTGACGCCGGCCGATTCCAGATCGCCCGCGAGCGGGTCGCCGCCGGTCAGCATCAGCGGAAGCACCGAGCCTCCGAAGGCGATGATGCCGATGACGGCGATGCTTTTTTCCAGAAAATCCAGGATTTTCATCGGCTTTCCCTTAGGCTGCCGTACCGTGTTCGGCTGTGCAGCACTGAAGATGCGGATGACACCCCTCATCTCGTAGCCGGGCGGTGGCATTAGACCGAAGGAGGCCGGGCCCGAAAGAGGTAGCCGCTTTCGCGCCACCCCCTCCCTTTGCCGCCCGAAAAAGGGAATGCACCCTGAGGACTCCAACGAAAAAGACCCCCGCGCGGGTGGCGCGGGGGTCCGGCTGGCATCCGGTTCGGGGAGGGGGCCGGTTACGACCCGTCGCCCTTCAGCACCATCACCGCGGTCTTGCAGAGGATGAAGAAGTCGAACAGCAGGCCGCAGTTGCGGACATAGAAGACGTCCATCGCGACACGCTCCTGGAAGGTGGTGCGGTGGCGCCCCGATACCTGCCAGTAACCGGTCAGGCCCGGACGGACGGTGCCGATCACCGCGGCGGAGTCACCCACCTCCGGCAGCTCCTTCGGCATGTAGGCACGCGGGCCGATCAGGCTCATGTCGCCCATCAGGATGTTCCACAGCTGCGGCAGCTCGTCGAGCGAGGTCTTGCGCAGGAAGCGGCCGAGCGGGGTGATGCGCGGGTCGACCGTCAGCTTGTGGTAGGTCATGTACTCTTCGCGGGCGACCGGGTCGTTCGCCAGCAGGTGCTGCAGCTGCTCTTCCGCATCGACATGCATGGAGCGGAACTTCAGCAGGTCGAAGGTCTGCTTGCCGCCGGCCCAGCGCTTCTGGCGGAACATGACCGGGCCGGGGCTGTCCAGCCGGATGGCGACGGCGAGGCCAAGCATCAGCGGCGCCACCAGGACCAGCAGGATCGCCGACAGAACGATGTCCATGGCGCGGCGGATGCGCAGGTAGCCGGTCGGCGGGCGGACACTGACGCGCAGGGCCAGCGAGCCGTGCAGGTTGTGGTAGGTCGCGTCGACGGCGCTGACGTTGCCTTCGCCCAGCACGCAGTAGACCTGGCGGAAGGGCAGGGTGCGGACCAGACCGGTCAAGTCGTTGCCGTGGCGGCCCATGTCGGCGACGATGGCGGCGCTGGCCTGGCCGGCGACGGCGGGCGACTTGGCCAGCAGTTCGACCGGACCCATCACCGGCAGGCCGGCGACGCGGGTCTGCCACAGGCTGTCGTCGTCATCGACGAAGCCGACCGGACGCATGCCGAGCCAGGGCAGGCGCTGCAGCTTCTCGGCGATGGCCGCACCCTGCGGGCCGGCGCCGACGATCATCACCGGCGTCCGCCAGTCCAGCGCGCTGGACAGCAGGCCCTGGATCAGCAGCAGGTCGGCGACATAGGTGACCGCGAAGCCGAGCAGCGCGATCGACAGCGCTTCCACGAAGAAGGAGCGGAAGCCTTCCATCACGATGAACGGCACCGCCAGCACGGCACAGCATAGGAAGGCCGCCTGAAAAGTCCGTCTCGTGCGTTCCATGTAGTCGAAGCGTCCGAGCGTGTAGATGCCGAACACCGACTTCACCAGAGGCACCAGCATCAGGCCGGTCACCAGCGACCGCTGCCAGGCGGCGGCTTCCATCGGCTCGGTCAGCGCATCGGCACCGAGGAAATGGTTGAGCGTCCACCCCACCAGGGCGAGGACCAATCCATCCGAGAGTGCAAGCAGCAGCCCGGGGGCGATCGTGGGGATCGTCGCCTTTTTCGCCGAGGTCAGATCGATGACCACTTCTGGGTCCAGTTTGCTCATCGCAGGTCCCGTGGTTGAAGGAAATGCCAGCCACCGCACGGCCATTCGTGCGGATGGTCGCTCGTCATCAGCGTCTCTTGGGATTCGGCCGGTCTTTACTTTGCTGCACCCCCGCGTAGGCAGAGGCGCATTTATGTAAAGAACACTCTTTCATGATTTTGGTGGGCCGATCCGCTGTTCGTTGAGGACGAATTAGGATGAGGAAGCCCGGCCAGCAACAGAGCATACGGACGTTGATTTCGCGTCCGCGATACCACCGGTGTTTCGAAGGGTGCGGGGGTCCGAATATTATTGGGGATACTTTCGGATGCCGTCCCCAGCGGGTATAGCGTTTCGGGTTAACGGCAAGGTGGTGTCGCACCCCCGGCGGCACCTGCGATCCCCGCAATTTTTAGGTATATGCCGCCAAAACCTCCCCCGACCGGACGAAAAGCGGCGGCGCGAACGGGGATGATCTCCGAACTTGCGGGGTGGGTCCGCCACCCGGATCGACCGAAGGGAACCCTCCGGCAATTCCGAGCGGGGGCGTGGCGCGAACGCACCCTTGCCTGTTGCGGGGCGCAAGAGGCAGCGTGCGAACTCGCCGGAAAGCATACTCGGAACGTCCAGGATGTCTGACCGAAGCCGTGCTGACTAGCACCGAAGAGTGTTCCGGTCGCTTCAAGGCCGAATTGACGCTGTCCCGACCTCCGCCAAGATTTGGCGCGTTCTTTTTCCTTATCTGCGCCCGTGCGGCACGCCCTTCGGAAACGGTCCATGCGACATGGACCCATGCGACAGGGCGGACGCGATGCTCTCCCCAGCAGGCGAGACCGGAAGAAGAAGCGGATTACAGGGGGCGAAGGAAACCGGATGGCTGTCGAAGCTGGTACGATCATCAAACATGGCTGGATGTTCATGGTGGCGAACGTGGTCAACCGCGCTGCGGGACTGCTTCTGCTGCCGCTCTATGCGAAGGTCCTGTCTCCGGCGGAGTTCGGCGTCTATGCCCTGATCAGCGTCGTCGGCGACATCGTTGCGGTCATGCTGATGATCGGCATGATCAACGCCTTCACCGTCGTCTATTTCGAACATCCCGACGATCGCAGCCGGTCCCGCGTGGTCAGCACCACGATGATCGGTCTGTGGGGCGCCTCGCTGGCGCTGCTGGCGGTGGCCCTGCCGGCTGGCTGGGGCGCCAGCGATCTGCTGTTCGGCGGCACCGACCAGGGGCCGATCATCGCCTTCGCCTTCGCCGGCATCGCCTTTAGCGCCGTGTTCGAACTGGCGCTCGCCTATTACCGGGTCCACAAACGGTCAGGCACCTGCCTGCTGATCTCGGTCGGCAAGGCGGTGGGGCTGATCGGCCTCAACCTCAGCTTCCTCCTGGTGATGGATCTGGGTGTGACCGGCATCTTCCTGGCCAACGCCATAACCTTCGTCGGGCTGGGCATCGCGCTGACGGTGGCGATCCTGGCGGCGAACGGCGTTGGCTTCTCCTTCGGCATCCTGAAGCGGGTGACGGTGCTGGGCCTGCCCTTCATGCCGCAGACCATGCTGGACATGGGCAACCAGTTCGCCATGCGCTATCTGGTCAATCTGCTGATGGGCGTCGCGGCGGTCGGTGTGCTGTCCTTCGGGCTGCGGCTCGCCACCATGCTCTACATGTTCCTGACCGCCTCCTTCCTGCAGATCTGGTCGGTCAGCCGGATCGAGGCGCAGGACAGCACCGCCGGGCGCGACCAGTCGGAATTCGTCTTCTACCTGTTCGTCGTGCTGCTGTCGGCGGCGGCGCTCGGCATGGCGCTGACCGCGCCGGAGGTGCTGTGGCTGATCGCGTCCGCCGAGTACGAGACGGTTCTGCCCTGCATGCCGCTGCTGGTGCTGGCCTATGTCGTCCACGGCGTGCGCATGCATGCCGAGGTCGGGCTGGTGAAGACCAAGAAGGTCGGCGTGCTGCCGGCGATCTCGCTGGGCGGGTTGGCCGTCGGCACGCTGGTCATGGCGGTGACGCTGGGGCCGCTCGGCCTGATGGGCGGCGCCATCGGCGTGCTGGTGCGCGAGCTGGTGATGCTGGGCGCCACGGAGGCGATGTGCCGCCGTCTCAGCCCGAACGAGCCGCCGCTCAGCGCGCTGCGGGTGACGGGCATCCTGGCGCCGGCCGCCATCGCCTATCTGGCCGGCCTCGCCCTGTTCGGGTTCGAGGTGAACCCGACCTTCGCCGCCGCCAAGGTCGGGCTGACCATGCTGTTCGCCGTCGCCGCCCTGTTCGGGCCGAGCTTCGGCAAGGCCGACCGCGCCATGCTGTTCCGCATGACGGCCCGATTTCGTCGCCGGCCCCAGACGGCCTGAGAGTCGGCCCGAGAGCCGCTCTGACGGCCAGCCCGACAGCCGGCGTGACAATGCTTGATCGGAGAGGATGACACCGCGATGCAGGACGCTCCGCACTACACATTTCGGCAGACGGTTGCGGCGGACGCCACCCGCTACGGCGGGGGCTCCGGCCTCGGGGCGGTGCTGAAGCTGCTGGCGGGCAACCGCATGTTCCGGGTGACCTTCACCCTGCGCAGCTGTCAGGCGCTGAACCGGATGGGCGGGCCGCTGGGGAAGCTGTTGCGCAAGCCGCTGCTCGCCGCCTGCCGGCTGCTGCACCGTTGGACCCAGCATTCCGCCGCCATGGACCTCCCGTGGGAAACCCAGGTCGGACCGGGACTGCGCATCCTGCACGGCTGGGGACTGGTGGTGAACGCCAGTGCCCGGATCGGCGCCAACGTCACCCTGTTCCACGGCGTCACGCTGGGCCAGAAGGACGATCTGCTCCCCACCGGCCGCGTCACCCATTACCCGGAGCTGGGTGACGGCGTCTGGGTCGGGCCGCATGCGGTGGTGATCGGCGTCAGCATCGGCGACGAATGCATCGTCGCCGCCTCTTCCGTCGTCACCAAGCCGATGCCACGCCGCAGCGTCGTCGCCGGCAATCCCGGCAAGGCGGTAGCCGAGGTCACCATCCCCGACATCCCGCATCCGGCGCCGGTCGGCGGCGTGTCGGCCATGATGCCCGGCAACGCCACCTCGCCGGTGCCGGGCTGATCCCGTCAGGTCCATCCCCGGAAATGGAAAAAGGGTCCGGCAGCGTTGCTGTCGGACCCTTTTCCTTCAGGCACTCACCCGGCCGGACGAACCGAACAGGTCAGGCGGCATGCGCCAGGCTGGTGTCGGTCGTGTGCAGGTCGTGATAGGTGTCGAAGGTGACGCCGAACACGTCATGGCTGACAAGCTGCTGCGTCGTCGCCAGCTCGGCGGCGGTCGCGGTGGGCGTGTCGTTGGCGGCGCTCATCGTGTGGGCCAGCAGGTCGGCCGAGCTGAGCGACGCGGCGGCGGCCTTGGCGGCCGAGGCGTCGACGATCGTGCCGGTGCCGGTGGCGTCGGCGATGGTCGCGGCGGTGGCGTTGGAGATCTTCAGGCCGAAGGTCTCGTTGCCTTCCGTCACGCTGTCGCTCAGCACCTTGACCGTCACGGTCTTGGTGGTCTCGCCGGCGGCGAAGGTCAGCTTGCCGCTGGTGGCGGTGTAGTCGGAGCCGGCCTTGGCGGTGCCGTCCACCGTGGAGTAATCCACCGTGACCGGGGTGCCGGAAGCGGACGACAGCTTGACCGTGAAGGTGGCGTTGGCGGTGTTGGCGGTGGTGGTCGGGGTATCGAACACCGCACCTTCCATGGCGCCCTTCACGATGGCGGCCTTGGTCGGGTTGATGGTCTTGTAGTCGTCCATCAGGATGCCGCCGACGTCGCCCGATTCCGGCGTCCAGGCCCAGAAGGTCCAGCTCATCCCCTTGTCGCCGGCTGCAATGTCGCTCTTGCCGTCCAGGTTCCAGTCGCCGTTCAGATACTTGGCCATGGTCTTGGCCCAGGTCTGCTCGGCCGAGCTGGTGAACTGGCCGCCCCATTCACCCAGCATGATCGGCGCGGTGTCGTTCTTGTACAGGTACCCCCACATCTTGTCGTACTGGGCCGGCAGGTTGTTGGGGTAGTTCGGGTCGTTCAGCCAGCTGAACTGCCCGACGCTCTGGCCGTAGGCATGCGGCGAATAGACCAGCTTGTTGGGGGTGTCGAAGTGAATCGGCCGCGCCTGCGCACCGGCCAGCGTGCTGCTCCATTCGGTGCCTTCGACGAACAGCAGCCAGTCCTTGTTCACCGTCTGGATGGCGTTGCCGATGCGCTCGGCAGCCGACGCCCAGTCGGTGGCGGCGCTGCCGCCCCAGGTGGCGCTGACGCTCGGCTCATTGTGCAGGTCGGCGCCGATGACCGTCTCGTTCCCGGCGTAATGCTGGGCCAGCATCTTCCAGTTGTTGATGACCGTCGATTCCGGGTGCTTGTCGGTGTACCACAGCCCGTGCTCGTTGGTGCCGGCACCGCCGTCGTTGCGGTGGTGGTCGAGGATCACCTTCATGCCGAGCTTGCCGGCATAGTCGATGACCTTGTCATAGACCTGCAGGCGGGTCAGACCGGCCAGATCCGGGTTCTTCGAATAGTCGATGCCGTTGGTCACCGCGGTGCTGTCGAACATCTCGTCCGACATAGTCATGCGGATGGTGTTGAAGCCGACCGACTTCATCTTCTCCAGGTGGCCCTGGTAGCTGTCGGCCCACAGGCCGGCGGGCACGTAGTTGTAGCCCTCGCCACCGAACCAGTTCACGCCGGTCAGGCGGACGGTGTTGCCGGCCTCGTCGACGATCTGGTTGCCCTGGGTGTGCAGGAAGCCCTGGATGCCGCCGGCGGTCTTGGTGCCGGTCGGCTCGGTCACCGTCACGTCGCTGACCGACAGGCTCGGCTGGGTCGGCGTGGTGGGGTTGTTCGGGGTGGTCGGAGTGGTGGTGGTGCCGGCGAACCAGGACTTGTCGGCCTTCACCTCCATGGTGCCGTTCCACCACATGGCCTGCTGCCCGGCGACGACGTCCTTGCCGTCGAGGGCACCCTTGTCGATCGACACGATGCTGTCGGTCGGGTTCACGGCGTGGCCGCCGATGGTGATCTTGTTGACGTAGAGGTTGCGGTCGACACCGTTGACCACAGCGTCGTTGTCGTACTGGATCTGGACCTTGTGGGCGGCATCGGCGCTGACATCAGCGTTGAAGGTGAAGTCCTTGGCGGCGGTGCCGGCCGTGCCTTCACCGATCATCTTGCCGTCGACCAGAACCTTGAAGTGGGCGTTCACGCCGCCGGCCGCATTGCCGTAGGCATTCACGACAATAGGCGTGCCGCCGGTGGTCGGGGTCGTCGGCGTGGTCGGCGTCGTGGGGGTGGTCGGAGTGGTCGGGGTCCCGGTGGAGCCGGCGAACATGTCCTTGGACATGTTGAAATCGAGCGAGCCGCTCCAGGACAGCATTTCGCGGCCGGACAGCGTGCCCTGACCTTCAGCGGCGTAGGAGACCGTCGAGCTGTTGGAAGCGATGGTCTTGCCGTTGACTTCGATCGACTTGACGATCAGGTCGCGGTACATGCCGGCCTTGTCGGTCGACAGCCAGTCGTTGTCATAAACGATCTGGACCTTGTGCGCGGCGTCGGGAGCCACCTTGGTGGTGAAGCTGTACCGGCCGGCGCTGGTGGAATTGACCGTCGCCTGGCCGACGGCGACGCCATCGACGAGGAACTTGAAATGCGGCCAGACTCCTCCGGCAGTCACACCCGAGGCATTGACGACGAAGGTCGTATCGACGGGGCTCGTTGCCATTGGAAGTATCCTCTTTTCCGTGAATTTCGCTGAAACCCAATCTGGCCGGAAAAGGTTAACGAGGTATTTCAAATTTTAGCGAAATGCGGCTCTAATGCCACTATCACTTGTGAAAAGAAAGAGACACGAAAAACCCCTTTGTCGATGCATTGCAGCAACAAAGGGGTTCGGTATGTCAGTAAGTCTTTGATTTAGCGCTTTTTTGCAGCGCTCAAACGGGTATCACTTGGGCTTATGGGCCACCACGAAAACCTCAGGCCGGAACAGATAGAGCTGACCAACCCTTCCGAGCTTGCGATTAAGGGTTAACGGTAGCCGTCCCAAAAATGCCTCAACCAGCTTGGCATAGCCCAGATAGGCGCGGCTGGCGAAATGCAGGTTCATCCGGCGGCGCACCGCCATCGGCAGGATGTAGACGGCTTCGACGCGGCCGAAGCCGGCCTGACGCAGCATCGCTTCCGTCTCGCCCCAGCCATATTCGCGCAGATGCATGCAGATCGGCTCGTTCAGGCCGAACACCTCCGACAGGTCGGCCGGACCGGCGTATTTGTGCGGCATGCTCAGGATGTACTTGCCGCCCGGCTTCAGGATGGTGCGGACATTCTCCATGTGGGTGAGAACGTCTTCCGGATGCATGTGCTCCACGACATGGGTGGAGATCACGCTGTCATAGCGGTCGGGCGCCTCGAAACGGGAGAGGTGGATGCCGTCGCTGTTCTTCCAGGTGACGTTGGAATCCTGCTCGATCCAGGTCGCACCGCGCTCGCGCGTCACCTCGGTGGCGACGCAGCGATAGCCGTGGCGGGCGAGGTAGCGCAGAAGCCGGGCCTTGCCCGATCCCACCTCGTAGACGTCCTGCGGCCCGCCCAGCAGCGTCAGGAAATGGCGGAAGTCGAGGTCGTCGTTGCGGGTGTGCGCATCGTCCTCCGCCTCGTTCAGCCAGGGACAGCTGGTGTAGAGCGTCGTATAGGCCTGCTCGAACACGTCCCAGCGCTCGTCCGGCTTGCTGTCCAGCAGCTCGCGGGCAAGCCGCCGCTCCAGGTCCCAGTGGCGCTGCACCATCTCCGCCGTCAGCGGGTAGGTCGGCGAGAGGTGGAACTTCCGCCGGTAGCGCTCGACGAGCGCATCGTCCGCCGTGCGATCGGCGGGCAGGCGATCCATCGGCAATGTGTCGGCTGTGTTCTGCACGATCGACCTCTCCATCAGATGGGTACAGGACGCATTGAGGGACTCTAAACGGGTGCGGCACCGGACGCGCGCGCGCGAACGAGAAAGTGCGCGGGCCTATCGCAGGGGGTGGATGGCACCAACGGCTTACCCCCGCGGTACGTCATCCGGGGCACTGTCAGCCCGACCGCGCCTTGCCGGTGCGTGCCTTCTCCCGCAGCGTCTCCACCACCGCCGTGTAGAGCGGCAGGGGCCGGGACGCCTCGTCATAGGGGGAGGGGTGGGCCCCCAGATCCGGATGCTCCCGCGCGATGAAATTCAGGTCGGAGCGCAGGTGCCACCAGCACAGCTCCTCCACCCGCGCATTGTCCAGCATGTCGGCCAGATACTGCCGGGCCAGCTGGGCCATCGCCCGGTCCTTCTCCGCCCGCGACCAGGAGCGGGGCAGGCGGGTCTCGTCCACGTCCATCTCCGTCAGATGGACGGACAGGCCCAGCTTGTCGACCGCGCGCAGGAATTTGCGCATGCCGGCGCTGTCATAGGGCTTGCCGCCGATCAGGTGGCTTTGCAGCCCGATGCCATGGATCGGCACGCCGCGCTTCACCGCCCCGGTCAGCCAATCGAGCAGATAGGCACGCTTGCGCTGCTGCCAGCCCTCGTCGATCTCGATGCCGAACTCGTTCAGCACCAGCTTCGCCTTGGGGAACGCCTTGTGCACATGGTGGAAGAAGGGATCGAGCCACTCCGGCCCCTTCTCCGCCCCGCCGGCCGCCACCCACCACATGCCGCGGCGGAAGCCGTAGCGGTCCTGTTCCTTCGGGTGGCTCTCCACTGTCTCCCAGAAGAAGACCTCGTTGGCCACGTCGATGCGGTAGAAGACGTCACCGTAGCGCTGCCGCACCGCCTCGACCACGCCGGTGAAGCGCGGCCAGACGTTTTCTGCGCTCAAGCTGCCGTCCGGCGAGAAATAGGCGCTTTCCGAGATGCCCAGCTCCGCTTGCCGGCCTGCGGGAAGCTTCATGTAGGGCGGCATGCCCATATGCTGCCAGATGATCGTGTGCCAGTTCGGCGTGGCGCCGATGCTGCGCGCCAGTTCGACCGCGGCGTCGAAGCGGCGCCAGTCGTAATTGCCCTCGGTGTGCTGGAAGACGCCCCATTTGCCGCCATTCTCCGGGGTGACGACGTCGCATTCGCGCGCCATCAGCCGGTCGAGCATCGGGTCTTCCGGATCGATGAAATGGTCGCGGGCGGCACCATGGCGGATGCCCAGCGCCCGGCAGGCGTCGCGCAGGGTCACCGCCGGCTCCGCCGCCTGCGGCTGGGTGGCGGCGGCTTCCGCCGTCGTCGGACCGCTGGCACCGCGGCAGCTCGCCAGCACCGCACCGGCGGCGGCGGTCCACAGCAGGTCGCGCCGGCTGGGGCGCCAAGGGGTCGGGTGCCATTTCGGGAAACCGGGCTTCGGACGTTCGGTCATGCGGAGGGGCTCTCTCTTCCTGTCGCGGGGGCCGGTCGAAGCGGCCAGCGGCCGGTTCCGGTCATGGAGAGGCCCCTCCCTCCGGGCGCCGCAGCGTCCGGAAGGAAAGGGCCTCTGGGTCGAAGGAGCTTCAGGTCACTCCGGATTCCCGCGTTACGGGGCGGTCCGCAGCGTGGTGTCGCCGTAGTATTTCCGGGTCGCCATGTAGCTGTTGTACGGACCCTGGTAACCGCGCGACGCCGCCTTCTTCAGGTTCACGTCGGTCATCACCGCGACGAACTTGCTGTGGTCGATCGGACCCAGGTCGGCGACCGCCTGCAGGTCGCTGGCGGTGGTGTGGCCCCAGCGGCTGACGAACAGCACCTTGGAGGCGGCGCCGCAGACGATGCGGGCATCCGACACGGCCAGTGCCGGGGCGGTGTCGAACACCACCAGATCGAAGTGCGGCGACAGGCCGGCCATCAGGTGGATCAGGCCGTCGACGTTGAAGCGGTCCAGCGTCTCCGGCATCAGGCGGCCGGCGGGGATCATCGCATAGGGCGCGTCCTCGCTGGTGTGGACGATCTCATCCAGGGTGGCGGTGCCGGAAACCCAGTCCGACAGGCCCTTCTTGGCCGACAGGTTGAACAGGCCGTCGATGCGCGACCGGCGGAAGTCGGTGTCGACCACCACCACGCGGCGGCCGGCCTGGGCGGCGACCTGGGCGACGGCGAGGCTCATCGAGGTCTTGCCGTCCTGCGGGCGGGCCGAGGTGACGGCGATGGAGCCGACCGGACCCAGATCCGACAGGTGGTTGCGGAACAGGGCGCGCATCGATTCCGAGAACAGCGAGAACGGATGGTTCTGGAAGATCTGGTCGAGGCGGCCGCGGGTGCCGCGGGTGGAGTGGTGCGGGACGATGTGGACCGTGCCCACGCCCAGGATGCGGCGGACGGCTTCCGGGGTGCGGATGCGGCGCTGGAACAGCTCGATGCCGAAGACGATGAAGATGGCGACGGCGAGCGAGGCGACGAAGCCGGCCAGCAGCATCAGGAT
The DNA here is from genome assembly GCF_042604635.1 of Azospirillum sp. A26. Classification (NCBI taxonomy): domain Bacteria; kingdom Pseudomonadati; phylum Pseudomonadota; class Alphaproteobacteria; order Rhodospirillales; family Azospirillaceae; genus Azospirillum; species Azospirillum sp. A26. The sequence continues at coordinate 1,279,387 of NZ_CP170473.1, read as the reverse complement.
GCGGAACGGACCCGACGGCTCATGCGGAACCTGCGGCGCCGAGACCAGCTTGACGGCGGTCGGGAAGGCGCGGTTGTCCTGCTGGGCCTGCACCTCTTCCAGACGGCCGAGCAGGCTGTCCAGCAGCTGGCGCTTGGCCTGGGCCTCGGCCTCCAGCGTGCGCAGCGGCACCGCTTCCTCGGTCATCGTCTGATAGCCGGATTCCAGCTTGGCGATCATCGCCTTCAGGGCGTTTTCCTGCTCGATGGCGACGTTGGCCGCCTCGCGGACGCCGCCGATCTCGTGGCGGACCTCCTGCTGCAGCGAGGAGTTCGCTTCGTTCAGGCGGGCCTGGAGTTCCTGGATGCGCGGGTGCTTCGGACCGTACTGGCGCGACAGCTGGGCCAGCTCGGTGGAGATCGAGGCGACGGTGGCGCGCAGCTGGGCGACGACGGGCGAGGCGAGGCTGCCACCGTTGCCGCCTGCGCGTTCCAGCGTCTGGGCCTGGGCGACGGCGCGGGCACGGGTGGCGGCTGCTTCGGCCAGACGCAGGCGGGCCTGCTCAAGCTCGGTGGTGGCCATCAGGCCGTTGGTGCCGTTCTTGACCAGACCGGCCTTGAAGCGGACGGCGTCGACCTTGGTGTCGGCGGCGGCGACTTCCTTGCGCAGGGTGGCGATGCGGTCTTCCAGCCAGGCGACGGCGCTGGTGGACAGGTCGCGGTCCATCTGCTGGCGGGTTTCCATGTAGCGGCGGACGACGGTGTCGACCACCTTCTGGGCGATCTCGGGGTCGCCGGCGGTGTAGCGGACCTGGATCACGCGCGACCGGCCGACGACGCCGACTTCGAGGTTGCGGCGGACGCGGTCGAGCACGCCGTCGATGCTGTCGGCGGCACGGGTCTCGCGCAGGTGGGTGTCCTTGGTCATGTTGTCGCCATGGGCCAGAACGGCCTGAACGACGCCCGGCAGTTCCGGACCGAACACGGCATGGGCCTGCTCGCGCGTCCAGGCGGTGGCACGCTCGACGAAGGGCTTCGTCTCGTCGGCCTGGACCGGCGGGTTGTATTCCTGGTTGGTCGCCAGCTTCAGGTCGGTGACGGCCTGGGACAGCACGGCGGTCGACTTCAGGATTTCGATCTCGCTGAGGATCGCGCCGTCTTCCGGCGTGATCGAGTTCAGCGCCTGGTCTTCCGCGCGGACGACGCGGACCTGCCGGTTGTCGACCAGCAGAAGGGCTTCGGACGTGTACTTGTCCTTCATCAGCGAGACGGCGAAGGCCGACAGGGCGGTCAGCGCCAGCACGATGAGGATGATCAGCGTCTTGTGCGCCGCCAGCACCCGCAGGATGAAGCGGAAGTCGGGGCCCATCGCCGGAGCGGGGCCGTCGAACTCACGCGGCACATGGTGGCCGACCTGCGTGGGCCACGCCGGAGCCGGCGGGCCGCCGTGGCCTCCGTTGTTGATCTGGGGAAGGTTTTCCACGTCTCAAAGCTCCTTCTGGATAGGCGACCGCCGGATCGGTGACGGAGAGATCCGGGTGGAAGCGGGCGCTGCGGCGCCCGTCCCGCGGGTTCGGAGGGATGCGGCACGGCGAAGGCGAAGGGTGCTCCAGGCGAAGCCGAAGGCACCGATGCAATAGCGGCGGAAGAGGCGGCGGGGCTCCTGCGCCAGACGGAAGGCCCATTCCAGGCCGGAGCGCTGGACGGCCTCGGGAGCGCGCTTGAAGCGGCCCGCCAGGAAATCGACGATGGCGCCGCCGTTGACGATCAGCACCGGATGGTCCAGCGCGCGCTTCAGCTCCGCGGCGACCTGCTCCTGCTTGGGCATGCCCATGGCGAGAAGGATCACGTCGGGGCGGTTGGCCCGCGCCTGGGCGATGTAATGCTCCACCGGGTGGAAGCCGTGCTGAAGGTCGGCGTAGCGGTGCGGCGTCGCCGTCTCCAGCACCACGCGGGCACGGTCCAGCCACGGGGTGGCCGTGCCGTAGATCGCGACCTTGCGGGGGCTGAGGGTCTTCAGCAGCAGCGGGATGAAATCGGTGCCGTTCATGTTCAGGCCGGCCGGCATGCCCAGCACCGGCAGAACCGCCTGCAACCCGATCCCGTCGCGCAGCAGCACGTCCGAGGCGCCGAAGGCGGCCAGGGCCGCGTCCGACGTCATGCAGACGTTCAGCCCGTGCGCGTTCAGGAAGGACAGCACCGTCGGACGGTCGGCCGCGCCCAGCCGTTCGATCAGGGCCCGGCGCTCGCCATCGTTCGAAATGCACCGCATGCGCTCGATCAGTTCCAGGACCTCACGAGGATTCGGCATGCGCATCTCCCAAAAAAATTAATCGGAACAAAGCATTGAACGTTACACGACCGATCTGGCGGCCGGTCCGGCTTGACCCGGTGCCGGGCCTGTCCGCCGGGCGGCGGCGGCTAACCCGTTGGGGTCGGACCACCAAACCTGCGTGGCTCTATGTGGCCGTGCCTCCCCCCTTTTCGCACGGGCGAGATCGGCGAAACGGCGACGGATTCGAATTAGCCCGGGCTTGCTCCCATCGGGGGATTCGGCTTGCCGAATCGACCGGTCAGACCCATAAAGTGAGACCCCGGCCATAAAGAGAGACCCTGGCGCTCTATGGCTGTTGTCTGAGGGCAGAGCCTAACGGCCTTGCCGGACCGGCCGCCCGGCCGATATGACCGGCCGAAGCGCTTGCATCACCGGGGCAATCTCAAGAAAAGACGATCATGACCGACGACAATTCCGACAACGCCCGCTCCGGCCGTACCCCCGGCACCGCTGACGAGTTCGACCGCCGCGACGCCTTGCGCGCGGTGGCCGCCGTGGTGCGCGGCGACGGGATCGAGGTGGATGCCGACAGCACCCCGGCGCGCTGGACGGTCGCGGTCAACCACGTCGTCCAGATCCCCGGCACCGACCGCAAGCTGAAGCTGCGCTTCAAGGTGGCGCTCGGGCCCCTTCCGGACATCGAGGCCGACCTCTGGGGCCTGCTGACCGTCGAGGAGGGGTTCGGCCGACCGCAGGCCAAGGCACTGGGCAAGCGGGTCAAGGGCGCCTGCCTGTCCTCGCCCGCCATCGCCAAGGCGAAGGACCGCGTCGACAGCTGGGTCGCGTCGATGGCGCAGCGGGCGGCCGGTTTCGGCGAATCCTGGCGGCCCAAGGGCTTCGCCGACGAGCTGGGCCGCGTCGTCGGCTTCGGCGGCCGGATCCCGCGTTTGCAGACTTTGCTCGACGCGATGGAGGAGGCCTTCTCCACCGCCGCCGCCCGTGCCGGCCTGAAGGTCCGGCGGGAGCGGCTGGAGAACGCGTCCGGCATGGGCGTCTATCTCGACAGCTTCGCCACCGCCCGCGCGATGATCCGCAAGCTGCGGCTGTTCGTCGGCCCGACCAACTCGGGCAAGACCCACGCGGCGATGGACCGGCTGGCCGAGGCGGAAAGCGGCTGCTACCTCGCCCCGCTGCGCCTGCTGGCTCTGGAAGGGCAGGAGGCGCTGGAGGCGCGCGGCCGGCCGTGCAGCCTCGTCACCGGCGAGGAGCGCGACGTGCGGCCGGGTGCCGGCTTCACCTCCTCCACCATCGAGATGGTGAACACCAGCAAGGTTTGGGGCGCCTGCGTCATCGACGAGATCCAGATGATCGGCGATCCCGACCGCGGCTGGGCCTGGACCCAGGCGGTGGCCGGCGTGGCGGCGCCGGAAATCCTGATGACCGGCTCGGCCGACGCCATCCCCTACGTCAAGCGTCTGGCTGACGCCATGGGCGAGGAGCTGGAGGTCGTCGAGTTCACCCGCAAGTCGCCGCTGCGCGTGCAGGAAGAGCGGGTGAAGCTGGAGGAGGTGAAGTCCGGCGATGCGCTGATCGCCTTCTCGCGCAAGGACGTGATGGCGCTGCGCCACGACCTGCTGGGCCGCAACCACAATGTCGCGGTGATCTACGGCGCCCTGTCGCCGGAGGTCCGCCGTGCCGAGGCGCGCCGCTTCCGCGAGGGCACCGCCGACGTGCTGGTGGCGACCGACGCCATCGGCATGGGGCTGAACCTGCCGGTCGCCCGCGTGGTGCTGTCCACCACCCGCAAATATGACGGGCGGGAGGAGCGCGAGCTGACCGCGTCGGAGATCCGCCAGATCGGCGGCCGGGCCGGCCGCTTCGGCCTGCGCGAGGAAGGCCGCGTCGCCGTGCTGGACGGCGAGAGCATCAACCCGGTGCGCCGGGCGCTGACCTCGCCGCCGGTACCGCCGGAAGACCCGCGCTCGTGGATTTCGCCCAACCTCAGCCATGTCGAGGCCATTGCGCGGGAGTTGGACACCGACAGCCTCGCCAAGGTGCTGCGCACGGCGGGGCAGGAGCTGCTGCGGGCCAACCAGACCTTCCGCATGACCGACCTGGAGCAGCGCATCCAGGCGGCAACCGCGGTGGACCGCGCCAAGCTGCCGCTGGCCCAGCGCGACATGCTCGCCCGCTGCCCGATCGACACCCGCGACCAGAACAACCTGCGCCTTCTGGGCGGCTGGGCGGTCAACCAGGGCAGGGGCATCCCCAACGCCGCCCCCGATGCCGCCGAGCGCTTCCGGCACAGCGTCGGCACCGACGTGGAGCTGGAGAAGGCCGAGCGCGCGGTGAAGGAGCTGACCGCCTACGCCTGGCTGGCTTACCGCTTCCCCGACGCCTATCCCGAAATGGATTTGTGCCAGGAGCGCCGGGCTCACCTGAACGCCTTCATCGAGCGGACGCTCGCCGAGCGCTCGCTCGCCCGCGCCTGCCCGGTCTGCGGCACGCGGCTGAAGGCCAACCATCGCTTCCGCGTCTGCGACAACTGCTACAGCAGCCGTGTCGAGGAGCGCCGCGGCGGCCGTCGCGGTCCGCCGGAGCGGGGCAATGGCGAGAAGCCGGCGCACCAGCACCATTTCCACCATCCGGTGGCGAAGGAGGGCGCCCCGGCCGGTCGTGCTTCCGACCGGGCCGGCCCCCGCACCAGCCGAGGCCCGAAGCGGCGGGGCGCGACACCGTAAAGGGAGGGTCAAGCCGCCGCGCTGCTGTCCTTTTCAGCCACTACCTCGCGCTTCGGCCAGCCGATCTCCTCGACCGTGCAGTTCTCGCCCAGGAAATAGCGGCGGAGCGGTATCAGGTCGGCCCCCAGCTCATAGACCAGCGGGCGGCTGGTCGGGATCTCGAACAGCGGGATGTCCTGGTCGTCGACATTGTCCAAATGCTTGACCAGCCCGCGCAGGCTGTTGCCATGGGCCGAGACCAGCACCCGGGCTCCCAGCCGCAGCGCCGGAGCGATCTCATCGCGCCAGAAGGGGATGACGCGCTCGGTGGTGTCCTTCAGGCTCTCGCCGCGCGGCAGGTTCGCCTTGGCGAGGCCGGCGTAGCGGCGGTCGGTGACGGCCGACCGCGGGTCGTCCGGTTCGATGGCCGGCGGCGGTACGTCCCAGCTTCGCCGCCACTGGAACACCTGCTCGGCCCCGTGGCGCTCTGCCGTCTCGGCCTTGTTCAGCCCTTGCAGCGCCCCGTAATGCCGCTCGTTCAGGCGCCAGTGCTTGTGCACCGGCAGCCACAAGCGGTCCATGTCGCGCAGGACGAGGTGCAGCGTCTCGATTGCCCGGCTCAGCACCGAGGTGAAGGCGATGTCCACGTCGATGCCGGCCGCCTTCAGCAATTCGGCGGCCTTGTGGGTCTCGGCGATGCCGCGGTCGGTCAGGCCGACGTCGGTCCAGCCGGTGAAGCGGTCTTCCGCATTCCACACGCTCTGGCCATGGCGCAGCAGGATCAGTCGGTGCATGGCGGGTCTCCTTCCAGCCCCGGCGCTCCTTCGCCGGGCATATGAGGTTTGAAACAGGGCTGTAACCGGGCCGGTTCCCGCGACAAAACGGCACAGCATCGGGCGGTTTTTGAGCGGCGGCCGGTACCCTGTGGTTTCAAACCAATTTCATGATTGCTTCCACAGACACCAATTATGTCAGCCGCGAAATCGTGGCGACATACGCGAACAATAATCCCGCGGTACGGTCACCTCATTCGAACACGCCGGCCTTCGCCGGCCACAGCGGATGGGATGAGACGATGACGCAACCGAACACGGGATCGCAGACTTCATCCGGCACCGCAGGCCTGCGGGGCGCAACGCCGAACCATTCCGATTATCGCCCCAGCAACCTGACAACCTTGCGTACCGAGGCCACGATGCTGCATCATCATGACGTCATCTCCAGAGCCGTTTCGACCGACCGCGAGATCACTCTGGAGGCGCTTCGTGTGTTCACCTATCTGAGCCGGAGGCTCCATTTCGATCGCTCCGTTCCGGTGCTCCAGTCCGAACTGGCTGATGCGCTGGGCATGCAGCGGCCCAATGTGAACCGGGCCATCAAGCTGCTGGAAACCAAGCAGATCCTTCTGCGGGAATCCAAACTGGGGCGCGCGATCACGTTCCGGCTCAATCCGGGACTGGAGGGCGGCCGGGCGTGAGTGTTTGGTCAGGGATGGAATGATCGTCGAGACACGTGAACTGTTCTTCACCAATTCCGCCCTGAAGAAAGCCCTCGCCTGGTACCAGAAGGCTCCGAACCAGACGGATCTGCCGCTGGGTGTCGTCACCATGGTGACGCCGACCTCCGATGGCGGTCTGTCGGTCCAAATCCAGCAAAGCGGCGCCTCCAGATCGCGGGAGGTTGTCTTCACCCCCAGCAAGACGCTGGCGCTGCTTCTGCTGTTCTGCCGCCGCCAGAAGGTTCCGATCCCCCGCGATGCCGGCAAGGAGATCGAGGCGGCGGATGACGGCCTGATCCTCATCGTGCGTGGCGAGACGCAGACGTCCGCACCCCCTCCCTGATTTGACCGTCCCGGTTTTATGACGCCGCCGCGCCTCCCGCGCGTGCGGCCCATTTGCGTTTCCGGCGCTTGCTTTCCGATGCCTGAACCGCAACCGGAAAGAGTGGTGGCGTGCTTAATCTTAAGTAGTGAACAAGCCAGCAATTGCGGCCAGACCGTTCCACCGTTCCGCCCATCCTATCCTGACCTAATGGGCAGGTGATTACGATGTTTGGCATAGTCGCCAAGACTGATCGCGTGGCATTTCTTCCTGTGATATTGTTCCTCTGGCTAATGGGGCTAAGCTTTAGTTCCAAACCGTCAACCGAACGGGGAACTGCGGGTTGATTCGTCATTCGAACATTCGGAAAAGTTGAAACTTGCTCTTGGCTGTTTCGCCCGTCTCGATTGGTATTCCAGTCGCTGGCGACACGGCCGCTCTCCCGTCACCCGCCCAGCTCAGCCACCGCCCAGGATTTCCCGCCGATGACCGTCACCCACCAGTCGCCGCCGCTTTGGAAGGAGCATCGGCATGGTCTGCCGCTGATCCAGCCAATGCCCGTGTGACCGGGCCGATGTCATCGCCACAGATGCCTCCGTCTTCCCTATCGTTGGCAGCATGCCCCGGCCGCCTCGCCGCTTCTCCGCGGATGCTGGTCGCCTTCCTGTGCGCGCTGCTGGCGCTGCTGGGGACGGCCTCCTGGGCCGCCGTCACCGCGCTCGACTATCGTGACACGCTCGACCGGGCCGAGAAGGACGCACGGGAAGCGGCCATCCTGTTCGACAGCCATGCGCGCGGCGTGCTGGACGCCAGTGTCGGCCTGCTGGAGCAGGTCGCCGCCCGGATGGACGGGCGTGGCCTGGCTTCCTGGGGACAGCGCACCTTGCCCGAGGCGATGGCTGTGGAGCGCAACGGCCGTGTGACGCTGCTCAGTGCCGACGGGACGGCGCTGTACGGTCCCACCGTCGCCTTTGCCGAGCCGGAAACCAGCGACGGCCTGTCGCTTCTGGTCCGCCCCTTATCGCCGGAGGAGGAGCATCGGATCCTGCCGGCCTTCGGGCATGTGGCGGGGCAGCCGGCCATTCTTCTCGCCCGCCGCATCCACACCGCGGCGGGCGTTTTCGACGGTGCGATCCTGGTCGCCGTGCCGCTGGCTGCCCTGGATCCGGTGCTGAAGCCCTTCGATGCGAGCGCCCGCTCGGTCGGTCTGTACCGCCCCGACGGCGTCCGCCTCGCCGGCGCTGGCGCCCCGTCGCTGGGACCGCTGCCACGGCTCGACGCCGGAACCATCCGGGTCGATGCGAAATGGATGGTGAACGGCAAGCCGTCGATTCTCGGTTTGAAGCGGATGGCCGGCCTGCCGATCCTGTCGGTGGTGACGATCCCGCGCACCAGCGTGCTGGATCCCTGGTATGTCCGAATGGAGCGCGGCCTTATCGTGGTGGTCGCCGGCGTCGCCGCATTGGCCGGCCTCTCCCTGCTCGGCGCCGCCAGCCTGCAGCGCGAGGCGCTGGCCCGTCAGGCCCTGACGGAGGCGAACGCCCAGCTCGAACAGGCCAATGTCCAGCTGGAGCAGCGGGTGGAGGAGCGCACCGCGGCGCTCAGCGCCCTCAACGTGAAGCTCAGCCGTGCGCTGGAGGAAAAGGAACGGGCCAATCAGGCGAAGGGCCGTTTCCTGTCAGCCGCCAATCATGATTTGCGTCAGCCTTTCCAGGCCTTGCGGCTGTTTCATCATATCCTGATGGAACGTCTCGCCAACACCCGCGACCATGCAATCGCCGAGAAGATGGGCGAGGCGCTGGACGCCGGCGAGAAGCTTCTCCATGCCCTGCTGGAGGTGGCGACGCTGGATGCCGGCGTGGTGCGGGCGCAACTGGCCGACGTGCCGGTGTCGGCGGTGTTCGAGGATCTGCTGGCCGAATTCCGCGGCATGGCGGCGGAAAAGGGGCTGGTTCTGCGCGCGATGCCCACCCGGATGGTGATCCGGACCGACCGCACGCTGCTGACCCGCATGCTGGGCGATCTGGTGCGCAACGCCATCCGCTTCACCGACGACGGCCGCGTCACCATCGGCTGTCGCCATCAGGGCAGCCGTCAGGGCCGGTGGCTGCGCATAGAGGTGTGGGACACCGGAACCGGCATCCCGCCCGAACAGCTCGACAACATTTTCGAGGACTTCGTCCAGCTCGGCAATCCGGAGCGCGACCGCCGCCAGGGCCTCGGCCTCGGTCTCGCCAAGGTGCGGCGCAAGGCGGCACTCCTGGGCCATGCTGTGGAGGTGCGGTCGCATCAGGGCCGCGGTTCGGTCTTCGCGGTCAGTGTGCCGGTGGTCGGAACCGAACGGGCGCCGACCGCGGCGCCGGTGCAGGACGCCGATCCGGTGGTGGCCGGCGACCGGCTGATCCTCGTGGTGGAGGATGACCCGATCCAACGCGATGCCGTGCGGCTGCTGCTGGAAAGCTGGGACTATCGCGTCATCGTCGCGGACGAGGGCGAGACTGCGCTGTCGCTGATCGGCGGGACCAGGCTCCCGGCCGGCTCCGCCAAGGCTGGCTCCTCCAAGGCCGACTCCATGACCGACACGCCCGTTCCCGACCTCATCGTCAGCGATTTCCGCCTGCCGGGCCGGCTGACCGGCGTGCAGATGGTGGCGAAGGTGGGGGAGCGGCTGGGCCGTCCGGTGCCCGGCCTGATCCTGACCGGCGACACCGCGCCCGAACGCATCCGCGAGGCGGTCGCCACCGGCTGCCGGCTTCTGCACAAGCCGGTGTCGCCGGAGGATTTGCGCGGCGTCATCGCCTCCATCCTGTCGGAGCGGGGCCTGTCGGAACGAAGCCGTCCGGCCGACGGCGGGGAACCGGCCATGGAGAACGAGTCCGCGGCATGAGTTAACCCTTTCTGAAGCCGGCTTGCCGTACACTGGCTCCGGGAAAGGGAGTTCACGGGACCATGGTGCACAATCGCACGCTCAAGCGCCTCGATCAGGCGCAGCTCGATCAGGCGGTGCGGAAACACGAGATGTTCCGCAATGCCCGTGTCGGCGGGGCGCGTGCCAACCTCTCCTTCTGCGATCTGTCGGGTCTGGATTTATCGGGACGCGATCTGGCCCATGCCGATTTCGTCGGCGCCAGCCTGCGCGGCGCCGACCTGTCCGGTGCGCGGCTCGACTGTGCGTCCTTCTTCGTCGCCGATCTGCGGCAGACCAATTTCGACGGCGCCAGCCTGATCAAGGCCGACCTGCGCGGCGCCTGTCTGCGTGGCGCCATCCTGGTCGGCGCCAACCTGTTCGAGGCGGATCTGCGCGACGGCTCCCTGGCCGAGAAGGACCGCTCCGGCCATCTGCACATGGTGCAGATCGAGTCCAGCCCGGCGGAAGCCGACGGTGCCGACCTGTCCGGCGCCAACCTGACCAACGCCCGGATGTCGGGCATCATGGCGGTGCATACCGACTTTTCGGACGCGGTGATGCGCGGGTGCAAGCTGGTGCGGGCAACCATGCGCGGCGCCAATTTCACCGGCTCCAACCTGGAGGGGGCCGACCTGTCCGGCGCCGATCTGCGCGGTGCCTGCCTGCGCGGCGCGGTGCTGACCGGCGCCACCATGGTGATGGCCGACCTCACCGACGCCGACGTGGAAGAAGCGCTGACCGACAAGCCGGTCGGCCGGGTGGTGGCGGAACTGGGGCGATCCCTGGAAGACCTGCTGGCCGACCATATGACCTGGGTGGGGTCGAGCGGGGCGCAGGGCGCGATGCTCGACCTGTCCGGTTTCGACCTGCGCCATGCGCCGTCGCTGGCCCACATGTGCCTGACCATGCTGCGCGCGGCCGGGGCGACGCTCTACGGCCTGGACCTCTCTGGCGTGCAGATGCAGGCCGCGGTGCTGGACCGTGCCGACATGCGCGGTGCCAAGCTGACGGACGGCGACCTGCGCGGCATCAGCCTGCGGAACGCCAAGCTGAACAACGCCGACCTGCGCAACGTCAACCTGCGCCCCCTGGTGTTCGACGAGCAGCGGTCCCGCCCCGCCGACCTGTCGGGGGCGAAGCTGCGGTACGCCGATCTCAGCGGCGCCTGCCTGCGGTCGGTCAATCTCGGCAATGCCGACCTGTCCTTCGCCAACCTGCGTGGCTGCGACCTCGCCAGGACCGACCTGACGGGTGCCAAACTGTTCGGCGCCAAGCTGGAACGCCGTGCCCTGACCGAGGGGGTGATCCTCGACGGCGTCGCCGGGCTGAAGACTTAGGCCGCCGTCCGCGACAGCCTCTGGGTCAGCCGGCGCAAGTCCAGGGCGGCCCGGTCGGCGATCCGCTGCGCCTCCACCAGCACGCCGGTGAGGTCACCGACCTCCGGGGCGATCTCAGCCGCGGCATCGGACATCGCATCCAGTTCGGCAGCCGCCTTTTCGATCAGCCCGGTCACGACGCCGGCGGCACCGGCGGTGGAATCGAAGCCAGCCATTTCAGTTCCCATTTTAAAAGTAAGGTTATTCGGAGTGTGTCGCAATCCGCCGCCTTGCGCAACGGCTTCTGCCGCGTTGCACACATCGCCCATGGATTGGCGAAGGCAGTGCCTGCTTGCACGGCTTGCGGTGGCGGCGGTACACACGGGAAGGCTGTTTGGAGTGGAAGGGTCAAGACGATGCCGGGAACGGTTCCATCCGACCGCGTGACCGCGGCCGCCGACGCTCTGACGGTCTTTCTTACCGACCGGCAAATCGACGCCGGCAAGCTCAACCGCTTCAACGCGCTATGCGACGAGATCCGCCGGACCATGGAGTTCGACGACCGGATGGCGCTTGCCGAACGGCTTGAGCGCGACGTGCCGGTGAACGACACGATCCGGCTGCGTTCCGTGCTGTTCCATCTGACCGGCGATCTCTATCATCTGGAGCGCATCCTTCATTACCTGATCCTGGGCGGCGACAGCGCCGATCCGGCGGCGCTGCACTACACCCACTGGTGCATCTCGCGGCAGCTGTTCCTCGGAGCCGCCAGCGGTGAGAAGATGGCGACCTTCGTCGCCTGCGACCTGTTCCGCTATTACACGGCGATGGTCCGGCAGATCGCGCGGCTCTGGGGACTGACACCGGCGCGGGCGGCCTTTCGCGACGGGCCGATCCGCCGCGTCGCGGTGGTGACCAACCAGTTCACCAACCAGGGACACCAGCCGACCCGCGACTGTTTCGACTTCGCCGCCCGCATGCAGGACGATTTCGGGTTGGACGTCGCCATCATCAACGTCAACGGCATGCCCGCCAGGGTCGAGAATGTCTTCATCCCGCCGATGGTGGCGGATGTCGCCGCCGATCTGGAAGGCGTCTATGCGCTGAGGATGTTCGGCCGGCAGGTGAAGGTCGCCTCCTTCACCGACCCCGTCTTCAGCCAGGACAAGCTGCGCCTCATCGTGGAGGCTATCGACGGCTACGATCCGGATCTCGTCGTCGCCTTCGGCGGGTCAAACATCGTCGCCGACCTGTTCGCGGAGGCCGATGCCCGGCCGGTGGTCGCCATCCCCACCACCTCCAGCATCACCGTCTCGCTCGCCCACATCGTGCTGGGATACGAGGAGCACGACCACACCCGCTCGATCCCGGCCCTCTACCGGGCGCCGTTCGCCCACCGTTTCCGCCCCTTCACCTTCGGTTTCACGCCGCCGCCGTCCGACGGCAAGCGCGTCGAAACCGGCTTCCCCGACGACACGGTGCTTTTCGCGGTGGTCGGCACCCGCCTGGACCTGGAGGTGGGAGCGGAAACTCTGGAACTGTTCGACGAGATTCTGGAGCGCTGCCCGGACAGCGCCCTGGTCTTCGCCGGAGAGGTGAAGGACCTGCCGGGCCGCCTTGCCGCCTTGCGCAATCGCGACCGCATGCGCTGTCTCGGCCATGTCCCCGACATCCGCGCCTTCTACGCCCGCTGCCACGTCTTTCTCAATCCGCCGCGCCAGGGCGGTGGCGGCGGCGCCTCCTATGCCCTGGCGGAGGGGGTGCCGGTGATCAGCTATGGCTCGGGCGATGTCGCCAGCAATGCCGGCCCGGCATTCTGCGTGTCCGACCGCGATGCCTATCTGGCGCGTGCCGTGACGCTCGCCACCGATGCCGAGGCTCTCGCCGAGGCCAGGCTTGCGGCCAAGGCGCGCTTCGTCGAGATCGGCGACCGCACCCGCTGCGTCGAACGGCTGCTCGCCTATGGCGAGGAGGCGCGGACCCTGCTGCGCGGCGGACCGGCTGCCGGAAATTAACCTTCCTTCATGATTTCGTGAAAGACTGGGTCCGTCAGACCGATCCGATTGGAAAACCCGCCCGTGTCGAATGCCGCTCCAGGCCTTGCCAACGGCCGTCTCCCCAGCCGACCGCCGATGTCCATCGCGGGGCGCCCGATTGGGCAGGGTCATCCGCCCTACCTGATCGCGGAGATGTCGGGGAACCACAATGGCGACCTCGGCCGTGCCCTGGCGCTGGTGGATGCGGCGAAGGAGGCGGGGGCCGACGCGGTCAAGCTGCAGACCTACACCGCCGACACCATCACCATCGCCCATGACGGTCCCGGCTTCCAGCTGGAGGGTGGGCTCTGGAACGGACGCACCCTGCATGACCTCTACCGCGAGGCGCACACCCCGTGGGACTGGCATGCCCCCCTGTTCGAGCGGGCGCGGTCGCTCGGGCTGACCATCTTCAGCTCTCCCTTCGACGAGACCGCCATCGAACTGCTGGAGGATCTCGACGCTCCGGCCTTCAAGATCGCCTCCTTCGAGGTGATCGACCTTCCCCTGATCCGCCGCGCCGCACGGTCCGGCAAGCCGCTGATCATCTCCACCGGCCTTGCCACGCTGGGCGAGATCGAGGAGGCGGTGGCCGCCGCGGGCGATGTCCCGCTCGCCCTGCTGCACTGCGTCAGCGGCTATCCCACCCCGCCGGAGGACTGCAACCTCCGGACAATCACTCATCTGGCCGAGGCTTTCGGCGGCGTCACGGCCGGCCTGTCCGACCACAGCCAGGGCATCGCCGTGCCGGTCGCCGCTGCGGCGATGGGGGCGACGGTGATCGAGAAGCACTTCACCCTGTCGCGCGCCGACGGCGGTGTCGACAGCGCCTTCTCGCTGGAACCGGCCGAGTTCAAGGCGATGGCCGACGCCGTGCGCACGGCGACCGCCGCCATGGGACGCGTCGATTACGGGGTGAAGCCCAGCGAGGCCGGCGGTCGCGACTATCGCCGTTCCCTCTATGTCGTTGCCGACGTGGAGGCGGGGGAGCCGCTGACCGCCGCCAACGTTCGTTCCATCCGCCCAGGCTTCGGGATGGCGCCCAAGCATCTGCCGGAGGTGCTGGGCCGCCGCGCCGTCCGCCGCCTTCGCCGGGGAGAGCCGCTGGGCTGGGACATGCTGGCGCCTCCGGGGGAGGGGCCGCATGGCTAAGCCCCCAAGCAGCCAGAGGATCGTTGCCATCTCGCAGGCCCGCATGACCTCGACCCGGCTGCCGGGCAAGGTGCTGATGCCGGCCGCCGGCCGTCCGCTGCTGGCCCATCATCTGGAGCGGCTGTCCCGCACGCCCGGCCTCGATGCGGTTGTGCTGGCGACGACGGTGAATGCCAGCGACGACCCGGTGGTGGAGTGTGCGCGGGGACTTGGCGTCACCGTCTTCCGCGGCGACGAGCAGGATGTGCTGGGCCGCTTCGCCGGAGCCGCGGCGCTGGCCGGCGCCGATCTGGTGGTGCGCGTCACCGCCGACTGTCCGCTGATCGACCCGGCGCTGGTCGGCCGCCTGATCGCCGCCTTCCAGGATGGCCAGCCGCTGGATTATCTGTCGATCGACAGCACACGCTATCCGCGCGGCCTGGACGCCGAGATCTTTCCGCGCCGCCTGCTGGACGAAGCGGCGGCGGACGCCACCGACCCGGCGGAGCGGGAGCACGTCACCCCCTATCTCTACCGCCGCCCCGACCGTTTCCGGCTGGGGACCGCGCTGGTGCCCGACCTGCCGCTGGAACCCGAGCTGGAAGGTCAGCGCTGGTGCGTGGACGAACCCGCCGACTACGAGCTGGTGCGCCGCCTGCTGGAGGCACTCTTGCCGGCCAACCCCGTCTTCGGCTGGCAAGATTGTTGCAAAACTCTTCGTGACCACCCCGATTGGGTGGACATCAACCGCTCGGTCCGGCAAAAGTCGCTGCACTGACCCGGTGCCGGTTCGACCAAGGAGAAAACTGATGGATCGCAACGAATTCCTACTCGCTCTTGACGAGATGCTCGAACTGGATCCCGGCACGCTGACCGGCGACGAGGCCCTGGAATCGCTGGAGGCCTGGGATTCGCTGGCGGTCATCAGCTTCATCGCGCTGGTGGACGAAAAGACCGGCGTCGTGGTCGAAGGCGAGAAGCTGGCCAAGGCCAAGACGGTCGGCGACCTGCTGGCCCTGGCGGGTGCGCCGGTCGCGGCCTGAGCGGTGCCCGTTTCCCGGCCTGTTTCAGCCCGCCCCGTTTCGGCCGGCCCTGTTTCGCAAGGAAGCCGTCTGCGCGCCGGTGTCGCCACCGTCGCCGGCGGCCCTGCCGCTTATCTTTCGGTGGGCAGCGGCGGCGTGCCCGTGCTGCTTCTGCACGGCTTTGCCGGCGACCGCCTGACCTGGCAGTTCAACCTGTCGGCCCTATCGGCCCGGCGGCGTGCCATCGCCGTCGACCTGCCGGGCCATGGCGGATCGACGCTCGATGTCGGCAGCGGCTTGGTTTCCGACTTCGCGCCCTGGCTGCTCGAATTCCTCGACGGGCTGGAACTGCCGCGCGTGCATGTCGTCGGCCATTCGATGGGCGGCTATGTCGCGCGCGAGCTGGCGAGGGTGGCGCCCGACCGGGTGGCGAGCCTGACCCTGCTGTCGAGCGCCGGCCTGGGCACGGCTTTCGACCTCGGCTTCCTGCGGCGTGCCATGGCCCCCGCCGATGTGGCGGAAGGACGTGCCTGCGCCGAACGGCTGTTCGCCGGCCCCTCGCCGCTGATTCCCCGCTTCGGCGAGGTGCTGCACGCGCAGGGCGCCGACCCGGTCCGCCGCGCCGGATTCGAGCGCATCGTCGCGGAGTCCTTCGCCGCCCATGCCGGTGGCGGACCGCCGGTGGACTGGAGCGTCTATCCGATGCCGATCCAGGTGCTGTGGGGCCGCGAAGACCGCATCATCCCGATGCCGCCGGCCGACTGGCTGCCGCCATCCGCACTCTACCGGGTGTTCGACAATGCCGGCCACCTGCCGCACATCGAGGCCGCCAGCCCGGTGACCGCCGCCATCCGCAGCTTTCTGGACAGTTGCGACGACGGTCGATCCGGGCCGTCCGATCCGTTGAGTTTGAGCAGACCATGACCGACAGCATCTTCGCCCTGATTGCCGAGGAACTCGGCCATATCGCCGCCGACAAGGGGGAGGTGCTGCCGCCCCTGACGGCGGACAGCCGTTTCCTCGACGGCGATCTGCCCATCGATTCCCTCGACCTCGCGACGCTGCTCGTGGTGCTGGAACAGCGGACCGGCCAGGACCCTTTCCGCGAGGGCTTCCGCCAGTTCACCACCGTCGGCGAACTGGCGGCGCTCTATACCGTCCTGGCATGACCGGCCGCCGCCCCGACTGGCTCCATCCCGCCTTCCGCCTGATCGAAGGGGAGGACAGTTTCGTCTGGGCAGATCTCGCGGCACTGCCGGTTCCGTCGGGCGGCACCGTGCAGGCCGACCGGCCGTCGCGCGTGCTGGCCGCTCTGGCGGCGGCGGAAGCGGCGGGGCAGGGGCTTCTGCTGGCCCGTGGCGCGGCGGATCCGGAGGGCTGGCAGCCGGGGCAGGGCTTCACCGTCACGCTGGAGAGTTCCGGCACCACCGGTACGCCCAAGCGCCTGCGCCATGACTTTGCCCGGCTGCGCGGCCGGCTGCGCGGCGTGGCGGAGGACGGGGCGCGCTGGCTGCTGACCTACGATCCCGGTGCCTTCGCCGGCCTTCAGGTGATGCTGACCGCCGCCGCGGCGGGGGCTCTGCTGGTCGCGGTGCCCGTTGGCGGTGGCGGCACGGTCGCAGCCCTGGCGCAGGCGGCGCGCCGTCATGCCGTGACCCATGTCAGCGGCACACCCAGCTTCTGGCGTGCCTTCCTGATGGCGCTCGGCGATGCGGAACTGCCGCTGGCCGCAGTGACGCTGGGGGGCGAGGCCGCCGACCAGCCGCTGCTCGACCGGCTGGCGGAACGGTTCCCCCATGCCCGGCTGCGCCATATCTACGCCTCGACCGAGGCCGGTGCGTTGTTCGCCGTCGCCGACGGCCGCGCCGGCTTCCCCGCCGCATGGTTGGATGACGCGCCCGACGGGCTGGTGCTCCGTATCGTCGACGGTGTGCTGGAGGTGCGCAGCCCGCGCGCCGCCCCCGGAGTGACCGACGCCGAAGGCTGGCTGTCCACCGGCGATCTGGTGGAGGGCCAGGGCGACCGGGTGCTGTTCGCCGGCCGTCTCGACGGGCTGGTCAATGTCGGTGGGGTGAAGGTCTCCGCCGAAGCGGTGGAACGCCGCCTGCTGGCGGTCGACGGGGTGGCCGATGCCATGGTCATGGCGGTGCCGAGTCCGATCACCGGCCATCTGCTGACCGCCACCATCGTGGCGGCGCCGGGCATGGACGAGGCAACGTTGCGCGCCGGTTTGCGCGCCGCCGCCGCCGATCTGCCCCCCGCCGCCCGCCCGCGCGCCCTGACCTTCGCCGACCACATCCCGCTGAGCGCTGCGGGCAAGAAGAGCCGAAAGGGACCACAATGACCGCTGCCCATCCGACCGTGGACGACGGCTCCCAGGCCAAACGGCACGTCATCGTCACCGGTGGCAGCCGTGGCCTCGGCCTTGCGCTGGTGGAGGCGTTGCTGGCCGACGACTGCCGGGTCTCCACCTGCAGCCGCGCCCCGTCGGAGGCGCTGGAACGGCTGGCCGGCCCCGACCTGTTCTGGCACCCCTGCCGGATCGGCGATGGGGCGGAGGTCCGCGCCTTCTTCGATGCCGCTGTCGCCTGGGGCGGCAATTCGCCGCTGTGGGGGCTGGTCAACAATGCCGGCATCGCCCGTGAAGGCGTGCTGGCGACCTTTCCGGAGGTCGATGCCGAGGCGGTGATCCAGACCAACCTCACCGGGGCGCTCCAGGCCGCCCGCGCCTTCCTGCGCGCCAAGCTGGCGGCCCGCGGGGCGGGCGCACAGGGTGGGCGCATCGTCAACATCTCCTCCATCATCGGACAGCGCGGCTATGTCGGTCTGGCCGCCTATTCGGCGTCGAAGGCCGGGCTGGACGGGCTGACCCGGGCACTGGCCCGCGAGGTCGGGCGGCGGGCGATCACCGTCAATTCGGTGGCGCCGGGTTATCTCGACACCGAGATGTCGGGCAGCCTGTCCGACGGGCAGCGCGACCAGATCGTGCGCCGCACGCCGCTGGGCCGGCTGGGCACCGCGGCGGACGTGGTGCCGCTGGTCCGTTTCCTGCTGAGCGACGGCGGTGGCTTCATCACGGGTCAGACCCTTACAGTGGACGGCGGCATCACCTGCTGAGGCCGCGTGTGACGCTGCAGGAAAACGGGGGGAGGCGGAGATGGTCGCCAGCCGGATCGACGGGGTGTGCGTGCGCGGCATCGTCGGCTGCGTGCCGGAGGGGCGTGAGACGGTTGCGGATCTCGCCCGCCGCTTCGGCGAGGAGGCGGCCCGCAGGGTCGCCGCCGCTACCGGGATCGAGGAGCGGCGGATCGTTGCCCCCGGCCAATGCACCAGCGACCTTGCCGAGGCCGCCGCCCGCCGCCTGCTCGACGGGTTGGGGTGGGAGCCGGACAGCATCGACCTGCTGGTTCTGGTGACCCAGACCCACGACCAGACGCTGCCCGGCACCGCGTCTCTGCTGCACCGCCGGATCGGGCTGCGCAAGGGCGCGGCGGTGCTCGACATCACCCATGGCTGCTCCGGCTTCGTCTATGGGCTGTGGGTCGCCGGCGGGATGCTGAAGCCGGCCGGACGGCGGGCGCTGCTGGTGGTCGGCGACACCACCTCGCGACTGATCGACCCGGAGGACCGGGCGGTTGCCCCGCTGTTCGGCGATGGGGCCGCCGCGGTGGCCCTGGAGCTTGACGACAGGGCGGAGCCGATCGCCTTCGATCTCGGCAGCGATGGGGCCGGCGCGCCTTATCTGGCGGCCGACGGCGGGGCGATGCGCCATCCGGACCGGCCGGCACGCCTGTTCATGGACGGGACCCAGGTTTTCGCCTTCACCCTGCGCGAAGTGCCGGGAAGCGTGCGTGCCGCGCTCGACGGCGCCGGCTGGACCACGGACATGGTCGACCACCTCGTCCTGCATCAGGCCAACGCTCAGATGATCCGCCATCTGGGCCAGAAACTCGGCGTCGCGCCCGACCGCACCGTCGTCGCCCTGCGCGAGGTCGGCAACACCAGTTCCGCCTCCATTCCGCTGGCGCTTGCCGCTTCGCTGGCCGATAGTCTGACCGCCGGCCCTCGCCGGCTTCTGCTGTCCGGCTTCGGCGTCGGCTGGTCCTGGGGCAGTGCGGCGCTCGTCGCCGGGCCGCTGGCGGTGTGCGAAATGGTTGTCCTGCCCGGCAGGAAATACCCGGCAGAATCTGCCGGCCCGGCAAGCCCTGCCGACTGACCGGCAGAATTTGCCGACAGATAGGCAAAATTTGCCGAGCCGTTTGCTGCCCACCGGCACGGATTACCAAGGAAACCCGGCAAATTTGAACTGGCCCGCTTTTTGCCTACCCCTTTGGCGGGGGAATTAGTCCCCTTCCGGTTCAAGCGCCTCGAAAGCAGCGCGCTTCCGGACATTGATCCTCCAAAGGAGTGGCTAAAATGGCCGGCAACGTTACCCTGTCCTCTTCCATGCGGACCAACCTCCTGCAGCTGCAAAGCACGCAGGAGCAGATCAACAAGAAACAGAACATCCTGTCGACGGGCAACAAGGTCAACACCGCCCTCGACGGCCCGACCGCCTTCTTCTCGGCCAAGGGTCTGAACCAGCGCGCCGGCGACCTGACGTCGCTGAAGGACGCGATGGGCCAGTCGATCAGCACCATCCAGGCCGCCGACAAGGGCCTGACCTCGATCGACTCCATGGTCGACCAGGCCAAGGGCCTGACCACCGCCGCCTACGCTGCGCTCGGCAACGATGCCGCCTCCATCGCCACCCGCAAGTCGCTCGCCTCCCAGTTCAACACGCTGCGTGGCCAGATCGACAAGCTTGCCGCCGACAGCGGTTACGGCGGCAAGAACCTGATCGCCGGCAACGGCATGAGCATGGACAGCACCAGCGCGTCCCGTGCCGCCGTCAACAGCATGACCGGCGTCGACAACGCCCGTGTCACCAACGTGCAGTCGGCCGACACCTACTCGATCCGCGTCAAGGGCGACGGCTCGATCGAGGGCAAGACCGCCGACATCTCCGCCGCGGAGAACGCGCACGGCCTGACCGGCCTGAAGCTGTCGGGCACGATGTCCGGCACGACGGGCAGCTTCTCGAACGTCCAGATCGAGGTGCGCGGCGCCAACGGGCGTTCCCGCGACTTCATCGTTTCGGACGGCAGCGAGAGCCGCACGATCTCCTACTTCGACAATTCCCAGACGACCTCGACCGCCCTGAAGACCGCCGCGAAGACCGGTTCGGCCCAGGTGTCGACGGTGAATATCGGTGGAACCATCGAAGAAGGCGACATCTTCACCATCACGGTGGAAGGCCAGTCCTTCAGCTACACCGCCACGTCGGGCGACGTCGCCGTCGGCCAGAACGCTTCGGCCAAGGTGGCCGCCGGGCTGAAGGCCTCGATCAGCACGGCTCTCACCGGTACCGGCCGCCTGGTCGGCAAGGACGTCGCCACCGCCTCCGTCACGAACACCGGCACGATCACCCTCACCGGCAAAGCCACGGCCGGCGCGGTGACCGACTTCACGCTGACCTCCAGCGCCACCAACGCGCTGACCAAGAAGATTTCGGAAAGCTTCGCGTCGGGCACCATCGTGTCCTTCACGGTCGACCGCCGCCTGCTGGAAGCGGCCAACAACCAGGGCAACGGCATCTCGACCATCGAGAAGAAGGTCGATCTGCAAATCCAGGTCACCAACTCCAACGGCGCCCAGGTAACGCGCGACGCCACGAACGACCAGGGTGACGGCAAGCTGACCGGTGGCGACCAGGCGTTCGCATTCGACAGCGGCACTGTCCACATGGATGTCGATGCGAAGACGATCAAGAAGGCGGCTTCAGCCAACTGCTCGGCCAACATCGTCACCAAGCAGATTTCCGACGCCAACTCCAAGAACGACATCACCGTCCAGCTGAACGAGACGAACACGAACGCGATCACGGTGAACGCGGTCAACCTGACCACCAGCGGTCAGGGTCTGAAGCTCGACGAAGCGCAGAACAACTGGACGGACCGCGCCGACATCGACAAGGCGGTGGCCGGCCTCGACAACGCGAAGGCGACGATCCGTTCGGCCTCGCAGTCGCTGTCGACCAACCTGAACATCATCACGACCCGCGAAAACTTCACCAAGGAGTTCAGCGACGTGCTGACGGAAGGCGCCAGCAAGCTGACGCTGGCCGACCAGAACGAGGAAGGCGCCAGCCTGCTGATGCTGCAGACCCGCCAGCAGCTCGGCACCATCGCCCTCTCGCTCGCCAACCAGTCGCAGCAGTCGATCCTGCGTCTGTTCTAAGGCGTAGAGTTCCAACGGCGAGTTCGGGTAGGATCACGCCCGGCGGGCGGCGGCATCAGGCCGCCGCCCGTTTCTTTTTTGGGCCGGACCGGTCCGGCAAAGGCCGGACGGCAACGGCCCGCAAGCCCCGGGTTCCCAACTCATGCCACTCAAGTTCGTGCTTCGTCCCAACGAGAAGGTCATCATCAACGGTGCCGTCATCGGTGCCGGCGACCGTCCGGGTTCGTTCTTCCTTTACAACACCGCCAATTTCCTGCGCGGGCGCGAGGTTCTGAAGGAAGAGCAGATCGACTGCATCGAAAAGAAGCTCTATTTCGTCATTCAGCTTGTCTACATCTTCCCGGAAGACTCGACGCTGAATCTTCAACGCTTCGCTTCGATATTGGACGAAACCCGCGAAGCTCGGCCGGACGCTTCCAAGACGCTGGACGAGATCACGCGTCTGGTCGAAAGCCGCAATTACTATCGGGCGCTCAAGCTCTGCCGCAAGCTGTTCAGGACAGCGGATGGCGGATCGCTGGATGGCGGTATGGCCGACAGCGCCGCCGGCGACGACGAAGACCCATCGACCACCGATCGGACGCCGTGACCGTCGCCGAGCTGCTCGACACCGCATTACCGCTGCATCGCGCCGGCCGCCTTGCCGAGGCGCTGGCGCTTTACCGCCGGATCCTGACCGATGATCCGGCGCATGCCGACGCACTGCACCTGTCGGCGATCGTCGCCCACCAGACCGGCCGCACCGCGGAGGCCCTGGCCAATCTGGGGGCCGCGCTGGCGGTGCAGCCCGGCTTCGCCACGGCCTACAACAGCCTGGGCAATGTCCTGGCCGATCTCGGCATGCTGGAGGAGGCGCTGGCCGCCTATGCGGTCGCAATCCGGCAGAACGACCGCTATGTCGAGGCCTACAACAACCGCGCCACCGTGCTTCAGCGCCTCGGCCGGCGGGATGAGGCGGCGGAGGCCTACGCCCGTGCGCTGACCATGGGGCCGGACAACCTGACGGCCCGCTTCAATTACGGCGTGCTGCAACGGGAATTGGGCCAGATCTCTCCGGCAGCCAACGCCTTCTATGCGGTGGTGCAGGCCGACCCTTCCCACTCCGCCGCATGGCGGCATCTGGCGATCTGTTTGCGCAACCTGGGCCATCCCGATGCGGAGGCCTGTCTGCGCCGCGCGCTGCAGGACGCGCCGGGCGATAAGGACCTGTCGCTGGAGCTGGGTGCCCTGCTGAACAGCAGTGGCGACCATCAGGCGGCCTGCGGTGTCCTGGCTGCGGCGGTCGCGGCGCATCCCGGCAATGCGCAGTTGCACTTCAACTATGGCACCGCCCTCCAGGGCGCGCGGTGCCTGAGGGAAGCGGCCGTGCAGTTCCGGCTGGCTCTCGACCGCGAGCCGGCGATGCAGGGGGCGTGCAACAATCTGGGCGTGGCCTTGCTCGAACTGGGAGAGATGGGCCCGGCGACCCTGGTGCTCAGCCGCGCGGTGGCACTCAGTCCCGGCGATGCCATGGTGGTGAACAACCACGGCACGTCGCTGGAAAGCCGCTACGACCTGGAAGCCGATTCCGAAAAACCGGCGCGCTGGTATCGGCGAGCCCTGCGGCTCCGTCCCGATTATGGAAAGGCTCTGGTCAATCTTGCCGGCATCCATATCCTGCGGCAAGAACTCCACCATGCCGAACGGCTTTATCGCAGCGCCGCGGCGGCCGATCCGCGCAGCGTGGAGACCTTCGTCAATCTCGGCGCCCTGCTGCTCGACCGCGACGACCTTTCCCAGGCGGGACGGATGTACCGGCGAGCCCTGGCGATTGACGCCGGCAGCCCTACCGCGCTGACCGGTTACGGTCTGGTTCTGCAAAGGCTCGGCCGCATCGGCGAGGCGGAGGCCGCACATCGGCGTGCGCTGGAGATCGATGGCCGGCATGCGGAGGCAGCCGGCAACCTCGGCATGTTGCTCTGGCAATATTATCAGGACGATACCGCCGCCGAACCCTGGATGGACCTTGCCCTGTCGGTCAATCCATCGCTCAACACCGCGCATCTCAACCGCGGGATGCTGCGGCTTTCCCGCGGCGATCTGCCCGGCGGCTGGGACGGGTACCGTCGGCGGTTCTGGGCGAAGGGCTATGTGAACCGGCGGATCGCCGCCCCGCTGTGGCAGGGGGAAAACCCCGCCGGGCGCCGCCTGCTCGTCTGGCGGGAACAGGGGGTCGGCGACGAGATCATGTTCGCCTCCTGCTACCCGTCGTTGATCGGGCGGGCCGGGCATGTGGTGATCGAATGCGACCGCCGGTTGGTGCCTTTGTTCGCACGATCCTTCCCCCAGGCGACGGTCAGGGCGGAGTCGGTCGATGCCGTCGGCAGTGAAACCATCCAGCCGCCGGGCGTCGATGCCCATGTTCCGGCCGGCGATCTGCCGGGTCACCTGCGCACCAGCCTGCCCGGTTTCGACGGGCAGGCACCTTGGCTGGTGCCGGACCCGACGCTGATGGAGCGGTGGCGGGAGCGGTTGGCGCTGCTAGGACCGGGCCTGCGGGTCGGCATCGGCTGGCGCAGCCAGATGATGACGTCGGAGCGCACGGCCGCCTATGTGATGCTGGACCAGTGGGGACCGCTGTTCGCCGTGCCCGGCCTGGTCTTCGTCAATTTGCAGTATGGCGACTGCGAGGCCGAGATTCGGGCGGCAGAGGAGCGCTTCGGCGTGACCATCCACCGCTGGGCCGATCTGGATCTGAAGGACGATTTCGAGGGCGCGGCGGCGCTGACCGCCAACCTCGATCTGGTGATCTCGCCGGCGATGTCGGCAGGCGAACTGGCCGGAGGGCTGGGGGTTCCGGTCTGGCGCTTCGGTACCCGCGACTGGACCCAGCTGGGCAGCGGGGTTCGGCCCTGGTTCCCGACGATGCGCCTGTTCCAGCCGAACCCTGGCGAAGCTCTGGACGGGGCGCTTGCCCGGATGGCGAAGGAATTGCGGCGCATGGCATCCGGTAGGCCGCAGGCGCAGCAGCCAGCCCAGCAAGCGGCCATCATGGCGCCCGCCGGGCCGGGTCTCGACGATGACCGGAAGATGGCGGAAGCCGTCGCCCACTACCGCGCCGGCGACTTTGCGCTGGCGGAGTCCCTGGTGCGGCAACTTCTCGACAGGGTGCCCGGCCATTCGGTCGCCCTGCATCTGGGCGGTGTGTTGGCCAAGCGGCGCGGTTCGCTGGAGGAGGCGCGGGACCTGTTGGCCCAGGCCTCCTCTGCCGATCCGCACAACGCCTCCGCCCATGCCGCCCTGTGCGAAGTCCAACAGGGGCTGGGCCAGCTCGAAGCCGCCGACCGTGCTTCCCGTGCCTGCGTCGCCGTGCAGCCGGACGGTGTCGGCCATTGGGTAAACCGGACGGCGCTGCTGCGCCGCACCGGGCAGGTGGCGGCCGCCCGGTCCGCCATCATCCGCGCATTGCGCCTGCGCCCCGATCTGGCCCCCGCTCTGGGACATCTTGCCGAACTGGCCGACACCCCCGCGGAAGCGGTGAAGATCCATCGCATTGCGGTCAGCCTGACGCCGGGAACGGCCGATGTCCTCAGCAATCTGGGCGGCGCCCTCCACAAGCTGCTCCGCTTCGACGAGGCGGCGCGAATGCTGGACCGTGCGACCCGCTGCGACCCCGGCCTTGCCGTCGCCTGGACCAACCGCGGCAATGCCCTGGAAGCGATGGACCGGATTGCGGAAGCGGAGACCTGCCACCGGACCGCCATCGAGCTTGCACCGTCATTGGCGGATGCGCACGGCAACCTTGCCTATCTGTTGAAACGGCACGGCCGGCAGGAGGAGGCACTTGCCGCCTTCGATGCGGCGCTCGAGGCCGACCCCAAGCACGCGCAGGCGCGATACAACCGCTCCCTTCTGTTGCTGGAAACCGGCGCATTGCGTACCGGCTGGGCCGACCATGACTGGCGCTTCGCCACGCCGCAGTTCCAGGATCAGCGGCGTCGGCTGACCATGCGGGCGTGGCGCGGCGAGAACATTGCCGGGCGGCGGCTGCTGGTGTGGCGGGAACAGGGGGTGGGCGACGAGATCCTGTTCGCCTCCTGCTATGAGGAGGCGATGCGGCGCGCCGGTCGTCTGGTGATCGAATGCGACCGCCGGCTGGTGCCGCTTTTCACGCGATCCTTCCCCGGCGCCGACGTCCGGCCGGAGAGTGCCGACCCGCGCGACGCCGATCTCCAGATCGCCGCCGGCAGCCTTCCGCGCCTGTTGCGTGCCGACCTGAAGCGCTTTCCCGCCCGATCGTCCTGGCTGGTGCCGGACCCGGCGCTGGTGGAACGGTGGCGGGAGCGGCTGGCGGCGCTGGGGCCGGGCCAGGGTCCGGGTCTGCGGGTCGGCATCGGCTGGCGCAGCCAGCTGATGACCGCCGACCGCAAGGCCGCCTATGTGATGCTGGAGCATTGGGAACCGCTGTTCGCCGTGCCCGGCCTGGTCTACGTCAATTTGCAGTATGGCGACTGCGAGGACGAGATTCGGGCGACGGAGGAGCGCTTCGGCGTGACCATCCACCGCTGGGCCGATTTGAACCTGAAGGACGATTTCGATGGCGCGGCTGCGCTGACCGCCAACCTGGATCTGGTGATCTCGCCAGCGATGTCGGCGGGAGAACTGGCTGGTGCGCTGGGGGTTCCGGTCTGGCGCTTCGGCGGCCGCGACTGGACGCAGCTTGCCACCGGCGCCCGCCCCTGGTTCCCGACCATGCGGCTGTTCCAGCCGAACCCTGGCGAAGGACTTGAGGCCGCGATTGCCCGGATGGCAAATGCGTTGCGTGCCAGCGCGACGCCACGGGGCAGGGCAGCCGGTCCGGCAGCGATCGGAGCGGGAGGTGGCGACTCCGGGACTACCGACGCCGCATATCCGGACCCCGACCCGGACAGGCTTCTGGAACTTGCGGTCGACGCCCACCGCAACGGTGCCTGGGTTGAGGCGGCTCCCCTCTATGAGCGGGTGCTGGCAAGCCGTCCGCGCGACCCGGTGGCCCTGCACCTGTCGGGTCTGCTCGCCCACCAGACGGGCGCGTCGGCGCGAGGGGAGGGGCGCATCGCCGCTGCGGTCGCCGAGGCTCCGGAATATGCGACGGCGCATATCAGCCTGGGAAATGTCCGTCTGGCGCTCGGGATGGCGGGGCCGGCGGCGGCGAGTTTCCGGACCGCTCTGGCGGTCCAGCCCGACAGCGCGGCGGCCCTGACCAACCTCGGCAATGCACTCGACGCGCTGGAGCGGAGCGCCGCCGCGGCCGACCTCCACCGGAAGGCGGTCGCGATCGACCCGGATCTGGCGGAGGCGCATGACAATCTCGGCGTCGCCCTCGCCCGGCTGGGCCGCTGGGCCGAGGCGGAGCGGGCGCATGCACAGGCGCTCCGTCGGGCACCGGGGCTGGAGGCCGGGTGGATGAACCTGTCGGTGGCGCTGCGCCGCCTCGGCCGGCTGGATGCGGCGGAACGGGCAGGGCGCCGCGCCCTGGCGCTCGCCCCCGCCCTGACTGACGCAATGGCGAACCGTGGCCGGCTGCTGCGCGAACTGGGGGATCCCACCGCGGCGGGTCCATGGTGCGCCCGCGCGCTGGCGGTTGAGCCCGGCCACGCGGCGGCGGCCTTCAATGGCGGGTTGCTGGCGCTGACGGCCGGCCGGCTGGCGCAGGGCTGGAACGGCTATGACCGCCGCTTCGACACGCGCGACATGGCGGCGGCATTCCGGCGCCCCGGCGCCCCTCTCTGGGACGGCGGGCCTCTGTCGGGGAAGCGCCTTCTGGTCTGGCGCGAACAGGGCATTGGCGACGAGCTGATGTTCGCACAGCGTTTGCCGGAACTGATTGCCCGGGCCGACCATGACGGCGGCCATGTCGTTGTCGAGTGCGATCCCCGCTTCGTACCGCTGTTCGCCCGGTCCTTTCCCCGGGCAACGGTGCGGCCGGCCCCCGCCCCGCCCGGTGAGCCATCGTCCGACATCGACGCCCATGCCCCCATCGGATCGCTGTCGCGCCGATTGGGCGGCACCCTGCCGGACTTCGCCGCATTGGGCGCCGCTGTGGGACCGGCCTTGCGCGCCGACCCGGCGGCGGTCGAGATCTGGCGGCGGCGTCTGTCCGGATTGGGAGACGGCCTGCGGGTCGGCGTCGCCTGGCGCAGTAGCCAACTCGACCCCGACCGCATGCCCGATTACACGCGCATCGAGGATTGGCGGCCGGTGCTGACCTTACCCGGCCTGATCCCGGTCAACCTGCAATATGGCGACTGCGGAGCGGAGCTGGCGGCGGCCCGCGACGCTTTCGGCCGGGCGCCGCACGACTTTGCCGACCTCGACCTGCGCAACGATCTCGATGGTACGGCAGCGCTGATGTCGGCCCTGGATCTGGTGATCGCCCCGGCGACCTCCACCGGCGAATTGGCCGGAGCGCTCGGCGTGCCGGTCTGGCGGCTGGGACGCACGGGCGATTGGACAGCGCTCGGCACCGGTGTGCGGCCTTGGTTTCCGTCGATGCGGCTGTTCTGGACCGGTCCCGGCGAACGGGTGGCCGACCTCCTTCCCAAGGTGGCCGCGGACCTCGAACGCTTCCGCCGGGCGGGCGGCTGACGGCTGTTTCCGGAACCCGGACGTCAAAAGGCCGGGGTGAGGCGGTCCACCTCAACCCGGCCTTTAACCCCTATTCAAGGGTGAAGATCAAAGGTCGTTGCTGTGATTGGGGGGATCAATTCATCTGGCCGGGGCGCGTCAGGCGGTCGATCTCTTCCTTGACGTGCAGCTTCTCGAGTTTGAGGCGCTTTACTGCGCTCTCATCCGGCCATGAGCGCTTCTCCTCGTCGAGGATCGCCCGGTCCAGGCGCATGTGCTTTTCCTGCAGAGACGAAAGGCGAGCTTCAGTGTGCATGAGTCGCTCTCCATGTGATCAGTCCGCGTCCCGCCTCAATGTGACGGTCCGGTAACAGCAGTGTTCACCGATCCGAACCGCCGAACAACCTTAATCTTGCGTTTTATGCGGTCAAACCATGCGAAAAGATGCCTCAACCGTTCAGACGTATGACAGTGGGTCGCAGGGGTGGGATCTTGAAATCACTTCGCGCACTACCATCCGGAGGCGAACAGACCCTTTGAACCAAAGGGTTATGCCACCGGTGGCTGGTCGACGGGCGGTCCGGCAATGTCGAAAAGCGCCCTGCGCAGCTCGTCACGGCCAGGCTGAAGCACCAGCGCGTGGCGATACCAGCCGGCAGCCTCGCCCTTGCAACCCAGTCGCTCGAGGATCGTGGCGAGCCTGACGGCAACGGAAGGAACCGTGGGATCGAGGCGGGCGGAGCATCGCAACGCTTCTGCCGCTGCCTCGGGCCGACCGAGGCTCTCCAGCGCGATACCCCATCGATGCAGCACCGCCGCACCGGTACCGAGCCGTGCCGCCCGGCCATAGGATTCCGCCGCCGCCGCGGTATGGCCGGCTTCGCGTTCGGCATGGCCAAGCCCCTCCAGCGCCGTCGGCAGGGCGGGCGACAATTCCAGGGCATAGCGGAATCGGCGGGCGGCATCCTCCGGCCGGCGCAAAGCGCGCAGAATCTTTGCGTGGTTGACCGCCGCCTCGGTCGCTCGCGCGTCCAGGGTCAGCGCGCGGACGAGCAGCCCGTCGGCCTCCTCGAGCCGGCCAAGCTGGGCGGCCAGCAGACTATAGCGGTGCAAGGCTTCGGCCTCCGCCGGCTCGCTGGCGAGGATGCGGCGGTAAAGACCCTCCGCCTCATCGAACCTGCCGGACTGGTGACGGTCGAACGCCTCGGCAAGCAGGCTATGGCTGTCGCTCATCCGGCCGGAACCAGGGCTTTCAGTGCATGCACCGCCTGCCCGGCGGCGACGGCCAGATCCTGGCCTTCCGGCGGCTGGATCAGGCGCATGGCCGGGAACCAGGGCCGGACGCCGGTGCCGATCTGCGTCCAGTCGCGGGTGCCGAGCCGCCAGACCGGCGTGCCCAGCGCACCCGCCAGTTCGCCGACCGCCGTGGCCGGCGAAATCACCAGATCCAGGTTGGCGATCAGGGCGGAAACGCCTTCGAAATCATCCTTCAGATTCAGGTCGTCCCACCGGTGTAGCCGGCGCGTTGCCGTTTCCACCCTCGCCAGTTCGGCGGTGCAGTCGCCATATTGCAGCATCACGACGCTGACGCCGGGCATGTCGAGCAACGCCGTCCAGTCGGCAAGGCCAGTGTAGGCGGCGGCACGCTGGACGGTGACGATCTGGCTCCGCCATGCCAGCCCCACCTTCAGGCCGGGCAGGGCGGCGAGGCGGTCGCGCCACCGGGTGACGAGACCGGGGTCGGGGCGCAGATAGGCTGGACGGTCCGGATAGCGCGCCAGCCTGTCGCGGACCATGGCCGGCAGGTTGCCCGCCGGCATCTGCAACTCGCAATCCGGCGGATCGATCGTCTCCCGCCCCGCGGGGTCCGCCGTCTCCGCCCGGACCGCCACCCAGGGGAAGGAGCGGGCGAACAGGCTGACCAGCCGCCGGTCGCACTCGACGGTGACCGGCCCGTCGAGCCCGTTCAAGGCGTCGAAACAGGAGGCGAACAGAATTTCGTCGCCGACGCCCTGTTCCGACCAGACCAGCAGTCGCCGGCCCTGCAACGCCTCGCCCATCCAGACCGGCCGGTCGATGCGGCGGGCCCGCTGCAATTGCCGGGCGGAAAAGCGGCGGGAATAGCCGGCCCAGCCCTCGGCGATGCGCCCGTCGGCGAGATCCATCAAGCCGAGATTCCAGGTCGCCAGCGCAAAGCCGGGATCGACCCGCAGGGCGCGTCGCAGATGGCTCTTCGCCTCCTCCAGCCGGTTGGCCAGCGTCGCCATGGTGGCGAGGTTGTTGTTGGCCTCGGCCGACTCCGGTTGCAGGGCCAGCGCACGGCGGTAATGGCCGGTCGCCTCCGGCGTCTGCCCGGTCAGCTCGCAGGCATGGCCGAGATTGGCATGAGCTGGAATATGGTCGGGCTGGATGGCGATGGCGCGTCGGTGCAGCCGCATGCCCTCCGCCGGCTGTCCGCCGATCTGATGGACGAGGCCGAGATGGGTCAGCGCCTCCGGATAGGCCGGGTGCAGGGCCAGCGCGCGGGCGAAGGCGAAGGATGAGTCGGCGTGGCGCTTTTCCATTTCATGCACCAGACCCAGATGGTTCCAGGCCTGGGGAAAGACTGGATCCATGCGCAGCGCTTCGCCGATCAGGGCGAGCGCATCGTCGTTCCGCCCGGTCTGGTGCATCAACAGCCCAAGCAGATGCAGGGCATCGGGATGGCCAGGGGCTTCGCGCCGGGGATCGGCGGCAATGGCGGCACGGTAGGCCGCTTCCGCCTCATCCGGCCGGCCGGTGCGGTGAAGGTCGGCGGCATGGTTCAGCAGCGCATCGAAATCGGCGGGCGTTTCCGGTTCGGGAACAGCCGTCTCCTCGGGAGCAGGCTTGGGCTCCGGCAGCATGGCGCGCAGCGCTTTGGCGATGGATGCGATGGTCGAGTCCAGCGCTTCGCCCGGCCGCGGCTGGAACAGGCGCATGGTCGGGAACCAGGGGCGGATTCCAGTGCCCAGTTGGGTCCAGTCGCGGCCGCCGAAGCGCCAGACCGGAACCCCCAGCGCACCGGCCAACTCCCCCGCCGACATCGCCGGTGAGATCACCAGATCGAGGTTGGCGGTCAGCGCCGCCGCGCCATCGAAATCGTCCTTCAGGTTCAGATCGGCCCAGCGGTGGATGGTCACGCCGAAACGCTCCTCCTCCGCCCGAAGCTCGGCCTCGCACTCGTCATACTGCAAATTGACGAAGGTCAGGCCAGGCACGGCGAACAGCGGTCCCCACCGGTCCAGCATCACATAGGAAGCCTTGCGGTCGACGGTCATCAGCTGGCTGCGCCAGCCGATGCCGACGCGCAGGCCCGGTCCTAGCAGCGCCAGCCGCTCCCGCCACCGCTCTACCAGCGCCGGGTCCGGCACCAGCCAGGGGCCTTGCGGCTCGAAGGCGGACAGGCTGCCGCGCAGCAGTTCCGGCAGGTCGCCCGCCGCAACCTGGAGGTCGCAGTCGGGCGGCTCGATGGTTTCCCGCAAGGGCTCGCCGAAAGCGTCACCGGTGCAGCTTTCGGCCCGCACCGTGGCTTTCGGAAAGGAGCGGCGGAACAGCGGCACCAGACGCGAATCGCATTCGATGGTGACCGGTCCGCCCGCCCAGGCGACGACGTCCGGATAGCAGGAGGCGAACATCATCTCGTCGCCCACGCCCTGTTCGCGCCAGATCAGCAGCCGCTTGCCGCGCAGCACCTCTCCACCCCAGCGCGGCATGGGGAAGCGCCGGTTCGGCACCGCCTCCCCGGCGGCGAAACGTCGCTCGTACCCGGCCCAGCCGCGCGCGACGTCGCCGTGAAGAAGCGCCAGCAGGGACAGGTTGTAAGTGGCGGTGGCAAGGTCGGGCTGCTGGGCCAGCGCCTCCTCGAAGCAGGCCGCCGCGTCCTCGTAGCGCCCCTGCGCCTGCAAGGCGTTGCCGAGATTGTAGCGCGCCTCCACGAACTCCGGGTGCAGGTCCAGCGCCTGCCGGTGGCAAAGCTCCGCCTGATCGGGACGGCCGAGGCGCTTCAGGACGCTGCCCAGATTGTTCAGCGCGGCGCTGTGGCGCGGGTTGCGCTTCAGCGCCTGACGATAGGCGATCTCGGCACTCTCGAAAGCGCCCTTCTGTTGCAGGACGGCGCCCAGATTGTAGAAGGCGGTGGCGTCGTCGGGGCGGTGCCGGGTCACCAGCCGGTGCTGTGCGATGGCCTCGTCCAGCCGGCCGGCCATTGCCAGCGCGTCGCCGAGATTGTTGTGCGCCTCCACCATGCCCGGCGCCAGCCGCACCGCGCGGTCCAGCGCCGTCACCGCCCCGCCATGACGGTGCAGCGCGGCATGGCCGTTGCCGAGATTGTACCAGGCTTTGGCATAATCCGGCTTCAGCGCCAGCGCCGTGGCGAAGGCCCGCTGCGCCTCGTCGTGACGGCCAAGGGCTGCCAGCGCATTGCCCAGATTGTGCCGTCGCTGCGCCCCCTGCGGGTCCAGGAGGGTGGCGTTGCGGTGGGCCTGCACCGCCTCGCCCGGCCGTCCGGCGGCGGACAGCGCGCTGCCCAGATTGTCCCAGTAATCGGCGACTCCCCTGGTCTGCGCCAGGGCCTTGCCGATCAGGGTCACCGCCTCTTCCGCATGGCCCGATTGCAGGGCCAGCACCCCCAGCAGATGAAGCGCGTCGGCGTTGCGCGGGTCTTTGGTCAGCACGTCGCGATAGCCGCGCTCCGCCTCGGCGGCACGCCCGGCCTGATGGTGTGCCACTGCCTGCGCCAGCATGTTGGTGTGCTTCGCCACGTTCCGGCCCCGTCCCTGACTGCCTGCACCCTCAAAGGGAGTGCCATCATCGGTGGATCACGGTAAAGATGCCATTGATATCGGCGGGGAATCGACCTGCGGGAGAGGGGAGAACACGCGATGGCAGGGTCACGCTCGTCCTTGCGGGGCGGGGTGCGCAGGGGGCTGGCGGGAATCGCCGTGCCACCCGCGGTGAAGCTCAGCCGGCAGGCGGACGCGCTGGCCGCGGCCGGCGACGCGGCGGCGGCGGAGCCGCTCTATGCCCAGGCGCTGGCCGCCGACCCGACACTCGCGGGCACCCACAACAACCACGGCAACGCCCTGCGCGCGCTTGGCCGTCTGGACGAGGCCGCCGCCGCCTACCGGGCCGCCGTCTTCCATGGCCTGCATGAGGGGATGGCGCACTACAATCTCGGCTCCGTCCTGCGTCAGGCGGAGCGGCAGGATGAGGCGGACGCCGCCTTCCGTCAGGCTCTCGCCCTTCGTCCCGACCATGCCGAGGCCTGGAACAACTGCGGCAACCTGCTGCGCGACCTCGGCCGCTTCGGCGGGGCGGCGGTGGATTACCGCCGGGCGCTGGCTCTTCGGCCGGACTGGGCCGATGCCCATGACAATCTCGGCGCCGTGCTCTATCTGCTGCACGAACAGGGCGGGGAGGAGGATGCGGCGGCGCTGGCCCGGCTGTGGCGGCGCGACCATCCGGACAACCCGCTGGCCCGCCACATCGGCGCCGCCATCGCCGGCGAGGAGGCCGACCCGCGCGCGCCAGACGACTATGTGCGCCAGACCTTCGACCTGTTCGCCGATGAGTTCGACCGCAAGCTGGCCGAGCTGGATTACCGGGCGCCGGCCCTTCTCGCCGGCCTGCTGTCCGACGAAGAGCCGGCCGGCGACCTCGACGTGCTGGATGCCGGCTGCGGCACCGGGCTGTGCGCCGAAGCGCTCCGGCCCTATGCCCGCCGGCTGGTCGGTGTCGATCTGTCGGACGGGATGCTGAACCGCGCCCGTGCCCGCGGCCTGTATGACGGGCTGCATGAGGCGGAATTGGTCGGCTTCCTGGCAGCGCATCGGCTGGCCTTCGATCTGATCATGGCGGCCGACGTGTTCTGCTATTTCGGCGTCCTCGACGACGCTCTGGCCGCCGCCTGCGCCGCGCTGCGCCCCGACGGCCGGCTGGCCTTCACGGTGGAGGCGCTGAATCCGGCCGACGGACGGCCCCACCGCGTCGCCACCCACGGCCGCTATGCCCATGCCGAAGCCTACATCCGCACCGCGGTGGCGAATGCCGGGCTGATGCTGCGGCGATGCGACCGCGACCGGCTGCGCTTCGAAAGCGCCGAACCGGTGACCGGGCTGGTGGTGCTGGCCGAGCGCCCTGCGATTTAGGCCGGCGGCTTAGGACCGACGGCGCGGCCGGCGGAACGGAGCAGGCTTGGGGTCGGGCTTGACCGGCTGCGGGGCAGGGGCGGGCCGGAGCAGCGCGTCGGCCTCCTCGACGCGTCCTAGTGAGCGAAGCGCCAGCGCCAGCGTGTCGCGGGGCGCCGGATGGGCCGGGTCGATGCGGACCGCGTGGCGAAGCGGGGCCAGCGCCCCGGCGGCATGGTTGGTCGCTGCCAGCGCGATGCCGAGATTCAGCGCCGCCGACAGGAAATCCGGCACCAGGGCGAGCGCGTTGCGGAAGGCGATCACCGAATCCGCGCGCAGCCCGGCGGCGAACAGGGCATTGCCCAGAAGGAAGGCGATGTCGGCATCCCGCTGGTCGAGTGCCGCGGCCCGGATCAGGTCGGCCAGCGCCGGCGTCACCTGCCCGGATTCCAGCCGCAGCCGGCCGCGCGCATGCAGCAGATCGACCAGCCTTTCCCGCGCCGGATCCAGGGCCGGCTCGATGCGCAGGGCACGCTCCAGCATCGTGGCGGTGGCGTCGATGGCGCCCGGATCGCCGCGGCCATAGCGGGCGAAGGCGCGGTCGGTCCAGGCCTCCGCGAAATCGGGGCGCAGGGCCAGCGCGCGGCGGTAGGAGTCCTCGGCCTCGTCCAGCCGGTCGAGCCCGCGCAGCAGATTGGCGCGGTTGGCGTGAATGTCGGCCGCCTCCGGCCGCAGGACCAGCGCCTTGCCGATCAGAGTCAGGCCGAACTCACCCCGGTCGATCTGTCCGGCGAGGACGCCCAGATAATGCAGCGCGTCAGGCTGCTCCGGCTCGACATCGAGGATGCGGGTGTAGAGTTCCTGCGCCTCGCCGAAACGGCCGGCGAGATGCAGGTCGAGCGCCAGCGTCAAGGCTTCGAGAATGGTGGCCATGGCTCAACGCTTTAGGACGACCGGTGCCGTCACCGCAAGCATGTGGACGGGTGGACCTTAGTTTTCGACCTAAATATTTTGCGCATCGGAAATCCCCTTTCCTCCTATGGGTTGGAATCCCCACTCCAAATAAGTGTAAAGAAACCCTTTACGCGAGGCCAGGGTTAAGGTAATTTAATGTTCAACATTCACCGATCCGGACAATCTGGTCATGAACGTGGCGGTGGCCACATCGACGGTCTCGCGGCCGTTCGCCTTCATGACGCCCCGCGGCAGCGATGCCGTTGACCCAGGGGCCAGCACCCGGACTCCGACCTCCAGCACCATCCCGCAGGCGGAAGCCGAAACGGCCGGTACAACCGAGCCGCTGGTCAACCGTTTCCCGACCGTCGCCTTCAGCTATGACACCGATGCCTCGCGGCTGGTGATGCTGTACCGCGACCCGGCCAACGGGAAGACCGTCTCGCAGATTCCGACCGAAGCCGCCTTGAAGCAGTACAAGGAAGCCCAGCAGCAGGAAAAGGACGCCGAACGCGCCTCGCTGCTGAAGCTGACGGTCGGCGAAAGCGGCCAGGGCGGACAGGCGGGAGGGCAGGCGGGCGGCCGCTCCGCGGCCTATGGGCGCAACGGGACCGATGGGCCGGCAACGGCCGGCACCGCCACCGCTTCCCCACCCCGGACCGCGGCTCCGGTCACGTCGACCGCTTCCGCCGCCGCGGCATTTGTGGCACACTCCGCCTCGGTCGCGACCACGTCCGCCGGCACATCCGCCGGTCGGGTCAATGTCGTGATCTGAGGACGCCCCGTTCCAAGGGGCGCGGTTTGCAGGGGGCAGGATGGGCATGGATGTCACGTCATCGACCGCCGGTGCGGCGATGTCCCTGATGCAGGCACAGGGGCAGATGGCTTTCGGCGTCAAGGCGTTGAACCAGAACGCCGAACAGCAGCAGGCGACGGTCGAAACCCTGATGCAGTCGGGCAATGGTTCCGGTGGCGGCTCCGGCGGCGGCAACGTCACGCCGACGCGCGGGCAGAACCTGAACATCACCGTCTGAGTTCTCGCCGGCAGATTCCGGCAGTCGGTTTTCCCGTCGGTCAGACTTTCGAATTGAGCAGGGATGTCAGCATCTCGTCCTGGGTCCGGACCACGGCGACATTGGCGCCATAGGCCCGGCTGGCCGCCATCTGGTTGATGCGCTCGGTCGCCAGATCGACGTTCGGCGCCGCGACCATGCCGTCGCCGTTCGCCGCACTGTCGTCGGGCGCATAGTCCTGCAAATAGGCCGGCGTGATCGGCGTGAAGCTGGCGCGCGTGCCGGGGTTGGCGTCGCTCTGCGCGACCGCGACGGCCTGATAGACCGCACGCTTGCCGTCGGCGCCACCGTCCGTATTCGGAACGGCCCCGGTGGAGCGCACATTCGCGACGTTGGCGGCCGAGGCGTCGAGCCGCCGGGTCTGGGCGGTCAAACCGCTGAGCGCGATGCCGATACTGCCGACCATGGCGGTCCATCCCTTGTCCGACGGCCTATCGGGGAACCTTACCACATCGGATGCCCGACACCAGCGGAGCATCGCCGGCCTGTAACAGCCCCCAATGCAATCGCCGCTGTATCTTTCACGGGGCTTGCGCCATTATCGGGCAAACGGCCGCCGCTCCTTTCCCTTGCCGCCGGTATCCCGCCGGTGCTTTCGGCCCTGATGGGACCGGTTCCATAGGAGCCGGCCCAGATGCGAGACGGGAGCCGCCGCCTGAATGCCGAACGCTGCCTTTGCCCTGACCGTCGCCGGGCTGACCGACGTCGGCCGCGCCCGTTCCCGCAACGAGGACGATTTCCAGGTCAGCATTGCCGGGGAATTCGCGGTCGTCTGCGACGGCATGGGCGGTCATGCCGGCGGCGATATCGCCAGCCGCAAGGCGGTCGAGGTGATCTCGGGCATCCTGCTGGACCATGCACCGTCCGATCCGATCCCTCTGGTGAAGCGTGAGGACGCCGACCGCACCCAGACCGACCCGGCGGCGACCGAGCCGGCGGTGCGCCATGCGCTGTCGGTTGCACGCTCTGCGGTGCTGCAGGCCAACCGGGCGATCTACGAGCTGAATATGGCCCGCGGATTCTCGTCGGGGCGCGGCATGGGCACCACCGTCGCCGGGCTCTGGCGGATTCCCGGAACCGCCTGTATGGCGGTGTTCCATGCCGGCGACAGCCGGGTCTATCGCCTGCGCGACGGGGAACTGCGCACCCTGACCCGCGACCACAGCCTCTATCAGATGTGGCTGGACAATGGCGGGCGCGGAACCGCACCGCAACGGAACATCATCGTCCGCGCGCTCGGCACGGCGGAGGATGTCGAGCCGGAGGTCAGCGTGCAGTCACTGATGCCGGACGATGTCGTCATGCTCTGTTCCGACGGGCTGAACGGCATGCTGCCGGACGGTGTCATCGCCCGCATCCTGCGTCAGGACTCCGACCCCGCCCTTGCCGCCGCCGCGCTGGTGGATGCCGCCAACGCGGCCGGTGGGATGGACAATGTGACGGTGGTGGTCGGACGCTTCGCCGCGACCGACTGACCGCCCTGGCACAATCCAATTATCGGGCCTTGCCGGTCACCCTGCCGGTCAAGGCCCGGTGGCGATGAAGCGCGCATCCGCCAGCATCGCCGGGGCATCGTCCGGCAGCGCGGCCAGCGCATCGGCCAATGCGGTCAGATAGTCGGCTGCCGGCTCCTGCTCCGGCCGCGGGGTGGCGAACAGAGGGACCGCCGTGGCGATGGTCAGCAGCATTTCGGTTCCATAGGGCGGGCCGATGGTCCAGGACCGCCCGGCCCCCGGCTTCCCGTCCTCTCCCCTCTCACCCAACCGGCGCGATGCGCCTGCGGCAAGCGCGATGGCGCTGTCCGACGGGTTGGGGAGCAGATGCACGACGCTGCCGTCGATGGTGAAATAATCGACCTGCACCTGCACCGGACGGGCCGGCGCCCGGATCTCCAGCATCAGCGGATCGCCGGCATTCAGCGCCGGCCCCTCCAGCATGGTCACCGTCAACGGCTCGGCCAAGCCCCGGTTGGCGTCCAGCGCCGTGGTGACGCTGCCCAGAGGGGCGCAGAACTGCGCATCCGCAGTGGTGAGGTCGAAACCATGGTCCCAGCCGGCGGCAAGAGTCTCGACCGTTTCGCGCACCGCCGTCTCCGCCCGCTCCCCGGCGACCGTCCCTGAAACCAGCAGCCTTCCCCCGGTCGTTTCCACGCCGACCAGCGCGCAGGGAATGGCGCGCAGCGCCGCCGCCACCGCCGCGACCGGCGGCTGCCGAGGGACTGCCGGGGGAGGGGCCTGCGGCAGGGAGGGCGCCGGTTCAGGGGGCAATGCAGCGGACGATGCAGGCGGCTCGGATGCCGGTTCGGATTCGGGTAACGCGTCTTTGACCATGGCCACCGGTGGCGGCAGAGGTGGGGCAGGCCGGTTCAGGACCGCTGCCGCAACCAAGCCGCCCAGCACGGCAACGCTGCCGAGCAACAGCGGCCAGCGTCGGGCGCGCGCCGGTGCCAACCCTGCCGATGCAACGGACGCCTCGTTCAATGCGCTGACGGCCCGCAGCAGCGCACCTGCGTCCGGAAACGCTCCGGCCCCCTCATCGCGCAATGTCGCCAGCAGGGCCGACACCCCCGGCCGCTGGTCGTGCCCGGACAGGAGCCGTTCGGTCAGCCCCACGGCGGCGGCCAGATCGTCGCGCCGGTCCACCGCTGCCGCGGTCAAGGCCGCACGGCCGAACCCGGCGACCACCGCCGCCGGTCCGGCGTGCAGCA
This sequence comes from Azospirillum sp. A26, assembly GCF_042604635.1. NCBI lineage: Bacteria > Pseudomonadati > Pseudomonadota > Alphaproteobacteria > Rhodospirillales > Azospirillaceae > Azospirillum > Azospirillum sp. A26. The sequence continues at coordinate 1,240,437 of NZ_CP170473.1, read as the reverse complement.
CGGTGTCGGCACCGAGCGCGCCATGGATCACGCCGGCCCGATGGGCTGCGGCGAGCGCATCCAGCACGCGACCCAGCGTCGCGACGGCGTCCTCCCACCCCAGCGGTCCGTCGGCCAGCCTCGTGGCGAGCGTCGGCCCATCGGCCGGTGCGGTGGCGACGAAGGCGGTGCCGGCAAGCTCGCCAGAGGCCAGGATTGCCGGAATGGCCGGGTGGGACAGCCGTGCCGCGGCGCCCGCCATCCGCCGGAATCTCTCCAGCCCGGCGGCATCGGCGCACAGACGGGCCAGCGGCACGGTCCACAGCGCCACCGCCTGTCCGTTGGCATCCAGGGCGCGGTGCAGCCGGGCGTCGCCGTCCTGCCGGATCAGGTCGAGCAGCCGATAACGGCCGAGCCGCTTCTCGCCTTGCGCCATGGTCACTTCAACCGCCGTCCCGTCCCGCCGCATTTCCGCTCCCCGGCCAGAGCCGCCATAACCGCGCCGCTGGTATAGCCGCAGCGCCTCACAGCGGCCAAGTCCCAGGGCACCCACCTGCAAGTTTCTGTCCCGATGGCCGGTCGCGTCGAACGTCCTAGACCTGTGACGACGAACGGTCGGTAACCTTTCGTTAGCCATGAGGCAGGAAGCTGATACCGCGAGCCGCACCTCTGCGACCCGCATGTGCACCACCCGGCGCGGAGCCTGCTGCCTTGCCCCACACTCTTTCCCTTTCCCAATCGTCCGGCCCGAACCTGTCCTGGCTGAACGGGGCGGCGCTCTACCAGATCTATCCGCTCAGCTTCCGCGACCATGGCGGCGACGGCTGGGGCGACCTCGACGGCGTGATCGAGGGGCTGGACCATGTGGCCTCGCTAGGGGTCGACGGGGTGTGGATCAGCCCCTTCTACCCGTCGCCGCGCACCGACTTCGGCTATGATGTCGCCGACCACCGGGCGGTGGATCCGCGCATGGGCAATCTCGCCGTCTTCGACCGGCTGATCGAGCGCGCCCATGGGCTGGGTCTGAAGGTGCTGGTCGATCTGGTCTGCGGCCACACCTCCAACGCCCATCCCTGGTTCGTCGAGAGCCGCCGGTCCCGCGACAACGACAAGTCGGACTGGTATGTCTGGGCCGACGCCAAGCCCGACGGCACCGCGCCGAACAACTGGCTGTCGGTGTTCGGCGGCGCCGCCTGGAGCTGGGAGCCTCGGCGGCGGCAATATTACCTGCATCATTTCCTGTCCAGCCAGCCGGCGCTGAACCTGCACCACCCCGCGGCGATGGATGCGCTGTGCGAGACGGCCGAATTCTGGATGGAGCGCGGGGTCGACGGTTTCCGCATCGATGCCGTCGACTTCTTCGCCCATGATCCGCAGCTGCGTTCCAACCCCGCCGCCGTCTGGCGCGGGTCCGAACCGCCGCTGAAGCCCTTCGCCTTGCAGCAGCACATCTACGACATGATGCACCCGGCCATCGGCAGCATCCTGGCCCGCCTGCGCGAGACGGTGGAGCGCCATCCCGGCCGCGTTCTTCTGGGTGAGCTGTCCAGCCAGCCCGGCGCCGGCCAGCGCATCGCCGCCTACTGCACGCCGCAGGGACTGCACGCCGCCTACACCCTGTCGCTGGCCAAGCAGCCCTTCAGCGCCAAGGGGTTCGCCCAGGCCTTGAGCGCCGCTGGACGGCCGGAGTCGATCTGCTGGAGCCTGTCCAACCACGATGTCGAGCGGACCGCCAGCCGCTGGCTGCCTACCGGTGCCGATCCACAGGCCTTCAACGCCCTGCTGGCGATGCTGGCCGCCTCGCTGCCCGGCACCGTCTGCCTCTATCAGGGGGAGGAGCTGGCCCTGCCCAACGCGGTGCTGGAACAGCACCAGCTGCGCGACCCGTTCGGCATCACCTACTGGCCCGATTTCCAGGGACGTGATGGCAGCCGCACGCCGATGCCCTGGCGGGCCGCCGAGCCCCATGCCGGCTTCACCGTCGCCGACCCCTGGCTGCCGGTGCCCGAGGCCCATCGCGACCTCGCCGTCGACCGGCAGGAACGGACCGCGGGCAGCCCGCTGGCGGTGTGGCGTGCCGCCCTCTCGCTCCGCCGCGACCTGGAGCCGCTGCGCAGCGGCGGCGTCACCGCGGTGGAGGAGCATGGCGACCTGCTGTCCTTCGAGCGCTGTACAGCAGACGACCGCCTGCTCGCCATCTTCAACATGGCCGACCGGCCGGCGGAATTCGCCCTGCGCGGCCGTGGCGAAACGGAAGCCCTGCCCATTCCCCGCGCGCCCGGCGCCCTGCCGCCGGAGCTGACCGCCGACGGACGGACGCTGGTGATGCCGCCGCTGTCGGTCTTCCTGGGGCGCCTGCGCACCCCGGCCTGACCCGTCTCCGCACTAGCTCTTCGAGGGTGCCGGCCACACCCTCGAAAGGCAGGCATGCACATTTATGCGATGCAGGGCGCCGCATCGGATGCTTTGTTACACTCTCGCCTAAGTCGCTGAAATTCCCTGATTCATCGCGGGTCGTGGAAATTGTCGGCAATAGCAATAATCTTGCGGAGTAGCGGGAGTGGAAAGAAGAGCGTTTCTCACCAAGGCCGGTGTCGGTGCCGTTTCGACCGTTGCCGCCTCGACCCTCGCGGCCCCGGCCATCGCGCAGAGCCAGCCGGCCATCCAGTGGCGTCTGGCGTCGAGCTTCCCGAAGAGCACCGACATCCTCGTCGGCACGTCCGAGCTGATCGCCAAGCGCGTGTCCGAGGCGACCGACGGCAAGTTCCAGATCCGCGTGCATGCCGCCGGTGAGATCGTCCCCGGTCTTCAGGTGCTGGACGCCGTGCAGAACGGCACCGTCCAGTGCGGCCACACCTGCGGCTATTATTATGTCGGCAAGGATCCGACCTTCGCCTTCGACACCGCGATCCCGTTCGGCCCGAACGCCCGCCAGCAGAACGCCTGGTTCCAGTATGGCGGCGGCCAGGAGGTGATGCGCACCTTCTTCGCCAAGCACGGCATCGTCCAGTTCCCGGCCGGCAACACCGGCGCCCAGATGGGCGGCTGGTACCGCAAGGAAATCAAGTCGCTGGCCGACTTCAACGGCCTGAAGATCCGCATCGCCGGCATCACCGGCCAGATCATGGCCAAGCTGGGCGCCGCCCCGACCCAGATCGCCGGCAGCGACATCTATCCGGCGCTGGAAAAGGGCACCATCGACGCGGTCGAATTCGTCGGCCCCTATGACGACGAGAAGCTGGGCTTCGTCCAGGTCGCCAAATACTATTACTATCCGGGCTGGTGGGAAGGCGGACCGCAGGTCTCGCTCTACATCAACCAGAAGGAATGGGACGCCCTGCCCAAGTCCTATCAGGCGATCATGACCGCGGCCTGTGCCGAGGGGAACGGCGCGATGACCGCCCGCTACGACGCCGAGAACGCCAAGGCGCTGAAGCGTCTGGTCGCCAAGGGCGCCCTGCTGCGCCCCTATCCGCGCGATCTGATGGAGGCCGCCCACAAGATCGCCTTCGAGCTGTACGACGACATCGCGAAGACCAACCCGGACTTCAAGGCCGTCTACGACAGCTGGAAGCCCTTCCTGGAGGAGGTGCAGCTGTGGTTCCGCGTGGCCGAGCTGCCCTACGACAACTTCACCCAGTCGGCCGGCCGTTCCAAGTGATTGGCTGCGGGGTCTGACGGAAAGCAGGGGGTGGCCGGTCCGGCCGCCCCCGTTCTTTTTCAGGCCAGATAGTTCAGCAGCGACAGCTTCTGCGTCTGGCCGGCGACGGTGTAGGTCGCCTGCTGGACATTCATCGCGCTGCTCAGCCGCGCCGCGACCTCGGTCTGGTCGATGCCCTCGATCTTGGCGAGGCGGTCGGTCAGCGTGGCGACCGAGTCCGTGTGGGCGTCCTTGTTGGTCTCCAGCGTGGCGGCGTCGGAGGCGACCTTGGCGTGGACCGAGCGGATCTGGTCGGATGCCTGGGTCAGCATCTCGCGCGCCTGGGTGCTGTATTCGGTCCATTTGCCGGGGTTGGCCGCCGCCGTCCGCACCAGCTGCATCGCCTTCACCAGCGTCTGGAACGCCTGGTCGTCGGCACTGACGCCGTAGGTCAGGTTCAGGTTGTCGTCGATCGTCACCTGCGACTTGCGGTACGCGTCGGGATTCTTGCCCTTGGTCAGATATTCGGAATCGTAGAAGGGCAGGTCCGGCGGCTCGGCATTGGGTACGGCGATCTGGCTGTCCTGCTCCGGCGGCAGCGTGCCGACCGAGATGGTGTTCTGCAGCGACCCGTTCGTGACCTTGGCGCTGGTCGAGAACAGCGACGAGCGGCCGGGATGGTTGGGATCGGCATTGGCCGTGCTGGTCAGCGAGATGCCCGGACCGTTGCCGAGCGCGTCGATGGTGACCGGCGGGGCAGGCTTCAGATTGCCGAACTGCTGGCGCAGCTTGTCGGCCACCTGCCCGACATCGGTGACGCCGGCGGCATAGTCGGTGTCGCTGACCGTGTAGCTGACCTTGTAGGACTGGTAGGGCGGCAGGTCGTGCGGCTCGGTCGGATGCTTCAGATAATAGTTCTGGTTGTACGGATCGTCGGGATCGCCGACCGCGACCGTGAATTCGAAGGTGTCGCCGATGTCCACCGCGGCACCGTTCAGGGTGAAGCGGTCGATCTGCGGCAGGGTGGCCGTCGGCGCCTGGGTAGTCGACGGCGCGGTCGCGGTGTTCTCCACCGTGGCGGAGTTGATGACGCGGGCGGACAGGTCGAACTTCTGCCCCGGCTGCTGGCCGACCAGGGAGATGATGCCGTTGGAGGTCGACACCGTCATCGGCAGGGGCGGGGTGGTGGCGTTGATCTGGGTGGTCAGCGTCTGGGCGACGAAGGTCAGCGTCTTCGGGTCGGACGCCTGGATCTGATAGCCGAAGGTCTTGCCGGAGACGGTCACCTCGAAATAATCGTCGGTGTTCACCAACGCGCCGTTCAGCGTGATCTTGCTGGTCTGCGTCGTCGCCGTCAGATCGGTGACCGGCTCCGTCCCGAAGCGCGAGCCGGCGAACAGGTAGCGGTCGCCGAAGCGCTGGTTCAACAGGGCCTGGATGTCGCGCATCGCGCCCTCGGCGCGGTCCTTGACCTGATCGGCCTGCGGGAAGCTGACGGAGAAGCTGCTGCTCGACGCCGCCTTCAGGCTGTCGAAGGTCAGGTTCAGGATCGCGCCCTCGCCGGGGCCGCCGGAGATGTTGAAGTTGTAGCCCTTGCCGTCGTTGGGCGGGGTGGTGCCCAGGTTGATGGCGCGGGTGGTCTTGCCGCCCAGACCGTCGGTCACCGTGACGTCGAAGGTGCCGTTGGTGCCCTGCTGCGACGGCACCGCGGTGACCGTGTATTTGGCGCCGACCGTCAGCGTCGACTTGGACGCGTCGATCGACAGCTTCATCCCGTCGGGATTGGTGTTGGTCGGGGTGGTGACGCTGGCCGGACCGGGCTGGAAGGGGAAGGTCGTGCTGGAGGTCCAGCTCGACACGATGGACTCCATCGAGGTCAGCACCTTGTCCGTCGCATCGACACGGGGCGCGGCGGTGTTGATGCTCTGGATGTAGTTGGTCTTCTTCGCCATCTCCGCCCTGAGGTCCAGAAGCTTCTGCACCTCCGGGCCGTAGGCGTTCAGATCGACCGACTTCTTGCCCGTGGTCAGCTGTTCGGACAGCGTGTTGATGTCGTTCTGGCCCCCGGACAGGTTCCGGACAAGGCTCAGATATTTCGAGTAGCTGCTGACTCCCGTTATCGAGCTCATCGGACCACCGCCTCCAGCGCATCAAACATTGCATTGGCCACTTGCATGACCCGTGCCGAAGCCTGGTAGGAGGTCTGGAGCTGCTGGAGCTGGGCGATTTCCTCGTCGATGTTCACGCCGGTCTGCGACTGGTAGCGCTCGCTGAGGAGCTGCATGGACTCCTTGTTGGAATCGGCGGCGGTGCTGGCGGTCTTGGCCGCGGCCATCCAGGTGCCGGTGATGGCGCTGCCCATGGCGCTGTAGGTGGTGTCCTTCATCTGCAGGCCGTCGGCGCTGAAGCTGCGGCCGGCGGCATTGACCGCCTTGACCATGTCGTCGATGGCGGACTGCTTGATTTTGCTGGTGTTGTCCAGGAGCTTGGCGTTGATGTTGATGGTGAAACGGTCGGTTCCGGTGAAGAACTGGCTGGCCTGTTCGCCGGCGGCGGCCGTGCCGCCGTTGTCATAGGCGTCGGCGAAGCTGGTGGGCTCGCCCGGCTTGGTCGGACCGGTGAAGGCCTTGGCGAACTCGTCGAGCTGCGAGCGCAGCTTGCGGATGATCTCCGCCGTCGGGTCGCCGCTGGCCGGGGTCGGCGGCTCGGTGGTCGAGCCGTCCTTGCGCATCTGGATCAGCGAGCCCAGCTTGCCGGTGGTCAGGTGGTTGTTGATCGAGGTGACTTGATTGCCGACCTGTAGGTTGATGTTGCCGCCGTCATAGGAAAGATTTGCCGGCTGCGCATCGACCAGCGCCAGACCCGACGGGGTGAAGATCGCCAGCCGGCCGTCCGGCCGCTCCACCGTACGGATTCCCATGTAGGTGCTCAGTTCGCGGACCAGCCCGTCGCGCTTGTCGGCGACGGTGTTGGCCGCGGCTCCCTGGCCCTGCAGCGACACCATGTCGTTGTTGATCGAGTTGATCTGCTTCAGCAGGTCGTTGACCGTGTCGACCGACTTGGTGATGTCGGTCTTCATGTCGCGGTCGATCTGCTCCACCCCCTCCGACACGCGGCGGATCTCGCGCGAGAAGCTTTCGGCCGCCTGGACCAGCTGGTACTGCGCGGTCTCGTCCTCCGGCGAGGTGGACAGCGTCTTGATCGCGGCCTGGAACTTGTCGGAATAATCGTTCAGCAGAGGCGTCCCGTTGGTGGTCCGCATCAGGTCGCCCAGCTGCTGCATGTAGGTGGTCGTCACCTGCGATCCGCCATCGCGCGAGGTCAGGTCCATCACCTGGGCCATCAGCGCCTTGTCGACCTCCCGCCGATACGTCGTGCTGACCACCTGACCGCTGGCGTCCACCGACTGCTGGGCGGTGTGGCGCGTGCGGTTCGGGTCGTTGGCCTGCGCGATGTTGTCCGAAACCAGCTTGACGCTGGTCTGGACCGTGCGCAGCCCGGCCGTGGCACTGTTCAAGGCTGCGAAGAGGGACATGGCGGGAGACCTTTCACGGATCGGGATGGTCGGGGCGGTGCCGGGACGGCTGCCGCCCCCCATTCAAACGATCAGGGAACCGGCGATCGGGAAGCTGGCGATCGGTAGAGAAGCGATCAGGCAATCAGACGGTCAGGGCCGCGCTTAGCGCTTCAGCCCCAGCACTTCCTGAAGCATTTCGTCCGAGGTGGTGACGATCTTCGCGTTGGCGGAATAGCTCCGCTGGGTGACGATCATCTTGGTGAATTCGTCGGCGATGTCGACGTTGGAGCTTTCGACGCTGTTCGCCACCACGGCACCGGCGCCGTTCGTCTCCGGATCGTTGAAGTTCGGCTTGCCGGCCTCTTCGCTCTCGATGAAGACGCCGCCGGATTCGCGCTGCAGGGCGTTGGGGTTGTTGAAGGTGATGATCGGCACCTTCGCCACCATCTTCGACCGTCCGTTGTCGTAGTTGACCATGACGGTGCCGTTGTCGCCGAACACCACGTCCTTGAACTGCCCGCGTGGCGCGCCGTTCTGGACCAGCTGGGTGACGTTGATTTCCTCGCCGGCATACTGGGTCAGGCCGCCCGGCTTCTGGTATTTGCCGAGGTTCAGCGTGATCTGCTGCGGGCCGAAGCCGTAATCGACGGTGAAGGTGACGTTGGCGTCGGACCCCGCGGACTGGTTGGCGGCGCTGACCGCCGAGCCGGTGCCGACCAGGGCGGTGGAGATATTCGTCAGCGTGCCGACCGTCTCCGGGGTCTTGCCGAAGGTCAGGCCGATGTGGGCCGGCGTCTGGCCGGCGACCGCGCTCTGGTCCAGGGTGAACTGGGCGGCGGGGGCGTCGGTGACCGCGCCGGAAGCACCGGCCGCCGTCAGCGTGTTGCCGCTGGCGGTCGCGCCGGGGACGACCGACGCGAAATACTGCATGACTTTGGCCGGCGTGTTGTACTGGCCGTAATTGGCGTTGGTAATCGTCAGCGGATAGGTCAAGCCGCCGGAGGTGATGCTGTAGGTATCGCCGATGTCGACGGTGGAACCGTTCAGCGTGACCGTGCCGGTGCCGGTCATCGTGTTGGGGTTGGTCGGGCTGGCGGCGGTTTTGGAGGTGACGGTGATGACGCCGCCCTGAGCGGTGGCGGTCACCGGCAGCGAGGTGTTGGAGTTGATCTTGTTCGCCAGCGCCGCGGTGATGTCCTCCATCGTCATCTCTTCGCCGGTGGTGCTGTAGGTCACCGCCGTGCCGTTGATGCTAAGGGTATACTGCGTGCCGATGTCGCCCGGCGTGCCGGTCAGCGTCACCGTGCGGCTCTGGCGCACGCCGGCCACGCTGGAGACGGACGGCAGCGAGCTCATCGTGTTCACCGCCGCGTTGGAGTTGGTGGCGGTCGCGCTGGAGGTGACGTTGGTGTTCACCGCATTGGCCTGGATCGACAGGATGTTGCCGGCCGACGAGGCGGTGACGGTCGAGCCCAGTGCCTGGTTGATCTTGCCGGCCAGCTGGGTGACGACGTCGCTCACCGTCGAGTAGCTCTGGTAGGTCGCGGCGGTCACCGTGTAGCTGATCGGCGTGCCGTTCACATTGATGGTGAAGGAGTCGCCGACCTCGACCTGCGTCTGCGGGAACTGGAACTTGTCGATTTCACCCGCGCTCGCCGTCGCCGCCGTCGAGGTCTGCGGGACGATGGTGTTGACGGTGTTGGTGCCGGACACCACGTCCGTGTTCAGCTTGAACGGCGTGCCGGGGTTGCGGGCGGTCACGCGGATCGTCTGGCCCGACGAGGTGGCGAGCACCGAGGCCGCCGGCGAGGCGGAGTTGATCTGGTTGGCCAGCGCGCCGGCCAGACCGGAGTAGGTGCGGATCGAGCCGATGTTGTCGGCGGTGACCTTCAGGCTGTAGTTGGCGCCGTCGACCTTCACCGAATAGGTGTCGCCGATGCGCAGATTGTCCTGGCCGTTGGTGTTGTTGCCGGCGATGGTGATGACGTTGACCTGAGCCACCGCCGTCTGGCCGGCGATGTTCTGGCCGAAGGTGACGGTGGCGGGGTTGCCGGTGAAGGTGCCGTCGACCGGCTTGGTGTTGGACCCCGGCGCGTCCAGGACCATGCGCCAGCTGCTGTCCGCCTGCTGCCGCCACTTGAAGTTGACGGTGCGCGGATTGCCCTGGCTGTCGAAGATCTGGATGCTGCTGTCGGGGACCTTTTCGCCTTCCTTGGGCGTCGCCGGCAGGTTGGCCGCAAGGTCGATGGTGTTGGTCGCCACCGGCTTGTCGATCAGGGAGTTGACCTGGATCGGCGCCACCTGGTCCTTGTGCAGGACGCCCGTCACCGGATCGACCAGCCAGCCGTTCAGGGCATAGCCGGCGCTGTTGACCAGATATCGGCTCTTGTCCAGTTCGAAATCGCCGGCGCGGGTGTAGAAGGCGGCCGACGAATTGACCGTGCCCGTCTGCGTCTGCACCAGCGTGCTGGACCCCTGGGTCGCCACCTTGGTGACGCTGAAGAAGCCCTGGCCCTGGATGGCGATGTTGGTCGGGCTCTGCACCTGGGTCAGGCTGCCCTGGATGTTGTTCATGAAGACCGGTTGCGCCGTGACCCCGCCCGGCTCGTGCAGACGCTGGCTGGACTGCAGGACCATCGTCTCGAAGGCCGAATCGACTCGCTTGTAGCCGATGGTCGAGCTGTTCGCGATGTTGTCCGAGATGTGTCCGAGCGCCTTCGACTGGGCATTCAGGCCGAGAACGGCGGTTGTCATCGAACCGAAGATGCTCATGGCCGGGGGTCTCCGAAAGAAAGGGCAAAGGTCTTCTGCGCCCTATCTAGCAAGCGGAGTGCCAACTGCCACGCCGAACTCAAGTCATTGAAATTCCTGCATCTCTTTAACAAGCTGTGCGGCAGGGCCGGAAATTGCCGCCCGGTAGGAAAGTTTCGCCTAGTGCCGCCGGGGCGGAGGGGCAGAAAGCTCCCGCCGAAGTTGCCGCTTCTACCGGGCGGTCCGGACGGCGCGGGCGGCCTGCGCCTTCAGCACGGCCGCCGCGGTGCCGAGCGTCGTGGTCCAGTCGCCTGGGCGCGGCTGGCGGAACAGGCGCAGCGACGGGTACCAGGGGCTGTCGGCCCGGTCGAGCAGCCAGCGCCAGTCCGGCACATGGGGAAGCATCAGCCAGCACGGCACGCCCATCGCCCCGGCGAGATGGGCGATGGCGGTGTCCACCGTCACCAGCAGATCGAGGTTGGCGAGAATGGCAGCGGTGTCGGCGAAGTCGCGCACCCGCTCCATCGCGTTCGGCACCCTCACGCCGGGCAGGCGGTCCAGCCCGGCGGCGGCCTCGCCGGTCTGCAGGCTGACGAAGCGCACGCCCGGCACCATCAGCAGCGGCAGGAGGGTCGCCGCCGGGATCGAGCGGTTGCGGTCGTTGCGGTGCTGGGGGTTGCCGGCCCACACCAGCCCCACCCGGAAGGCTGCACCATCCTTCTCCGCTCCATCCAGCCCGTCCAGCCGGTCGCGCCAGCGGGCGACATCGCCTGGGTCCGGGGCGAGATAGGGCACGGCGGCCGGAATGTCCGACAGGCCGGTGCCGAAGGCCCGCGGCAGGCTCATCAGCGGGCAATGGAGATCATGCGGCGGGGGATCCTCGCCGCGCGACAGCACCTGGATCGACGATCCCAGGCAGCGGTTGAACAGGCGGTAGAGCAGCATATGGCTTTCCAGGATCACCCGTCCGCCGTCCGCCGCGGCGATCTGCGCCACCAGCGGGGCATAACGGACGAACTGGATGGCGTCGCCGAAGCCCTGGTCCATGTGCAGCAGGATGGTGGCGCCGCCCGGCGGCTGTCCGGCCCAGGGCGGGCTGGCGAAGCGCTGCCAGCGGTGCTCGAACCCCTCCCATCCCGCGCGCAGGTCGCCGCGCACCAGCCGCCCCACCGCACGGGCGAGATGGGCGTCGGCATTGGAGGGCTGGCGCCCCAGCACGGCGTCGAAACAGGCCTCCGCCTCGTCGAAACGGCGCTGGTCGCGCAGGACGGTGCCGAGATTGAGCAAGGTCGCCGCATGGCCGGGCCGAAGCCGGGCCGCGCGCTCCAGCCAGCGCCGCGCATCGGGGTAGCGCGCCAGCGCATGCAGGGAAGCGCCTTGCGCCTCCAGAGCGTCGCCGTCTGCCGGATCGAGCGCCAGGGCGCGCCGCAGAACCGGCTCCGCCCGCTCCGGCATCTCCGCCGCCCGCAGGGCCGCCCCCAGATGGCCCCAAGGCGCCGGGGCGGCCGGACGGACGCGCACCGCGCGTGCGATCCATCGCACGGCGGCCGCCGCATCGCCGGTCTGCGCCCGCAGGACGCCGGACAGGTGCAGCGTGTCGGGTTGGGCCGGGTCCGCCGCCAGAATCCGCCGGTAGGCCTCGGCCGCCGCATCGGCATGGCCGGCCATGTGGTGGTTGACGGCGGCGTTGAGAGCGTCCAGGAGTGTAGCCATGCCCTCTTCTCTACACCGGCCGGCCGGGCAGAGCGAGGATCGAAGAACAGCGAAAATCCCAGGTCAGCGAGAGCTGACGATCAGGAGCCCGCCACGGCAATGGACGACCGCCTTCCGACGCATCTCTGGGTCTCGGCCCATATCCGCACGGCCGATTCCCAGGGCGTGGCGATGACCGTGGTCCGCAAGGGCGATCCCAGCCGCGGCACCGTGATTCTGAAGATCAACCGGCTCGACCGGACCTTCTCCGTGCTGGTCCAGACCCGCGAGGCCGATGGCGAGCGGCTGTTCTGGGCGCGCGGCACCGGCGCCGACCCGGTGCCGGAGGCCGACGCCGACGCCTACATCGCCCGCCAGCTCCGCTACGACCCCGACGTCTGGGTGATCGAGGTGGAGGACCGCCAGGGCCGGCATTGGTTCGACGGGCCGGTGCGCTGACCGCAGCCGTCTACCCGCGCCGTCAGGGCGGCGGGCCGATGATGGACAGCCGCAGCTCCCCGACCTCCTCCGCCGTCGGTGGACGGGGAGGGGAGCCGGAGGCGGTGATGCGCAGGCGGAGCGTCAGGCGACCGTCCCGCAGGGCCCCGGCCGGCACCGGAATGGTGACCGTTCCGGCCCCCTGACCACGCTGGGGGCCGAAAGGGGCGGCGGTCCCGATGGGCTCGCCGTCCGCCGTGGTGACCTCCACCGTCTGCCCGCGGGTGACCACGCCCAGAGTGACCGCCAGGATGGCGGCCTCGCCCTGCCGCGGCGGATGCGGCAGGGCGAGAGTCGTTTCCCCATTCCCGTCCGGTCTCCCGGACTGACCGGCCGATGCCGCGCCCGCGGGCTGGCCCGTCAGGAGGACCAGCAGCGCGAGCAGGGCGGCCGGCAGCCTGCCGGCCTGCCACGCCTTACAGGGTGTGGAGCGAGACCCCCTTGACCGCCGGGGCGGCGGTGGCGGAACCGTTGGACGGGACAATGCGGACCTCCAGCGTTGCGGTTGCCGGCGTCGCCGCCTGCGCGGCCGGGCTCCGGGCCAGTGCCGCGGTGCGGGCGGGCTCGGGCAGCGGCAGGGTGAAGGTGGCGTCGTCCGCCATGCCATGCATGGCCGGGCCGAAGAAACCGATGGTGCCGCCATAATAGGGGCTGTCCGCCGTCACCGTCGTCACGCCGGCCGGCGCGTTGATCAGCAGGTCGAAGTTGCGCGGGGCGTTGCTGCCGGCCGGGCGGGTCACCTTGACCGCCATCACCACCGGGCTGGACGGCGCCGCCGACAGCTGGACCGATCCCACGCCCTTCGCCACCGTGCCCTTGACCGGAGCCGACGGCTTGGCCGCCGCCACCTGTGCCGATTCCGCGTCGCCGAAGCCATGCCGGTACTCGTACTGGAACCGCTCGGTGCTGAGATAGTCACCGGCGCGGCCGTCGAGAACATAGCTGCCGTCGGCGCGGACGAAGAACAGGAAGGGTTCGCGGGACAGCTGCGACAGCTCCTCCTTGTCGGTCGGCAGGATCGGCAGGCCCAGCCGCTGCTGCTTGCGCGTCCACACGTCCCACAGGCGGTCCATGTTCGAATGGTGCAGGAAGAAGACGGGGTCCACCGGCGACAGGAAGTTGGTCATGTTGCCGTAGGGGCCCGGATCCCACGGGCCGACGCCGCCGATGTAGTTGTGGACGAGGTTGTGCGGCTGGCCTTCCAGCACCGAGAACTGGGTGTCCTTGCCCGGCATGACGTTGTGCGACGCCGTCTTGGAACTGGTGAAGCTGTGCGTCACGTCGGCGTTGTAATAATCCACCGGCAGCAGGCCGGTCAGCACCGTGTGGGGCGAGCAGGCCTTGGCCGTCTTGTCGTCCAGCTTCGGGTTCTCGCGGGTCAGGTAGCGCGCACGGTCGGTCGCGGCGAAGGCCTGGTTGCCGGGATCGCACTTGCCGTGGCTGCACCCGGTGACGTCGTCCCACAGCTTGTCGAAGCTGCTGTAGCCGCGAAGGTCCAGCTGCTTGCGCTGGGCCTCGTTCAGCGTGTCCCAATAGGCCTTCATCGCCGGCTTGATATAGGCGGTGAAGGTCTTCAGATCCTTGGTGTAGGGCAGGAAGGCTTCGCTGACCGGAGTCAGGGCGCCGTCGAACATCTCGTTGGGGATCTGCGGCAGGAGAGTCCAGTCCCAATAGGGAAAGGCAAAATTCGGATTGTCGCTATACTTGCGCACCGTCTCTTCGAAATAGCCGATATAGCCGCGGTGCCAGACATAGAACCACCAGTTGCCGTGCGGGCAGTCCATGAAATGGACGAAGGCGTTGCGGAACCAGTTGTGCGGATGATCGGGGGGCAGGGCCACCATCTTTTGCACAGCCGTGGCGTAGCTGCGCAGCATCGCCTTGCCTTCGTCGCTGGTCGCGCTATAGCGGACGTATTTCGCCGTCGCCGCCCGCGCCGGCCCGAACGGCAGCAGGGAGGTGCCCGCAACAGCGGTGGCCGTTGCCAGAAAATCGCGCCGATTGAAATTCATTGTGATCAAGCTCCCGCATAACGACAAAAACACCGGAAGCCTGTATAGGAAACCGACTGTTTGCACGTGAATTCAACCGGCACCGGCGGGCGGGCCTGGATTGGGCGGATGGCGCCATACCTGCGCATGTCCGATTGTCCGCGGACAGGCGCAGGCCGGGATCGGGCGGATCGGAAAACGGCGGTCGGTTCTAGGCGCCCGCAGTGACTCGGGGAAAGCGCAGGGTGAACCGGGTACCTTCGCCGGGGCGGCTCTCCACCCCTATGGTGCCGTGCAGGCGGCCGGTCACCAGATTGTAGACGATGTGCAGCCCCAGCCCGCTGCCGCCCGCCCCGCGCCGGGTGGTGAAGAAGGGGTCGAAGATCTTGGGCAGCACGTCCGGCGCGATGCCGTTGCCGTCGTCGCCGACCGACAGCTCCACCATGTCGGGACCGAGCAGCCGGGCGGCGATGGCGATCCGGCCGGGCTGCTCCGGGTCCAGCGCATGGACCAGCGCATTCATGATCAGATTGGTCAGGATCTGCGACAGCGCGCCGGGATAGCCGTCCAGCTCCAAGTCGGCCGGGCAGGCGACGTCGATGGCCAGGGCCGTCCGCGCCTTGTAGGTCGGGTGCAGGCTGCGCAGCAGCTCGTCGATGTAATCGCGCAGCAGGAAGGGACGGCGCTCGTCGCTGGACTGGTCGACGGCGACCAGCTTGAAGCTCTGCACCAGATTGGCGGCGCGGGTGCTGTTGGACAGGATCAGGCTGGCCATCTCCATCCCGTCGCTGAGGAAGCGCTGGAAGTCCGACTTCTTCAGCGCGTTCGCCGTGTGTCGGTCCGACAGCTCGCCGATCAGCGCCTGCAATTGCGAGGCGCCGGTGATGGTGATGCCGATGGGGGTGTTCACCTCATGCGCCACGCCGGCGACCAGTTGCCCGAGCGAGGCCATCTTCTCCGCCTGGATCAGGCTGGCCTGGGTCGCCTTCAGTTCGTCGAGCGCGCGCTCGGCGGCATCGCGCGACTGGCGCAGGGCATGTTCCGCCTCCACCTCGCGCGTCACGTCGACCACCACCGCCTGGATCGCCGGGCCGTCCATCCAGTCGACGCGCCGGCCGGTCAGTTCCACCCACAGCCCGGCGCCGTCGGACCGGCAGGCACGGATGCGGCGTCGCGGCGTCGACTGCCCGTTCTCCAGCAGCCGGTCGTACCCCTCGATCAGCGCCTGGCGTTCCGCCACCGCCACCACCGACAGCAGGGATGGCAGGGCGACCACCTCCGCCACCGTCATGCCAAGCATGGCGGCGAAGCTGTCGTTGGCATAGAGCACGTGGAAATCGCGATGGATGACGATGCCCTGGATTGAGCCTTCGACGAGATCGCGGAAGCGACGCTCGTTGTCTGCCACGGCCTGCTGGCGCCGGTCGATCTCCTCGATGAAATAGCGGATCGAGGCGCCGATGTCGGTGATCTCGTCGTCGCCGTCCACCGGGACCGGAACCGGCGGCCCGGCTGGCGCCGCAATGCCGCGATGGAGGGACTGGCGGCTTCCCGACAGCCGGGCCAGAACCGCCCGGTTCATCGCCACCAGCCGCGTCGACAGGAAGCGGCGGAAGAAGAAATAGACGCACACCGCCAGCAGAAGCGACGTTCCGGCCAGCACCATCACCGTGCGGGTACGTTCGGCGATCAGCGCCGCCAGCGCATCGGTGCGCTCGGCCGACTGGTCGCGGATGGAATCGTACAGCGTGCGGGTGGAGCGTTCGACCGTCTCGACCAGAACCTGGGCCTGTCCGGTCAGCGCCTGGGCGCGGTTGCGCGCCTGCAGCCGGTCGATGGCGCTCTCGAACAGCCCGCCCGGCGCCACCAGCAGGGAGAACAGCTCCTCCTGCACGGTGGACATCATCTGCCCGGTGGGGTCCGGGGCGCCGCCCGACAGGCGGGCCAGTTCAGCCAGCGTGCGTTCGGCGGACCGCGCCTCGCCCTTCAGGCGGCTGAGATGATCGAGCTGCGTCGCCCCCGCCGCCCGCGCCATCAGCGCGCCGATGCGGGCCGCCCAGGCCCCGGTGTCCGGCATGCTCTCGATCGCCGCCGCCAGCCGGCTCAGCGCGCGCGCGGCTTCGGCCTGACGGTCGCCGTAGTCGATCTGGCGCGTGACCTCGGCGTTCAGGTCGGCGACCGTGGCGGCCAGGATCAGCAGGGTGGAGCGGGTCTGCTCCAGCAGGCGGACATTGCCGTCGCGCTCGCCCGCGCCGGGATCGCCCTCCTTCATCAGGCCGCGCATGCGGGCGACCAGGAGCTGCATCGAGTCCAGCTCCGTCACCAGCCCGTCATAGATGGACCGGCGCTGCGGCGTCGAGGCGGCGGCGGCGAGCTGCGGCAGCTGCGCCACCAGCTTCTGCAACGACCCGTGCAGTTCGGCGCTGGTGATGACCTCCGGCAGGGTGTTGGTGGACAGCGCCGCCACCTCCGCCCGGAACAGGCGGAAGGAGGACATCGACACGCCGCCGATCAGCAGCACCAGCAGCGCCATCACCGACAGGCCCAGCGTGATGCGGACGGCGATGCCGAACCGCCGCCTACGGCTCGGCGGCGGCGCCTGCGGCCTGCGCCGTGCCGTGTTGTCGATGACCGCCGCGTCGTGTACCGGCAAGGGGGGGGCCGGCAGGGGGGGTGACGACAAGACGGTGGAAGACAGCCCGTCCATCACCGCCTCACCGTCATGCGGCCGTCCAGCCGGGGAACGAACTCGCCGCTGCGGGCGATCTGGTCGATCATCTGGGTGGAGACGAACTCGGTGTTGCGGTCCTCCACCAGCCGCGGCGCGCCGGCCAGGATGCCGTAGCCGTCGCCTCCCGCCGCCAGGAAGCTGCTGGTCGCCAGACGGTAGCGGCCGGACAAGGCGACCGGCTTGCCGCCGACCGACAGGCTGCGCAGCCGCTGGCCGGGCGGACGGCCGAGGTCGATCTCGGCCCGGGCATTGGACAAATGGGGAAAGCGGCCCTGCAACTGCTCCACCGCCGACACGCCGCTCTCCACCGCATCCCAGAGCTGCTGTCCGGAGACGTCCAGCACCACCCCGACATCGTGGAAGGGCAGTTCGGTGTAGATGTCGCGCCGGGTCAGCAGGGTGCCGGCCGGATACTGGCGGTCGCCGCGGATGCCGCCGCCGTTGAACAGCGCCACGTCGCCGTCCAGCGCCTCGCGCAGCGTGTCGACCACCGCATTGGCGAAGGCGTTCTCGCCCGTCCGCAGCGACTCCTTGCGGGTGTCGAGGGGGGCGGCGAGACGTCCCACCTCCATCCGCAGCATGGTGTCGAGCCGCGCCGCATAGGCCCTGGCCTGGATCAGCACCGCCGGGTCGGGCGCCACCGTCGCCGTGTCGATCAGGCGCGGCGCCGGGGTCCAGCTCACCACCGGCTGGCCGTCCGGTCCGGCGGTCCGCTGCATTGTCAGGTCGAGCGCCAGCACCCAGGCGGCCTGCGGCCCGACCGTGGCGGACAGGAACCGGCCGTCGTACTCGACGGCGAAGGGGCGGCTGCGGTCCTGGTACAGCACGATGTCGGCCGGCCGGGCGGCCAGCACGCTGCGGTGGGTGTCGCCGGCATAGCCGGTCATCGCCACCACCAGATCGACGCCGTCGGCCCGCAGGGCCGCGGCCTTGGCGGCCAGCGCCCGCACCGGGTCGCGGAATTCCGTGCGCTGGGTTCGGGTGGTTTCCCGCGTCAGCACCGGCGTCGCCGCCATCACGCCGATGCGCAAGGGGCCGGCGGTCAGCACCACCGCCTCCTCCAGCCCGTCCGGCGTGCGGCCGGTGGAGCGGTCGACCGCGTTGGTGGTGACGATGGGGAAGCCGGCCTCGAAGGCGCGAGCGCTCAGCCGGTCGTCGCCATGATGGTATTCGCGGTTCAGCGCGGCCATCGCGTCGATGGTCATGCCGTTCAGCAGGTCGATGATGTGGGCGCCCTGGTCGTAGAAGGCGAGCACCGACGGCGCCAGCGTCTGTCCGCCATGCAGGACCAGCAGGTTGGGGTGGGCGGCCCGCTCCTGCCGGATCGTGCCGGCCAGCCGCGCCATGCCGCCGCGCCCGGCGGTCTCGTCCAGGTCGGTGGTGCCCTGGGTGTAGAGGATGGTCAGCCGCACCGGCCCGCTGTCCGCCACGGTCGCCTTGGGGGAGGCGTCAGTCTCCTGCGCATGGGCCGGCAAGGTCGCAGCCGGCAGAATCGCGGCGAGGCCGATGGCAAGGCCCAGCGCCAGCGATGCGGTCAGGGGCGGCGATGTCCTGCCGGGCCGGGACCACACCCCGCCGGCAGCGCCGATTGAAATACCGATAATGTCCATAGCCCGGCGTCACCATTGCCCCCGCGCCGGATTATGCTCATTTTCCAGTCTTTGTTGAAGCAAAGCCGCGTTACGGGATTGTCATATTGATGACGCACGGCGGGGAAGAGCGCGTTTTAACCACTCGTAGACTCCAAGAAGTCTCAGTATTTCGATCAACTTCATCCGAAACGGCGCCGGAACTGCGGCAAAACGTGGCGCCAACCCCGCCCGCCGGGTCTTCGCCAGGGCGGCGCGGCGGGCATAGGAGACGCGATACAGGGTGACGCGGCGGGTGGCGGTGTCGTAACAGGCGAAGCAGGCGCGGGCATCGGCACCACGCGGCTCCCCCACCGTGCCGGGGTTCAGCAGGTAGAGCCCGTCCACCCGCAACTCCGCTCCCGCCGGCTCGTCGAGCGACACCGCCTGCACCGCACCGTCCCGCCATTCCCACAGCCCGGCCCGGTGGGTGTGGCCGAAGGCGCAGATCCGCGCGCCCGATGGATGCGCCGCGAGCGCCCGCAGGCTCAAGGCCCGCTTTCCGTCATCGTCCAGCCGGACCAGCTCCTTGCCCATTTCCGGATGCAGGGCGCCATGGACGGCGACCAGCGCGCCGTCCACATCGGCGGTCAGGGGCAGGGCGGTCAGGAAGGCGCGGCTATCCTCGTCCAGCCTTGCCCCGGTCCAGGCGACGGCGCGCGCCGCCGGGCCGCTGAACCCGTCGGTGCCGATCAGGCCGGCCACCGCCCGGTCATGGTTGCCGGCGATGCAGACGGCGCCGGCCTGCCGCAGCAGGGCGATGCAGGCGGCGAAGTCGGTGTTGTAGCCGACGATGTCGCCGAGGCAGACGATGCGCTTCACTCCCTCCGCCTGGATGGCGTCGAGCGTCGCCTGCAACGCTTCCAGATTGGCATGGATGTCGGAGATCAGGGCGATCTTCATGGGCTGTCGGGGGTCAGGGCTTCACGAGGCGGCCGGACCGGATGCCGCCGGGCATGCGGGCGAGCAGCCGGTCCAGCTTCGGCCGCAGGAAGGGCATCGGGTCGTCCGGCGTGATCGCCTTCGCCTCGCAGCGCGCCACCCAGGCCAGCCACTGCGCCATCGGCACGCCGCATTCCCGCGCCGCCAGCCGGTCCTTGCTGATGTGGCACCAGCAGGCACCGGGACGCGCTTTTACCGGGGCAGGGCGGGGCCGGCCGGTCAGGTCCGCCTGCACCATCGCCGGCAAATTCATCCCGGCGACCGCCCCCAGATGGTGCCAGAGGTTGAAGCGCGGGTTGATCTCCAGCAGGTGCAGCCGTCCCTCCGGGTCGCGCTTGAAGTCGAACTTGGCGACACCGCGCAGGCCGATCTTCGCCGCGATCTCCCGCCCAAGCGCCGCCACATCGGCGCCCTCGCCGTCGATGTCGGTGATGGTCAGCGCCGTGCTGTGGCCGTAATCGACGGGGTAGGTGCGGATCTTGCGCCCGGTGAACTCCCCGGCCACCGCGCCGCTGGCGTCGATATAGACATGGTGGCTTTCGATCCGCGTCTCCGGTCCGGGGATCAGTTCCTGCGCCAGCAGCTCGATGCCGACCGGGATCAGACGCGGCCACAGGGCGCGAAGCTCATCATGCCCGTCCAGCCGGATCGCCTTGCCCAGCCCCTCGATCTCGTCCCAGGGCGGACGGCGGGTCAGCGGCTTGACGATCAGGGGATAGCGCAGATCCAGATCCGGCGCCTCGCTGCCGGGCAGGGGGCGCAGGCGGCGGGTCCGCGGCACCGGCAGGCCCAGCCGTTCCGCCATCGCCTGGAAGCGGCCCTTGTCCACCAGCGTCTCCACCAGTTCGGCATCGGCCAGCGGAAGGCGGAAGACCGAGGCCAGCCGGTCGCGGTTGCGCGACACCATCAGAAGCTGGGCGTCCTCCTCCATATAGAGCACCGGCTTTTGCGACTGGGCGGCGCCGAAGCGCAGCAGACGGTCGACCAGCGTCCCGTCATTGCCGCCTTGCCAGGGTATCAACTGCGCGGTGAAGCGGGAATGGGCGGTCGCCCCGTCCGGCGGCCCGACCACGGCGCAGCGGATGCCCGCAAGCCCCAGCGGGCGCACCAGATCCATGTCGCCCAACACGCAGGCCAGCGGCCCGGCCGTCATCCCGGTCTTCATCGCCAATCCCCCCGTTCAGATCCCGCACTCAAATGCCTTTGGCCGGCGCGATCCATCCGCGCAGCGACCGCTTGACCGCATCGGCCATCACCCCGCGCGCCCGGCGGACATGCGCCTCCATCCGCCGGCTGAACCGGTCGGGGCCGAGCGTCAGCCAGTTCATCGGCTGTTCGGCGTTGGAGAGCAGCGGCTTGTGCCCGGCCGGGGTCGACATGAAGTCGTAGCAATCCTCGCCGCGGTCCAGCGCGTCCTCGATGGCCAGCACATGGCTCAGCAGCCCCGGCTTCAGCCGGTTGTCGGCCTCGAAGGCGAAGCCGCCCTGATAGTTCAGCACGCGGTTGCGGTGGACGAAGTTGTAGAGATAGCCGACCGCCTGCCCACCGGCGCTGACCCGGCTCAGCCGCACGGCACCCTGCGGCATCCCCTCGGCGATCAGCCTTTGATGGAAGGGGCGGAAGGCGGCATTGGCGAAGGCCCCGGCCTGCCCGCGCGCCTGCCAGCCGGCCTGATGCAGCACCTCCAGCCCGGCGAAATACTCCAGCGCCTCGTCCACCGTCGTGGCGACGCGGTGTTCGAGCTCACCGCGGCCACGGTAAAGCCGCTCGCTGCGGTTCACCGCCGCCCGCGTGTTGCGGCCCAGCCCGCCGCGGAAATCGCCGCCCGCCGCGCGCACCGTGCCGAAGTCCACCCATTGCGCGGAATCGGCGACGCGCAGTTGCAGCGTGTGGCCGGTGCGTGCCGCCACCCGCCGGGCCGCCCGCTCCGCCGCCAGGGTCAGGCCGCCCAGCACCAGCTCGTCGTTGGCGCCCAGCCGCTCGCCCAGCCAGTGCAGCATGGCGTCCGTCACCTCGTCGGCGACGCGGCGGTCGGCGAGGATGCCGTTATACTCCATGAACAGCCGGTCATAGCTGCGGTCGCCGGTCTCGTGCAGCATCCAGCAGCGGCTGGGCAGCAGCCCGAACCGGCGCCGCAGGCGCGGGCAGAGCAGGGCCAGCCCAACCGTTTCGTCCCCCTGGCGGGCGACCAGCAGCTGCGGCTCGATCCCGTCCGGCATCTGCGCCAGCCAGGGCCCGATCCAGGTCCAGGAAAGGAAGAAGGAGGAGTCGGAGCGGCTTTCCAGCTCCGTCCATGCCCGCGCCAGCTCCGGCATGGAGGGCAGGGGATGCAGGGCGACCTGTATGTCGGTTGCGGTTGCGGAACCGGCCGCCCTCTGCGGAAGGGTGCCGTCGGAGTCGGTGCGTGGCCAGATGCTCATCGGCGCGGCATCTCCGGTAGATATTCTCTACCGAAAACAACACGCTGGTCAGACGAACGGTCCCGTCAACGCCGGGGACACCCGAAAGTCTGTGCGGCGCAAACGGGTGCCGCGAAGTGGTCAGGGGCTATACGAAGTTGCCCCAACTCCCCTCTCCCTGGAAAAAGAGGGGAGTTGGGACACCGGTCTCAGCGCTTCACCGTGTCGGCGGACTGGCCGAACAGGATCTTTTTGCTGTCCTCGTTCACCGTTGGCGTGCGGTTGGGGTTGATCTCCTGCCCCTTTTCATAGGCGCGCACCACCGCCGGCCGCCCCTTGATCGCGGTGAACCAGCGCTTCAGGTTGGGGAAGTTGTCCAGATCCTGCTGCTGGCGTTCGTGCGGGACGATCCACGGGTAGCTCGCCATATCGGCGATGGACAGTTCCGCCCCGCCGAGGAACTCGTTGTCGGCAAGGCGCTTGTCCATCACGCCATAGAGACGGCTGGTCTCCTTGACGTAGCGCTCCATGGCGTAGGGGATGCGCTCCGGAGCGTATTGGACGAAATGGTGGTTCTGGCCGGCCATCGGGCCGAGGCCGCCGACCTGCCAGAACAGCCATTCGAGAACCGTCTTGCGGCCACGCACGTCGCTGGGCAGGAACTTGCCGGTCTTCTCGGCAAGGTAGACGAGGATGGCGCCGGATTCGAACACGCTGATCGGCTCGCCGCCGTCGGCCGGGGCGGTGTCGATGATCGCCGGCATGCGGTTGTTGGGCGAGAAGGCCAGGAACTCCGGCTTGAACTGGTCGCCGGTGGAGATGTTCACCGGCTTGAAGCTGTAGTCCAGCTCGGCTTCCTCCAGAAAGATCGTGATCTTGTGGCCGTTCGGCGTCGGCCAGAAATAGAGGTCGATCATCCCAAACCCTCCTGCGATTTATCGGCCCGACGGTCCAGGCCGTAATTTCGGGAAAAAGGTTAACCGCTTCGGTCCGGCTGGCAAGCCTATGCAGACGCGCGGCAGACCTCCAATCCGCCATGCATATTCCGTTAAACGAAATTCAATTTCATTTTGTTGACAGTCATTTTCGCATCTGTCAGCGTGGCCAACGAACAGACGAGGCGGCGCCCCCTCGATTTTTGATTTCCCCTGGAATCATTCTCCCCGGACGGAGAGCACGCATGGCCTTGGACACGGACGTTTTGGATCAACTGCTGGACACGCTGGGGCGCTTCGTCCGCGAGAAGCTGGTCCCGCTGGAGCACAAGGTGGCGGAGGACGACGCCATCCCGGCCGAGGTGATCGGCGCGATGCGCGAGATGGGCCTGTTCGGCCTGTCGATCCCGGAGGAGTATGGCGGGCTCGGCCTGTCGATGATGGACGAGGTGCAGGTCGCCTTCCAGCTGGGCCAGACCTCCCCGGCCTTCCGCTCGCTGATCGGCACCAACAACGGCATCGGCTCTCAGGGCATCGTCATCGATGGCACAGCGGAGCAGAAGCAGCGATACCTGCCGCGTCTGGCCACCGGCGAGATCGTCGGAGCCTTCGCCCTGACCGAACCGGAATCGGGGTCGGACGCCGGCTCGCTCCGCACCACCGCCCGGCGCGACGGCGACCATTTCATCCTGAACGGCACCAAGCGCTACATCACCAACGCGCCGCAGGCCGGCCTCTTCACCGTCTTCGCCCGCACCGACCCGGACAGCCGCGACGCCCGCGGCGTGTCGGCCTTCCTGGTCGAAGCCGGGACGCCCGGCCTGTCGCTTGGCCCCATCGACAAAAAGATGGGCCAGAAGGGCGCCCACACCTGCGACGTCATCTTCGAGGACTGCCGCGTTCCGGCCAGCGCCATCCTGGGCGGCAAGGAGGGGCAGGGCTTCAAGACCGCGATGAAGGTGCTGGACCGCGGCCGCCTGCACATCGGCGCCGTCTGCGTCGGTCTGGCCGAGCGGCTGATCCGCGACAGCCTGAGCTACGCCATGGAGCGCAAGCAGTTCGGCCAGCCGCTCGCCGAATTCCAGCTGATCCAGGCGATGCTGGCCGACAGCCGGGCCGAGGCCTATGCCGCGCGCTGCATGGTGCTGGAGACCGCGCGCCGCCGCGACGCCGGGCAGAACGTCAACACCGACGCCGCCTGCTGCAAGATGTTCTCGACCGAGATGGTCGGCCGCGTCGCCGACCGCGCGGTGCAGATCCATGGCGGGGCCGGCTATATCGCCGATTACGGGATCGAGCGTTTCTACCGCGACGTCCGCCTGTTCCGCATCTATGAGGGCACCACCCAGATCCAGCAGCTCGTCATCGCCCGCAACATGATCCGGGAGGCGGCATGACCGCCGGGCGGCCGGTTCCCGATTTCGCCGCGATGGTGGCGGCGCTGCCGCAACGCATCAGCCACGCCGCGCTTGCCTGGGCGGAGCGGACACCGGACGCCCCCGCCCTGTTCGACGGGACGCAGGACTGGAGCTATCGCCGGCTGGCCCAGGCGGTCGGCAGCGCCGCCGCGCGGTTGAAGCGGCTGGGGGTGGTCGGCGGCGACCGGGTGATGATCGTCTGCGAGAACGGCCTCGCCGCCGTCACCTTGATCCTGGCCGCCAGCGAGCGCGACGCCTGGCCGGTCATCGTCAACGCCCGCCTGTCGGACCGCGAGATCGACGCCATCCGCGACCACTGCCAGCCGCGCCGGGTCTTCTATACCGATACGGTATCCCATGAAGCCGCCGCCCACGCCGCCCGCCATGGCGCGGAGCCGCTCGGCGACCCGGATGTGCCGCCGATGGCGGTCGGCCCGCTGCTGGACGCCGATCCGGAGCCGGTCCATGCCGGCAACAGGCGGCAGGTCGGCGCGCTGATCTACACCTCCGGCACCACCGGCAAGCCCAAGGGGGTGATGCTGTCGCACCGCGGCCTGCTGTTCGTCGCCTCGGTGTCGGGCTGGATGCGCGGCCTCGGCCCCAGCGACCGCACCTATGGCGTGCTGCCGGTCAGCCATGTCTTCGGGCTGGCGTCCACCTGCCTCGGCACCCTCTATGCCGGCGGCTGCCTGCACACCGTGCCCCGCTTCGCCCCCGCCGCGGTGTGGCAGGCGCTGGAACAGGATGGGGTGACCGTGTTCCAGGGTGTTCCAGCCATGTACGCCAAGCTGGTGGAGCACGCCACCGTCACCGGCCGCACGCCCACCGCGCCGGCCCTGCGCTACCTGTCGTCGGGCGGCTCTGTGCTGGACCTCGACCTCAAGCGGACGGTGGAGCGGGTCTTCGGCCTGCCGCTGCACAACGGCTACGGCCTGACCGAATGCTCGCCAACGGTGACGCAGACCCGGCTCGACGCGCCGCGCAGCGACACCTCCATCGGCCCGGCCCTGCCGCTGGTGGAGATGCGCTTCGTCGACCATGTCACCGGCCTGGACGTGGCCAATGGCGAACCGGGTGAGCTGTGGGTCCGCGCCCCCAACGTCATGCTCGGCTATTACCGTGACCCGGCGCTGACCGCCCAGGTCATCACCGACGACGGCTGGCTGAAGACCGGCGACGTCGCCCGGCTGGAACCGGACGGCTGCGTCGCCGTGGTCGGCCGCATCCGCGAGATCGTCATCCGCTCCGGCTTCAACGTCTATCCGGAGGAGGTGGAGGGGGTGCTGACCAGCCACCCGGCGGTGACGCTGGCCGCGGTGGTCGGCCATGCCGTCGCCGGCAACGAGGAGGTCGTGGCCTTCGTCCAGTTCGTCCCCGGCCGCAGCGCCGGCGAGGAGGAGCTGAAGGCCTGGGCCGCCGAACGGCTGGCCCCCTACAAGCGCCCGTCGCGGATCGTCGCCATGGAGACCCTGCCGGCCAGCCCGACCGGCAAGCTGCTGAAAAGCGGCCTCCGCGCGCTCGCCGCCGAGGTGATGGCCGCCTGACGCGAAGAGCAAAATTCCGAAAAGCAAAGCCTCAAAAAGCAAAGCCCATGGGAGGGAACCAAAGCATGACCCGGACGCTCGCGAACCTCGTAACTGTCTCGGCCCTCGCTCTGTCGGTGGCGCTCGGCGCCGGGGCGGCACAGGCCAAGGACTTCCTGCTGGGCTCCGAACTGCCGCTGACCGGCAGCCTCGCCCGCGTCGGCCAGGGCATGCATGAGGGCATCTCCGTCGCCGTCGAGATGGCGAACAAAAGCTATGCCGGCAAGCACAGCTTCAAGGTCCAGACCATCGACGACGAGACCTCCCCCGCCAAGGGCGTGGCGGCGGTCGAGAAGCTGGCCGGCGACGGGGTGGTGGCGATCACCGGCGGCTACGGCTCCAACATCATCGGTCCGGCATCGGAAGCGGCGCAGAAGGCCGGGCTGGTCTACATCACCTCGGGCGGCGTCTCTCCCGAACTGACCCAGCGCGGCTATCCGACCTTCTTCCGCATCAACAACACCGACGGCTATGCGCTCGCCATGATCGGCATGTTGCAGGACATGGGAGCCAAGAAGGTCTCCATCGTCTACCTGAACAAGGATGCCACCAGCAGCCTCGCCAAACAGGTCAACAGCGCGCTGACCGCCAAGGGCGTCACGGTGGGCATGCACGAGTTCGACGGCTCCACCAGCGACTTCAAGCCGCTGATGAACAAGGTCAAGCTGCAGGACCGTCCCGACGTCATCGCCATGGTCGGCTACGAGAACGATTATGTCGGCATTCTGCGGGCCTCCAAGGTGCTGAAGCCGCAGGTCAAGGCGATGGTCGGCGTCTGGTCGCTCGCCACCGCGCAGATGGCCAAGGAATTCCCCGACCTGATGGAGAACGTCTACGGCACCTCCATGCTGCCCTACCCGGTGGAATTCACCCAGCCTGAAGCGGTCGAGTTCGCCGCCACCTACAAGACGCTGTTCAACAAGGATCCCGACTATCTGGGGCAGTTCGGCTATGTCCAGACCCGCCTGCTGATCGACGCCGTCGTCCGCGCCGACGAGGCCGGAACGCTCGTCAAGGGCGGCTTGGCCGACGAGCTGCGCAAGACCGACGCCAACACCCTGATCGGCCGCGTCACCTTCGACAGGAACGGCGACAACCTGAACTTCACCCACCGCATGGGCCAGCACCAGGGCGGCAAGGTGGTCCTGGTCTGGCCGAAGGACGCCGCCAACGGAACGATGAACTTCCCGGCCGTGCCCTGGTGAGCGGGCCATGTTCGAACTGACGCTCCAGGCACTGTTCTCGGGCCTGCTCGCCGGCGGCTATTACGCGACCGTGGCGGTCGGGTTGGCGCTGGTGTTCGGAACCATGCGGGTCATCAACCTCGCCCATGGCGAGCTGGTGCTGCTGGCCGCCTATGTCGCCTATGCGGCGGAAACCAATTACGGCGTCAACCCGGTGATGGCGATCCCGGTGGCGCTGGTGATCGTCGGAATGGCGTCTGCATTCGTCTATGCGCTGCTCAGCCGCATCCGGCAGGACCGCGAGATCAACTCGCTGATCCTCACCTTCGGCCTGGGGATCATCCTGACGAATGCCATCCTGTCGATCTGGAAGGCCGACATCCATTCGACCTCCGATCCCTGGTTCCAGGATTCCCTGGTCGTCGCCGATACCCTGTTCGCGATGAATGCGGAGGTCGCTTCCTTCATCGGCGGGCTGGTGCTGATGGCCGGCGTCTGGTGGTGGCTGAACCATTCCTGGCAGGGGCGCGCGGTGCGGGCGCTGTCGTCGAACCGCGCAGCAGCGACGCTGATGGGCGTCAACCCGCGCAAGATCGAAATCCTGTCCTTCCTGATCGCGGCCCTGCTCGCCACTTTCGCCGGCTTCGCCATCTACACCGGCAAGACCGTCTTCCCGGCGCTGGGCCATGTGCTGACGGTCAAGGCCTTCATCATCACCGTGCTGGCCGGCATGGGGTCGATCCCCGGCGTGCTGATCGGCGCCATCATGATCGGCGTCATCGAATCGCTGACGGTCACCTACCTGTCGGCCTCGTTGCAGGAGCTGGCAGGCATGATCCTGTTCCTGGTCGTGCTGTTCGTCTCGCCCTCGGGCCTGTTCGGCGGTGGGAGGGCACTGGCGCGATGAGGAACTCCCCGATGAACCGTCTTCTTCTGATCGCCGCGCTCGCCGTCGCCTATGTCGGCGTGCCCCTGCTGTTCGGCAGCAATGCCTATGTGCTGGGGCTGATCGTGGCAGCACTGACCATCGCCGGGGTGGCGGTGGCCTGGGCGCTGCTCGGCAATCTCGGCGGCATGGTCAGCTTCGGCCACGCCGCCTTCTTCGGGGTGGGATCCTACACCTCCGCCGTGCTGGCGATGAAGCTGGGGGTGCCGGTCTTCGCATCCATGCTGCTGGGCGGGGTGGGGGCGGCGGTGTCCTCCATCGCCATGCTGCCGGCACTGCGGCTGCGCGGGCCCTATTTCGCCCTCGCCATCCTCGCCTATGCCCACATCTTCCAGATTCTGACGACCGAGATGACGCCGGTCACCGGCGGGGCCGGCGGGCTGCTGTCGATCCCGCGCTTTCCGAAAATTCTGGGCTTCGATTTCGGCGAGAAGCTGGGCGGCTACCTGATCGTCCTGACCATCGTCGTGCTGGCGGTCCTCGCCTATGACGCCATCCGGCGCAGCAGTTGGGGCCTCGCCCTGAAGGCGATGCACGACACCGAGGTGGCGACCCGCGTCGTCGGTGTGCCCAGCACGCACCTGAAGGCGGCGATGCTGGTGCTGTCGGCCTTCATCACCGGGGTGGTCGGCGCCTTCAACGCCCATTTCATCAGCTTCCTCGACCCCGATTACGCCTTTTCCAGCGGCTGGACCGTGCTGCCCATCGCCGCAGCCATCTTCGGCGGCTACCGCACGGTGTGGGGGCCAGTGGTGGGGGCACTCGCGATCTATCTGGTCGACCAGCTGCTGTTCAAGCCGATCCTGCCGCACGGCCACCAGATGATCCTGGGCGTGCTGCTGTGCGCCATGATCATGTTCAGCCCCGGCGGCCTGATGCCGGCCTTGCGCCGCCGCCCGGTGAAGGAGAGCCGCCATGCTCACGCTTGA
The DNA here is from genome assembly GCF_042604635.1 of Azospirillum sp. A26. Lineage (NCBI taxonomy): Bacteria > Pseudomonadati > Pseudomonadota > Alphaproteobacteria > Rhodospirillales > Azospirillaceae > Azospirillum > Azospirillum sp. A26. Next base: position 1,211,674 of record NZ_CP170473.1, on the reverse strand, counting down.
AGGCGTCCAGGTCAATTTCGGCGGCGTCCAGGCGCTGAAAAGCGCCAGCTTCTCCGTCGCCGAAGGGGAAAGCATCGGTCTGGTCGGCCCCAACGGCGCCGGCAAGACCACGCTGTTCAACGTCATCTCCGGCGTGGTGCGGCCGACCGCCGGTCGTCTGGACTTCCGCGGCACCTCGCTGCTGAAGCTGCCGGAGTGGAAACGGGCACGGCTCGGTATCGGCCGCAGCTTCCAGATCCCGCGACCCTTCGGCCATTGCACGGTGCGGGAGAACCTGCTGGTCGCCCAGCGCTTCGGCGCCGGGAAGACCGACCCGAAGCGGATCGACGAGATCCTCGACATCCTGAACCTGCGCGACAAGGCCGACCGCGACGCCACCGGCGAACTGGCATTGACCGAGCACAAGGCGCTGGAGGTCGGCAAGGCATTGGCGACCGAGCCCAGCCTGCTCCTGCTCGACGAGGTGCTGGCCGGGCTCGAAACCAGCAGCAAGCGCGCCTTCATGGAACGGCTGGCGGCGGTGCGCGACCGCTACCGCCTCGCCATGGTCATCATCGAGCATGACATCGCCACCATCGCCGCGCTCTGCCCGCGGGTGCTGGTGCTGAATTTCGGCCAGATCATCGCCGACGGCTCCCCCGACGCGGTGTTCCGCGACCCGGAGGTGATCCGCAGCTACACCGGCGAAACCACCCTTGCGGAGGCGTCATGACCAACGCGCTCGACATCCTGACACTGCGGGCCGGCTATGGCGCGATCAATGTGCTGTGGGACGTCTCGCTGTCGGTGGAGGCCGGCAAGACGACGGTGATCGTCGGCCCGAACGGCGCCGGCAAGACCACGCTGCTGCGCGCCATCATGGGGCTGGTGCCCGCCACCTCCGGCGACATCCGCGTCGACGGGCAGAGCCGCAAGGCGGCGAAGACCTGGGACCGGGTCGCCGATGGGCTGGTGATGATCCCCGAGGGCCGGATGATCTTCCCCGACATGACGGTGGAGGACAATCTGATGATGGGTGCCTTCCCGCGCGGCTGCCGCAAGGACTGGAAGCGCAACAGGGCGATGGTCATGGACATGTTCCCCCGGCTGGCCGAGCGTCGCGGGCAGATCGCCGGCACCCTGTCGGGCGGCGAGGCACAGATGCTCGCCATCGGCCGCGGCCTGATGGAGCAGCCGCGCGTCTGCCTGATCGACGAACCGTCGCTCGGCCTCGCCCCCGTGGTAGTGGACGAGATCTTCCGCATCCTGGCGCGGCTGCGGGCGGAGGGGTTGACCATCCTGCTGGTGGAGCAGAACACCAGCCGAGCCCTGAAGATCGCCGACCACGTCTATCTGATGCAGTCGGGCAAGGTCGTGCTGTCCGAACGCGGCGACCGGGTGGACCTGGACCGCCTTCACGCGCTTTACTTCGCGCACGAAACAGCCGCGTGATGGAACAGGGTATGGACGATTTGCTGGATGGGGAGCCGGAATCGGGCTTCCAGCGCCTGCTGGGCTACGCCTTGAGTCGCTGGGAGGAGGGCGGGGCGGAGCTGACGATGGCCATCGACGACCGCCACCTGAACCGGGCCGGCGTGGTGCATGGCGGGGTTCTGGTGACGCTTTTGGACACGGTTTCCGGATTCTCGGCAACATACTGTCCCTTCCCCGGCCGGGTGAGGCGGATGGTGACACTGTCGCTGTCGACGAGCTTCCTGGGTCAGGCGCGCACCGGTACGCTGGTCGCCACCGGCCGGCTGCGCGGCGGCGGGCGCAAGATCGTCGGCATCGCGGCGGAGATTCGCCATGGCGACACCGGCGCCCTGATCGCCACGTCGGAAGGAATGTTCAAATACCGGCCGGGCAGCGAGAACCGGGAGGGAACCGAACTATGAGCGGACAACTGACCGTCGCGCGCCAAGACCGCGTGATGGTGCTGACGATGGACGACGCGGCCACCAAGAACGCGCTGGGGCCAGAGATGATGGCCGCCGCGCGCGACGCGCTGGTGCAGGCGGCCGAGGATCCGGGGGTGGGCGCCATCGTGCTGACCGGGGCCAATGGCACCTTCTGTTCCGGCGGCAATTTGGGCCGGCTGCTCGGCAATGCCAAGGCCGATCCGGAAGTGACCCGTGCCAGCCTGGAGCGCTTCCATGGCTGGACCCGCGCCATGCGCGCCTGCCCCAAGCCGGTGATCGCCGCCGTCGAGGGAGCCGCCGCCGGGGCCGGATTCTCGGTGGCGCTCGGCTGCGACCTGATCGTCGCGGCGGAGGATGCCGTGTTCACGCTCGCCTACGTGAAGGTCGGTCTCAACCCCGACGGCGGGGCGTCGGCCTTCCTGGCCCGTGCCGCGACGCCGCAGCTGGCGGCCGAGATCATGTTCGAAGGCGGCAAAATCGGCGCGGCGCGGCTAGCCCAGCTCGCCATCGTCAACCGGGTGGTGGCGCCCGGCGCCACACTGGCCGAGGCGCTCGCCTGGGCGGAGCGGTTGGCGGACGGGCCGACGCTCGCCATCGGCCGGGCCAAGCGGCTGATCGAGAGCGGCTTCGGCGCGCCCGACGACCAGCTCGACCGCGAGGCCGCCTTCTTCGTCGAGGCCCTGCACGGGGCGGAGGCGGCGGAGGGCATCACCGCCTTCTTCGAGAAGCGCGCGCCGAACTATCCCCGCTAGAGTGTGATCGCTTCAAGCGAAATCGCTTGAAGCGTGAATCATACGGAAAACCAAAAGCTTAGAGTTGTATGGTGCTTCAATAAGCACCAGACAACTCTAAACCAGAAGGTTGCGTCTGAGCTTATCGTCAGGCCAACAGCGACAGGGTAGGATCGGGCGGGGTGGGTGCGGCGTTTTCCAGGGCGCGGACGATGTCCGACGGTGCCCCGGTCAGCCGCAGCGGCTCCGTCCGGCCGGCGAAATACAGATCGGTGCCGCCGTCGCCTGCGGTGCGCAGATAGGCGACGGCGATGGGGTTCACCAAAACGGTTTCCCCGGACGTGTCGGTCAGTTCGACGAATGCCATTGCGTGTATCCTCTCTCGCGTCCGGGTAAAACGCTCTGCGTTGGTGTATGTTTCCAACCCGGACGTTCAGTAGGGCGCCATGACCGGAAGGGAGTACCCCTTCGACCTCTTGAACGGAGCGGAACCGCGACAAACATGGGCGGTTCAGTTGATCGAAGCCGAACAGGCTTCGGAAACCGGACGGAACGGGCTATAAGCCCGCACCGTCATTCAAGGGAGCATGCCGTCTTGAAGGTGCTTGTCGTCGAGGACGATCCGCTGATCGGTCCGGCCGTGAAGGCCGTTCTGGAGAATGCGGGCTATACCGTGGTTGGACCGCTGCGCGACGCCGCCAAGGCTACGCGGGTCGGTGCCCGCGAATGTCCCGAACTGGCGCTGGTCGACGTCAATCTCGCCGGTGGGGAGAATGGCTTGGTCCTGGCCCGTCGCCTGTGGGAGGAGAATGGCATCCCGTCGCTGCTGATGACCGGCTTCGATCACCATGCCGCCGAAGCCCGCGCCTTCGCCATGGGCCTGCTGCGCAAGCCGGTGATGCCGGACGCGCTGGTCCAGGCCGTCGGCGCCGCCGGTGAAATCCTGGGCGGCCTGCGCCCGTCCTCCACGCCGGCGGCGCTGGAGCTCTTCCACGGCTCCGCCGCCATGGCCGCCGGCCTGCCAAAGGCGCGCACGGCGTGACCGTTCACCGTCCTTGAGAATCCTGAAAAACGCCCGCCCCTCGGCGGGCGTTTTCGTTTCCGAATGCCGCGCGATCATTCCGGACCGGGCCTGTTGGTGTGATGGCAAGCGGGGACGAACCTGACCCCACCGACAAGTTTCCGGCCCACCGCCGCACCGGCGTTGACGGGCCGCCCAGCGAAAGGAATCCCAATGAAGAGCCTGATGATCGGCGCCGCCACCGCCCTTGCCCTGATGGCCGCCCCAGCCTTCGCAGAGAGCAGCGGTTCGATCTCCGGTAGCCCCGCCGCGAACAGCGCCGGATCAAGCACCAATTCCAACCAGACCAACCCTCCCTGCACGTCGAACAACCAGCTCGGCTGCGGCAGCATGGGCGGCGTGGACAGCAAGAGCGGCGCCACCAGCGGCTCGTCGTCCAGCGGGTCTACGATGGGCAGCGGGTCGATGACCGGTTCCGGCTCTTCCAGCTCGACCAACGGCACCGGCGGCAACAGCCTGGGCAACAGCGGCTCGATGGGCACCGGCTCCGACGGCCCGGTCGGCACGCAACAGCCGTCAGGATCCATGGGCGGTTCCTCTACCGGCACGGGCAGCACCGCCCGCTGATCCAGGCGGTCCAGACATGAGGAAGGGCGCGCGGTCACCCGCGCGCCCTTTTCCGTTCCAGGCTGGCCGTCAGCCCTTGTTGGATAGTAGAGCCACCGGCAGGTCAGCGAACAGCGTCGCAGCCATCACCGCGTCGCCGCCCTCGACCTCCGCCCCCGTCAGGCGGTTGCGCCAGCCGGTGCCGCGCGGCAGCGGGATGGCGGTGTTGCCCCAATCGGGCTTTTCGCCCAGCTGCCCAACCAGCCGCGGCACGGCCACCACCACGGTTTCGTCACCGGTGCGGCGGGCATAGGCCACCACATGGTCGGCACGCTCGCCGGTCGCCTCCAGCGGCAGATACTCGCCGGCGCTGAAGACCTCCGGCATCTCGCCACGGACCGCCAGGGCCTGACGGGTCACCGCCAGCTTCACGGCGCCGTCGGTCCAGCGCTCCAGCAGGCCGGCGACCGCACCATGCTCCACGAGGCCCTCGACCTCCTCCAGCAGCGTGCGGCAGGCGTCATAGTCCACCGGCAGCCGGTTGTCCGGGTCGACGAGGCTGAGGTTCCAAAGCTCGCAGCCCTGATAGATGTCGGGCACGCCGGGGCTGGTCAGCTTCAGCAGGGTCTGCCCAAGGCCATTGACCATGCCGATGCGGGCCAGCGACGCCTGGAAGGGCAGGAAGGACTCCAGGAAGGCATTCCGGCGGGTCACGTCCAGCGCATCGTGGATGAAGCTGACGACCGCCCCTTCATAGGCCTCGTTTGGCGCCGCCCAGGTCGAATGCACCTTGGCCTCGCGCATCGACTTGGTCATGGCGCCGACGATGCGCTCGGCGAAGGCGGTCATCGCCGGCTGTTCGATCCGATCGACCGACGCGCCGGTCAGGTCCGCCGGCCATGCACCGAGCAGCAGCTGATAGAACAGATACTCGTCGTTGCGGTCGGGCGGGGCGGTGCCCTCCACGTCGCCGCGGCGGGCGCGCAGCAGCCGGCTCCAAGTCTGGACCTGCCGCTCCCACTCCTCCGGCATCTCCGACAGGGCGTAGAGCCGGGCGCGGGTATCCTCGCCGCGCTTGGTGTCGTGGGTGGTGCTGGCCAGCATGTTGCCCGGCCAGTTGCGGGCCCGGTCCTGGTTGGCGCGGTGGAAGGCGGAGACGCTGACGCCGAAATGGTCGGGATGGCCGCCGACCTCGTTCAGCGCCACCAGCCGGTTGTAGCGGTAGAAGGCGGTGTCCTCCAGCCCCTTGGCCATCACCGGCCCGCTGTACTGCTGGAAGCGCATGGCGAAGCGGGTGACCTGCCGGTGGCTGTAGCCGCTCTTGGGGGCGGCCACCAGATCGGTGGTCAACAGGCGTTGCAGGAAATCATAGACCGAACCGTCCGGCCCCTGCTCGACCCGCCGCGCCTGGGAGATCGCCCAGTCGATGTCCCGACGGTCCAGATCGCTCGGCACGCCGCCATCGACATAGGTGCGATAGACGGGGAAGCGGGCGATGGTCTCCTTCAGCGCCTGATGCAGGATGTTGGCGGTGAAGTCGGCGGTGGCCGGGTTGGAGCGGGCGATGCGCGCCGCCTTGCGCGACAGCACGTTCAGCTCGCTCGCCATTTCGCTTTCCATGATGCGGATCTTGCACTGCCGCACCACCTCTTCGAAATTGTCGCGACGACCGATGAAGTCGGCATAAAGGCGGGTGAAGGCCTCTTCCGCCTTAGGATCGACGAACAGGCCGCCCATCAGGTTGGCGTATTCATAGCCGGTGGTGCCGTCTATCGGCCAATCCTCGCGCAGCCGCTCATGCCGGGCCAGGATCTTCTCGACCACCAGATAGAAGGGCTTGGAGGACGCCGCGACCAGCCGCTCGCAATAGCCCTTGGGGTCGATCAGCCCGTCGATGTGGTCGATGCGGATGCCGTCGAGCGTGCCGTCCGCCACCATCCCCAGCACCATGCGGTGGGCGACGTCGAACAGCTCCGGCTCGTCCATGCGCAGGCCGGCCAGCTCGTTGATGTTGAAGAAGCGGCGGTAGTTGATGTCGTCCGCCGCGACCTTGAAATAGGCGACGCGCCAGTTCTGGCGGCCGATCAGCTCGTGCAGGTGGCCCCAGCTGTCGATTTCCCCCTGATAGCCGCGGAAGACGGACAGCCGCTGGGCAATCGCATCGGCCACGTCCGGCCGTGTCGCCACCAGCGTCGCCAGTTCCGCCTTCTGAACGCCGGCCCGCGCGATCTGATGGGGCCGGGCGTAGGCAAGATGGGCGAATGCATCGCCGATGCGCTCCAGATCCGGGTGATCGCTGCCCAGGATAGTGCCGTAATCCTGCGGCCGCACCGGCAGCTTGTGGCTGTCATAGGCCCAGACGGCGAAGCTGCCGGTCTCCGGATCGAAGCGCAGATCCAGCCCGCCCGACACCAGCACCGCGCCATACTGGTCGCCCAGGAAGGGCACCAGAAGCTTGCCCTGGAGATAGCGGTAGTCGGATTCCCATTCGATGTCGAAATACCCGGCATACGGGCTTTCCGGCCCCCATTCCAACACGTTCAACCACCATTCGTTGTCGGAGCCGCCGACCCCCATGTGGTTGGGAACGAAGTCCAGGATCTGTCCCAGCCCGTTGCGCTTCAGCGCCTCCACCAGATCGCGGAAGTCGTTCTGGTCGCCGACCTCCGGGTTCAGCTCGTTGTGGTTGACGATGTCGTAGCCGTGGGTGCTGCCCGGCCGCGCCTTCATGTAGGGGGAGGCGTAGAGATGGCTGACGCCCAGGCGGGCGATGTAGTCGGCGATGGCGGCGGTGCGGTCGAAGCCGAACTCGCCATTCAGTTGGACCCGGTACGTCGCACGAGGGATGGGCTTGCCGGCGGCGGGGGCCATGGGTGTGTGCTCCTCGGAATGGGGAAGGGCGGAGTGGGGAAGGACCATGGTGTCACGTGCGGACGGGGGCGGAGGACGGACGCGCCGCCGCCAGGATGTCGGCGACCGCCGCCGGTTCCGGCGCGTCGGCCAGTTCCTCCAGCGTCATCGACAGCTTGCGGCGCCAGTTGGGGTACTGGTCGGTGGTGCCGGGCAGGTTGACCTGATCGCGCTCGCGCGTCAGGTCGTCCAGCTGCGCCACCGCCAGGGCGGCGTTGGTGCGGGCGAGGAAGGCGTGCACCGCATGGTCCAGCGCCTCGTCATAGGGGCTGTCCGACCCAAAACCGGCGGGCAGGGCGATCCCGGCGGCGCGCAGGGCATCGACCAGGGCACCGCGGTCGGCCGACCGGCGGGTCTGCTGCTTCTCCTCCTCGTCGTCGGCCGGATAGAGGCCCGTCTCGGCCTTCAGCGTGATGTCGTCGCCTTCCCACCAGCCGCGCAGCGTGGCGAGGTCGTGGCTGCCGACGGTGGCGAGCGCCAGTTCCGGATACTCCTCCGGCCCCTTGAAGGCGCCGTCCTCGGTCCATTCGAAGAAGACGACGCGATAACTCAGCACCCCGGCTTCGGTCATCCGTTCGCGGAAGCCCTCCGGCACGGTGCCGAGATCCTCGCCGACGACGAGGCAGCGGTGACGCTGGCTTTCCAGCGCCAGGATGCCCAGCAGATCCTCCATCGGATAGGCGACATAGGCGCCTTCGCCGGGCGGACGGCCGTCCGGGATCCAATAGACATGCTGGAGCGCCATCGCATGGTCGATGCGCAGCGCGCCGGCATGGCGCATGTTGGCGCGGACCAGATCGATGAAGGGCTGATATCCAGCCGCCCGCAGCGCCTGGGGATGAAAGGGCGGCAGCCCCCAATCCTGGCCGGCCGGGTTGAACAGGTCGGGCGGGGCGCCGACATGGGCGGCGTCCACCACCGCCTGCGGCGTCATCCAGGTCTCAGCCCCGCTGGCATCGGCCCCGACCGCGAGGTCGCGGTAGAAGCCGATGGCCATGCCGAGTTCGGCGGCCCGCTCCGCCGCCAGACGCAGCTGGTCGTCCGCCAGCCATTGCAGCCAGGCGAAATAAGCGACGCGGTCGGCATGCTCCCTGGCGAAGCGCTCCACCGCTGGCGCCGTCGCATCGTGGTAGTCCGCCGGCCACCGGTGCCAGTCCGCCTTGCCCTCGGCGGCGAAGCGTTCGCGCAGGGCCTGGAAGGTGGCGAAGCGCTCCAGCCCGCTGCCGCCCTCGGTCCGGAAGGCATCGAAGGCGGCGCGGCGGTCCGGCTTGGCCGAGGTCCGGAAGCTGGCGAAGAGCTTTTCCAGCATCGGCAGCTTCAGACCGGATACCGCCGTGTAATCGACGTTGGCCGTGGCGCGGGCCGCGTCCAGCGCCTGCCGGAACTCCGGCGAGGCGACCTCCTTCCGCAGGTCGGCATCGTCGAGGAATTCCGCCACAGCGGTGACGTCGATGTAGAGCGGGTTCAGGAACAGCCGGCTGGCCGGTGAATAGGGGCTGGCATGCTCGGGATTGTCGAGGAACATGGCGTGCAGCGGGTTCAGCCCGATCACCGCTGCCCCACGCGCCGCCGCGATGTCGGCCAGCGTCCGCAGGTCGCCGAAATCGCCGATGCCCCAGTCATGCTCGCTGCGCAGGGTGTAGAGCTGCGCCGACAGGCCCCACAGCTTTTCCCCCACCAGCATCGGCGTCGGCAGATGGCAGCGGGCGGGCGCCAGGATCAGGCGGGTTTCCGCCGCGCCATGCTCCGTCTCCACCCGCAGCGTGTGGTAGCCGGCCTGGGCCAGCCGCCCCAGCGGCAGGCGGCGTTCGGCATAGGTCACGTCGCCGGCGGTGATGCAGCGGCAGCGCGGCAGGCTGCCGAAGCCGACGACGCCGCTCTGCGTCTGCCCGCTTTCCAGCGTCAGGGTGTAGCGCAGGGTGCGGGTGCCGTGGGGCAGGGTGACCGGTACGGTGACAGCCTCGCCCGCCCGGCGGACCACCGCCGGGGGCAGGGCGCGGCCATACTCCTCCTCGTCCAGCCGGTCGAGATGGGCGAGCGCGGCGGCCTCGTCCCCCGCCTCCACCCCCATGGCCGACAACAGGGCGCGGACGGTGTCCTCGCTGGCCGTCACGGTTTCCCCGGCTGCATTGTCGAAGGAGCGCTCCACCCCCATGCGGTCGGCCAGCCGGTCGAGTGCGGAGGCTTCCTCCAGCCACAGCACCACCGACCAGGGACCGAGCGTGTCGCCGGTCAGCCCGGCCCCCTCCGTCCACAGCACGCGGCCATTGGCCTCGGGGAAGCCGGACGCCGGGCTGTCGGCCAGATTGGCGAAGGCATGCAGGCGGCTGCCGTCGCCCAGTTTCCAGCAGACGGTCAGGCCGGTCTTGCCGGCCACGCCGTGGCTCGACGCACCGCCGGGAACGCCGTCCAGCCGCGGCACGATCTCCGCCCGACGCAGGGCGAGCGCCCGGCGATACCAGTCGAGACAATCGGCATGCTCCGGTGTCCTACGGGCCTCCCAGTCCAGCTTGGCCGACTCCGCGGTCTCCGGTGCGGTGGGGTCGGGGATGCGGGCGCGGGCCTCGGGGTCCTGGAATTCGGGGAACTTGGCGAACTCCTCCGCCCGGCCCTTGCGCACCGCCTCGGCCAGTTCGTCGCCGAAGTCGCAGAAAAAGGGGAAGGGCTTGGCCGATGCCCATTCCTCGCCCATGAACAGCATGGGGATGCCGGGGCCCAACAGATAGAGGATGGTGGCGGCGCGAACGGCCTCAAGCTTGGCGATGTGGGAGATGCGCTCGCCAAACGCGCGGTTGCCGATCTGGTCGTGGTTCTGGATGAAGGTCACGAAGGCGGTCGGCGGCAGATGGGCCGAGGGCTCCCCGCGCAGCTCGCCGTCGCGGTAGGCCGACGGCTCGCCCTGGAAGGCGAAGCCCTCCGCCAGGGTGCGGCCCCATTTGGCCGGATCGTGGGCATAGTCGGCGTAGTAGCCGCCATCCTCGCCGGTCGCGGCGCTGTGCAGGCAGTGGTGCAGGTCGTCGTTCCACTGGGCGGAGTGCCAGCGCGGATCGCCCTCGCGGTGGCGGGTCAGGAAGCGCGCCTGGTTGGCGTCGTTCTCCAGCACCAGATGGACATGGCGCTGGTTCTGGAAATGGCTGTGCACCCGCTCCGCCAGCTCCTCCAGAACATGGCGGTCGCTGTCGTCGATGATGGCATGGACGGCGTCCAGCCGTAGCCCGTCGAGGTGGAACTCCTCCAGCCAATAGAGCGCGTTGTGGACAAAGAAGTCGCGCACCGGCCCGCTGAGCTCGCCATCGACGTTGATCGCCGCCCCCCAGGGGGTCTTGTGCCGCTCGGTGAAGAAGCTGTTGGCGAAGGCGTGGAGGTAATTCCCCTCCGGCCCGAAATGGTTGTAGACAACGTCGAGGAAGACCATCAGCCCGCGGGCATGGGCCTCCTGCACCAGAACCTTCAGATCCTCCGGCCGGCCATAGGCGCTGTCGGGGGCGAAGGGCAGCACACCGTCATAGCCCCAGTTGCGCGTTCCGGGGAAGTCGGCGACCGGCATCAGTTCGATGGCGGTGACGCCCAGCTCGACCAGATCGTCCAGCCGCTCGATGGCCGACAGGAAGGTGCCGCCGGGCGTGAAGGTGCCGACATGCAGCTCGTACAGCACCGTCTCGTGCCAGGGCCGGCCGGTCCAGGCGGCATCGGTCCAGGCATGGACGCCGGGGTCGATCACCTCCGACGAGCCATGCACGTCATCCGGCTGGAAGCGAGAGGCGGGGTCCGGCACCGCCAGCCCGTCCGGCAGGACGAAGCGGTAGCGGCTGCCCGCCTGCGCCCGCGCGGTGGTCAGGCTGAACCAGCCGTCGCCCTGATTCTCCATCGCCACCGGCTGCCCGCCATCGTCGAGCGACAGCAGGACGGACGCCACCGACGGCGCCCAGAGGGAGAAGCGGACGGAGCCGTCGGCCTGCACCTCCGCCCCGAAGGGCATGGAGTGGCTGCGGCGGCGCTCGTCCACCGGGACGATGCGGTCACGGTCGCGGCTGGCGATCTCCGGCCCGGCGTCGGCGCGGATGATGGCGGTGACGCCGGCCAGCGGGATCGCCACCCAGCCCGGCCGGTTGGCAAGCTCGTAGCCGACCTCGTACAGCGCCTTCTCCAGCAGGAACAGCTTCAGCAGCGCCGGGGCCGCCTGGGCATCGCGCGGGAAACCGGGGCAGTCGCCGATGGCGCTGCGGTAGCCGTCGAGGAAAGCGGCGGATGCCGCCCCCTCCCACCAGGAGAGCCACGCCGTGCGGGCGTCACGCGACGGGCCGTCGAGACCGGTCGGCATCGCGTCGCGCGCCATGGCGGCGGCATAGGCGATGGAGCGCAGCATCCCGGCGACATCGCGCAGGATACAGTGTTTGGCCCGCCGTTCGGCCAGCGGGCGCATCGGCTCGCCTTCGAAATCGACGATCTGCACGTCACCGCGCGACACCAGCACCTGACCCAGGTGATAGTCGCCGTGCAGCCGCATGGCACTGAGATCGGCGGTCGCCGGGATCAGCGCGTCGATCTGCGCCATCACCGCGGCCTCGCTGGCGGCAAGCGCGTTGGCCTGTGCCGAAATCGCCGGGTCCAGCGCCGGCCCCGCGGCGCGCAGCCGTTCCAGCACGCGCTTGGCCAGGGTGCGGACGCCGCCCGCCCACTCCGTCAGCCGCTCCGCCGTCGCCGGCTCCGGCGTGAAGGCGTCGCCGCCGCCGGGGGTGGCGAGCGCCCGGTGCAGCTCCGCCGTCCGCTGCCCCAGCAGGCGCAGGAAGGCGACGCTGTCGGCATCGCCGGCCTTGGCCGCGTCGCTGTCCTCGAAACGGGCGACGCGGTCGTTCAGGTAGCCGGTGACATGCCCCCAGGCGTCCTTCGCCTCCGGCACCAGCTCCTGCATGACGCACAGCGTGGTGGAGCCGGAGCTGTTGGCCCGCTCGACCCAGCCCAGCAGGGCCGGCGTGTTTGGGAACTGCGCCACCTCGGTCAGGAAGCGGCTCACCTCCAGTTCGGGATGGATGCCGGGCTCCAGCTTGCGCAGGCCCTTCAGGATGGCGCTGTCGCCGATGCGGATGGAGGTGTTGGACTGCTCGGCCGTCATCCGGTGCAGCGGGGCGTCGGCGCGCAGCCGGTCGGACAGCGCCTCGCAGGCACGGGTGTGGCCGGCGGTCAGGCCGGCGGACAGCGCCGTTTCCCCCGGCACCGTGTCGCGCTTCAGGATGGCGCCCAACAGCGCCCGGACCACGCCGTCATCGGCATAGCCGTCGCGCAGCCGGCCGGGGATCTGCAAATCCTTGGAACCGGCAATCGCCGATGCATCCTCGCCGGTGCCGCGGTCGAGGATCAGGGGAAGCTGGTAGAGCTGAGGATCACGCCCCGGCGGTTCAACCCGCAGCAGGCAGAGCTGGGCCTGCGCCCCGCCGGCCAGCGGAAGCGGCAGGGCATCGACGATGCGCACGACCGGCCGTCCGGCGTCCTTCGCCGCATACCAGCGGCGGGTCAGCAGATGGTCCGGCAGCAGATCGTCCTGAAGACGGGACAGAATCTCGCTTTCCAGCGGGTTCGCCAGCACGGTCGGCTGGGCATGTGGCTGCGGCGCAGTGGGCACGAGGGCTCCTCCCCTGTTGAGCGCTGGGTGGCACGTCGCTCAAACAGCACGGAGGGAAGGAGTTCCCGCACCCGCGAAGCCGTTTCTACGAACGACCGCGCCCTTCTCCCAAAAGAGCGGTCAGACGGTACGCGGGTGGTGGGGCAGATGGGCGATGCGGCCGATCCTCTCGGCCACTTGAAGGGCCTCGACAACGTCGTCCAAACGCCCGTCGCGCATCAGGTTGTGCGCGTGGGTGTTCAGCGCGGCGACGACGGCCCGTTCATCGGACACCCCGCGGGCCGGCTGACCGTCCGGGTCGAGCACGGTGGCGCCCAGCGCCGCCATGGCCTCAGCGGTCAGGTTCACGGCCTCCGACAGGGCCTCTTCGTCGTCATCCGCGGCGGTCAGGATCGGTTCCAGAAGCTCCGCAAGGAGACGGGGTGTCATGGTGCTAATCCTCGGTGACATTCTCAGGCCGTCCCCTTCGACGTCGGTGCTGCATGATCTTTTCGATACAACAGACGGAACGGAGGAAAGGTCCGTCCCGCCGCGCCACCCGAGGGGCTGGCCACACGGGTGGGAACGGCACATGGGAACCGACAGACCCACTGGCAAGCTTGGGCGTTCGTCAACTGCCCCGATGGGAGAAATGTGCGGCAGCCCTTGGTCGTAATCGGAATGTCGCGGCCGCTTCAATCGAGGAAATCGTCGCGGCTCAGCCCATAGCGCTTGAGCTTGTCGTAGAAGGTCTTGCGCGGGATGTTCAACGCCTCGATGGCGGCCTTCACGCTGCCGCGGTGACGGGCGAGTTCGGCCTGGATCAACCCTTTCTCGTACAGATCGACCTGCTCGGCCAGCGACAGGGCGGAGGGCGCCGAGACCGGGGCCGGCGCCACATCCTCCAGCCCCAGAACGAAGCGGTCGGCCGCGTTGCGCAGCTCGCGGACATTGCCCGGCCAGTCCTGACCCATCAGGCGCTGCATCTGCTCACGGCTGGGCACCCGCGGCTCGCGGTTGTAGCGGGCGGCGGCCTGGGCGACGAAATGCTGGAACAGCAGCGGGATGTCGTCGCGCCGCTCGCGCAGCGGCGGTATGGTCAGCACCACCACATTCAGCCGGTAATAGAGGTCGGCCCGGAACTTCCCGGCATCCGCCGCCTGCCGCAGATCGGACTTGGTGGCGGCGACCACCCGCAGGTCGACCGGCACCTGCTCGTTCGATCCCAGCGGTTCGACCACCCGTTCCTGGATCACCCGCAGCAGCTTGACCTGCAAGGCCAGCGGCATGCTCTCGATCTCGTCGAGAAACAGGGTGCCGCCGCCGGCATGCTCGATCCGGCCGACCCGGCGCTTGGCGGCACCGGTGAAGGCGCCGGCCTCATGCCCGAACAGCTCGCTTTCGAAGATCGATTCCGGCATGGCGCCGCAGTTCAGCGCGACGAAGGGGTTCTTGCGCCGGCCGCTGGCGGCGTGCAGCGCGCGGGCGACCATCTCCTTGCCGGTGCCGGTCTCGCCGAACACCAGAACGTCGGCATCGGTGTCGGCGACCGCGGCGATGGTGGTGCGCAGCCGCTCGATGCCTGGCGTCCGGCCGACGATGCTCCCCGCCGGGTCGACGCCCCCGGCAATCTGCGCCCGCAGCCGGCGGTTCTCCATCACCAGCCGGCGCTTCTCCACCGCCCGCCGCGCCACCTCGGTCAGCCGGTCGGACGGGAAGGGCTTCTCCAGGAAATCATAGGCGCCGTTGCGCATCGCCTCCACCGCCATCGGCACGTCGCCATGGCCGGTGATCAGGATGACCGGCAGGTCGGGATCGATCTCCTGCACCCGCGCCAGCAGGGCCAGCCCGTCCATCTGCGGCATGCGCACGTCGGTGACGAGGCAGCCCGGCCAGTCGCGGCCGATATGGCGCAAGGCCCGCTCCGCCCCGTCGCAGGCCGTCACCTCGAACCCCGCCAGTTCCAACGCCTGCTGCCCGGCCAGCCGCACCGCGCGCTCGTCATCGACGAAGATCACGCTGCCGGCGGCCTCTGGGCCGGCGACCTCGGGAATGGACCGGCTCATTGTGTCTGCTCCTTGGCGGACGGCTCCGCGCTGGTGAGACGCAGGGTGAAGACGGCGCCATGGCCGGGCTTCCCGGTGCGGTTGGCGGCGGTCAGGCTGCCGCCGAAATCCTCGACGATGCCATGGCTGATCGACAGGCCGAGCCCCAGCCCCTCGCCGGCTTCCTTGGTGGTGAAGAAGGGGACGAACAGGCGGGGCAGGTCGGCCTCGGCGATGCCGCTGCCGGTGTCGGCGATGCTCAGCAGGGCTTCACCCTCGGCCGCGACCAGCCCGATGCGCAGCCGGCGCACCGGACAGCCGCGCATGGCGTCGGCGGCGTTGCCGATCAGATTGACCAGCACCTGCTGGAGCCGCACATCCTCCGCCACCACCCGGACCGGCTGGTCGGGCAGATCGGCCTCGACGACGATGTCCTCGCGCCGCAGCTTGGCCTCCAGCAGGGCCAGCGCCTGGGTCACCGCGCCCTGCACCGACACCGGTCCCAGCGTGCCGGAGGCGCGGCGGGCGAAACCCTTCAACTGGCGGGTGATGGCGGCCATGCGGTCGGTCAGCTCGGCGATCTCCGCCAGATTGTCGCGCACCGAGTCCAGCCGCCCGCGCTCCAGCAGCACCACCGCGTTGTCGGCGAAGCTGCGCATGGCGGCCAGCGGCTGGTTGATCTCATGGGCGATGCCGGCCGACATCTGGCCCAGCGCTGCCAGCTTGGCTGCCTGGGTCAATTCGTTCTCCGCCGCGCGTAGGTCGGCGGTGGCGGCGGCGACCCGGCGCTCCAACTCCGCCCGCGATTCCTCCTGCAGGGCGATCCGCTCCACCAGGGCCACCCGGCGCAGCGCCACGGCATAGGCGGTGAGCGCCGCCATCGCCACCGCCGCCGCGGCCAGCAGCCCGGCGACCCAGGCATGGGCGGTCACCGGGTCCAGGCTGGTCAGGCTGTGCAGGGTCCAGTCGCCGCCGGGCATGGCGACGGAGGTCAGCAGATAGCGCTTCTGCCCGTCCTTCTCCTCCAGGGCGATGCGGTCTGACGCGCCGCCGAAGGCCCAGGGCAGCACGTCCAGCCCCTCGCTGGTGCCTTCCGGAATGATCGGCAGGCTGATCGGCAGGCGGCGGGGCAGGGCGTGATAGCGCCAGGACGGCACGTTGGTGATGAAGACCACACCGTCGCGGTCGGTCACCAGCAGCTTCTCCTGGCCCGGCGTCCAAGCCGATTCCAGCCGGTCGAAGCCCAGCTTCAGCACCACCGCCCCCACTGTGCGATTTTCCGCCACCACCCGGTTGGCGGTGTAGAAACCCGGCACCAGCGACGTGGTGCCCAGCGCGAAATGGTGCCCTTCGCCCTGGTCCATCGCCATGCGGAAATAGGGCCGGTAGGAGAAATTCTCGCCCACGAAGCTGGCCGGACTGTTCCAGTTGCTGGCCGCCACCGTGGTTCCCTTGGCGTCCATCACATAGAGCGCCAGCGCATCCAGCGCGCGGGCGATGTCCTGGAGCTTGCGGTTCAGCCGGTCGACGGCATCCGGCGTCGGGTTGGCCAGCAGGGCGCGCACCTCCGCATCCTGCGCCAGGGCGAGCGGTACGGCGGCATGCCGCTCCAGCTCCGCCCGCAGATTGGCATTGTAGAGCGCCAGTTGCGCCTTCGCACTCTCCCTCAAATCCTCCTGCGCCAGCGACGAGGCCCAGCCCGCCGCCAGCCCGGCCGCCACCGGCACGCCCAGCAGCAGAGCGGCCAGCAGCAGCCGGCGCGGACGTTCCAGCGCCCGCGCCACCAGCTGCGTCGCCGGCGAGAGCGTCACGGCCGGGGAGTGAGGGGTGGCTGAATCTGTCGTCTGTTCGCCCGGATGGATAAGCAACGCCGCACCTGATCATGCTGCGCCGCAACAATGATGCCGCAGCGCTGTGAAGTGTGTGGATTTTCGCACATCGCCGGACCCCGTGTCGTGCGGATTCTCGCCCTCGCCATTTCGCCAAATGCTTGATGTTGCTGGATTCAGCAATTGGCCCACCGCTTGCTTTCATAGGCAATCAGTTGGGGGCCGCCCGCCCAGCCGGCGCCGAATGCCGGACGAAAGAACGGGCACCCCGCCAGGAACGCCGTTCTGAGGAACGCCACGAGGAGAGAGCAGCATGAGCGCAGACGCGACCGCCGGCCACCGGGGTGCAATGAACCAGGGCACGGTGAAGAAGCCCTTCTACACCAACCTGACCTTCCAGGTTCTGACCGCCATCAGCATCGGCATCCTGCTGGGGCACTTCTACCCGTCCATCGCGGTGGAGATGAAGCCGCTGGGCGACCTGTTCATCAAGATGGTCAAGATGGTCATCGGCCCGATCGTCTTCCTGACGGTGGTGACCGGCATCTCCTCCATCGGCAACCTGAAGAAGGTCGGCAAGGTCGGCGGCAAGGCCCTGCTGTATTTCGAGGTGGTGACCACCTTCGCCCTCGGCATCGGCCTGATCGTCGTCAACCTCGTCCGCCCCGGCGCCGGCATGAACATCGTCCCTGGCCAGCTGAAGGCCGACGCGGTGCAGAAATACGCCACCTCCGCCAAGGAACACGGCTTCATGGACTTCGTCGTCGGCATCGTGCCGGACAACGTCGTCGGCGCCTTCGTCCAGGGCGACATGCTGCAGATCCTGTTCTTCGCGGTGGTGTTCGGCGTCGCGCTGTCCGCCATGGGCCAGAAGGGCAAGGTCGTCGAGGACATTTTCGACAAGATCAGCCATGCGCTGTTCGGCGTGATCGGCATCCTGATGCGCGTCGCCCCGGTCGGTGCCTTCGGCGCGATGTCCTTCACCATCGGCAAGTACGGCATCTCGTCGCTGACCGCTCTCGGCCAGCTGATGGCCTCGGTCTACCTCACCATGGCGATCTTCATCTTCGTCGTGCTGGGCAGCATCGCCAAGGCCTACGGCTTCAGCATCTGGAACTTCATCCGCTACATCCGCCAGGAACTGCTGATCGTTCTCGGCACCT
The DNA here is from genome assembly GCF_042604635.1 of Azospirillum sp. A26. Lineage (NCBI taxonomy): Bacteria > Pseudomonadati > Pseudomonadota > Alphaproteobacteria > Rhodospirillales > Azospirillaceae > Azospirillum > Azospirillum sp. A26. Next base: position 1,193,872 of record NZ_CP170473.1, on the reverse strand, counting down.
CGTCCTCCGAATCCGTGCTGCCGCGGATGATGGAGAAGATGCAGAAGTTCGGCTGCTCCAAGCATGTCGTCGGCCTCGTCATCCCGACCGGCTATTCCTTCAACCTCGACGGCACCTCGATCTACCTGTCGATGGCCGCGATCTTCATCGCCCAGGCCTTCAACGTCGACCTGACGATCTGGCAGCAGCTCTACATCCTGGTCATCCTGATGCTGACCTCCAAGGGTGCGGCGGCGGTCACCGGCGGCGGCTTCGTGACGCTGGCCGCCACCCTGTCGGCCACCGGCGTCCTGCCGATCGAAGGTCTGGCGCTGCTGCTGGGTGTCGACCGCTTCATGTCGGAAGCCCGTGCGCTGACCAACCTGATCGGCAACGGTGTCGCCACCGTCGTCGTCGCCAAGATGGAAGGCGAGTTCGACGAGAGCAAGGCGGTCGCCGAATACCAGCAGCACTTCAAGGAACCGGCTCTGGCCCGTCTGTGAGCACCTGCACAAGACGCGCGGCAAGCATGCGCGGGCCGGTTTTGGAAATTCCAAAGATGATCCATCCGGCCCGGCAAAGGTTCCTGTAAGATCAGGGGGACGCTTCGATTTGGTTCGAATCGTCCCTTTCTGTATTCCGGGTGGTTGGCGCATCAGTCCGAATGGGCTATAACCGCCATCCAGGTGAAGTGAACCCAAAGAATTAACTGAAATCTCGTTAACCGGAGGAAGAGACCCGATGTCCGGCGATTTTGAGGCGATGGCGCTCGAGTATCACCGCAACCCGCGGCCCGGTAAGCTGGCAGTCGTCGCGACCAAGCCCATGGCCAACCAGCGCGATCTTGCACTGGCCTATTCGCCGGGCGTGGCCCATGCCTGCACCGCAATTGCCGAGGATCCGTCGAAGGCGGCGGAGCTGACGGCGCGCGCTAATCTGGTCGCCGTCGTCACAAACGGCACAGCCGTGCTGGGGCTGGGCAACATCGGGCCGATGGCCGCCAAGCCGGTGATGGAGGGCAAGGCCGTCCTCTTCAAGAAGTTCGCCGGTATCGACTGCTTCGACATCGAGCTGAACGAGCTGGACGTCGATGGTCTGGTCGATACCATCGTCCGGCTGGAGCCGACCTTCGGCGCCATCAACCTGGAAGACATCGCCGCCCCGGCCTGCTTCGAGATCGAGCGCCGCTGCCGCGAGCGCATGAAGATCCCGGTGTTCCACGACGACCAGCACGGCACCGCCATCGTGGTGGGTGCCGCCGTGCTGAACGGGCTGGCGCTGGTCGGCAAGGACATCTCGAAGGTCAAGGTCGTCTCCACCGGCGGAGGGGCCGCCGGCATCGCCTGCCTGGACCTGATGCTGTCGCTGGGCGTGCGGCGCGAGAATGTCTGGCTGGTCGACCGCATCGGCGTGGTCCACAAGGGCCGCAATGAGGAGATGAACGAGTACAAGGACGCCTACGCGCACGACACCGAGGCACGCACGCTGTCCGACGTCATCGACGGCGCCGACATCTTCCTCGGCCTGTCGGGCGCGAAGGTGCTGAAGCCGGAGCTGCTGGCCCGCATGGCCGACAAGCCGCTGATCCTGGCGCTCGCCAACCCGGAGCCGGAGATCATGCCGGATCTGGCCCGCGAGGCCCGTCCGGACGCCATCATCGCCACCGGCCGCTCCGACTTCCCAAATCAGGTCAACAACGTCCTGTGCTTCCCCTTCATTTTCCGCGGTGCGCTGGACGTCGGCGCCACCACGGTGAACGAGGCGATGAAGATCGCGGCGACCCACGCCATGGCCAACCTCGCCCGCGCCGAGCCGTCGGACGTGGTGGCGGCGGCCTATGTCGGGGAATCGCTGCGCTTCGGCCCGGACTACATCCTGCCCAAGCCCTTCGACCCGCGCCTGATTGTCGAGGTCTCTTCGGCCGTCGCCAAGGCCGCCATGGATTCGGGCGTCGCCACCCGGCCGATCGCCGATTTCCGCGCCTATCAGGACCAGTTGAACCAGTACGTCATCCGCTCCGGCCTGTTCATGAAGCCGGTCATCACCAAGGCCAAGACCGCGCCCAAGCGCGTCGTCTATGCCGAGGGCGAGGACCCGCGCGTGATCCGCTGCGCCCAGGTGGTGGTCGATGACGGCATCGCGCATCCGGTGCTGATCGGCCGCCGCGAGGTGATCGAGCGGGTGATCGGCGAGATGGGCCTGCGCCTGAAGATCGGCCAGGACGTGGAGGTCATCGAGATCATCCGCGACCCGCGCTATCACAACTTCACCGAACATTACCGTAAGCTGATGGGCCGCCGCGGCGTGTCGCCCAGCCATGCCGCCAACGTGGTCCGCACCCAGCCGACCGTCTTCGGCGCCCTGATGGTCCGCCGCGGCGAGGCCGACGCGCTGGTCTGCGGCACCACCGGCCGCTTCAACGAGCATTGGGCGCACATCTGCGGCCTGATCGGCCTGCGCGACGGCGTGAAGGTCGCCGCGACGATGAACGCGCTGATCTCGCAGAAGGGCGTCCACTTCATCACCGACACCTACGTCAACCCCGACCCGACCGCCGAGCAGGTGGCCGAGATCGCCCGGCTGGCTGCGGACGAGGTGAAGCGCTTCGGCATCGAGCCGAAGGTGGCCCTGCTGTCCCACTCCAACTTCGGCAGCGCCGACACCCCGTCGGCCCGCAAGATGCGCGCGGCGGTGGAGCTGGCGTCCGAACAGATGCCGGATGTCGAGATCGACGGCGAGATGCATGCCGACGCCGCCCTGGCTCCGGCCATCCGCAAGGAAGTGCTGCCCGACAGCCGCCTGAAGGGGGAGGCGAACCTGCTGGTCATGCCGACGCTGGACGCCGCCAACATCGCCTTCAACATGATGAAGATCCTGGGCGAGGCGCAGAATGTCGGCCCGATCCTGCTGGGCGTCCAGCGGCCGGTCCACATCGTCACCCCGTCGGTCACCACCCGCGGTCTGGTCAACATGACCGCCGTCGCCGTGGTCGATGCCCAGCTCGCCGACCCGGTCAACGCCGCTCCGACCCCGCCGGTCGGCGTGGGCGCGTAAATCAAGGGAGGGCAGGGGGCGCGGTGGTTGCCGCGCCCCCATTCCACCGCATCGGAATCGTGCTATCCCTTACCCGTAGCCAACAGGAACGGCACGGGGCATGAACAACCAGCGCAATTCCGGGCAGCGCAATTCCGGCAACACCGCTGCGGCCAGCGCCGCGGCGCTGGTCGGACAGGCCGTGCCGCTGCACCAGTCCGGCCGGTTGGCCGAGGCGGATGCGCTCTACCGTCAGGCGCTCGCCGCCCAGCCGCGCCAGCCGGACGCCCTGCATTTGCTGGGCATGATCGCCTGCCAGACCGGCCGCTTCACCGACGCCGCCGACCTGATCGGGCAGGCGGTGGCAGTCAGGCGCGACGCTCCCGATTATCACGCCAACCTCGCCTACGCCCTCCAGGCACTCGGCCGCTCCGCCGAGGCCGAACGCGCCGCCCGCAACGCCCTGCGCCTGCGCCGCCCGTTCCCGGAGGCGGCCAACACGCTGGGCAACGCGCTGAATGCCCAGGGCAAGGCGACGGAAGCCGCAGACGCCTACCGCGCCGCCCTGCGCGCCCGCCCCGACTATGCTGAGGCGGAGGGCAACCTCGGCAGCGTGTTGCGCAGCCTCGGCCGCTCGGCGGAGGCGGAACCGCTGCTGCGCCACGCAGTGGCAGCCAACCCGTCCCTGCTGGAGGCGCGCGCCACCCTCGGCCTCGCCCTGCTCGACCTGGGGCGAAGCGAAGAGGGAGAGGCCGCTTTGCGCGCCGTACTGGCCCAACGGCCGGATCATGCGCCGGCCGCACTCGCCCTGGCCGGATCGCTGCAACGCCGCGGTGCCGATGCGCTGCCGGCCCACCGCCGCCATCTGATGCTGGAGCCGGCGGATGCCGAGGGCTGGAACGCCCATGGCCTTGCCCTCCAGGTTGCCGACCGGATCGCCCCGGCCGGCGAGGCCTTCGCCCGTGCCCTGCGGCTCGTCCCGACGATGGTGGAGGCGATGACCAATCTCGGCACCGTCCGCCGCTTGCAAGGACGGATCGTGAAGTCCGCCGACCTGCAACGCCGGGCGCTCCACCTGCGGCCGGGCTATGCCGCCGCCCACACCAATCTGGCGCTCGCCCTTCAGGATCTGGGAGACGACACGGCTGCCGAGCAGGAGTTCACCCACGCCCTGGGGGCCGATCCGGCGCAGGCGCTTGCCCGCTTCAACCGCGCCATCCTGCGCCTGCGCCAGGGCCGGCTGGCGGAGGGGTGGGCAGACTACACCGTCCGCTTCGAGTCCGGCCGTCTGAAACCGAAGCACCCCTTCAACATCCTGGAATGGGAAGGGGACAACCTCGCCGGGCGCCGCCTGCTGCTGTGGGCCGAACAGGGGCTTGGCGACGAGTTGATGTTCGGCGCCCTGCTGCCGGAGGCCCTGGCCCGCTTTCCCGGCACCATCGTCGAATGCGAGCCGCGGCTGGTCCCGCTGTTCCAGCGTTCCTTCCCCGGCACCACCGTGCGTGGGCCGACGCGGCGGCCGGCCGATGCCGACTGCCATCTGGGCTTCGGCTCCTTGCCTCGCCTGCTCTGGCGGACCGCCCCCGTACCGCCGCCACCCGCCGGCTGGCTGAAGCCCGATCCGACGCGGGTCGCGGCGTGGCGGTCGCGTTTGGAGGCACTCGGACCCGGCCTGAAAATCGGTATCGCATGGACCAGTCAGCGCCTCACCACCGAACGCCGCCAGTCCTACACGGAACTGGAGGACTGGGCGCCCCTGCTATGCCTGCCCGGCCTGCATGTCGTCAGCCTGCAATATGACGGGCGGGAGGCGGAGATCGCGGCCATCGAGCAGCGCCTGAGCGTATGCGTCCACCGCTGGCCCGACCTCGACCAGATCGCCGATCTGGAGGGCACCGCCGCCCTGATGGCGACCCTCGACCTCGTGGTCACCGTGGCGTCATCAGCCGGGGAGATGGCGGCGGCGCTCGGAACACCGGTTTGGCGTCTGGGCCGCCGCGACTGGACCCAGCTCGGCACCGCGGTCCGCCCATGGTTTCCCTCCATGCGCTGCATCCAGCCGGATGACGGCGATAGCATTGCAGGAGCAATATCAAAAGCAGTCCATATGCTTACCAGACTTTCCGCAGGTGATCTGTGAACACTGCCGATTGGTTTGCCGAGGCGTTGCGCCATCACCAGCATGGAGCGCTGGACGCTGCGGAGCCGCTGTATCGACGGGTGTTGCATGCCGAACCGCTCCATGCCGACGCCCTGCATCTGCTCGGCGTTCTCAACCACCAACGGAACGACAACCTTCAAGCCGTTGACCTGATTGCGAAAGCCGTCGATCTGGCTCCCGGAGTGGCGGACTATCACGCCAATCTCGGGATCGTTCTGCAACGTCTGGACAGGCTTGCCGAGGCCGAAGCAGCGCAGCGGCGGGCGCTGGAGCGCGATCCCGGCCATGTCGGCGCCCATTTCAATCTCGGCCTTGTGCTGGCGGCGCAAGGCCGCTTGGCGGAGGCAGCGGAACAGTATACGGAGGCGGCCCGGCTGTCGCCCGATCTGGCCGACGCGCACCTTAATCTCGGCGCCGCCCTGCAAGGTCTTGGGAGAGCGGACGAGGCGTTGACGTCCCACGCCCGCGCCGCGGAACTGTTACCGGGCGATCCCCGTCCCTGGACCAACCGGGCCGTCAGCCTGCGCCAGCTTGGCCGGTTGGACGAGGCTGTCGAGGCCTTGCGGATGGCCTCGGCATTGGGCGGAGGGGCCGCCGATGTGTCGGCCCTGTCCGCTCTGGCGGCCGCCCTCCATGCCGCCGGGCGGATGGAGGACGCGGCGGAACGCTACGCCGATGCCCTGCGGCTCGACCCACGCGATCCATTCTGCCTCAATGGCTTGGGACTTTGTCTTAAGGCTCTTGGTCAGCTGGAGGACGCCGCGACCTGCTTCGACGCGGCCACGGCCATCCAGCCCGACCATGCCGACGCGCTGGACAATCTCGGCAGCGTCCGCACTGTCCAGGGCCGCCCGGCCGAGGGAGAGGCGCTGCACCGGCAGGCGGTCCACCACCGGCCCGACTTCGCCGGTGCCTGGAACAATCTGGGCAATGCCCGCCACGCTGCCGGCCGCACCGCCGACGCCTGGAGGGCGTGGCATACGGCCTTGGCGCTGGACCCGATGCTGTCGGAAACCCACACGAACTTGGGCAACGCCCTGCGCAGCGCCGAGCGTTTCTCCGAGGCCGAAAGGTCGCAGTGCCGCGCCATCCGTCTTGCCCCGCTGGAGGCACGGCCCCGCAACAATCTGGGCCATCTGCGCCAGGGTCGGCACGACTATGCCGGTGCCGCCGACTGCTACCGCAGTGCTCTGGCGCTCGACCCTGCCTATGGCGAGGCGTGGAGCAATCTGGGGCTGGCTCGCCAGCGGCTGGGCGACAGCGGGGAAGCGGAGCGCTGCTACGACCGGGCGCTGACCCTCCGGCCGGAGCTGTCGCTTTCCCACTTCAACAAGGGCCTGCTGCGGCTGGAGGCCGGCGATCTCGACCGCGGCTGGCCCGGTTATGCCTGGCGCTTCGGATCGGGTCAGGTCGGGCAGGGGCGCCAGCCCCGTGCCCCGGCCTGGCGTGGCGAGGATCTGACCGGCCGCCGTCTGATGATCTGGGGAGAGCAGGGGGTGGGCGACACCATCCTGTTCTCCGCCCTCTGCCCGGAATTGGCCGGACGGGCGATTTCTACCATTCTGGAGATCGACCGCCGTCTGGTCCCGCTGTTCGCCCGCTCTTTCCCAACCATGAGGGTGCGGGCGGAGGCGCTGGACGGGCAGGGGCGCGAGGCGATGGCGATCCCGGACTATGACCGCCACGTACCGATGGGATCCTTGGCCCGCGTCCTCCGCCGCCGGCTGGCCGACTTCCCGGCACGGCCATCCTGGCTGGTGCCCGATGCCGGGCTGGTGGAGCGGTGGCGCGAGCGGCTGGCGGCCATCGGTCCGGGGCTGCGCATCGGCATCGGCTGGCGCAGCCAGATGATGACCTCCGAACGCAGCGCCGCCTATCTGCCGCTGGACGCCTGGGCGCCGCTGTTCGCGCTGCCCGGCATCCACTGGGTGCTGCTGCAATATGGCGAGGTGGAGGCGGAGGTCCGGCAGGCCGAGAAGCGCTTCGGCATCCGCCTGCACCGTTGGGACGACCTCGACCGCAAGGACGATTTCGACGGCGTCGCCGCCCTGATCGCCGGATTGGATCTCGTCATCTCGCCTGCCATGTCGATCGGCGAACTGGCCGGTGCGCTGGGCACTCCGGTCTGGCGCTTCGGCACCCGCGACTGGACGCAGCTGGGAGCCGGCGTGCGCCCCTGGTATCCGTCGATGCGGCTGTTCCAGCCCCGCCCCGGCGAGCCGCTGGCGGCGACGATGGCTGACATGGCGCGTGCGCTGCGCTCCCTCTCTCCACAACAGATATTCTCTCCCCCCGTGGAGAGGAAGAGTATCCCGGATGGCGAGAGGCTGGCGGCGCAGGCGGTCGCTCTGCACCGGCAAGGCCGGTTCGCAGAGGCCGAAGCGCTGCACCGGCAAGCCGTCGCATCGGTTCCGACCCAGCCGGCCGCCTGGAGCAACGGCGGCCTGACCCTGCTTCGGCTCGGCCGGGTCAAGGCAGCCATCCACTGGCACCGGCTTGCGATAGCGCTGAACCCGGCCTTTGCCGAAGCGCTGGGCAATCTCGGCGTGGCGCTCCAGGCCGATGCCGCCGTTCCCGAGGCCGCCACGCTGCACCGCCGCACCGCCCGGCTGCGCCCGATGCAGGCGGAAAGCTGGGGCAACCTCGCCGCAGCGCTGCTCGCCGCCCGCCGCTTCGCCGAGGCGGCAAACGCCTGCACCCGCGCGGCGGCCCTGGCGCCGGCCCTCGCCGGGGTGCTGACCACGGCCGGCGCGGCTGCAAAGGGGTTGGGGCGCTTCGCCGAGGCCGCCCGCCATGCCCGCCGGTCGCTGCGCCTCGTCCCGGCATCGCCCAAGGGCTGGTCGAACCTGGGCATGGCGTTGGCCGGGCTCGGGCGCTGGGACGACGCGCTGCACGCCCACCGCCACGCCATGGCGCTCGCGCCCGACCTGCCGGATGTGCTGGTCAATCACGGCCACACGCTGCTGATGCGGGGAGAGCGCCGGCTCGCCGCCCTGTTTGCCGACCGCACACTGAGGCTGGCCCCCGGCCGGGCCGAGGCGCGGATGAACCGGGCCCTGCTGCGGCTGGCCGACGGCGATCTCGACGGCGGCTGGGCCGACTACGCCCACCGCTTCGCCACCGGCGACGCCGTGTCCCGCCGCCTCGACATCCCCGAATGGCAGGGAGAGCCGCTGACCGGCCGCCGCATCCTGGTGTGGGCAGAGCAGGGGCTGGGTGACGAGATCCTGTTCGGCACCGCACTGCCCGATCTGCTCGCTCAGGCCGGAAAGGTCATCGTCGAATGCGACCCGCGCCTTGCCGGGCTCTTCGCCCGCGCCCTGCCGGCGGCGGAAGTCCGGGCACCCGGCGCGGATTCGCGGGATGCCGATTGCCACGCGCCGCTGGGCAGCGTCGCGGCACGGCTGCGGCCGGATTTGCGGCGGTTCCGCGCAACCAGCCCGCTGCTCGCCGCCGACCCCGGGCTGGCGGTAGGCTGGCGCGAGAGGCTGGCGACGCTCGGCCCTGGCTTGCGGGTCGGCATCTGCTGGCGCAGCAGCCGGATGACGGCGGACCGGGCCGGCGCCTACAGCCGGATCACACAATGGTCACCGGTCTTCGGCGTCCCCGGCATCGCCTTCGTCAGCCTGCAATATGACGGTCACGACGCGGAGCGGGAGGAGGCCCTTCACCGTTTCGGCACCGTCCTGCATCACTGGCCCGATCTGGACCAGCGCAACGATCTGGACGGGGTGGCGGCGCTCATGTCCGGCCTGGATTTGGTCATATCCGCGCCGACCGCGGTGGGGGAACTGGCCGCGGCACTCGGCGTGCCGGTCTGGCGGATCGCCGGGGCCGGGGACTGGTCGACCCTGGGAACGGCGGTGCGGCCCTGGTTCCCGACGATGTCGCTGATCGGCCGGTCCGGCGATCATGACGCCGCTCTTGCGGCCGTCGCGCAGCGCCTGCGCCGACTGGCTGACGGCCGCTCCCGGTCGGGGTGACCCTCGGAGAGTGGATGAGTCGGCGTAATTCCGCATTGCGATTCCCGAGCGCGCCCATTATCGACTATGGCCGCCGGGTCCCGCGCAGGGTGGATGACCCGGCGCCCGCTCCGTCGTAAGCTGCTTCGGCAAGCCGAGTGACGACAGCGGGACTTCAGCGAAAGGACGGTCGGTGCGGTCTGAGGACGCTCTTGCCAACATAGACGTCGCGGTGCTCGCCGGCGGGCTCGGCACGCGCATCCGGGGCGTTTTGGGTGACACGCCGAAGGTCCTGGCCCCGATTGCGGGCCGCGCCTTCCTCGGTCACCTGCTCGATTATCTGTCCACCTACGGGTCGCGCCGCGTGGTGCTGTGCCTGGGCCATCTGGCCGACCGGGTGACGGCATGGCTCGCCCGCGGGGATTCGGCCGGCACCATCGACGTGGTCTGCCAGATCGAACCGCGCCCGCTCGGCACCGCAGGCGCGCTCGGCTATGTCCGCAAGGAGTTGCGCAGCAGCACCATCCTGGTGGTGAACGGCGACACCTTCCTCGACGCCGACCTGCGCGCCTTCATCGCCTCGCACCGGCTGTCGGGGGCGGAGGCGTCGGTGCTCTGCGTGACGGTGGAGGACGCGTCCCGCTTCGTGCGGGTGGAGATCGGTCCCGACAGCCGCGTCCGCCGCTTCCTGGACAAGGCGCCGGGGGCGGGCACCATCAATGCCGGGGTCTATCTGTTCTCCGCCGCCTTCCTCGACCGCTTCGTCGCGTCGGGTGCGGTGTCGCTGGAACGCGACGTGCTTGAAAAGCTGCCGGCCGGCACGCTGAATGCCCATGTCGCCAAGGCCCGCTTCCTCGACATCGGCACGCCGGAAAGCCTTGCCACCGCCGCCAGCGTCATTGCCGGCCGGGAGTCCTGAAGCGGGACTCCCGGCACGCCCTCCCGAGGGCCGCAATTTACCCCCGCACGCCCCCGGTCTGTCGCTGGACAGGCGCAAAGTGCCGCGCCAAGATGCTGGCCATCCCGATCCCGCGTGCCGTGGTAGGACAGCCACGCCGTCTCTTACGGACCCGCGCCATGGCCGTCATCCTCATCCGTGCCGACGCCTCGCCGACCATCGGCACCGGCCATGTCATGCGCTGTCTCGCCGTGGCGGAGGCGCTGCGCGACCAGGGGCACGAGGCGCTGTTCGCCGCCGTGGAATCCACCCCCGCCATCGACCGCCGCCTGACCTCCGACGGCTTCCGCCATGTCTCCATCGCCGGCCCGGTGGGGGAGGCGGCGGATCTGGCCGCCACCCGCTCGCTGCTGCGGCGGGAGCATGGCAGTGCGGTGATGCTCGATGGCTACCGCTTCGGCGAGGCCTACCGCGCCGGGCTTCAGGCGGCGGGCGCACGGGTGCTGGCCTGGGACGATCTGGGCGACGGCACGCCGCTGCACGCCGACCTCGTCGTCAATGCGGCACCGCAGGCCTCCGCCCTTCCCTATGACGCGATGGCGCCCGGCGCCGTCCTGCTGCTCGGCCCCGGCTATGCCCCGCTGCGGCGGGAGGTGCGGCTGGCGGCACAGACGCAACGGCTCGGCATCGCCGAACGCTCGGTGCTGCTGGTGACCTTCGGCGGCTCCGATCCGCTGGGATTGACCGGCCCGGTTCTGGAGGCGTTGGCGAAGCGGCGGCCCGACGGCTGCCGGATCGTCGCCGTCGTCGGCGGCAGCAACCCGCGCGCGGCGGAGGTGGCAGGGCTTGCCGGCGATGGGCTCGCCGTGGAGATCGACTGCCCGCGCATGGGCGCGCTGATGGCGGAGAGCGGGCTGGCCGTGTCGGCCGGCGGCGGCACCATGGGCGAGTTGGCTGCCCTGGCGGTGCCGACCCTGCTGGTGGTCACCGCCGACAATCAGGCGATGGCAAGCAGCGATGCCGCGGAACTCGGCTGGAGCAGTGCCGTGGACGCCCGTGGCCGCCCCCCGGCCGAGGCGGCTGGGATCATCGCCGAGCGAGCGCTCGCTCTATGGGCCGATGCAGGACAGCGGCAGCGGATGCAGGATGCCGCCGCTTCACTGCCGCTGGATGGGAAGGGAGCGGTGCGCATCGCCTGCGCCCTCACCGGCCCCGCCCCCAGATCGGGCAGCGCCGCCCGGCGTCGGACGGCGCTCGCCTGAGGTTCTACCGCCGGTTGCTTGGGTCAGCTGACCACCCGCCAGGTGCCGTCCGCCTGCTGGCAGGCGGTGCCGAAGCCCTGCTGGGTGCGGCCCTGGACGACGATGGTCGTCTGGTATTCACGGCAGAGCTGACCCTGCGGCCCGGTCCCCTCGCGCACCGGGGTATAGGTGCCGTAATTGCCGGTCTCCGGGTTGTTCCAGCGCACGGTGCTGCCGGTCGGCGCGCTGTAGGCGTTGACCGCGGCCTGCTGGGCATAATTCTGGTCGGCACGGTCGAGCGAGGCGCCGGCCGCATTGCCGAGCGCCGCACCCAGCAGCGTGCCGACGCCCACCGCCACCAGCTTGCCGCTGCCGCCGCCGAAGCGCGAGCCTGCCAGACCGCCGACCACGCCGCCCAGCACGGTGCCGGCCGTTTGCTTGTTGGCGCTGACGCCGCCATAGGAATCGCCGTAGCCGGGCTGGGCGCAGCCGGCAAGCGGGGCAGCGAGCAGGCTGGCGGACAGCGCGGCGGCGAGGAAGGGGCTGGCTTTCATGGTGGCTCTCGTCCAGTTGGGTCCTGTTGGGATCGGCACGAAACCGTCCGTTCCTGACGCCATCAACATGGCTGACCCGCATCTTATTCCCGATGCGTGACGCGGTGCCTCGGTTGCTCCTATGATCGACCCAACGGTTCCACAAAGGAATCGACGACAAGCCCTTGGGAGGGAACGAACATGCTGCCCAACGCGGACAGCTGGGACGGGGTATCCCGCGCCTTCGCCTGGCGCGTGCCCGACCGTTACAACATCGGCGTCGACGTCTGCGACCGCTGGGCGGAGGCGGAGCCGGACCGCATCGCCCTGATCAACAAGCGGCGCGACGGCGGGGTCGAGGAATACCGCTTCTCCGACATCCGCGCCCTGTCCAACCGCTTCGCCAACGCATTGGCGGCGCAGGGCGTGGCGCGCGGCGACCGGGTCGGCATCCTGCTGCCCCAGGCGCCGGAAACCGCCATCAGCCACGTCGCCGTCTACAAGTTGGGCGGCATCGCCGTTCCGCTGTTCTCGCTGTTCGGGGTGGAGGCGCTGGAATACCGGCTGGCCAATTGCGGCGCCCGCGCCGTGGTCACCGACGCCGTTGGCGCCGCCAAGATCGCCCAGATCCGCGACCGTTTGCCGGACCTGCGCGCCGTCTTCCGCATCGACGGCTCGGGGCCGGGCTGCCTCGACTGGCACGGGCTGTGCGACGCGGCCTCCGACAGCTTCACCCCGGCCGACACCGGCCCGGACGACCCGGCGCTGATCATCTACACCTCCGGCACCACCGGCCAGCCGAAGGGGGCGTTGCATGCCCACCGGGTTCTGCTGGGCCATCTGCCGGGCGTGGAGATGTCGCACGACCTGTTCCCGCAGCCGGACGACCGCATCTGGACGCCGGCCGACTGGGCGTGGATCGGCGGGCTGCTCGACGTGCTGCTGCCGGCCTGGCACCATGGCGTGACGGTGGTGTCCCACCGCTTCGAGAAGTTCGACGCCGAGGCCGCCTTCGCCCTGCTGGCCGAGTTCAAGGTGCGCAACGCCTTCCTGCCGCCGACCGCGCTGAAGATGATGCGGGCGGTGAAGAACCCGCGGGCGCGCCACGCCATCGACATGCGATCGGTCGCCAGCGGCGGCGAGACGCTGGGCGGCGGGCTGCTCGACTGGGGGCGCGAGACCTTCGGCGTGACGATCAACGAGTTCTACGGCCAGACCGAATGCAACATGATCGTCTCCTCGGCCGCAACGCTGATGGCGCCGAAGCCCGGCATCATGGGCCGCCCGGTTCCCGGCCATGATGTGGCGGTGATCGACGGGGAGGGCAACCGGTTGGCGCCGGGGCAGCTCGGCCTGATCGCGGTGCACCGGCCAGATCCGGTGATGTTCCTCGGCTATTGGAACAACCCCGATGCCACCGCGGCGAAGTTCATCGGCAACTGGCTGGTCACCGGCGACCAGGGCGAGTTGGACGAGGACGGCTACATCCGCTTCGTCGGACGAGACGACGACGTCATCACCTCGGCCGGCTACCGCATCGGCCCCGGCGAGATCGAGGATTGCCTGATCGGCCACCCCGCCGTCCGCATGGCGGCGGTGGTCGGCGTGCCCGATCCGCTGCGCACGGAGATCGTCAAGGCCTTCGTCGTCCTGCAGGAGGGCGTGACGCCGGACGATGCGCTGGTCACCTCCATCCAGGAGCATGTGAAGACCCGGCTGGCGGCCCACGAATATCCGCGTGCCATCGAATTCATGGACAGCCTTCCCATGACCACCACCGGCAAGATCATTCGCCGGGAGTTGAGGAACCGCTCGTAATATCATGATCGAATTGATTTTACTGGCTGCGGCATTTTTCGCCGGGGCGATGAACGCCGTTGCCGGCGGGGGCAGTTTCCTGACCCTGCCGGCCCTTATCTATGCCGGGGTGCCGCCGGTCGCCGCCAACGCCACCGGCACGGTCGCCCTGCTGCCCGGCTATGCCAGCGGGGTCTACGGCTATCGCCAGGACCTGACCCCTGTCGGCACGCTCAGCCTGCCGCTGCTGTCGGCGGTCAGTCTGGTCGGCGGTCTGGCCGGGGCCGGGCTGTTGCTGGTTACGCCGGATTCGGTGTTCCGCGGCATCGTGCCGTGGCTGCTGCTGCTGGCGACCGGCCTGTTCGCCTTCGGCGCCATGCTGGCGCAGCGCCTGCGCAGCCTGGGACTGCACGGCAACGGGGCGATGCTGGGCACGCTGTTCGCCGTCTCGGTCTATGGCGGCTATTTCAACGGCGGGCTCGGCATCCTCCTGCTGGCGCAGCTGAGCCTGTTCGGCATGACCGACCTGAACGCCATGAACGGGCTGAAGAACCTGTTCTCGGCGGTGCTGACCGCCATCGCCGTGGTGGCCTACGCCACCGGCGGCGCGGTCGAATGGCAGAAGGCACTGCTGATGACGGTCGCGGCGGTCGCCGGCGGCTATGTCGGCGCCCGTCTCGGCCGCCGGATTCCGAAACCCGTGCTGCGCGCCGGCATCATCGCCGTCGGGCTGGTGATGAGCGCGGTATTCTTCCTGAAATGATCGCGCTATAGAGGGCGCAACTTCGCGCCTGTCCGGACCCCCGCCGCCATGCTGACCGTATCCGATCTCGACCTGTACTATGGTGACGCCCAGGCGCTCGACGGCGTCACGTTGCAGGTGGCGGCAGGGCAGACCACCGCCATCGTCGGCGCCAACGGGGCGGGCAAAACCTCGCTGATCCGGGCCATCGCCGGAATCCTGAAGCCGGCACGCGGCAGCATCCGCTTCAAGGACCGCGAGATTGCCGGCCTGCCCAGCCATGTCGTCTGCGACCTCGGCGTCGGGCAGGTGGCGGAGGGGCGGCAAATTTCCCGACGCTGAGCGTGCGCGAGAATCTGGAGATGGGCGCCGTCATCCCGCGCGCCCGCGCCGGTGCACGCCAGACCTACGACCGCGTGCTCGACCTGTTCCCGCGCCTGCGCGAAAGGCTGGATCAGGCGGCCGGCACCCTGTCCGGCGGCGAGCAGCAGATGCTGGCCATCGGCCGCTGCCTGATGGGCAAGCCGGAGCTGATCATGTTCGACGAGCCCTCGCTCGGCCTGTCGCCCGCCCTGGTGCAGGAGCTGTTCCGCATCATCCGCTCGCTGGCCGCCGAGGGCATGACGATCATTCTGGTCGAACAGAATGTCGCGGCCTCCCTGCGCATCGCCCAGACGGCTTACGTGCTGGAGAATGGCCGCGTCGTCCTGTCGGGGACGGGCGAGGCGCTGCTGGCCGACCCGGCGGTGAAACAGGCCTATCTCGGGCTGTGACGCCACCGGCCCTCCGGCCGGCGTTACCCCCCTTATCCTCCTATCGTTGAATATACGAACCATCTACAGTCCTCGTAAGCTGGCAGTCCAAAGAATGAGCGGACGGGGACCATGGCGGCAGGCTGTAGCAGACGGGCGACCTTGCTGGCGGCCGGCGCGCTTCTGGCGTCGGCGATGGTCCGGACCGCCGCGGCCTCCAGTCCGCCGCCAGCCGTCCGGCCGTCCGCGCCGGGGTGCTGAAATTCGGCACGGTCAGCTGGGAACTCGACACCGTCCGCGCCAATGGTTTCGACAGGCAGGCCGGGATCGACCTGCAACTGGTCGAGCTGGCCGGCAACCCCGCCACCCAGGTGGCGCTCCAGGCCGGTGCCGTGGAGATCATCGTTTCCGACTGGCTGTGGGTGTCGCGGATGCGCAGCAAGGGGGAGGCTCTGTGCTTCATCCCCTATTCGACCGCCGTCGGCGCGCTGGTGGTTCCCGCCGGGTCGAAGATCGCCGGGGTCGGCGACCTGCGGGGCAAGCGCATCGGCGTCGCCGGCAGTCCGCTCGACAAAAGCTGGCTTCTGCTCAAGGCGGTGGCGGCCGACCGGCACGGGCTGTCGCTCGACCGCGATGCGCAGCCCTTCTTCGCCGCCCCGCCCCTGCTGAACAGCAAGGTCGCCGACGGTGACTTCGATGCCGTGCTGACCTATTGGCCCTTCGCCGCCCGGCTGGAGGCGAAGGGCATGCGGGTGTCGATGACCGTGGCCGACATGCTGGAGGCGTTGGGCCAGCCGGCGACGGTGCCGTCCATCGGCTACGTCTTCCATGAGGAGTGGGCGCGCGCCAACCCGGCCGCCCTTGCCGGCTTCCAGGCCGCCACCGGTCAGGCGAAGACCCTGCTGGCGCAGTCCGACGCCGCCTGGGAGCGGCTTGCCCCGCTGATGCAGGCGGAGGACGACACCACCTTCCGCACGCTGCGCGACCGCTACCGCGACGGCATCCCGCGCCGCTGGACGGAGGAGGAGCGGGCAGGGGCCGCGAAACTCTACGCGCTGATGGCAAGGCTGGGCGGACGGGAACTGGTCGGCGACGCACCCGCCATCGCGCCCGGCACCTTCTGGACCGGCGGGGCGTAGCCGGTGCGCCGCGCCCTGATGCCTGCCCTGATGCCAGTGGTGTCGATCCTGCTGCTGCTGGCGCTGTGGCAGGCCGCGGCCATGATCGTCGGCGGGCGCCTGCTGCCGGGACCGCCGGTGGTGGCCCACGCCCTGCTGCGCGAGGCGGAGAGCGGGGCGCTGTTCCATCATATGGGCGTCACGTTGCTGCGCGTGCTGGCGGCCTTCGCGCTCGCCATGTCCATCGGCGTCGGCATCGGCCTGCCGATGGGGCGCTCGCCATTCCTCGACCGGCTGTTCGGCCCTTGGTTGGTCTTCTTCCTGAACCTGCCGGCGCTGGTGGTCATCGTGCTGGCCTATGTCTGGTTCGGCCTGACCGAGGCGGCGGCCATCGGCGCCGTCGCCATCAACAAGATTCCCAACACGGTGGTGCTGGTGCGGGCCGGTGCCCGCGCCATCGACGAGGGGCTGGTCGACATGGCCCGCGTCTACCGCCTGTCACCCGCGGACCGGCTTCGCCATGTGCTGCTGCCGCAACTCACCCCCACCATCGCCGCGGCTGCGCGGTCCGGCCTCGCGCTGATCTGGAAGATCGTGCTGGTGGTCGAACTGCTGGGCCGCAGCGACGGTGTCGGATTCCAGATCAACCTCCTTTTCCAGACGTTCGATGTCGCAGGAATCCTGGCTTACACCATCGCGTTCGTGGCCGTGGTCCAGCTTCTGGAATACGGCGTCCTCCAGCCGGCCGAGCGGCATTGCCAGCGTTGGCGGCGGATGCCCGCTGACGCTTGAGATCCGCTCCAAGCGTTTCGGCGCGGTGGAGGCGGTGCGCGGCCTGACCCTGTCGGCCGCGGCGGGGGAGGTCGTGGCGCTGGTCGGCCCCAGCGGCTGCGGCAAGACGACGGCGCTCGGCATCGTCGCCGGGCTGGACCGCGCCTTCGACGGCAGGGTGGAGGTCGGACCGCGGCCGGACGGCGGACCGGCCCGCCTCGGCTACGTCTTCCAGGAGCCGCGCCTGCTGCCCTGGCGCACGGTGCGGCAGAATCTGGCGCTGGTCCTGCCGCGGGCACAGCGGCGCGGGCCGGCGGTCGACGCCATGCTGGAGGCGCTGGAGCTGTCGCCCTTCGCCGACCGCTTCCCGACCCAGCTGTCGCTGGGGATGGCGCGGCGGGTGGCGCTCGCCCGCGCCTTCGTGGTGGAGCCGGACCTGCTGCTGATGGACGAGCCCTTCGTATCGCTGGACGAGCCGACGGCGCTGCGGCTGCGCGGGCAGCTGTCGGACTTGCTGGACAAGCGGCCGACCACCGTCCTGCTGGTCACCCACAATCTGCGCGAGGCTCTGGCCTTGGCCGACCGGCTTCTCCTGTTGGCGCCTTCCCCCGGCCGGGTGGTGGCGGAGGTGCCGGTGGCCGTTCCCCGCGCCGCCCGCGACGACGCCACCATCGAGGCGCTGCGCCGCGACCTGCTGTCCCGGCCGGAGCCGGCTTTCCGCCTGCTGGCCTGAGGCAACGGGCCGACCCTGCGCGGCCTGTGGGTCCATTTGCCGCTCGTCCGTTCACGAACGCTGCGCTATCGTGGCCGCATCCTTGCCGGGAACGCCCGGCGTTTGCAGAGGGCGTCAAAGCCGGATGGCTTTCGGTCGGATGACAGTGCGGCGGGTGCGGCGGCTCGGCCTTGTGGCCGGGATGGCTGCCCTTTTGCTGCAAGTCATCGCCTGGGGCTGGATGCCCCTGATGAGCAGCGGGATCGCCGAGGCCGGGGAGACCGTGTCCCTGGCGATCTGCTCTTCCGGCGGCCTGACCACCATCCAGGCCGCTGCGGCCGATTTCGCGGTCCCCCATGACGGCGATCATGGGAAGTCGCCGGACCAAGGACCGTCCGGAACCGGCCATTGCCCGCTCTGCCCGCTGGTGACCGGGCTGGCCTTGCCGCCGCCGCTGCTGGCGGTCGGCCCCGCTCTTGCCATGAACCGCGACACCCGCCTGCTGCAGGCCGAGCATGTCGCCGCCGGCTGGTTCCTGTCGACCCTCCAGGCGCGGGCTCCCCCACCGCTCGCCTGATTTTCCTCCCGCTTCGAATCGTCGCCGCTGCCGGCCGTCACGCCCGATCCCTGGGCGGATTACCGCATCTCGGTCACCGCAGCGATCCAAGACACAGCGTGCCCCGGCGCACGCCCCGTTTCCCGAGCCCCGCGGCGTCATCCGCCGTGGCGGCCATCCCCCTGCCATTCACATCCGCATTCCAGGAGAAGAGTCCATGAAGCGCATTCTCGGCATCGCCGCAGCCATCGCCCTGTTCGGTGCCGGCACCGCCCTTGCCCACGGCTTCAAGGCCGGTGCAATCGAGATCGGCCACCCCTGGGCCCGCGCCACCGCGCCGTCCGCGCCGAATGGCGGCGCCTATCTGTCGCTGACCAACACCGGAACGACGGAAGATCGTCTGGTCGGCGCCTCCACCCCCGCGGCGGAGAAGGCCGAACTGCACACCCATCTGAACGAGAATGGCGTGATGAAGATGCGCGAAGTCGCCGGCGGCATCCCGGTTCCGGCGGGCGAGGCGGTGAAGCTGGCGCCGGGCGGGCTGCACATCATGCTGCTCGGCCTCAAGCAGCCGCTGGTGAAGGGCGCCCACATCCCGATGACCCTGCGCTTCGAGAAGGCCGGTAACGTCGAGGTCGAGATCGCCATTGAGGCGGCCGGGCAGGCCGCGGCGCCGGCCGAAGGCCACAGCATGGGGGCTGCCGGCGCCGGCCATAGCCACAACGCCGCACCGGCCCAGAAGCAGTAACGGAAAAGGCCGCCGGCAGGGAAACCCGCCGGCGGCCTTTTCTACACCCCACGCCCTTATTCGGCCGGGGCGATCCCCACCGGCTGGGCCAGCCTCGCCGCCTCGGCCGCCCGATAGCGGGGCGACAGCACGCCGAACCGGCGCGCCCACCAGGCGGTCAGCGGTGGCGTCAGCAGGGCGGTGACGACGACGCTGGTGGCGATCAGCGCCGTGGCGGACGGAGCGACCGGCGCAAAGGTCGGCTCGATGGAAGCGATGATCGGCGGCACCGTCACCGCGGCCCCGGCGGTGGAGGCGGCGCCGATGCCGGCCGTGCCGTTGCCCTTCGCCAGCAGGATGTCGGCCAGCACCAGCATGAAGCCGGTGACGGCGATGACGCCCAGCCCCAGCACGATGCCCAGCAGGCCGGTGTTGAGGATGGTCGAGAAGTTCAGGTTGTTGCCAAGCGCGAAGGCGAAGAAGGGAACCATCACCGAAACGCCCTGGGTGAAGAAGGCCCGCAGGTCCTTGTCGAGGTTGCCCAGCGCGAAGCCGATCAGGAAGGGCAGCAGGGCGCCGACCATCGTCTGCCAGGGGAAGGCGGCCAGACCGGCGATGCCCAGCGTGACCATGGTCATGAAGGGGCCGGATTCCAGGCACATCAGGCAGAAGGCGCCGGCTTCCTCCTTGGTGCCGTACTGCTGCATCAGCGCCATGTACATGCCGCCGTTGGTGTCGTTCATCACCGCGATGATCGCCAGCACCGACAGGCCGGAGAAGAAGCCCGAGGTGATGCCCTCCGCCGGGATCAACCAGGAGGCGATGACGCCCGCCATCGCCGCGGTGAGAATCTTGACCGAAACCAGCACGCCGCTCTTGCGCAGGACCAGGGGGGTGGCCTTCAAGCTGATGCTGGCGCCGATGCAGAAGAACCACACCGACAGGATCGGCAATGTGCCGGTGATCAGGCCATTGGTGAAGGAGCCGAAGAATTTCCCCGTATTGGGAGCCAGCGTGTTCAGGCAGGCGCCAAGAAACAGGGGGACGATCATCATCCCGCCGGGGATGCGGTCGATCCGGGATTTGATGTTCATGGAAGACACTCCTGCGAATTTCATCCCGTCGCCGCCGCGCCCCTTCGCCATCGGGCATGTTTCAGCGGCCGTCAATCTCGTTGAAAGCGGCAGATGAAGCGCCGCTCTGTGCATACTAGTATACAAGTTAGACGGCCATTGTCAAAGCGGCTGATTGTCAGCCGCGACAGGTTGTCGCGCCGCGTGAGAAACGGAAAGCGGAAGGCCGGGGGGGCAGCAGGCAGCATGCCGGAACCAGCACGCAGGGCTGCGGCTGGACCGGGGTCGGTCCAATGTCGATGCGGATGTGGGCCGGTCCCGCCGGTGCCGGCGGCGGAACCGGCGGGACAGAGGGTCAACGCGGCCGGTGGCGGGCGAGGGCGTCGGTGATGTCGATGTCGCGGAACGGCTTGCCGATCACCGGCCGGGTGCGGTGGGCATCGGGCAGGCCCTCGGCGCCATGGCCGGTGGTGAAGATGAAGGGGATGCCGGCGCCGGCCAGCCGGTCGGCCACCGCGTCCACCCGTTCGCCACGCAGATTGACGTCAAGCAGCGCGATGTCGAATCCGCCCGCTTCGATCATTTCCAACGCCGCGGACACCGAACCCGCCGGGCCGAGACAGGCAACACCCTGGTCGATCAGGGCATCCTCCAGGCTCATGGCGATCAGCGGTTCGTCTTCGACGATCAGGACGGTCAGGTTCGACAGATTCGCGTCGGTCACTGTGGGCTCACTCGCGAAGACAGAGGAATGACAAGCCGGCATCGCACGCCGGCGGTTTCGAAAGCAAGGGCGACATCGCCCTCCAACTCATGCGCCAGACCGCGCTCGATCAGGCGGGAACCGAAGCCGCGCCGGGTCGGCGGCGCCACAGGCGGCCCGCCGCTCTCGCGCCAGCGCAACACCAGCGCGCCGGCACCGTCACGGACGGATCGGCCGGAACTGGCCAAACTGGAACCGGCCTGACCGGAACTGGATTGGCTCACGCCATCCCGCACCAGCGTTTGCCCCGGCTTGACGATTTCCCAATCCAGGTCGACACGGCCGTTTTCCGCCGACAACGCGCCGTACTTCGCGGCGTTGGTGGCAAGCTCGTGAAAGGCGAGGTGCAGTGATACCGCCACGCCGGTGGTCAGATTGACCGGCGGACCGCCAACCTTGACGCGGCCGGCATGGACATGGGGCTCCAGCGTCAGCGCGGCGATCTCGCTCAGCGAGGCGCCCTGCCAATGGCGGCGGGTCAGCAGATCGTGGGCCTGGGCCAGCGCGCGCAGACGGGACTGGAAGGCATCGGGGAAGGCCTCCACCGACGGGGCGGCGCGCAGGGTCTGCTTGGCGATGGACTGCACCATCGCCAGCGTGTTCTTGACCCGGTGGTTCAGCTCCTCCAGCAGCAACAGCTGCCGTTCCTCAGTCTTCTTGCGGTCGGTGATGTTCAGCGAAACGCCGGCCATCCCGGTCGGCGCGCCGTCCTTGTCATAGACGGCGCGGCCACGCACCTGCACCCAATGGACGCTGCCGTCGGGCCAGATCGTGCGGTATTCCATGTCCAGCGGCGACCCGCTGCTCACCGCCTGCCGCACCATGGCCTGCTGATGCTCGCGGTCGTCGGGATGGACATGCTCCACGAGCCGCTCATAGGTCGAAATGTCCGCCGGATCGACCAGACCCAGATTGGCGGCGCAGATCGACGAGACGCGCAGCCGGTTGGTCGCCAGCGTCAGTTCCCAGGACCCCAGCCGCCCGGCCTCCAGCGCGAAGCGCAGCCGCGCCTCGCTTTCAGCCAAGGCGGCACGCTTGTCGGCCAGTTCGTTGCGGTCGCGCGCCTCGATCAGGGCGCGGCGCACCACCACCTGCAACCGCTCCATCCGCAGCTTCACGACATAGTCGGTGGCGCCCTTCTTCAGCGCCTCGATGGCGTTCTCCTCGCCCAGCATGCCGGACACGAAAATGAAGGGCACCCGCGGCAGGCGGTCGCGTGCGATGGCAAGCGCCGACATGCCGTCGAAATCGGGCAGGTCGAAGTCGGACAGGATCAGGTCGAAGGGGCCGCCGTCGGTGACCGCCTCGATGAAGGCCTGCCGCGTCTCGACGCGCTGCACATCGAATGCATGGTCGTCGATCATCAGAAGATGTTCGCGCACCAGATCGGCGTCGATGCCGCTGTCCTCCAGCAGGAGGACGCGGCAGGGCGCCGGCGGGCCCAGACCCGCGGCATCGCCGGCGGCGGTGTCGATCACGTCAGCCATCAGGTGCCGCGTGGCCGGCGGGGATGACAACCGGGCGGCGGCTCGTTCAAAATCGCCCAGAAGCTGCCGATGTCGCGGATCGCGTCGAAGAACTCCTTGAAGCCGACCGGCTTGACCACGAAGGCGTTCACCCCCAGGCGGTAGCTGCGGACTATCCTGCTCCTCCTTGGAGGAGGTCAGCATGACCACGGGGATGGCGCGCGTGTTCTCGTTCGCCTTGATCCGCTGCAACACCTCGATCCCGTCCACCTTCGGCAATTTGATGTCGAGGATGATGACGGCCGGATATTTCGGGTCGGTCGGCTTCGACACCGCCTCCCCATCCGCATGGAACAGGTAGGACAGCGCCTCCGCCCCATCGCGGGCGACGACGATGTCGTTGGCAAGCTGCGCCTCGGCGAACGCCTCCAGCGTCAGCTCCAAATCCTTGGGGTTGTCCTCGACCAGCAGGATCGGTTTCAGCGTGGCCATGGGGCTACCTCGATTCGGCGGCGACGGACCGCGGGAGGGAGAAATGGAAGGTCGCGCCGTGATTCAGCCTGCCTTCCGCCCAGACCCGCCCGCCATGGCGCTCCACGATGCGGCGGACATTGGCAAGCCCGATGCCGATGCCTTCGAACTCTTCCTCGCGGTGCAGGCGCTGGAATACGCCGAAGAGCTTACCGGCATAGGCCATATCGAAGCCACGGCCATTGTCGCGGACGAAGAACTCATGTGCCTCGGCGTTGGACCGGCAGCCAATCTCGATCTCCGGATCGGTTCGGTCGCGGGTGTATTTGATGGCGTTTGACAGCAGATTCTGCACCACCAGCCGCAGCATGGTCGGGTCGCCGGTCACGCCGGGCAGCGGATGCACGGTCCAACGAACGTTGCGGCCCTGCAAATCCGGTTCCAGCAGATGGCGCACCTCGTCCACCAGCTGGCCGACATCGACCTCCACCCGCGCCAGCGTGGCGCGGCCCAGCTGCGAGAAATGCAGCAAGCCATCGACCAGCCGCCCGGCCGAACTCGCCGCCTCGATGATGCTGTCCAGATAATGGCGCTCCCGCTCGCTCAGCTTGTCGCCCGCGCGGGACCGCAGCAGTTCGGCATAGCTGGAGACGTGCCGGAACGGAGCCCGCAGGTCGTGCGAGACCGAATAGGAAAAGGCGGCAAGCTCGCCGTTGCTGCGGCGCAGCTCCTCGTTCAGCGCGGCCATCTCCTCGGCCTTGCGCAGAACGATGCCGACGATGGCGTTGCGGAAATCGCCGGCCGCCTCGATCTCGCCATGGCGCCAGGGCAGGGACTGGCCGCGCACTGTCTCCTTCCAGGCTTCGAAGGAACTACGGGGAGACAGCCCGCCGCTGGCACCCAACGGCTTCTTGGGATTGCCGGCCCAGTCGATCGACTGCACGATCTCCGGCCGGAACCACAGAAGATAGCTGGGGTGAAGCTGGGAGATGGAGATCGCCAGCAGGCCACTTGCGGTCCGCTCCATCCCGGCGGCGGCCGGCATCTCGGCCGGAAGCTGGTGGCTGACGAACAGATCCTTGATGCCCTGACCGGCCAGTTCGGCGGCGATGGCCTCGACCACCTCCTGCGGCGGGGTGCGGCCGATCAGCCGGCAGTCGCCGTCGAACAGGATCGCGGCGCCATCGGCGTTGACCAGCCCCGGCGGATCCTCGCGGTCCTCGCTCAGCCCGTCGATGAAGCTCTCCGCCGCCGCCATATGGGCGAGCAGGCGGGCCTGCGTGCTCTTGGAGCGGATGCGATGGTCGGCATCCAGCGCCCGCTCCAGCGCGATCATCTGGCTGGACAGCACCTGCCCGAGCAGGTCGCAGGCGGTGCGTACCGCGAAGGACACCTGCCGCGGCTCCGCATGGTGGCAGGAGATCAAACCCCACAGCCTGTCGCCATCCATCACGGAGATCGACATGGAGGCCGGTGTGCCCATGTTGCGCATATATTCGAGATGCACCGGCGAGACGCTGCGCAGCACGGAAAAACTGAGGTCCAGCGCCGGCACATCCCGCTTGGCCAACAGAAGGGGAACCGGCTGGTAACGGGCGTCGGCGATCAGCCGCAGGCGGTTCAGCGCATAGAGCCGCCGGGCCTGCTGCGGGATGTCGGAGGCCGGAAAGCGCAGGCCGCGGTAGGAGGGCAGGCGGTCGTTGCCGTCCTCGGCGATGACGGTTCCGTTCCATTGCTCGTCGAAGCGGTAGACCAGCACGCGGTCGAACCCGGTCAGCGCACGTACCTCCGCGGCCGTGCTGGCCAGCAGGGCATCGAAGTCATGGGCGGCCTGCATGCGGCGGATGCCTTCGCGCATCTGCGGGTAAAGCGCCTCCAGCGTGCCGGCACCGGTGGCGGGCAGCTCCTCCAGTTCCAGGATCACCAGGGCACCCGTGCGGTGGGCAATGGCCTGATGGTCGGCGCCGCCGCGCAGGCTGAGGATTTCGAGCTGTACCGGCTCCGTCGGGGCGTTGCGCAGTCCACGGACCAGCGACGCCATCGACGCGCAGTCGATCAGCCGGTCGACCGGCTGACCGAAGGCTTCGGCGGGCGGACGGTTCAGCACCGCTCCGGCCTCGGCGCTCGCGCAGACCAGACGCAGGCTGTCCGCCTCCACCGCCAGCAGATGACCATGCGGCTGGATGCTGCCGGGAAGGTGAATCGGTTCGCGCGCGCAGGCGTCGAGGTCGAGCGTGCCCGCCATGGTCTGGGGCCACGGTTCCGGTCCGGTTGCAGGCGTCACAATCGTCCTTTGCTCGTCTCGGTCACAGTTCGACGGTCCGTTCTTGAGCCGGAGCCGTCTTCAAATCGGACCCGCTGATGTCGCCCGCCGGTTTTCGCCGGTATTCAGCATAATCAGCGGCTTAAAAACCCTGTTTTCGCCGCGCGCACCGCTTCGAGGTGAGCGAAGCGACAGGATATTCTGTCAGACGCTATACTTCATTATCATAGGATACGTTGTATGAGCGTTCTTGGATTTTCCAACGTTCCGCTCTTTCATCATACGCCGAAGAGCATATTCCAAGCTGGCGTTTGGAATCGCTTATAAGCAAGTATGCCGCAGGGGTTCCATCACTGTCTGCGACAAATGGTCAGATATGGGGAAGGGGACGCCATGAGAACCGAGGTAACGCGCCTGCTCGGCATCGATTACCCGATTGTGCAGGGCGGGATGCAATGGGTCGGGCTGGCGGAGCTGGCGGCAGCCGTGTCGAATGCCGGCGGCCTGGGCGTCCTGACCGCGCTGACCCAGCCGACGCCGGAGGATCTGGCGCATGAGATCGGGCGGTGCCGCGCGATGACGGACCGGCCATTCGGCGTGAACCTGACCATGCTGCCTGCGGTGAAGCCACCGCCCTACGAACGTTATCTCGACGTCATCATCGACAGCGGCATCACCATCGTCGAGACGGCCGGCAACAGCCCGCGCGCCTTCGTGGAGCGGATGAAGGCCCACGGGATCCGCATCCTGCACAAATGCACCAGCGTCCGCCATGCGCTGAGCGCCGAACGGGCCGGGGTGGACATCATCAGCATCGACGGGTTCGAATGCGCCGGCCATCCCGGAGAGGACGACATCCCGGGCCTGATTCTGATCCCGGCAGCGGTGCAGGCCTTGCGCATACCGGTGATCGCGTCGGGCGGCATCGCCGACGGGCGCGGTATGGCCGCCGCTCTGGCTCTGGGCGCCCAGGGCGTCAACATGGGCACCCGCTTCCTTTGCACGCGCGAGGCGCCGGTGCATGACGGCATCAAGCAGGCGCTGGTCGCCGCCGGGGAACGCGACACCAACCTGATCCTGCGCAGCATGCGCAACACCGCCCGCGTCTTCAGGAATGCGGTATCCGACGAGGTCGTGGCGCTGGAGAAGCGCCCGGGCGGCGCCCAGTTCGAAGAGGTTCGGCCGCTGGTCGCCGGCCAGCGCGGCCGGGCGGCCTTGCAGTCCGGCGATGTTCAGGACGGGATCGTGTCCGCCGGCATGGCAATCGGCCTGATCGACGACATCCCGAGTTGCGACGATCTGATCCGCCGAATGGTCGCCGACTGCCGCGCCCATCTGCGCCGCGCACTAGCTCTGGCGGAGGAATAGACAGGCGGGGCAGGGCAGGGACTCAGAAGATCAGCTTCAGGATGCCGGTGACGACCAGCAGTCCGATGATGAAGATGATCAGGATGGCCCAGCCGAGAATCTTGAGCATGGTGTGGTCCTTCAATCGCCTCGTTGGCAGCGCCACCGGCCTCCGGTGACGCCACGGTCATGCTTGGAACAACCCGCGATGTCCTAAGCGGGTTCCCGCCAGACGGGCAAAGATGTCGGCCACGCACCGTGCCGGGAGAGCACGGCTTGGTCGGCGCACAAAAAACACATAAGTTATCTTATGGAAATTTATTACTGGAGCAGGGCCTCTTCTCAGGGAAATCCCCTATGGGGAAAATTGCCTGCCGCCGCGCAGGACTTCCGGCTCCGGCCGCGTATAAAAGCCTGACAGCAACCGGGAGCGGGCGGACGACGGCGTGAAGCCTACCGAGGAGACGGTAACGGACGAGGCGTTGATGGCGGACGCCGCGGCCGGTGACCGCAAGGCGTTTGGAACGCTCACGCGCCGGCATCTGCGACGCAGCATCGCCTTGGCCCAACGGGTCGTCGGGAACGCCGCCGACGCCGAAGAGGTCGCGCAGGACGCCTTCCTGCAGATCTGGGCCAACGCCGACCGCTGGCGCGGCGACGGAACCCGCTTCACGACCTGGCTGTACAGGATCGTGGTGAACCGTGCCATCGACTATAAGCGGCGGCGCAGCTTTGCCCCCCTGGATGCCGCCGACGAGATCGTCGACCCGGCCTGGAGTGCCGAAACGGTGATCGACGGCATCCGGATCGGCGCCGCGGTGGATGCCGCAATCGCCGCTTTACCCGAGCGGCAGCGGGCGGCGCTCAGCCTCTGCTACCATGAGGAGATGACGTGCGCTGAAGCATCGGAAATACTGCAGGTGTCTGTTTCGGCTATGGAAAGTCTGCTGGTCCGGGCGCGCCGCGTCGTGCGGGCCCGGCTTCAACCCCTGATCCGTCAGAAGGACGGTGCACGGTCATGACGCTCAAAGAGTTCAAACGCTACGCCGAGGCCTATGGCGCCGATCTGGACCGCTGGCCGCGTGCCGCCCGGGTCGATGCCCTGGCCCTTCTGGACGACAGCGCCGAAGCCCGCGACCTGCTGGCCGATGCCGCCGTCACCGACGCGCTGCTCGACGCCGCCTCGACCCCGCTGGTCTCATCCCGGCGCGAGGCCGAGGTCTTCGACCGCATCGCCGACTGTCTGGCGCAGCGGATCGTGCCCGAATTCGTGCCGTGGTTCCTGTCGCGGCCGCCCTTCCGCCCTGCCCCGCTGGCCGGATTCCTGGCCGGCATGGCGCTGGTCGGCTTCCTCAGCTACAGCCAGGGCCTGATTTCCTTCGAAAAGACGAACACTCCCAGCCTGTCCGGCGTGATGATCGTCAGCTATCTGGGAGACACGCGATGACGCCGTCGATCCGGCGCCGCTGGCCCTGGTTCCTGCTGGTCGGGTCCCTTGCGCTCAACATGCTTGCCGGCGGCTTCGTCGTCGCCCACAGCTTCCGCCCACCCCCGCCGCCCGGCGGACCGGATTCGACGTTGGAACGCTTCGTCGACGACGCGGCGCGGCGCCTGTCGCCGGCCGATGCCGCGGTCCTGCGCAAGGCGCTGGACGACGCCCGCCCGCTGTTCGTCCGCATGCATGTCAGCCGGGAGGAGTTCACCCCCCGCCTGCGCACCGCCCTGATGGCCCAACCCTTCGATGCGGCCGGCGTCAAGGCCATGTTCGACAGCGTCCATGCCAATGACGCCGCCGTGCGAAGCGAGATTGAGGCGCGCGTCGTCGATACCCTGTCCCGTCTCTCCCCCGAAGGCCGCCTGCGTTTGGCTGAAAGCCGCCTTCCCTGATCCTTTCGGTTTCGACCGGCGGCAGACACATCCGGGGTCAGGCCGGGGCGGCATGTCCGTCCCGGCCTTTTTTCCTTTGTCCGGAAACGGATCGGGCGGCCAAAAAAGAAAAGGCGGCTTGGCGGTATCGCCGCCAAGCCCCCTCAAGTTGGTTCGGGAGGAAACGCAACCAAGTTGCACGCAAAGATATAGGCCGATATGGTTAACGGCCGATGAATGGAGGGGAGAAATCGCCCCCTACCACTTATTTGCGAAGATCGTCGCCGTATGGTCCCGCTGACGGTTGGCCTGCCCTGCCCCGATGCATTGTCTCTCTGCCGAAAGGCTGGGGTGGCGTCACCCGGCCCCGACGCGCTATGACAGACGCCCGTTGTTTCGTCACCAGTCCGCAGGATCCCTGCCTCATGCTGTCCATCAGCCAGCGCATCGCCGACGAACTGTCGGTCCGCGAGTCTCAGGTCGCTTCCGCCATCGCCATGCTAGACGAGGGATCGACCGTCCCCTTCATCGCGCGCTACCGCAAGGAGGCGACCGGCGGCCTGGACGACACCCAGCTCCGCACCCTGGAGGAGCGCCTGGGCTATCTGCGCGAGTTGGAGGACCGCCGCGCCAGCATCCTGTCCACCATCCAGGAACAGGGCAAGCTGACGCCGGAGCTGGAGCGCCAGATCAAACAGGCCGACACCAAGACCCGGCTTGAGGATCTCTACCTCCCCTACAAGCAGAAGCGCCGCACCAAGGCCCAGATCGCCCGCGAGGCCGGGCTGGAGCCGCTGGCCGACGCGCTGCTGGCCGATCCGAAGAAGCAGCCGGATTTGGAGGCCGCCGCCTTCGTCAGCGCCGACAGGGGCGTCGCCGACGTCAAGGCGGCGCTGGACGGCGCCCGCCACATCCTGGTCGAACGCTTCGGCGAGGATGCCGAACTGGTCGGCCGTCTGCGCACCGCCATGGCCGACAAGGGCGTTGTCACCTCCAAGGCGATCGAGGAGAAGAAGGCGGAGGGTGCCAAATTCTCCGACTATTTCGACTTCTCGGAGAACTGGTCGAAGCTGCCGTCGCACCGCGCGCTGGCGCTGTTCCGCGGCCGGGCGCAGGGCGTGCTCGACATCCGCCTGGACTTGGCCGTCGAGGAAGGACAGCCCCACCCGGCGGAGGGCACCATCGCCGTCCACACCGGCATCCGCGACCAGGGCCGCCCGGCCGACAAGTGGCTGTCCGACGTGGTGCGCTGGACCTGGAAGCTGAAGATCGGCCCGCACATCGAGACCGATCTGATGGAATCCTTGCGCGAGCGCGCCGAGGACGAGGCGATCCGCGTCTTCGCCCGCAACCTGCACGACCTGCTGCTGGCGGCCCCCGCCGGTCAGCGCGTCACCATCGGGCTCGACCCCGGAATCCGCACCGGCGTGAAGGTGGCGGTGGTCGATGCCACCGGCAAGCTGGTGGAAACGACCACCATCTATCCGCACCCGCCGCGCAACGACTGGGACGGCTTGCTGGCGGTGCTGGCGGCGCTGGCCGCCCGGCACAAGGCGGAACTGATCTCCATCGGCAACGGCACCGCATCGCGCGAGACCGACAAGCTGGCCGCCGACCTGATGAAGCGCCACCCCGAGCTGTCCCTGACCAAGCTGGTGGTCAGCGAGGCCGGCGCGTCGGTGTACTCTGCCTCGGAAACCGCGGCGCACGAGTTCCCCACCCTGGACGTCAGCTTGCGCGGTGCGGTGTCCATCGCCCGCCGCCTGCAGGATCCGCTGGCGGAGCTGGTGAAGATCGAGCCGAAATCCATCGGCGTCGGCCAGTACCAGCATGACGTGGCCGGCGGCAAACTGGCGCGGTCGCTGGACGCGGTTGTCGAGGATTGCGTGAACGCCGTCGGCGTCGACCTCAACACCGCCTCGATTCCACTGCTGACCCGCGTGTCGGGCCTGAACGAGACCATCGCCCGCAACATCGTCGAGCATCGCGACCGCAACGGCGCCTTCCGTTCGCGCAAGCAGCTGCTGGACGTGGCGCGGCTGGGACCGAAGACCTTCGAACAGGCCGCGGGTTTCCTGCGCATCCGCGACGGCGAGAATCCGCTCGACGGCTCATCCGTCCATCCGGAAGCCTATCCGGTGGTTCAGCGCATCGTGAAGACGACCGGCCGCGATCTCGGCAGCGTCATCGGCGATGCCCGCTTCCTGCGCGGGCTGAATGCCGAGGAGTTCACCGACGAGCGCTTCGGCGTCCCCACCGTCGAGGACATCATCAAGGAGCTGGAGAAGCCCGGCCGCGACCCCCGTCCGGAGTTCAAGACCGCCACCTTCAAGGAGGGCGTCGAGGAGCTGAAGCATCTCCAGCCCGGCATGATGCTGGAAGGCGTCGTCACCAACGTCACCGCCTTCGGCGCCTTCGTCGACATCGGCGTTCACCAGGACGGGCTGGTGCACATCTCACAGCTCGCCAACAGCTTCGTCAAGGACCCCCACACGGTGGTGAAGGCCGGCGACGTGGTGAAGGTGAAGGTTCTGGAGGTCGACATTCCCCGCAAACGCATCGCCCTGACCATGCGCATGGGCGAGGAAGCGCCGCGTCCGGCCCGCCGCGAAGAGCAGCGCCGCGACGAACGCGGAACGGGCCGGCCGCTGCAGCAGCAGCAGGATCGCCGCCCGGCCGCACCGGCGGCCAAGGCTGCGCCGAAGCCGGCCAAGGCGCCGGAGCCGGTCAACAGCGCCTTCGCCGAGGCGTTCGCCCGGGGGCAGTCGGGCAAGAAGAAGTAAGGGTCAGGGAGGGGGCAAAGCGTCCGCCATCAAGCGGACGCCCAGTCCGCCGATGGCGGCGGTGGCGACCCGGTCGACCCAGCGCTTGGACCGCAGGTAGGCAGCACGCGGCCGGCCGGCGGAGAATGCCGCGGCAACGATGGCGTACCAGCCGGCTTCGATCAGGAAGATTGCCGGCGGCAGGAAGACGAACAGCCAGGCCGGCGGTGAGGCCGGCATCAGCGCGGCGAAGATGCTGCCATACACCAGCGCCGTCTTCGGGTTGCTCAATTGCGTCAACAGCCCGAACAGCATCGGCCGCATCAGCCCGGCGGGGGCGGTCTGCCCCTCGTCCGCCATCACGAGAGGCTCCGCGGCTCCGCGCCAGATGCGGATCGCGAGGTAAAGCAGATAGGCCCCGCCCACCAGCTTCAGCACCGCATAAAGCCAGCCGACCTGCGACAGCAACGCATGCAGCCCAAGCAGCGCCAGGGACGCGAAGAACACGCCGCCGATGCCCATGCCGAGGGCGGTGGCCAGACCGGCCCGGCGGGATACGGCGATGGAGGTGCGGGCGACCAGCACGAAGCTCGGCCCCGGACTGGCGGCGCCGACCGCAATGGCCCCGGCGATGCTGACGAAGGCAAGTGCGGGATCCATGTTCGCTCCCCTTCCGCTCGAAGGTGGCGACGATACCACAACCGCGACAGCCCGCGAATGGCGGACAAAAAAGTCCCCTCGTCCGCGGGGGGAACGAGGGGACGAAGGCCGATGGCTTGGCCGTTACGGGGATGTCATTCGGCTGCCATCAGCATCGGCGCCTCGTCGCGCACACGATTCACCGCCACATAGCGGTCGAGCGCGTCCAGGCATTCGCTGAGGGTTCCGGAACCGACCGCACGGCAATCCTCGAAGGCATGCGGTTCGGGGCGGAACCAATGGGTGATGTAGCATTCCTCGCGCCCGTCCAGGCTGAGGGTGAGGGCGAAGCGGCCCTCACGCCCAAGATGGGCTTGAGCGGCGCGCAGACGCGCCTGGACCTCTTCTATCGTCATGGGATGATATCCTTCCCTTGATGCCGCCTGCGGTCAGGCGGCGCGAGCGAACTTGCCGTCTTCCGAATCAGAATCTTCCAACCGTCGAGCCCAGTCGATGTCACGCGACAACGAGTTGACAAGGACGCGGGCCGCACCTGAAGTTTCCGCAGGCGTATCGGACCGCAGCAGTCCCGACAGCCGCATCGCCAGCGTTTCGGCCTCCGCCTCCACCCAGCGGGCGTAATGGCGGCGGCGCTGGTCGCGATTCCAGTACCAGCGCGGCAGCTGCGCGTTGGCACGTTCGAACTCGCCTTCCCAGGCGCTCATGCGGAAAAGACCGCTGGGCGACCGGTCGCCGGTGCTCTGAGTCGCCCTGGGAGTGGTCTGGGTCATGACGTTCCGTCAGGCGGCTTCCCGCCCGTCCTCTTCCTCGCGCTTCATAATCTCGGCCTTCTTCTGGGCGAACAGGCCGGTGATGCGGTGCTGGGCGGCGCGGTCCACGGCGCCGATCTCGCGCAGGCGGGTGCCGACGCCCGACCGCCAGACCTCTTCCAGGTCATCGAGGTCCAGGCAGGCCCCCAGCCGGCGCTTCACCTCCGCCTCGAAGGCTTCGACGGCAGCGGGTTGCAGGTCCGGATTGGACTTGGCGGCATAGAAGGCCTCCGATTCCTCCCGGTACTTGCTGTCGTCGAACTGGCCCATATAGACGTCAGCGGCCAGACCGATTTGCAGCAGGCATTTGCCAACCGCGTCGGTCATCGACATCTTGAAGCACTCGTCGTCCGGCATCTCCATGCCGTTGCGGCGGCGGACCATCTCGGTCCCGCCCCACTGCGGGCCGGTGAAGCACTTCTCCTTCGTCTCCGGGTCGACGTACCAGACGCGCGCGCAGATGAAGATCATCCGTTCCGCGATGGTCCAGTCGACCTGCTCGTAACCCCAGCCCTTGCCGATCGGGCCGAACACCTCCGTCATCATCTGGAAGCGCCAGGTCGGGTCGATCTGCGTGCCGCGGAAGCCGCCGGACCGGGTGAAGGGCTTGGTCGCCTTCGGGTCGGTGCGCTTCAGCCGGTTCCACAGGAACATGGTGTCGATGCGCTGCGGCTCTTCCGCCCGGCTGCCGGCACCCGCGGCTCCCTTGGACCCCTGCGAGCCGCGGCTGCCGCCGGATTTCGCGTCGACCGGAACGGTCTCCGTCACGCTGGACTCGGTCATATTGGACTCGGTAACGCTCGACTCAGGGGTCTCGGTATCGGCAACGAGGTGGTCGGTCTTGCTCATGCGTCCCATGATTTGGGTCCTTCTTGTCCAAACGTTTCGGCTCTCCCCTCACCCCAGCCGGCGGTCAGCGCTGCTTCCAGGCTGAATTCCACCCCGTTCGGGTCAGCGGAGGGCACCCAGGATTGCGCGTCGGCCAGGGCCCGGCGCGGCGGTGCGCCATAGCGCAGGCTGAGCCGGCCCTCGCGGTCACGCGCGAGATAGAGGCCACCGGCCCGGTCACTGGCTTGACCGTCGACCTGACCGGTGGCGACAAAAGCGATGCGGGCATCGTCGGGCATCAGCGCTTTGAGGGCGGCCTCAGCCTCCTTCACCTCCAGCGCCGCCGCCCGGTTGGCAACCAGCCGGTCGGCCAGCGCGCGGAAGCGGTTGTGCCGGCCCATGTCGAAGACGCGGCCATTCTCATAGGACGGGCCGTCCATCGGCAGCGGGTCCGACGGCTCGACGTCGTTGACGACGTGCCACCAGAAGGCTTCCAGCGTCTCGACCAGCCGCTCGACATCGTCCGGCCGCCGGTCCACCGTCACCAGGCTGTGGCCGGTGGGGCGCAGGATCGACAGCAACGCGCGGTCCAGACCGACCACCTCCAACTGGTGCTGGACCTGCCAGTGATAGCGGCGGGCGAGGTCGGCATCGCTCTGGAAGCCGCTGTTGAACTTAGCCTCCACGATGGTGTCGAGAGCGCCATCGGCCACGCTGCCGGTCAGGAAGTCGGGATGGGCGACCATCCAGTCATGCTCGGCGTGTCGGTAGGTATCGGGTGCCGCAACGCAGGCGCGGCCGGTGGCATGGGCGACGAAGCGCGGGTGCAGATGCTCAGTCGCGATTCCGATCTGCACGGCGGCGACAATATCGACATTCTCAGGCTCGACCCGGCCGGTCTTCTCGCGCCACAGCGACAGCCAGTCGCCGGCCATCACGCGCGTCGCGTCAGACGACCCGATCCGCCCCGCCCGCAAATCCCGCTGTGCCTGAGTGATCGCCATGCTGTTCCGCTTTTCCCGATTCCGGGTCCTTTCGGACCGCCGTCCCGGCTTCGAAGCACGGCCTCTGCTGCGACTTCGCAGCATGTGCTTCGGACCGCTTCACCGGACTCTGAATATGGGATGCGAACACGCAGCTTTCAAGAACAAAACATGAACCTATGGCTTAGCCATAGACCAGATCAAAGACCTGAAAACACGCTATATTTGGTGTGGCCTGACGAGATTCGTCACAAGTCAAAACGGACGGAGTAGAGCTGGCCGTTTTTGCGAGTCGCGGCGGATGGGAACGCGCGCCGCGACTCTGTCCGCCACCGGCTTTTACATGCGAAGCGCTCGCACAACGTGAACGGCGACTCCGGCCACATGGGCACGGTCGAAGGCGGTGGGGTGGCAATCGGGATCGGTCGAAACCGGCATCAGATGGGGCGGAAAGAAGCGGTACCCGCAAATGGTGCCCTCGCCCACCGTCACCACCACGTCACCCGCCTGCGGCGT
The DNA here is from genome assembly GCF_042604635.1 of Azospirillum sp. A26. Classification (NCBI taxonomy): domain Bacteria; kingdom Pseudomonadati; phylum Pseudomonadota; class Alphaproteobacteria; order Rhodospirillales; family Azospirillaceae; genus Azospirillum; species Azospirillum sp. A26. The sequence goes on along the minus strand of NZ_CP170473.1, from coordinate 1,159,083 downwards.
CAGCACGTCCAGCGGTTCCAGCACCACGCAGTCGCGCGGCAGCACGCCGGCGGCATCCAGGCTCTTCGACAGGATGCGCAGCGCAAAGGCCCGGCGGGATGTGTGTCCGTCCATGGCGACCGACGCCGCACCCTCCTTCAGCGCCCCGGCCAGGAACGCCTCCCCTGCCCGGCGGCCGAGGTCGAGGAAGATGTGCGCCTGTTCCAGCGTCAGCACCGGCACGCGCGTGACCGGGGCATAGGCATGCTCGTCGAGAAAGCGCGGCTCCGACCCGGCGACGCGGGCCAGACGGGCCAGCGTGTCGGCACTGGGCACGCTGCTCATCGCCGGATCGCGCAGGAAGCGGGTCAGGTTGGTGGCGGTGACGCCGGCCAGCCGCGCCCAACCGCCGGCGCTCCAGTCCTTCGCCTCCATGACGCCGGTCATCCAGCGCAGGATGGCTTGCCGCGTGTCGTCCATCATTCTCCCCTCGGCAGTCCCCCGCCCTGTCCTACACGGTCGCGACCGGATGGGGGAAGGCGCGATGGACTAGAAGCCGCTGCGATTTCGCAGTGCCGCCTTGGACTCCGCCGTGGCGGCCCCATCTGTGCGGCATCGAAGCCGACAGAAGGAGTTGCGACCGTGATCGTCACCAGCACCGATTCCATCGAGGGCCGCCAGATCACCGAGTATCTCGGCATCGTCGCCGGCGAGGCGATCATGGGCGTCAACGTGTTCCGCGACCTGTTCTCCTCCGTGCGCGACATCGTCGGCGGCCGGGCCGGCGGCTATCAGGCGGCCCTGCGCGAGGCGCGCGAGGCGGCCTTCGCCGACTTGCAGGACTCGGCCCGCGCCCTGGGCGCCGATGCCGTGGTCGGCGTGGATGTCGATTACGAGGTGCTGGGCAAGGAGAACGGCATGCTGATGGTGTCTGTCAACGGCACCGCCGTGCGCCTCCGCTAAAGGCAGCCCCTGACCGTAAGCGTCAGCGATGGCGTCTGGACAGGCCGGACCTTATGCGTAGACTCCCCCTCCAGCTAACAATCTGAGGGGGGATGCACATGCGTGGGGTTGTCCGCGGTTCCATCCGGTCAGGCTGCATCGGCGGCCTCGCCATGGCGGCGTGCCTGTTCGGCGCCCTGCCCGCTCTGGCGCTCGACGCCATCGTCGAGAAGAAGGTCTTCGAGATGCCGTCCTACACCACCACCGGTGGCGGGACGATCAAGAATGTCCGCATCGGCTGGGAAAGCTACGGCAAGCTGAACGACGCCAAGGACAACGTCATCCTCATCACCCATTTCTTCAGCGGCAACAGCCATGCCGCCGGGAAATACAAGGCCGATGATGCCGCTCCCGGCTATTGGGACAGCATCATCGGTCCCGGCAAGCCGCTGGACACCGACAAATACTTCATCATCGCCTCCGACACGCTGGTGAACCTGTCGCCCAAGGATCCCAACGTCGTCACCACCGGCCCGGCCAGCATCAATCCGGACACCGGCAAGCCCTATGGCATGAGCTTCCCCATCGTCACCATCCAGGACTTCGTCAACGTCCAGAAGGCGCTGGTCGACAGCCTGGGCATCAAGACCCTGCAAGCGGTGATGGGCGGCTCGATGGGCTTGCTCCAGGCCTTCGAATGGGGGGCCGACCATCCGGAGATGGTCAAGCGCGTCATCGCCGCCATCGGCGGGCCGGAGGCCGACCCCTTCCTGATCGGCTGGCTGAACCTGTGGGCGGCCCCGATCAAGCTCGACCCCAACTGGAACAACGGCGACTATTATGGCAAGGCGGAGCCGAAAGCCGGCCTGACCGAGGCGCTGAAGCTGGTCACCCTGCACGCCCGCCACTGGAAATGGGCCGACGCCGCCTTCGGCCGCAAATGGGCGGAGGACGGCAAGGACCCGAAGGCCGCGATGGGCAACCAGTACGCCATCGAAGCCTGGCTGGAAAAGGCGGCTTCCGGCCGCGCCGCGGTCAGCGACGCCAACCATTTCCTCTATCTGGTGAAGGCCAACCAGACCTTCGTCACCGGCAACGGCGCCTCGCTGGAGGACGGTCTGGCGAAGATCAAGGCTCCGGTCCTGCTGATCCCGTCGGCCGACGACCTCGTCTTCCCGCCGGACCGCAACATGCGCCCGCTGAAGGACCGGCTGGAGAAGCAGGGGAATGCGGTGGAGTACACCGAGTCGATCACCTCGACGCTCGGCCATCTCGACGGCGTGGTGAACATCGGCAAGGCGGGCGACACGATCGCGCAGTTCCTGGCGAAGTGAGGTGCCGGGGGCTTTGGACGCCGGAGCCCCCTACTCCCCGCTGACCGGCGCCCCGCGGAAGTTCAGCAGGCTCGGCGCCTTGTCGATGATCTCTTCCAGGATCAGCGACGCCGTCTCCAGGTCGCGGTCCAGTTCCGGGCCGAGCTTGCCGACATAATTGGGCCGCTTCAGCTTTTCCGCGGCATCGTGCAGGCTGCGCAGCTCGGCGACGAAGATTTCGCGGGCACCCATCGGCAGGATCGGGTTGGCCGACAGCACGAAGAAGAAGCGCATGCTGGCCCGCACCAGAAGGGCCAGCATCACCATGTCCAGCTTCTCGAACTGGTCGCGCAGATCGTCGGAACGCGCATCGACCAGATTGCGCAGGCGCTGCTCGATCAGGATGACCAGCGCCTGGAACTCGCCCACCTTGTCGCGGAAATCGCGGTAGGCGCCGAAGCTGTGCTTGCTGGCCTCATGCTCGGCCAGCTGGGCCAGCTTCGATGCCTCACGGCACTGGCGTTCCAGCGCGCCCAGCAGTTCCTTGACCTCGGTTCGGGTGTATTGGCGCTTGCTCATGGGACTCGGCCGGGTTTGTGCAGGTGTTCGGACTGGCGGTCTTGCGTTCCGTCAAGCTATAGCACAACCCACGGGCGGCAACCTATCCCATGCTCAGTGGTCCGCCTTCACCGGCGCCCCCGGACGGCGCACCAGCGGCATGAACAGCAGCGCACCGAAGAACACCGCCGACATCAGCAGCATGGCGTCGTTGAAGGTCAGGATCAGCGCCTCGCGCTGGACCAGCCCGACCAGCCGGGACATCGCGGCGGCGGTCGGATCGGCCACCAGCCCGTCGAAGCGCTGGCTGAGGCTGTCGACCATCTGCTGCACCTCCGGACGGGCGAGGTTCACATTGTCGCCGAGCCGGTTCAGGTGCAGGGCGTTGCGGTCGGTCAGCACCGTGTTGATCGCGGCCAACCCGATGGCGCCGCCCAGGTTGCGCATCAGGTTGTAGAGGCCCGACGCGTTCTTCAGCTTGTCCGGCGACAGGGTGCCCAACGCCACGCTGTTGATCGGGATGAAGCACAGCATCAGCGACATGCCGCGCACCGCCTGCGGCAGGAACAGCTCCCAGAAGCCGGTGTCGGCGGTGAAGTGGCTGTTCAGCCAGACGCCGGTGCCGAACAGGATCAGCCCCAGCGCCAGCATGGCGCGCAGGTCCATCCGCTTCGACAGCGCGCCGGCAATGGGTGCCGACATGAACTGGAAGATGCCGGTCACGAACATGATCTCGCCGATCTGCAAACTGTTGAAGCCGCGCACGCGGGCGAGGAACAGCGGCTGCAGATAGACCGACCCGTAGAGACCGATGCCGAGGATGAAGCTGTAGAGCGATCCGATGGCGAAGTTGCGGTCGGCGAAGGCACGCAGCTCGACGATGGGATTGCGGTAGGACAGCACCCGCCAGAAGAAGCCGGCGGCGGAGACGGCGGCCACCACCGCCAGAACGAAGATCGCCTCGTCGTCGAACCAGTCGTTGCGCGGCCCCTCCTCCACCACATATTCCAGGCTGCCCAGGAAGGCGGCCATCAGCCCCAGCCCGAGGAAGTCGAAGCCCTTGCGCAGTTCCGGATTCGGCCGGTCGACATCGACCAGGAACCAGACCAGCGAGGTCACCAGGATGCCGGGGATGACGTTGGCCAGGAACAGCCAGTGCCAGGACAGGTGCTGGGTCAGATAGCCGCCCAGCGTCGGGCCGATGGTCGGCGCCATGGTGGCCACCAGCCCCATCATCACCGACACGCCCGCCCGCTTTTCCGGCGGGAAGATCATGAAGCTGGTGGCGAACACCGTCGGGATCATCGCGCCGCCGATGAAGCCCTGCAACGCCCGCCAGACGATCATCGATTCGATGCCGCCGGCAAAGGCGCAGGCGACGCTGGTCAGGGTGAAGCCGGCGGCCGCCAGGGTGAACAGCACGCGGGTCGACAGGATGCGCGACAGGATGCCCGACAGCGGGATCATCACGACCTCCGCGATCAGGTAGGAGGTCTGCACCCACGAAATCTCATCGGCGCTGGCGGCGAGGCCGGCCTGGATTTCCGACAGCGAGCTGGAGACGATCTGGATGTCGAGGATCGCCATGAACATGCCGACGACCATCGCGAAGAAACCGGCGATGTCGCGGGGGGTGAGGGGGCGCATGCCCTGGGCCGGTGTCGCCATGGAACCGCTGCCTTCCGTCGCGGCCGAACGACTGCCGCCCCGGGGGTGGCCCCAGGGCCGACTTCGGCCGATATGCTGCCTGGATCTCTTGAAGTGAACGACGGACAGGGACGCCGCCCCGAAGGGGGAGGAGGAGCGGCGTCCCCGCCGGAGCCGTGGCCGCTTATCTGGCGGCCACCGCCTGCTTGTCGGTCAGCGCGCCGAAGACGCCACCGCTGGCCAGATGCGGCTGGTTGTCGGCACCGCGGGTGTCGACCTCCGCCACCACGGACAGGCCGGGGCGCAGCAGGCCGGCCAGCGCGTTGTCGCGCGGCAGGGCGATGCGGACGGGAACGCGCTGCACGATCTTGGTGAAGTTGCCGGTCGCATTCTCCGGCGGCAGCAGCGAGAACTTGGACCCCGAGGCTGGGGCGAAGCTTTCCACCGTGCCGATCAGATGGCGATCCGGGAAGGCATCGACGGAGATGCTGACATGCTGGCCGGGGCGCATGCGCGACAGCTGGGTCTCCTTGAAGTTGGCGACCACATAGACGTCGGGCAGCGGCACCAGCGACAGCATCTGCACGCCCGGCCGGGCATACTGGCCGACCTGGACGCCGCGGTTGCCGATCACGCCATCGACCGGCGCGCGGATCACGGTGTTGTCCAGATCGTTGCGCGCCGTCTGCAGGGTGGCCTGCGACTGGGCGAGATGGGCTTCCGTCTCGGTCCGGGTGGCGCGCAGGACGTTGACCTGCTCGTTCTCCGAGGCCAGCGCCGCCCGCGCCTTCGCCACCTGGGCCACCGCCTTGCGCAGGTCGGCGTCGGCGGTCTCCAGCTTCTGGCGGCTGGTCCAGCTGTCGTTGGCCAGCGAGCGGTTGCGCTCGAAGTCCTGCTGGGCACGGCGCTGCTCGGCCTCGGCGCTCGCCAGCGTGGCGGCGGCCTGGTCGATCACCGTGCGCTGAAGCTCCAGCTTGCTGTCCAGCGTGCCGAGCGCCGCCTTCTGCGCGGTCACCGCGGCTTCGGACTCCGCCACCTTGGCGCGGAAATCCTGGTCGTCGAGGATCGCCAGCACGTCGCCCGTCCGCACCAGCTGGTTTTCGGCGACCTTCACATCGCGGACATAGGCGGAGATCTTCGGGCTGACGACGGTGATGTCGCTCTGCACATAGGCATTGTCGGTCGATTCCATGAACCGGCCTTCCGTCCACCAATGTTGGCCGGCGACGGCGCCACCTGCCAGCACGGCCAGCGCAACGCCCGACAGCACGATCTTCCGCACGCCATTCGCCATTGTCTCTATCCCCAATCCACCGCGGTCCGGTCAGGAATCCGCCGATGCGCTCTTGCCGGCGCCGTCACGGAAAAGAAACTGAACCGTTCAGTTTAGTCTTGCCGGAAGATGGCGGACGGCCTATCTGTTGTCAAGACCGAACTGAACGGTTTAGTTTTTGTCAACAGGTGTCAGGGGGCTTGTCGGGCGATGCGGAACGCGGTAGGGGCCAAGCACATGGACTCAGGCGAGGCGCGCATGACCACGTTGGTTGCCCCCACTCCCGAAGCAGGATCGAAGCCGGCCCAGATCATGGACGCGGCAGGCACCCTGTTCCTGGAACATGGCTACAGTGCCGTCAGCATGGACGCGGTCGCCAAGAAGGCGAACGTGTCCAAGGCGACGTTGTATGCCCATTTCGGCAGCAAGGAGGAACTGTTCCGGGCGATGGTCGCCTGCGAATGCGCGAACTCCGTCATGGCCGGCATCTGGGACGATGCGATGCGCCTGCCGGCAGCCGACGGGCTGCGCCTGATCGGCAAGACCTTCGTCCGCTTCATCGCGTCGCCCAAGGCGCTGGGCCTGTACCGGATGGTGCTGGGCGAGGTGCTGCGCCAGCCCCAGCTCGCCCAGGCCTTCTATGACAGCGGTCCCGCCGAAACCTTCCAGCGCGCGCAGCAATTCATGACCCATATGGTGGAGAGGGGGGAGCTGGCGATCGCCGATTGCGACCTCGCCACCCACCAGTTCTTCGGTCTGCTGAAGGCCAACATGCACATGAAGCTGCTGCTTTGCCTGAGCGAGCGGCCGGGCGACGCGGAGCTGGAGCGATTCGTCGATGCCGCCGTCGACCTGTTCGTCAAGGGCTACGCACCCGAGGCGCGCTGAGGAGCGGGGCGCCTGAAATACGCTCAATAAGAGTTGAGCCACAGCGCCCACAAACCCTCAGTTGGTGCCAGCGACAATCCAGATCCAATAGTCATAAATCCAGCGACAGGCTTCGCCCCCTTCGGCTTGTCACCGGCCAAGGCTTCGTATAGCGTGCCCATGACATACCGGCGTAACGGTGCGTGGCAGGTTTGCGGATGGATTTCGAGACGACCTTCATCGCGCAGGTCATCACCGTCATAGGCTTTGCCATCGGTCTGTCCATTGTGGTCGCCTCAGGCCGCTATCCGCGCCATATCCGCAACTCCCTGCGTGCCTATGCCTACGGCAAGTTCCTGGTGGGGCTGGGCTTCCTGGTCGCGGGCCTGCGCGGCGGCCTGGCCCCGGACCTGCTCGTGCCGCTCGCCAACGGGTTGGGCATCGCCGGGCTGTCGATGAACTACACCAGTGTCCGCCATCTCCAGAATCGGCCGGCTCCGCCGCTGGCGCCGGTGGCCGTCGGGCTGGCGGTGGGACTGGTCAGTGCCCTGCTGCTGCTGTCCGGCGGCGGCATCGCTTCGATCCGCATTCTGGTCAGTTTCACGACGGCGGCCGTGCTGCTGGTGATCGCCTTCGAAGTGCTGGTGCGTTACGAGGGGCGCGGCATTCCTCACTATGTGACCGGGATCCTCTGCGCCTCCCTGGCCATGGCCTATCTGGTCCGCATGGGCGCCGGCGTGACACAGGGCGAGGCACCGACCGCCTACATGCTGGACGACGGGGTGGAAAGGCTCACCTTCCTGCTGACGCTGCTGGGAACGGTGGTCGGGGCGATCAACTATGTCCTGATGGCGAGCGACGAGTTCAACCGCGAACTGACAAAGCTCGCCCACACCGACGGGCTGACCGGCAGCCTGAACCGCCGCCGCCTGTTCGAGCTGGGCGAGGTCGAATTCCGCCGCGCCCGCCGCCATGGCCGCGACCTGACGGTGCTGGTGCTCGACATCGACCGCTTCAAGGCGGTGAACGACCGGGCCGGCCATCCGTTCGGCGACCGGGTCATCCAGGCGGTGGCCGACTGTTGTGCCGCACAAATCCGGCGCGAGGATTCGGTGGGCAGGATCGGCGGGGAGGAATTCGCCATCCTGCTGCCGGAAACGGGCGTCGAGGCCGGCCGGCTGCTGGCCGAGCGGCTGCGCAGCGCCATCGAGCGGCAACTGGCCCAGCTCGGCGCCGAAGGCGGCGTGACGGTGACCTGCAGCATCGGCGGCGTCAGCCTGACGCGGGAACACAGCGAGTTTTCCGACCTGATGGCCCAATCGGACAGCGCGCTCTACGATGCGAAGCATGCCGGGCGCAATCAGGTGCGTTTCTACCCCGCGGTGGCGCTGACCCCTGCGTTGCACGCCTGACAGCAAGGAAAGAGACGCGCGGGACCGGTTAGAAAAAGCGGCCCGGCCGGCAATGGCGCACGGCCGCCTTTACCCGCGGGGCCGCTTGCAGCATTATCCGCGCCGGTCCCCACCGGCCGGTTTACTCCGGTCGATAGTCCGGGGCCGGCTTGCCGGGTCCGACCCGGCTCCGTCCCTTCCGGCAACATCGGCGCAAGGTCGTGGTTCTTTCCCATCTCGGCTCCGGCGGCCTGGAGCCGCAGCGGTCGCAGCTGACGCTCGGCACAAAATTCAGGCTCATCAACTGGGGGCTGGTCCTGCTGATCTGCACGATCACCGGGGTCGGCGTCGGGCTGCTCTATTCCGCTGCCGGCGGCCATTGGAAGCCGTGGGCGCAGCCGCAGCTGGTCCGCGCCATTCCCGGCCTCGTCCTGATGCTGGGCATCGCGCTGGTCGACATCCGCCACCTGATGAAGTCGGCCTACGTCATCTTCTTCATGGTGCTCTGCCTGCTGATCGCGGTGGAGCTGATGGGCCGCATCGGCATGGGCGCCCAGCGCTGGATCGACCTCGGCTTCTTCCAGCTCCAGCCGTCGGAGCTGATGAAACCGGCGCTGACGCTGGCGCTCGCCCGCTATTTCCACGGGGTGACGCTGGACCAGATCGGCCGGCCGCTGCTGCTGATCCCGCCGCTGCTGCTGGTCTTCACGCCCGTCGCCTTCGTCCTGATGCAGCCCAACCTCGGCACCTCGCTGCTGCTGATCATGGGCAGCGGCGCCATCTTCTTCGCCGCCGGGGTCCGGGTTTGGAAGTTCCTGCTGGTGATCGGCGGCGGCCTCAGCGCCATCCCCATCGCCTGGGAGTTCCTGCACGACTACCAGAAGCAGCGCGTCTACACCTTCCTCGATCCGGAGACCGATCCCCTCGGCGCCGGCTACAACATCCTGCAATCGAAGATCGCGCTCGGCTCCGGCGGCCTGTTCGGCAAGGGCTTCATGTCCGGCTCGCAGAGCCAGCTGATGTTCCTGCCGGAAAAGCACACCGACTTCATCTTCGTCGTGCTGGCGGAGGAGTTCGGCATGGTCGGCGCCGCCACGCTGCTGGCGCTCTATATCCTGCTGTTCATCTATGGCTGGGTGATCGCGCTGAACAGCCGCAGCCAGTTCGGCCGGCTGGTCGCGGTCGGCATGACGGCGCAGTTCTTCCTCTACGTCTTCGTCAATGTGGCGATGGTGATGGGGCTGATCCCCGTCGTCGGCATCCCGCTGCCGCTGGTGTCCTATGGCGGATCGGCGATGATGACGCTGATGATCGGCGTCGGCCTGCTGCTGAGCATGTCGGTCCACCGCGACGTGCGCATCCCCAAGAGCGGCGTCACCGACGTTTGACGTCCCGCGTCTGACTTCCGACGTCCGACATCCTCCATTCGGTTCGGTTATCGGCTGAGGTACGCCGGGCAAGTCCCTGTCGCACCCCGGCCGCGCCGTTGCCGCTTTGCTCCGCCCTCGCGATATCGGGGTGCAGGCCGACCGATCTTGCGGGTAGGCCCGGTATCAGCGGGAGGAAATGGCGATGCGGAGAGATGCCTTAGGACAAAGCGGACGGACGACAGCGATCGGGGCGGGCCTCGCCGCCCTTCTGCTCGGCAGCGCCCCGGTGCTGGCGGACTCGCTGTTCAGCCATATCGGCGGCAGCTTCAGCGAGACGGCCGGGTCGTTCGAGACCTCGCGCTGGCAGCGCTCCGACGGCTGGAAGGCCGGCGGGCACATGAACTGCACCTGGAGCCGGGCCAACGTCACCGCCGGGAAAGGCCACCTCGCCCTGTCGGTCAGCGACCGGATATCCGGCAGCGAGCGCATGTCCGGCAACGACCGCTATTCCTGCGGCGAATATTCGACGCACCGCTTCTACGGCTACGGCGCCTACACGGTCTCGCTGAAGGCGGTGAAGGCCGATGGGGTGATGACCTCGGTCTCCCACTATACCGGCCCGCCCTTCGGCGATCCGTGGGACGAGATCACCATGGGGATCGCCGGCAAGGACACCACCAAGCTGGAGATCAGCTACGTCGTCAACGGTGCCGGGCACCGCAACACGGTGGTCGATCTCGGCTTCGACGCCGCCAAGGGCGTCCACAGCTACGGCTTCGACTGGAAGCCCACCGGCATCGTCTGGACCGTCGACGGCAAGCCGGTCCATCAGGTGTCGGGCAAGCCGGAGGAATTGCCGCGCATGCCTGGCCGGCTGATGCTGCGCTTCTGGAGCGCGTCCGGCGACACCGAGTGGCTGCGCCGATTCACCTATCCCGGCCATCCCCTGGCCGCCGAGGTCGCCTCCGTCACCTACCGCGAGGATCCGGCGAACCTCAGCAACTGAGGGCCGCCCGGTCAGTCCAGCGCTTCGGCGCCCAGGTAGGATTCGACGACGCGGGGGTCGGCGACGACCTCCGCCGGGGCGCCGTCGGCGATCTTCTCGCCATGGTCCAGCACCACCACGCGGTCCGACAGCGCCATCACCGCCCGCATGACATGCTCGATCATCAGGATGGTCAGGCCTTCGCGCCGGTTCAGGTCGCGCAGGACCTCGACCATCCGGTCGACCTCGGTCGGGCGAAGCCCCGCCAGCACCTCGTCCAGCAGCAGAAGAGTTCGGACGGGTGGCCAGCGCGCGGGCGACCTCCAGCCGCTTGCGGTCGGGCAGGGTCAGGCTGCGCGCCGGGCGGTTGGCCTGATCGGCCAGTTCCAGACGCTCCAGCACGACGCGGGCCTGCCGCCTCGCGGTCTCCACCGACCGTTCGCGGGCCAGCGCGCCGACCACGACATTCTCCTCGACCGTCAACTGGCCGAAGGGCTTGACGATCTGGAAGGTGCGGCCGATTCCGGCGGCGCAGACCTGGTTGGGCTTCAGGCCGGTCAGGTTGCGGCCCTTCAGCGTCACCCGCCCCTCGTCGGGCGGGAAGACGCCGGCGATCAGGTTGAAGGTGGTGGTCTTGCCGGCGCCGTTCGGGCCGATCAGCGCCAGGATGCGCCCCTCCGGCACGGTGAAGCTGACCTCCGACACCGCCTTCAGCCCACGGAACCGCTTGGACAGGCGCTCGACCTCAAGCAAGGCGGTCATCTCAGGCGCCCTCCCCCGGCTGACGGACAAGGCGCAGGCGGCGGGCCAGCCAGGGCCAGACGCCCTCCGGCCGGAACACCACGATCGCCACCAGCGCCGCGCCATAGAACAGTTGCTTCAGGCCGGGCAGGTCCAGCCCGCCGGCCTCGATCAGGAAGGTCAGCACTTCGCCCAGCGGCGTCAGGATGAAGGCGCCGAGGATCGGGCCGACCAGCGTGCCGATGCCGCCGACGATGGCCGGCAGGATAATCTCGATGGAGCGGCCCATCGAGAAGACCTGCTCCGGGAACAGGTTGTTGAAATAGAAGGCCTGGAACACGCCGCCCAGCGCGGTCAGGGCGGACGACACCGCCACCGCCGTCATGCGGGCGCGGAACAGGTCGACGCCCGAGGCTTCGGCCGCGTCCGGCTCCTCGCGCACCGCCAGCCATTGGTAGCCGAGGCGGCTGTGCAGCAGGGCGCGCGACAGGAACAGCGCGCCGACGACCAGCGCCAGCGCCACGTAATAGAACAGCACCGGCGAGCCGCGCAGGTTGAGCGGATCGCTCGCCCCCGCCTCCACCGGCAGGAAGAAGCCGCCGGAGCCGCCGACCCAGGTGATGTGGTCGAAACCGATGCGCGCGACCTCGGCGAAGGCGATGGTCAGCAGGGCGAAATGCACGCCCTTCACCCCGAAGCGGAACCCCAGAAAGCCGATGACGCAGCCGGCCACCACCGCGACCAGCATCGCCAGGACTATGCCGGCCCAGGGGCCGATGCCGAAATGCACGAACAGCGCCGCGCTGACATAAGCGCCGAGGCCGACATACAGCGCATGGCCCAGCGACAGCAGGCCGGAAAAGCCCATCATCACGTTCCAGGCCTGTCCGACATAGGCGAACCACAGCACGGTGGTCAGCACCGACACCAGATAACGGTCGGCGACGAAGGGCGCCACCGCCAGCCCCAGCGCCGCCAGGACCAGCAGCACCATCCCGCGTCCGGTAATCCTGGAAGGCATCACTCCCGAAAGCCCACTCATGACCGTTTCCCCAACAGCCCTTGCGGGCGCAGCAGCAGAACCACGATCAGCACGCCGTAGCTGAACAGGGATTTCAGGGATGGCGTCAGCAGGAAGCCGGCCAGCGCCTCCGACATGCCGATCAGCACGCCGCCCAGCAGCGCGCCGGGCAGGCTGCCCAACCCGCCGACGATGACGATGATGAAGCTGAGCAGCGTGTATTCCGGCGCCAGCTGCGGCCGGGCATCGACCAGCAGCGTCATCAGCGCGCCGGCCACCCCGACCACCGCGGCGCCGATGCCGAAGGTCAGCGCATACAGCCCGTCGATGTTCAGCCCGACCACGCGGGCGCCCAGCGGGTTGTCGGCGCAGGCGCGGATCGCCTTGCCGGTGCGGCTGAAGCGGAAGAAGGCGAACAGCGCCGCCGCCACCACGATGGCCGCGGCCCCGGCACGCAGCCGCACGGCGTCCAGCAGCATCGACCCGATCTCCACCGTGTCGAAGCTGTAGGGCACCTGGACGTTGCGGGCGTCCGGGCCGAACAGCATCAGCATGGCGTTGACCAGGATGGTGGCGATGCCCAGCAGCAGGATGAACTGCATGTGCTCCGGCCGCTCGACGAACTTGTTGACCAGCCCGCGCTGCAACAGCCAGCCGCAGGCGAACAGCAGCGCCGCCATGAGCGGGGCCGACAGCAGCGGGTCGAGCCCCAGCCAGCCGCCCAGCAGCACCGCGCCGTACATGCCCGCCACCATCATCTCGCCATGGGCGAAGTTGACGACGCGCACCACGCCGAAGATGACCGAAAGCCCCAGCGCCGCCAGCCCGTAGACCAGGCCGGTCAGCAGGCCGGAGGCCGCGATGTTCAGATAATAGTCGATCGGCATGGGCGGCGGATTGTCCGAACGGTTGGGTTCTGCGGGTTAGCAGTCCAAGGGGGATGCAGGCAAGCCAGAACGACCGCCGTCATCGCGATTCGTCCCGATCCTGCTATGGCTGGCCGGCGATCCGGGTCCCGCCGCGCAGGCTCGCGATACGTTCCGCCACGTCATTCAACCGGCGGTCGAGTGCCGTCGCCAGACAGGACTGCGCCGCCGCGGCCACCGCCGTGTCCCCCTCGGTCCCGCTGCGAATCCAGCAGAGTGCCGCGATCCGCTCGTGGAAGCGCCGCTCGTCCTGGATCAGTTCATAGGCCGCATTGGCGCGGGTCGCCGGATCGGCGATGCCGGCCAGAAAATGTTCCTGCGTTGCGCGGGCGCGGCCGTCGAGAAAGGCGAGCGCCGGGACGTCGCAGATCATCCGCCGCAGCGGCGCCGTCACGGTGGCGCAGCGCGGATCGGCGACCGGCGCTGGCGGCGGCTCCGGTGGCGGCTCCGGTGGCTTGGCGATGGCGCCCGCAGGCACCGGGACGGCAGCGGCCGGCGGTGGTGGCGGCGCAGCCTTGGCCGCGACTGCAACCGCCCCGGCCGGCCGGGAAGCCGGCAGCTCCGGCTTAGCCCCACCCAGCGACTCCCGCACCACCCGCACCGGCATGCCGACCTCCGCCGCCGCGAAGACGGTTTCGATGTCCGCGGGCAGCATGCGGAAGCAGCCGCCGCTGGCCCGTGTGCCGATCGAGTCCGGGTCGTTGGTGCCGTGGATGGCGATGGCCGGCCAGCCGAGATCGAGCGCGAACCGGCCCAGCGGGTTATTCGGTCCGGGCGGAACCGCCCGCGGCAAGGTGGGGTTGTCGCGCCGCTGGTTGGCGGTCGGCCGCCATGTCGGGTCGCGGCGCTTGCGCTGGATGCTGCTGCCGCCGACGGGAATCGGCACGCCGGGACGGCCGATGGCGACCGGAAAGCTGCGGGTTCCGCCGTCGGGATCGGTCAGGTAGAGGCGGCGGTCGGCAAGGCTGATGGCAATCGACCGGCCGCCCGGCTTGGGATCGACCGCTCCCGGATCGGCCGGCCCCGGATCGGCCGCCTGGACCGAACCCGCCCCGGCGATCCCGGCAAGGGCGAGGAAAGCCCACAAAAGACACCGTGCCAGGATGGCGGTGGTGGCTGTTGTCGGTCGGAGGAGGGCGCCGCGGCCTCGGTCTCCCCGAAAGGTCGTAAATCCATGCATGCGGAAAGTTGATCGCGTGTCCCCTAAAACAGGGTAAACAGCATGGGACGACGGTCGCCGGGGAACGCGGCCGCCCCGGACAGCAAGGACGTGCATCATGGACCAGATCGAGCAGACGTTGGCCGTCGCAACGGAACACCACCGCGCCGGCCGCACCGCGGAAGCCGAACGGCTGTACCGCGACGTGCTGGACGCGTCTCCCGGCCATCCGGACGCCCTGCATCTGCTGGGGGTGATCGCGCTGCAATCCGGCCGGGCGGACGAGGCGGTCGACCGCATCGCCCAGGCAGTGGCCGGCGATGACGGTTCCCCGCTGTTCCATGCCAATCTGGGTCACGCCCTGCACGCGTCCGGCCGCCACCGCGAGGCGGCGATGAGCTTCGCCCGCGCCCTGACCCTGCTGACCAACGAGGGAGAGGGCTGGGGCAATGTCGGGGCGCTCGCCAACCTGATCCGCCGCTATGACGACGACATCCGCGCCGCCGCCGCCGCCGAGGTCGATGCCCGTTACACCATGAGCGACGTGATGCGGCGCCAGTCGCTGCTTTTCCTGCTGACCGGCGACGTGGCCCATTACAGCGCCCTGGTGAACACGGCACTGGACGACCCGCTGCGCTTCTCCATCCCGTCGATGCATTACGCCTACTGGGGCATCGCCATGCGGCTGTTCCAGGGCGACACGCGCAAGGGCGATGTCAGCGCCTTCACCACCGGCGAATTCCGCCGGTTCTACCGACTGCTGGTGGAAGAGACGGCACGCCGCTACGGCCTCGACACCCGCCTGCGCCGGGTGGCGCCGCGCACTGCGGTGAAACGGGTGGCGCTGATCACCAACCAGATGCTGGGCGAGGGGCACCAGCCGACCGCCGACGCCTTCGATTATGCCCGCCGGCTGCAGGACGACCATGGCTGCCAGGTGCTGATTGTCAACCCCAACGCCATGGCGGTGGAAGGCGAGAACGGCTTCGTTCCCGAATACAGCTACAACGTCACCGCGGAGTATGACGGCGAACAGACCCTGACCGCCTTCGGCGCCAAGGTCCGCATGCTGTCCTTCCCGCAGCCGCGTTTCGACGAGGAGAAGCTGACCGCCATCGTCGATGCGGTGCAGCGCTTCGATCCCGACGTGATCGTTGCCTTCGGCGGCTCCAACACGGTGGCCGATCTGTTCGCCCGCAGCCGGCCGGTGGTGTTCCTGCCGACCTCCAGCGGCCTGCCGCCCTCGCTCGCCACGCTTCTGCTGGGCTATGCCCCGGAGGACAGCGCCGCCGGCTGGCCGGAGGAGGCACGGGCGCGCTTCCGCCCCTTCTTCTTCGGCTGGACCTTGCCGGATGCCGGTCCGGCGCGCAGCCGCGCCGATTTCGGCCTGCCGGCCGACGGGCCGCTCTATGTCGTCGTCGGCAACCGCCTGGATCAGGAGGTCGGGCCGGAGTTCCTTGAAACGCTCGACCGCCTGCTCGACCGCGTGCCCGATGCGCATGTCGCCTTCGCCGGCGCGGTGACCGACCTGCCGGGCCGGATCGCCGCCACCCGCAACGCGGCGCGGATGCAGGCGTTGGGACATGTCGACGCCATTCGCGGGCTGTATGGCGTGGCGACGGCCTATCTCAACCCGCCGCGCCAGGGCGGCGGCGGCAGCGCGGCCTTCGCTCTGGCGGACGGGCTGCCGGTGGTGACCTATGCCCAGGGCGACGTCGCCGGGATCGTCGGTCCCACCCTGACCGTTGCCGACGAGACGGCCTTCCTGGACCGCGCCGCGGCGCTTGGACAGGATGCCGCCGTGCGGGCGCAGGCTGCCGAGGCGGCACGCACCCGCTTCGCCGAAACGGCGGACCGCACGCGGTCGGTGGAAAAGCTGCTGGACTATGCGCGCGAGGCGCAGGAGCTGTACTGAAACCCGGCCCCTCCCCTGCCCCAGACAGACGTCCGCCCGCCTCCCGTACGAAGCAGACCTTCGTACGGGAGGCGGGCGGAATTGTTTCAGACGCTATCCGACGGCGGAAGTCTCAGACCGTCACTGATCGTATGTCCCGGCGCCGACGATGTAACGGCCATCGCGGGTGACGTAGGAATGCTTGTGCTCGACCTTGTTGGTCTGGCGGTTCAGCCAGACATAGTCGATGACGGCGGTCGGCTTTTCCTTGGTCTCGGTGATCATCGCCTGGACGATGGGCTTGCCTTCCGCGTCCTTCAGATCGGCGGCGTTGGAGCCGGCCAGCTTCGGGTTGGCGCCGGAGGCGACATAGCGGCCGTCGGTGTCGAAGACGAACACATACAGCTCACCGCGGCGAAAGCTGCCCTTGGGGTCCTGGAAGGCCTTGGTCGCCTCGTCCGGCCCCTTGGCCTTCAGATAGGCGACGGCCTCGGCGACCAGGGACTTGGCCTGCTCCGGCGTGGCGTGATCGGCGGCGAAGGCCGGTGCGGTCAGCAGGGCCGCCGCGACGGCGACCAGGGATGCGGTTCTGCAAATCATGGATGACCACCTTGGAAGAGAGGAGAAGAGGGAAGGAGCCAACGATCCGGCAGGGGTCACTCCTCATGCACGGTTTCGAGCCAGGAGCGGATCGACCACAGCGCCTCCTGCCCCAGCGCTTCACCGAACTGCGGCATGTAGGTCACGCCGTTGCGGATCGAGCCGTTGGTGACGCGCTCCTTGAACCACTCGTCGCCGGCATCGCCCTTCTCCAGGTAGCGCAGGTCGGGGGCGATGCCGCCCGACACCGCGCCCAACCCATGGCAGCGCGCGCAGTTCTGGTTGAAGGCGGACGAACCGATCTCGATGGCGCGCGGGTTGCCACGGTAGGGATTGCTGTCCCGCCACTTTTCACCCAGCTTGTCCAGCCCGGTGGTGTCCACCGGCTGCGGGACGACATCGCCGTGGGCGTAAACCAGACCGGGAAGAGCGACGGCGCCGATCAGACCAATCGCGGCTGCAAGCCGAACAATCCGTGCATTCATGAGAAAGACGTTCCCTCTGTTTCTGGCCGCCCCGCGGCCTTTGCTTCGCATGAGCGGACGTTATCAGCAGTGGGACCCACGAATAATTGGACTATGGTAGGACACAGTCAATTCTGTGCGAGGAATGACTTTCCAGGCCGCAGACACGGGAATAGGCGGACCGGATCGCTCCGGCCCGCCTTGCTCCCACTTGTCCGCGCTGGCGGTCAGGCCTTCGGCAGCTTGAAGACCCAGAGCAAGCCGCCCTGGTTGATGTCCTTCACCAGCTTGGCGACGTCGCCGCCCCACAGCGGCACCGCGCCGCCCCAGCCGGAGACAACGGCGACATACTGCTCGCCATCCATCTTCCAGGTGACCGGGCTGCCGACCACGCCGGAGCCGGTCTGGAACTTCCAGACCTCCTGGCCGGACTTGGCGTCGAAGGCCTTCAGATAGCCTTCCGGCGTGCCGGTGAAGACAAGGTTGCCGGCGGTGGTCAGGACGCCGCCCCACAGCGGAGCCGGGTTCTTGTATTCCCAGACGATCTTGCCGGTCTTCGGATCGACGGCGCGCAGCGCGCCGATGTAATCGTCGTACAGCGGCTTGATGGTGAAGCCGGCACCGAGATAGGCCGCACCCTTCTTGTAGGTGATCGGCTCGTTCCAGATGTCCATGCCCCACTCGTTGGCCGGGACATAGAACAGCTCGGTCTGCGGGTTGTAGGCCATCGGCATCCAGTTCTTGGCGCCCAGGAAGGCCGGGGCCGAGAACACCGACTTGCCCTTGGCGTCATGCGCATCGGCGGTCGCCGGGGCGCCCGGACGGTTGTCGTCGTTGTACATCGGACGGCCGGTCTCGATGTCGATGCCCTTGGCCCAGGTGATCTTGGTGACGAAAGGCGAGGCGTTGATCAGCTTACCGTTGGTGCGGTCGATGACGTAGAAGAAGCCGTTGCGGTCGGCCTTGCCGCCGGCCTTGATGACCTTGCCGTCCTTCTTCAGGTCGAAGGACACGAACTCGTTGACGCCATCGAAGTCCCAGCCATCATGCGGCGTGGTCTGGTAGTGCCACTTGATCTCGCCGTTGTCCGGATTGATCGCCAGCGTGGAGGAGGTGTAGAGGTTGTCGCCGGGACGCAGGTGCGAGTTCCAGGGCGCCGGGTTTCCGGTGCCGAAGAACAGCGTCTTGGTTTCCGGATCGTAGGTGCCGCCCAGCCAGTGGCGCCGCCGCCGGTCTTGTACATGTCGCCGGGCCAGCTGGCGTTGGTCTTGCCGGTGACGGTCAACTCCTTGCCGTTCAGCGTGCCCATGTTGCCTTCGATGGTCGGGCGCTGCCAGACCAGCTCGCCGGTTTCGGCATCGCGAGCTTCGACCATGCCGATGACGCCGAACTCGCCGCCGGAATTGCCGGTGATGATCTTACCGTCGACGATCAGCGGGGCGGCGGTGTTGGAATAGCCTTCCTTGTATTCCTGCAGCTTCTTGTTCCACACCACCTTGCCGGTCTCGCGGTTCAGCGCGACGAGGCGGGCGTCCAGCGTGGCGAAGTAAATCTTGTCCTTGTAGATCGCCGCACCGCGGTTGACCACGTCGCAGCAGGGCATGATGCCGTCGGGCAGGCGGTGGTTGTATTCCCACTTCTTGTGGCCGGTGCGGGCATCGACCGCATAGAGGCGGGAGTAGGAGCCGGTGACGTAGATGGTGCCGTCATAGATGATGGGCTGGGCTTCCTGCCCACGCTGCTTCTCGCCGCCGAAGGAGAAGGACCAGACCGGGACCAGCTTCTTGACGGTGTCGGCAGTCAGGTCGGTCAGCGGGCTGAAGCGCTGGGCCTGCGGCCCCATGCCATAGGTCAGGACCGCTTCGGTGTTGGTGGCGCTCTTCAGCAGATCGTCGCTGGACGGGCCACCGGCGTCGGCGGCGAGGACGCCGGTGGCGCTGAACGCGGTCAGCGAGGCTGCCAGGGCGAGACTTGTAACCAGGCGCTTCATATGCGGTTGCCTCCCAAAACTGATGATGACGGCACCGCCCGGGCAAGGCCCGCCCGTTGCCGCCGGACGGGCGGGTCCGGCGGCGGCGAACGGAATCGGGGCGGCTTTTTCAAGCTTTTGGCGGCCGGAGGGGCCGCATCGCTTTACGATATTCGGCAGTGTAGACGGATGATCGGTCGGGTAAATTGTCGGATAGTAGCAGGCGTAAGCGTCAGTTCTCCTCCGGATCCCCAGCCCGTCAATTGACCCGCGGCAGACTTGCCTGCTCGATCCTTGGCCAGAGATGGGCGACGGAGCGGCGATACTCTTCGCGCAGCACATCAAGCACTTGGAACCGCTCCGGAATGGGCAGTTCCAACGCTTCGGCCATATCGAGGCCGGATGAGACGGCTTCGCGCAGCGTGCCGTCGAGCCAGGTCAGCCAGTCGCGGGTCTGGGCGACGCAAGCCTTGTCGGGACGGATGTGCCCGTGGTTGGGCACCAGCAGCCGGATGTCCAGCGCATCGACCGCGTCCAGTTCCTTCAGCCAGTCGGCGACGGTGGCGTGCGGCGTGGTCGGGGTGCGGTCGCAGAACACCGCGCCGCCGGAAAACAGCACGCCCGTCAATTCGTCCAGGATCATCAGATCGGCGGCGGTGTGGCCGCTCAGCGGGATCAGCCGCAGGCGGTGGTCGCCGAACTTCACGGTCGAGCCATAGACCGGCTCCGTCGGCAACGTCACCTCGGTCCCTCGCATCCAGTCGCCGACCAGCCGGTACATGTTCTCGGCGATGCCGTTGCCCTCCTCCTGGATGCCGGCGATGGTGCCGGGAAGCGCCGCGATCGGCACATCGGCGAAGGCCTGGTTTCCCAGCCAGTAATCCGGGTGCAGGTTGCTGATGAAGACCTTGCGGATCGGCTTCTCGGTGACCTTGCGGATGGCCGCGCGCATCTCCTCGCCATAGCGGCGGGACGGGCCGGTCTGGATGACGATCACGCCATCGCCGGTGACGATGAATCCCGAATTCAGGATGTTGCCGCCGTTGGCGCGGGTGAAATGCTTGGTGGAGCCTTCGAAGACATAGGTATCGGGAGCAATTCTCGTCGGCTTCAGATCATAGGTCAGCGTCCCGGCGGCCTGTGCCGCACCGGTCATCGTACCGGCTGCCAGCGATGCGGTGAGGACGGCGGTCAGCGCCAGCCGGCGCAACAGCGGCACGCTCATTGCCCGACACTCCACGGCTGCCCGGCAGGTTTCAGGGACATCGCCGGTTTGGCATCGGGCGGCGGCATCGGGATGGTTGCCCTGATTTCGCCACCCTGGTTGTCCCGGCCGCGCAGGATCAGCGCCGTGGCGTCCGGTGGCGGGCGGAAATCCAGCGAAAACACCGGATTCTCCGACACCGGCTCCAGGCTGTCGATGCGCGCCAGCGTCGGCGATCCGCCGGGGGTCTGCGCATCCACCTGCAGGGTTTCGACGAAATAGGCCGGGATGCCGTCGACCAGCCCGGTGTCGTTGGGATGGCGGATGCGCAGCCGCAGCCGCGCCACCCCATCCTCGTCCGCCGGCCACAGCCGGGCCTGCACCTCGCCGACATGGTCGGCCCAGTCCTTCTGGGCATAGGATGCCGGCGGCGCGCTGCACCCGCCGCCCGCCGCGTCGACCAGCACGCCGGAGACATGCCAGACCCCGTCGGCGGTCCGCGCCGCGCCGCGCACGGCGGTGGCCTGCTCGATTTTAATTCGGGTGGCGATGTAGGGCGCCGCAGTGCCGGGGTGGTAGCGCAACACCAGTGGGAAGGGGTTCAGGTCGGCAATCGCCACCATCTCCACCACCTGTCCCAGCGCCGTGGCGTCGACGGAGAGCGGCACCGCGCGGGTATCCTCCGCCGCCGCCGGAGCGGTCACCTTGACCGCAGTATCGAACACGACCGGAGCGCCGGCGAAATACTGGTCGCGCAGGATGTCCCACATCACGGATTTCAGCGGATCGGACGGGGAGCTTGCGGCGAAGGCGGGAGCGGCAGCGACGAGCATCGCACCGGCAAGTCCCATATGGCGCAGCGCGTATCTCATCCACCTCTCCCGACCCATACGGCAAACCATCCACTTGTCCCCGGTTCACTCCACCAGCGGCGGCGGCGTGTGGGTGACGCCGTAGGCGGCGAAGATCTTCGCCATCGTTCCGTCCTCGGTCAGCGCCGTCACCGCGTCGCCGATGCTGTAGGCGAGGTCGCGGGAGTTCTCCTTGGTCGCCATGCCGATGTTCCAACTGGAGGTCATCATGCCCGGCAGGGTCACGGTGGTGACCGGGAACTGCTCCATCCTGGCCCCGAGCGCCGCCTGCACCTGGCTCAGCGGCGCCAACACCGCCGCCGCCTCGCCGGCGGTCAGCTTTTCGATGGCGGCCTCCGGCGTCGGACAATGGATGATGCGGCTGCGCAGCCGGCCTCCCTGCAAACCCAGCAGGAAGAAGTCGGGAACGCTGTCGATCTCCACCGCGATCGGCTCGTCCGGCAGGGTCGCCAACACGGCGGAGCGCACCCGCTGCGGATCGCGGGCGAGCGCGAAGACCTCCTGATGATAGGGGCCGAACAGCACGGCTTCCGGGTTCATCAGGCCGAAGCGCTTGTCATAGGGGATGTGCATCATGATGTCGGCCAGCTCGCCGCCGAACAGGCTGCCGCGCCACACCGCCACGCGCAGATCGTCCGACACCGTCTCGCCGGGGATCTGCTCGTAGATGTCGGCCTTGACGCCCAGCTTTCCCGCAATCGCCCGCGCCAGATCGACGTCGATGCCGACCAGGGTGCCGTCGCGCTGGAAGGAGAAGGGCGGAAACCCGCGATAGACCGCCACGCGAAGCCGTCCGCGCTCCATCACCTCGTCTAGCGGCCTGGCGGCAGCGGGCCGGGCGCCAAGCATGGACGCAGCCCCGGCGGACGCACAGCTTGCGGCCAGTCCGGACAGGAAACGGCGGCGTGTCACAATCGCCATGGCAGGTCCCGGCAGTGGTGGGTTCATCGGGGAACGGGCTGGCAGGATAGCCATTGCTCCGCAACGCCAATAATTGGACTTTGGTACAAGATGCCCTCCGTCCTGCCCGGCAGACCCCGGTCGGCGGGCCCCGGACGGTCGGCCCTGCCCACCCCGTCCCCTGTCCATGCTTCCATAGTCGCATTCCGGAGTTGTGCGTCGCCCGATAGGCTGCACTCCAAACTGTTGGCATTCCGACGGATACGATGACCAAGCTCCGCCTGCCCCGCCTTCTCAACAGCGTGTCTCTGGCGGCACTCGGCGCCCTGCTGCTGGCCGGTGCGCCCGGTGTCGGCACAGCCGCAGACGCCGTGGGCGAAATCCGCATCGGCTTCCTGTCGCAGACGCCCGAGCCGCCGCCCTCCGTCGCCAACCCGGACGAGCCGGCGGCCGACGACGGTCTGGCCGGGGCGACGCTCGCCATCGCCGACAACAACACGACCGGCAAATTCCTGAAGCAGTCCTTCGTGCTCGACAGCGTGGAGGTTGCGCCGGACGGCGATGCCGCCGCGGCCTTGCGCGAATTGGCCGGCCGGGGCGACCGCTTCGTCGTTGTCGATGCCCCCGGCGCGACGGTGGAGGCCCTGTCGAAGCTGCCGGAGGCACGCAATCTGCTGCTGCTGAACGCCACCGCGCCCGACGACGCTCTGCGCGGCAGCGCCTGCGCCGCCAACCTCGTCCATGTCGCGCCCAGTCGGGCGATGCTGGCCGACGCGCTCGGGCAATATCTGGTGAAGAAACGCTGGCCGCGCTGGTTCCTGGTCACCGGCCGCCGGACGGAGGACAAGCTCTACGCCGATGCCGTCCGCCGCGCCGCCAAGCGCTTCGGCGCCCAGATCGTCGCGGAGAAGGAGTGGACGGCCGAAAGCGACGTCAACCGCACCGCCGAGTCCGAGATCCCGGTCTTCACCCAGGCCAAGGCTTACGACGTGCTGGTCGTCGCCGACGAGGTCGGGGAGTTCGGCGACTATCTCTCCTACCGCACCGCCGATCCGCGCCCGGTCGCCGGCACCCAGGGGCTGGTCCCCACCGTCTGGCACCGCACGCACGAGCAATGGGGGGCGGCGCAGCTGCAATCCCGCTTCAAGGCGGCGGCGAAGCGCCCGATGACGGCGCGCGACCACAATGACTGGACCGCCGTCCGCGTCGTCGGCAAGGCCGCCGCCCGGGCCCGCACCGCCGATCCCGACCGCCTGATCGCCTTCATCCAGTCGCCCGACTTCACCATGTCCGCCTTCCGCGGCGCACCGCTCAGCCTGCGGCCCTGGGACGGACAGCTGCGCCAGCCGGTGCTGCTGGCCGCCGACCGCTCGCTGGTGTCGGTGTCGCCGCAGGAGGGTTTCCTGCACCCGCGGACCGAACTGGACAGCCTGGGCTACGACCAACCGGAAACGCTCTGCAAGACGCGAGGAAAAACCACGCCATGACCGCCGCCCGCTTCACCGGCATTTCCCTGGCCGCATTGATCGCCGCCACCCTGGCGTCCGCCGCCTCGGCCCAGACCATCTATGTGTCGAACGAGAAGGACAACACGCTGTCGGTGATCGACGGCAAGACCATGGCGGTCACCGACACCATCAAGGTCGGCAAGCGCCCGCGCGGCATCACCCTGTCCAGGGACGGCACCCAGCTGTTCATCTGCGCCAGCGACGACCACACGGTGCAGGTCTTCGACCTTACCAGCAAGACGGTGGTCCACAACCTGCCGTCGGGCGAGGACCCCGAGCAATTCGCCCTCAGCCCCGACGGCAAGAGCCTGATCATCGCCAACGAGGACAGCAACATCGTCACGGTGGTCGACGTGCCGACCCGCAAGGTCGCCTTCCAGGTCGATGTCGGGGTGGAGCCGGAGGGGATGGACGTCAGTCCCGACGGGCGCTGGGGCGTCAACACCTCCGAGACGACCAGCATGGTCCACTGGATCGACATGGAAAAACGCGCGGTGGTCGACAACACGCTGGTCGGCCCCGCCCGCGCTACGCCCAGTTCACCAAGGACGGCTCGCAGCTGTGGGTGTCGTCGGAGATTGGCGGCACCGTCAGCGTCATCGACACCGCCACCCGTCAGGTGAAGAAGGTCGTCGATTTCCACATCAAGGGCGTCGCCAAGGACCGCATCCAGCCGGTGGGCGTCAAACTGACCGACGACGGCCGCTATGCCTTCGTGGCGCTCGGCCCAGCCAACCATGTCGCGGTGGTGGATGCCAGGACTTTCGAGGTGAAGGACTACCTGCTGGTCGGCCGCCGCGTCTGGCATCTGGCGCTGACGCCGGACCAGAAGATGCTCTACACCACCAATGGGGTCAGCGGCGACGTGTCGGTGATCGATGTCGACAGCCTGAAGGTGACCAAGACCGTCAAGGTCGGCCGTTACCCCTGGGGCGTGGCGGTCAAGGGCTGAGGCACGGGAAAGGGAAGACGGAATGACGGTGCCGGCACTGGAGGTCGAGGGGCTGCGCCACGGCTATGGCGGAAACCGCCTTGCGCTGGAGGATGTCGGCTTCCGCGTGATGCCCGGCGCCTTCACCTGCCTGCTTGGGCCGAATGGCGCGGGGAAGAGCACTCTGTTCGCGCTCGCCACCGGGCTGCTGCGGCCGACCGACGGGCGGGTGCGCATCCATGGCCACGACGTCGCGCAGGCGCCGGGCAAGGCGCTGGCGGAGTTGGGCGTGGTGTTCCAGCAGCCCACCCTCGACCTCGACCTGACAATTCTGCAAATCTGCGCTATTTCGCTTCGCTG
Organism: Azospirillum sp. A26; assembly: GCF_042604635.1. NCBI lineage: Bacteria > Pseudomonadati > Pseudomonadota > Alphaproteobacteria > Rhodospirillales > Azospirillaceae > Azospirillum > Azospirillum sp. A26. The sequence goes on along the minus strand of NZ_CP170473.1, from coordinate 1,134,209 downwards.
CACGGCATCGGCAGCCGCGAGGCCGACCGGCGGATCGAGACGGAACTGACCCGCCTGTCGCTGTTCGAACGGCGGGGGGAGAAGGTGCGGGCGCTGAACGGCGGCCATCGCCGACGGGTGGAAATCGCCCGCGCCCTGCTGCACCGCCCGACCCTGCTGCTGCTGGACGAACCGACGGTCGGGCTGGACATCCCCGCCCGCCGCACCCTGATCCGCCATGTCCACGCCCTGTGCGCGGAGGATGGCATCGCGGTGCTGTGGGCCACCCACCTGATCGACGAGATCGACCCTGCCACCGACCATGTCGTGGTCCTGCACCGCGGCCGGGTGCGCGCCAGCGGGCCGGTCGCCACAGTAAATGCCGAAGCCGGCTGCGCCACCGTGGCGGAGAGCTTCGACTGGCTGACCGCCGCCCGACCCACCGCCGACGTGGAGGCCGCGGCATGACCGGACGGCAGCTGAAAATCTGGGGAATCGCCTTCCAGGGCATCGTCACGCGCGAGGTGCTGCGCTTCATCCACCAGCGCGAACGCTTCCTCGGCGCGCTGGTCCGCCCGCTGGTCTGGCTGTTCGTCTTCGCCGCAGGGTTCCGGGCGGCGCTCGGCATCGCCATCATCCCGCCCTATGAGACCTACATCCCCTACGAGGTCTACATCGTGCCTGGATTGATCGGCATGATCCAGCTGTTCAACGGCATGCAGGGATCGCTGTCGATGGTCTACGACCGCGAGATGGGCAGCATGCGCATCCTGCTGACCAGCCCGCTGCCCCGCGCCTTCCTGCTGGTAGCGCGGCTCTTGGGCGGGGTGGTGGTATCGGTCCTCCAGGTGGCGGCCTTCCTGCTGATCGTCAGGCTCTATGGCATCGACCTTCCGGCCTGGGCGCCGCTGACCGTGCTGCCGGCCCTGCTGCTGAACGGGCTGATGCTGGGGGCGCTCGGCATGGTGCTGGCCTCCACCATCCGCCAGCTGGAAAATTTCGCCGGGGTGATGAACTTCGTGGTCTTTCCCCTCTTCTTCCTGTCCTCCGCGCTCTATCCGCTCTACCGCATGGAGGAGGCAGGGCCGCTGCTGTGGTGGCTGTGCAGCCTCAACCCCTTCACCCACGGGGTGGAGTTGATCCGTTTCGCCCTCTATGGCCGGATCGACGGGCTGGCGCTGGCGGTCGTCGCCGGTTCCACCCTGCTGTTCGCTGCACTGGCAGTGCGCGGCTACTCACCCGCGCGCGGCATGGGATCGCGGGCGCCGTCGGCGGCGGGGTGACGTCTCAAGCCGCATCGTGAAAGATGATACCCGTCGTGTAGCGCGCACCTGACCGCACCGGGCTGACGCCATGGCGGTGCCGGACGCGGTAAGTCCCGCGGGAGCCCTGCACCGGGCGCTGGTCCACCGCGAAGATCACCGCCTCGCCCAGCTCTAGCGGCACGACGGTGGCGCGCGACTGCATGCGCGGCCGCTGCTCGGTCAGGACGAACTCGCCGCCGGTGAAGTCCGTTCCCGGTGCCGACAGCAGAATGGCGACCTGCAACGGGAACACCGTCTCGCCATACAGATCCTGATGCAGGCAGTTGTAGTCGCCGGGACCATATTTCAGCAGCAGCGGCGTTGGACGGGTCTGTCCAGCCGCATGGCAACGCTCCAGAAACTCGGCATGCTCCGCCGGATAGCGGGCATCGAGCCCCATCGCGGCAGCCCAGCGGTTGGCGACCGGTGTCAGCCGGTGGTAGAGCGGCGCACGCAGCGCCACAATCGGCTCCGGCAGCGGGTGGCTGAAATATTTGTACTCGCCTTTGCCGAAGCCATGCCGCTCCATCACCACCCGGCTGCGAAAGGGGGCGTCCTGCCCGTAGAGCCCCGCCAAGGCCTTGCAGGTCTCCCCATCCAGCAGAGGCCCGACGACGGCATGACCCACCAACTCCAGTTCCGCGCCGATGCGCGTCCAGTCCCGATCCTCCAGCGCCATCACCGTGTCGCCTCCTTGCGTTCGCGGTCCAGCAGGCCGCGCTTGCGCTCCACGCCCCAGCGATAGCCGGACAGGCCACCATCCGACCGCACCACCCGATGGCAGGGAATCGCCACTGCCAGTGGGTTGGCGCCGCAGGCGCGCGCCACCGCCCGCACCGCCGCCGGCTCGCCGATGGCAGTCGCGATCTCGGCATAACTGGCGGTCCTGCCGGCCGGAATGGCACGCAGCGCCTGCCATACCCGCTGCTGAAAAGCGGTGCCTCCGATATCCAGCGGCAGGGCGAGGCTCGTCCCTGGCGCTTCGACAAATCCCACCACCTGCGCCACCGTGGCCTCGAAGGCTGGGTCGCCCCCGATCAGTTCCGCCCTCGGAAAGCGGTCCTGCAAATCACGGAGCAGCAGGTCGGGATCGTCGCCGAGCAGGATCGCACACACCCCGCGCTCCGTCGCCCCCACCAGAATTGAGCCCAGCGAGCAAACGCCGACCGCGAAGCGGATCGTTTCCCCTGCCCCACCCCTGCGGTAGCTGGTGGGCGTCATTCCCAGCCGTGCGCCCGCGGTCTCATAGAACCGTCCGGAGGACCCATAGCCGGCCTCATAGATCGCCTCGGTCACGCTGCCGGCCTGCTGCAAGGCATCGGCGACGCGGGCGGCACGCTGGGCCTGGACATAGGCTCGCGGGGTGACCCCGGTCACCTGCTTGAAGATGCGGTGGAAATGGTGCGACTCATCCCGGCTGCCGCCGCGAGTTCTTCCAGTTGGGGCGCTTCCTCCGCCTCCTCGATCAGGCGGCAGGCAGCGGCAACGGCCTCGGCGCGGCGGTCGCCCTGGCTCGGCCCATCCGGCCGGCAGCGTTTGCAGGGCCGGAAGCCTGCCCGTTCGGCCTCGGCATTGGTGGCATAGAAGGCGACATTCTCCGGCCGTGCCGGCCGTGCGGCACAGCTTGGCCGGCAATAGACGCCGGTGCTGCGGACCGCATAAACGAACCGCCCGTCGGCGGCTGGATCGCGGCGGCGCAACGCCTCCCAGCGCTCCGCCTCCACATCGGTAATGACAGGATCGGCGGCGGCAGTACCCAGTGCGACGGTCATGTGTCCCTCTCTCTGCACGAACCTTACAGGTTCCGTGGTGTGGTGAGGGAGCAATCTGAACTGCCGGACAAACCGGCACACTCCGTCGCTTGCTTTTGAATTGCGGTGATCCAGCCCAAACAGGAAAACACCCCGTCTCTTTCGAGGCGGGGCGTTTGTGATCAGTGTGAAGATGCAAGCATGTGCGCTTTGCGAGGAGCGTCTCTTGTGCCTGAGCGACCTGGCGGCGACCTACTCTCCCACGTCTTAAGACGCAGTACCATTGGCGCGGAGGCTTTTCACGGCCGAGTTCGGGATGGGATCGGGTGTTTGACACCTCGCCATGACCACCAGGTCACCGAGGCACAAGACCGACGCCGTTACCGAAAGCGCTGTATGCTTGTTCGTGCAAGTGAGGAGGATGGATCGAACGGCTGTGCGCTGGTCAAGCACTGCTTTGGAGCAGGCTTGCTGCTGCGCATGGCGCGGTTTGTGGTGTCGAGATCAAGCCGATCGAGCGATTAGTAAGGCTTAGCTTCAGGCATTGCTGCCGGTCCACATGCCTCCTATCGACGTGATGGTCTGTCACGGCTCTCAAGGGAGCTCTGGTTTAGAGGTGGGTTTCCCGCTTAGATGCTTTCAGCGGTTATCCCGTCCATACTTAGCTACCCGGCCATGCCACTGGCGTGACAACCGGTGCACCAGAGGTATGTCCATCCCGGTCCTCTCGTACTAGGGACGAATCCTCGCAAAACTCCGACACCCACGGCAGATAGGGACCGAACTGTCTCACGACGTTCTAAACCCAGCTCACGTACCACTTTAATCGGCGAACAGCCGAACCCTTGGGACCTGCTCCAGCCCCAGGATGTGATGAGCCGACATCGAGGTGCCAAACGACTCCGTCGATATGGACTCTTGGGAGTCATCAGCCTGTTATCCCCGGCGTACCTTTTATCCGTTGAGCGATGGCCCGTCCACGTGGAGCCACCGGATCACTATGGCCGACTTTCGTCTCTGCTCGACTTGTCAGTCTTGCAGTCAGGCGGGCTTATGCCATTGCACTCGTCGAGCGATTTCCGACCGCTCTGAGCCCACCATCGCGCGCCTCCGTTACACTTTGGGAGGCGACCGCCCCAGTCAAACTACCCGCCATGCAGGGTCCCGGACCCGGA
>NZ_CP170473.1:725000-1125000 GCF_042604635.1 Azospirillum sp. A26 | reverse complement strand
GCCTGCAGCTCCCCTGCCCCTTGCGGGAAGATCGAATGGCGGATCGGCCGGAACTGGATGACGATCTCCGACATCTTGGCCGGCAGGCGCTTGCCGCTGCGCAGATAGAAGGGCACGCCGGCCCAGCGCCAGTTGTCGATCTCCAGCTTCAGCGCGACGAAGGTCTCGGTGCCGCTGCCGGGCGGAATGCCGGGCTCGTCGAGATAGCCGGGCACAGCACCACCTGCCACCGCACCGGCGCGATACTGACCGCGCACGGTGCAGCCACCGACCTCGTCCGCCCCGATGGCCTTGAGCGAACGCAGAACCTTCAGCTTCTCGTCGCGCACCAATTCCTGGGCGAGCGAGATCGGACATTCCATGCCGACCAGACAGACGAGCTGAAGCAGGTGATTCTGGACCATATCCCGCAGGGCGCCGGACTGGTCGTAATAGCCGCCCCGCTCCTCCACGCCGACCGTTTCGGCGACGGTGATCTGCACATGGTCGATGTGGTCGGCATTCCACAGCGGCTCGAACAGGGAATTGCCGAAGCGCAGAGCCAGCAGGTTCTGCACCGTCTCCTTACCGAGATAATGATCGATGCGGTAAATCTGCTGCTCGGTGAAGACGGCGCCGACGCGGTCGTTGATCTCCTGCGCCGAGGCGAGGTCACGGCCGATGGGCTTTTCCAGAACGACACGAAACTCCGGAGTGGCGAGGCCGAAGGCGCGCAGCTGATCGCTGACCGGACCGAACAGGCTGGGAGAGGTGGCGAGATAGAAGATGCGCACGGCATCGCTGCTGCGCGACGGCGGGTTGTTCAGCCGCTCCGCCAACTCGTCCCAACCATTGTCCGAGGTGGCGTCGACCGGGACATAGTCCAGCCGCTCCAGGAAACGGGCGACCAAAGCGGTATCGCGCTCGTCGGCCGGCACATGCTCGCGGATCGCTTCCTCCGCCTTGGCGCGGTAGTCGGACGGAGCCAGCGGGCTGCGCGAGACGCCGATGATGCGGCTGCCGTCGGCCACCTGCCCCGCTTTGTCGCGCAGGTAGAGCGCCGGCAACAGCTTGCGCAGGGCCAGATCGCCGGTGCCGCCGAACACCGTATAGTCGAAGGGAGGCAGTGCGGGGGCTGCACCGGTGGAGCGGGAGTGCATCTTCGGACCTCTCGACGTCGATGGCACGGTGCCTTTGGTCTGCCCGTGCGTCATGGTGCCACAGGGATGGGCCAGTCACAATGCGGGCCGGCACGGCCCGATGCCAGCCCACGGTTCCAGGATTCTGTCCTGCGGGATCACCCCAGCAGGTTGAGGACGGAGGCACCACTCTCCGCCGGGCCGGCATTGTTGCGGAACAGGGAGAACAGCTCCCGCCCGCAGCCATGGGAGGCATCCTCGCTCGGCGGCGGGGGGGCGCCGCGGCTTTCCCACTCAGCATCGTCGACCAGAGCGTTCAGCGCTCCGGCCTCGGCGTCCAGCCGCAGGATGTCGCCGTCGCGCACACGGCCGAGCGGACCGCCGCCCTTCACCTCCGGCGTGACGTGGATGGCGGCCGGCACCTTGCCCGACGCGCCGGACATGCGGCCATCGGTCACCAAAGCGACCTTGAAGCCCTTGTCCTGCAACACGCCCAGCGGCGGTGTCAGCTTGTGCAGTTCCGGCATGCCGTTGGCGCCGGGACCCTGGTAGCGTACGACGACGATCACATCACGGTCGAGTTCGCCGGCGCGGAAGGCGGCCTGGACGGCCTCCTGGCTGTCGAAGACGCGGGCCGGGGCCTCGACCAGACGATGCTCCGGCTTGACCGCCGAGATCTTGATGACGCCGCGGCCGAGGTTGCCGGTCAGCACGCGCAAGCCCCCTTCGGCGGCGAAGGGCGCCGCGGTGGTGGCGACGACCGACGGGTCGCCGCTCTGGTCGGTGGCGGCACGGGTCCAGGTCAGGGCACCGCCCTCGTCCAGTTCCGGCATGCTGCGGTACGGCTCCAGGCCGCCGTCGCCATGAATGGTGGAGATGTCGGTGTGGAGCAGACCGGCGTCGATCAGCTGACCGATGACGAAGGGCATGCCGCCGGCCTGATGGAAGCGGTTCACGTCGGCGCTGCCGTTGGGATAGACGCGGGCCAGCAACGGGACGACCGTCGACAGCTCCGAGAAATCCTCCCAGTTCAGCTCGATGCCGGCGGCGGCGGCGATGGCCGGGATGTGCAGGGTGTGGTTGGTCGAACCGCCGGTGGCCAGCAGCCCGACGATGCCGTTGACCAGCGCGCGCTCGTCGACGATGCGGCCGATGGGGGTGCCGGCGCCGGGGACGGTCATCGCCACCACCCGGCGGGCGGCGGCATCGGTCAGCGCGTCACGCAGCGGCGTGTTGGGGTTGACGAAGCTGGCGCCCGGCAAATGCAGGCCCATGATCTCCATCAGCATCTGGTTGGTGTTGGCGGTGCCGTAGAAGGTGCAGGTGCCCGGCGCGTGGTAGGACTGGGACTGCGCCTCCAGCAACTCCTCGCGACCGACCTTGCCCTGGGCATAGAGCTGGCGCGCCTTGGCCTTGTCGGCATTCGACAGGCCCGACGGCATCGGACCGGCGGGGACGAAGATCGTCGGCAGATGGCCGAAGGCAAGCGATCCGATCACCAAGCCGGGAACGATCTTGTCGCAGATGCCCAGGCACAGGACACCGTCGAAGGTTGCGTGGGAGAGTGCGACGCCGGTCGCCAGCGCGATCACGTCGCGGCTGAACAGCGACAGCTCCATGCCCTCGTAGCCCTGGGTGACGCCGTCGCACATGGCGGGCGCGCCACCGGCGACCTGCGCCACGCCACCGGCCGCGCGCACCAACTCACGGATCATCGCGGGATAGCGCTCGTAGGGCTGATGAGCGGAGAGCATGTCGTTGTAGGCGGTGACGATGCCGATCGACGGCTGCGTCTCGCCGCGCAGCGCCGCCTTGTCGTTCGCACCGCAGGCCGCAAAGGCGTGGGCGAGGTTGGCGCAGCCCAGACGTTGGCGGTGCGGCTTTCCACCGGCGTTTTCCAGCCGCGCCAGATATCCGGCACGGCGGTCGCGGCTGCGCTCCGCGATACGCTCCGTCACGCGGGCGACGACAGAATTCAGGGGGGCGGGCTTGCTCATGATCGCGTCTCGACCGTTTGTGGGAGGCGATGATTTCCGGAACGGACCATACGCCTGGGAGGAAGGGCTGTGAAGAAAAATTTTTTCATAAATGGGATGGCTCAGCTGGATTTCTCGCCATCCACGGCAAAATTCTTCATAGTGACGGCAGCGCCGCTCTGAATGCTGCCGCTTTCGCGATGGTGCGGCGGCTGGTGCCCCGCGAAATCGGCCTCCTTCCAGGGAAGTAACTTTACGCCATGACATCCCCGGTCAACAGCACAGCCGCCTCCCCTACACCATTGGATATCCTTGATGAGATCCGAAGGTTGCGAAGCGAGTTGAAACGGTCGGAAGGGCAGATCGCCGATCTGGTGCTGGCCGATCCGCGGCGGGTGCTCGACCTGAACGTCACGTCGCTGGCGCAGGCGGCAGAGGTCAGCGAGGCGACGGTGGTGCGTTTCTGCCGCAGCGTCGGCTGTGCCGGCTTCCCGGACTTCAAGCTGCGGCTTGCCAAATCCCAGGCACGCGATGCGTTGCGTGATGAGGTGCGCGGCGGCACACCCTATGTCAGCAAGGATGTCGCGCCGGACGACGATGTCGGAACACTGGCGCGAAAAATTTTTTCATCGAGCGCTGCGGCTCTGACTACGGCATCATCCACGCTGGACGATGAAGCGCTGGAGCGCGCCATCGCTCTCCTGGCGGGTGCGTCGCGGGTGTTGTGCGTCGGCACCGGCGGGTCGAGCGCGCTGGCCCAGGACGCGGCGCACAAGCTGCTGCGCTTCGGCGCCGACGCGCAGCCCTGCGCCGATCCGGTGCTGGCGCGCATGCTGCTGGTCAACATGACGGTCGGCGGGGTGCTGCTGGCGCTGTCCAACACCGGGCGCAGCGGGACGATCAACGAACTGGCGGCGGCGGCGCGGTCGCAGGGCACGGCAGTGGTGGCAATCACCGCGCCGCGGTCGCCTCTGGCCGCGATGGCGAGCGTGGTCATCGCCAGCCGCCCGGTGGAGGACACCGAGATGTACACGCCGATGGCCTCGCGGCTGGTGCATCTGACGCTGATCGACGTGCTGTCGACAGGGGTGGCGCTGCGGTTGGGCGATCCGGCGGTGCGGCAACTGGCGAAGGTGAAGGCGGCGATCAATGCCGGGCGGCTGCCGCCGCTGACCTGACGGCGGGCTCCCTGCGGATTTCCAGATAGTGCGGATTTCCAGAGGCTTGCCCTTTGCGTCATCCGACCATAGACCAAGCCGCCGCGGCGCAATTCCGACCTTGCTGGCGGGTCTCGTACCATCGTCGAATAATTAAGCGAACGAACGATTGCTATCCTCGGCCGCAATCCGGCCCTGCAACCGTCAAGCACCTCCATCAAACACGAAGTCTGCGGCGCGGCACAAAGCGGGAGCCAAAAGACGGATGCAGGAAGAGGACGCAAGAGATGACGCAGAGGCCCGCCAAGCCGCCCAACCGGTCCCGCCGGCTCGCCCCCTTCGTTGCGCTTGCGCTGGCCGGACTGTTGACGGCGGCGCTGTGCGGCCCGGTTCTCGCCCATGGCGACGTCGTCCCGCAGCCGGTGGACACCGCCGGGCTGGAGAAGCTGGGCGAGACATGGCGGGACAGCAATCCCTACCGCGGCAACCCGCGCGCCATCGAGATCGGCGCTTCGGCCTTCAACCAGAACTGCGCGCGCTGCCATGGGCTGGGTGCGGTGTCCGGCGGCATCGCCCCCGACCTGCGCTATCTGGAGAAGGGCGATGCCGGCGACGAATGGTTCAAGGAGCGCGTCATTAACGGCTCGATCCGCAACGGCGTCACCTACATGCCGAAATTCGGCGAGGCCCTGGGGCAGGAGGCGCTGTGGTCGATCCGCTCCTGGCTGGAAACCGTGCACGAGGAGTGACGGCACGCTCCAATCAAAGGGAAGTCCATCCGATGGCGGTGCGACATGTTCGCGCACAAAACAATTTGGGTCGTTCGCGTTGTTGCACCCGCCCATTTCGCTCTGACACAATGGAGGCGGGACGCTGTCCCAATCTTCATCTTTTCTGCCGCTGTGCAGGGAACCGCAGGCCATGACCCGGATCCTGATTGCCGATGACCATCCGATGGTGCGCGACGCTTTGCGCAGCGCGGTGCTCTATTCCTGCCAGGCCACCGACGTGATGGAGGCGGACCGGCTCGACAGCGTCATGCAGGCGCTGGAGGAACGGGGCGACCTCGATCTCGTGCTGCTCGACGTCAACATGCCGGGCATGAACGGCCTGGGCGGACTGCGCACGTTGCGCCAGCGCTTCCCGGCGACACCGGTCGTTGTCGTTTCCGCCCATGAGGAGCGCCGCTGGGTGCGCGAGGCGATGGAGAGCGGGCCGCCGGCTTCATTCCCAAATCGACCCCGCGCGACGCCATCGCCGCCGCCCTGCGCCAGGTCCTGAACGGCGAGCTTTACGTTCCTCCCCAAGCCGCGGAAGAGGCGACCGCCGACGAGGCCGAGGATGCCGAAACCGCGGAGATCGCACGGCGCATCTCCACCTTGACCGCGCAGCAGCTGCGGGTGCTGGAGCTTCTCGGCACCGGCAAGCTGAACAAGGAGATTGCCTTCGACCTCAGCATCACCGAGACGACGGTGAAGGCACATGTCTCGGCAATCCTGCAAAAGCTGAAGGTCTACAGCCGCACCCAGGCGGTGGTGATTGCCAACCGTGTGCTGGCCGACCGGCGGTGAGGGCCTGTAGACACTTACCCCCACCCCGCCCGGCGAGGGAGGTCGGGTGGGGTTCCAAACTCCCAGCAGTTACCGCTGTTCTTCTAACCTTCGCTCTCACCACTTCCGCCCTTGCCGCCGGGATTCCGCAGCCGGACGGCTACCGCCTGTCGGACTACCGCTCCCCCACGCCGGACGGGATCGCCGGGGCGGAGACGGTCGACACCCCAGCGGTGCAGGCGCTGCTGTCGCAAGGCCACCCCATCCCGGTCTTCGTCCAGCGTCTGGAGCGCAGCACACTGCCCGGCGGCCCCTGGCTGCAATCGAAGCCCTACCGGCAAATTCCCGGCAGCGTCTGGCTGCCCAATGTGGGGGTGGGCACCCCCGATCCGGCGACGCTGGCATGGTTGAAATTCCAACTGGACCGGCTGACCGGCGGCGACCGTTCCCGCGATCTTTTGTTCTACTGCCTGTCCGATTGCTGGCTGTCATGGAACGCGGCCAAGCGGGCGGTGTTGCTTGGCTATGCCCGTGTCCATTGGTACCCGACGGGCATCGACGGCTGGATGGAAGCCGGTCTGCCGACGGAGGAGGCGCATCCGCTGCCGCCTCCCGCTGCTCCCACTCCCTGATATCGGGGGCGGATCGGCACCGAAGGAGGTGGCGGATTACACCATGGTAGCATGGCGGCCCTCCGCCCCGGACCGCTACTCTTCATCTTGCCAACCATCCTGGTAAGCAACAGTCAGCAAGCAGGAGTATCACGCGATGAAGACCTGGCGCAAACCGAAGACCACCGAAATCGCCGTCGGCACCGAGATCAACGCCTACGCCTGCGCCGGCCTGTAAGCCGGACAAACCGGGGCCGGGGAAGCACGGCGTGACAGCTCTTCCCCGGCCCTGCCTTCCTTAGGGCCTTTTTCTCAAGGATCGCGCCCAAGACGCGCTCAAGACGGTGGCCATGAAATTCTCGTACTCGGTTCGGCAGCCGGCGGGGGCTTCCCGCAATGGAACTGCGCCTGCGAGGGTTGCCGCCGTGCCCGTTCCGGCGATCCGGCGGCCAAGCCCCGCACCCAATCGTCGCTGGCGGTGACCGCCGACGGCGAACGCTGGCTGCTGCTGAACGCCTCGCCCGACCTCGGCGCGCAACTGCTCGCCAACCCGCGGCTTCATCCCCGGAATGGCCTGCGCGGCAATCCAATCAGCGCGGCGCTTCTGACCAATGCCGACATCGACCATGTCGCCGGCCTGCTGACCCTTCGCAAATCCCATCCCTTCGCCGTCTATGCCACGCCGCGCGTCCATGGCGTGCTGGCCGGCAACAGCGTGTTCAACGTGTTGAATCCCGAGCTGGTCGCCCGCCGCCAGATGGCGCTGGGCAAGCCCTTCCAGCCCGCCGGGGCCGACGGCCGGCCGCTGGGGCTGGAGGTCGAGGCGTTCGCGGTGCCGGGCAAGGTGGCGCTCTATCTGGAGGACGTGTCGGCCGGACCCGGCTTCGGCTCCGTCGCCGAGGACACGGTGGCGCTGCGCATCCGCCCCAGCGACGGGTCCAGCGACGGCTTCTTCTACATCCCCGGCTGCGCCGGCATGCCGGGCTGGCTGGCCGACCGGCTGCACGGGGCGCCGCTCGTGCTGTTCGACGGCACCACCTGGACCAACGACGAGATGATCCGCAGCGGCACCGGGGTGAAGACGGCGGCACGCATGGGCCACATGCCGATGTCGGGGCCGGCCGGCAGCATCGCTGCCTTCGCGCCGCTGAGCGTCGCCCGCAAATACTACATCCACATCAACAACACGAACCCCGCCCTGCTTGAGGATTCGCCCGAACGGGCGGAGGCCGAGGCGGCCGGCTGGCGCATCGCCCATGACGGGCTGGAGTTGACCCTATGACTGAGCTGATGTCCCGCGAGGAGTTCCGCGCCGCGCTCTATGCCATCGGCGAGCGGCAATATCACGACCTCCACCCGTTCCATCAGCTGCTGCACGGCGGCAAGCTGCAAAAGGGGCAGATCCAGGCCTGGGCACTGAACCGCTTCTATTATCAGGTGTCGATTCCGCGCAAGGATCTGACAATCATGTCGCGCATGGACGATCCGGCGCTGCGCCGCGCCTGGTTGCAGCGCGTGCTGGACCATGACGGGCTGACCCAGACCGGCGAACTGGACGAGACCAAGGTCGGCGGCATCGAACGCTGGCTGCGGCTGACCGACGGGCTGGGGCTGGACCGCGACTATGTGAAGTCGCTGGAGGGTCTCCTGCCCGCCACCCGCTTCGCCGTGGATGCCTATGTCAATTTCGTGCGCGACCATTCGCTGCTGGAGGCGGTGGCATCCTCGCTGACCGAGCTGTTCGCACCGTCGATCCACCGCGAACGCATCGCCGGGTTCGAGCGCAACTACGCCTTCGCCAACGACAGCACGCTGTCCTATTTCCGCAAGCGGCTGGACGAGGCGCCGCGCGACGTGGAGTTCGGGCTGGACTATGTGCTGACCAATGCCCATACGGCGGAGCAGCAGCGGCAATGCCTGCGCGCGCTGCGCTTCAAGACCGAGCTGCTGTGGGCGCAGCTCGATGCCCTGCACCATGCCTATGTCACCCCCAACCTGATCCCGCCCGGCGCCTTCGTGCCGGTGGACATGGAACCGACACGGTACAGCCGGTGAACGCCGTCGCTTCCCACATTGCCGAGACCGACCGGCTGCGGCTGGCCCCCGGCGTCATGCTGCGCAACGACCGCCGCCGCGGCCAGTGGATGCTGATGGGGCCGGAGCGGCTTCTGGTGCTGGACGAGATGGCGCTGGCGGTGGTGCGCGCCTGCATCGGCGCGGAGGTCGCCGACGTGGCCGCCGGCATCGACCGGCTGACCGTGGAATACGACGCGCCGCGCACGGAGGTCGCCGCCGACGTGCTGGAGATGCTGACCGACCTGCGCAACAAGGGTTATGTCGTCACATGAGATGCCCCGGGAGGTGTGTCTCCAGGAGGTGTGTTCAATGAGCTGCGCCCTGCCCGCCTTCGCGGCATCTTCGGCCGCCGAACCGGCCCCGCCCTTCGCCGTGCTGATGGAGCTGACGCACCGCTGTCCGCTGCGCTGTCCCTACTGCTCCAACCCGGTGGCGCTCAAGTCCGCCAGCGCGGAGCTGGACACCGCCACCTGGAAGCGCGTGCTGGACGAGGCGGCGGACGTCGGTGCGCTCCAGGTGCATTTCTCCGGCGGAAAGCCCTGCGTCCGCAAGGATCTCGAGGAGTTGGTCGCCCACGCGACGGAAATCGGCCTCTACAGCAACCTCATCACCTCCGCCGTGCTGCTCGATCAACCGCGGTTGGAGCGGTTGCAGCGCGCCGGGCTTCAGCATGTGCAGATCAGCTTGCAAAACTCAGAGGCTGTTGGTGCAGACCGCATCGGCGGCTTCAAGGGCGGCCATGCCAAGAAGCTGGAGGTCGCGCAGGCGGTGGTCCGGCAGGGTATGGCGCTGACCATCAACGCGGTTCTGCACCGCCACAACATCGACCGGGTCAACGACGTCATCGATCTGGCGATGGATATCGGCGCCGGACGGATCGAAATCGCCAACGTGCAGTATTACGGCTGGGCGCTCGCCAACCGGGCGGCCCTGATGCCGTCACGTGAGCAGTTGCTGACGATGGACGCGGCGGTGCGCGGCCGGCTGCCCGAACTGGCCGGGCGGATTGTCGTCGATTACGTCGTGCCGGATTATTACGCCCGCCGGCCGAAAAGCTGCATGGGCGGCTGGGCGCGCCGTTTCATGAACGTCACCCCGCGCGGCCGGGTTCTGCCCTGCCATGCGGCGGAGACAATTCCGGGGATGACGTTCGAGACGGTGCACGACCGCAGCCTGTCCAACATCTGGCGGGACGGCCCGGCCTTCGCCCGTTACCGCGGCACCGACTGGATGCCGCAGCCCTGCCAGTCCTGCGACCACAAGGAGGAGGATTGGGGCGGCTGCCGCTGTCAGGCTTTGGCGCTGGCGGGCAGCGCCGATGCGACCGACCCGGTTTGCGAACTGTCGCCAGCCCATGCGGAGGTTGCCGTGCTGCGCGACCGCGACGCCGCGGCACTGGGGACGGAGTGGACCTATCGGGGACTATAGAGGCGTTCAGGGTTGGGGGAAGTATCGGCTTCGATCTTCCCCTACTTGACCGCCATCGTCACTTGTCGTTCCCCGACCCGCCCTTCTTGCCGCCACCATCCTGCTTGTTGACGGTCGCCCAAGCCCGGCTTTCCGCCTCATCTTTGGACACGCCGCGCTTCTCGTAACTTTCCTCGATATGCTCGGCTTTGCGCTTCTGCTTATCGGTGTATTTGTCCTTGTCGCCCTGGGACATCGGATCCTCCTGTTGGGCTGTGGGATGTTTCCCGCTCAACAGTGTCACCGGATGGGAAGTTCCTCAGGGAAATAGGCGAAAACTCATATCCGGGACAGGACAGACGGAAAGCGCGGCTTGCCGTAAGCGCAGCCGTCACCCATCCTTTTCCCAATGCTTTCAGGGGGAGGGTCCGGGGTGTTCACGATCTTCAACAAGAGCCGCGCCTATATGGGTGCGGCAATCCTGGCGGTCGGTCTCGTCGCCGGCACAGCACAGGCGGCTGATGCGGTCCGCGTCGGCTCAAAGCTGGATGCCGAAAGCGGACTGCTCGGCACCATGATCCTGCAGGTCTTGCAGGCGGGCGGCATCCCGACGGAAAACAGAATCCAACTGGGCCCGACCAAGATCGTGCGCGGCGCCCTGCTGTCCGGCGAGATCGACATCTATCCCGAATACACCGGCAACGGCGCCTTCTTCTTCAACGTCGACAGCGATCCGGTCTGGAAGAATGCCGGCGCCGGCTATGACAAGGTCCGGCAGCTCGACCAGGAGAAGAACAGCGTCGTCTGGCTGAAGCCAGCCCCGGCCAACAACACCTGGGCGCTGGCCGTGCGGCGCGATGTGGCCGACGCCAACAAGCTGAAGACCATGGAGGACTTCGCCAAGTGGGTCGGCGGCGGCGGCAAGGCCAAGGTCGCCGCGTCGGCCGAGTTCGTGGAGAGCCCGGCCGCCCTGCCCTCCTTCCAGCAGACCTACGGCTTCGCGCTCAAGCCCGACCAGATGCTGATCTTGGCCGGCGGCGACACCGCGGCCACCATCCGTGCGGCGGCCGAACAGACGTCCGGCGTCAACACCGCCATGGTCTATGGCACCGACGGCGCCATCGCGGCGCTCGACCTCGTCGTGCTGGCCGACACCAAGGGCGCGCAGATGGTGTATGAGCCGGCGCCGACCATCCGCGCCGCCGTGCTGACCGCCAATCCGAAGATCGCCGATCTGCTGAACCCGGTCTTCTCCAGCCTCGATGCCGAGACCCTGCGCGGGCTGAACGCCAAGATCTCGGTGGACGGCCAGGACCAGAAGCAGGTCGCCACCGACTACCTGAAATCCAAGGGCTTCCTGAAGTAAGCCGGCGACGTGACCAGCCGATTTCTCCTGCACAACCGCGTCGCCCTGCTGATGGTGCTGGCCGCGGCGGTCGCCACCATGGCCTTGCCCTTTCTCGGCTTCGCACCCAACCGCCTGCTGTCGGGACGGCCGGTGCCGCTGTGGGCGGCGGTGCAGGGGCTGGATGGGGCGGCGGCCCTGCTGCCGGGGTTGCTGCTGCTGGCGACGCCGGTCCTGCGGCCCACCCGTGCCGGGCTTGGCCTGACCGTCGCGGCGGGCGGACTGTTCACCGCCGGGCTGGTCTGGCTGGCGGGCGCGCAGGCGGCGGCACTGGCCCAGGGAGCGTCCGCAGCGGCGCGGACCTCCTTCGCCTCCGGCTTCTGGGTGATGGCGGCGGCGGGTCTGCTGACCGCCATCGACGCGGCGCGCCGGCTGGGGCTGGGCGCCATCGGCCGGATGGCCGTCGGCGGGGCGGTCGCCGCGCTGGTGGCGCTGCAACTGGCGTCCGGCCATCTCGACGCTCTGTCGATCCTCAAGGAATACGCCAACCGGCGTGAGATCTTCGCCGACGCCGTGCTGCGCCATGCCACGCTGGTGGTGGCGGCGCTGGTCCCGACCCTGCTGATCGGCATCCCCCTTGGCGTCGCAGCCCACCGGGTGCAGGCGGTCAGGCGCGCGGTGTTCCCGGTGCTGAATGTGGTGCAGACCGTGCCGTCCATCGCCCTGTTCGGTCTGCTGATGGCACCGCTGGCGGCGTTGGGCGCGATGCTTCCAGGGTCGGGGATCAGCGGGGTCGGACCGCTGCCGGCGGTGATCGCGCTGACGCTTTATTCGCTGCTGCCCATCGTCCGCAACACGGCGGTCGGGCTGGATGGCGTTCCCGCCCCGGTGCGGGAAGCCGCCAGGGGGATGGGTCTGACGCCGCGCCAGATCTTCCTGCGCGTCGACCTGCCGCTGGCGCTGCTGGTCTTCCTGTCGGGACTGCGCATCACCGTCGTCCAGGCGGTCGGCTTGGCGGCGGTGGCGGCACTGATCGGGGCCGGCGGGTTGGGCGCCATCATGTTCCAGGGGCTTTTCGCCAATGCGCTGGACCTCGTGCTGCTGGGCGCCGTTCCCGTCATTCTGCTGGCGGTGGCGGCCGATGCCCTGCTTTCCATCGGCATTGCCGCCGCCACCCACAGCATCGGCCTCCTGCCGGGAAAGAGTGCGCCATGATCGACTTTGAGCGGGTGACCAAGCGCTTCGGCTCCTGGACGGCGGTGGATGCCGTGTCCTTCACCGTGGCGGAAGGGGAATTCCGGGTGCTGATCGGGCCGTCCGGCTCCGGCAAATCGACGGTGCTGCGGATGATCAACCGGCTGATCCCCGCCGACGAGGGCGCCATTCGCATCGACGGCGAGGACATCGCGTCGCTGAAACCGGAAGAACTGCGCCGCCGCATGGGCTACGTCATCCAGTCGGTCGGGCTGTTCCCGCACTGGACGGTGGAACGCAACATCGCCACCGTCCCCGGCCTGCTCGGCTGGCCCAGGGCGCGGATTCGCGACCGGGTGACGGAGCTGCTGGAACTGCTGAATCTCGAACCCCGCCGGTACCGCGGCGCCTATCCGCACCAGCTGTCCGGTGGACAGCAGCAGCGCGTCGGCGTCGCCCGCGCCCTGGCGGCGGAGCCGCGCATCCTGCTGATGGACGAACCGTTCAGCGCGCTCGACCCGATCACCCGTGCCAGCCTACAAACGGAGCTGTCGGCCATCCACCGCCGCACCGGCACCACCGTGGTCTTCGTCACCCACGACATGGACGAGGCGCTGCGGCTTGGCGACAGCATCGCGGTGATGGACCATGGCCGGCTGATCCAGTGCGCCACGCCGCTGGACATCCTGACCCGCCCGGCCAGCCCGCTGGTGCGCGATCTCGTCGGGCGCGAGGAATGGGGGCTGAAGCGGCTGGCGGTGGAGACAGTCGGTGACCGCGCCCGCCGGCAGGAGAGCGTGACCGGCGAACCGCTGGCAGCGGAAACCCCGCTGCACCGCGCCCTGTCGGAGATGGTTGCCCGCGGCACTGAACGGCTGCCGGTGGTGGACGGCGACGGCCGGCCGGCCGGCGTGCTGCACCTGTCCGACCTCGTCCGCCCCGCCTCCGGCGGTGCGGCCCCCGGCGGCACCGCATGACCGGCGCCGGCATGGCCCCACGGGATTTCCTGACCGACCGGCTGATGCTGGGTCTGGTGGTGCTGGTGGCGCTGGTGCTGGGCATGCCGTCGCTGAAGCCGCTGTTCGCGACGCTGTTCCCCCGCCTGGACCGGCCGCTGTACGAGGCGGAGAGCTTCGTCAGCCTGACGCTCGACCACATGGCGCTGGTTGGCGCCTCCAGCCTCGCCGCGATCCTGCTGGGCGGCGGTGCCGGCATTGCCGTCACCCGTCCCTGGGGGCGGGAATTCCGCGGCCTGCTGGAAACCGTCGCCACCATGGGCCAGACCTTCCCGCCGGTGGCGGTGCTGGCGCTGGCGGTGCCGGTGATGGGCTTCGGCCCCGAACCGGCGCTGATCGCCCTGACGCTCTACGCCCTGCTGCCGGTGGTGGAGAACACGGTCGCCGGGTTGGACGGCGTCCCGGCCCCGGTTCTCAATTCGGCCCGCGGCCTGGGCATGGGGCCGGCGGAGATGCTGTTCCGCGTCGAGCTGCCGCTGGCCGCCCCGGTGATCCTGGCGGGCATCCGCACCGCCGTCATCATCAATGTCGGCACCGCCGCCATCGCCTCCACCGTCGGCGCCAAGACCCTGGGCCTGCCGATCATCGTCGGGCTGAACGGGTCCAACCAGGCCTATGTCATCCAGGGCGCGCTGATCGTCGCCGCACTCGCCGTGGTGATCGATGCCGGGTTCGACCGGCTCGCCGGCTGGCTGACCCGCTGGTCGCAACACTGACCTCGGACCGGAAACCGCCATGTATTGCGAATGACTTGCATTCGCATTTTGAGCGTCCTACTCTCCGCTGATCCACCCCAAGCGGAGTCCGCCATGTCCAGCATGCAGTTTCATCGCCGCGCCGCCCCTCATCGCGAGCGCTTCCAGGATCTGTGCGATGCAGAGACGCTGGTCGTCTCGGTGCTGCGGCTGTGGGCGGAACCTCTGCGCGAACCGGAGCGGCAGCATCCGCATTGGCAGGATGGAATGACCGCCGCCGGTCTGTCGAACGACGCGGCGGTGGCGTTCGACACGCTGATGCGCATCGTGCTCTCCGCCACCACCCGCCCGCTCGACCTCCATCGCCCGCCCTGCCCGGCCCTGGGCACCGACGAGGCGCTGCTGCTCGACATGTTGCGGCTGGCCCAGCAAGGGCTGCATGGCGAGGCCGGGGTGCTGATGAACGAATGGCTGTCGCTGACCGCCGTGCGCATGGCGATGGCGCCGCTCTGCGTCCTGGCCGCGGCCCTCGCCCGCGCCGGCCTGACGCTGCCGGACCCTGCGAAGACGCCTCCGATGCCGAGCCGTCCGGTGACCGCTCCCATCGACAGGTCACGGGACAGGCCGAGCCCCACCGCCGACCGCGGCGCCACCCTGCTGCACTGAGGCGGCGCTACGCGCCAGCCTAGCGCCGTAATCCCGCAGCGATGCGATCCGCCAGCTGGCCGACCGCCTGACTCATCGTACGAACCTGCGCATCGGCCTCTGCACCGCCGGACGGCACCTCGACAGTTTCGCGCGCTGGCGCGATCCTGCGCCCACCGGACCCGCTGCCGGGCGACAGGGTCCATTGCGCATCCAGAACCACACGCCCGGCGGCGTCGGCATCGAAGCGCAGCACGGTGACGGCCAGCACCGGCGTCCCCTCGGCCAACCCGCTTCCGGCAACCGGCAGCACCGTCGTCCCCGGCAACCGTGCCGCAAGATCCCCGGCCAGGGTGGAGCGCAGGCCATCGGCCAGCGGCTCCGCCCAGCGGTCATACTCCAGCGTCTCCACCCGGTTGCCGTCGATGCGGCGGACGATCTGCGGGCGGTCGATCAGCATCGGCAGGTCGAGCGAGCCCAAGGCCAGGGTCCGGATTGGCGTCGCTGCCGGCTGCGCCGAACCGGCCGGCGGGATCACCGCCAGCGTGTAGAGCCGGCTGTCCGGCGTCGACTGGCAGGCCGCCAGTACGAAAAGCGGCAACGCCAGCGCAGCATTCCGGAATCCGCGCATCACCTTCATCCCCTCTGCTCCCCGTCCCATTATTTCTTGCCCCGAAGCAGCGCTTCCGGGTGACGTTCCAGGTAGTCGGCCAGCACGCGGAAGGACCGCGCGGCGTCGTTCAACTGCCGCATCACGCCCGGCAGATCGGCCTGTCCGCTCCCACCGCCGAGCAGCCCGTTGGCGTTCTTCAGCGTTCCTTCCGCCGCGGTCGCCACCCCGCGCAGGCTCTTCACCAGCTGCGGCAGTTGCCGGTCGGCGTCGCGCATCAGCGCATCGGCGCTGCCCAGCGCCTTGGCGAGTGCGGCAAGCGACCGCGCGAGGTCCGGCGACCCGGCAAGCCCGCCGACCGATTGCAAGGTGCCGCGCAGGTCGGCGATCAGCGCATCCAGCGGCAGGGCGGAGATCTTCTCCATCACCACCCCGGCCGAGGCCATGATCAAATCGAGGTCGCTGGAGGCCACCGTCGGCAGTTCCGACCGCTCCGATCCCGGCGAGGGCGGCAGGCCGGGAGCGTAGTCGAAGGACACCAGCTTCTGCCCGGTGATCAGGTTGCCCGAGGCTAGCCGGGCCCGCAGACCCTTCTGCACCTGCATGGCGACCAGCTTGCGCACCGCCGCCTCGTCCATCGGTTTCCCATCTATCACGGCATAGGTCCGGGCGACCAGATCGGGTTCGAAGTCGATGTCGACGGGGATGTGCAGTTCCTCCTTGGCCTCGTCATACTCCAGCCGCACGGCGGCAACGTGGCCCACCGTCAGGCCGCGCATCAGCACCGGTGCACCGGCCTGGAGCCCCTGCACCGAACCGGGGAATTCCAGCCGGTAGCGCACGCGCAGCCGGTCGCGTGCCGCCGCGGCGGACGCCTGATCCTCGTAAAGCGTGAAGCTGGCCCAATCCAGCGACTGTGCCCCGGCCTCGGGATCGGGCGGGGTCTCCAGCACCACACCGCCCAGCGCCAGCGACTTCAGCAATTCCGTCTGGAACTTGATGCCGTCGGCCCCGGCGGAGAACTGGATACCCGATGACCGCCAGAAGCGGCTTCCCTCATGCACCAAGCCCTCGTAGGGGGCGCGGACGAAAATGGCCACCGACACGCTGCGGTCCTGCGGCGACAGGTTGTAGCCCATCACCTCGCCCACCTGGACGCCGCGGAAATAGACGGGAAAGCCCTGGGCCAGCGATCCCAGCTGCTCGGTCTTCAGGTTGAAGCTGCGGCCCGGCACGTCGGCGCGGACCACCGGCGGCTCGTCCAGCGCGTCGAACTCCCGCCGGTCGTCGCCACCGCCGGCTCCATCTCCACATAGGTGCCGGACACCACGGTGCTGAGCCCCGATACCCCGCCGAGGCCGAGGCGCGGCGCCACCATCCAGAAGCGGGTGCCGTCCTTCAGATGGCGGGCGGCGGTGCGGTCCATGCGCGCGGTGGCGATCACCTGCGACAGGTCATCGGACAGCCGCACCAATTCGATCACGCCCAGATCGACGTTCTTGTGCTTGATGCGGGTCCGCCCAGCCTCCAGCCCGTCGCCGGACTGGAAGGTGATGACGATCTGCGGCCCGCGCTCCTCGAACCAGCGCCAGCCGAGCCAGCCGGCGATCAGCGCCGCCACCAGCGGCAGCAGCCACAGGGGCGACAGCCGCCGGCGCGGCGGTGTCGCGACCTCGGGCGGATGGTTGGCCAGCGGATGGCCGGCAGACGGCTGGTTCTCCGGCGAATGG
The DNA here is from genome assembly GCF_042604635.1 of Azospirillum sp. A26. Lineage (NCBI taxonomy): Bacteria > Pseudomonadati > Pseudomonadota > Alphaproteobacteria > Rhodospirillales > Azospirillaceae > Azospirillum > Azospirillum sp. A26. The sequence goes on along the minus strand of NZ_CP170473.1, from coordinate 1,107,870 downwards.
GGGTCCGGCCGGTCGTTGTCTCGGGTCTCGTCAGCCATGCCGCGTCATTCCAGCCTGTTCGTTCTGCGCCGCATCGGGCGCGCCCTCTTCCGCACGGTCCCACATCACCCGCGGGTCGAAGATGTGGCTTGCGATCATGGTCAGCACGACCACGCCGGCGAACGCGATGGCGCCGGGATCGGCGCGGACGGAGGCGACGGCGCCGAACTGCACCAGCGCCGTGAGGATGGCGATCATGAACACGTCGATGTTGGACCAGCGCCCGATGGAGTCGATGATGCGGTAGAGCCGCGTCCGGGCATGCAGCCTCGCGGCCGAACGCCGCCACGCGGCCAGGAGGAACCAGCCGAGCCCTGCCAGTTTCAGCACCGGCACGGCGACGCTGGCGACGAAGACCAGCAGGGCCAGCGGCCAAAGCCCGGCCTCCGCCAGCTCATGCACGCCGCTGAGGATCGTGCTGGGGGCACCCTGGCCGAAATTGACGACGGTCATCACCGGCAGCAGGTTGGCCGGGATATAGAGCACGGCGCCGGCGGACACCAGCGCCGCGGTGCGCTCCAGGCTGTTCGGTTCGCGCGGGTGCAGGCGGCTATGGCAGCGGGTACAGCGGTCCGGCGCCGGCCCATGGTCGCAGCCATGGACCCGCTGGCAGACGGTGCAGGCGACCCAGCGCCTGGGCGCCGGGGCATCGCTGGGCGGCACATGGTCGATCGCCTGCCAGACCCGGCGGCTGTCGAGCGCCAAATCCATCAGCGTGCCGGCCAGCACGAAGCCGCCCAGCGCCAGCCCGCCGGCCAGGAACTCCGCGTTGGCGAAGCCCTTCAGCCGCGAATAGCCGACCAGCAATCCAAGCAGGAAGACGTCCAGCATCGCCCAGGGCCGCAGCTTCTCGGCCCAGGCGAAGAGACGCGCGGTCTCCCGCACCTGGGCGGGAGGGCGCCCGTCATGCAGCCGTTGCAGCACGGCGATCACCGCCATGATGCGGGCGAAGGGGGCGGCCAGCACCAGCGCGCCGACCAGCAGCGACAGCGGCCACATGCCCTGGTCGGCCAAAATCTCGACGCCGGTGGTGACGAGGCTGGTGCGGTCGTTGCCCTGGATGTTCACGCCCATCAGCGGGTTGGCGGCGATCAGCAGCAGCATCAGGGCGCTGGCGACCGCCATCGGCAGCGCATGGCGAACGCCGCCGCGTCCATTCCGGAACAGCACCGCGCCGCAGCGCGTGCATTCGGCCCGGCGCCCCGGCGCCGGTAGGCGGACGCGGTGCAGGCGGCCGCAGTCGGGGCAGGCGACGAGATCGTCGCGACTCTCCGCCACCGGCACCATCAACCCTTCCTTGCCCGTTCCAACCGCCATGCACGCACGCGAACCTTCCAGCCGACGAAACCCGCTCTCCAATTGGCTTTTATCAGCGTTGGCGCAAGCCCCTGCGAAGCGGATAGGCGGAATTCCGCCGCATTGCAACATGGGCTGTGTCACGTTCGGGAATTCGCGATTGACCGAAAGATTATGTACATACATTATCGCCGAAACGTCACATCGCAACGCGGCGCGGAGAGCGGGGTGCGGGGTTGGCACGGCAAGGCCTGACCGGACAGAACCGCGGTAACGGACCGGCGTCCCCGCCGGAACATCCGTTGCAAGCCGGTCCGACTTAGGCAGGCCTCGCTCCGGACAGCGCCCCGAAGGACAGCACCCTCGACGGCCGCGGCCCCCTGTTCGACCAGATCAAGCGCGCCGTCGCCGGGCAAATCCTGCGCGGACGCTGGCAGGCGGGCCAGCGCCTTCCCAACGAGGCGGAACTGTCCAGCCTCTACGGCGTCTCCCGCCAGACCGTGCACAAGGCCATCGCCCTGCTGGCGCGGGAGGGCTTCCTGGTCCGCCGCCGGCGCGCCGGCACCTTCGTCGCCACCGGCCGCCGCGACCGCTTCGCCCTGCCCATCGAGGACATCGGCGACGTGGTGGCGCGGGATGGCCGTGTCTACGAATTCCGCATCCGCGACCGCAAGATTTTTCGCAACGGCGAGGGCATCCGCTGGCCCGACCTGCCTGACGGCACACCGATCCTGACGCTGGAATGCCTGCATTTCAGCGACGGCACGCCGATCCAGCACGAACGCCGGCTGGTCAATCTCGACGTCGTGCCGGAGGTGGTTGACGAAGCCTTCGATGTCGTGGCACCCAGCCGATGGCTGGTCGACCGGGTTCCCTGGTCATCGGCCGACCACACCGTGCGCGCGGTCAACGCGACGGCGGAGATGGCGGCCTTGCTGGGGGTGGAAGCCGGTGCGGCCTGCCTGTCGATACGGCGGCAGACCATGCATCTCAGCCGGCCGGTGACGCTGGTTCATTTCCTCTCGGTCGGTGACCGCTTCAGCCTCAGCGGATCGTCGATCACCGACAGCGCGACCGAGTTGAATTTGTAAACACAAAAGGACCGGTGACAGGCGCCGGCCGCAACAGGGGTGAGTTCACGATGGAGAGCAAGGCTATGGTTCGGACGATGTTCAAGACGGCGCTGCTGGGCGCCACCCTGCTGGTCGCCGGTGCCGCCGCCGGGACGGCGATGGCCGACACGCTGGCCGACGTGAAGAAGGCGGGCGTCTTCACCGTCGCCACCGAGATGCAGTTCCCGCCCTTCGATTTCCTTGAGAACAACGAGTACAAGGGCGTCGACAAGGATCTGTTCGACGAGGTGGCGAAGGAACTGGGCGTCAAGGCCAAGTACATGGACCTGCCCTGGACCAGCGTGCTGCCGGGCCTGGAAGCCAAGAAGTTCGATCTGGTTATCGCCCCGGTCACCATCACGAAGGAACGCGTGAAGCGCTATTCCTTCACCGTTCCGATTTCCGAGGCGACTGCCGCCCTGATGAAGCGCGCCGACGACAAGACCATCAACAAGCCGGAAGACATCGCCGGCAAGAAGGTCGGCGGCGGCAAGGGCACCTCGCAGCTGGCCCAGGTGAAGGAATTCGGCCAGACGCTGCCGACCCCGCCGGACGTCCGCGAATATGTCGACAGCAACCAGTCCTACGCCGATCTGGCCGCCGGCCGCGTCGATGCCTCGGTCAACTCGCTGCCGAACCTGAACTTCGCCGCCGCCCAGCGCAAGGAGACCTTCGCCGTCGTCCTGCCGCCCTTTGGCAAGCCGTCCTACTTCTCCTGGGTCGGCCGCCCCAGCGACGACGACAAGAGCCTGATCGAGGCGGTAAACGCCACCCTGGTCAAGATCCAGAAGGACGGCCGCATGGCCGCCATCCAGAAGAAGTGGTTCGGCGTCTCGCAGGAGCTGCCGACCACCGTTCCGGAACCGCAGCTCTAAAGGGGACGCGCCCGGACATCCCCCTCTCCCCCCCGGGGAGAGGGGCGGGGTGAGGGGGACGCGCGGCGTGGCTTTGCTCGGGATGCCGAGCGGTACACATCCCCCGTCATCCACGAAACGCATCCCCCTCACCCTAACCCTCTCCCCGGGGGGAGAGGGGACTAGGTCCGGCACCGCCGACGAAGGCCCAAGCGATGAAGTTCAGCGTCATCATCGACGCCTTTCCCTATCTGCTGGGAGCGGCCGTCACGACCATCTGGGTCTCCCTGCTCGGCGTGCTGCTGGGGCAGGTGATCGGCGTTGTCGTCTGCGTGGCGCGCCAGTCCGGCGGCCGGGCGGCCGACATCGCCGGCGGTGTCTATGTCAGCTTCTTCCGCGGCGTTCCGCTGCTGATCCAGCTTCTGCTGATCTACTACATGCTGCCGCTGATCGGCATCGACGTGCCGCCGCTGGTCGCCTCCATCGCCGCACTCGGCCTCGCGTCCGGCGCCTATGTGTCGGAGATCTACCGCGGCGCGCTGAACGCCGTCCCGCACGGCCAGTCGGAGGCGGCGCTGGCGCTGGGCTTCCCCGGATCGTCGATCTGGACGCGCATCCTGCTGCCGCAGGCTTTCCGCATCTCGGTCCCCGCACTGGTCAACGAGCTGATCCTGCTGCTGAAGGCATCCTCGCTGATCTCCGTCGTCGGGGTGGCGGAGCTGACGCGCACCAGCCAGACCATTTCGGCCAGCAACTACCGCCCGCTGGAGATCTATCTGGCGGCCGGCCTCATCTATCTGGCGATCAACGGCGCGCTGGCCCTGTTCGGCACGCTGGTCGAACGCCACCTGCAACAGGCCTGATCCGATGTTGGACCTTTCCCTTCTCGTCCAGTACGGCCCGGCGCTGCTGCGCGGCTTCGGCATCACCATCCTGTGCTGGGGCGCCGGCTGCCTCATCGGCATGGTGCTGGGCTTTGCGCTCATGCTGCTGCGGCAATTGCCGGTGAAGCCGCTGCGCTGGGTCATCCGCGCCTATATCGAGGTGATCCGCGGCACGCCCTTCCTGATCCAGCTGTTCCTGCTCTACAGCGGCGGCCCCTCCATCGGCCTGCGGCTGGAGGCGACGACCGCCGGCATCCTCGGCCTCGGTATCTACGGCAGCGCCTATTTCGCCGAGATCTTCCGCGCCGGCTATCAGGCGGTGCCGAAGGGGCAGGTGGAGGCGGCGCTCAGCCTGGGCATGTCCTACAGCTCCATCCTGCGCCGGGTGATCGTGCCGGCAATGCTGGTGTCGACCATCCCGGCCATCGTCAACATGATGGCGATCCTGACCAAGGAGACGGTGGTGCTGTCGATCATCACCGTGCCGGAACTGATGTACGAGATGCAGACGATGGCGGCGGAGACCTTCGCCACCTTCGAGACCATCCTGGGGATGGCGCTGTTCTACTGGCTGCTGGTGGAGGTGGTGTCGCGCCTGGGCCGCCGGCTGGAGGCACGCGTCACCCGTTTCCTGACCCACGCCTCGCCGCAAGGGTCGTCCGAGACTGCAACCGCGAGGGCGTGATGATCGCCGTTTCCCAAACCACCACCCCGTCGCGCGCCGCAGTCCAGGGCGACACCGTGCCGATGGTCTCGATCCGCGGCGTCGGCAAGAGCTTCGGCACCAACGAGGTCCTGCGCGACATCGACCTGACCGTCAACAAGTCGGAGGTCGTCTGCCTGATCGGCCCCAGCGGATCGGGCAAGAGCACGCTCCTGCGCTGCATCAACTTCCTGGAGGTCTACGACCGCGGCGAGATCCGCATCGAAGGCAAGCTGGTCGGCTACAGCGAGGACACGCCGCGCCGCCGCCTGTCCAACCGCGACCTGCGCGATCTGCGCCGCAACGTCGGCATGGTGTTCCAGCAGTTCAACCTGTGGCCCCACATGACCGCGCTGGAGAATGTGGCCGAAGCCCTGGTGCAGGTGCGTGGCATGGACAAGGCCGCAGCATCCGCCCATGCCCGCCGGATGCTGGACCGAGTGGGGCTGGCGGCCAAGGCCGACAGCTACCCCGCCCGCCTGTCCGGCGGCCAGCAGCAGCGCGTCGCCATCGCCCGCGTCATCGCGATGGAACCCCACCTGATGCTGTTCGACGAGCCGACCTCTGCGCTCGACCCCGAACTGGTGGGCGAGGTGTTGCAGGTCATGCGCGATCTGGCGGCCGACGGCATGACCATGGTGGTGGTGACCCACGAGATGGGCTTCGCCGCCAATGTCGCTGACAAAGTCGCCTTCCTCGACCGCGGCCGCATCGCCGCCTTCGGCACCCCGCGCGAGGTCTTCCACGAATCCGCCGAGCCGCGGGTACAGCAGTTTTTGCAGACCTATCACGAGCGCAACAGCTTCTGATTTCTGCGACATGTGGGATGCTGACCGGCCACCGGACTGACGATCCAATTCGCCAGATCGTTGTCCGTGGCTGGGTAGCCTGGCTGCGGCCCTCCGGTCGCGAAACATCTTCAAATCGGAATCGGCGACCATCCGACCGGAATGCGACAATTTCCTCAGCGGCAGGCAGATGAATGCTCTTGCCGCCGCACATGTATCTATAGTTGATCTAAGGCTCAGCCTTCTCCGCTTCTGTAACAGTTGCGTGAGCATGCACGCTCGTGACTCAATGAGGTCGATATGCGAGTTCTAATACTGACCGCTGCCCTGACTGTGATTGGCAGTGGCAGCAGCTTCGCGGCAAGCTTCGACTGCGGTAAAGCCAGCACACCTGTGGAAAAGGCGATCTGCTCCGACGAACGTTTGTCAAACCTCGACAGCGAGCTTGGCCGAGCTTACAAGGCTGCACTTCAGAACAGCACCGCTCCGGCGAATATCAAGACCGAGCAGAAGAACTGGATCGCGCAACGAAACCGTTGCACGGATATGATTTGTCTTTCATCGGCTTACCAAACGCGGTTGGCGGCCTTGAGCGCCCCGCAGCAAGCCGCCCCTGCAGGAGCAACTGTTTCCGGCACCTATAAAGCCCCTGGCGGAGAGCTTCTTGTTGCACAAGAATCTGTCAGCACCATCAAATTCAGCCTGAGCGCCATCTACAAAATGAATACGGGCGAAGTTGAGGGAGTGGCGATTCTCAACGGAAATCATGCAGTATTCGCATCGAATGATGAGAGTGTCTATGGAGACTGCAAAATTGACTTCACCTTTACGGAAGGTGCCGTCAAAGTGAAGCAAGACGGCATATGCGGCATGGGGTTCAATGTTAACGGAACCGGAAATTACAAACGCCAGAGCAAGGCAGCTCCCACCTTCTGATTTGCGATACGGCGCCGAAGTTCAATCGGTCCAGGAGGCGGTTTAAAGCGGTGCTGACTGACCGCGCCCCTCGGAGAGCCGATCATAGCGGACGACGAGGCGGCAGAATAGGGCGAGCGTGCCATCAGCCATGGACAGAAATCCGGCCCAGGCTGCCACGGCCACGCTCTCCCCTGGAACGCCGCCCGCAAACCCGCTAAGAACCTTTCGCACGCGCGACAGAACAGCAATGCGAAAGCCCGGTCTCCGTCGATGATCGAACTCCGGTCCGTCACCCACGCCTATGGCGACCGCCCCGTCCTGCACGACCTGTCGCTGCGGCTGGCCGAGCGGCGCATCGCCATTCTCGGCGGCAACGGCTCGGGCAAGAGCACGCTGGCCCGCCTGCTGAACGGGCTGATCGTGCCGGCAGCCGGCACGGTCACCGTCGATGGCCTGGATACCCGCGGCGACGGCCGGGCGGTGCGCCAGCGGGTCGGTTTCGTCTTCCAGAATCCCGACACCCAGATCGTCTATCCGACGGTGGAAGAGGACCTCGCCTTCGGGCTGAAGGCGCGCAAGCTGCCGAAGGACGAGATCGCCCGCCGCGTCGCCGGGGCGCTGCAGCGCTACAACCTCGACCGCTACCGACACCAGCCGGCCCACCAGATGAGCGGCGGCGAGAAACAGCTGCTCGCCATCGCCGGGGTGCTGGTGCTTGAGCCGGCCTATGTCATTTTCGACGAACCGACCACGCTGCTCGACCTGCGCAACCGCCGCAAGGTGATCGACCTGCTGCGCGGCCTGCCGCAGACTGTGATCGTCGTCACCCACGACCTCGACATGGTGAAGGATTTCGACCGGGCGCTGGTGCTGGAGGATGGCCGGATCGTCGCCGACGGCCCGCCGGCGGAAACCGTGCCGGCCTACATCGAGCGGCTCGGCTGATGCTGGGCCTCTACCTGCATCGGGAGTTGGTCGTTCACCGCCTGCCGGCAGGGGCGAAGCTCGGCGGCCTGCTGCTGGTGACCATCCTGGTGCTGGCCCTGCCCGGTGGCTGGGGAGCGCTGGCCGCCGGACTGATCGGCGCCGCGGTGCTTGTGGCGGCAAGGCTGCCGGCCGGGCGGGTGCTGGCGGAGTTGCGGGCGCCGGTGCTGATGCTGACCCTGCTGTTCGGCTTCCAGGCGCTGCTGGCCGGTGGCGGCTGGGAGGAGACGGCGGTCGCCGTCGCCCGCTTCGCCGCCCTGATCCTGCTGGCGACCCTGGTCACGCTGACCACCCGCGTCATGGACATGGTCGATCTGTTCGAGCGGCTGTTCGGCCTGCTGCGGCCGGTCGGGGTCAACCCGGCGAAGATGGCGCTGATGCTGGCCCTGACCATCCGCTTCATCCCGCTGCTGGGCGAACAGGTGCGCGAGGTGCGGATGGCCCAGCGTGCCCGCGGCGTGGAGCGCAACATAGCCGCCCTGTTCGTTCCGCTGCTGGTCAAGATCCTCACCATGGCCGATGATCTGACCGCCGCACTGGAAGCGCGCGGTTATGACCCGGTCGATGCCGGGACGAACGACAGCGAAACCAAAAACAGCATGCAACGATAACGTCACCAGCCGAAGGAAGCGTCCGCCATGTTGTCCACCCGCGACCTCGTCCTCTGCGCCCTGTTCGCCGCCCTGCTGGGCGGGCTCGGTATGGCGCCGCCAATTCCGCTCGGCTTCCTGCCGGTGCCGGTTACAGCGCAGACGCTGGGTGTCATGCTGGCCGGCACCATCCTGGGCGCCAAGCGCGGCGGCATCGCGGCATTGCTGTTCGTGCTGCTGGTCGCGGCCGGCCTGCCGCTGCTGGCCGGAGGTCGCGGCGGCATTGGCGTCCTGATGGGGCCGACCGGCGGCTTCGTGCTGTCCTGGCCGGTCGGCGCCTTCGTCACCGGCTGGCTGGCGGAGCGTTTCGCCACCACCGCCAACCCGATCCGCCTGTTCGCGGTCAGCGTGCTTGGCGGCATCCTGGTCGTCTATGCCGGCGGCATTCCCTGGCTGTGGCTGGTCGCCGGCCTGCCGATCGAAAAGGCCGTGTTCGGCACGCTGGCCTTCGTGCCGGGCGACCTAATCAAGGCCGGCATTGCCGCCGTCGCCGCCTCGGGCGTCCGCCGCGCCGGCATCCTGCCGATCCATGCCTGAGAGAGTGGTTCCGGAGCAGCCATTGACCGGCGGCCATTTGGGTGCGGACAATCTCGTCCGCCCCTTTGCGCTGGCCGCCGAACGGACGCCTGACCATCCGGCGCTGATCCTCGGCGACGAAACGCTGTCCTATGGCGCGCTGCTGGAGCAGGTGCGGCGGGCCGGTGCCGGTATGGCGGCCCTGTACCGGAATGGAAAGCCGCCGCGCGTGGCGCTCAGCCTGGGCAACCGGCCCGACCTGCTGGCGCTGTTCTTCGGCATCGTCGCGGCCGGCGGCATCGTCGGACTGCTCGACCCGAAATGGAGCGCCGCGCAGACCGCCGCCGCCATCGAGACCTTCCACCCCGATCTGCACCTGACGACCGAGACGGCCGCCACCTGGATCGCAGCGCAGCCGGCGGGCTGGAGCATCCCCGCCATCGATCCGAAGACGCCCTTCCTAGTCGGCTTCACCTCCGGCACCACCGGCCGGCCCAAGGCCTTCATCCGCAACCAGGGCTCCTGGCTGGCGACGCTGGAGGCGAGCCGGGTGGAGTTCGGCATCGGCACCGAGGACGTCATTCTCGTGCCGGGGCCGCTGGTCCATGGCCTTGGCCTCTATGGCGCGGTGGAGGGGCTGTCGGCCGGCGCCACGGTGCGGGTGCAGCCGAAATTCGACGGAGCCGACGCGGCAGCGCAGTTGGCGGAATGCGGCGTCACCACGCTGGTGCTGGTGCCGACGATGCTGGTCGGCATCCTCGACGCTGCCGAGCGCGACGGCCGACGCTTCCCCGCTCTTCGCCGGGTGGTCTGTTCCGGCGCCAAGCTGGCGCCCGCAGTGCATGACCGGCTGGCCGCCCTCTGCCCCGAAGCCGCCGTGCTGGAATATTACGGCGCGTCCGAGCTGAGCTTCGTCAGCCTGCGCTCGTCCCGCGAAGGCGCCCCCGCCGACAGCGTCGGCCGCCCCTTCCACGGGGTTGAGCTGAGCCTGCGCGACGATGACGGCCATCCGGTGGAGCGCGGTCGGCCCGGCACCGTCTGGGTGCGCAGCGGCATGCTGAGCGACGGCTATCTTGGTGTCACCGACGGCGCCGGCTACCACGAGCGGGACGGCTGGGGCACGGTCGGCGATTACGGCTGGCTCGACGGCGAGGGCTGGCTGCGGCTGGTCGGGCGGGCCGGCGACATGGTCATCACCGGCGGCCTGAACGTCTACCCGGCGGAGGTCGAAGCGGTCCTGCGCGCCCATCCCGCGGTGGCGGAGGCGGTGGTGTTCGGCCTGCCCGACCTCTATTGGGGCGACGCCTTGTCCGCCGTGGTGTGGTGGCGCGGGAACGCGCGCGCCTCGCTCGCCGACCTGCGCGGCTGGTGCCAGGACCGGCTGGAGGGCTACAAGGCGCCGCGGCGGGTCTTCGCCGCGTCCGACATGCCCCTGACCGGCAGCGGCAAGATCGCCCGCGCCGATGTGCGCGAACGGGCGAAGCTCGGCGGACCGGACGGCGGGCTGGAGGTGGTGGTGTGACCAGCCGCCCCATCATCGTCGCGGCCAGGCGGACCCCGGTCGGGCGCCTCGGCGGCAGCTTGCGCGAGCTTCCCGTCGAGGATCTCGCCGCTCCGGTCATCCGTGCCGTGCTGGCCGACGCCGGCCTCGATCCCGCGGAGGTGGATGAGGTTCTGCTGGGCAATGCGGTCGGTCCCGGCGGCAATGTTGCAAGGCTGTCGGCTCTGGCGGCAGGGCTGCCGGTGTCGGTGCCCGGCGTCACGGTGGACCGGCAGTGCGGATCGGGGCTGGAGGCGGTCAATCTCGCCGCCCGGCTGGTGCAGTCCGGCGCCTGCGACGTGGTCCTTGCCGGCGGGGTGGAGAGCACCAGCACCGCCCCGTGGCGCGTCGCCAAGCCGTCCAGCCTCTACCGCAGCCCGACCTTCTACGACCGCGCCCGCTTCGCCCCCGACGAGGTCGGCGACCCGTCGATGATCGAGGCGGCGGAGACTGTCGCCTCAGCCTACGGCATCGACCGCGCCCGCCAGGACCGCTACGCGCTGGACAGCCACCGCAAAGCCTCGGCTGCGCAGGCCGCCGGGCGCTTCGACCGCGAGATCGTTCCGCTGTATCTTCGCGACGGCCGCATCGTCGTCCTCGATGACTGCCCGCGCGCCGATACCAGCCTCGAAAAGCTGCAGGCGCTGCGGCCGATCCTCCGGCCGGACGGCACGGTCACCGCGGGCAACGCCTGCCCGGTCAATGACGGTGCCGCAATGGTGGCGGTGGTGTCGGAGCGGAAGTTCCGCGCGCTCGGGCTCACCCATGGGCTGGCGGTGGTCGACAGCGCCGCGGCGGGCGTGGATCCGAAGCTCCTCGGCACCGGCCCGATTCCGGCGGTGACCAGGCTGCTGGCCCGCAATCCCGGCCTGTCCGTCGCCGATATCGACCTCGTCGAGTTCAACGAGGCCTTCGCCGCCCAGGTGCTGGCCAGCCTGGACGCGCTTGGCATCGACCAATCGCGCGTGTCGGTCGGCGGCGGCGCCCTGGCGCTCGGCCATCCCTATGGCGCATCCGGGGCGATCCTGGTGACGCGCCTGTTCAGCGAAATGCTGTTCCCGGCTGCGGGGTTCACGCCCCGGCTGGGCCTCGCCACGCTCGGCATCGGCGGCGGGCTGGGGCTCGCCACACTTCTGGAGCCAGTTTGAATGACCAGCGCCCCTGCGGCCGGGGATAGTTTCCGGTCGGCCTTCCGTCACCGCGCCTTCGCCCTGTTCTGGAGCGCGCGGGTCTGTTCGATGCTGGCGATCCAGATGCAGGTGGTGGCGGTCGGCTGGCAGGTCTATGCCATGACCGGCAACCCGCTCGACCTCGGGCTGGTCGGGCTGTTCCAGTTCCTGCCCTCGCTGGCGCTGGTTCTGGTGGCCGGCCATGTGGTGGACAACAACGACCGCAAGACGGTCCTGTTCGGCGCCCTGTCGGTCGAGATGATCGCGGTTGCCGCCCTGTTCCTGCTGACCATGACGGGCGCCCTGTCGCCCCACGCCATCTTCGCCGTGGTGGCGCTGATCGGCCTCGCCAAATCCTTCGAGGGTCCGGCCAACCAGGCGATCCTGTCCGCGACCGTCCCGGTGGAGGATTTGCCCAACGCCGTGGCTTGGCAATCGTCGGGCGTGCAGGTGGCGCAAATCTCCGGCCCGGCGCTGGGCGGCCTGCTCTACATCGCCGGTCCGGCGGCGGTCTATGGCGTCAGCACGGCGATGCTGCTGCTGTCGGTCCTGCTGATCGCCGCCTGCCGACCGCGCCCCGTCACGATGACCAAGCGCGCCATGAGCCTGACCAGCATGCTGGCCGGCGCCGCCTTCATCCGCAGCCGGCCGGAGATTCTGGGCGCCATCTCGCTCGACCTGTTCGCGGTGCTGTTGGGCGGGGCGACGGCGCTGCTGCCGATCTATGCGCGCGACGTACTGCATGTCAGGCCGTGGGGGCTCGGCCTGCTGCGCTCGGCGCCTGCGCTGGGGGCGCTTGCCATGGCGATGGTCATCACCCGCTGGGGCGTGAAGCGCCATGCCGGGCGCTGGATGCTGATCGCGGTCGCCGGGTTCGGTGTCGCGACCATAGCCTTCGGCCTGTCGGCCGATCCGGTGCTGTCCTTCATCGCCCTGCTGGCGGTCGGCGCCACCGACCAAGTCAGCATGTTCGTCCGCCAGACGCTGGTCCAGCTGTCCACCCCCGACGAGATGCGCGGCCGGGTCGGCGCCGTCACCTCCCTGTTCATCGGCGCGTCCAACCAGTTGGGCGAGTTCGAATCCGGCAGCGTCGCAGCACTGATCGGCGCGGTTCCGGCGGTGGTGCTGGGCGGCGTCGGCGCAGTCGGGCTCGCCGGGCTGTGGGCGGCGATGTTCCCGGCGCTGCGGCGTGTGGACAGGCTGCTGGGACGGTAGTGGCAGGGGGCTGCGTCACGCATTGCTGCATATGACCATAAAGCGCCCTTCGACCCTAGATTTTTTAAATACTGAAGTTTATACTTAAAGGTGTGTCTAGCATGCGGCATTCTCAGTCCCATTCGAAGACCAGGGGGGGAGAATGGTGCCGCCGAAAAGCCACATCGTAAAGTCAGGCCAATTCCCGAACAGTCATACTCCCACCTTGTGGAAAAGTGAGCACTGAACAGGGCGACAGATTTCGGCCAGAGTTCGACGATAGAAATTCATAAAGGGATTCAAGATGAGCGTTGTTATCGGAAATGTCCCCATCAATTTGTCCGGAAGCGGAGATACCGCCGGGGTTATCTACGATAACTACTATCTTATTTCCCAAAGCCCTTCGCAAATATCTTTCCGCTACACGCTGAACAGCGTACCAGTAATGGACGTCTCCATTGGCGGAACTCTGAACATCACCGACTACAGTGCTTCGGGCAGGATAACGTCCCTGACGGCGACCCAGCCGAACGGCACACTCATGCTTTCGTTCAGCAATGCCAATCTGAGCTTTTCCAGCGTCTATGGCCTTGCAAACGCTCTGACTTCATCGACGATATTGTCGGGCAACGACCAGATCTTCGGTTCGGCCCAATCCGACACCCTCTATGGTTATTCGGGCAACGACTATATCGCCGGTGGTGGCGGGAACGATACCATCAATGGTGGCACTGGGGTCGACACCATCGACGGCGGCGACGGCATGGACATCGTCATCAGCAACCAGTATTACACTCCTGAGAAACTCATCGCCTTCAACGGGCAACTCGCCGTTCTCGACCGCAGCAATGGCACGGACCTGCTGACGAACGTCGAATACATCCGCTTCTACGACCGGACGGTGGCGCCCGCGAGCGCCACAGGCTTCGATGCTCTGGGCTATCTGGCGAGCAATCGCGACCTTGCCGCACTCGGCACGGATGAGGCGGCAGCGTTCAACCATTATGTTCAGAGCGGCTACACCGAAAGCCGTTCCACCAGCTTCGATGCGGTCGGGTATCTGGCGGCGAACCGGGATCTCGCTGCGGCCTTCGGGACGAACACCGTTGCCGCCACCCGGCACTACATCACCACCGGGCGGTTCGAAGGACGAAGCTCGTCCTTCAACGCGATGAGCTATATCGCGGCGAACCCGGACCTGATCCGCGCTTTCGGCGGAAATACCGCAGCCGCGGCCCTGCATTATGCCACCAGCGGACGGCTGGAGGGACGGGCCACGACCTTCAACGCCGCGGCTTATCTGGCGCGCAATCCCGATCTACAGCGTGCACTGGGCGGCAGCGAGACGGCGGCCACCGCCCATTACGTGGCGTTCGGCTATCGCGAAGGGCGCTCGACCACGCCGCTGACCACCACCGGACGGGCAGCATCGATGCTGGCATCCGATGCGCCGTCCACACTGCTGGGCGCCGCCACCTGAACATTGCCCCAGTGCGGGCGGGGCAGCCCTCCCCGCCCGCACTGGCCGGTAAAAAGCCTTACAGATACCGGATCGTCACCTTATCCGCCGCCTGCTTGGCCCGTGCCCGCGCATCGTCGGTGTCGGTGCCGGTCGCCAGCGCCACGGCCATGCGGCGGTTCTTGCGGGTGGACGGCTTGCCGAACAGGCGGACGTCGACCTCCTGCTCGCTCGAACCCAGGCGCAGCGCGTCCGCCAGTCCCTCGATGCGGAAATTTTCCGCCTCGCGGTCCGCCAGGATGACAGCGGAGGCCGACGGGGCACGACACAGGATGTTCGGGATCGGCAGGCCCAGGATGGCGCGGGCGTGCAGTTCGAACTCCGACAGGTTCTGCGACAGCAGCGTGACCATGCCGGTGTCGTGCGGCCGCGGCGACAGTTCGGAGAAGATCACCTCGTCGGCGGTGACGAAGAACTCGACGCCGAAGATGCCGTAGCCGCCGAGATTGTCGACGACGCGCGCCGCCATCGCCTTGGCATCGTCCAGCATCGCCTGCGGCATGGCGACCGGCTGCCAGGATTCCTGGTAATCGCCGCGCTCCTGCCTGTGGCCGATCGGCTCGCAATAGAGGATGCCGTCGCGGGTGCGGACAGTCAGCAGCGTGATCTCATATTCGAAGGGAACGAACTCCTCGACGATCACCTTGCGGCGGTCGCCGCGCATGTTCGCCACCGCATAGTCCCAGGCGGCCTCCAGCCCGGCGGCGTCCTGCACCGTGCTCTGCCCCTTGCCGGACGACGACATCACCGGCTTGACGACGCAGGGGAAGCCGGTGTGCTCCGCCCCGGCGCGCACCTCCTCCAGGCTCTCGGCATAGCGGTAGCGCGAGGTGCGCAGACCGAGTTCCGTCGCCGCGACCTCGCGGATGCGGTCGCGGTTCATCGTCATGGTGGCGGCACGGGCCGACGGCACGACACTGGTGCCGGCATCCTCGAATTCGTGCAGCACCTCGGTGCGGATCGCCTCGACCTCCGGCACGATGTAGTCGGGGCGGTGCTTGGCGATGGCGGCGCGCAGGGCGTCTGCGTCCAGCATGGAGAACACCTCCGCCCGGTCGGCGACCTGCATCGCCGGCGCGTTGGCGTAGCTGTCGCAGGCGATGACCTCGCAGCCCAGCCGCTTGGCGGCAATGACGAATTCCTTGCCCAGCTCCCCGGAGCCGAGCAGCAGGATCCTGGCGGTGAACATCGACGCACTCCCGATATTGGCGACAGCTGGCGATAGTGGCGACAGCTGGCCGACCATAGGGCTTCCGGCCAGCCGGGCCAAGCCCCGCCGTAAGCCTCCCGTATGCAGCAGCCAAGCGGAACCGGGGTTGCACAAATATTTCTAAAAAGAAATTATAATGGTAGTGGATGAAAAACTCCGCTCATGTGTTCATGCGTAAATGAACCCCTGTTTCGGGAGGCGACAATGGCAATGACCACACAAGCGGCGGCAAGGCGCGGGTTCTTCGGCGGCAGGACCCTGATGGCCGTCTGCCTGGCCGGCTCGCTGGCATTGCCGGGATGCGCCGGCAACGGCAACGACGACATGGCCGGCGCCCTGCTGATCGGTGCCGCGGTGGTCGGGCTGGGCGTGCTGGCCGCCACTGCCGGCGGCGATGACGACGATGGCGACAACAACCGCGGCCGGCATCAGCGCCATCGCGGCGGCTACGACAACAGCGGCTACTACGGCAATGGCTATGCGAGCGGCTATGAGGGCCGGGGCCGCGGCGGCTACAGCCGGTATGCCGGCAACGGCCAATGCGACGATTCGCGCTACCGCACCTCCAATGGCGGGCGGGCCGAAGCCGGGACCGACGAACGGGACTGCCGCCGCTTCGGTGACGGCCGCAAGTAAAGGGCGGCCGTCCGGATGCGGTTCAGCGCCGCCGCCCCTCCAGGTTCTTGCGGACGATGGCGCCGATGATCAGCAGGAAAGCCAGCAGGCGCAACACATAGACCCAGCTCTGCTCTTCGCGCTCCAGCCCGCCGAGCGCCAGGACGATCTGGTTCAGCGCCAGCAGCGAAAAGGCGAGCGCGAAGCTGACGAACAGCGCGTCCCTCGTCCGCCGCCAGAAGCCGAGGAAGAACAGCCCGGCCACCGCATAGAGCGCCGCAAGCACGCCGGTGAAGAAGCTGGAGGTGGTCGGCAGCATCACTCGGCATCCCAGATGAAGCCGTACAGCAGCACGCCCACACCGGCCATCGCGGAGAACTGGCGCAGAGGCAGCAGGTCGACCTGCGTCGGCAGAACGACGACGTCGATGAACAGCAGCAGATTGTTCACGGCCAGCCCGACAAAGCACAGCGTGCTCCACAGCAGAAGCCGGCTGCGGGACCGTAGGTAGCTGCGCAGCAGCAGGACCATGCACAGCAGGCTGGCGGCAAAGCACAGCAGATAGACTGCCGATTTCACGACATCCATGTCGTCTCTCCCACCCCGCTCTCCCCCTGCCGGGGACAGTACACATTCCTGACTATGAAGACCGCGGTCATCTCATTCATTGAGATCAATTCATCATTGGGATCAATCGTTGAGGCGGAAGCGGAAGGAATCGGCAAAGATCTGCACCTTGTTGCCAGGAGCCGCGAAGATCTCCCGGATGATGGCGGACGGACGGGTGGCGTAGGCCTGCTCGATCTCCTCCACCCACTGGTCCAGAAGCGGGGAAGCCGGGCGGTAGCGGTGGCGGCCGTCGGTCTGTGCCACCAGCAGGCCGGCACCGAGGAACCCGGCCAGCGCCTCCTGCACCACCACGTCGCTGCCACGCAACTCGCTGACCAGATCGCCATTCGACCAGTCCCGGTCGGGAGTCCGCCGCAGAAGAAGAAGAAGCTCCAACGCCCAGACGGACCGGATCGAACCTCGCAACAGGGTAAGCGCATCATCGGACAAAACCATGAACCAGAACCTGACCTGATATGCACAACCGGCGGCGTGGGGTAACGCCGCCCTCGATCCCCCTCATCACCCCCGGACGGCCTCCGCCGGGGCGAGAGGGGCCTGCGGATCCAGCGCGCGCCGCAGGGCACGGGCCAGATCGCCGTCACGGTACGGCTTGGACAGCGTTTCCGCCCGGCTCAGCACAGCCCCCAGAACGGCACCGGGATCGGCGGTGCCGCCGGCGTCGGTGGACGCGCCGGCCTCCGGTCCCGGCGCAGACGTTCCGTTGGCATAGCCCGAGGCGAACAGAACCCGAAGAGAGGGATGGCGGCGCAACCCCTCCAGCGCCAGTTCGCGCCCGTTCAGACCGCCGGGCATGACGATGTCGGTGAACAGAAGATCGACCGGCTGCCGGTCCAGCAGGGTCAGCGCCGCCTCGGCACCATCGGCCTCCAGCACGCGATACCCCAGCGCCGCCACCGCCTGCACCGCGACCGACCGCACGTCGGCGTCGTCATCCACCACCAGCACGGTCTCGCCACGACCGGCGAAAGCTTCATGGCCGTCATCCTCGTCCGCCGGCACGCCATGGGCGCTGTCCATCGCCGCCCGCGGCAGATCGAGGCGGAAAACAGTGCCGCTGCCGGGCTTGCTGTCGATGCCGATCAGCCCGCCCGATTGCTTGACGAAGCCATGGATCATGGCAAGGCCAAGGCCGGTGCCCTTCCCCGTCTCCTTGGTGGTGAAAAAGGGCTCGAACGCACGCTCCAGCACATGCGCCGGCATGCCGCATCCGCTGTCCGCCACCGACAGCAGGATATAGTCGCCGGCCGGCACCGACATGCCGTTTCCGGTCTGCGGCTCCGTAAACCGGGCGTTCGCCGTGCTGATCCGCAGAGTGCCGCCGCCGGGCATGGCGTCGCGGGCATTGATGACGAGGTTCAGCAGGGCAGATTCCGCCTGGGAGCGGTCGACCGAAGCGATCCACAGCGGCTCGGCATCGGCCGGCGGCGCTTCGATGGCGATGGCGACACCGCCGCCCAGCGTGCGCTCCATCAGCTCGCCCATGCCGGCGACCAGATCGCCAAGATCCACCGGTTCCGGGTGAAGCTGCTGGCGCCGGGCGAAGGTCAGCAGCCGCCGCGTCATGTCGGAGCAGCGCAGCGCCGCCTGCAACGCCATCTCCGCCCGCCGCGCCGCCTTCGGATCGTCGGCAAGGCCGGGGACCAGCCGCTCCAGGCTGCCGATCACCACCATCAGCATGTTGTTGAAATCGTGGGCGATGCCGCCGGTCAGCTGGCCGACCATCTCCATCTTCTGCGCGTGGGCGAGCTGGTGCTGGGCCTGGCGCGTCTCGGTCACGTCCATGATGGTGCCGAACAGCTCGGTCGGGCGGCCGTCCTCGTCGCGCACCACCACAGCCTGGTCCAGCAGATGGCGCTCGCCGCCGTCCGGCCCGCGCCAGCGATATTCCACCGTAGTCAGCCCGGCATCGTGGATCGACGCCAACTGGCGCAGCACGCGGTTGCGGTCATCCGGATGCAGACCGGATTCCCAGAAATTCGGATCCTCGATGAAACGGGCGGCGGGGCAGCCCAGCACCGTCCGCGTCGTGTCGGACAGGTAGCGGAACGGAATGCCCGGTGTCAGGTCGGCGGTGTAGAGCACGATGGGAAGCTGGCCCAGGATCAGGGCCTGCCGCTCCTCCGACCGGCGCAAGGCCTGCTCGGCCTGCCGCATCTCGCGCCGCACCCGCTCGTTCTCGTCCAGCAGGCGCTGCTTGGCCTCGACCTCGCGCTTGACCTCCTCCGTCTTGCGGTAGAGGTCGACGAACACCGACACCTTGCATTTCAGAATCTGCGGGTCGACCGGCTTGAACATGTAATCCACGGCGCCGGTGGCATAGCCGCGGAAGATGTGCGTCTCGTCCTTGTTGATGGCGGTCAGGAAGATGATCGGGATATGGCGCGACTTCTCACGCAGGCGGATCAGACCCGCCGTCTCGTAGCCGTCCATCCCCGGCATGTGCACGTCCAGCAGGATCAGGGCGAAGTCCTGGCGCAGCAGATGCTTCAGCGCCTCCTCCCCCGACCGGGCGAGCACCAGCTGCGCGCCCAAATCCTCCAGCGTCTCCCGCACGGCGAACAGGTTCCGCGGGTCGTCGTCGACGATCAGGATCGCGACGTCCGCCTTGTCGGGCTGCGGATGTGAGTCGGTGGTCATGGCTCCGCTTTCGCATCCCGCAGGAACGGCGGCCGGCGGTGGCGTCACAGTGGCGGGGGGAACGGCCGCAGGGGCAGCCAGCGCCGCTTCCGCCGCGGTTGCCGCCGACGGAATCGGCTGACGGACGGCGTCTCCGCCGGTCGGCTGGGCGCTGGCGGTGCCGAGCAGGCGCGAGCGGCGGGCCGCCGGCACCGGGCCGGTGGCCGGGGGGGCGAACGGCGCGCGACGCACCGCCCGAACAGGCTGCAATTTGCGCCGGGTCATGCCTGCACCCCACCGCGCTGTTGCTGCCGGTTGTGCTTGGCGGTCCAAATCCGCAGCAGCGACAGCAGATGGTCGATGTCCACCGGCTTGGCGATGTAGTCGGTCGCGCCGGCTTCGATGCACTTGTCACGGTCGCCCTTCATCGCCTTGGCGGTGACGGCGATCATCGGCAGCGCCCGGAACTCGTCGATGCTGCGGATCGTGCGCATGGTCTCATAGCCGTCCATTTCCGGCATCATGATGTCGACCAGCACCACGTCGACGCCAGGGTCGGCACGCAGCCGCTCGATGCCCTCGCGTCCGCTTTCGGCATGCAGGACCTCGATCTTGTGGGCCTCCATCACGCTGGCCAGCGAGAAGATGTTGCGGATGTCGTCGTCGATCACCAGCACCCGCTTGCCGGCCAGCGACGGGTCGTGCTGGCGCAGGTCCAGGATGCTGCGCCGCTTCTCGTCGGGCAGCCGGTCGACGGCGCGGTGCAGGAACAGCGCGGTTTCGTCCAGAAGCCCGGCCGGCGAGCGGGCGCTCTTCAGCACCACGGTTTCGGCCAGCCGGCGCAGCCGCGCCTCGTCCTCCGCCGCGATGTCGGCGGCGACATAGATCACGACCGGCATCCAGGCGAGCGTGTCACGGGTGCGCAGCCATTCGATCAGCTCGAAATCCACCGTCACCGGACCGGCCAGGGTCGGGCTCGACAAATCCAGCACCATGCAGTCGAAATGGTCGGCGCTCAGCGCCGCCATTGCGGCCTCGATCGAGGTGACGGTGTGCGTCTCCACATCGCCGTTGCCGATCAGGGCGGCGACGCCGCCTGGCTGCGGGCTGTCCTTCTCCACCACCAGAAGCCTGCGGTGGTCGCGCTCCCGGAAGCTCTTGACCCGGTTCAGGGCGTCGAAGATCGCCTCACGCTCCACCGGCTTTTCCGAATAATCGAAGGCGCCCATCGCCAGACCGCGCCGCCGCTCGTCCTTGGCGGAGATGACGTGGACCGGGATGTGCCGGGTCTGCGGGTCGCGCTTCAGCAGGTCGAGCAGCGCCCAGCCATCCATGTCCGGCAGCCCGATGTCGAGCAGGACGGCGTCCGGCCGGTATTTGCGCGCCAGCGGCAACGCCGCAGAACCGCCGCTGGACAGGATGGTGCGGAAGCCTTTCTCGCGCGCCAGATCGATCAGGATGGAGGCGAAGGTGTTGTCGTCCTCCACGATCAGCACCACCGGCTCACCGGGACGCAGGCGCTCGCGGTCGTCGCCGGCCGGCTGCTGCATGTCCAGGAGCGCCAGCCCCTCCTGCGGGCCGGAGGCCACCACCGGGCGGGTCGCCGTCTCGGTCCGCTTGGGCAGCAGCGCGGTGGGCGGCATGGCGGCGCTGGCCGCGGCGATGACGGGCGTGCCGAGCTGCGCGGCCGGTTCGGCAACGATGTCGTAGCTGCGCGGGACGAACAGCGTGAAGGCGCTGCCCCTGCCCGGCGTGCTGGCGACGCGGATCTCGCCGCCCAGCAGACGGGCGATCTCGCGGCTGATCGACAGGCCGAGGCCGGTGCCGCCATATTTGCGGCTGGTGGTGCCGTCGGCCTGCTGGAACGCCTCGAAGATGATGCGCTGCTTGTCCTCGGGGATGCCGATGCCGGTGTCGATGACGGTGAAGGCCAGCACCGAGGACGCGGCGTCCAGCGTCGGATGGGCGGCACTCCACCCTTCCGTCGCCTGGGCGACCCGGAAGGTGATGCCGCCGCTTTCGGTGAATTTGAAGGCGTTGGACAGCAGGTTGTTCAGCACCTGGGCCAGCCGCTTCTCGTCGGTCTGGATGCTGGCGGGCAGCGCCTCGTCCATCTCGATGGCGAAGTCCAGCTTCTTCTCTTGCGCCAGTTGCGAGAAGGTGCGCTCCACATGGTTGCGCAGGTCGCCCAGCACGACCTCACCGATCTCCAGCGTCACCGTGCCGGATTCGATCTTCGACAGGTCGAGGATGTCGTTGATCAGGCCGAGCAGGTCGGAGCCGGCGGAGTGGATGGTGCGGGCGAACTCCACCTGACGGTCGGACAGGTTGGTGTCGGGGTTGTCGGCCAGCAGTTTCGACAGGATCAGCAGACTGTTCAGGGGCGTGCGCAGCTCATGGCTCATGTTCGCCAGGAACTGCGACTTGTATTTGGAGGTCAGGGCAAGCTGTTCGGCCTTTTCCTCCAGCGCCGCCTTGGCGAACACGACCTCGCGGTTCTTGCGCTCCACCTCGATGTTCTGCTTTTCCAGCTGCTCGGCCTTCTCCTCCAGCGCCTCGTTGGTGGTGGTCAGCTTTTCCTGCTGGGCCTTGAGCAGCTCTTCCGACTTGCGCAGCGAGGCAGCCTGCTGCTCCAGCCGCTCGTTGGTGGTCTTCAGCTCCTCCTGCTGGCTCTGCAGCTCGGTGGTCAGGCGCTGCGACTGCTTCAGCAGCCCTTCGGTGCGCATGTTGGCGGCGATCGTGTTCAGCACGATGCCGATGCTCTCGGTCAGCTGCTCCAGGAAGCTCTGGTGCGTCTCGCTGAAGCGGCCGAAGCTCGCCAGCTCGATCACCGCCTTCACGTCGTCCTCGAACAGCACCGGCAGGACGATGATGTTCAGCGGCGGCGCCTCGCCCAGGCCGGAACTGATGGCGACATAGTCGCGCGGCACGTTGGTCAGCAGGATGCGCTTCTTCTCATAGGCGCACTGCCCGACCAGACCTTCCTTCAGGTGGAAGCGGTTGGACAGGTTCTTGCGTTCCTTCAAGGCGTAGCTGGCGACCAGCTCCAGCAGCGGCTCGTCACGGTCGCGGGTGGCGACATAGAAGACGCCGTGCTGGGCGTTCACCAGCGGCGCGATCTCCGACAGGATCATGTTGGAGACGGTGACCAGATCGCGCTCGCCCTGCAGCATGCGGGTGAATTTGGCGAGGTTGGTCTTGAGCCAATCCTGTTCCGCATTCTTCAGCGTCGTGTCGCGAAGGTTGCGGATCATCTCGTTGATGTTGTCCTTCAGCGCCGCGACCTCGCCCATCGCCTCGACGGTGATGGAGCGGGTCAGGTCGCCCTTGGTCACCGCGGTAGCGACCTCGGCGATGGCGCGCACCTGGGTGGTCAGGTTGGCCGCCAGCTGGTTCACATTCTCCGTCGAATCCTTCCACAGACCGGCGGCACCCGGCACACGGGCCTGACCGCCCAGCTTGCCCTCGATGCCCACCTCGCGCGCAACGTTGGTGACCTGATCGGCGAAGGTCGCCAGCGTGTCGATCATGCCGTTGATGGTGTTGGCCAGCGCCGCGATCTCGCCCTTGGCGTCCACCGCCAGCTTGCGCTTCAGGTCGCCGTCGGCCACCGCGGTGACGACGCTGGCGATGCCGCGGACCTGACCGGTCAGGTTGGCCGCCATCATGTTCACATTGTCGGTCAGGTCCTTCCAGGTGCCGCCGACGCCCTCGACCTTCGCCTGACCGCCCAGCTTGCCTTCCGAGCCCACCTCGCGCGCAACGCGCGTCACTTCCGAGGCGAAGCTGTTCAGCTGGTCCACCATCGTGTTGATGGTCGATTTCAGCTCGAAAATCTCGCCCTTCACATCGACGGTGATCTTCTTCGACAGATCGCCCTTGGCGACCGCGGTGGTGACTTCGGCGATGTTGCGGACCTGACCGGTCAGGTTGGCCGCCATCATGTTCACGTTGTCGGTCAAATCCTTCCAGGTGCCGGCAACCCCCTTCACCTGCGCCTGACCGCCCAGCTTGCCCTCGATGCCGACCTCGCGCGCCACGCGGGCGACTTCGGAGGCGAAGCTGTTCAGCTGGTCCACCATCGTGTTGATGGTCGATTTCAGCTCGAGGATCTCGCCCTTCACATCGACGGTGATCTTCTTCGACAAGTCGCCATTCGCGACCGCCGTCGTCACCTCTGCGATGTTGCGCACCTGCCCCGTCAGGTTGGTCGCCATCGCATTCACGTTGTCGGTCAGATCCTTCCAGGTGCCGCCGACGCCCTTCACCTGGGCCTGCCCCCCCAGCTTGCCTTCCGAACCCACCTCGCGCGCAACGCGCGTCACTTCCGAGGCGAAGCTGTTCAGCTGGTCCACCATCGTGTTGATGGTCGATTTCAGCTCAAGGATTTCGCCTTTCACGTCGACGGTGATCTTCTTCGACAGGTCGCCATTCGCGACCGCCGTCGTCACCTCCGCGATGTTGCGCACCTGCCCCGTCAGGTTGGTCGCCATCGCGTTCACACTGTCGGTCAGGTCCTTCCAGGTGCCGCCGACACCCTTCACCTGGGCCTGACCGCCCAGCTTGCCTTCCGAACCCACCTCGCGCGCAACGCGCGTCACCTCGGACGCGAAACTGTTCAACTGGTCCACCATCGTGTTGATGGTGTTCTTCAACTCCAGGATTTCGCCCTTCACCGGCACGGTGATCTTTTTCGACAAATCGCCATTCGCGACGGCGGTCGTCACGTCGGCGATGTTGCGCACCTGACCGGTCAGGTTCGCCGCCATCAGATTCACGCTGTCGGTCAGGTCTTTCCAGGTGCCGCCGACGCCTTCCACCCGCGCCTGACCGCCCAGCTTGCCTTCCGAGCCCACCTCGCGCGCAACGCGCGTCACCTCGGACGCGAAGCTGTTCAGCTGATCCACCATCGTGTTGATGGTCGATTTCAGCTCAAGGATCTCGCCCTTAACGTCGACGGTGATCTTCTTCGACAGGTCGCCCGTTGCGACGGCGGTCGTCACGTCGGCGATGTTGCGAACCTGACCGGTCAGGTTCGCCGCCATCATGTTCACGCTGTCGGTCAATCCTTCCAAGTGCCGCCGACGCCCTCCACCTTGGCCTGACCGCCCAGCTTGCCTTCCGACCCCACCTCGCGCGCCACGCGCGTCACTTCCGAGGCGAAGCTGTTCAGCTGGTCCACCATCGTGTTGATGGTCGATTTCAGCTCCAGGATCTCGCCCTTCACGTCGACGGTGATCTTCTTCGACAGATCGCCCTTGGCGACGGCCGTCGTCACCTCCGCGATGTTGCGGACCTGACCGGTCAGGTTTTCCGCCATCATGTTCACATTGTCGGTCAGATCCTTCCAGGTGCCGCCGACGCCCTCGACCTTCGCCTGACCGCCCAGCTTGCCTTCCGACCCCACCTCACGTGCCACGCGCGTAACTTCCGAGGCGAAGCTGTTCAGCTGGTCCACCATCGTGTTGATGGTCGATTTCAGCTCAAGGATCTCGCCCTTCACGTCGACGGTGATCTTCTTCGACAGGTCGCCCTTGGCGACCGCGGTGGTGACTTCGGCGATGTTGCGGACCTGACCGGTCAGGTTCGCCGCCATCACGTTGACGTTCTCGGTCAAATCCTTCCAGGTGCCGGCAACGCCCTTGACCTGGGCCTGACCGCCCAGCTTGCCTTCGATCCCCACCTCGCGCGCCACGCGCGTCAGTTCGGTGGTGACGGTGACGAGCTGGTCCACCATGGTGTTGACGTTGCGGGCGGTGCGCAGGAACTCACCCTGCAACGGCCGGCCCTCGATCTCCAGCGCCATGGTCTTGGACAGGTCGCCCTTGGCGACCGCGCCGATCACGCGGGCGATTTCCGTCGTCGGCTGGATCATGTCGCCGACCAGCGTGTTGATGCTGTCGACGCAGGTTTCCCACCCGCCGGACGCATTGTTCAGCTTGGCGCGCTGGCTGATGCGGCCTTCCTTGCCGATGGCGACGCTGAGTTGGCTGACCTCGGTGGTCAGGTTCTGGTTCAGCTCGACCACGTCGTTGAAGGCGGCGGCGATTTCGCCGTCGATTTCGGTGAGGTCCAGCGGCAGCCGCACGGAGAATTCACCCTTGCGCAATTGCCGCAGGGCCATCAGCAGAACCTTCGGATCCAACGCGTCCGCCGTCTCGACCATCGCCGTCATGCCGTTCCCCAATCCGCGCGCCGTGCCCACCATGGACCGCGCTCCGCCCATCCCCAGGACCGCTTCACTGCGCGGTCGAAGAAAACGTAGGCCAACACAACCGGGATTCCGAACGTCCGCACCGACAGTGTGCGCACTCCATCCTCATCCGGAGCGTGACTGCGCAGTCCTACAGCCCCGCACGATGAAGTAAAGGCTATTCGGGTCAACTTGGCCTTTCGTAGGCATTCCGCCTTCCGGCATAAGGACTATGCCTATAACTTAGGATGAAGTGAGCATTTTCTTGAGCTTAGCGGGCCTTGTCACCGGCTTAACTCAGCTGAATGTCCTTTATGCGAAGCTCAGGCTTCGGAACGATTCGATGCCGCGCATCGTTATGGATCCAGCCATGGCGGGACATTTCGGCGCCGGCCGCCTTCCGCAGGGCAAGACGACCCGACACATCACAGCCTGGGGCTTGGCGATGACTCTTTGGACATTTTCCATGCAGGCTTCGATGTGCTGCATGCTCTCTTGGATGCGTGCCTGCCAGCAGGGTGCTGCCTTTGCTCATTCCTTTACCGGAATGCCGCTCCTGCCCCCGCCGCGCCCACCGGCCGACGTGCTTCCCTTTCCCACACGGCGCATGGCGCGTGGTGGCGGCTTCGGCGGTCCGGCCGTGGTGATCCCGCTCGGCCGGCGCTGATCGCGCAGCGCGCAGCGCGCAGATTAGTTCACCCAGCAGATCCGTTCACGCAATTGTGTAGACCCTGTGATTTGCCGACGGCCAGCCGCAGCCCTATGGTTAGTGGCAGGAATGGTCCGTTCGGGAGAGGGTCGATGCTGTTCAAGTTTCCCACCGCGTCGCAGGCACGCGAAGACGAGGTGACGCCGCGGGAGCTGTTCCTGTCGCGCCGCAGCCTGATCGCCGGAGGCGCCGCCGCCATGGCGCTGGGCAGCCTGCCGGTATGGAGCGGCAGCGCGCTGGCAGGCCCCTTCCAGGCGGCGGCCACGATCAAGCCGGCCGATCCGAAGTTCGATCCGACGACTCCGATGAAGTCGGCCACCACCTACAACAACTTCTATGAGTTCGGCACCGGCAAGAGCGATCCGGCCGAGAATGCCGGCACGCTGAAGACCCGCCCCTGGGAAATCGCCATCGGCGGCGAGGTCGGCAAGCCGATGACAATCAGCATCGAGGATCTGCTGAAATTCCCGATGGAGGAACGCGTCTACCGCCTGCGCTGCGTCGAGGGCTGGTCGATGGTGATTCCCTGGGTCGGCTTCCCGCTGGCGGAACTGTTGAAACGAGTGGAGCCGACCGGCAACGCGAAATACGTCGCCTTCCAGACCCTGAACGACCCGAAGCAGATGCCGGGGCTGCGCTCCTGGGTGTTGGACTGGCCCTATACCGAAGGTCTGCGGCTGGACGAGGCGATGCATCCCCTGACCATGCTGGCCGTCGGCATGTATGGCGAGGTGCTGCCCAACCAGAACGGCGCCCCGATCCGGCTGGTTGTGCCGTGGAAATACGGCTTCAAGTCGATCAAATCGATCGTCAAAATCTCGCTGGTGAAGGACCAGCCGGCGACCGCCTGGAACAAGTCGCAGCCGCGTGAGTACGGCTTCTATTCCAACGTCAATCCGGAGGTCGACCATCCGCGCTGGAGCCAGGCGACCGAGCGGCGGGTCGGTGAATTCTCGCGCCGCAAGACCCTGCCCTTCAACGGCTATGGCGAAGAGGTCGCGTCGCTCTATGCCGGCATGGATCTGAAGGCGAATTACTGACCATGGCCGCCCCCCTCGCCTCCGCCGGCGGCGTCGATCTGCGCGCCACCGCGAACGCCGCCCTCACCTCGCGCTGGGCCAAGCCCGTCGTCTTCACCCTCGCCCTGGTTCCGCTGGTCTGGACCGTCTGGCTCGCCTACACCGGCGAGCTGGGGGCGGAGCCGGTGCTGGAAAGCGTCAAGGCCAGCGGGCTGTGGGCCTTGCGTTTCCTGCTGATCGCGCTGGCGCTGACACCGCTGCGCATGCTGACGGGGGTGGCCGGGCTGGCGCGGTTCCGGCGGATGCTGGGACTGTTCGCCTTCTTCTATGCAGCCGTCCATTTGTCCACCTATGTCGGGCTGGACCAGTTCTTCGACTGGCCGGCGATCTGGAAGGAGATCGTCAAGCGGCCCTACATCACGGTCGGCATGGGGGCCTTCCTGATCCTGACGGCGCTGGCCGCCACCTCAACCGACGGCATGGTGAAGCGGCTGGGCGGCAAGCGCTGGCGCGCCCTGCACAAGGCCGTCTTCGTCGCCGGGCTGGCCGGCTGCCTGCACTTCATCATGCTGGTGAAGGGCTGGCAGACGGCGCCGCTCGTCTATGCGCTGATCTGTATCGGGCTGCTCGCCTTCCGCCGCTGGCCGATCCGGTTCGGGCAGCGGAAGGATGGACGGCGGAAGGAGGTCCCGGTCAGAACACGGCCCGCAGCAGCCCCACGGTCCGGCGAAGCGCCAGCACCGCACTTTCCGGATGGAAGCTCCCCCGTTCGTCGCAGTTGAAGCCGTGGCCGGCCGGATAGACATGCACCGGCACCCACGGATAGCGGGCCTTCACCCCCTCGGCGACCGACAGCGGGATGGCGTGGTCCTGCTCGCCGAAATGCAGCAGGGTCGGAACCCGCGGCGCGCTGTCCAGCGTCTTGCCGATCTCGCCGCCGTAGTAGCCGATGGCGGCGCGCACCGGCAGCGCCGCCGCCGACGCCCAGGCGATGCTGCCGCCCCAGCAATAGCCGACGATGGCTGCGGCCCCGTCACCGCCGAGATGGGCCAGCGCCGCAGCGATGTCCTGCAAGGCGTCGGCGGTCGCCACCGCCCCCTTCAGCGCGATGCCCCGCTGAATGCCGGCATCGTCATAAGGCAGTTCGACCCCGCGCTCTGCCCGGTCGAACAGGTCGGGCGCCACGGTGGTGAAGCCCTGCTGGGCGAAGCCGTCGCAGACGTTGCGGATGTGATGGTTGATGCCGAAGATTTCCGGAGCCACGATCAGGCGCCCGATCTCCTCGCCCTTGGCCGGCGCGCGATAGGCGCGCATCCGGTGGCCGTCCGCCGCCGTCAGTTCGATCCAGCCGGCAGCCGTTGCGTCACTCATGTCCTGACCCCTCATCTTGGGAGACCGTCCAGGCGGCCATTGCCGATGATCATAAGGGGATGAAGCGTTAGGGCAACTGGCGACAGGGCAGCGTGGCGACCCGATGGTCATATCCGCCACCCCGTTCGCGTTACCGCTCTGACGACAGTCGGGCCGCCACCTTCCCCGATGCCAGCTCAGGAATCATGGCAGAGGGCCTGCACCGGCCAGCGCCTATTTCCCGCCGGAACCCGAATGCGGTACGCAGTATATACAGTTATTATATGCTAAATTCATATGATATTCCCTTGTTATGGAATATTCATTCATGTAGCGTGACCCGAGCCGTCCAACGCCGGAACCAGCGTCGGCCGCACCGTGCCGAAGGCGGCAAACCAACCCAACCCATTCAAGAAACACCGGGCATCAACCGATGAAATGGCTGAAATCGCTTCTCGTCGCCGGCCTTATGCAGGTCGCCGCCGTCTCCGCCGCCCACGCTCAGGCCGACCTGGACCGCATCAAGGCCGACGGCCTGCTGAAGATCGGCACGGAGGGGACCTATGCCCCCTTCACCTACCATGACGCCTCGGGCGCGCTCGTCGGCTTCGATGTGGAGATCGGGCGCGAGATCGCCAAGCGCATCGGCGTGAAGGCCGAGTTCCTGGAAGGCAAGTGGGATGGGCTGATCGCCGGCCTGGACGCCCGCCGCTATGACGCCGTCATCAATCAGGTCGGCATCACCGAGGCACGCAAGGCCAAGTACGATTTCTCCGACCCCTACATCACCAGCCGCGCCGTGCTGATCGTGAAGGGCGACAACAGCGCGATCAAAGGCTTCGCGGACCTGAAGGGCAAGAAGTCGGCCCAGTCGCTGACCAGCAACTTCGGCAAGCTGGCCGAGGCGTCCGGTGCGCAGTTGGTCGGCACGGACGGCTTCGACCAGTCGATCCAGCTGGTGCTGAACGGCCGGGCCGATGCGACGGTCAACGACAGCCTGTCCTTCCTGGATTTCAAGAAGCACAAGCCCGACGCCAACGTGAAGATCGCCGCGACGCAGGACAATGCCGACCAG
Source organism: Azospirillum sp. A26 (assembly GCF_042604635.1). Lineage (NCBI taxonomy): Bacteria > Pseudomonadati > Pseudomonadota > Alphaproteobacteria > Rhodospirillales > Azospirillaceae > Azospirillum > Azospirillum sp. A26. The sequence continues at coordinate 1,078,284 of NZ_CP170473.1, read as the reverse complement.
TCCGGCATCATCGTCCGCAAGGGCGAAGCCAAGCTGGTCTCAGCCATCAACGAGGCGCTGACGGCCATGAAGGCCGACGGCACCTATGGGACGATTTCGCAGAAGTATTTCGGCGCCGACGTTTCCAAATGATGTTCTCAGACTAGTTTCCCGTCTCACGTCAACGCCCGCCACAATGCCCCCAGCCCCATCCGGGCCGGGGGCATTGTCGTTCCATCTTCACGAGAGGCACCTTCACCGTGCTGCACTGGCTTACCCTGATGGCGGACTCGCTTCCGTCGCTGCTGTGGGCGGCGCTGGTCTTCACCGTTCCGCTGACGCTCGCCTCCTTCGCGCTCGGCCTGGTCGTTGGGCTGGTGGCGGCGGTGGTCCGGCTGTTCGGGCCGGCTCCGCTGGCCGCCATCGTCCGCTTCTATGTCTGGATCATCCGCGGCACGCCGCTGCTGGTGCAACTGTTCCTGATCTTCTACGGCCTGCCCAGCGCCGGCATCGTGCTGGATGCCTTTCCGGCGGCGCTGATCGGGTTCACGCTGAATGTCGGCGCCTACACCTCGGAGATCATCCGCGCCGTCATCGGCTCGGTGCCGAAGGGCCAATGGGAGGCCGCCTATTCCATCGGCATGAGCTGGTCGCAGGCGATGCGCCGAACCATCCTGCCGCAGGCCGCCCGCGTCGCCGTGCCACCGCTGTCCAACAGCTTCATCTCGCTGGTGAAGGACACCTCGCTCGCCGCCGCCATCACCGTGCCGGAGCTGTTCCAGGCCGCCCAGCGCATCGTCGCCACCAGCTACGAGCCGCTGATCCTCTATGTGGAGGCGGCGCTGATCTACCTCGCGCTCAGTTCCGTCCTATCGGCGTTGCAGGTTCGCTTGGAAAAGCGGCTCAACCAGTATGGCGGTTTCCTGGAGGCCAAGTCGTGATCCGGCTGTCGAACATCGAAAAGCGCTTCGGCGACCTCACCGTGCTGAAGGGCGTGTCGGTCACCGTGGCCGAAGGCCGCGTCACCGCCCTGATCGGTCCGTCCGGCGGCGGCAAGAGCACGCTGCTCCGCTGTATCAACCTGCTGGAAATTCCGACCTCCGGCACTGTGCGCATCGGCGAGGAGGAGCTGTCCTTCCAACCCGGCGGCAAGCCCGGATGGAAGGACATCCAGCGGCTGCGCGGCCAGACCGGCATGGTGTTCCAGAACTTCCAGCTCTTCCCGCACCGCACCGCGGTCGAGAATGTGATGGAAGGGCTGGTGACCGTGCAGAAATGGCCGGCGGAGAAGGCGCGCGACCGTGCCATGGCCCTGCTGCGCAAGGTCGGCATGGACCACAAGGCCAATGCTTGGCCGGCGACCCTGTCGGGTGGGCAGCAGCAGCGTGTCGCCATCGCCCGCGCGCTCGCCCCGTCGCCCCGCGTCCTGCTGTGCGACGAGCCGACCTCGGCCCTCGACCCCGAGTTGTCGGACGAGGTGGTGGAGGTGCTCGGCACCTTGGCGGCCGAGGGCACCACCATGGTGATGGCGACCCACGATCTGCGTCTCGCATCGCGCATTGCGCATGAGGTGGTGTTCCTCGACGCCGGACAGGTGGTGGAATCCGGTCCGTCGCAAACGCTGTTCACCCATCCGACCCGCGAACGCACCCAGCGCTTCATCGCCACACTGACCCAGCAGGGACAGCAGGGGGAAGGCGTTTAAAGGACGTCAGCGGGGGTCCAGAGAAAACCAGCGGCGGGCAGAATTCGATAGGGAAAATCTGCCTCGCCAACCTCAACCGGATCGTTTTCCAAGCATCCCGACAGACAGCCGTTATTCAAGGCTCATCATTTCCCAGAGAAATGAGGGAACTCCACCGTCAGCGGTGGCACCACATACTGAATGAAGACAGGTTTATGCGTATTATACCCAAAGATACTTTATCTTTGGTCGCAGTATTATAACGGATTTTACCCCTTATTCGTCGAATCCATGAAAAATGCCTCACTATTGCCCCAGCCAACTTGACCATCTTGGCGCCGCATCAAAACCGCTAAGGATACGGACCAATGGCCACGACCTCCGGGAACTCGACCATCACGGTGAGCGCGAAGGGCACCCTCAACGCGCATTTCAACCTGCTGGTCGACGGCAAGAAGATCGGTGAGGGCACCACGGATGCCACGGCCAAGGATTTCGTCTTCAAGACGGACATCGTCGAGGGCCAGGGCCACAAGGTGCAGGTCCAGTACGACAATGATGGCATCTTTCACGGGACCGACCGCAACCTGATCGTCGACGGGATCACGATCAACGGCAAGTCGGTCCTGCCGACCGACGACCATGTTAGCTATGACAAGGGCGCCCTGGACGGCCACGATGTCGCCAACGGTCAGGCCGGCATGTGGTGGAACGGCACGCTGGTCGTCGATGCCGACAAGAGCTATTTCCCCACCTCCAGCGTGACGCCCCCCACCATCCCGCCGGTCAGCGAAGTGCCGTCGACCGAACCGACGCCGTCCACGCCAGCGCCGACCGTCCCGAAGCCGACCGATCCGGGATTCTATGTCGCCACCAACGGCAAGGACAGCTGGTCGGGCAAGCTGGCGGCTCCGAATGCGGACGGGACCGACGGTCCCTTCGCCTCGCTGCAAAAGGCGCAAGCCGCCATGCGTGCCGACCCCAACATCGACACCACCTACATCCGCGGCGGCGACTATCACCAGAACGGGATGTGGCTGGACGGCCAGGATTCCGGCGTGACCTTCACCAGCTACGGCAGCGAGAAGGCGGTGATCCACGGCGGCTCCAACGCCAGCGTGTCCTTCGGACTCGGCGGCGCCAAGAACGTCACCATCGAAGGCCTGACCTTCGCCGATGGCGTGGTGGGCGGCCACTATGTCTTCGCCGACAATGCGTCCGGCCTGACCTTCGCAAACAATGCGGTCAAGGGCGGCGGCTACGGCATCACGGTGCAGAACAGCGCCGACAGCAAGGTCATCGGCAACCAGTTCGACAGCACCGGTGCGGAAGCCATCTTCGTCAAGGCCGGCTCCAACTCCACGGTCGTCTCCGACAACCACATCACGCACCCGAACGCCGCCGACCGCGGCGATGCCGGCATCTGGATCAACGGCAGCTCGGACGTGCAGGTCACTCACAATCTCGTCGAGGATTCGCCGGAGAAGGCCATCGCCGTCGGTTCGGTCCAGACGGACGGCAGCGATGCCACCCATCGTGTCACCATCGCCAACAACAAGGTGGTCGACGCCAATCTGGAGTCCAACGACGGCGGCGGCATCTATCTGATCAACCGCCAGCAGGATCTGACCGACCACACCGTGGTCAACAACGAGGTGACCGGCACCACCGCGACCAACCCGAATGGCGACGTCGCCAGCTGGGGCATCTATCTGGACGACTGGACCAGCGGCGCCACGGTGAAGGGCAACATCGTCCACGGCAACATCGGCGGCGTGTTCCTGCATGGCGGCTGGGACAACAAGGTCACCGAGAACGTGATCGCCGACAACAGCGGCGCCCAGATCGGCCTTCAGCAGCCGGTCGCCTGGAGCGGCTGGCAGGGCCACCAGATGAGCGGCAACGACATCTCCGGCAACGTCGTCGATGTCCGCGACGGCACTGCCGTCCACATCTACGGCCCGGCCAATGTCGGCAACATCCACAACAACTTCTACAGCAACCTCGACGCCTCCAAGGACATGTTCGACGTCTGGCCGCAGGTGATGTCGGGCGGCGGCAAGGGCGATCTGGCGGAATGGAAGGCCGCCGGCTACGACAACGGTTCGGTGCAGCTGGACCCGAGCTTCGTCAATCCTGGTGCGCACGATTTCAGCCTGGCATCGGACTCCGCGGTGTACGGGCTGGGCTTCGACCATATCCCGACCCACGACATCGGGCTGCTCGGCTGATCGCAGCCGGTCGCATCCGGGCAGAACGATCCGATCAAGCGCGGTCCTTCGGGACCGCGCTTTTTTCTTGCCGCCTTTGCGGCTGACACTGGGCAGCAGTCTGCTGAATTGGTGGGCGCGCTCTTGAATAAGCCACCCGCGCCATCTATTTACCATCCACACGGATGGTGATTGGATGGCAAAGCGATGGCTGAGACCGAACAGAGTTTGAAGCCGAAGACCGGCGACAGCGAGAAGATCACGATCAATCTCGGCTATGTCGACCTTGGCCACATCGACCTGCTGGTCGAGGAAGGGTTCTATTCCAACCGCACCGACTTCATCCGCACCGCCATCCGCAATCAGGTCGACCGGCACGCCGATGTCGTCCGACAGACGGTGGCACGCAAAAGCGTCGATCTCGGCCTGCGCCACTTCACCCGGGCGGATCTCGAGGCGGCTCAAGCGGCGGGACAGATGCTGGATATCCGTGTCCTCGGCCTCGCCACCATCGCCCAGGACGTGACTCCCGAATTGGCCCGTTCCGCCATCGCCTCACTGAGTGTGCTGGGCGCGCTGCATGCGCCGGCCGCGGTCAAGGCGGCTCTCGCCGACCGCATCCGCTGAAAGTCTTTCGGCGCGGGCCACCGCCTGCGCCCGATGCGAACCAGGAAAGTATGGACATGCGCCACACCAACCCACCCGGCATGCTTCCCGGCATGGCCGAAGCTGCCCGCCTGACCAGGGCCGGCAAGCTCGGCGAGGCGACGACCCTCCTCCAGCGCTTGCTGCGAGGAGAAGGCAAGGGCGAGCAGGCACCCGCACCGGCATCGGACACGACCGCACCTGGGACCACCCTGGAGGGGGAGTTCGTAAGGCTCGACCCCACGCCATCGGCAAAGGACGCCGGCCCGCAGCCCGCCAACGACGGCGGGAGGCAGAGGTCCGGAGCCAAGCCACGCACCGGACTGGGCGAGACCCTGCGCGGCCTCGCCGCACGCTTCGCCCCGAACGGTCTTCATGGCGGCGCCCCGCGTCCGGCACCAGACCCACTGCCAGATGGGGCATCCTTCGCAACGCTTTCGTACAGCGGGCCGGCCGGGACACGGGCCTACAAGCTCTATGTGCCAGCCGCGGCAGGCGACGGACCGTGCCCGCTGGTGGTGATGCTGCACGGTTGCACACAGTCACCCGACGATTTCGCCGCCGGAACCCGGATGAACGCCTTTGCCGAGCGGCACGGCATCCTCGTCGCCTATCCCGAACAGCCGGCTTCGGCCAACGCACAGCGCTGCTGGAACTGGTTCAAGCCGGAAGACCAGCGGCGCGACCAGGGCGAACCGTCGCTGCTTGCCGGCATCACGCGACAGATCATGCGTGACCATCGGGTCGATCCGGAGCGAGTCTACATCGCCGGACTGTCGGCCGGCGGTGCAGCCGCGGCGACCATGGCAGCGGCCTATCCGGATCTCTACGCCGCGGTTGGCGTGCATTCCGGCCTGCCGGCTGGTGCCGCGCAGGACCTGCCATCCGCCCTCGCCGCGATGCGCCAGGGCGGCAGCCGAAGCCCGGGAGCGGCGATGCAGGGCAACCGCAGGGTGCCCACCATCGTCTTTCATGGCGACCGCGACCATGTCGTCCATCCCAGCAACGGCGACGGCGTTATCGCACAGGCCACCGCCGGCTCCAACCTGCGGTCGGAGATGCAGCAGGGTCAAAGCCCGGGCGGCCACGCCTACAGCCGCAACATCCTCCGCGATCCCGATGGGCGGCCCCGGTGCGAGCACTGGACGATCCATGGCGCCGGGCACGCCTGGGCCGGCGGTAGCCCGTCCGGCTCCTACACCGACCCGCAAGGTCCGGACGCGACGGCGGAAATGCTGCGCTTCTTCCTGGACCATCGGCTGGAGACCTCCCCGCGCTGAACGGGGCCGCAACCGACAGACCCGCCGGCGCGACAGGGCTTGGCGAGCGGACTCAGCCCCGGTCCTTCACCGCGCCGATCAGGAACTCCCTGTTCCCTTCCGGCCCGGTGATCGGGCTTTCGGTGATGTCCAGCACCCGCCAGCCCGGCAGCGCGTCCAGCCAGCCGCGGATGCGGTCGCAGACCTCCTGGTGCAACTCTGGTTCGCGCACGACGCCGCCCTTGCCGACACGTCCCTTGCCGACCTCGAACTGCGGCTTGATCAGCGCGACCAGCCGGCCGCCCGGCACCACCAGATCGAGCGCGGCCGGCAAAACGATCTCCAGCCCGATGAAGCTGGCGTCGCACACCACGAGGTCGATGGGATCCGGGATTTCGGTGGCGGTCAGGTGGCGGGCGTTGGTCTTTTCCAGAACCGCCACGCGCGGGTCGGTGCGCAGCTTCCAGGCCAACTGGCCGTGGCCGACATCGACGGCATAGACCTTGGCGGCCCCGCGGGTCAGCAGCACATCGGTGAAGCCGCCGGTGGAAGCGCCGACATCGACCGCCGTCAGGCCGGTGGGGTCGATGGCGAAGACATCCAGCCCTTTGACCAGCTTCAACCCGCCGCGCGACACCCACGGATGGTCCTGCCCCTTGACCGCCAGCGGGGCCTCCGCCGCGATCTGGTCGCCGGCCTTGTCGATGCGCCTGGTATCGGAATAGACCAGCCCAGCCAGGATCAGCGCCTGCGCCTTGGCACGGCTTTCCGCCAGCCCGCGCTCCACCAGCGCCACATCAACCCTCACCCGTGCCATGCCGCCGCCCTTCGCAATCCTGCAAAGGCGCATTCCTGACGCGGAACGGCCGGAAGGGCAAGCCCCGCTTCCTGGGAGCAAACGTCAGGCAAGGATCAGGCGGGCGGGAACTCCACCACCACACGGGTGCCGTAGGGGCTGCTGTCCGCCGTCAGTTTGCCGCGCAGCTGGCCGACAAAGGCACGCACCACCTTAAGCCCCAGCGTGGTGGCGCGGGACAGGTCGAGGCCGGGCGGCAGGCCGGCGCCGCGGTCGACCACCTCCAGCCGGATGCTACTCCCGTCGCCACGGCCAAGCCGCACGTCGATGGCACCGGGCGTGCCGGAGGGGAAAGCATGGCGCGCCGCGTTGCTGACAAGCTCGCTGACGATCAGGCTGAAGGGAATCACCGCCTCGGTCGGCATTTCGGTGGCGTCGGCGGTGACCTGAACGCGGTGGGCGCCGGGCAGCGTCGCCTCAAGCTCCTGGCACAGCTCGCGCAAATGGACCGCCATGTCGATGGTACCGGCGCGCAGGGAGCCGTGGGTGCGCTGATGGGCCTGGGTGACGATGCCGACACGGCCGCCGGCGCTCTGCAAGGCCCGCCGCACCTCCGGATCCTTGCTCGACAGGGTCTGAAGGGTCAGCAGGCTGGAGACCAGCTGCAAGGTGTTTTTCAGGCGGTGGCTGACGTCGCGCAGGCGGCGGTCATGCTCGGCCACCGACTCCGGCGTCTCCTCCGCTGTGACGATCAGGGCGCGGACGACGCCGTTGACGCCCAGCATCGGGGTGACGCGGACATCCCAGAAACGTTCCCCCTCGGTCGAGCGGTCGCCGGCGGCGCGGTTGCGCTGTGGCTGTCCGGTCCGCCGCGCCTCGGCGAGCAGGGAAGCCGCCAGGGCCGGGAAGCGCTCCGTCAGGCCGGACCCTGCAACAACGCCCAGCGCCCGGAACGCGGCGTTGGCGAAGGCACAGCGATCGGTATCCCCCTCCACCAGAGCGGTGGGCGTCGGCGTCTGATCCAGCAGACAGCGCAGCATCGCAGGATCGTCGATGCCGGCACCGCCGGCCGCAACGTCGGTGCCGACCACCCGTCCCGCTCCCGGATCGGTGCCGAACTCCGCGTTGCGGAATGCCGTGACCGCCATGATATGCGCCATCGCCCCTGACCCCGTAGCCGTCCTGCCGCTGGCTCCTCCCTCCGGTGTCGGCGGGCTACCATTTCAGCTTCGACATTGTAAGGCGTGGCTCGCGCTCCGCACCAGTCCAACAACCCGAAACCTTGCTAGACAAATGGCATTACGACGTTCGGAAGGCGTAATGCCAGTGAGGGTCAGGCGCGGGCGGCGGCGCTTTCGATCCCCAGCGCCTGGAGCGCGGTGTGGACGATGTGCTGGGCGCTCAGGCCGGCCGTCTCATACTGCTTGGCCGGCGAGTCATGGTCGAGATAGGCGTCCGGCAAAACCATCGGCCGGATTTTCAGCCCGCCGTCGAGCAGCCCGGCCGTCGCCAGGAATTGCAGCACGAAGCTGCCGAAGCCGCCGACCGATCCTTCCTCGATGGTGATCAGCACCTCATGCTCCAGCGCAAGGCGGCGAACCAGATCCTCGTCCAGCGGCTTGGCGAAGCGGGCGTCGGCCAGCGTCGTCGAAAGACCGCGCGCCGCCAGTTCCGCTGCCGCGCGCCGGGCCTCGCCCAGCCGGGTGCCATAGCTGAGGATGGCGATCTTGGTGCCTTCCTGAAGAATGCGGCCCTTGCCGATGGGCAGGATGCTGCCACGGTCGGGCAGTTCCAGCCCCACACCCTCGCCGCGCGGATAGCGCAGGGCCGAGGCGCGGTCGTCGATGGCGGCCTGGGTCGCCACCATGTGCATCAGTTCCAGCTCGTCCGCCGCCGCCATCAGGACGATGTCGGGCAGGCAGCCGAGATAGGCGGTGTCGAACGACCCGGCATGGGTCGCCCCGTCCGCCCCCACCAGACCGGCGCGATCCAGCGCGAAGCGCACCGGCAGATGCTGCAGCACCACGTCATGGATGACCTGATCGTAGGCGCGCTGGAGGAAGGTGGAATAGATGGCGCAGAAGGGCTTGAATCCCTCCGTCGCCATGCCGGCGGCGAAGGTCACCGCATGTTGTTCGGCAATGCCGACGTCGAAGCAGCGGTCGGGGAAGCGCTCCCCGAACAGGTCCAGCCCGGTGCCCGACGGCATGGCGGCGGTGATGCCGACGATGGTCGGGTCGGCCGCCGCCTCGGCGATCAGGCTCTGGGCGAAGACGCGGGTGTAGGTCGGCGCGTTGGACTTCGGCTTGGACTGGGCGCCGGTCACCACGTCGAATTTGGCGACGGCGTGCAGCTTGTCGGCAGACTCCTCCGCCGGGCCGTAGCCCTTGCCCTTCTTGGTGACGACGTGGATCAGCACCGGCTTGTCGTCGTCGGCGTCGCGGACGTTCTGAAGCACCGGCAGCAGATGGTCCAGATTGTGCCCGTCGATGGGGCCGATGTAGTAGAAGCCCAGCTCTTCGAACAGGGTGCCGCCGGTGACCATGCCGCGGGCATATTCCTCCGCCCGGCGGGCGGCGTTGCGCAGCGGGCGCGGCAGCTGGTCGGCGATCTCCTTCGCCAGATGGCGCAGGGACAGATAGGGCTTGGACGAGATCAGCCGCGACAGGTAGGCACTCATCGCACCGACGGGCGGGGCGATGGACATGTCGTTGTCGTTGAGGATGACGATCAGACGCGACTTGGTCGAGGCGGCGTTGTTCATCGCCTCATACGCCATGCCGGCGCTCATCGAGCCGTCGCCGATCACCGCGATGACGTTGCGCTGCTCGCCCTTGATCTTGCTGGCGACCGCCATGCCGAGGCCGGCGGAGATGGAGGTCGAGCTGTGGCCTGCACCGAACGGGTCGTATTCGCTCTCCGACCGCTTGGTGAAGCCGCTCAAGCCGCCGCCCATGCGGAGCGTGCGGATGCGGTCGCGCCGCCCGGTCAGGATCTTGTGCGGATAGCACTGGTGCCCGACGTCCCAGATCAGCCGGTCGTAGGGCGTGTCGAAGACGTAATGCAGCGCCACCGTCAGCTCGACCACCCCCAGACCGGCGCCGAGATGACCGCCGGTCACCGAAACGGCATCCACCGTCTCGGTGCGCAACTCGTCTGCGAACTGGCGGAGCTGCTCGGGCTTGAGGGCCCGCAGCTTGGCTGGCGTCGGACAAAGGTCGAGCAGCGGGGTCTTGGTGGCGGTCACGTCGTGATGGTCCTCAAAGCTCTGGTCAGGCGCGGCGCGCGACGACGAAGTCGGCGACGGCCTTCAACATATCGGCACGCCCATCGAAAATGTCCAAGTGCTGCGAAGCCTGATTGGCAAGCATTTCCGCCTGGGCCCGGGCACGGTCGCGGCCGAGGATCGACACGAAGGTCGCCTTGCCCGCCTGGGCGTCGCGGCCGACGGTCTTGCCGGTCTCCTCCGCCGTGCCCTCCACATCCAGCAGATCGTCGACGATCTGGAAGGCGAGGCCGAGATCGTGGGCATAGGCACGCAGGGCGGTGCGCTGCGGCGGGTTCGCCTTGCCCAGGATACCGCCGGCCTCGCAGGAGAAGGCGATCATCTCGCCCGTCTTCATGCGTTGCAGCCGGGTGGTGGTCCCCAGGTCGAACGTCTCATGCTCCGCGATCAGGTCCAGCATCTGGCCGCCGACCATGCCGTGGCCGCCGGCCGCCTTGGCCAGCGCCGTCACCAGCTGGCAACGGATGTTGGGGTCCTCGTGCGTCGCCGGATCGGCCAGTACCTCGAAAGCGAGCGTCAGCAGGCCGTCGCCGGCCAGGATGGCGGTCGCCTCGTCAAACTGGCGGTGGCAGGTCGGCCGGCCGCGCCGCAACTCGCCATCGTCCATCGCCGGCAGGTCGTCGTGGACCAGCGAATAGCTGTGGACCATCTCCACCGCCGCGGCGGCGCGGATGGCGCAGTCCGGGTTCACCCCGAACAGGGCGGAGGACTGCATTACCAGGAAGGGGCGCAGCCGCTTGCCGCCGTTCAGGCAGCCATAGCGCATGGCTTCGAACACCCGCGCCTCGGCCAGGTCGGTGGTCGGCAGCAGGGCGCCGATCTTCATCTCGACGGCCTGGGCGATCTCCGCCATGGCGGACTTCAAATCGGATTGGGAAATGGTATGCACGTCAGTCGATCCGGGCGGGTTCGGTGCCGAGGGAGCCGTCGGCGCTTACGGTGATGCGGTCGATCTTGGCCTGCGCCTCGCGCAGCTTCATCTCGCAATGGCGCTTCAGCGCCGTGCCCCGCTCGTAGGAGGAGATGGCATCGTCGAGCTTGCCGCGGCCTTCCTCAAGCTGGCGGACGATCCGCTCCAGTTCGGCGAGCGCATCCTCGAAACTGAGGGCGGCGATGTCGGGCGGAATGGGAACAGAAGCGGCGGAAGGGGGCATGTCGGGCAGAACCATCGATGGAACCTCAAGCCCGCGAAGGTATGCCCCGCCCTCGTCCGGCGCAAGGCCCGAGGCACTCCCGTACCCCGGCCCTTGCGGACTATGTTCGGCCGCTGGGCAGCCTATGCGTTCGGGCAGAACTACCCCTTTCGGGAGACAACGGCCGCCCTCCCGCGGGGAAGGCTCCGGTCAGCAGTACATCAGTTCCCGCACATGGGCCGCACTTGCCGAGGCCAGGGCGCGAAGGTTGTAGCCGCCCTCCAGCACCGAGACGATCCGTGCGCCGCAATGGGTGCGGGCCAGTTCGCCAAGCTTGCGCGTGGCCCAGACGAAATCGTCGTCGATCAGGTGCAGGCCGGCCAGCGGATCGCGCGAATGGGCGTCGAACCCGGCCGAAATGATCAGCAGGTCCGGCTTGAAATGGTCGATGGCCGGCAGGATGACGTGCGTCATCGCGTGGCGGAACTCGGGCGATCCCGCCATGGCCGGCAGCGGCGCGTTGACGCAGTTGCCGTATTCGCCCGTCTCGCCGGCATCGCCGGTGCCGGGATAGAGCGGCGACTGGTGGGTCGAGCAATAGAGCATGTCGGGGTCGAACTGCAGGATGTCCTGCGTGCCGTTGCCGTGATGGACGTCGAAATCCATCACCGCCACGCGCTGCAACCCATGGACGGCGCGGGCATGGAAAGCGCCGACGGCGGCGTTGTTGAACAGGCAGAAGCCCATCGCCTTCTCCCGCTCCGCATGGTGGCCGGGCGGGCGGACGGCGCAGAAGGCGTTGCGCGACTGGCCGGTCGCGACCGCATCGACTGCGGCGCAGACGGCGCCTGCCGCGCGCAGCGCCGCCTCCCCCGATCCGGGCGAGACGACCGTGTCGGCATCGACGCCCGCATGCTCCACATCGGGGATCAGGGACAGCACGCGGTCGATGTGCGACTGCGGATGCGCCCGCAGAAGCTGTTCAACCGTGGCGCGCGGCGCCTCCTGCCGTTCCAGCATGTGGAACTCCTCCGTCTCCAGTGCGGCGAGCACGGCGCGCAGGCGGTCGGAGCATTCGGGATGACCGAGACCCGTGTCGTGCTCCAGGCACGCCGGGTGGGTAAACAGGGTGGTGAACATCGATTTTTCGGTCGTTATCGTTGGTTTTCGGGCGATACAGGCGGCGTTTCCGAAAACCATTCTTCCCGCATCGCTAATGAAAGTACAGGCTGAATCCAGGACGATTCGTCACAGCCCACTTTCGGGAGCGGAGGCAATCCGTGACACGGCAAGATTGGGGTACAAACGGATGCGATGCCGGTGGCGCAGCGACCGGCCGTTCGGGTCAGGCCGCCCGCTCGATGACGAAACGCAGGATGCCGTCCTCCTCCACGACCGACAGCAGGCGGTTGCCCGTCGCCTCGCAGAAGGCGGGAAAATCCTTGCGGGCACCGGGATCGGTCGCCTCCACCGTCAGCGTGTCGCCGACGGCGATGGCCTTGATCGCCTTGCGGGCGCGCAGGACGGGAAGCGGGCACTGCAAGCCCTTGGTATTCAACGGATGGTCGGTCATGGCAAAAATGCTACCCGACTCGCCATGCGCTGTCACGATGCATGGTGGGAGGGCTGCGGCGCCCAATGCGGTTGATTATCGATCACAACCGGTGGCTGATACAGCCCCATCTGTTTTGCTTCGCGATGCGAGAAAAAGCCGGAGCACAGTGAGGATCGCGACGCTCAAGCCTACGGTGGCACCAAGCAGCGGCATGTTGCGCATGCTGGATTCCCACAGGTGGACAAATCCCGCGGGGTACGAATATACTAGGATACGAGCATTTTTCTTTGCCAAGCCGCGCAACGACGGCTCGGGCGCGAAACGAATCGGAACGGACAGGGCGACGGTAGAGCGATGAAGATCGAGGATTTGCAGGCCAACGCCCGCCGGGCGAGTGCGCTGTTGAAGGCAATGTGCAACGAGCGGCGCCTGCTCATCCTGTGCCATTTGAGCCAGGGCGAACGGTCGGTGGGCGAACTGGAGGATCTGGTCGGCCTCAGCCAGTCGGCGCTGTCTCAGCATCTCGCCCGCCTGCGCAACGACAATCTGGTCCGCACGCGGCGCAGCGCCCAGAACATCTACTACTCGCTGAACGGGCATGAGGCGCAGACCATCATGACCACGTTGCACGGCCTCTACTGCACGCAGGCCGCCGAGGATGTCGCCGAAACTTCGGATGAGGAGGAGCACGACATCGACCAGACCACCGACCGTTCCGACCTGCGCGCCGCCGCGGCCGGCTGACCGGCTGAGACCGACCGGGCGCCGCCGATCAAGCGCCGCCGTTCAAGCACTCTTGACTGTAAGCTGCGCGCCTCAGCCGCGCGTCCGCAGCGCCGCGGCCGCCAGCGCCACCCAGCCCAGCATGAGGCACCATCCGCCGGCCGGCGCCGTCATCGGCACCGGCAGCGGACCGACCGTCGCCAGCGCATAGAGCGTGCCGCAGAACAGCAGGATCCCGGCGACGAACAGCCAGCCGGCGATCCGCAGAGCCAGCCCTCCCTTACTGCCGCCCCCTATCCGCCCACCCAGCGCCACCAGCAGGACGAGCGCCAGCGCATGGGCCATCTGGTACTGCCCAGCGATGCGGAACCATTCCTGGGCCTGCGGCTGGGCGGCCAGCGCGTGGCTGGCATAGGCGCCGGTGCCGACCGCCACGGCGCCATTCAGCGCGGCGAAGACGATCCAGATGCGGTCGATCAGTCCCAAAGGGTGTCCTTCCTGTCCTCGCTCCTCCCCGCCCATGTGCAGGGCCGGGGGGCGGTGCTATCTTGTCGCCTGTCTACACGCAGGCCCTGCGCCCGAGCAAGAAAGCACGATGTCCTCCCCTGCATCCGCCCCCCTGGTCAGCGCCCCCCTGGTCAGCATTGTCACGCCCACCTGGCAGCGGGAGGAGTTTCTGCCCCGCCTGCACGCCTGCATCCGGGCGCAAACCCATGGCGAGATCGAGTGGCTGGTGTTCGATGACAGCCCGCGTCCCTCGGCCTATCTGAAGCCGCTGGCAAATCCGCGGCTGAAGTATTTCTATTCTCCCAGCCGTTACGCCATCGGCGAGAAGCGCAACATCCTGGCCGAGCATGCCAAGGGATCGGTGATCGTCCACATGGACGACGACGATTTCTATGCACCTGCCTATGTGGAGCGCATGCTGGGTTGGCTGGAGCAGGGATACGATCTCGTCAAGCTGTCGGGCTGGTTCCTCTACAGCGTGCCGCACCGGCGCTTCGGTTACTGGGACACGGCGCGCGGCGGATCGCATCATCGCTGGGGCCGGCAGACTTGCGGCTATGTCGAGGCACCGGATGCCCCTTTCTCGCCCGACAATCTCGATGGGTACGGCTTTTCCTACGCCTACCGCCGGCCGGTCTGGGAGACTGTGCGCTTTCCGGCGGTGAACGCCTGCGAGGACGCTCCCTTCGTGAAGGCCGCCCGCGAACGCTTCCGCGTCGGCGCTTTTCCGGATGCGGAGGGGCTATGCCTGCACACGCTGCATGCCCGCAGCACCAGCCTGTGCCTGCCGCAGTACGAGCTGCCGCCGCTGCTGGTCGAGCGGCTGTTCGGCCTGGAGGCGGCCGTCTACACCTGAACGTCGAGGAACATGCCGCGGCGGTAGTTGCGCGGCAGGGTCAGCACGCCGTTGACCACCAAGGCGGCGAGTTCGCGCAGGGTCGGAACCCGCTGCCGCCCCTGCTGGACGACGCCTTCCGCCCGGGCGCGCGCACCGGATGCGGGGACGCGCCCGCCACCGGAGTCGGGGCGGATCGGATCGTTCGAACGGTCGCCGGTGCGTCGGGTCTCTACCATGCCCGATCATTTACCATAAATGCCCCGACCGGAAAAGAGCGGGCCGCGGTGACATTCGCGGCCCATCCCTCATAACCAAAGCAATAGGACGAAATCTTTTGCGGCCGGGTGGAATGAAAGCGGGAGCGGCGACGTTCATCGGCTCATGAGGGGACAAGATACCCCCGACACCAGGAGGACGCCGGAATGACTGGCCGCATTGGTACTGGATTGAAAGCCGTGGTTCTGGGCGCTCTGGTCGCCGGATCGATGCTGGGTGCTTCCATCAGCACCGCCGCTGCCCATGATGGCGGGCGTGATGGTTGGCGGGGCGATCATGGCCGCGAATGGCGTGGTGGGCCGCCGGATTGGCGCGGCGGCTGGGACCGCCCGCACCATCGCCACTGGCGGGAGCGCGGCGGCTATTACGCCCCGCCCCCAGTGATCTACGCGCCGCCGCCCGTGGTTTACGCGCCGCCCCCGCCGCCGCGGGTGATCTATGCCCCGCCGCCGGTCGTCTATGCGCCACAGCCGATGGTTCCGGGCTTCGGCCTGAGCGTCAACATCCGCTGATCCACCGCTGACCGCAAACCGGCACCAAAAAGGACGGCTTCCGGCGGAGCGCCCACCGCATTATGGTGCGCGCCGTTCGGTAAAGCCGCCCCGCCGGGGCGCAGCAGCCAGGGAGACGGCATTTGCGGGTTCTTAGTGTGTGCGCCGCGGTGGCGGGCAGCCTTTCGATTGCCTGCGGGATCGCGACCTCCGCCAGTGCGGCGGAGCCGCGCCTGATGGCGGCGCTGGGCAACACTGTGCTGACGATGACCGACATTGGGCCGAAGCACACCCAGGTGGCGGTGAACGACAAGCCGGTGTTCGACGACAAGGAGAGCGACCTGCTGTCCTTCGTCGGTGCCTATTCGATGAAGGACCGCTGGATCGCCCTGTTCCAGTCCGACACCGGCGCCAAGGACTGCCCGACCCGCTTCCGCATCCTAGAGGTCGGCGGCCCGCAGCCGACGGTCTCCTACCCCTTCGGGTCATGCAGCGACGCCGCCCAGGTCACCATCGACAACGACACCCTGACGGTTTCCATGCCCCAGCCGGGTGGCGGGGCGGACGCCGCCTGGACCTACCGCAACGGCAGGATCGGCCGCAGCAAATAGGCGGCAACCGGTACGGGACCTGCGGCCGAGGCCATGCTGGGTCCCGTATCCTTCGCCACACCCTCGATTGACGACGACAGTCGCAGCTTTTAAGGTCCGGGCCTCCGCACATTCCCGTTCCGGGACAGGAAGTTCGCCCCAGAAAGTTCGTCCAATGACTGCCAGCAGCGCCAGCCGGCCCAGCCGCCGGCCCAACACTCCGCTCTTCTCCTCGGGTCCCTGCGCGAAGCGTCCGGGCTGGTCGCTCGATGCGCTGGACGGCGCGCTGCTCGGCCGCTCCCATCGCTCCAAGCCGGGCAAGGCCAAGCTGAAGGAGGTCATCGACCTCACCCGCGCGGCGCTCGGCATCCCCGGCGACTACCGCATCGGCATCGTCCCGGCCTCCGACACTGGTGCGGTGGAGATGGCGCTGTGGTCGATGCTGGGCGCCCGCGGCGTCGACATGCTGGCCTGGGAAAGTTTTGGCAAGGAATGGGTCACTGATGTCGCCAAGCAGCTGAAGCTGCCGGACGTCCGCAACCTGATCGCGCCCTATGGGGAACTGCCGGACCTGTCGACGGTCGATTTCAGCCGCGATGTCGTCTTCACCTGGAACGGCACCACCGCCGGCGTCCGGGTGGCCGATGGCGACTGGATCGCCGACAACCGTGAGGGGCTGACCATCTGCGATGCCACCTCGGCCGCCTTCGCAATGGCGCTGCCCTGGCACAAGATCGACGTCGCCACCTGGTCCTGGCAGAAGGTGCTGGGCGGCGAGGCGGCGCACGGCATGCTGGTGCTGAGCCCGCGCGCGGTGGAACGGCTGGAGAGCTTCCAGCCCGACCGGCCGCTGCCGAAGATCTTCCGCATGACCAAGAACGGCAAGCTGATCGAAGGCATCTTCGAAGGCGACACCATCAACACCCCGTCGATGCTCTGCGTCGAGGATGCCATCGACGGCCTGCGCTGGGCCCTGTCGCTGGGCGGCCTGACCCAGCTGATCCGCCGGTCGGAACAGAATCTGCGCATCGTCGCCGAATGGGAGGAGGCCAGCAGCTGGGCCGGCTTCCTGGCGAAGGATCCGGCGAACCGCTCCTGCACCTCGATCTGCCTGCGCTTCACCGATCCGGAGGTGACCGCCCTGTCGGAGGAGGCCCAGGCCGCCTTCGCCAAGAAGCTGTCCGCCCTGCTGGAGAAGGAAGAGGCCGCCTTCGACGCCGGTTCCTACCGCGATGCGCCTCCCGGCCTGCGGCTATGGGGCGGCGCCACGGTGGAGAATGAGGATATGGAGGCCGTTCTGCCCTGGCTCGACTGGGCCTTCGCCACCGTGAAGGCCGAGACGTTCGGTCCCAAGCAGGGCTGACGCCGGAACGGGCATAGTCCGGCCAAGCGCAAGCCGGACTGTCGTCCACAGCATCTTCCGCAGCCGTCGAACGGCCCCGCCGTGGCACAACCGCCACAGCGGGGCTTTTCGCGTGGGCTGGCATTGTGCTTTGCAGCAAAGGATCCGGCCAGCCAACCGTTCGCACACAGCAGCATTTCTGCACCAGTGTGACCGACGTGACTCGCGTTCGAACCTCACGAGCTTGACCATGGTTATCCACAGAACCGTGGACAAGATGGTGGATAACCCTGTTGAACCGTCGGTCCCGCCTGTCCGGAAACTGTCATGGAGGAAGTGCGGCCGATTCGCCCCCGCCGTCGCCGGACGGGCGGCGCCGCTTCCCCTGTTGGGGCCCCACCCTATCCCGAAGATGGTCTGGCAAACCGCCGGTTGTGTCCCGACTCTTGAAGGGGATTTCCGGCGAGCCCGCTGCACTGCGGCAAAGCCGGTGCAACGAAGGAAGGGCTTGGACCGACCATGGCGCACTACCTCATCACCGGCGGCTGCGGTTTCATCGGCTCGCATCTGGCAGACCGGCTGCTGGCCGACGGGCATCGGGTGACGATCCTCGACAACCTGTCGAGCGGCACGCTGGAGAACAAGCCAAGCGCCGCAAAGCTGGTGGTGGGCGACGTGGCCGATCCCGACGCGGTGCGCGAGGCGATGGCCGGCGATGCCGGCGAGGGGGTCGACGGCGTCTTCCACCTTGCCGCCGTGGCGTCGGTCCAGAAATCGCGGGAGCTGTGGGCGGAAACCCACCGCACCAACCTGTTGGGCACCGTCACCGTGTTCGAGGCGGCGCGCGACGCCAAGCGCGGCGGTCCGATCCCGGTGGTCTACGCCTCCTCCGCCGCCATTTACGGCGACAACAGCAACACCCCGTTGAATGAGGACGAGTTGCCGCGCCCGCTGTCCGCCTATGGCGTCGACAAGCTGGGATGCGAGATGCATGCCCGTGTCGCCTGGGCGATCCAGGGGGTGCCGACGGTCGGCTTCCGCTTCTTCAACGTCTACGGTCCGCGCCAGGATCCGATGTCGCCCTATTCCGGCGTGATCTCCATCTTCGCCCGCCGGGTCGCCCGCGGCGAGGATGTGGAGATCCATGGCGACGGCCAGCAGGTCCGCGATTTCGTCTTCGTCGGCGATGTGGTGCGCATCCTGGCGCTGGCGATGGAGCGGCGCTTTGCCGGGGCGCAGGTCTACAACCTCTGCACCGGCCGCGCGACTTCGCTGGTGATGCTGCTTGAGGTGTTGCAGGAGCTGTGCGGCAGCAAGGTCCGCCGCCGTCACACCGAAGCGCGGGCCGGCGACATCCGCGTGTCGATCGGCGACCCGTCGCTGCTGCGCTCTACCTTCGACACTGTGTGCCAGGTCGGCCTGCTCCAGGGATTGAGCGCCACCCTGACCGGCCGCATGCCTTGAGGTTGGATCCGATACCGGGGTATGAGGGGCCGATTAGAGTGTGATCGGTTCAAGCGGAATCGCTTGAAGCGTGAATCACACGGAAAACCAAAAGCTTAGAGTTGTCTGCTGCTTCAATAAGCATCAGACAACTCTAAACCTCGTCTCCCGCCCCGGGAGAGGATGCCGCCATCAGGATGAGCGAACCATGGCCCGCCGCCGATCCCTTCCCATCCGGGCGCTGCTGATCGTCCTCGCGATCCTCGCCATCGTTGCGGTGGCCGAGCGGCTCCACATCATCCCGCCCGGCACGCTCGACCGTCTGCTGGGCGAGGAAACCCACCGCCCCCGCCAGCCGCGCAAGCAGGAACCCGCCGAACCGCCACCGCCGGTCGTCGCCCGACCCGCCGACCGGATCGACTACGCCGAGGTCGCCCGCCAACTCGACGGCATCCGGGTGGAACCCGAAAGGCGCAAGGGCTACCAGCGCGAGGAATGGCCGCACTGGCTGGCGCTCGACGGCGGCTGCCTGAATGCCCGCGAGAAGGTGCTAATCCGCGACTCCCGCCGCCCGGCAACACTCGATGCCAAGGGCTGCGGCGTGAAGTCCGGCGACTGGCTCGATCCCTACACCGGCGAGCGCTACACCGACCCGCAGATGGTCGACATCGACCACCGCGTGCCGCTGGAGGAGGCCTATGCCAGCGGCGGCTATGACTGGAGCCGGGAGAAGCGCGCCGCTTACGCCAACGACACCAGCGATCCGCTGACCCTGCTAGTTTCCAGCCGAGAGGCCAACCGCGCCAAGGGCTCCAAGGGGCCGGAGGAGTGGCTGCCGCCCAAGCGCGACGGCATCTGTCTCTATGTCGCCGACTGGGTCCTGGTGAAGGCGCGCTGGAGCCTGACCATGGATGAGCGGGAACGGGTGACCGTCGGCAACATCCTCAACGACTGCCGCGCTTCGGCCGGACAGCAGCGCTGACGCAGCCCTGCCCGTGCCGACGTGCTGGAGCCCTGCCGTCGCCCATCGGGCGACTGCATGATGTGCCGGTCGTCGTCCACAGCCTGCACCGCTGGCCCGCCGGCTGGGCCGGTTGACGGGAATCGGGTGACAAGACGTCGCTCCCGACAGCCATTGCGGGCGGCTGACCCATAGGCTATGCACCCCCGCATGAGTGCCGACACCCTTCCCGATTCCGCCCCGCCCAGTTCTGTTCTGTCCCGGTCATCCGCCGCCACGCCATTGATGGCGGAGGTGCGGCGCGCCACCGGCATCGGCTCCATCGCGATCCTGCTTTGGGCGACGGCGGCGCTGCTGACCGCGATGTCCAGCGCCATGCCGCCGCTTCAACTGGTGGCGGTCACCTTCGGGCTGGCCTTCCTGACCGGCAGCAGCGTCGCGGCTGTGCGCGGCCGCAGCGTGATCGGTGCCCTGCGCCAGCCGCTGCCCGTCTGGCTGGTCGGCGTCGGCGGACTATTCGGCTATCACGCCTGCCTGTTCCTTGCCTTCCATCTGGCCCCATCGGCGGCGGTGGAGGTCAATCTCATCAACTATCTCTGGCCGCTCTGCATCGTCCTGTTCTCCGCCCTGCTGCCAGGGGAGCGTCTGAAGGCCACCCATGTGGCCGGCGCGCTGTGCGGGCTGGCCGGCACCGCGCTGATCGTTTCGGGCAGGGGCGGCGGGCTGCACCTGGACGCCGGCACCCTGGGGGGCAACCTGCCCGCCTACGGTGCGGCCCTGGCGGCGGCGCTGATCTGGGGGGCCTATTCGGTCCTGTCACGCCGTTTCGGCTCGGTTCCGACCGAGGCGGTCAGCGGCTTCTGCCTCGTCACCGCCCTGCTGGGCCTGATCGGGCATCTGCTGTTCGAGGATGCCACCGTCTGGCCTCAAGAGGCGCTGGGCTGGCTGGTCCTGCTGGCCCTCGGCATCGGGCCGGACGGGCTGGCCTTCTTCGTCTGGGACCATGGAATGAAGCGCGGCGACATCCGGGCGCTGGGCGTGCTGTCCTATGCCGTGCCGCCGGTCTCCACCTTGCTGCTGATCCTGTTCGGGCAGGCCAGCGGCGGCTGGGCCGTCTGGGCCGCCTGCGCGCTGATCGCCGGCGGGGCGCTGATGGCGAGTTGGGACATGATCCGCGGCAAGTGACAGCGATTTCATGCCCCAGCCGCGGCAAAGGGTGGTAATCGGCAAGCATCGTCCCGGCCGCTTGCGAGTGCCCAACCAATGCCCGCGCGTGCGTATTCCCCACCGTCCTCTTCCGGACGCCTGTCCGTCGCCCGTCAATTCCTGTCCGATGTCTGGCGGCTGACCAAGCCCTATTGGTCGTCGGAGGAGAAATGGGCGGCACGCGGCCTGCTGGCGGCGATCGTCGTCCTCAATCTGGCGGCGGTGTTCATGGAGGTCTGGTTCACCCAGATCAACGCCGACATCTTCGATGCCTTGCAGGAGAAGGACCAAGCCGGCTTCATCCAGGCCCTGCTGGTGTTCGGCGGGCTGGCGCTGGTTTTCATCGCGGTGGCGGTCTATCGCCTCTACCTGAACCAGATGCTGCAAATCCGCTGGCGCCGCTGGCTGACCAAGCGCTATCTCGGCGACTGGCTGGAGAACCAGACCTATTACCGCCTGCAATTCGCCAACACCGGCACCGACAACCCCGACCAGCGCATCGCCGAGGATCTGCGCAGCTTCGTCCAGCTGACGCTGAGCCTGTCGCTGGGCTTCATGACCAATCTGGTCTCGCTGGTCTCCTTCCTCGCCATCCTATGGAGCCTGTCCGGATCGGTCACCATCCCCTGGCTCGGCATCGACCTGCCCGGCTACATGGTGTGGGTGGCGCTGGTCTATGCCGTGGGCGGCACCTGGATCACACACAAGATCGGCAAACCGCTGGCCCGTCTCAGCTTCGACCAGCAGCGGTACGAGGCCGACTTCCGCTTCTCTCTGGTCCGCCTGCGCGAGAATGCCGAGAGCGTCGCCCTGCAACAGGGTGAGGTGCAGGAGGCGCTCGGCTTCGGCGACCGTTTCGCCCGCGTCGTCGCCAACTGGTGGTCGCTGATGCGCACGCAGAAGCGGCTGGTCTGGTTCACCTCCGCCTATGGGCAGATCGCCATCATCTTCCCGCTGCTGGTCGCCGCCCCGCGCTATTTCAGCGGTGCCCTGCCGCTGGGATCGCTGATGCAGACCTCGCAGGCCTTCGGGCAGGTGCAGGGGGCGATGTCCTGGTTCATCGACGCCTATGTGAACCTCGCCGACTGGCACGCCACCACCAGCCGCCTGACCGGCTTCCACCACGCTGTGGCGACCGTCCGCGCCGGTGCCCGCGACCATGCCGGGGTGGAGCGCATTGCGGCGGCTGACGGCGCCCTGACGCTGGACGGGCTGGCGCTGACCCTGCCGGACGGCGGTACGCCGCTGGTCCACGCCGATCTGACGGTGCAGCCGGGCGAGTCCCTTCTGATCACCGGTCCGTCGGGGTCGGGCAAGAGCACCCTGCTGCGCGCCATCGCCGGCATCTGGCCCTTCGGCCGCGGCCGGATCGCGCTGCCGGGCACCGTTATGGCCGGAGGCGGCACCATCGCGGCCAACGGCAGCATGGTCCTGCCGCAGAAACCCTACCTGCCCATCGGATCCCTGCGCGCCGCCGTCACCTACCCCGCCACTCCCGACGCCTTCCCGGACGAGGCGGTGCGCGAGGTGCTGGACGCCGTCGGCATGGCCGGCTTCGCCGACCGTCTGGCGGAGGAGGACCACTGGTCGCAACGCCTGTCCGGCGGCGAGCAGCAGCGCATCGCCATCGCCCGTGCCCTCCTGCACAAGCCCGACTGGCTCTATCTCGACGAGGCGACCTCGGCCTGCGATCCGGAGACGGAGGAGCGGCTCTATGGCCTGCTGCGCGCCCGCCTGCCCGGCACGACGCTGGTCAGCATCGGCCACCGTCCCAGCCTCGCCGCTTTCCACAAGCGGCGGATGACCGTCCGGCGCAACGGAGACGGGGTCGGAGAACTGGCGGCGGTGTGAGCTACGCCTGAGGCTGCTCCCCCCGCGCCTCCGACAGCAGCCATTGCCGGAAGGCGGCGAAGGGCGGGTGGTTGCCCTTGCCGCGGGGGTGGACGAGGTAATAGGCCCGCGCGCTGCGGTGGGGCCGGTCGATGGCGGGGAGCAGGGTGCCGTCGTCGAGCTCGGCACGGACCAGCAGGGTCGGCAGCAGAGCGACGCCCAGCCCGGCCTCCGCCGCCTGGGCGGTGGTGGCGAACTGCTCGAACACCATGCCGGCGCCGGGCCGCGGAGGCAGCCCCTGGGCCGACAGCCACTCGTTCCACGCATCGGCGCGCGTGCTCGTGTGCAGCAGCGGCAGGGACAACAGGTCCCCCGGCTCCGCCACCGGATGCGCCTTGAGGAAGGCAGGGGAGCAGACCGGCAGCACCTCCTCGTCCAGCAGATGGTCGCAGACGGCGTCGGGCCAGTCGCCGAAGCCGTAATGGATCGCCGCATCCAGATCGTGCAGGCGGAAATCGAAAGGCGCCAGCTTGGTGGTGAAGTGGATCGTCACCTGCGGGTGCGCCGTCTGGAAGGCCGGCAGCCGCGGCACCAGCCAGCGCGTGCCGAAGGTTGGCAGGATGGCGAGGTTCAGCACGCCGCCCTTGGGTGCTGCGATGGTCCGCACCGTGGCCGCCGCGATCTGGCGCAGCGCGTCGCGGATCGGATCGGCATAGAGCGCCCCGGTCGGGGTCAGCGTCACCCGCTGGCCCTTGCGGATGAACAGGGCGGTGCCGATCTGGTCCTCCAGCGCCTTGATCTGCCGGCTGACCGCCCCTTGCGTCAGCGACAGTTCCGCCGCAGCAGCGGTGAAGCTGCCGGTACGGGCCGCCGCCTCGAAGGCGGACAGCATGCTCATGGACGGAAGAAGGCGGCGCTGCAGATCCATGACGACCTCATTACCAAAGCTCATGACGTGTGGAAAGAAAGTCGTTTGCGCCCTGGCGCGCGGCACGGCACGCTCGGTATCCTGGAGATCCAGAAAATTCCCATAGGCAGGGCGGGGCGGGGTCGCGATGAAGACCGGTGGTCAGTTGATCGTCGAGGCGCTGGAGGCGCAGGGCGTGCGGCGGGTGTTCGGCGTGCCGGGCGAGAGCTATCTCGCCGTGCTGGACGCCCTGCACGACAGCCCGATCGAGATGGTCGTCGCCCGCCACGAAGGCGGTGCGGCGATGATGGCGGAGGCGCAGGCCAAGCTGACCGGCCGCCCCGGCGTCTGCCTCGTCACCCGCGGTCCCGGCGCCACCAACGCCGCCTCCGGCATCCATGTCGCCCAGCAGGACGAAACCCCGCTGGTCGTGCTGGTCGGCCAGATCGAGCGCGGCATGCGCGGCCGCGACGCCTTCCAGGAGGTGGATTACGGCAAGCTCTTCGGCGGCATGTGCAAGTGGGTCGCCGAGATCGACAGCGCCGACCGCGTGCCGGAGATGATCTCCCGCGCCTTCCACACCGCGATGGCCGGCCGCCCCGGCCCGGTCGTGCTGGCCCTGCCGGAAGACACGCTGACGGAAACCGCGGACGTGCCCGTCGCCCCGCGGGCGGAGACGGTCGATGGCGCCCCCACGCCGGCGCAGGTGACGTCCTTCGGCGCCCTGCTGGCCAAGGCGGAACGTCCGCTGCTGGTCGTCGGCGGCTCCCGCTGGACCGAGGAGTCGGTCGCCGAACTTCAGCGTTTCGCGGAACGGCTGGCCCTGCCGGTGGCCGTGACCTTCCGCCGCCAGATGCTGTTCGACCATTGCCACCCTCTCTATGCCGGCGACATCGGGCTGGGCATCAATCCGAAGCTTTCGGCGCTGGTCAAGGACAGCGACCTGCTGATCCTGCTGGGCGACCGCTTCTCCGAAGTGCCGTCGCAGAGCTACGACCTGCTGGGCATCCCCAATCCGGGCAAGGCGGTGGTCCACATCCACCCCGGCGCCGAGGAGATCGGCCGCGTTTATCGCCCGACGCTGGGCATGGTCGCCACGCCGGCCGCCTTCCTCGAGGCGATGTCGGGGCTCGGCGTGACGGCCAAGCCCGGCTGGGCCGCCCGCGCCGAAGCGGCCCACGCCGCTTACGACGCCTGGAGCACCCCGCCCGACGCCATCCCCGGCGACGTTCAGATGGGCCGCATCATGGCCTGGCTGGACGAGCGGCTGGAGCATGACGCCATCTTCACCAACGGCGCTGGCAACTATGCCACCTGGATCCACCGTTTCCACCGCTTCCGCCGTTTCGGCACCCAGGCCGCGCCGGTCTGCGGCTCGATGGGCTACGGCCTGCCGGCCGCCATTGCAGCCAAGCTCCAGCATCGCACCCGCGATGTCCTTTGCTTCGCCGGCGACGGCTGTTTCCAGATGACGGGGATCGAGTTCGGCACCGCCGTGCAGGAGGGCGCCGCCGTGATCGTGCTGGTCGTCGACAACGGCATGTACGGCACCATCCGCATGCATCAGGAACGCGAGTATCCCGGCCGCGTGTCCGGCACCCGACTGCGGAATCCCGACTTCGCCGCCTTCGCCCGCGCCTATGGCGGCCATGGCGAGACGGTGGAGACCACCGAGCAGTTCGCCCCGGCCTTCGAACGCGCCCGCGCGTCCGGCCTGCCGGCGATCATCCACATCAAGCTCGACCCCGAGGCCCTGACCCCCAGCCGGACGCTTTCCGAGATCCGTGCAGCGGGCAAGGGAAAGTGATCTGAGAGAATACCCCCTCTCCCGGCATGGGACAGGGAACATCATATGCCTCGCTTTTTGACCCAAGGAGCCACCCCGGTGCAGCACAGCGACATCCTCTCCCGTTTCGGCCTGACCTCCAGCGGAGCCGGGCTGACCGCCCGTTCGCCGGTCGACGGCGCCACGCTCGCCACGGTGGCGGAGACCGCGCCGTCGCAGGTTTCGGACATCGTCGCCAACGCCGCCCGCGCCTTCGAGGCGTGGCGCTCGGTGCCGGCCCCGCGCCGCGGCGAGCTGGTCCGCCTGCTGGGTGAGGAACTGCGCGCCGCCAAGGAGGATCTGGGCCGTCTGGTTTCGCTGGAAGCCGGCAAGATCTACCAGGAAGGCCTGGGCGAAGTGCAGGAGATGATCGACATCTGCGACTTCGCCGTCGGCCTGTCGCGCCAGCTCTACGGCCTGACCATCGCGTCGGAGCGTCCGGGCCATACGATGCGCGAGACCTGGCACCCGGCCGGCCCCTGCCTCGTCATCTCCGCCTTCAACTTCCCGGTGGCGGTGTGGTCGTGGAACGCGGCGCTGGCCCTGGTCTGCGGCGACCCGGTCGTCTGGAAGCCGTCGGAAAAGACCCCGCTGACCGCCGCCGCCTGTCAGGTGATCTTCGAGCGCGCCGTCGCCCGCTTCGGCGATGCCCCGGCCAACCTGTCCCAGATCGTCCAGGGCGGCCGTGAGGTCGGCGAGGCGCTGGTCGCCCACCCCGGCTTCCCCATCGTCTCGGCCACCGGCTCCACCCGCATGGGCCGTGAGGTCGCCAAGGTGGTGGCGGAGCGCTTCGGCCGCTCGATCCTGGAACTGGGCGGCAACAACGCCATGATCGTGGCGCCGTCGGCCGACCTCGACATGGCGCTGCGCGCCATCCTGTTCTCCGCCGTCGGCACCTGCGGCCAGCGCTGCACCACGCTGCGCCGGCTGATCGTCCACCGCTCGGTCAAGGACCAGCTGCTGCCGCGCCTGAAGGCGGCCTACGCTTCCGTGTCGATCGGCAGCCCGCTGGAGAGCGGCGTGCTGATGGGTCCGCTGGTCGATGCCGACGCCTTCAAGGCGATGCAGCGCGCGCTGGAGTCCGCCAAGGCCGAGGGCGGCTCGGTGGCCGGCGGCGAGCGCACGCTGACCGACCGCTTCCCCAATGCCTATTACGTCACCCCCGCCATCGTCGAGATGCCGGCCCAGACCGAGGTGGTCCGGCACGAGACCTTCGCGCCGATCCTCTATGTCCTGACCTACGACACGCTGGAGGAGGCCATCGCGCTGCAGAACGCCGTGCCGCAGGGCCTGTCCTCCTGCATCTTCTCCACCGACCTGCGTGAGACGGAGCGCTTCCTGTCGGCCGCCGGGTCCGACTGCGGCATCGCCAACGTCAATATCGGTCCCAGCGGTGCGGAGATCGGCGGCGCCTTCGGCGGCGAGAAGGAGACCGGCGGCGGCCGCGAGTCCGGGTCCGACTCCTGGAAGGCCTACATGCGCCGCCAGACCGCGACGGTGAACTACTCCTCCGCGCTGCCGCTCGCCCAGGGCATCAAGTTCGAAATCATGGGCTAAGACTTTTCCGGCCGGGACGGAGTCGCCATTGGCGAGCCTGTCCCGGCCGGATCGGCACGCGTATCAGATAGCCAGCCGCCCCCGGACCGCTTCGGCCTTGGCCGTCAGATCCTGGGGAGGCAGCCGGCCGATCAGCAGGGCGGCATGGTCCGGCCCGGTCCAATAGGCGATGGACAGCCCGCCGCGCATTTCCTGCTCAACCCCGCGCACGGTGCCGGGACGGCGCAGGATGCAGAGCGCCAGCGGCCCACTGCGCGGATCGAGATAAGTGATCTGGGCCAAGGGCATGTCGTCGTAGGATAGAATTTGCGCCCGGCGGAATTCCGCTCCGGCGACCTCCACCGCCTCGGGCGTCAGGGACAGGTTGAGCGGCCGGTTCAGGGTGGCGAGCTGTGCCGACTGGGCATCCCGGCCGGGTGTGGTCCCGCCCAGCGTTTCCCGTGTATACAACCCGATATATTGGGCGACCACGCCATGCCAGTGGCGCTCCCGGTCCGGCCCGCCGTCATCGTCGGCCAACTCGTCGCCGTCGCCGGTTCCGAACAGCCGGACCAGAAGCCGGTCGCCCAGCACGCCCGCCGCCACCGACGCGGCGATGGCGCCGAACAGACGGCGGCGTGTCAGCGGAACGACCGCGTTGGCGGCAACCGGCGGCACGGCCATTCCGTCGAGCATGCGCTGCAGATCCGCCGTCGGGGCGGCGTCCAACAGGGGCTGGAAGGCCTCGCCGAAGGGCAGGCTGGCGCGGGAAAGATGCTCCACCCTCGCGGCGACCGCCGGATCGCGCTCGATCAGGTCGAGCAGGCGGGCACGATGCGGCTCCTCCAGTTCGCCGTCGATGAAGGCGGTCAATTCCTCGTCGGAGGGCATCGCGGACTCGTCGTTCTCTCCGGTCATTTCGCCGCTCCGTCGCTCATCCTGTCCGCAAGCTTCGCCCGCGCCGCCGCCAAACGGCTCATCACCGTTCCGACCGGCACGTCGAGAACAGCGGCGACCTCGCGGTAGGTCAGGCCCTCCACATAGGCGAGGAACACCGCCGCCCGCTGCGCTTCCGGCAGATCGCCGACCAGCCTCATCACTTGGCCTGCCAGAACCTTCGCCTCGGTCTCGCGCGCGCCGTCGACCTCCAGGCTCGTCTCCGCCTCTACGGTCCCCTGGCCGAAACGGACCCGCCGTGCCCGGACCTCGTTCAGCCAGACCGAATTCAGGATGGCGAACAGCCAATGGTCGATGCGGGAGCCGGGCTGGAACTGGCCGTGCCGCTCCAATGCCCGCAGGCAGGTCTGCTGCACCAGATCGTCCGCCCAGTCGCGCTGCCGCGACAGGACGAAGCCATAGCGCCAAAGGCGCGGCAAGGTGACGGACAAGCCGTGCCTGACTTCCGCTTCGCTTGCGATCTCACCGCTCCCTCGCATGGCATCCGGGCCGATCCGATCCTTTCGGCGCTGTACCGGCCGCGACCAACCATATGCCTCACGGCCGCTCTCGACGATAGCCATCATCCGCCTTCCCGGTGACTGGACAAAGCGGCGGGAACGCCCCCTGCATGGGGAGGGAAGCGTCCCCGCCGGTGGCGTCAGCCCCTGGCCGGCGCGGCGATGGCCTCTTCCAGGTCGCGGTACTCCTCGCATCCTGTGCCGCAGATCGCGCGGATTGCCGCCAGCTGCTCCCGCGCCAGATCGGAGCGCCCCTTGAGCATGTAGGCTTCCCCCAAATATTCCCTGACCTTGGCGTAGGAGGGGTCGGCCGCCACCGACTTCAGGTAATAGCCGATGCCCTCGTCGACGCGGCCCAGCTTGCGGGTGGCATAGCCGCGGTAATTCAGCACGACCGGGCTGTCCTGATTGCGTGCCGTCGCCAGAATGTCCAGCGCCTCCTGATAGCGCTCCGCCTTCGCCAGCGAATAGGCGTAGTCGGCGATGTTGTCGTCGGTGAGGTTGGCGCCGCTCTGCTTCACGCATTGCTTCGTCTTCTTGTCATAGACCTCCCCCGGCTTGCAGGTCGGGGTGGTGTCGTCGCCCATGGCACGGGCGGAGACGGGGGCCAGCAGGCCGGTGCCGAACACGGCGGCGCACAGCAGGCCGGCCAGGACGGTGCTTCCGGCCTTGGCGTGAACGCTCATCATGACTTCTCCTGGAATTCGGGGGGACGGTTCGCCGTATCGCGGCGCTGGCGGACAACACGCCACCCCCGGCGGCTATTCGGTCGCAGATAAGTTTTTTCGGGCCCTCGGCGGCAGCGAATAGACGGCCCCACCGGCGTGTTCCCCACCCGCCGCGCCGCCAGCATCCCGCTTGCGGCCGCGATGTCCTGAATGGAGCCGCCCCCCGTGTTCCCACCCGTGGCTTTGCTTGGCTTGGGCCTCGGCCTGCCGCCCCATGTCCTGTCCCAGGAGGAGGCCGCCCTCCTCACCACCCGCATCTTCGGCGACCGGCTTGCCGGCTTTCCCCAGTTCGAGCGGGTTTTCGCCAACACCGGCATTGCCCGGCGGCACTGCGCCCGTCCGGCCGACTGGTACGCCACCCCCCATGGCTGGAGCGACCGCATGGCCGCCTACCGGCAGGCGGCCGAGGCCCTGTTCGTCCAGGCGGCGACCGCGGCCCTGGCGGATGCCGGCGTCGCTCCGGCGGAGGTCGATTGCGTGGTCGTCTCCTCCTCCTCCGGCTTCGCGGTGCCGAGCCTGGACGCGCAGCTCGCCGAAGCCATGGGCTTCCGGCCCGACATCGAGCGGCTGCCGCTGTTCGGGCTCGGTTGTGCCGGCGGCGTGGCGGGGCTGGCGACCGCCGCGCGGCTGGCGGCGCCCACCGGCCGCACCGTGCTGTTCGTGACCATGGAGCTGTGCAGCCTCGCCTTCCGGCAGGATGACGGCAGCCGCGCCAATCTGGTGGCGACCGCCCTGTTCGGCGACGGTGTCGCCGCCTGTGTGCTGCGCGGCGGTGCGGATGAGCGCGCCTTCGCCGTCATCGACGGTGCCGGCCAGCATCTGTTTCCGCGGTCGCAGGACATCATGGGCTGGCGCATCGACGATGGCGGCTTCGGCATCGTGCTATCGGCGGCGCTGCCGCAATTCCTGCAAGCCCATCTCCGCCCCGCCCTTGCCCGGCTGCTCACCCAATGCGGTGCGGAGGAAGAACGGATCGGCCGCTTCATCTGCCATCCCGGCGGCACCCGCGTGCTGGCGGCGCTGGAAGAGGTGCTGCGGCTGGAGACCGGCAGCCTCGATCATGAACGGGCGGTGCTGGCCAATCACGGCAACATGTCAGCCCCCACGGTGCTGTTCGTGCTGGATCGGGCGCGCCGGGCGGGGTTGCCGGACCGGGCGGCGCTTCTGGCGCTCGGCCCCGGCTTTGCTGCCAACCTGATCACGATGCGGCGGGGGCCGCAATGACGGCGCAGGCCATGACAGTTCCGATCGTCGTCATGCTGCTGATGACGGCGCAGCGTCTCAGCGAACTGGTCATCGACCGGCGCAACCGCGCGGCGTTGCTGGCCGAAGGTGCGCGGGAACATGGGCGCGGCCATTACCCGGTGATGGTGCTTCTGCATGTCGGGTGGCTGGCCGGCCTCTGGAATGCCGCCCTGGGAGGCCCGCTGTGTCTTCCGGGAACGGCGGGCATCGTGCCCGTCGAGCCGGTCTGGCTGGCGGTCCTCCTCGCCATGCAGACGCTCCGCCTCTGGGTGCAGGCGACGCTGGGGCGGCGCTGGACCACCCGGATCCTCGTGCTCGACGGAGTGCCGCCGGTCCGCACCGGCCCCTACCGCTTCACCAACCATCCCAACTATCTGGCGGTCGCGGTGGAGATCGCCGCTCTTCCGCTCGCCTTCGGCATGGCCGGCTACGCCCTTCTCTTCTCCCTCCTCAACGCGGCGATGCTCGCCGTGCGAATCCGGGCGGAGGACCGGGCACTCGGTCGAAGACAGGGGGCCGCTCTCCGCGCCGGTTAAGACAATTTGTGGGTACAGGGTTTGATTTGACGCAATGCCGCAACGCGGCGAAGGGGTCTATCCTTGGGTCTGGTGGTCGATCTGGTTGACGTGTTGCCCTCCACCCCGACGGCGCCGCTCCCCGGCGCCCCTTCCCCCGGCCAACGGGGGAAGGCAGGGTGGGGCTTCTTTCCGCAGCGTCACCGTCGCCCGCGCCATCCTGTACGGTTCCCATCCTGCCCAACCGGCCGGAGTGACCATGTCCGTTCAGTCTTCCGCCGAAACGCCATCCGCCGACCGTTCGTCCAGCCCGGATCCACAGCGGGAGCCGGGAGAGGTGGTCGCCGTCCGCGGTTCCGTCATCGACCTACGCTTTGCCGAAGCGGCCCTGCCGCCGCTGTTCGAGGCGGTGGAGATCCTGTGGGACGGTCCGGAGCGGCTGGTGGCGGAAGTGCAGAGCCATCTGGACGCCCGGACCGCCCGCGCCATTGCCCTCCAGGGCACCTCCGGCCTGCGGCGCGGCACGCCGGCACGCCCCACCGGCGGCCCGCTGACCGCCCCGGTGGGCAAGGCGGTGCTCGGCCGCCTGCTCGACGTGATGGGGCTTGCGCGCGACGACGGGCCGGAGCTGCCGCCCGGCACGCCGCGCTCGCCGATCCACCGCCAGCCGCCGCCGCTGGCCCGCCGCAGTCCGCGCCGCGACCTGATGGAGACCGGCATCAAGGTGATCGACCTGCTGGCCCCGATGGCCCGCGGCGGCAAGGCGGCGATGTTCGGCGGCGCCGGGGTCGGCAAGACCGTGCTGGTGATGGAACTGATCCGCAAGATGGTGGAGCGCCACACCGGCATCTCCGTCTTCGCCGGCATCGGCGAACGGTCCCGCGAGGGGCAGGAGCTTTGGGAGGAGATGAAGCGGTCCGGCGTGCTGGACCGCACCGCACTCGTCTTCGGCCAGATGAACGAGCCGCCGGGCGCACGCTGGCGCGTCGGCCTGACCGCCCTGACCATCGCCGAGCATTTCCGCGACGAGGAGATGCTGGACGTGCTGCTGCTGATGGACAATGTCTTCCGCTTCGTCCAGGCCGGTGCCGAGGTGTCGGGCCTGCTGGGCCGCCTGCCGTCCCGCGTCGGCTATCAGCCCACGCTGGCCAGCGAGATCGCCGAGCTTGAGGAGCGGGTTGCTTCCACCCCCGGCGCCGTGGTGACGGCGATCCAGGCGGTCTATGTCCCGGCCGACGATTTCAGCGATCCGGCGGTGGCGGAGCTGTTCAGCCATCTCGACAGTTCCATCGTGCTGTCGCGCGCCATGGCGGCGGAAGGGCTCTATCCGGCGGTCGATCCGCTCGGCTCCACCTCCAGCCTGCTCGACCCGCTGGTGGTGGGCGAGGCGCATTACCGGCTGGCGGAGGAGGTGCGCAAGACCATCGCCCATTACCGCGAATTGCAGGACGTCATCGCCCTGCTGGGAATGGAGGAGCTGAGCGCCGCCGACCGGCTGGCCGTGCGCCGCGCCCGCCGTTTGCAGCGTTTCCTGACCCAGCCCTTCCTGGTGACGGAGGCCTTCACCGGCCATGGCGGCGTCAGCGTGCCGCTGGAGGAAACGCTGAAGGGATGCCGCGCCATCCTCGACGGCCAGTGCGACGACTGGGCCGAGAGCGCCTTCTTCATGACCGGCACCCTGGACCAAGTCCGCGAGCGCGACCGCGCCGGGAGGACAGGATGAACGACCTTTCCCTCATCGTCACAACTCCAACCTCCGTCGCCGCGACGCTCACCGGCATCCGCCATCTGCGGGCGGAGGACGCCAGCGGCGCCTTCGGCATCTGGCCCGGCCATGCCGATCTGCTGACCGCCCTGGCCATCTCCGTGATCAGCTGGCGCACCGCCGACGGCCGGGAAGGCCATTGCGCCGTGCGCGGCGGGGTGCTGACCATCCGCGGCGGCGCGCAGATCGCGGTGGCGACGCGCGAGGCGGTGCCGGGCGACGACCTGCGTGCGCTGGAACGCGACGTGCTCGCCCGCTTCCGCCGCACCGTGGAGGAGGAGGGGGAGGCCCGCTCCGGCGCCCGCCGCATGCATCTGGCGGCGGTCCGCCACATCCTGGCCTATCTGCGGCCGGACCGGCGCCCCACGGGTCCATTCGCACCCACTGCGGACGGCGGGGAGGACAGGCCATGACCGATGATTTGGACCCCGACGACAAGGATCCGCTTCCCGGCAGCGTCCGCCGTCACCGTGAACGGCGGGAGCATTGGCGGCGCGAGGGCGAACGGCCGATGGGCCGCAACCTCGCCCTGATCGGGGCGCTCGGCTGGCTGGTGATCGTCCCGACCCTGGCCGGGCTGTTCGCCGGACGCTGGCTCGACGAGCGGGCCGGCGGCGGGATCTTCTGGACGGCGGCACTGCTGGTCGCGGGCGTCGCGCTCGGCGGCTGGCTCGCCTGGAACCGCATCGAACAGGAACGCTGAGATGACAGTGCCGTTCTATCTGCTCCCCATCCTTGCCGGGGCACTGGCCGGCCTGATGCTCGGCACCCTGTTCTTCCGCGGGCTGGCGGCGACGGCGCGGCTCTATGCGGTGGGCGGAGTGCGGCGGGCGATGCCGCTCTATCTGCTGCGGCTGGCCGGCGCCACCGCCGGCTTCACCATCGCCGCGGTCTGGGGCGGGGCGGAGGCATTGCTGGCGATGCTGGCCGGCTTCCAACTGGCGCGCAGCGTCGTGGTCCGGCGCGAGCGGCGGATGCAGGAGGGAGCGCTGGAGGGACCGAAGGAGAGGATGCCATGACCGAGTCCCCGCTGACGACGCGGGTCGTCTTCCTGCTGGGCCCGGTCCCGGTGACGCTGCCGGTCGTCGTCACCTGGGGACTGATGGCGGCGATGGCGCTGGGCTCCGCACTCGCGACCCGGCGGCTGCGGGTGGAGCGGCCCGGCCCGGTGCAGACCGTGCTGGAGCTGGTGGTGGAGACGCTGCGCCGGCAGATCGCCGAGACGATGCAGACCAACGCCACGCCCTTCCTGCCGCTGCTGGGCACGCTGTTCCTCTATCTGGCGGTCGCCAACCTGTCGGGGCTGGTGCCGGGGCTGAAGGCGCCGACCGCCTTCCTGGAAACGGCGGCGGCGCTGGCGCTGATCGTGCTGCTGGCCTCCCAGGCGCTGGGCATCCGCCGGCGCGGCCTGTGGAACTATCTGAAGGGCTTCGCCCACCCCACCCCGCTTCTGCTGCCGCTGAACCTGCTGTCGGAGCTGACGCGCGCCTTCTCGCTGTCGATCCGCCTGTTCGGCAATGTGATGAGCGGGGAGTTCGTCATCGCCATCGTGCTGTCGCTGGCCGGGCTGTTCGTACCGGTGCCGCTGATGGCGCTGGAGCTGCTGCTGGGCCTCGTCCAGGCGTACATCTTCACCATTCTCGCCGCGGTCTTCATCGGCGGCGCTGTCGGAACCATCGAGAAGGGGTAGCAACCATGGACGTCCATGCCATCAGCATCCTGGGTGCGGCACTGGCGGTGTCGGTCGGCGCCATCGGCCCGGCGCTGGCCGAGGGCCGTGCCGTCGCCGCGGCGATGGAGGCCATTGCCCGCCAGCCGGAGGCCGCCAACACCCTGTCGCGCACCCTGTTCGTCGGTCTGGCAATGATCGAGACGATGGCGATCTACTGCCTCGTCGTGGCGCTGCTTCTGCTGTTCGCCAATCCGTTCGCCTGAGTGCCGCAACCCTTGAGGTCCGTCATGCACATCGACGGTTGGACCCTTCTGCTCCAGGCGGTCAATTTCCTGATCCTGGTCTGGCTGCTGCGCCGCTTCCTCTACCGGCCGGTCCTGGCGGTGATCGCCGAGCGGCAAGCCGCCACCGAGCGCGTCCGCAGCGAGGCCGAGGCCGCGCGCCAAGCCGCCGAAACCGCGCGCCGGAGCCTGGAAGACCAGCGCACCGCCCTGCCCGCCGAGCGCGACCGTCTGATCGCCGCCGCCCGCGCCGCGGCGGAGGCCGAACGCGCCGCCCTGCTCGATAAGGCCAGGGGCGAGGCCGACCATGCGCTGGAGGAAGCGCGCAGCCGGCTGGCCGAAGAACGGGCACAGGCGCTGGAGGCTTTGCAGCGCCATGCCGCCGATCTCGGCATCCGTCTGGCGAGCCGGCTTCTGCGCGACGCTCCGGCCACTGCCTTGACCGTCCCGCTGCTGGACGAGGCCTGCGCGGCGGTGGAGGCGTTGAGCGCGCCGCAACGCCATGCCCTGGCCGATGGGATCGACCCGGTGCCGGTGCGGCTTGTCATCGCCGCTGTGCTGGCGGAAGCCGACACCGCCCGGACGCGCGACCGGCTGGCGGCGGCGCTCGGCCGGCCGGTGGAGCTGGAACCGGTCGAAGACCCGTCGCTGATCGCCGGGGTGGAGCTGCATTTTGCCCACAGCGTCGTCCGCCGCAGTTGGAAGCAGGCGCTGGCCGAAGCCAAGCAGGAGATGACGCGTCATGACTCCGCAAGACACAGTGCCGACGCCGTCGCTTGAGGAAGCGCTCGACGCCTGGATGCCGGGCACGCTGCGCCGGCTCGATGGGCTGGAGACGGCTGCGCGACTGGAATCGGTCGGGCGCGTGGAATCGGTGGGGGACGGCATCGCCCATGTCTCCGGTCTGCCCGACGTCCGGGTCGACGAACTGCTGCTGTTCCCCGGCGGAGTCGCCGGGCTCGCCATGGATTTGGACGGGCAGATCGGCTGCGTCCTGCTGGGCGATGCGGCGGAGGTCATGGCCGGCGGCACCGTCCACGGCACCGGGACGGTGCTGCGCGTACCGGTCGGTGACGGGCTGATAGGCCGGGTGGTCGATCCGCTCGGCAACTCGTTGGACGGCAACTCTCTGGAGGGTGGCCCGCCGGTTGAGGCCGAGCGCTGGGAGCCGGTGGAGCGCCCCGCCCCGACCATTGCGGAGCGGGCGGCGGTGTCCGAACCGCTGCTGACCGGCACCGCGGTGATCGACGCCATGTTCCCGCTCGGCCGCGGCCAGCGCGAGCTGCTGATCGGCGACCGCGCCACCGGCAAGACCGCCATCGCGGTGGACGCCATCCTCAACCAGACGGATGGTGACGTGTTCTGCGTCTATGTCGCCGTCGGCCAGAAGGCGTCGGGCGTCCGTGCGGTCATCGAGGCGGTGCGCCAGGGCGGGGCGGCGGCGCGCACCCTGTTCGTCATCGCCGCCGCCGATTCCGCCCCCGGCCTGCAATGGCTGGCGCCCTATGCCGGCTTTACCATGGCCGAGCACTTCCGCGACAGCGGCCGCCACGCCCTGGTCATCGTCGACGATCTCTCCAAGCATGCGGCGGTCCACCGCCAATTGTCGCTTCTGCTGCGCCGCCCGCCGGGACGGGAGGCCTATCCGGGCGACGTGTTCTACCTGCACAGCCGCCTGCTGGAGCGTGCCGCCAAGCTCAGCCCGGCCAGGGGCGGCGGGTCGCTGACGGCGCTGCCCATCGCCGAGACCCAGGGCGGCAACCTGTCGGCCTACATCCCGACCAACCTGATCTCGATCACCGACGGTCAGGTCTGCCTTGACGCCAAGCTGTTCTACGAAGGGCAGAAGCCGGCGGTCGACATCGGCCGCAGCGTGTCGCGCGTCGGCGGCAAGGCGCAGCCGTCGGTGCTGCGCGCTCTGGCCGAACCGCTGCGGCTCGATTACGCCCAGTTCTTGGAGCTGGAAGTCTTCACCCGCTTCGGCGGTCTGGTGGACGAGCGGACGCGCAAGGCGGTGGCGCATGGCCAGCGCATGCGCGCCTTGCTGGCCCAGCGCCACCTGTCGCCCCGGCCGCTGGCGGTCCAGGCGGCGCAGCTGTTGGCGCTCGCCGACGGCACGCTGGACGGGCTGCCGGTGGAGGCGATCCCCCGCTTCCAGGCGGTGCTGGCCGGGTTGGTCGCCGCCCGCCCGCCGAAGATCGGCGAGGCGCTGGACGACGCCACCAAGACGGCGCTGCGCGACCTGATCGCCCAGGCCGCCGCCCAAGCCACCGCCGCGCTTGGCGGAGAGACGGGCGGAGGGACGCCATGAGCGAGCGGCTGGCCGATGTCGAGGCCCGGCGGGCCAGCGTGCAGGAGCTGGAGGCGGTGACCGACGTCATGCGCTCGCTGGCCGCCATGCGGCTGCAGCAGGCGCTCGGCACGCTGGCGGGAACCCGCGCCTATGCCGAGGTCATCGCCGGGGCGCTGGCCCAGGCGGCGGCCCTGCTGGACGATGCGCCGGTCCAGTGGCCGACGGACGGGCAGCACGGTCATTCGGCGCTCGTGCTGTTCGCGCCGGAGCATGGCTTCATCGGCGCCTTCGCCGAACGGCTGGTCGATGCCGCGCTGGCCGCCCCGGACGGCTGCGCGCTGTGGGTGGTGGGCCTGTGCGGCGCCGCCCTGCTGGAGGAGCGCGGACGCCCGCCGAAGTGGAGCACGGCGATGGCGACCAACACCGATGGCGTCACCGCCACCGCCCGGCGCATCGCCGACGCGCTCTATAGGGCGGCAGCGGAGGGGCGGCTGGGCCGGGTGGAGCTGCTCTATGGCCGGACCGACGCAGGCGCCCCGCCGGAACCGGTGCGCCGGCCGTTGCTGCCGCTCGGGCTACCGCAGGATGGCGCCCGGCCGGTGCCACCGCTGATCAACATGCCGCCCCGCGAGCTGACCGCCCGGCTGGTGGACGAGTATGTCTTCGCCCTGCTGGCCGATGCCGCGATGGAGAGCTTCGCCGCCGAGAATGCCGCGCGCCTCTCCACCATGATGACGGCCCGCCACAACATCGAGACCACGCTGGACGGGCTGACCGCCACGGCGCGCCACCTGCGCCAGGAACAGGTCACGAATGAGCTGATCGAGCTGGTGTCGGGGGCGGAGGCGATGGGGTGAGAGGGGGGCCGAGAGGGCGCGCGAAGGCCACCAGCAGCTCCGCCGCGACGAGGGCCGCGATCACCTCCGGCCGCTTGTCGCCGGTCAGCGCGGTGCCGATGGGGCAGGTCAGCCCCGCCAGGGCGTCCACCTCCCGCCCGCGCGCCCGGAACCAGCGTTCGAACTTCGCGCGCTTCGTCGCCGAGCCGATCATGCCGACATAGGCCGCATCGCCGCGCCGCAGGGCCGCCTCGGCGATCTCGAAGTCCAGCGCGTGGCTGTGGGTCAGCACCAGATAGCCGGACCCGGACGGGGCGTTCGCCAGCGGGTCGAGCGGGCTGTCGGTCAGGATGCGCTCCACCCCGGCAGGGATCGTCTCGGGAAACTCCTGCGCCCGGCCGTCGATCCACAGCAGGCGCAGCGGCAAGGGCGCGAAGGCCGTCGCCATGGCGCGTCCGACATGGCCGGCGCCGAACAGCAGCAGGGTCGGCCGCGCCGCCCGCGCCCGGCGTTCGAGTTCCTCCAGGGCGGCGACGGTGCCGGCGTCGGCGCGCTCCAACCGCAGCACCACATGCCCGCCGCAGCACTGCCCGGTCGCCGGCCCCAGCGCAAGGTCGAGCGTTTCGGCGTCGCTGCCCTCCTCCAGCATCCGCCGCGCCGTGGCGATGGCGGTCCATTCCAGCCGGCCGCCGCCGACGGTGCCGGCACAGGCCTCCCGCCCCACCAGCATGCCGGCCCCTTCCTCCCGCGGGGTGGAGCCGCGCGCCTCGGCGACGGTCACCAGAACGGCGGGTTCATCGAGGGAGAGCCAGCGCGCGAGGGTGGCGGAGAGTGGCGTCATGGTTGGGGCGTCATGGTCGGGAAGACGCAGCCCGCTCCCGCAATGCTGCGATGCAGGCCAGCACCCGTTCCGGCGTGGCCGGCGCGTCCAGCCGCGGGCAGAGCCGGTGCCCGGCGAGGCTGGCCACCGCGTCGGACAAAGCGTGGAGGACCGACATGCCCAGCATGAAGGGGGGCTCGCCCACCGCCTTGGAGCGGAAGATGGTGTCCTCGCGGTTCGGCGCGTTCTCCAGAAGCGCCACGTTGAAGATGCGCGGGCGGTCGGAGCAGGCCGGGATCTTGTAGGTGCTGGGGGCATGGGTGCGCAGGCGGCCCTGCCCGTCCCACCACAGCTCCTCCATGGTCAGCCAGCCCATGCCCTGGACGAAGCCGCCCTCGATCTGGCCCTTGTCGATCACCGGGTTCAGCGAGCGGCCGCAATCGTGCAGGATGTCCACCCGGTCGACGACATATTCGCCGGTCAGCGTGTCTACCGTCACCTCGGCGCAGGCGGCGCCATAGGCGAAATAATAGAAGGGCGTGCCGCGCCCGGCGGCGCGGTCCCAATGGATCTTCGGCGTCTTGTAGAAGCCGGTGGCCGACAGCTGCACCCGCGCCATGTAGGCCGCGCGGACCAGATCGGCGAAGCTCATGTCGCGGTCGTCGACCCATACCCGGTTGCGCTCGAACCGCACCGAGTCCGGCGCCACCCCCCAGTTCTCGGCCGCGAAGGCGACCAACCGCTCCTTGATGGTGCGAGCCGCCGCCTGGGCCGCCTTGCCGTTCAGGTCCGAGCCGGAGGAGGCCGCGGTGGCCGAGGTGTTGGGCACCTTGCCGGTGTTGGTGGCGGTCGGGCGGATGGTGGCGATGTCGACCTGCAACTCCTCCGCCACCACCTGGGCGACCTTGGTGTAGAGCCCCTGCCCCATCTCGATGCCGCCATGGTTCAGCTGGATGCTGCCGTCGGTGTAGACATGGACCAGGGCGCCGGCCTGATTGTAATGGCTGGCGGTGAAGGAGATGCCGAACTTCACCGGCGTCAGCGCCAGCCCCTTGCGCAGGATGCGGCTGCCGGCGTTGAAGGCGCTGATGTCCTCCCGCCGCCGCCAGTAGCCGCTGCTCTCCTCAAGCTGCGCCACCAGTTCGGGCAGGATGTTGTCGGTGACGGTCTGGTGATAGGGCGTCAGGCTGCGGCCGTCCGTGTCGGGATCGCTGCCGTAGAAGTTCCGCTTGCGGATCTCCAGCGGGTCCTTACCCAGCGCATAGGCGATCTCGTCGATCACCCGTTCCGCCGCCACCATGCCCTGCGGGCCGCCGAAGCCGCGGAAGGCGGTGTTGGACACGGTGTTGGTCTTCAGCGGCAGGGAGGCCAGCCGCGCCGCCGGATAGAAATAGCCGTTGTCGGCATGGAAGAGCGCGCGGTCGGTCACCGGGCCGGACAGGTCGGCGGCATAGCCGGCGCGGGCGGCGAACAGCATGTCCACCCCCTGGATCAGCCCGCTGCCGTCGAAGCCGACGCGATAGTCGATCTCGAAATCATGGCGCTTGCCGGTGATCTGGAAATCGTCGTCGCGGTCGGGGCGCAGCTTGGCGGCGCGGCCGGTCCGTCCGGCGACCAGCGCGGTGCAGGCAGCGAACAGGTTCGACTGGGTCTCCTTGCCGCCGAAGCCGCCGCCCATGCGGCGCACCTCGACCGTCACCGCGGCGCTGGGCAGGTCCAGCACATGGGCGACGATGTGCTGCACCTCGGTCGGGTGCTGGGTCGAGACGTGGATCAGCACCTCGCCATCCTCGCCCGGCACCGCCATGGCGATCTGGCTTTCCAGATAGAAATGCTCCTGCCCGCCGATGGCGAGCCGTCCCTCCACGCGGTGCGGTGCCGCGGCCAGCGCCGCGTCGGCATCGCCGACCCGGAGAGTCATCGGCGGGGTCACCAAGGTCTGTTCGCCGTCGCGGGCGGCGGCGATGGTCAGGATTGCCGGCAGATCCTCGTACTCGACCACCGCCAGCTTGGCGGCGCGGCGGGCCTGGTCGCGGGTCTCGGCGGCGACGGCGAAAATCGGCTGGCCGACATGCTCGACCAGGGATGAGGCGAACAGCGGCTCGTCATGCTTGCCCATGCAGCCGATGTCGTTGACCCCCGGCACGTCTTCGGCGGTGAAGACCGCCACCACGCCGGGGGCCTGCCTGACCGGCGACAGGTCGATGGCGCGGATGCGCGCATGGGCCCGGCTGCTGAGGCCGAGATAGACATGCAGCAGCCCGGCCGGCTCGGCGATGTCGTCGACATAGACCGCCTCGCCGCTGACATGCTTGTGGGCGCTCTCGTGCCGGCGGGAGTCGTGGACGGCACCCTCGATGCGGTCCGGAATGCGGTCCGGGGTGGCTGCGGGGGCGATGGGGGTCGTGATGTCAGGCGCCATGGAATCAGGCATGTGCAAGCCTCCGGTCGCCGACCAGACGGGTCTCCGCCGCCGGGTCGCTGGTCTCGACATACAGCTTCATCAGCAAATTCGCGGCCACCGTGGAGCGGTAGGCGGCACTGGCCCGCCAGTCGGACAGCGGCGCATAGTCTCCCGCCAGCGCCTCCATCCCCAGCCGGACGGTTTCCTCGGTCCAGTGGCGGCCCAGCAGCACCGCTTCGGCCCCGGCGGCGCGTTTGGGGGTGCCGGCCATGCCGCCGAAGGCGATGCGGATGTCGGCCACCCGGCCCTCGCCGTCGAGCGTCAGGCGGAAAGCGCCGCAGACGGCGGAGATGTCCTGGTCGAAGCGCTTGGCGATCTTGTAGGCACGGAACCGCTCCCCCGCCGCCGGCTTGGGCAGGATCACCGCCTCGACGAACTCGCCCTCGCGGCGGTCCTGCTTGCCGTATTCGAGGAAGAACGCCTCCAGCGGCAGTTCGCGCGTCTCCTCACCGCGCCGCAGCCGCAGCGTGGCGCCGCAGGCGATCAGGGCCGGCGGGGTGTCGCCGATGGGGGAGCCGTTGGCGATGTTGCCGCCGATGGTGCCCATGTTGCGCACCTGCTCCGCCCCGATGCGGCGGATCAACTCGCCGAAATCGGGATAGAGCGCGGCGATCCGCTCCGCCGCGTCGCTGTAGGTGACGCCGGCGCCGATCACCAGCGCGTCGCCGCGGTCCTCGATCCGCCGCAGGGCACGGACCCGGCCGGTGTAGACCACCGTCGCCAGCACACGCTGGAACTTGGTCACCCACAGCCCGACGTCGGTCGCCCCGGCCACGATGGTGGCGCCGGGATTGTCGAGCAGGAGCTGCGCCAGCTGCGGCACGGTGGCGGGGGCCAGGAACCGGCGCCCGGCGGCGCCGACGCTGAGGATTTCCTCGTCGCGCAGGGCCTTCAGCTTTTCCGCCATCGCCGCGCGGTCGGCGAAGCGGTCCGTAACGCGGTCGCCGATCTCGTACATGGCGTGGGCGGCGCGGACGATGGGCTCGTAGCCGGTGCAGCGGCAGAGGTTGCCGGCCAGCGCGTCGTCGATCCGCTGGCCGTCGGGCCGCTCCTCGTTCAGGTACAGCGCCAGCAGCGACATGACGAAGCCCGGCGTGCAGAAGCCACATTGCGAGCCATGGCAATCGACCATCGCCTGCTGCACCGGATGCAGCGCGCCGTCCGGTCCCTTCAGATGCTCCACGGTCAGCAGCCGGCAGCCGTCCAGCGTGGCGAGGAAGCGGATGCAGGCGTTCACCGCCTCGTAGCGCAGAGTGTCGCCGTCCAGCCGCCCGACCACCACGGTGCAGGCGCCGCAATCGCCCTCCGCACAGCCTTCCTTGGTGCCGACCCGCCGTTCCGACAGACGCAGCCAGTCGAGCACCGTCAGGGTGGGATCGACCGCGTCGATCTCCCGAAGCTCGTCCCCGAGATAGAAGCGGAGGCGCTGGCGCATGGCTGCTCCCGTTGAACTGGTGACGATGTGACGCAGTATTTCACTGACGTTAACTCTGTCACCAGATCGGCAGCGCGGGAAAGAGTTTCAAACGATTTGCAAAAGAGCGGCGGGGCAAGGGCCTCCTTGGGGACGATGCGGACCGTAGCTGGCGGGGGGCCGGTGGGAGGGGTGGAACAGCGTGGAACGGTTTCCGGCGGATGTTCCATCCTGCCCGCCGGTCTACCGGTGGCGCGGCAGAGCGGTTGGGCAAGGCGACAGCTTATAAGCCCTCTCCCCCCTGGGGAGAGGGTTGGGTGAGGGGGGCAGCGCGGACGGAACGACCGCGCCAGGGGATTGCCAAGGGGCAGCATGCCCCTTGGCGGCGCGCGGATCGCGCGCCGGCCCCCTCACCCTCCCCACGCCTGCGGCGCGGGTCCCCTCCCTCTCCCCGGGGGAGAGAGGGCAATCGGCAGCGTCCTCGCACAAATCGCCAGGGATGTCGTCCTTGAGTTCGGGGACGGGCTGACGAACCGGTTGCGTGGTTTGCCGCTTGGAGGCTGGGGCATCGAGACTGGCGAACAGCCCCAGCTTCTCGGCCAGCCAGCGCACGGTGGACGGATCGCCGGAGGAAACCAGCCGCTCGATCTGCTCGACCACCAGACTGCGCAACGAGGAGAGGCGCAGGTCGGCCTCGCGGTTCAGCGCCTGCCGCTCCCACCACACCCTGTGACGGAAATCCTTGGAGCCGTAGTAAGCGCGCCAGAGGGTGGTGCGGCTGCATCCCATGGCACGGGCGACATAAAGGAAGCTGCTGCCGCGCGCCAGCATGCCGGCGGCCATGATCCACTGCTCCTCATGGAACTGCGAACCGGGGACCAACGAGCCTTCGGACGGCACCGGCGGCTCCTCCGCCCACACCGGGAACTGGTCGTTTGCAAGGGTACGGCTGTCGAGGGCCATGGCGTCTCTCCGCAGGCAGGGGGGAACCCTGCAGAGATTATAGGAATTATTTCTTGCATCGGTGGATTTTGTGCAAAACGGGAACGGAGGCTGCCCCCGGCGCCCCTACGCATTCCCCTCCGGCGTCATCCCGGCCAATCCCCCGGCCGCGCCGCCGGCGGCGCGCACCGACGCCCCAGCGCCGCCTGCGGCGCGCACCGACGCCAGCGTCAGCGCATGCCAGTAGAGGTCCAGCAGGGCCGCCGGCATGCCGCCCTGCTCATGGCCCTCCATCGGCAGGATAGCGGCGGCATGGGCCAGCGCCGCGGTGGCGGCATTCGGGCTGCGCGACACCGCGTCGCCCAGCAGCCCCAGCGTCTGGCCCAGCGCCGCGGCGTCGAAGCGCAGCAGGGCGGGCGGCACGGTGATCTGCGCCTCGCCGCCGCGCAGACGGCCGATGGCGATGTAGACATGCAGCAGGTCGGGCCGCTCCTCCGGCCGCAGCAGGGCGGCGACGATGCGGTTGCCGGTCAGCGGGCCGGTGCCGTCGAACTCGTACATGGCGGCGCGCTCGCCCTGGCGGGTGGCGGCAAGGCCGGCGAGGCGGGCGGTCAGCGGTTCGCCCGCGCGGCGGTTGGCCTCGTCGAACAGAGCGGGGTGGCTGCCGCCCTCGCTCAGCACCACCAGCGGCGCGTCGGTCGCGGCGGCGGCTGCCAGCAGGCGGGCCAGCACGGCGAAGGGATCGCCGCCCGGCGCATCCGCCT
Organism: Azospirillum sp. A26; assembly: GCF_042604635.1. Classification (NCBI taxonomy): domain Bacteria; kingdom Pseudomonadati; phylum Pseudomonadota; class Alphaproteobacteria; order Rhodospirillales; family Azospirillaceae; genus Azospirillum; species Azospirillum sp. A26. The sequence goes on along the minus strand of NZ_CP170473.1, from coordinate 1,034,066 downwards.
CCGCGTCCAGCAGGCCGGCGCCACGGCGCAGCATGGCCTCGGCGAAGCTGATGTCGTTGTCCATGGCGGATCCTTCTCCCATCCGAAGGCGCCCTTTTTAGGCCGGGGCGCCCTCTCCGCTCAATGGTATCCGAAGGCCCCCGTCACCTTTCCGCGAAAAACCCAGTAGGAATAAGCGGTGTAGCCGAGGATCGACGGGATCAGGAAGGCCATGCCGACCAGCAGGAACACCTGCGTCTTGGGCGGCGCCGCCGCCTCCCACACGGTGACGCCGGGCGGGATCAAATGCGGCCACAAGCTGATGGCGAGGCCGAGGTAGGACAGGGCGAACAGCGCCATCGACAGCACGAAGGGCGCCACCTCGCGGCTGTTGTCGATGGCCCGCCACAGGGCGAAGGCCAGCACCGCGGTGACGATGGGCACCGGCGCCAGGAAGAACAGGTTGGGCAGCGAGAACCAGCGCAGGGCGATCTGCGGCAGCAGGAAGGGCGTCCACAGGCTGACCGCGGCGACGCCGACGAGAACCACCAGCATCAGCCGCCGCGCCATGCGGAAGCACCAGTCCTGCAACGGCCCGATGGTCCGCCAGATCAGCCAGGTCGCCCCCAGCAGCGCATAGCCCACCACCAGCGCCGCCCCGCAGAACAGGGAGAAGGGGGAGAGCCAGTGCAGCATGCCGCCGACGAACTGCCGCTCATAGACCGGGATGCCCTGGATGAAGGAGCCGAGCACGACGCCCTGCGCGAATGTGGCCAGCAGCGATCCGACGAAGAAGGAGCGGTTCCACCAGTGCCGGCCCGCCCGCGCCTTGAAGCGGAACTCGAAGGCGACGCCGCGGAAGATCAGGGCGATCAGCATGACCAGCAGCGGCAGGTACATCGCCGGCAGGACCACGGCATAGGCGATGGGGAAGGCGGCGAACAGGCCCGCCCCGCCCAGCACCAGCCAGGTCTCGTTGAAGTCCCAGACCGGCGCCACCGTGTTCATCATGGTGTCGCGGTCCTCCTCCGTCGGGGCGAAGGGATAGAGGATGCCGATGCCGAGGTCGAAGCCGTCCATCAGCACATACATGAACACCGCGAAGCCGACGATCCCGACCCAGATCAGGGTCAGCAGGCTTCCTTCCGCAATTTCCTGCATGGGGCTCACTCCGCGGCTTCGATGGAAGAGTCGGCGGCCGACAGCGGGCGCTTCGGGCTCTGCGCCTCCGGCGGCGGCTTCGCGTCATGGACATGGGTCGGTCCGGCGCGCAGCAGGCGGATCAGGTAATAGGTGCCGGCGCCGTAGATGAGGGTGTAGGCGACGACGAAGGAGACCAGCGAGACCAGCGCCGCCTCGGTGGTCAGGGACGGGGTCACCGCGTCGGCGGTGCGCAGATGGCCGTAGACGACCCAGGGCTGGCGCCCGATCTCGGTGGTGAACCAGCCGGCCAGGATTGCGACGAAGCCGATCGGCATGCAGCCGACCAGGATGCGGTTGAACCAGTCGCTGCTGTAGAGCCGGCCGCGGACCCTCAGCACCAGATGCACCGCCGCCACCGTCAGCATCAGGAAGCCGATGGCGACCATCAGGCGAAAGGTCCAGAAGACGATGCGCGGGTCGGGCCGCTCGTCGGCCGGGAACTGCTTCAGGCCGGGAACGCTGCCGTTGAAATCGTGGGTCAGGATCAGGCTGGACAGGGCCGGGATGCCGATCTCCAGACGGTTGGTCTCCGCCTCCACGTCGGGGATGGCGAAGAGGACCAGCGGGGCGCGCGGACCGCCTTCCCAATTGCCTTCCATCGCCGCGATCTTGGCCGGCTGATGCTCCAGCGTGTTCAGCCCATGCTCGTCGCCGAGGAAGATCTGCAGGGGCGCCAGCACGGTGATGAGGGCGAGCGCCATGCCGAGCCCCAGCCTGGCATGGTCGAAATGCCGGCGCTTCAGCAGGTAGAAGGCGCTGATGCCGGCGACGACGAAGCTGGTGGTCAGGAACATCGCCGTCACCATGTGGGCGAGGCGGTAGGGGAAGGACGGGTTGAACACCACCTGCCACCAGTCGGTGACGAAATAGCGGCCGTCCTTGATCTCGAAGCCGGCCGGGGTGTGCATCCAGCTGTTGGCCGACAGGATCCAGAAAGACGACAGCAGCGTGCCCAGCGCCACCAGGCAGGCCGCCATCAGGTGGATGCCGCGCGGCACCCGGTCGCGCCCGAACAGCAGGATGCCGAGGAAGGCGGCCTCCAGGAAGAAGGCGGTCACCACCTCGTACTGGATCAGCGGGCCGAGGACGTTGCCCACCGTGTCGGACCAGCGGCTCCAGTTGGTGCCGAACTGGTAGGACATGACGATGCCCGACACCACGCCCAGGCCGAAGGACAGCGCGAAGATGCGGGTCCAGAACTCCGACAGGCTGCGGTAGATGCCCTTGCCGGTGCCGACCCACAGCGCTTCCAGAAGCGCGATCCAGCAGGCGAGCCCGACCGTGAAGCTGGGGAACAGGATGTGGAAGGAGATCGTGAACGCGAACTGAATCCGCGACAGGATCAGCGGGTCGAGGTCCATGGCCGCCGCCTCTGTCATTTGGGCGCGTGGAAAGCCTCACGCCGGACAGATGCCCGGCGTCGGCGGTGGTAAGCCCCCATGTGGAGCGGCGATCAGCACTGGAAAAGGGATCATGACCGGAAGGGCTTGTCCGCCCCCGCCAAAGGGGTGCCAGTCCATCGCCCCAAGTACAAACCGGGCTTGGTTTTGATTATCTTTCGGAGCCGGTTTCAGGCCTTTTCGACGGCCCGGACGGCGGACTCTCCCGGCAGGCAGACAGAGTATCCCAGCGAAACGATAGACCGGATGCCCCGGCGTTTCGCTGGGATCGACCGAGGATTTACTGGTTGAAATTGCTCAGAAGTGCGGGTTGAACCGAGAATGCATCGGTCGGATCGGGTGTCTTGACATTACGGCCGAGTGAGAAGCTGAAGTTGCGGCCGGTGTTGTTCGCAAAGCCATGGCAACCGGCACAGCCACCCATCTGCATGGGCTTTGAAAGGAAGCCCAAGTTTCCGCCTTCGAACGGGAAAAGCTGTGTGTTGTAGTATTCGACGAGGGTTCCTTTCGGACCGGCAACCACGTTGCTCGGGGCACCGTTGACAAGATTTCCCGTAAAATTAGCCAAAGAGTAATCTGTCTCCAGCACGGCATTGGCAAGGTAGAACGATGCGGTGGTGCTGACATTCGGGAGGTTCATGCTGGCGCCGTCGACTGGAACCGGCTGCACATTGATCAGCTTGTAGTACTGCCAAACGCCTGCTGCATCTTTGCCCGCACTCATCATCGCAGCATGTGCAGTTTCGTTAGCGGCCACGATTTCGTCAGACAGAGCATGCCAGCGCCGGTCAAGACAAATGTTGCCCCCCGAAGGCAATGCGGTCCGCTGGGGGTTCTCGCGGAAAAACAGGCGCTGGCCAGGATTGTCGCAGTAAGGTCCCAATGCCTTCACCACCGGATTGAGCTGCTGGGGATCCGACGTCAACTGAGGCGTGGTGGCCGCTGCCGGCATTTGCCCGAGCGGTTTGCCGTTCGGATCTTCCGTTGGCTTCCCGTCGCTCGTGAGAATGTTGTCTGCCTGTTCGAACGTCGACCAGATGACCCAAGGCGCGTTGGGAGGGAATGTGATCACATGCATCCCGACGAGACCCCAGACATCCTCGCGATAGCAGGGATTTCCCTGGTCGTTCTTCTCATAGTAGCGAACCGGAGCCGTGCGAAAACGTCCCGACGTCACCTCATTGTTCGTCAGCGGACGCCAAGCCGACTTCACGAAGACACCAGGTCCAACCTGCTCCGCATTGGCAGGTACAAAATTCACATAGGGATCGTCAGGCTGCTTGTTCTCACCGGTCTTGCTTCGGTTCTCAATCGCCGTGATTGCATTTCCCAGCGCATTGTTCAACGGTGTGGCCGCCCCCGTGGAATTCCACCAATATTTGTTGGAGACTATATTCTGAAATACCGGCAGATTCATCTTCACTGCGTAACGGATCAATTGGGGGCTTTTATTAAACCCTTTGGGATCCTTGTCGGAAAGCGTACCGGCATAAGTCTGATTGTTTCCGATCTGACTGGTTTCATCCAGCGGCACAAAAGCGGGCACCGCTGTCGGAACCTGCCCGGAGCAGGCCGGCAGAAGGCCATCCTTGGTACCGGTCGTCACCGGATCATAGTAATAGGCCGGGCTTTGCTCATAACCATAATCCGGCCCGTTCGTCGGCTTGTTTCCGGCATCGAGGACGACGCCATGAGGAGCCTGTGAAGCAGAGCCGTTGCCAGGGTAAAGCTCAACTTTGGCCCTCATTGTCTCCCATGCCGTCGGGCCGGAGAGATCTCCAAAGCTTTTCGCCGGATCTGGTTTCCCACGGCTACCGGTCGCGGCTGGCCAGTTCAGGGCTATGAAGGCTTCCCAGGCATAGGCAGCCGTCGGCGCCAACTCCGCTCCACCTGTCTTGCCGTTGATGCAGGGAGTTGGAAAAGTCGATGAAACCGTTACCGTGGTCGGGCAGCTTCCACCTTCCGCTTTTGCAGCCATAGAAAAGGCGCAGGACACCAAAAGAGCGAGCGTAAATGATGCATGATTGATCTTCAACACCACGAATCCTCCTTCAGGCGCAACCCTATGAGCGTACATTAGGGAGATTTGCACTTTTTAGGTATATGACAAAGCACTATAACAACTTATCAAATATATGTCCGATTTCGTTTCTATATTTAATTTTTGAAATACTTCCAAACTCCCTTCGCTTTGGAAGCAATCTTACCAAGCTCATGCCGTTAAGGGTTTGATTAAGAATCATACAAATGCACCAATGGGACCTGAACTCCGACGAAAATGGACAAAGTGGTTCCGTCCGAATGCTTTAGGAGCCGGCTTGAGTTCACAATTCAGAATGACCGAGGCTTTGTGCCATCCGATCAATGCGGTGGATAGACCGCGGTGATGCCGGAAATCACCGTCTGCGCGGCCAGCGCCGCCAGCACGATGCCGAGCACCCGGCTGACCGTGTGGATCACCGTGCGGCCGAGCAGCCGCCCGACCCGGTCGGCCCCCAGCAGGATCAGCGTCACCCCGCCGATCACCGTCGCCGCCGCCCCCAGCACGCTGACCTGTCCCGCCGCCGTGGTGCCGACACGGTCCATCAGCAGCAGGATCGAGGTGATGGCGCCGGGACCGGCGATCAGCGGCACCGCCAGCGGGAAGACGGCGATGTCGTGCGCGTCCTCGTCGGTCATCGCCTCGCCGGTGTCGCGCTCCTTGCGCTCGGAGCGCTTGGCGAACAGCATCTCGAAGGCGATCCAGAACAGGAGCGCACCGCCGGCGATGCGGAAGGCCGGCATCTCGATGGACAGGGTCTGCAGCACGACCTTGCCGAAATAGGCAAAGAAGACCAGCACGACGAAGGCGATGGCGGTGCCGCGCAGCGCGATGATCCGCTTGTGCCGGTCGTCGAAGCCGCGGGTCAGCGCGATGAACAGCGGCACCAGCCCCGGCGGATCGACGACGACGAAAAAGACGACGAGATTGCTGATGTAGTCCGACAAAGCGGGCTCCAGCCTGATGGGATCGTGGATTGGGTGGCGACGATCATAGGCTTGGCGGTGCGGGGTGTCACGCCTCCGCCAGGGCATGGGCGAACGCCTCGACCCCCTGCACGCCGGCCGGGGTCAGGCCGTAGGTGCCGCGCCCGACCCGCTCGAACCAGCCATAGACGTTGCGCAGCAGCATCGGCCCGACATCCTTGGGCGCGCCGGCCTTGCGCAGGGCCGCGACGGTCAGCGGCCCGCCGCGCAGCAGGCGGGCGACGCGCAGCGCGTCCTGGCGGTAGGCGGTGACGATGGCGACGCGGGTGGAGCCGCCGCGGTTGGGATCGCCGACACGGCGGGCATGCTCGCCGAGCAGGCGATGGGTGCGCTTCTTGTCCTTGCGCGGGGTGTAGGGGATGGGGTCGAGCAGCACGGTGACCTGCCGCCCCTCGGCCAGACCCGGATCGACCATCAGCAGGCCGAGCCCGAGCCGCCGGCAGAGCTTCTTCACGTCGCCGTCGAGGGGAGACGGCCCGGTCGCCTTGCGCCCCGGCTGCGGAACGGCGAGATAGACGCTGTCGCTGACCGCCAGCCGGTCCACCCCCTGGAGCACGAGGTCGAGGGTGAAGCGCTTTTTCAGCTCGACGATCACCGGCGGCTCGTCCCCGCGCGTGGCGACGAGATCGCAGCCGCGGATCTCCGCCTTCACGTCGTAACCCTGGGCTTCGAGGAAGGCTTTGACGGGGGCGTAGAGGTCGGTTTCGGCGGTGACGGTCAAAAGTCGCCTGTCAGGACATCGATGGCGCGGCGGATGTCGGAATGGGCATCGGATGCGGACGCGACGACAGCGCCAATTTGCCCAACGGGCAAAGCGATGATCTGCGGCGTCATGACGACGAATTGCTCGTCACCGACCATGATCAAGGGCATGATCTTGGGAATTGGAGCTTCAACTTCGGACGACCGCATCAACGGAACGGCCACACGGGTTCTGTTGATGCCGACATAATCACCCTGAACGATCAGGATATAGGGAATCGGGTGATTTTTCTTTCCCTTCGCCGCCGGATTGAGGCAAACGTCGAGAAATCTCATTCGAAGTTCCGGTACTCTTCACCGAAGAGACCAAGCCGGTCCACCAACGCATCGTAGGCGGCAAACGCCGCCCGATTGTCTTCCACCCATTTCTTCTTTTCGGCATCCATGGACGACACAGGGGATGCGTTTTCCAGCGTATCGGAAACGGGAGGCTCATTCTTCTTGGCTGAATCGATCCTGGACATCGAACGGCTCCCGACCATGTACACTGACCTAAGGATAGTGCCGCTGCTCGATCCTGTCCAGTTCAGGGCCGCCCGAAACAGGGGCGGGAGGAGCCTTCGCCCTTCCCGCCACCGCTCATCACGCCGCCGTCTTCTGCTTGCGCAGGATGCCGAGGATGTCCGACGCCGCCTTCGGGATGTTGGTGCCCGGACCGTAGATGGCCGCGGCACCCGCCTTGTAGAGGAAGTCGTAGTCCTGCGGCGGGATCACGCCGCCGCACACCACCAGGATGTCGCCGGCGCCCTGGCGGCGCAGCTCCTCGATCAGCTGCGGCACCAGCGTCTTGTGGCCGGCGGCCTGGGACGACACGCCGATGACGTGCACGTCGTTCTCCACCGCCTGCCGCGCCGCCTCGTCCGGGGTCTGGAACAGCGGGCCGATGTCGACGTCGAAGCCGATGTCGGCGAAGCTGGTGGCGATCACCTTGGCGCCGCGGTCGTGGCCGTCCTGGCCCATTTTCACCACGAGGATGCGCGGCCGGCGGCCTTCGTCGGCGGCGAAGGACGCCACCTCCTCCTGGATCTTCCTGAAGCCCTCGTCGCCCTCATAGGCCGAGCCGTAGACGCCCGACACCGAGCGGATGACGGCGACATGGCGGGTGAAGGCCTTTTCCAGCGCGTCGGAGATCTCGCCGACGGTGGCGCGGGCACGGGTGGCCTCGACCGACAGGGCCAGCAGGTTGCCGGTCTTCGCCGCGGCGGCCTCGGTCAATGCCGCCAGCGCCGCCTGGCATTTGGCCTCGTCGCGGGTGGCGCGGATGTGCTTGAGGCGGGCGATCTGCGATTCGCGGACGGCGGTGTTGTCGATGTCCAGCACGTCCACCCCCTCAGGGTTCTCCGGACGGTACTTGTTGACGCCGACGATCACCTCCTCGCCTCGGTCGATGGCGGCCTGACGGCGGGCGGCGGCCTCCTCGATCAGCAGCTTGGGCATGCCGCTCTCGACCGCCTTGGTCATGCCGCCCATCTCCTCGACCCGGCCGATCAGCTCCAGCGCGGCGGTGGCGAGGCTGTGGGTCAGATGCTCGATATAGAAGGAGCCGCCGAGCGGATCGACCACCTTGGTGACGCCGGCCTCCTCCGCGATGATCAGCTGGGTGTTGCGGGCGATGCGGGCCGAGGTCTTGGTCGGCAGGCCCAGCGCCTCGTCGAAGGCGTTGGTGTGCAGCGACTGGGTGCCGCCCAGCACCGCCGCCATCGCCTCGATGGTGGTGCGGATGACGTTGTTGTAGGGGTCCTGCTCGGTCAGCGAGACGCCGGAGGTCTGGCAATGGGTGCGCAGGGCCAGCGAGCGGGCGTCCTTCGGCTGGAACTTCTCCTGCATCAGGGAGGACCACAGCAGGCGCGCGGCGCGCAGCTTGGCGATCTCCATGAAGAAATTCATGCCGATGGAGAAGAAGAAGGACAGGCGCGGCGCGAACTTGTCGACCGGCAGCCCTTTGGACATCGCGGCGCGGACATATTCCAGCCCATCGGCGATTGTGAAGGCCAGCTCCTGCACCGCCGTCGCGCCGGCCTCCTGCATGTGATAGCCGGAGATCGAGATCGAGTTGAACTTCGGCATGTGCTGGGAGGTGTACTCGATGATGTCGGCGATGATCCGCATCGAGGGTTCGGGCGGGTAGATGTAGGTGTTGCGGACCATGAACTCCTTGAGGATGTCGTTCTGGATGGTACCGCTCAGCTTGTCCTGGCTGACGCCCTGCTCTTCCGCCGCGACGATGTAGCCGGCCAGGATCGGCAGCACGGCGCCGTTCATGGTCATCGACACCGACATCTTGTCGAGCGGGATGTCGGCGAACAGGATTTTCATGTCCTCGACGCTGTCGATGGCGACGCCGGCCTTGCCGACATCGCCGACGACGCGGGGATGGTCGCTGTCATAGCCGCGGTGGGTGGCGAGGTCGAAGGCCACCGACAGGCCCATCTGGCCGGCCTTGAGGTTGGCCTTGTAGAAGGCGTTCGACTCCTCCGCGGTGGAGAAGCCGGCATATTGCCGGATGGTCCAGGGCTTCACCGCGTACATCGTGGCGCGCGGGCCGCGGGTGAAGGGGGGGAAGCCCGGCAGCGTGTCCAGTTCCAGCCCTTCCAGGTCGGCGGCGGTGTAGAGCGCCTTGACGTCCAGCCCCTCCGGGGTTTTCCAGACCAGCTTGGAAATGTCGCCGTCGGCGCCGAGATCCTTGGCGGCCAGCTTGTCCCAGTCGGCAAGGGTCTTCTGCGGGAACTCGGTCATCGACGCCTCCTGATGGCTTCTTATGGCGCAGGTAATGTTGGCAGTGCGGTCCCCCCGATGCCCCCCATCCGGCATCCGGATGGGGGGCAGGGGCGACGCTTCCTCTCGATTGCGTTTCTTATTCTTATACGGTTACGCGAATTCCACGATCTTCTGATCGACCGCCAGGCTGCTGCCCGGCGCCGCGTGGATTTTCGCGACCGTCCCGTCCTGCGACGCGCGCAGAATGTTCTCCATCTTCATCGCCTCGACCACGGCCAGCACCTCGCCGGCCTTGACCTCCTGGCCTTCCGACACCGACAGCGACACCAGCAGTCCCGGCATCGGCGACAGCAGGAACTTCGACATGTCCGGCGGCGCCTTGACCGGCATCAGGGCGTCCAGCTTGGCCGCCTTCGGCGTCAGCACCTTGACGATGGCCTGCGACCCGCTGTGGTGCAGGCGATAGCCGATGCCGACACGGTCGATCTGGACGCAGACATGCCGGCCGTTCACCGTGCCGCGGAACAGCGGCTCGCCGATCTGCCAATCGCTCCGCACCGTGTGGTGCGTGCCGCCGACATCGACGGTGTAGCCGATGCGCTGCGGGCCACTTTCAGCAGGGTGCAGGTGAACCGGATGCTGGGTGCCGTCGAGCACCACCACCCAGTCGCCGCGCACCGTCACCTTGTTGCCGGGCATCTTGCCGGAGATCTGGTTGTCGCGGTCGTTCAGGCTGCGGTGGATCACCGCCGCCACCGCGACCAGCACCGCCGGGTCTTCCGGCGGCAGGTCGGAAGCGTGGAAGCCGTTCGGATATTCCTCGGCGATGAAGTTGGTGGTCAGCCGCCCGTCGACGAAGCGCTGGTTCGCCATCAGCGAGGCCAGGAACGGGATGTTGTGGCTGACGCCGCGGATGTAATACTGGTCCAGCGCCTCGCGCATTTCGCCGATGGCCTCGTCGCGCGTCTGCCCCCAGCTGCAGAGCTTGGCGATCATCGGATCGTAATACATCGAGATCTCGCCGCCCTCGAACACGCCGGTGTCGACGCGGACATTCGGGCCGGCGGCCGGCGGCCGGTAATGGGTCAGGCGGCCGGTGGAGGGCAGGAAGTTGCGGAAGGGATCCTCGGCATAGACGCGCGCCTCGACGGCCCAGCCATTGAGTTGCACGTCCTCCTGGCGGAGCGTCAGCTTCTCGCCGGCGGCGACGCGGATCATCAGCTCGACGAGGTCGAGGCCGGTGATCAGCTCGGTGACCGGATGTTCGACCTGGAGGCGGGTGTTCATCTCCAGGAAGTAGAAGTTGCGCTCGGCATCGACGATGAATTCCACCGTGCCGGCCGACTTGTACTGCACCGCGTTGGCCAGTGCGACGGCCTGCTCGCCCATCGCCTTGCGGGTGGCGGCGTCGAGGAAGGGGCTCGGCGCCTCCTCGATGACCTTCTGGTGGCGGCGCTGGATCGAGCATTCGCGCTCGTGCAGGTACAAACAGGTGCCCTGCCCATCGGCCAGCAGCTGGATTTCGATGTGGCGCGGCTGCTGGATGTACTTCTCGACGAAGACGCGGTCGTCGGCGAAGCTGGAGCGCGCCTCGTTGGTGGCCGACCGGAAGCCCTCGCGCGCCTCCTCATCGTTCCAGGCCACGCGCATGCCCTTGCCGCCGCCGCCGGCCGAGGCCTTGATCATCACCGGATAGCCGATGTCGCGGGCGATGGTCACCGCCTCGCTGTCGTCGGCGATGACGCCGAGATAGCCGGGGACGGTGGAGACGCCGGCGGCCTTGGCCAGCTTCTTGGACTCGATCTTGTCGCCCATCGCCTGGATGGCGTGGGCGTCCGGACCGATGAAGGCGATGCCGGCAGCCGCCAGCGCCTCCTGGAACTCGCGCTTTTCCGACAGGAAGCCGTAGCCGGGATGGACGGCCTGGGCGCCTGTCCGCTTGCAGGCATCCACGATCCTGTCGATCAGCAGATAGCTCTGGGCGGACGGGGCGGCGCCGATGTGGACGGCCTCGTCGGCCATCTCGACATGCAGCGCGTTCCTGTCGGCGTCGGAATAGACCGCGACGGTCTTGATGCCCATGCGGCGCGCCGTGCGGATGACGCGGCAGGCGATCTCGCCACGGTTGGCGATGAGGATCTTCTCGAACATGCTGCCGGCCCTCACAGCGGAATGTTGTCGTGCTTGCGCCAGGGGGTCTGGAGCTGCTTGTTCTTCAGCATGGACAGCGCCTTCGTGATACGGCGGCGGGTTCCGTGCGGCATGATGACGTCGTCGATGTAACCGCGCGACGCGGCAACGAAGGGATTGGCGAACTTCTGCCTGTACTCTTCCGTACGCGCCTCGATCTTCTCGGCGTCGCCGATGTCGCTGCGGAAGATGATCTCAACGGCGCCCTTGGCGCCCATCACCGCGATTTCAGCCGACGGCCAGGCATAGTTGAGGTCGCCGCGCAGATGCTTGGACGACATCACGTCGTACGCGCCGCCGTACGCCTTGCGGGTGATGACGGTCACCTTCGGCACGGTCGCCTCGGCGTACGCGTACAGCAGCTTGGCGCCGTGCTTGATGATGCCGCCATATTCCTGGCTGGTGCCGGGCATGAAGCCGGGGACGTCGACCAGGGTGAGGATCGGAATTTCGAAGGCGTCGCAGAAGCGGACGAAGCGCGCCGCCTTCTTGGAGCTGTCGATGTCGAGGCAGCCGGCCAGGACCATCGGCTGGTTGGCGACGATGCCGACCGTGGAGCCGTTCATCCGGGCGAAGCCGATGAGGATGTTCTTGGCGTATTCCGGCTGGAGTTCGAAGAAGTCGCCCTCATCGACGATCTTGAGGATCAGCTCCTTCATGTCGTAGGGCTTGTTCGGGTTCTCCGGCACCAGCGTGTCGAGCGAGAAATCCTCGCGGTCGAGCGGATCGGCGCAGGGGCGGACCGGCGCCTTCTCGCGGTTCGACGACGGCAGGAAATCGACGAAGCGGCGCAGCTGGAGCAGAGCCTCGACGTCGTTCTCGAAGGCCAGATCGGCGACGCCCGACTTGGTGGAGTGGGTGACGGCACCGCCCAGCTCCTCGGCGGTCACGACCTCGTGGGTGACCGTCTTCACCACGTCGGGGCCAGTGACGAACATGTAGGAGCTGTCCTTCACCATGAAGATGAAGTCGGTCATGGCCGGCGAGTACACCGCACCGCCGGCGCATGGCCCCATGATCAGCGAAATCTGCGGGATGACACCCGAGGCGTCGACGTTGCGCTGGAACACCTCGGCATAGCCGCCGAGCGAGGCGACGCCTTCCTGGATGCGGGCGCCGCCCGAATCGTTCAGGCCGATGACCGGAGCGCCGACCTTCAGCGCCTGATCCATGATCTTGCAGATCTTCTCGGCATGCGCTTCCGACAGCGCGCCGCCGAAGACCGTGAAGTCCTGGCTGAAGACGAAGACGAGGCGGCCGTTGACGGTGCCGTGGCCGGTGACCACGCCGTCGCCCGGAACCTTCTGGTTTTCCATGCCGAAGTCGATGCAGCGATGTTCGACGAACATGTCGAACTCCTCGAACGACCCTTCGTCGAGGAACAGCTCGATCCGCTCGCGCGCGGTCAGCTTGCCTTTGGCGTGCTGGCCGGCGATGCGCTTCTCACCGCCGCCCAGCCGCGCCGCGGCGCGCTTGGACTCCAACTTGGCCAGAATGTCTTGCATCGGGCGTTCCCATTATGTGGCATCGCAGTGACGGTCCCTGCCCCGGCGCCTAGCGACGCACTCATTCACCGGAACGCCGCGGATTATTCACAAACTTCGCAGCGCTTCAAACAGCCTCTTCGCAAAAACGTGCGAAGTTGCGAAGCCCTTTGCAAGTGCCGGTTTGCGCTTGCTAAGATTGCGAAGAACGGCTGATTTCCAAGGCCGGCGCCGGGCAGGAATTTATACGCATGCAAAAGAAGCTGTTCCTTGGCTACAAGCTGCGCCGCCTGCGCGAGCAGCGCGGCCTGACCCAGGCGTCGCTCGCCAAGACGCTGGAGCTTTCCCCCAGCTATCTCAACCAGTTGGAGAACAACCAGCGCCCGCTGACCCTGCCGGTGCTGATGCGGATCGCCGCCACCTTCGAGCTGGAGCTGTCCGCCTTCCTGGAGGACGAGGACAGCCGGCTGGTCTCCGACCTGCGCGAGGCGCTGGCCGACCCGCTGTTCGCCGGAGCGCCGCTGACCGCGGCGGAACTGCGCAGCGTGGTGGGGTCCAGCCCGGAACTGGCCCGCCGGGTGCTGAGCCTGCATCAGGCCTATCAGAAGCTGCATGAGCGGGTGCAGTCGCTGACCGACAGCCTGTCCAACAGCGAACAGGGCGACAGCTTTGCCGGACCGCAATTCCCCTATGAGGAGGTGCGGGACTATTTCCATTACTGCAACAACTACATCGGCCCGCTGGACGAGGCGGCGGAGCGGCTGTGGGACACCGAGAAGATCCATTCCGGATCGCTGCTGAACGAACTCGCCGCCTATCTGAAGCGGCGCCACGACGTGCGGGTGAAGATCGTCGCCGACGAGGCGGGCGACACCGCCATGCGCAGCTATGACGCCACCACCGGCACGCTGCGGCTGTCGGCCCTGCTGACCAGCTCCAGCCGCGCCTTCCACATGGCGAACCAGATCGCGCTGCTGGAGTTCGGCGACCAGATCGACGAGCTGGTGGAACAGGCGAAATTCTCCAGCGAGGATGCGCGGTCGATCTGCCGGGTGGGGCTGGCGAACTATTTCGCCGGGGCGCTGGTGCTGCCCTACCGCGCCTTCGCGGCGCAGGCCCGCGCCCTGCGCCACGATGTGGAGCAGTTGCAAAGCCGCTTTTCCGCCAGCTTCGAGCAGGTCTGCCACCGGCTCTCCACCTTGCAGCGGCCGGGCGCCCGCGGCCTGCCCTTCTATTTCGTGCGGGTCGACATGGCCGGCAACATCACCAAGCGCCATTCGGCGACGCGCTTCCACTTCGCCCGCTTCGGCGGCGCCTGCCCGCTGTGGAACGTGCATGACGCCTTCGCCCAACCCGGCAAGATCCTGGTGCAGTTCGCCCAGATGCCGGACCGCACCGCCTATATCAGCATCGCCCGCACGGTGACCAAGCGCGGCGGCGCCTATCTGAAGCCGTCACGGCAGTTCGCCGTCGGGCTGGGCTGCGAGGCCAGCCACGCCCCAGAGCTGGTCTATGCCGCCGGCATCGACATCACCGACATGAAGGCGGCGGTGCCCATCGGCGTCAATTGCCGCCTGTGCGAGCGCACCGACTGCCAGCAGCGCGCCTTCCCGCCGATCGGCAGCGAGCTGCGGGTGAACGAGCATCACCGCAGCTTCGTGCCCTACCTGTTCAATCCGCCGGACACGCCGTCCGGCTGAACGCCCTGCCGCTCTCCCGGACATCGCTGCCATACAGCCACGCCTCCGGCGCCGGTCGACGCAGCCTGGGATTACCCAAGTATGTCCCAGCAGAATAACGCTCTTTTCCGCGCGCGGCTGGCGAAACGATGCGGCGCTGGCCCGCAACTTGCTGAGAATTGGTCGCAAGATCGGCCGGATCGCGGACCTCGGTCCTTTTCTGACCCGATCGATGCAAGCTGCTTTGCATTTTGCCAATGGCGGGCCATGAACGGTGACATTCTGCATCACGCCCCCCACCACAGGGGGACGGCGTTCGCTCCGGAAGCGATGGCCCGCATGCTGGCGGTTTCCACCACGGCCCTGGCGCAGGGGCGGGGGATCACCCTGGATGTCGGGGTTCTGACCGGCACGCCGCCGCGCCTGATCGGCAATGCCGAGACCGTCAGCAGCCTGTGCAACGCGCTGGCGGCGAGCGCCATCGCCAGCGCCGCGCCGGGCCGGCTCGGCCTGCGGCTCTCGGCTCTGCCGTCCGGCGAGGACTCGGTCGTCTTCCGGGCGGAGCTGCATGGCCGGTACGAGGTGAAATGCGAGGACGGCTTCAGCAAGGATTTCATGCGGCGGCTGCTGGCGGGCCTGGGCGCGCAGATGAGCATGACCGAGGAGGCCGACGGATCGCGGCGCGCGGTGCTCGACATGCCGGCGGCCCTGCCCTCCCGCACCACCGACGGCGAGCTGCTGATGAACTGGGCGCGGTCACGCGGCGGCCGGCTGCTGGTGGTGGACGACAGCGCCACCAACCGCATGGTGGTGGCCGGGCTGCTCGCCAAGGCCGGCTTCTCGGTCGAGACCGCCAATGGCGGGGCCGAAGCGGTGGAGGCGGTCGCCCAGGCGCCGGTGCCGCCCGAGGCGGTGCTGATGGACGTGGCGATGCCCGACATGGACGGGGCAACCGCCACCGCCACCATCCGCCGGATGGGCGACGACCGGGCGCGCATCCCGATCATCGCCGTCACCGCCAACGCCCAGCCCGAGGACCGCATCCGCTGCCTTGCGGCCGGGATGAACGACTATCTGACCAAGCCGGTCCGCCGTGCCGACCTGCTGGGCGCGCTGGAGCGCTGGCTGGCGCCCCAGCCTGCTTGATGTCGCTGCCGGCTTGAGGAATGCGCCCCCTCAGAAGGAGGAGTCGGGTTCCTTGAGGAACGCCTCCTCCTCCGGCGTGCTCGCACGGCCGAGAAGGGCGTTGCGGTGGGGGAAGCGGCCGAAGCGCGCGATGATATCGCGGTGGCGTTCGGCATAGCGGATCGTCGTCTCGTCGCCCACCCGCTCGGTGAACAGCGCGACGGAGCGGTCCTGGCTGCCGATGTCCTCGTGATGCTCGAAGGGCAGATAGAGGAAGGTCCGCTCGTCCTCGTTGCATTCCAGGTCGAAGCCGTTGGCGACGGCATGGTCGCTGACGGCCCGCGCCTTGGCGTCGGTGGCGAAGGCGCGCGGGTCGTCGCGGAACATGTTGCGCGGCACCTGATCGAGCAGCACGCACAGCGCGATGCAGCCGTCGACATCCTCCATCCAATCATCGTAGTCGCCGCGGGCCGCCGCCTCGTAATGCGGGCCCAGCGTGTCGGCCACCGCGCGGTCGAAGCTGGCCGACCTGCGGAACCAATAGGGCTTCATCGCCTCGTCGAACCAGAAATCGACGATCTCGTCGATCAGACTGTCCACCATTGTCTTCTCCGCCTTGCCTTGCGTCGCCCGACGACACGCTCCCCCAAACAGGAACAGGGCGCCCGAAGGGGCGCCCTGTCCAGATACCAATTGCCTCAGCCAAGCCGTCAGGCTCAGTGCAGCGTGCTCCACAGCTTGCGCTTGGCGGCATACATCAGGCCGGCCAGCACCAGCAGGAACAGGATGACCTTGACGCCCATCTGCTTGCGGGCATCGAGGTGCGGTTCCGCGACGAAGGTCAGGAAGGTCGCCACGTCGTGCGCCTGCTGCTCCACCGTCGCCTTGGTGCCGTCGGCGAAGGTGACGCCGTCGGGCTGCAGGATGTTCGGCATGCCGACCTGATGGCCGGGGAACACCTTGTTGTAGTTCATGCCGGGCATCACATGGACGTCGGCCGGCGGCTCCTCGAACCCGGTCAGGAAGGCGTAGAGGTAATCCTCGCCGCCGACGCGGGCCTTCGCCATCAGCGACAGGTCCGGCGGCAGGGCGCCGTTGTTCGACGCGCGGGCCGCCTGGTCGTTGGCGAACGGCGACGGGAAGCGGTCGGCCGGCAGGCCCGGACGCATGAACATCTCGCCCGCGTCGTTCGGGCCGGCCTGCACCTCATAGCTGGAGGCGATGCCCTTCAGCTCGTCTTCCTTGAAGCCGATGCCGGCCAGCGTGCGGATCGGTACCAGACGCATGGAGTGGCAGGCCGAGCAGACTTCCTTGTAGATCTGGAAGCCGCGCTGGGCCGCCGCCTTGTCGATGGTGCCGAAGATGCCGGCATGCGGCCAGGTCTGCTTGGGGATGTGCACGCCTTCGGCGGCCTGAGCGGCCCCGGCGATGCCGAGAGCCAGCGCCGCCGAGAGGATTGCAGTCTTCAACGCGCGCATCAGGCCTTCTCCATCGGCTTGGCATGGGCGCCGGCGGCGATGCTGCCCCCGCCCTTCAGAATGGACTCGGAGATGCTGTTGGGAAGCGGACGCGTGCGTTCCAGCTTGCCCAGCACCGGCAGCAGGACCAGGAAGTGGAAGAAGTAGTAGAAGGTGCCGATGCGCGCGATCAGCAGCCAGGAGCCCTCGGCCGGCATGGCGCCGGCATAGCCCAGGATCAGGGCGTCGATGGCCAGGATCCAGAAGAACTGGCGGTAGACCGGGCGGAACTTGCAGCTGCGGACCTTGGAACGGTCGAGCCACGGCAGGAAGGCCAGCAGCGCGATCGAGCCGAACATCGCCAGCACGCCGCCCAGCTTGTCCGGGATCGCGCGCAGCATGGCGTAGAAGGGCAGGAAGTACCATTCCGGCACGATGTGCGCCGGGGTCACCAGCGGGTTGGCCGGGATGTAGTTGTCCGGATGGCCCATGTAGTTCGGCATGAAGAACACGAACACCGCGAAGATAATCATGAAGATCACCACCGCGAAGCCGTCCTTCAGCGTGACGTACGGGTTGAACGGAACGGTGTCCTGCGGGCCCTTCGGATCGATGCCGAGCGGGTTGTTCGAGCCGCAGACATGCAGCGCCGCCGTGTGCAGGATCACCAGACCCAGCAGGACGAAGGGCAGCAGGAAGTGCAGCGCGAAGAAGCGGTTCAGCGTCGGGTTGTCGACCGAGAAGCCGCCCCAAAGCAGCGTGACGATGGGGTCGCCGACGATGGGGAAGGCCGAGAACAGGTTCGTGATGACGGTGGCGCCCCAGAAGCTCATCTGGCCCCACGGCAGCACGTAGCCCATGAAGGCGGTGCCCATCATGACGAGGAAGATGATGACGCCGAGGATCCACAGGATCTCGCGCGGGGCCTTGTAGGAGCCGTAATAGAGCGCGCGGAACATGTGGATATAGACGGCGATGAAGAACATCGACGCGCCGTTGGCGTGCACGTAGCGGATCAGCCAGCCGTAATTCACGTCGCGCATGATGCGCTCGACCGAATCGAAGGCCAGCGAGGTGTGGGACGAGTACTGCATCGCCAGGAACAGGCCCGTGGCGATCATGATCATCAGCATGATGCCGGCAATCGCACCGAACGCCCACAGATAGTTGACGTTCCGCGGCATCGGGTAGTGGTTGTACTCGTGATCCAGCATCGTGAAGATCGGCAGGCGGCTGTCGATCCAGTTCACGAGCGGATTCTTGAACTTGGTGGCTTGAACCTGAGCCATCTCGGGGGTCTCCAGAACCGTTGGGCCGCGTTAACCGAGCCGGATCTTGGTATCGCCGGTGAAGGCGTACGTCGGAAGGACAAGGTTGGCGGGGGCCGGGCCCTTGCGGATGCGCCCAGCGGTGTCGTAGTGCGAGCCGTGGCAGGGGCAGAACCACCCGCCGTAGTCGCCGCGCGGATCGGTGACCTTCTGCCCGAGCGGCACACAGCCCAGATGCGTGCAGATGCCGATGACGATCAGCCATTCAGGCTTCTTCACGCGGGCATCGTCGGCAACCGGATCGCGCAGGTCGCCAAGATTGACCTTCTTGGCGGACTCGATCTCCTCGGCGGTGCGGTGGCGGACAAAGACAGGCTTTCCGCGCCAGGTGACCGTGATCGCCTGACCTTCGGCCACGGGGGCCAGATCGACGTCGATGGAGGCAAGCGCCAGGGTGTCAGCCGCCGGGTTCAGGCTGTCGATGAAGGGCCAGGCAGCCGAGGCCGCCCCGACGACACCGACCGCACCGGTGGCAAGATACAGAAAATCGCGGCGGGAACCCCCCTCGCCGCTGGAGGCCGCGTGGCCACCCGTCCCGGGCGGATGCGTGGTCTGAGCCATAAGCCTGTTTCTCCTCAAGGCATGCCCGACGCCCTTTGCCCGCGCCGGACGACCGATGGACCATTTTTATGCATGACACGGCACGCCCGCCCGCCGAAGGAAAAACCCTCAGGCATGCCGCATCGGTCCGGAGTGGGTATCTCCAGCTTCTGCGCTGCGGTATACCGTCGCGTCGACATCTTGGAAAGTCCTTGGCCGGGAGACAATTTGTCGCGTGTACAGGGGCAAGAACATTTGTATGCAAAACAAACACTTCGAGGCAAGGCCCGCGTTGCGCCTTGTGCTGTTCGAACCCGACATTCCGCAGAACGCCGGAACCCTGATGCGACTCGCAGCCGGGCTGGGGGTGGCTCTGGATCTGATCGAACCCTGCGGTTTCGTTCTGGATGACCGGCGGTTGCGCCGCGCCGGGATGGACTATCTCGACCATCTCGACTGGACCCGGCACAGCTCGTGGACCGCGTACCGCGCGGCTCCGCAGGGCGGCCGGCTGGTGCTGCTGACCACGCGGGCGGCGATCCCCTACACCGATTTCCGCTTCGCCCCCGGCGACCGCCTGCTGGTCGGCCGCGAGAGCGCCGGCGTGCCCGACGAGGTGCATGACGCCGCCGACGCCCGGCTGGTCATCCCGATGGTGCCGCCCGCCCGCTCCTTGAACGTTGCGGTCAGCGCGGCAATGGTGTTGGGTGAGGCCTTGCGGCAGACTGCCGCATGGGATGGGCGGCAGCCTGCCGCGCTCCGCTCCGATGCTCCCGCACAGCCGGAAACGCCATGACAGCCGCACCGACCGCCGCAACGACTGCCGACTCCAGCACCGTCGAAGAGCGCAAGGCCCGCGCCGCCGCCTGGTTCAAGGAGCTGCGCGACCGCATCTGCGCCTCCTTCGAAGCGCTGGAGGACGAGCTGACCGGCACCCATGCCGACCTGCCCCCCGGCCGGTTCGAGCGCAAGAGCTGGAGCCGCCCCGACCATGGCGGCGGCGAGGGCGGCGGCGGCACCATGTCGGTGATGAAGGGCCGGGTGTTCGAGAAGGTCGGGGTCAACATCTCGACCGTCCACGGCACCTTCAGCCCGGAATTCCGCGCCAACATCCCCGGCGCGGCCGAGACCGGCGAATTCTGGGCGGCGGGCATCAGCCTGGTCGCGCACATGCGCTCGCCGCTGGTGCCGGCGACCCACATGAACACCCGCCACATCGTGACGACCAGGGGCTGGTTCGGCGGCGGCGCCGACCTGACGCCGATGATGGAGGACGAGCGGGACACCGCCGACTTCCACGCCGGCCTGCGCGCCGCCTGCGACCGGCACGACCCCGACTATTATCCGCGCTACAAGGAGTGGTGCGACCGCTATTTCTTCCTGCCGCACCGGGGCGAGGCGCGCGGCGTCGGCGGCATCTTCTTCGACAACCTCGAGTCGGGCGACTGGGAGGCCGATTTCGCCTTCACCCGCGATGTCGGCACCGCCTTCCTCGACAGCTACGCCGCCCTGGTCCGCCGGCACATGAACCGGCCCTGGACTGCCGAGCAGCGCGAACACCAGCTGGTCCGCCGCGGCCGCTATGTCGAGTTCAACCTGCTCTACGACCGCGGCACCACCTTCGGCCTGAAGACCGGCGGCAACACCGAGGCGATCCTGATGAGCCTGCCGCCCGAGGTGAAGTGGCCGTGACGGTGAGGGGCTGAGCTTAGCGGCCCGGTCTAACGGCGCTGTCCCATCTGGAGCCAGGGCGCCCAGGCCTGCCGCACCATCTCGCCCCACAGCCGCATCGGCGCCATCCACAGATCGGCCGCGGCCGACCCCATCGGGTTGGCGCCGCCTTGCCCGGTCCGCTGGCCGGTCCGCGCACCGAAGGCAGGGCCGGCCAGCAGCAGCGGGTTCATCATGGCGGGGGCCAGCATGCCGGCGACGGCGTCGAAGGACGGCGTGGCGCGCAGTTGGATGGCGATGACCTCCGCCCCATCCTCCCCGGCCTCGCGGTGGCGGATCTGGATTTCCAGGTTCGGCAGATGGGCGGTCAGAATCGTCTCGTCCGGCTTGCGGTCCATGGTCTGGCGCTCCAATCGGATTCGGGTCGGGATATCGCGGGGATCTTGCGTCGCAACACTACGGTTTTTGCAACTGCGAAGAAACCCTCTCCGAAGGGGGTAGCGGAAACCAACGCCCATTCCGGCCGTTGTTGGCCTTATGGACAGCCCCCTCCCCCCGCCCGATGGCGCCACATCCGATGCCGCATCCGATAAGGACGGCCCCTCTCCCGAACAGGAAGCCGCCTGCGCCGGGCTGAGCTATAGCGCCGACGAGACGCCGGGCATCCGGCGGCGGCGCTACGGCAAGGGCTTCCGCTTCCTGTGGCCCGACGGCACCCCGGTGACGGAGGAGGACACGCTGGCGCGCATCCGCAAGCTGGCGATCCCGCCGGCCTACAAGGACGTCTGGATTTGCCCCGATCCCGACGGCCATCTCCAGGCGACCGGCCGCGACGCCAAGGGGCGCAAGCAGTACCGCTACCACCAGCGCTGGACCGAGCTGCGCGAGGGCACCAAGTTCGGCCGCATGGTGGAGTTCTGCCACGCCCTGCCGAAGCTGCGCGAGCGGGTGAACGCCGATCTCGGCCGGCGCGGCCTGCCGCGGGAGAAGGTGCTGGCGGCGGTGGTGCGGCTGCTGGAAACCACGCTGATCCGCGTCGGCAACGAGGCCTATGCCCGCGAGAACCGCAGCTATGGCCTGACCACCCTGCGCGACGACCATGCCGAGATCGAAGGGACCGAGGTCCGCTTCTCCTTCAAGGGCAAGTCGGGCAAGGAGTGGAACGTCGCCTTGAAGGACCGCCGGTTGGCCCGCGTCGTCGCCGCCTGCCGCGATGTGGCCGGCGATGAGCTGTTCCAGTATCTCGACCGCGACGGCCAGCGCCACGCCGTGACCTCGGGCGACGTGAACGCCTATCTGCGCGAGGCGACCGGCGCCGACTTCACCGCCAAGGATTTCCGCACCTGGGCCGGCACCGTGCTGGCCGCCATGGCCTTGCGGGAATTCGAGAGCTTCGACAGCGCCAGCGCCGCCAAGCGCAACGTCACCCGCGCCATCGAACAGGTCGCCACCCGGCTGGGCAACACCCCCAGCGTCTGCCGCAAGAGCTACGTCCACCCCGAGGTTCTGGACGCCTATCTGGAGGGCGGCCTGCTGGCCTCGCTCAAGCAGGAGGTGGAGGCGGAACTGCGCGACGATCTGGCCGGCCTGAGCGGCGAGGAGGCCGCGGTGCTGGCCTTCCTGCGCGAAAGGCTGGAGCGCGAGACGGCGGCGCGGGCGCGGGAAGGCGCGCGGCGGAAGAAATAGAGGGCGGGGGTGGGAGCGTCGCCGGCCGACGCTCCCTCTCAGACTGCCCCGGTTTTCAGACCGCCTCGGCCGTCTCGGTCACCGGCAGCAGGCGGCGCATGACCAGACAGACCAGATCGCCGGCAAGAATCCCGTCGGCGCCGACATGCGCCTGCACGGTGCGCAGAACCATCTCGGTGCGGTCGCGGGCGGACATGCCGCGGCTGTGGGCGAGGGCCGCGGCAAGGCGGGCCTCGCCGAAGGGCTCGCGATGGCCGTCGACGGACTGGAGCACGCCGTCGGTGCACAGGAACAGCGTCTCGTCCTGGGTCAGCAACGCCGTCGCTTCGCTGTAGGGGGCGCCGCGGCGCACGCCCAGCGGCGGACCGCCGGCCTCGGACAGATACTGCACCGCGCCGTCGGTCGCGACGCGGGCGGCGCCGCGATGGCCGGCGGAGGCATGCACCAGCGTGCCGGTGACGCGGTCATAGACGGCGACGAAGGCGGTGGCGAAGCCGTTGAAGGGGCTTTCGCCACACAGGCGCTCGTTGGCATGGGTCAGGATGGCGGCCGGGCCGGTGCCGGACCGGGCCGCCTCGCGGATGGCGCCGCGCACCATCAGCATCAGGAAGGCGGCGGGCACGCCGCCGCCCGACACGCCGGCGGCGACCAGCAGGCTGTGCCGCTCGTCCAGCTCGACCACGTCGTAGAAGTCGCCGCTGACCGCGTGGCCGGGCACCAAGATGCCGTAGAACTGGCTGTCGCGGCCGACCGGAAGCTGGCGCGGCAGCAGGTTGGCCTGCACGTCGCGGGCGGCGCGCTGCTCCTCCTCGATCAGCTGTTCGGCGGCGGCCAGCTTCTCGCTCTTGGTCTCAAGCTCCGCGCCGCGCATGACCAGCTGGGCGTCGAGGGTCTCCTCGCGCGCGTTCGCCTCCATCGCCATGCGGCGGAAAACGCGCGACAGGCGGCCGAACTCGTCGTCACGGCCGGCGGCCTCGTTCAGGGTCAAGGGGTTGAAGCGCCCGGCCTCCATCGCCTTGACCGCCTCGCCCAGCCGCTCCACCGGGGCCATCTGGTCGCGGGCGAAGCGCATGCAGGCATAGACGCCCAGCGCCAGCACGAAGATGCCGACCAGCCCGCCGATCTTCAGCTGGCGGCTCAGCATCGCGCCCGGCTCGGTATAGGCCACCCGCACCGCGGCGACCGCCGGCACGCCGGCCCCGGAAGAGGACGCGGCGGCGGGGGGGGTGGGACCGGCATATTTGACCGGCGCCAGCGCCAGCAGGCTGTTGCCCGACACGCGGACGGTCACGTCGCCGCCGGGCGTCACCGCCTTGGCAGCGGCGGTGTCGGCGTCGGACAGCGACGTGCCGTCGGCCACCACCGCGCCGCGGGCCAGCACCCGGCCGTCGCGGTCGAGCAGCCACGCCGCCTCCACGGCGCGGGTGGCGATCAGACCGTCGACCAGCCCGTCGGCCCCCGATTTGCGCAGCAGGTCGCCCAGCCGCCGCAGGTCGGCGCCGACCTGCACGATGCGCGGCTTGTCGACGCCGGCCACCCCGGCGAACTTCATCAGCTTGCCGTTCTCCATCGCCGGTTCGGAGACCACCGACGCCGGGGAGCGGTTCAGCAGGCCGGCATAGGCGCCATGGCGCGGGCCGCCCTTGGCATCCTGGCCGAACAGCGGATCGGGGCCGGGCAGGTTGTGCAGATAGGCCCGGCCGCGGTTGTCGGTGATCCACATCTCGTCGGGACCGCCGGCATCGGCGATCTGCTTTAGCCGGTCGTTGATGGCGCGCGGCGCCATCTTCGCCGTTTCGGCCAGCGCCACCAGATGCGCGGTCAGCGTCGCTTCCGACAGCAGGCGTTCCGACAGCAGGGCGTCGACGTCCTGCGGGATGTCGCGCGACTGGGCAGCACCGCGGGCGAGCAGGCCGGCGGCCAGCCGCGCCTCCGTCTCGATCCGTTCGGTCAGGGCGGCGCGCGTCGTCCAGGCCATCGTCGTGGTGACCGCCGCAACCGCCAGCAGCACCAGACCGGTGACCAGCAGGATCAAACGCTGTTGGAACGTCATGGGATTGCGCCCGCCCCCTGTCGCTGAAGAAATGGCCGATGCCACCGCTTCTACCGGTCCGGGGCGCGCAAGTCCAGGCACCGGGGCGCTTCACCCGCCATGTCACGGCGACGGATGGCCGCAGCGGCCCGGCGGCCGCCCCGAAGCCGTCTTCGCACCGGAGCGGCAGGCGGTCCACGCAAGATTCGACCGCGGGCGCGACATTATCTCTTTCGTAACCAGATGGCCGGTAAGACGAAAAACCCGCCGCCTTCCTGCTGGTGCACGACGATGCCGATGAATGTCCTGGAAATCGCCATCTATGCGATGGTCCTCACCGCCGGCCAGCCGCAATCCTTCGAATGCGTCGCGGTCAAGCCGGAGGGGGTGAACTGCACCAACGGCCTGTCGGCGAAGCCCGACGGCCCGAACCTGCTGTTCAGCACCGGCATCCAGGTGATCAAGGACCGTCAGGGCCGGGTGCAGCTGAGCAACGGGGTGCAGACGCGCTTCGACAGCTCCGCCTGGGTGGAATTCCAGGATGCCGGGAAGAAGCCGGTGGTCAGCGTCCGCAAGACCGGCCCGCTGCGCTTCCGCTTCTCCAACGGCTTCCAGTGCGAGGCGATGGGCAACCCGGAAGACATGGCCCGCTGCTATAAGCCCTGACGGCCGGCCTTTTTTAGCGGCCTTTTTCAGCGGTTGATGCCGCGGCGCTCCATCTCGTCCTCGATGGCGCGGCGGTTCTGCCGGAGCTGGCGCTGCTCCTCGCCCAGCCGGTCATACTGGCTGCGCAGGTCGCGGTCGGAATAGTCGCTGTAGGCGTTGCCGCGGCGGTTGCCCGACGAGCCTTCATAGCGGCGCCCGTCCCGGTTCGCATCGCGGTTCACGTCGCGCTCATCCGCCGCGCGCCCGTCGCGGTCCTGTGGATAGGCGTTGGGGTTGACGGCGCGGTTCAGCTGGTCGAGCGCGCCGCCCCATCCACCCTGGCCGTTCTGGGATTGCCCGCTCTGGGCCAGGGCCGGCGACGACAGGGCCAGGACGGCGGCGGCAGCGAGGATGACTGTACGCATTGGACGAACTCCCCTGAGCGATTGTCGTTTCCATCTGACAACCGCCGGGGAGCCGATCCGTCACGCGTCACACCGGATCGGGCCCGAGGCCGCTACGCCCATGCGGCGCGTCGAGGTCGAGCTTCGGCCCCTTCGGCACGATGCCGGTCGGGTTGATGGTGGCGTGGCTGCCGTAGTAATGGCGCTTGATGTGGTCGAAATTCACCGTCTCGGCCACGCCCGGCACCTGATAGAGGTCGCGCAGATAGCCGGACAGGTGCGGATAGTCGGCGATCCGCCGCTGGTTGCACTTGAAATGCCCGACATAGACCGCGTCGAAGCGCACCAGCGTGGTGAACAGCCGCCAATCCGCCTCGGTCAGGCGGTTGCCGACCAGCCAGCGCTGCGTCGCCAGCTTGGCGTCGATGCCGTCCAATGCTGCGAACAGCGCGTCGAAGGCGGCCTCGTACTTGTCCTGGGAGGTGGCGAAGCCGGCCTTGTAGACGCCGTTGTTGACGGCGTCATAGACGTGGGCGTTGACGCGGTCGATCTCCTCCGCCAAGTCCGCCGGGTAGAAATCGGTGCGGACGTCGGTGAAGGCGTCGAACGCGCGGTTGAGCATGCGGATGATCTCCGCCGACTCGTTGTTCACGATGCTGCCGGTCTTCCTGTCCCACAGAACCGGGACGGTCACCCGGCCGCTGTAGCCGGGCTTGGCCTTCAGATAGACCTCGTAGAGCCGCCGGGCGCCGGTGACCGGCTCCGGCTCGGCGAAGGTCCAGCCGTCGGCCAGCATCAGCGGGTCGACGATGCTGACGCCGATCACATCGTCCAGCCGCTTCAGCTTGCGGAAGATCAGCGTGCGGTGCGCCCAGGGGCAGGCCAGCGACACCATCAGGTGATAGCGCCCGGCCTCCGCCGGATAGGGGGTGGAGCCGTCGGCCGACACCCGGTCGCGGAACTGCGCCTCCGTCCGGACGAACGCGCCGCCGGTCTTCTTGGTGTCGTACCACTGGTCTTGCCACTGTCCATCGATCAGCAGGCCCACGGCTCCCTCCCCTTCTTCACTGTAGACCGGACATCAACCGTGCAGCTTGGTCGTGATCTCGGCGACATGGCGGCCCTGGTAGCGGGCGCCGTCCAGCTCGACCGCGCTCGGGCGGCGCGAGCCGTCGCCGTCGGCGATGGTGCTGGCACCGTAGGGCGAGTTGCCCATCACTTCCGAAACGCCCATCTGGCCCTGGAAGGAATAGGGCAGCCCGACGATCACCAGACCCAGATGCAGCAGGACGGTGTGGGTGCTGAGGATGGTGCTCTCCTGCCCGCCATGCTGGGTGGCGGTGGAGGTGAAGACGCTGCCGACCTTGCCGACGAGCGCGCCCTTGGCCCACAGCCCGCCGGTCTGGTCGAGGAAGTTCTTCATCTGCGAGGCCATGTTGCCGTAGCGCGTCGGCGTGCCGATGACGATGGCATCGTACTGGGCCAGCTCGTCGACCGTGGCGACGGGGATGTTGCTCTCGTCCTTGTAGTGGGCGGACTGGCGGACGGCTTCCGGCACCAGCTCGGGCACGCGCTTCACCGCCACCTCGGTCCCGGCGACGGAGCGGGCGCCTTCGGCCACCGCCTGCGCCATCTCCGACACATGGCCCCAGCTGCTGTAATAGAGGACCAGAACCTTCGCCATCGCCGTCACTCCCTGTTGGTTTGCGTGAATGGGTCGTCGATCTTCCGGCCGCCGCGGCCGGTGCCGGCCGTGGCGGTGACACCAGAAATAGGGCGCGGCGGCGTTTCCGGTAATCCCGGATCTTGGCACCTCATTGTTTCCGGGTGTACAACAATGCCATGGATCGCCTCGACGACATGCTCGCCTTCATCAAGGTGGTGGACACCAAGAGCTTCACCGCCGCCGCCGACCGGCTCAATCTGTCGAAGTCGGTGGTCTCCCGCCGCATCGGCGAGCTGGAGAACAGGCTCGGCGCGCGGCTCTTGAACCGCACCACCCGCAAGCTCAGCCTGACCGAGGTGGGCCAGGCCTATTACGAGCGCTGCACCCGCATCCTCGCCGATCTGGAGGAGGCGGAGCAGGCGGTGGCCGACTTGCATGCCGCCCCGCGCGGCCGGCTGCGGCTGAACGCACCGGTCAGTTTCGGCATCATGCATCTGGCCCCGGCGGTGGCGGAGTTCCTGGAGCGTTATCCGGCCATCGAGATCGACATGGACCTGAACGACCGCACGGTCGATCTGGTCGACGAGGGGTACGATCTGGCGGTGCGCATCGGCCGGCTGCGCGACAGCTCGCTGATCGCCCGGCGGCTGGCCCCGGCGCGGATGGCGCTGTGCGCCAGCCCGGCCTATCTGCAAAAACATGGCGTGCCGCAGACGCCGGACGAGCTGAGCGGCCACGCCTGCCTGATCTACACCAACGTGCCGACCCCCGACCTCTGGCCGTTCATTGTGGACGGGGAGATGCGCAGCGTCCGGGTGTCAGGCCCGATCCGCAGCAACAACGGCGACCTGCTGCGCGAGGCGGCGGCGTCCGGCGTCGGCTTCATCATGTCGCCGACCTTCCTGTGCGGGCAGGCGCTGGCGCGCGGCGAGCTGGTCAGCGTGCTGCACCGCCACGTCCCGTCGGAAGTCAGCGTCAATGCGGTCTATCCGCAGAACCGCCATTTGTCGCCGAAGGTGCGGGTGTTCGTGGATTTCCTGGTGCAGCGCTTCGGCCCGCGCCCCTATTGGGACTGCGCGCTGCACGATGCCTTTCCGGAGGAATACGGGCCGCAGGATTAGGGTGCTGCAGCAGTCCGGCCGGACGAAATCAGGACGGCTGGTTCGGCCGGCGGCGGGAGCGCAGGTTCAGCGCGGTGATGAAGTTGGGCTGCTGGCCGACGACCTGACCCGGGGGAACCGGCTTCTTCGGGGCGGTGGACAGGAAGCCGCCGACCCGGCCGCGCAGCTCGACCGAATGATGGGCCGCCTCATCCGCGGTTTGCGCCACCTGGCGGCGGACCGACGGTTCCAGCGTGTTGAAGGCGCGGGAGGCGAATTCGAAGGCCGGCTGCGATTTGGTGGCGATCACCTGACGCAGCGCCTTGGACACCAGCACCGTGTCGAGACCGCCCGGCCCCTCGACGCCATCCAGCACGTCGGCAAGGATGCCGATGGCCTGGAGCGTGCGGTTGTCGTCCAGCGAAAGGTCGTGAGCGTCCATACGGGTCTTCCGATCGTCTCAAGCGGTACGGGTCTCGCCCCTGAGGACACCCGGCTTCTACCGCTTGAATCATAGTGTTTGCACCGGCATCTGGCAATGGACGGCAGCGCGGGCCGGCAGTTGAATCGTTAAGACCGTGGCGGCCACGCTACTCGGCGACGGTGGTGAGGACGGCGGAGCGGACGGCCGCGGCGCCCCTGGCGTCGGCCGGCAGCGCCGCCAGCGCGGCGCGCAGGCCCGCCAGATAAGGGCCAGCGGGCTCGACCTCCTCCCGGTCGGCGGGGAACAGCGGTTCGCGGGTCACCAGCGCCAGGATCATCGCCGGGCCGAAGGGCGGGGCAATGGTGTAGATGCGGTCGGCCGACGACTTCGCGACGCCGAACGTCACCGGCCGCCCGGCCTCCACACGGTCGTCGCGGCGCAGGCGCATCGGCACCATGTGGATGACGCTGCCGTCGCCGTCGATGTAGTCGACGGTCAGATGGCCCGGCATGCCGGCGGTGACCGTGATCTCCAGCGTCTCGCCCTTGCGGTAGACCAGTGACGGCCTGTTGAAGCCGAGCGTCGGGGCGTCGGCCCCCTGCTCCGCCGGTTTCCCCTCCGGCCCGCCCGCCAGCCCGGCGATGCCCAGCGCCTCGCACAGCGGCCAGGGCCGCACGGCCACCCGCGCATCGAGATCGACGCCGGGCGGCAGCGCGGTGAGCACCGCCTTCAGGCCGCCGGCATCCTCGTCGCTGCCGACATAGCCGGAGATGCGCAGCCCCTTGGCGGTCTCGGCCGTCCTGACACCGGCGCAGGTCAGGCGGCCGACGGCGGCGTCCACCTGCTCGCGGGCCTCGGCGGCGGTCGGGCGCGGGGTCTCCACAGCGGTCGCCGCCGGCGGGGACTGGGCCTGCGACACCCCGGCCATCAGCAAACCGGCGACGCCGGCCGCCAGGGGAAGCCGTCCCCGCCTTCGCGGGGACGACGGATCGGAAAGGAATCGGATCATGATGGGCGCACTCAAAACAGGCACACTCGAAACAGGCGCTCAGGGCTTCGCCGGCTCCGGCGCCGCCAGCGGGAAGGGGTTCAGCTCGTTGCCGCCGGTCTTGAAAATGGCGGACTGGTGCCAGCGCTTCTCCCGCGCCAGACGCGGCACGGCGCGGTTCACATACTGGCCGAGCGTCAGGTTGTAGATCGCCTCGTCGCCCGGCAGCAGGGCCTTGCCCTTCAGCCCTTCCAGCACCGCATGGGCGAAGATGCCGTTGCGGCCGTCATAGCTGTCGAGCGCCTCCTCCTGCTCCGACGAGGCGGCCAGCAGATAGCGCTGGCCCATGTCCTGGTACAGCTTGTCGACCGTGCCGGCGGACACCGCGCCCGAATGGCAGGTGTCGAGCAGGACCAGCACATTGCGGGCGGCGATGGCGCTGACCAGCCGGTTCAGATCCTTTTCCGACAGGCCCTGCCGGGTGATCGCCTCGGGCGTGGTGGCGGCCACGTCCTGGGTGATGAAATGGTACAGCTTGACCGACGGGTCCTTCGGCGACGGCACGATCACGCCATGGCCGGCAAGGTAGAGCACGACCGTGTCCTGCTCCCGCGCGTTGGCGGCCAGCGCCTCCAGCCCGGACACGACGGCGTCGCGGCTCGCCTCCTCGTCATAGAGCGTCCGCGACAGCGCCAGCGACTGCTCCCGGTCGTAGGTCGCGGGAATGCGGCCGCGCACCGCCTCGGCGAAGGAGGTGGCGTCGGCACGGGCGAAGCGCAGCTGCGAGCCCGCCGGCCGGTATTTGTCGATGCCGACGACGAAGGTGATCAGCCGCGGCCGGTCCGGCACGTCCCGCGCCTTGCCGTCCTCCGCCGCCGCGACCGGCGCCGGCAGAACGAAATCGACCAGGGCCGAGCGCTCGTAGATGGCGTCGGACCCGCTGTAGGCACGGATCTGCACGCGGTTGCTGCCGGGATCGAGCCGGACGGTGCTGACCCGCTCCTCCGCCACCGGCGCCCCCTGGTCCTTGGCGGCGTCGCCGGCAGGCGGCGGCGGGGACGGCGGCGGGGAAAGCTGCTGGGATGGCGGCGGGGCCGGCTGCGGCGAGGGGTCCTTGGCGCGGGCGAAGGCGCGGGACTTGTCCTGGCCGCTGACGTTGCGGCCATTGCGGAACAGATCGACCGACCCGATGCCGCCGCCGGTATCGGCGATGCGGTAGCGCAGGCGCACCGCACCGATCCCCTCCGGCAGCGCCACGGTCAGGCGGGGCGTGTCGGCCGTGCCGTCGGGATCGGCCCCTTGTGCCGTCCCTTGTGCCGCCGCCTGGGCCGCCCCTTGCGGCGGCGTCTTGGCGGCTGCCGCCGCCGGTGCGGGAACAGGTGCGGGAGCCGGCTCCTTGGCGCGCGCGAAGGCGCGGCTGACCGGCGTCATGTCCAGCGGATGGCAGGTTTCGGCGACCGCCGTCACCGCCGGGGCCGGGGTTGGGGCCGTGGCCGGGGCGGGGGTCTCAACCGCACCGGTGCCTAGCGCCAGACCGCGGGCGGTGGCGGGCACGGTGCAGTAGTCCAGCAGGGTCACCTGCGGACGGCGCTGGGTCAGCAGGCGGATGTCGCCGATGGCGGACAGGCGTGCCGCGATCTCCGCCTGCCCGGTCTGGCGCAGCTTGGCGCGCACCAGTTCGGGGGCGTCGAACACGCGGTAGACCTGCTTGAACTCCACCCATTGCAGCCCCTTCTTGTTGGGGTCGTTCAGGTGGAAGCCGACCAGAGTCTCGCCGCCGCTTTCGGAATGGTCGAAGAAGGCCTCCGGCGTCCACAGCACCCAGCGGCGGCCGTCGCGGTGCGGGAACAGCGCCGCCAGCTCCTCCAGCGGGCGGGCACCGCCGGACAGGGCATACCAGCGCAGTGTGCCGTCGCCCAGCGCCGCCACGGCGACCCGGCCGTCGGCGGAGGCGACGACGCCCCACACGGCGGCCGGCACCTCGGCGCGGGCAAGCTCGGCCCCGGCGGAATCGAGCAGGCGCAGGCTGAACTCGCCGCCCAGCAGGACGCGGCGCTGCGCGCCCAGCACGGTGACGCTGCGCGCCCACTCGCCGCTGTCCAGCTTCACCGGCTGGCCGTTGACCTTGGCCGCCCGGCTGTTGCGCCAGTCGGAGACGCCGATGCCCGGCCCCTCGGCCGACGGGCGGTTCAGGCCGGGCAGCGCCTCGGGTGCCGGCGTCAGGCTGCGGGCCAGCACGTCGAAGCGCATCGGCCGCCGGCCGCCCTGCTCCATGCCGAATTCCAGCACCAGCCCGTCGTCCGACAGGCCGAAACGGCCGAGATGGATGTCGCGGTAATCGGCGATGTCGCCGATGCGGGCGAACAGCAGGCGGCCGGCCGGATCGAGCACGCCCCATCCGGGATCGGCGGCGGCGAAGGCCACCCCGCCGCCGGGCAGGGCCAGCAGGTGGGTCACCGAATCGCGCGCCACGGGGGTGTCGGCGAAGGCGCCCTTGCCGCCGTCGGCCCAGCGGCGCACCACGTTGCGGGCGCCGTCCTGCGTCGCGGTGCCGGCGGCGACCAGCGCCGTGCCGTCCCAGGCGACGGCGGCGAAGCTGCCGCCGGTGATGCCGGTGGTCTTGGGCGACAGGCGCGCCTTCAGGTCGCCGCCGGACAGCACGTCGACCCGCGTCTGGTCGGCATAGCCGACGGCCAGCAGCGATCCGTCGGACGAGAAGGCCACCGAGTAGGGCATGCCGCTGCCCGGCTTGCGCTTGGCCTTCTGCTTGAAGTTGGAATCATAGAGGCGGATGTTGCCGTCGAAGGACGCGGTGGCGAGCCGGCCGTCGGGCGAAAAGGCCAGCGCCGAAACCCGCGCGCCGTAGCCGGCATCCTCGGCGACCAGCTTGAAGCCGGCGCTGTCCCAGACGCGGATGCCGGCGGTGCCGCCGAAGGCCCCGGCGACGAACCGCCCGTCGGGCGAAAAGGCCAGATCGTTCAGCACCTGCGGCTGGCCGGCAAGGCGGGCCTTCAGCCGCTGGGCCTTCACGTCGAACAGATAGAGCGTGACGCCGTCGCCCCAGCTCGTGCCGGTGTTGCCGGCCGCAACGGCCAGCGACCCGTCGGCGGACAGGGCGACGGCATAGAGCGCCCCTTCGTCCCCCGCCTCCATCGGCACGCGCAGCACGCCCAGCGGCTCGCCGTCGCGGCTCCACAGCCGCAGGGACTTGTCGTTGGACACGGTGGCGATCAGCCGGCCCTGCGCATCGCTGGCCAGCCGGTTGACGCGGGCGGTGTGGCCGCCGGTCTCGATGCGCAGGAATGCGCCCGTCGATGCGTCGCCCGCCAGCGCGCTTCCCATCGCGAGCCAGCCCAGCAGAAGGCCGAGGAGGGCGGCAAGGAGAGCGCCGGAGCGCCAGAGCGCGATTCTTTGAGGGAGACAGCCGGCCATCATCGGTTCCGCTTGCACTGAATATCGAAGACCGCCCGGCCGCAGCACCCCTGGGGATGCTGCGGCCGGAACGGATCCTATCGGACTATCGGAGCGCGCCCCAGACCGCGCCTCAGACCGCGTCCAGGGTGGCTTCCTTCTGGGCCATCTGCTGGATGGCGTTGGTCGAGGCGTTGATGCGCTCCGACGTTTCGAAGGCGGTGTTGGTGCGCTGGACCACCTGCGACGGCGAGGCGGCACTGGCGGTCGTGGTCTGCTTGGCCGGCTTCTTCTTGGTCTGCGCCTTGGCCGCGCTCTTGGTGCGGATCTTCTCGGCGGCGCCCGGCTCGATGTTGTCGGCGGCGATCAGATACTCGTCGCGGCGCTTGACGATGTTCTGGTTGATGGCGCTGGCAATGGCGTAGTCCTTGTCCAGCTGGCCGCGGATCAGGGCGAGGCGCTGCTCGGCCTCCGGCTTGCCGATGCGGTTCGCCTTGTAGTCGGCCTTGACCCGCGCGATCTCGGCGCGGCGGCAGTTGACCAGCTGGTCGAGCGCGACCTGGGTGCGGTCCAGATTCTGGTTCTCGGTGTCGAGATCGTTCGCCACGCCCAGGATCGCCTGGTCGCGGCCCTGCTGCATCCTGGAATTCCAGTAGCCGCCGAGCGTGCCGACCGCGGCACCGGCCGCGGCGCCGATCAGGGCGCTCTTGAGGTTGCCGCCGGCCAGCGCACCGGTCAGAGCCCCGGCGCCCGCACCGATGGCCGCACCCTTCAGCATGTCCTCGGCATAGTAGTTGCCGGTCGAATCGAGGGCGACCCGGTACTGGTAGCAGGCATCGGACCCGTCATTGGCGCCGATGCGGTCCTGCTGCGTGGTTACGCAGCCGCTGAGCGCCATGGCGACGATGGTGACGGAGAGGAGGCTTGCCCTGACACGGTTGCTTCGCATGAGCTGAATTCCCGTTTGCTTTTCTGTTTAAGTTAGCATTCGTTCCAGTCCAGAATTCCCGACGACCCGCACCACCCCCACAGTGGATGCGGCCCCCCGCCGATCAGGACCGGCTGCAAAGCTGCCACAGCAACAACTGTAACGGAAGGGGGCATTACTGCGGATTCGCGCTGTCTTTTATGTACTTTCGTTCATATCTAGCCTTGGTCATACGCTATACTTGGGGACTATGATGTTCGGTAAGATGCGTTTCTGGGTGATGGCGATCCTGGCGGGTTTCGCCGCCGGCATGGGCCTGACGGCGGCGCCGGGTCTTGCACGGGCGGAAATCGCCGCGCTGGTGATCGGGATCGACCGGTACAGCCGGATCAATCCGTTGCAGGGGGCGGTCAACGACGCCCGCGACATCGCGGACGCGCTGAAGGGGCTGGGCGTGCGGAAACTGCGCCTGTTCGTCGATGGCGAGGCCGAGCGCAGCCGGATCATCGCCGCATGGCGGCAGCTGATCGCCGAAACCTCCCCCGACTCGACGCTGGTGCTGACCTTCGCCGGCCATGGCGCGCAGCAACCCGAACGTGTGCCCGGCAGCGAGGCCGACGGGCTGGACGAATTCCTGGTGCTGGCCGATTTCGCCCCGCGCGGCCCCGGCACGGCCCAGCGCCTGACCGACGACGAGATCGCCGTCCTGTTCAAGGAGGCGGCGCCGCGCCGGGTGATCTTCGTCTCCGATTCCTGCCATTCCGGAACGATGACCCGCGCCTTCGACGACCGCGCCGGCAAGCTCGGCACGCGGGCGGCGACCATCGACGGCGTGCCGGTCGACCATATCGAGGACGACGCCCTGCCCCTGCCCACCCGCGCCGCGCTCCAGGCCGAGGCGGAAGAGCAGCCGAACGTCACCTTCTTCGCCGCGGTGGCCGACGACGAGCTGGCGCCGGAGGTGCTGATCGACCGCAAGCCGCGCGGCGCGCTGAGCTGGGCCTTCGCCAACGCGCTGCGCGGGCAGGCCGACCGCAACGGCGACGGCGTCGTCACCAAGGGGGAGCTGGAGGCGCACATCCGCGACGCCGTGCGCATGGCGCTGGAAGGGCGGCAGCATCCGCAGGTCCAGCCGCGCGGCAGGGGCGAGGTCCCGCTGATCGACCCGGTCGCCAGCCGCCCGAAGCCGCCCTCCCTGCTGCCGGCGGCAGGCGCCATCCCGCTGCGCATCCTGGGCAAGCCGGCGGCGGTGAAGACGCTGGCGGCCGGCTTCACCGGGGTCGAGCCGGCGGGCAAGGACGACCCCGCCCTGGTCTGGGACAGCGCCGCCGGCGAGGTGGTCAGTTCGACGGGCGACGTGCTGGCCAGCATTCCCGGCGATCCGGCGGCACCGGAGACCCGGCGGCGGGTGCAGGGGGTGATCGACAAATGGTCGCTGGTGCTGCGGGTAAAGGCGGCGGCGCAGGACCGCTCGCTCGCGCTGGCCGTCGAGCCGGGCGACCGCGATTACCGCAAGGGGGAGACGGTCTCGCTCGACATCGGCGGCAACAGCGGCACCTACTTCACCCTGATCAACCTCGCCGCCGACGGCACGGTGAACTACCTCTACCCGCTGGCGGACCGCAAGGACCCGCCACAGATCCCGCGCGGCGGCCCCTACCGGCTGGCGCTGACGGTGGAGCCGCCCTTCGGCGCCGATCACTTCCTCGCCATCGCCTCGCCCAAGCCGATGGCGGCGCTGCAACGCGACCTCGCCGCCCTCGACGGCAAGCCGGCCGCCGCCGAGGTCGCCACCCTGCTGAACCGCCATCTGGCCGGGCAGCCGGTGGAGTTCGGCATCCATGGCGTCTACAGCACGGCGCGCTGAAGCAGGGGGCGCTGAAGCAGGGGGCGTTGACCTGCCCGCTTCGAGATGTCAGCCGAGCGCCGGAAGTTGCGGGGCGAGCGCCAGATGCAGTTCGTGGCGCCCTTCCCGCTGGCCGGGCCGCTGGCCGAAATCCAGCGCGATGCCCGACAGTTTCAGCCCGTTCGCCTCGGCATGGGCGTGAAGCCGGGCGAAGCCGCCGGCCATCGCCGCCTGCGGGCCGTCCTGTACGGTGCGCAGGTAGCGGCCGGCGTCGAGGTCGAGGCGGACCATGCCGTCCGGGATCTCGCTGGCCTTGGCCGCCATGAAGCCGACCAGCCGGCGGTGCAGCCCGCTCTCGTCCGGCAGCGACACCGCGGCGTAGGCCGCCGTTCCGACATCGGCGGCGAAGACGCGCTCCCACGCAGCGGCGACGGCGGCGGGCAGCTCGTCGCCGCCCGCCTCCACCATGCAGCCGATGATGGTCAGTTCGGGAAAGCTCACGGTTTCGATCATCACGGTCCCTTGGATGGCGACGGATTACAGGTCGGGATCGGCCAGCAGGCGGGCCAGAACCGGTCCCGCCGCCCCACTGCCGACCGGGCGGCCATCGACCGCCACCAGCGGGCGCAGGCCCAGGCTGTTGGTCAAGATGGCCTCGTCGGCGCAGGCGAGGTCTTCCGGGGTGAGCGGCGCCTCCTCGGCGCCATGGCGCTCCAGGATCAGGGCGCGGCGGATGCCGGGAAGGGCGCCGTCGGCCAGCGGCGGGGTCAGCAGCCGGCCGGCGATGGACAGGAACAGGGTGGCGACGCTCGATTCCGCCAGCCGGCCGGCGGCGTTCAGCAGCAGCGCCTCGTCGGCGCCGCGCTCCGCCGCCTCCTGCCTAGCCAGGATGGAATCGAGGTAGTTCAAAGACTTCAGACGCGACAACGGCGAATGCTCGTTGCGGCGGGTGCTGCGGGCGACGATGGCGGCCACCGGCGCAGTCATGTGGGCGGCGGGCGCCACGGTCATCAGCAGGGTCGGCCGGGCGTCGGCCGGCGGCAGCACCCCGCGCGCGCCGGTGCCGCGCGACAGGGTCAGGCGCAGCACGCCGTCGGCGACGCCGGTCGCCCCGATCAGCGCCGCCATCGCTCCGGTCAGCTCCGTGGTGTCGTAAGGCAGCGGCAGGCGGAGCAGTTCAGCGCCCGCGGCCAGCCGGTCGAGATGGCGCGGCAGGTGGCGCGGCAGGCCGTCCTTAATCCGGATCGTCTCGAACAGCCCGTCGCCGAGCGTGAAGCCGCGGTCGGCCGGGTCGATCCGCGCCTCCGCCGCCGGCATCAGCCGCCCGTTCAGCCAGATCGTCATGGCGTTCCCTCCCCCACCAGTTCCCCCACCGCGCGCAACTGGGCGCGGGCCTTGACCAGCATTTCCTCATGCTCGTCGGCCGGATCGGAATCGGCGACAATGCCGCCGCCGGCCTGGGCGATCACCGCGTCCGGCGTCACCGACAGGGTGCGGATGACGATGTTGCTGTCCATCGCGCCGTCGAAGCCGATCCAGGCCACCGAGCCGCAATAGGCGCCGCGGCGCGCCACCTCCAACTCGTCGATGATCTGCATGGCGCGGATCTTCGGCGCGCCGGTGATCGACCCGCCGGGACAGGCGGCGCGCAGCAGATCGACCGGCCCCAGCCCCGGCAGCAGGCGGGCAGTGACGACGGACACGAGGTGATGGACGGTGGCGAAGCTCTCCAGCCCGAACAGCACCGGCACCCTGACGCTGCCGATCTCCGACACGCGCGCCAGATCGTTGCGCAGCAGGTCGGTGATCATCAGGTTTTCCGCCCGGTCCTTGATGCTGGCCGACAGTTCCGCCGCAGCCCGCGCATCTGCCGCCGGATCGGCGTGACGCGGGCGGGTGCCCTTGATCGGCCGCGTCTCGATATTGCGGTCGGCGCCCAGCCGGATGAAGCGCTCCGGCGATGCCCCGGCGAGCCGCAGCTTCGGCCCGCAGTTGAGGAAGGCGGCGAAGGGGGCCGGGCTCAAGGCGCGCAGGCGTTCGTAAAGCGCATAGGCATCGATGCCCCCGCCGGTATCGGCGAGGAAGCGCTGGGTGAAGTTGGCCTGATAGATGTCGCCAGCCCGGATATACTCCAGCACCCGCCCGACACGGTCGAGATAGTCGGGGCGCGACAGCTCCGACCGCCAGCGCAGCGGCGCCGGCCCAACCGATTGTTCCGGAGGCGGAACGGACAGCCGCTCCGCCATGCGGCGGGCGCGGTCCTCCGCCTCCGGCCGGGCGGCGATGACCCAGGCGCGGTGCTCCTGCCGGTCGAAGGCGGCGACGACATCGTAAAGCCCGAAGGCGAAGTCCGGCTGGTCGCCCGGATTGCCATGGCGGGAGATCAGGCCCTCCAAAGCCGTTCCGGCTTCGTAACCGATGAAGCCCACCGCCCCTCCAGTGAAGGGAACCGGACCGGCGGAGGGGAGCGGATGTGCTGCCAGCGCCCGCTCCAGCGCATCGAAGGGGCTGCCGCCGACCGGCCGGCCGTCGACCAGGGTCTGCCCGCCGGTGGCCTCCACGGTTTGGAACGGCTCCGCAACGATGTAGGAATACCGACCGTTCTGCGGGTGAGGGGCGGCGCTGTCGAGCAGCATCGCCCAGGGCTCGGCGCTCCAGGGGCGGAACAGGGCGGCGGGATCGCCGCAGGAGATCGGGATCGTCAGCATGGCGGTGGGAGTCGGCCGGCGGCTTACATCAAGATGGTGGCGCCGCCATCGACGACCAAGACGTGACCGTTGACATAGGACGCCGCGGCCGAGGCCAGGAACACCGCCGCCCCGGCGATCTCCTCCGGCCGGCCCCAGCGCCGCATCGGCGTGCGGTTGGTGAAATAGGCCCCGCGCTCAGGATCGTTCACAATCGCCGCATTCGTTTCGGTTGCGAAAAAGCCGGGGGCGATGGCGTTGCTGGTCAGCCCCTGCGGGCCGTATTCGGCGGCCAGCGCCCGCACCATGCCGTTCAGCCCGGCCTTGGCGGCGGCATAGACGCTGTCGTTGGCCCGCGAAATCTGCCCGGCGACGGAGGTGACGGCGATCAGCCGGCCGCGCCCGCGCGGCAACATCAGCCGCGCCGCCTCCCGCGCCAGGATCAGGCCGGAGGCCAGATCGACGTCGAGGAGGGTGACGATCTCGTCGTCGGTCAGCTCGGCCAGCGGCTTGCGGTTGCGCTGCCCGACATTCTGGACCAGCACGTCGAGCCGGCCATGCTCGCGGTCGATCCGCGCGAAGGCGTCACGCACCGCCGCCCGGTCCGACACGTCGAAAGCCAGCGCCGACGCGCTGCCGCCGGCCGCCCGGATTTCCGCTATGCGCGGTTCCAGCGTGGCGGCGTCGCGGCCGTTCAGCAGCACATGCGCCCCCGACCCGGCCAGCGCCCGCGCGATCTCCAGCCCCAGCCCGCGCCCCGAGCCGGTGACCAGCGCCACCTGACCGGCCAGCGAGAAGTTCGACAAATAGGCCAAATTGGAAGGAGTCGTCGCGGTCATGTCTGCCCCCTGTCCGATGCGGCGTTATGCCGGTCATTTAGCAGACGCAGCGGCGCAAGGGCAGCCCCGGAAATGGAAAAGGGGGCGCAAAGCCTGCGCCCCCTCCCCCATCACACGTCACCCGGTCAGTGGACCGAGGCCTCA
This sequence comes from Azospirillum sp. A26, assembly GCF_042604635.1. Lineage (NCBI taxonomy): Bacteria > Pseudomonadati > Pseudomonadota > Alphaproteobacteria > Rhodospirillales > Azospirillaceae > Azospirillum > Azospirillum sp. A26. The sequence goes on along the minus strand of NZ_CP170473.1, from coordinate 994,703 downwards.
CGGCTAGCGGCGGAACTCGCCACCGGCGGCAGGGCGAAGCCGAGCGGCGGACGTTCCGGCGCCTTGAAGCCGTGCGCCCGCTCCTCCTCGACCACCACGCCGTCCAGCGCCAACCGGCCGTCGACCACCGACAGGGTCATGGTGGTCTTGCCTTCCACCTCCTCGTCGAGCAGACGCTCAGCGATGGGGTCCTCGACAAGGCCCTGGATGGCCCGCTTCAGCGGACGGGCGCCGAAGGCCGGATCCCAGCCCAGATCGCCCAGCCGCCGCTTGGCCGCCGCGTCCGCCGCCAGGGTGACGCCGCGCTCGGCCAGCCGCTCGTTGACGCGGGACAGCTGAATGTCGACGATCCGCGACATCTGGTCCCGGCCCAGCCGGCGGAAGATCAGAACATCGTCCAGCCGGTTGAGGAACTCGGGCCGGAAGGCCTTGCGCACCGCGTCCATCACCTCCACCGTCACGCCGGCCATGTCCTCGTCGTCGCCGAGCGCGCTCAGCGCCTCGGCCCCCAGATTGGAGGTCATGATGAGGATGGCGTGGCGGAAGTCGGCGGTGCGGCCCTGCCCGTCGGTCAGCCGCCCGTCGTCGAGCGCCTGCAACAGGACGTTCAGCACATCGGGATGCGCCTTCTCCACCTCGTCCAGCAGCACGACCTGATAGGGCCGGCGACGGATGCGTTCGGCCAGCGAGCCGCCATCGTCATAGCCGACATAGCCCGGCGGCGAGCCGATCATCCGGCTGACCGCGTGTTTCTCCATATACTCCGACATGTCGAGCCGGGTGATCGCCGTCTCGTCATCGAACAGGAAGGAGGCCAGCGCCTTGGCCAGCTCGGTCTTGCCGACGCCGGTGGGGCCCAGGAACAGGAAGGAGCCGGTCGGGCGGCTGGGGTCCTTCAGCCCGGCCCGGGCACGCCGCACTGCCTTGGATACTGCACGCACCGCCTCCTTCTGGCCGACGACGCGCTCGGCCAGCTTGTCCTCCATGCCCTTCAACCGCTGGCGCTCGCCCTCCAGCATCCGCTCGACCGGGATGCCGGTCCAGCGGGTGACGACGGCGCCGATGTCCTTGGCCGTCACCTCGTCACGCTCGGCACTGGCCCGCGATTCGGCCTCGGCCAGACGCTTCTCCAGGTCGGGCACCACGCCATAGGCAAGCTCGCCGGCCTTGGCCCAGTCGCCGTCGCGCTGGGCGCGCTCCAGCTTTGTACGAGCCTGGTCCAGTTCCTCCTTCAGGCGGCGGCCCTCGGTGCGGCGGGACTGCGAGGCGCGCCACTCCTCCTCCATCGAGGTCTGGCGGGCTTCCGCTTCGACCAGTTCGCCTTCGAGGATGTGCAAGCGTTCCTGCGAGGCGGCGTCCGGCTCAGCCTTCAGCGCCTCGCGCTCGATCTTCAACTGGGCGACGCGGCGGTCGACGGCGTCGAGCGCCTCCGGCTTGCTGTCGATAGCCATGCGCAGGCGGCTTGCCGCCTCGTCGACGAGGTCGATGGCCTTGTCGGGCAGGCGGCGGTCGCCGATGTAGCGTGCCGACAGGCTCACCGCCGCGACCACCGCCGCATCGGCGATGCGCACGCCGTGATGCACCTCGTACTTGCCCTTGATGCCGCGCAGGATCGACACGGCGTCGTCGGCCGACGGCTCGTCCACCGTCACCGGCTGGAAGCGGCGGGCCAGAGCCGCGTCCTTCTCGATGTATTTGCGGTACTCGTCGGGCGTGGTGGCGCCGACGCAACGCAGCTCGCCTCTGGCCAGCGCGGGCTTCAGCATGTTGGCGGCGTCCATCGCCCCGTCGGTGCGGCCGGCGCCGATCAGCGTGTGCAGCTCGTCGATGAACAGGATGATGCGGCCGTTGGCCTCCTGCACTTCGCTCAGCACAGACTTCAGCCGTTCCTCGAACTCGCCGCGGAACTTGGCGCCGGCCAGCAGGGCTGTGAGGTCGAGCGACAGGACGCGGCGGTCCTTCAGCCCTTCCGGTACGTCGCCGGAGGCCAGACGCTGGGCCAGCCCCTCGACCACGGCGGTCTTGCCGACGCCGGGCTCGCCGATCAGGACGGGGTTGTTCTTGGTGCGGCGGGCCAGAACCTGGATGGTGCGGCGGATCTCGTCGTCACGGCCGATGACCGGGTCGAGCCGGCCCTGCCGCGCCTCTTCGGTCAGGTCGCGGGTGTAGCGGGCCAGCGCCTCGCCGGACGTCGTCTCGGTCTCCGCGTCGGCGGGATGGTCCTTGCGCTGGGCATCGGCGGCGGCGGCCAGCGCGTCGGCATCGACGCCGGCGCGGCGGAACAGCGCGCGCAGCGGGCCGCTCTGGCGGGCGAGGCTCTCCAGCAGCCGTTCGGCGGTGACGAAGCGGTCGCCGCCGGTGCGCGCCGAGGCGACGGCGCCCTGCAACACGGCGGCCAGCGCCGGCGACATGTAGAGCGGCTGCGGACCGTCGTTGGCGCCGGCCTGGACCGGTGCGCGGGACAGCTGCTCCTCGGTCGCGGACTTCAGCAGATCGGGGTCGCCGCCGGTGTCGCGCACCAGACGCGCCGCCACGCCGCTGCCCTCGTCGATCAGGGCCTTCAGCAGATGTTCGGGGAGAAGCTGTTGATGCCGCTCGGCAAGGGCGGCGATCTGCGCGGCCTGAATGACGCTGCGCGCACGATCGGTGAATTGACCGAAGTCCATCCGGCACTCCGTTTCCATGGTCTTCCGCCCAGTCATCCGGCGCGGAACGGCGCCCCTGACAATCCGCGAATGCGCGACCGTCCGGTGCCTGATGGGTAAATGGTTAACGGAATTGCGGCGATCAAGAGGGGGGCGGCCTCAGGGCGCCGGCCAGAACGTCCGCCATCGCTCGACGTGATTATCTTGCCCGCCACACAGCCGTGCGTTGAGCTTGCAAATGTCCCTCCCTTGACCGATTCTCGGTCGCAAGAGCCGACTCCGGCACGCTTGAAGCGTACGAAGATTATCGTATATTGTTGGAGGGTGCCGGTGGGGTGGTCGACGGTGAAGCCCAAGGTCATCAAGGCTTTGAAGGAGGGGACGTTTCAGCACGAAGCCCGAACTGCGATCGACACGAAGAACCTGCTCCAGATGGGTGCGGTTACCGCCGAGCACGTCATTCAGGTCTTGAAAAGCGCCAGGGGCAACGATCACAGCCTCAGCCCCCACCACAGGGACCCAAGCATCGAGGTCAACATCGTCAGACATCGGAGCTGGTACATCAAGTTCTACTTCGTGGATCCCGACACGGTCTTTATCAGCGTCCATCAATGAGGTGCCGTCGTGAAGATCTACCGTGAAGGCGACAAGAGCAAAGCCGTTTGCGAAACGGACGGGCTGACGACGACCACCTTCGCCTTGCGCGACGTTCCGTTCGACAACGGCAAGGGCGTGGCGCAGAACATCCTCGTCGCCGTCTGCGACAGGTGCGGTGCGGTCGTCGCCACTCCGCCGCAGTCGACCCCGGCGATCAAGGCCGCCTATGACAGGGCCACGATTTCCATAGAGGCCAACCTGCCGTCGGTTTACACCGACGCTCTCGATCTCGCCGCCTATCGCATCGATCCGGGCCTGACGACCGAGTTCCGCAAGCCGCTTTTGATGTATTACATCAACCGCTACGCCGCCGACCGGACACTGTCTCGCCAGCTTGCCGACAGCCTCGACGAAACCAGGGCGTTCTTCGAGGGTGCACCGAAGACCGGACGCGGTTCGGCGAGGCGGCGGCTGTCGATGAAGATCACCCCGACCATGTCGCGCGAACTGGAAACGGTCGTGGAAGCCACGGCACTCAACAAGACGGACGTCATCAAGTCCGTGATCGGCTGCATCCACAAGGACATCGTCGCACCCGACAAGCCGAAGGGGTTGAAGACGCTCCGGATGCTGGCCGCCGTCGCCTCCTGAACGACAGGGGCGGGCGACCGCGGGCCGCGGCATTGCACGGAACGCGACTTTGTCGGCACAGGGCGCCCCATATTGACACACGATCCCTGCCGCCCCTTTCATAGCGCCACGGTATGGACGGCAGGGGTTCCGGCGGGATGGATGTGCGGCAGCTTCGCTATTTCCTGGGCATCGTCGAGCATGGCTCGATCTCCCGCGCGGCGGATGTGCTGCGGGTGGCGCAGCCGGCGCTCAGCCTGCATCTGAAGCGGCTGGAGGAGGATTTCGGCTGCCAGCTGGTGCTGCGCACGGCGCGTGGCGTGGTGCCGACGGAAAGCGGGCGGCGGCTGGCGCAGCGGGCGGCGGCGCTGATCGGCCAGATGGACGGGCTGCGCGACGAGGTGAGGGCGGTGGAGGCGGTGCCGGCAGGTCCGGCGACCGTCGGCATCCCGACCTCGCTGGGGCCGGTGCTGACCGTGCCGCTGGCGCTGGCGGTGCGGCGCACCCACCCGCAAATCCGCCTGCGGGTGGTCGAGGGGCTGTCCGGCCACATGCTGGAATGGGTGCTGTCGGGGCAGCTCGACCTCGCGCTGGTGTTCGGCACCAAGGAGATGGGCGGGCTGGAGACCCAACTGGTGGCGCGAGAGAAACTGCATCTGGTCGGGCCGGCCGACGACCCGCTGCTGCGTGGCCGCAGCGCCATCCCCTTCGCCGAGGCGCTCTCCCTGCCGCTGATCCTGCCCGGCCGGCCGCACGGCGTGCGCGAGGAGGTGGAGCATGCCGCCCTGCTGGCGCGGGCAAGCGTCACCGTGGCGCTGGAGATCGACGCGCTGGAGCAGATCAAGGCGCTGGTGGCGGAAGGCTGCGGCTATACCGTGCTGTCGGACCGGGTGGCGCGCCACGGCGTGGCGGCGGAGCGGCTGACCGGCCTGCCCATCGCCGACCCGCAGATCGACCGCAGCATCCTGCTGGCCCATGCCGCCGGACGGCCGATGTCGGCCGCCGCCCGCGCCACCCACGCCATCCTGTCGGACATCCTGTCCGGCCTGACGAAGGACGGCGGCTGGCGGTGAGCGCCGGATAACGGGAGGGGGAATACGTCGGAGCGGGATGACCCCCTGCTCGCGGCCGGCGCATCGCTGCGGACCATTTTTGCCGCAGGAATCTGCGGCCCATGGCCTTGCCCCCGCCACAGTGCGGCGATACCGTGCAGCCCACGCCGCAGCCGTTCCGTGGAACCATGCACGACATCGTCATTCAAGTCCTCGGCGTTGCCGGGCTTCTCGCCCTCGTCAGTTTCCTGCCGCCTCTCGCCGCCCGCTTCCAGATGCCCTACACGGTGCTGCTGGCCGGCGTCGGCGTGGCGCTGGGGGCCGTGATCCAGACCTTCGCCGGACCGGGCAAGGATCCGCTGCACGATTTCCTGAATTCGCTGGCCGAACTGGACGTCTCGTCGGACGTGCTTCTGCACGTCTTCCTGCCGATCCTGCTGTTCGAGACGGCGCTGGCGGTCGATGTGCGGCGGCTGTTCGAGGATCTGGGGCCGATCCTGCTGATGGCGGTGGTGGCGGTCTTCGTCTGCACCTTCGCCGTCGGCTATGCCGTCAACCTGTTCACCCCGCTGCCGCTGGTCGCCTGCCTGCTGCTGGGCGCCATCGTCGCCTCCACCGACCCGGCGGCGGTGATCGGCATCTTCCGCGACCTCGGTGCACCAAGGCGGCTGACCACGCTGGTCGAGGGTGAAGCCCTGCTGAACGACGCCGCGGCCATCGCGCTCTTCACCCTGCTGCTGGAAATGCTGACCCGCACCTCCCACGGCGGGGCGGCGGCGGCGGCGGTGGATTTCCTGCGCGACTTCTCCGGCGGCGTCGTCACCGGCTATGTCTGCGGCCGCATCGTCTGCATGCTGGTGGAGCCGGTGCGCAACCAGCCGATGGCGGAGATCACGCTGACGGTGGCGCTGGCCTACCTGTCCTATGTGCTGGCCGACCATTATGTCGGCGCGTCGGGCGTGGTCGCGACGGTGACCTCGGCGCTGGTCATCGGCTCGGTCGGGCGCACCCGCATCTCCCCCGCCACCTGGGGCGCCATGGAGCATGTCTGGCAGCAGCTGGGCTTCTGGGCCAACTCCATGATCTTCCTGCTGACCGCCATCCTGGTGCCGCGCCTGCTGGCCGACGCCGGCTGGGCGGAGGTCGGGCTGGTGGTGGTCGTGGTGCTGGCGGCCTTCGCCGCGCGGGCGGTGGTGCTGTTCGGGCTGCTGCCGGTGCTGTCCTGGGCCGGGCTGGCGCAGAAGGTCAGCAATTCCTACAAGTCGGTGATGCTGTGGGGCGGCATGCGCGGGGCGGTGTCGCTGACGCTGGCCCTGGCGGTGACCGAGAATTTCCGGGTGCCCGACAAGCTCCAGAGCTTCATCGCCGTGATGGTCACCGGCTTCGTCTTCGTCACGCTGTTCGTCAACGGCACCACGCTGCGCTGGCTGATCAGCCTGTTGAAGCTGGACGAGCTGACGCCGGTGGAGCGCGCCATGCGCAACCGGGCGCTGGCGCTGTCCACCGACAGCATCCGCGACCGCGTCTCCGCCGTCGCCCAGACCTATGAGGTGGATGGCGCGGTCAAGGACGTGATGATCGCCCGCTACGAGGAGCGGCTGAAGAAGATCGACCGCGACAGCCAGGAGGAGGCCAAGCTGACCGACGAGGACCGCGTCACCATCGGCCTCGTCATCCTGGTGAACCGCGAGGAAGAACTTTATTACGCCCACTTCTCCGAAGGGGTGGTGTCGCGCGCGGTGATGGAGATGCTGGCCGGCCGCAGCGGGCGCCTGCTCGACGCGGTCAAGAGCCAGGGCCGCAACGGCTATCGCGCCTTCGAGGAGCCGTTCATCGCCTTCTCGCCCTGGATGCGGACCGCCAGCTGGCTGCAACGCCGCTTCGGCATCCACGGCCCGCTGGCCCGACGCCTGTCGATGCGGTTCGAGGTGCTGGTCGCCGTGCGCACGGTGCTGCGCGAGCTGCTGGCCTTTACCCGCGACCGGCTGGCCCGCGTGCTGGGCCAGGAGGTGGCGTTCGTGCTGGAGGGCATGCTGGTCGGCCGGCTGGGCATCGTCGAGCAGGCGCTGTCGGCCCTGAAGCTGCAATATCCCGACTATGCGGTGGTGCTGCAAAGCCGCTATGTCGGCCGGGCCGCGCTGCGGCTGGAGCATGCCGAATACCGCGCCATGCACGCCGAATCGATCATCAGCCAGGAGGTGCTGACCGACCTGGAGCGCGATCTGGAACAACGCCGCCGGGCGCTGGAACGGCTGCCGAAGCTGGATGTCCGCTTCGACGTGGCGGAGCTGGTGCGCCGGGTGCCGCTGTTCGCCGAACTGCCGGCGGAGCGGGTGGCGACCATCGCCACGCTGCTGCGCGCCCAGCTGGCGCTGCCGGGCGAGACCATCGTGCGCAGGGGCGACCGCGGCGACGCCATGTTTTTCATCGCATCGGGGGCGGTCGAGGTGCTGGTGCCGATGCTGGCGGAGCCGGTGAAACTCGGCACCGGCGACTTCTTCGGCGAGATGGCGCTCCTGTCCCGCCAGCGGCGCAATGCAGACGTGCGGGCGCTGGGCTATTGCCAATTGCTCGTGTTGGATGAGAAGGATTTCCGCCGGCTGGTGCAGAAGGACGCGGATTTGCAGTCCCACATCCAGGCGGTCGCCGAAGCGCGCCGCCAGCCGACCCAGTCGTCTCCGGCCGTTCCGGCGGTGAGCTGACCGGACGGGGAAGGATTTTGGAGATGGGCGGGACCGCGACGGGCGGCCAGAGCTGGCTGCGCCTGATGCCGGGCCTTTTCGTGCTGCTGTGGAGCACCGGCTTCATCGGCGCGAAATACGGCCTGCCTTATGTGGAGCCGCTGACCTTCCTGCTGATCCGGCTGGGGCTGGTCGCCGTGGTGCTGGCGCTGGTGGCGCTGGCGAGCCGGGCACCCTGGCCCAAGGACTGGGCGACCGCCGGGCGGATCGCGCTGGCCGGGCTGCTGGTGCACGGCGTCTACCTCAGCGGCGTCTTCCTTGCCATCGCCCATGGGCTGCCGGCCGGCGTCACCGCGCTGATCGTCGGTATCCAGCCGCTGCTGACCGCCGCCCTGTCCGGCCCGCTGCTGGGCGAACGGGTCAGCGGCCGGCAATGGGTCGGCCTGCTGCTTGGCCTTGCCGGCGTCGGTCTTGTGGTGCGCGAGAAGCTGTCGGTCGACACCGAGCACCTGATCGGCATCGGCTATGCCATGGCGGCGCTGGTCGGGATCACGCTCGGCACGCTGTACCAGAAGCGCCATGGCGGCGGCATGGACCTGCGCAGCGGCACCGCCATCCAGTATGCCGCCACCGCTGTCGTGCTGGCGGTGGTTGCCCCGCTGACCGAGACGATGCAGGTGCAGTGGACGGGCGAGTTCATCTTCGCCCTGTTGTGGCTGTGCTTCGTGCTGTCGGTCGGCGCCATCTTCCTGCTGTTCGCCCTGATCCGCCGCGGTGCGGCGGCCAAGGTCGCCAGCCTGTTCTACCTGACCCCGCCGGTGACGGCCCTGGTCGCCTGGGTGCTGTTCGGCGAGAAGCTGGGCGTCGCCGCATTGGCCGGCATGGCCGTGGCGGTCTGCGGCGTGGCGCTGGTGAACCGGAAGTGAAAGCGGGGTGGCAGGAGACGGTGGGGCGTCAGCCCCACTTCATCTCGCCGATCGCCACCTTGGCACCGATTTCGAGCGAGATTGCCTTTTCGGCGCTGGGGTAGCGCCGCTTCATGGCGGCGATCAGATCGGCGCTCGTCTTCGCTTTGGCAAGCTCCTCCTCGAAGGCCAGGAGATAGGCCTTGGTGTAGGCGATGGCGGTCGCATCGGGTGCGGCACCTGGCGCGGCATGGCCAGCGACCACCACGGCCGGATCGCGGGCGGCCATGGCGTCCAGCGCCTTCACCCAGGCGGCCCGCGCCTCCGCCGTCGGGGTGTCGGCGGTCCAGACATGCAATCCCGACGTCACCAGCACGCCGCCGAAGACGGCGCGCAGCGACGGCACCCACAGGTACCGGCGGTTCGCCATCCCCTGGACATCGACGATTTCGATGGTCTGGCCTTCCAGTGTCAGCGCGGCAGCGTCGAAGGGTTGCGGCATCACCACATCGGCCAGGGTCTGCGGGCCGTTCTCCTTCAAGGACGGTCCCCAGACCGCCAGCTTCTTTTCGACATTGCCCTTGATCGCCTCGACGGTGGCCGGGGCGGCGACGATGCGGGCATCGGGGAAGGCCCCCCGCACGGGACCCAGGCTGAAATAGTAGTCGGGATCGCTCTGGCTGACATAGACGGTCGTCAGCGTCTTGCCGGTCGCCTTGATGCCTTCGGCCAGCGCCTTGCCGTCGGACAGGGTGAAGCCGCCGTCGATCAGGATCGCTTCGCGGCTGCCGGACAGCAGGACCGGAGCGCGGAAGAAGCCGCTGTCACCGGCCGGAAATGCCTGCCAGCCCAGCGGAGCGGCCGACGGCGTCGCCGTGGCGGCAAGCGCGCCGGCCGGAGCCAGGAGGGTTACGGCCCCCGCCAGCGTCAGGCCATGCGCAGTGGTGGCAAGGAGGTCCCTGCGTGTGATCATCGTCGATGTCCTCGAGGTCGGTGCGGGTTCGGTGTTCGCCGTCAGCCGGCGCTGAGAATGGCGGCCAGCCGGCCGGGCTTGGAGAAGAGGATTTCGGAATCGAGCTTGCGCCGGTGCGACCCGTCGTCGAACAGCAGGGTCGGCACGCCGCTGGCGCGGTAGGCGGCCATCAGCTGCCGGCCGCGCTCCACCCGCGCGGCGTCGGCGACCGTCAGCTCGCCCATCCCCTCAGCCGCCCCCTCGGCGAAGAGCGACGCGGCGGCATCGAGGCCCAGGCCGGTCAGGATGTCGGTCAGCGTCGCCGCCGCGGTGATGTCGAGCCCGTCGGCATAGCGCGCCGACTGGATGGCGGCCAGCGCCGCGAACTCGCGGTCGGGCGCGGTCAGCGCCACCGCCGTCAGGGCCAGCGTCGCCGGACCGCTGTCGATCCGCTGGCTCCGGTCGCCCAGGACATCGGTGCGGTAGCGCTCGCTGAAGACCTGCCCGGTCAGGGCGTGGATGCGCTGGTCGTAGGCCCAGGCATGGGCGGCGAAGCCGTCGTCCAGGGGCCGGGCGCCCGCGCCGGAAAACAGGCCGGTCGGCAGCAGTTCCAGTACGAGATCTTCGACATCCGACAGCGTCGCGATTGCCGGCGAAGCGCCGTAGCACCAGCCGCAGAGCGGGTCGAACAGATAGGTGACGGTCCTGGTCCGGCTCATGAAAAGCATCCGTGGCTGGCGGTGGGGCGATGGGGATGACCTTAACCCCGGCCGATTGTGCTGGGTAGCCGGCACAAAACCGACATATCGTATGCCATCGGCAAACAATCGTCAGGCGTCCGATGAGCGACCCCAGGCATCTGAACCGCATCGCCTATTTCGCCGCGGTGGTGGAGACCGGTTCCTTCACCGCGGCGGCGGCGCGGCTGGGCATCACCAAGGCGGTGGTCAGCCAGCAGGTGGCGAAGCTGGAGGAGGAGGTCGGCGCCAGCCTGCTGGTCCGCACCACCCGCAAGGTGCGGCCAACCGAGGCCGGCATGGCCTTCCACCGCCGCTGTGTCGTGATCCTGCGCGAGGCCGAGGATGCCTTCGGCGAGCTGGCGGAGACCGCGGCCGCGCCGTCCGGGCTGCTGCGGCTGACCGCGCCGTTCGATTACGGGGTCGCGGTGGTCGTTCCGGCCATCGCCGCCTTCGTCGCCGCCCACCCTGCCTGCAAGGCCGACATGGCCCTGTCCGACCAGTCGCTCGACCTCGTCGGCGGCACCTTCGATCTCGCCATCCGCGTCGGCTGGCTGGCCGACACCAGCCTCCAGGCCCGCCAGTTCGGCAGCTTCCGCCAGCTTCTGGTCGGCACCCCGGCCCTGGGCGCCCGGATCGGCGAGGGAGTTGGCAAGGACGCCGGGCCGGACGACATCGCCGCCCTGCCCTTCGTCGCCAACACGGTGCTGCGCAACCCGCTGAGCTGGCAGTTCACCGCCGCGACCGGCGAGGTGCGCACGGTGTCGCCGCGGGCATCCATCGCGCTGGACGCCACCTTCGCCGTGCGCGAGGCGGTGCGCGAGGGGGCCGGGCTGTCGGTCCTGCCGGACTATTGCGTGGCCGACGATCTGGCGTCCGGCCGGCTCGTCCGCATCCTGCCGGGCTGGAGCCTGCCACCGGGCGGCATCCACGCCGTCTTCCCGGCCGCCCGTTTCCGCCCGACCAAGGTGCGGGCCTTCGTCGATCTGCTGACGGAGCGCGAGCGGCGGCGGATGGCCGAGTAAGAGGGCGGAGTGAGCGGGGAGTCCGCGGCGACGGATCCCGCTGCGGCGAAATTTCGCTGGATCGTCCGCCCGGTCAGCAATCTAATATGCCTGACAAATCAACAGATCCCTCGGGAGGGACGCGGATGGCGGACGGGATGGCAGGCGTGCTCGACTTCGGCAGCTTCGATTACATCATCGCCGGGGGCGGCACGGCCGGCTGCGTGCTGGCCAACCGGCTGTCGGCCGATCCCGACGTCTCGGTGCTGCTGCTGGAGGCCGGCGGCAAGGACAGCTGGATCTGGCTGCACATCCCCGCCGGCTACCTGTTCTGCATCGGCAACCCGCGCACCGACTGGTGTTTCAAGACGGAGGCCGAGCCGGGGCTGAACGGCCGCAGCATCCATTACGCCCGCGGCAAGGTGCTGGGCGGCTGCTCGTCGATCAACGGCATGATCGCCATGCGCGGGCAGGCGCGCGACTACGACGAATGGGCCGCTCTCACCGGCGACAGCCGCTGGAGCTGGAAGGAGGTGCTGCCGGTCTTCAAGGGCAGCGAGGATTACTGGCGCGGCGCCGACGAGATGCATGGCAGCGGCGGCGAATGGCGGGTGGAGCGGCAGCGGCTGCGCTGGGACCTCCTCGACCGCTTCGCCGAGGCGGCCCGGCAGGTCGGCATTCCCCGCAACGACGATTTCAACCGCGGCGACAATCTGGGCGTCGGCAGTTTCGAGGTGAACCAGAAGGGCGGCATCCGCTGGAGCGCCGCCAAGGCCTTCCTGCGCCCTGCCCTCGACCGCCCGAACCTGAAGCTCGCCATCGATGCGGCCATCGACCGGGTGGAGATCGCCGACGGCCGCGCCACCGGCATCCGCTTCACCGTGAACGGACAGCCGGCGCGGGCGACCTCCAGGATCGAGACGGTGCTGGCCGCCGGGTCCATCGGCAGCCCGGCGATCCTCCAGCGCTCCGGCATCGGCCCGGCGGCGCATCTGACGTCGCTCGGCATTCCGGTGGTGCTGGACGCGCCGGACGTCGGCGCCAATTTGCAGGACCATCTGCAACTGCGCATGATCTACAAGGTCGACGGCATCGTCACGCTGAACAAGCGGGCGGGCAACCTGTTCGGCAAGGCGATGATGGGGCTGGAATATGCGCTGTTCCGCAAGGGGCCGTTGACCATGGCGCCCAGCCAGCTCGGCGTCTTCGCCAAATCGTCGCCGGAGGTCGAAAGCGCCGACCTGGAATATCATGTGCAGCCGCTGTCGCTGGAGAAGTTCGGCGATCCGCTGCACGGCTTCCCCGCCTTCACCGCCAGCGTCTGCGACCTGCGCCCGGCGTCGCGCGGCTGGACCCGCATCACCAGCGCCGATCACCGCGCCAACCCGGCCATCGCCCCCTGCTACCTGTCCGATCCGGCCGACCGGGCGAAGGCGGCCAAGGCGCTGGCGCTGACCCGGCGCATCGTCTCGCAGCCGGCGCTGGCCCCCTACCACCCGCAGGAATACAAGCCCGGCCCCAGTTACCAGAGCGAGGAGGAACTGGCACGGGCCGCCGGCGACATCGGTACCACCATCTTCCACCCGGTCGGCACCTGCCGGATGGGTGGCGCGGACGATGCCACCGCTGTCACCGATGCCGAGATGCGGGTGCGCGGCGTGCGCGGCCTCCGGGTGATCGACGCCTCGGTGATGCCGACGCTGACCTCCGGCAATACCAACACGCCGACGGTGATGATCGCCGAACGCGGGGCCGCCCTGATGCGGGCCGACCGCCGCGCCGCCCTGCGGGGGTAGCCCCGCCCGGACGCGCCGGTGCCGCGCAAAAATTTCGCTGAGTCCACCAATAATCCGCAACAGGATTTTCCGAACACCCCCGATCCCCGGCCAACCCGCAAAATCATTTGCCTGCGAAAGGCGCAGACTTGTCCCCAGAAAAGAAATCCGAGGGGACGAGAGATGGACGGCATGCCGAAAGGTCTGCGGCCGGAGCAGGGGACGGCGGAGCGGGCGGAGATCGACCGGAGCTATCGCCTGGACGACCGATATGGCCGGGCCGAGGGTCAAGTCTATCTCTCCGGCACCCAGGCGCTGGTCCGCCTGCTGCTGCTCCAGGCGGAGAGCGACCGACGGGCGGGGCTGAACACCGCCGGCTTCGTCAGCGGCTATCGCGGCTCGCCGCTGGGCGGGCTGGATCAGGCGCTGTGGCAGGCTAGAGGGCATCTCGATGCCAACGCCATCACCTTTGTCCCCGGCGTGAACGAGGATCTGGGCGCCACCGCCGTCATGGGCACCCAGCAGGTCGAATCCTCCGGCGAGGCCACCGTCGATGGCGTGTTCGGGATGTGGTACGGCAAGGGGCCGGGGGTGGACCGCTCCGGCGACGTGCTGAAGCATGCCAACGCCTATGGCAGCTCGCCGCGCGGCGGGGTGCTGGCGGTGGCCGGCGACGACCATGGCTGCGTGTCCTCCAGCATGCCGCACCAGAGCGACCTTGCGATGATCGCGTGGTCGATGCCGGTGCTGAACCCGTCGGGCGTGCGCGAGTATCTCGATTTCGGCCTCTATGGTTACGCCCTGTCGCGCTTTTCCGGGGCGTGGGTCGGCTTCAAGGCGATCTCGGAATCGGTGGAAAGCTCGGCCACCGTCCGGCTGCCGTCGCTGGAGCGCGGCTTCCTGCCGGTGGCGTTCGATCCGCCGCCGGGAGGCTTGCATTACCGCTGGCCCGACCTGCCCAGCCTCGCCATCGAGGAGCGGCTGGCCGCCAAAATCGCGGCGGTGAAGGCCTTCGCCCGCGTCAACCGGATCGACCGCACTGTCCTAGGGGCTGCGGGCTGGCTGCGCATCGTCACCACCGGCAAGGCGCATCTCGACCTGATGGAGGCGTTGCGCCTGCTGGGCATCGGCCCGGCGGAGGCGGCGGAGATCGGGCTGTCGGTCCACAAGATCGGCCTGTCCTGGCCGCTGGAACCCGACTTCGCCCTGACCGTTGCCCGCAGCTCGGAAGAGATTCTGGTGGTCGAGGAGAAGGCGCCGGTCGTCGAGGGCCAGTTGAAGGACCTGCTGTTCCATTTGCCGGCCGGCGAGCGGCCGCGCGCCGTCGTCGGCAAGACCGACGAGTTCGGCGCCCATCTCCTGCCCGCCACCGGCGAACTGCGGCCCTGGATCGTCGCCAAAGCGCTGGTGGAGCGCATCCGCCACCGTTTCCCGGAACGCGACTTTTCCGCCCGGCTGGCGGATCTGCTGCCGGGCGAAGCACCCACCGCCCCCGCCCTGCCGCGCACGCCCTATTTTTGCTCCGGCTGTCCGCACAACAGCTCGACCAAGGTGCCGGAGGGCAGCAAGGCGATGGCCGGCATCGGCTGCCATTTCATGGCGTCGTGGATGGACCGCGACACGGTGGGCCTCAGCCAGATGGGCGGCGAGGGCGTCAGCTGGATCGGGCAGGCGCCCTTCAGCAAGCGCCCGCACATCTTCCAGAATCTGGGCGAGGGCACTTATTTTCATTCCGGCCTGCTGGCGATCCGGCAGGCGGTGGCCGCCAAAATCAACATCACCTACAAGATCCTGTTCAACGACGCCGTCGCCATGACAGGCGGCCAGCCGGTGGACGGCCCGATCTCCGTCGACGCCATCACCCGCCAGCTGGCGGCGGAAGGCATCACCCGCATCGCCGTGGTCAGCGACGCGCCGGAGAAGTACGACAGCCGCAGCGGCCTTGCGCCCTTCACCACCGTGCATCACCGCGAGGATCTCGACGCCGTCCAGCGCGAGATGCGCGAGATTCCCGGCGTCACCGCCATCGTCTATGAACAGACCTGCGCCGCCGAGAAGCGCCGCCGGCGCAAGCGCGGCACCATGGCCGACCCGGCGCGCCGCATGGTGATCAACGATCTGGTCTGCGAAGGCTGCGGCGATTGCGGCAAGAAGTCGAACTGCCTGTCGGTACAGCCGAAGCAGACCGAATTCGGCGTGAAGCGGCAGATCGACCAGTCCAGCTGCAACAAGGACTATTCCTGCGCCGACGGTTTCTGCCCCAGCTTCGTCTCGGTGGTCGGCGGAACCTTGCGCAAGCCGAACCCCGACAGCGTCGCCGCCCGCTTCGCCGACGATCTGGCGGCGCTGCCGCTGCCGCATTTTTCCAGCACAGACGACCCGGCGGAAATCCTCATCGTCGGCGTCGGCGGCACCGGCGTCGTCACCATCGGCGCGGTGCTGGCGATGGCGGCGCATCTGGAGGGCAAGGCGTCCTCGGTGCTCGACTTCATGGGATTCGCGCAGAAGGGCGGTGCGGTCTACAGCTATCTGCGGGTGGCAGGTGACGCGGCACGGCTCAATCAGGCGCGGATCGACCCGAAACAGGCGCAGCTGGTGCTGGCCTGCGACACGGTGGTCGCGGCCTCGCCCGACGCGCTGAAGACGGTGCGGCTGGGCCGCACGCGGGTGGTGGCGAACGCCCATGTCGCCCCGACCGGCGCCTTCACCCGTGACGGCAGCAAACTGCCCGATGCCGGATCGCTGCTGCGCAGCTTGCGCCGTGCCGCCGGACCCGAGCGGGTCGAGGTGGTGGACGCCAACCGGGTGGTCACCGCGCTGTTCGGCGACAGCATCCTCGCCAACGTCTTCCTGATGGGCGTCGCCTTCCAGAAGGGGCTGCTGCCGGTCGGGCTGGAGGCGCTGACCCGCGCCATCGAGCTGAACGGCACCGGCGTGCCCGCCAATTTGCGCGCCTTCGCCTTCGGCCGCCTCGCCGCTCACCGGCCGGAGCTGCTGGCGACGCTGGGTGCGGAGGAGGAAGCGCCCGCCACCGATCTGGCCAGCATCGTCGAGCGGCGGGCGGCGTTCCTGGCCGACTATCAGGACCGCGCCTATGCCGACCGCTACCGCGCGCTGGTGGAGCGGGGGCGGCAGGCGGAGACCCGCGTCGCCCCCGGATCGACCGCGCTGGCGGAAGCGGTGGCGCGCAGCGCCTTCACGCTGATGGCCTACAAGGACGAGTATGAGGTCGCCCGCCTGCACAGCGATCCGGCCTTTGCCAAAAGCCTGAAGGAGCGGTTCGAGGGCGATTGGAAGCCGGTCTTCCACCTCGCCCCTCCCCTGCTGTCGCGCGACACCAACGGCTATGGCGAGCCGCGCAAGATGGCGCTCGGCGCCTGGATCCTGCCGGTATTCCGTGGGCTGGCGGCGATGAAACGTCTGCGCGGCACGGCGCTCGACCCGTTCGGCTATACGGCGGAGCGGAAGATGGAGCGCGCCCTAGTCGCCCGCTATGAGGCGACGGTGGCGGAGATCGCCGAGCGGCTGTCTGCCGACCGGCTCGCCACCGCGGTGGAGCTGGCGGTCTTGCCGCAGGAAATTCGCGGCTTCGGCCCGGTCAAGCAGCGCGCGCTGGAGGCGGTCGAGCCGCGCTGGCGGGCGCTGGAGCAGCGGTTGCGGGAGCGGACGGCGCAGGCGGCGTGAGGACGCCTCACTTTTCGAGGAAGTGCAGGAAGGGGAAGCGGATGGTCGTGGGTGCGCCAGGGGGCAGCACGATCCAGCCCCGCTGATCCCGACCAGCGAAACCCGCGACCGCCACCGGGGCTACAGCCCCCCCAGATCCTGCGCTTCCAGGATCGTCTCCGGCAGGGTCAGGGTCAGTCCGTCGAAGGGGGCCAGCAGGGCGCGGATGTCGGAGCCGACGCCGCAGACCCGGTATTCCAGCCGCACCGCCTCGATCCGTTCCGGCAGCATCCGCTTGTGGTCGGTGATCAGCTGCCAGGCGAGCACGCAGCTGTTCACCGCGTCCTGGGCGGTGGCGTAGTCGTAGTCGCCGTAGCGGTTGCGGCGGGCGCCGTCGGCGACCTTCACCTTCATGTCGGGAAACTCGCGACGGGTCGTCACCGTCAGCGTTTCCATGGTGTAGAGCGGCACCGGGAAGACGCGCGGCGGCTGGACCAGGGCCCCGAACAGGCTGTCCGGCAGGGTCTGCACGTCCACGGTCAGGCGGTTCTCCCCGGCCAGCGAGGTCGGGTTGCCCAGCGCCACGTTGTAGGTCTTGTAGACCGTGCCGGTGTCGCGCATGCGGGCGGCGACGATGGGAAAGTCGCGGCTGTCCGGCAGGGTCACCGGCAGCGCCGCCGGCTGGATGCGGCGCCAGGGGGTGGCCGATTGGGTCAGGTTGTCGCGGACCCAGCCGGCGCAGCCGGAGGTCAGCAGCGTGGCCGCCGCCAGCGCCGTCCACAGCGCGGCGCGCCCTGCGGTCCGGCGCATGGGAGTCGGGGCCATCCGCATAACGGCCATCGGGGCTTCCTTACCAGTCATGGTAGATCGTCTTCCAGGCGGTGGAGAGGCCTTCGCGCGATTCCTCGGTACTGAGCCGGTCGTCGATGGACTTGAACTGCACATAGGCCTCGTCATAGCGCATCAGGTTGTACAGCGCCCAGCCGCGCACGATGCCGAGGTTACGCGGCTCCGGCTCCAGCTCCTTGCGGGCGTCGAGCAGGCGCAGCACGTCGTTGTAGCGCTTGTCCTCCAGCGCCCGGCCGGCCTCCGTCGCCATCAGCGAGGCGCGGATTTCCGCCCGCTGCGTCGGGGTCAGGTTGGCGCGCGGCAGGTCGCGGGTCAGGCCGGTCACGTCGCCGGTCGCCAGCCGCGCGATGGCCTGCCCGTAGGCGTTCTCCTGGGCCGGCGTCGCCGTCTGCGGCAGGCCCGATGCGGCGGGGCTGCGGCTGCCCGCCTTTCCGGCCGCTGCTCCGGTCGCCGAAGCCCCGCCTTTTGCCGGTTCGCGGGCGGCCAGCGTCTGCGCCTCGGCGAAGGCGGCCTCGGCCTCCGACGGGCGCTTCAGCTCCAGCAGGCACCAGCCACGCTGCTGCAACAGAGCGGCGGTCGGGCCGCTTCTGGCGATGGTGCCGCGGATGATGCTGATGCACGCGGCGAAGTCGTGGCGGGCCAGGGCGCGGTCAAGCTCGCTCGGGCCCTGCGGTGCGGTGCGCCCGCCACCGGGGCCGGCGGGGCCGCGCGGCGGATCCACCGCCTTCAGCGCCTGGTCGATGCGGCTCGACTTGCCCTTCCAGGGGGCAGCGGCGGCACGGGCCTGCGCCTTGTCGCCCAACCCGTTGTAAGCCAGCACCAGCCCTTCCGCCGCCTTGTCCGACGGCGTCCACTCGTTGGCCTGGGTGAACCAGCTCTGCGCTTCTGCGAAATTCTTCTGCTTCTGGAAATACCAGCCGAGCGCGATGGCGCCGTCGGCGTCCTGCTTGTCGCGGACGATGCCCTGGACGCGCGACAGGTCGCCCGCCGACAGGGCGCCGGGCTTGGCGTTCCCCAAGCGCTCCAGCAGGCGGCCGGTCTCCAGCTCCGCCTCGGCGCTGCGGACGGCGGAGTAGTCTTCTCCCGTCGCCGGGTTGGCGGTGGCGCCGAGCGCCGACAGCTCGCGCAGCCGCTCCGGGCTGAGATGGCGCGACGCCTTGAAGATGGTGTCGCGCCGCTCCTTCGCCTTGGGGCAGGTGGTGACGATGGTCTTGTAGGTGTCGAAGGCGCGGTCGGTCTGCTTCAGCTCGGCATAGGCCTCCGCCAGACGCCAGGCATTGTCGAGCCGGTTGCAGGCCACCGCCTCCGGCTGGGCGGCGGCGGCATCGACCACCTCCTGCCAGCGCTTGGTGTCGCTGGCCGAGCGGATGCGCCCGGCGCTCTCGGCGAGGTCGAGTTCCTGGAGGAGCTTGTCGGACGGCTGCCAGGACGGCGACTTGCGCCGCTGTTCGGCGATGGCGGCCCGTGCCTCCGCCACCTTGCCGGCCGACACCAAAGTCCAGAACGGCGACTCGTCAACGCCGGCAGCGGTCGGCTGCGGCGCGAACAGGTCCTTGGGCGGTTCCCAGCCGGGGTCGAGCGCGCGCAGGCGGGCGATCTCCGCCTCCATCCGCTCGCCGTCGCCGATGCGGGCGTAATAGCGCAGCGCCGTCTCGTCCACCTTGCCGGCGGTGGGGGCGGAGCCGCTGCCGGGAGCCGGCGCCACCTCCACCTTCACGCCGGGAGCCAGCGCGCGGGCGCCGCCGTTCGACTGCGCCCAGGCATCGGACCCACCTGCCGCGGCGATTCCGGCGAGGAGAAGGGCGGAAAGGAGGAGAGGACGGGTCACGGATCGATCCCCAGGCTTTGCGCCGCCAGCGCGGAAAGATGGGCCAAGGTGGTGGAGTAGTAATCCTCGTCGGGCGCCAGCGGCGGCACCGTCACGGCATCGCCGGCCCCGGCCAGCTTGCAGGCCAGCCGGTAGACCGCCAGCATGCCGACCGACGCCGCCACCTGGGTGGTGGTGCCGCCCGGCAGCGACACGGTGGCGGGAACCGCCGAGCCGCCAAACTTGGTCGCCAGCGTCGCGAAGGGGCGGAAGTAATAGGGATCGCGATAGCCGTCCATCGCCAGATAGAGCGGCACCCGCACGGCGTCGTAGCCATACTGTTTCTTGAAGCCGTCGGCGATGCTAACCGTTCCGGCGGCGTCCAGGGTCATCCAGTCCGGCGGCAGC
The DNA here is from genome assembly GCF_042604635.1 of Azospirillum sp. A26. Taxonomy (NCBI): domain Bacteria; kingdom Pseudomonadati; phylum Pseudomonadota; class Alphaproteobacteria; order Rhodospirillales; family Azospirillaceae; genus Azospirillum; species Azospirillum sp. A26. Next base: position 974,998 of record NZ_CP170473.1, on the reverse strand, counting down.
TGGAAGCCGCCGAAGCGCGCCTTCGACAGCAGAACCAGCCCGGAATCCGACAGCTTGCCCCAGCGCTCGCCCCCCGGCAGAGCGGCGAAGGCGCGGATGGCGGGAAAAATCCAGTAGCTGGGGTTGAGGACCAGCGTCTCGCCCTTGCGGAAGCCGTCGCGTCCGGGCAGCAGCACGGTCAGCCCGGCCTGCTCCACCAGAACCCCGGCGGCCAGCGCCTTGACGATGGCGGCGGCGGCGGTGCGGTAGGCCTCCGCCTGCCAGGTCTCGGCGGCGCGCAGCAGCGCCCAGGCGATCAGCATGTCGCCATCGGATGCGTTGTTGCGGTCGGCGACCCCGCCGTCGGGCGTCCAGCGCCACGCCACCAGCCCGTCGCCGCGCACCATCAGCACGCGCTGGGTCCAGCCCCACAGCCGGTCGAAGGCGGCGCGGTCGCCCCCCGCCACCGCCAGCAGCATGCCGTAGCCCTGCCCTTCGGAATGGCTGATGCCCTTGTTGCCGGTGTCGACGATGCGGCCTTCCGGCAGCAGGAAGCGTTCGGCATAGCGGCGCCACGCCGCCCCGTCATAGGGTGCCGCGCGCGAGGCGCCGGGTACGGCCGCAGCCAACCCGAGGGCGGCCGTCCCGACCAGCATGCCGCGCCGCGATGTTCCGACAGGGGACGTCATGACCCGCTCCGTTCCCGATGCCCGCTCTTCAGCAGAAGGCGCATGCTGACCGTCAGCACCACCGCCGTCCCCAGCAGCAGGGCGAAAAGAAGCTCGATCCGCTGCGACAGGTTGCGGGCCAGAATCAGGATCAGGTTGCCGATGTCAAAGGGATTGAGAATGATCTGGTAGGGACGCGACACCTCCAGCGTGGTGATGGCCGGCGCCGCACTGCTCCACAGCGCCCCGCCGCCGCGCAGCTTGTCCCACAGCCCGGCCTCGCCCAGGCTGCGCATGGCGCGGTCGACGGCGCGCGGATCCGCCGCGGTCAGCAGCGTCCAGGTCAGCGGCTCGGCCCCCGGCGCGCGGTATTGCAGCAGCGCCGCCTCCGGCAGGGTTTCGGCATTCTCCGTCAGCGCGACCACGTCGACCGGCGCCTCCTCCACCGTCCAGCTGTTGATGTAGCGCGCCGCCGCACCCATCAGCCGCCGCGCCCAGTCGGGCACCCAGCCGCGCCCGGCGGCGGCCGGATCCTTGGCGTCGCCCGCCATCCGCTGCCAGCGGTTGGCCGCACCGCCGTCGGCGGTCAGCGCCGAGCCCGCGACGCCCATCGGTTGCCCCATTCCCTGCGGTATCGTCCCCGCCCGCGCCGGTCCCGGACGGGCGGCAGTGCCGGACCAGCCCAGCCGCAGCCGGTCGACCAGGGCGCGGCGGTCGGCCGCCGCCATCGGCTCGCCACGGGCCTTGGCCTGAGCGATCAGGGCGCCGGCCTCCAACAGCCCGGCCAGCCGGTCGGCCGGCAGCGGGGCCGAGGTGAAGACGGCCTGCGGCAGCGCCGCGACCGGGCCGACGATCAGCGCATTGTCGTTCGGCAGCCCGTCCCAGCCGATGTAGGGCACCACCGCCATCAGGTCGCCGGCCCGCTGCGCCAGCTTGGCGGTCAGGCTCCAGGCGGCGCCGAACCAGGCGGGGTCGCGCCCGACGACCACCAGATCGAAGGGCGGCGCCTGCTCGCCCCCGGCGGTGCCGCCATAGGGAAAGGCGGTATTGGCGAAGCCGCCCAGGCTCGGCAGCGTGACCAGACGGGCGAAGCCGGGGATCTCGATGCTGGAGCTGTCCAGCAGGGTGAAGGTCGGGCGCCGCACCGCGAAGACGCAGTCGGTGCCGCCGGCCGGCGGCAGCTCCGCCTCCAGCTCGATCAGGTTGGGGCCGGGACGGAACAGCGCCATCGGCAGCGGCATCTCGCCATTCTCGATGATGCCGCTGGAACGCTTGTCGATCTCCATGGCGCCGGCCGGCTTGCCGTTGACCCGGACGTTCAGCACCGCGCCGGGGCCGAGATTGCCCTCGAACGCGGCGTTGACATGGAACAGGATGGAGCGGTCGCTGACCGGGGCGAAGCCGGCCGGCAGGGTCAGACCGAAGCGCCCGGTGTAGCGGTAGCCGCTGTGCTGCACCGTCTGGAAGCCGAGGTCCGACAGACGGTAGCGCCCCTCCATTTGCACCGGCGGGGCCGGCGGCGCGGCCGGGACCGCGGCGTCGGTGACGATCATCGCGGTCTGGGTCGGCAGCGGCCGGGTCACGTCGGCCAGCCGCATCACCGCCTGATCGACCTCCTGCTGGGTCCGGCCCGAGGCGACGGCAACGAAGCCACCACCGGCGCCGCTTCCCTCCGGGCCGCCCCTGTTGGCCGCATAGGGATAAACGCCGAGGAACGGTCCGGCGATGGCGGCGGCCCGCGCCTCGCCCAGCAGGGGGGCGAGGCGGTCGCGGGTGCCGATGAGGATGTTCTTGCCGCCCGGCAGCGCCAGGCTTTCCAGCGTCGGAGCTGGCGTGCCCGGAGGAGTGCTGGGGGCGTTGCCGGCCGGCTTCACCGGCACCGCCACCACCCGCGGGGTCTGGTCGCCCAGCAGCAGGCCATAGGACTGCGCCACCATGGATCCCCAGCCGAGATGATCGGCGTCGATCTCGCCGCCGGGCTGGACGATGGCCAGCGGCTCCCGCGCGCGGTCGGCGGAGGCCAGGAGCTGGCGCACCATGGCGAGGTCCGGTTCCGGCACGCCGCCGTCGGACATCAGCGTCAGCGACGAGGCGGCGAGGTTGACCCGCGCCCACAGATCGTAGGTGCCGCGGACCGTGCAGATGGCGCGGTGCTGGGCGCTGGTCTGGAAGACGATCTGGTTCTCGCCGGGGCGGATCAGGCTGCCGGGCAGGGTGATGGAGGCGTTGACCGGCCCGCGGAAGGCGGCGAGCGGCAGGTCCGCCACCGGAGAGCCGTTGATGAAGACCGACATCGACCCCTTTTCGGGCAGGATGTCGATGCCGTTCTCGTAGGTCAGCGTCAGCACGGCGCTGGTCAGCCCGATCACCGGCGGCAGGACGGCGCGCAGCGCCACCGTCTCCGTCTCGCCATGCAGCGTGACCTCCGGCTGGCCGTCGCGCAGGTTCGACAGCGGGATCACCCGGCGGTCGGCGGCCAGCGCAGGCGCTGCCCAGCCGGCCCACAGCGACAGCAGCGCAAACAAGGCCAGCGACGCCCGTAACAGCCGGCCTCCGCCGGTATGGTTCCCCAGGACCGCCATCGCCGTTACGGAGCCTGGAAGGTCAGGATGCGGCGCAACGCGCCGGGCAGGGCCAGCAGGACATGGCCAAGCCGCGGAACCACGCGGGTGGCGAAGAACAGCAGACCGCCGAAGAAGGTCGGTGCCGCCACCCGCTTGCGGTCGAGGAAAATGTCCCAGCCGACGCTGTTGCCGAAGACGAAGCGCGCCATCTCGACGATGTCCTGGCGGTCGCGCGGGGCGAAGCCGGCGCCGACCGCCAGTTCGCCGTTGCGCATCTCGATGCGGAAGAAACGGACGCCGGTGGTGGTCGCCGCCTCCGTCTCCGTCGCGGCGATGGTCAGCACCGGCGTCTGGTCGGGCCGGCTCAGCAGCTCGCGCCATTTCGGGTCGACGATCAGCCCGACGCCGCCGGCCGACACGTCGGCGACCGTCAGGTCGATGCTGGTGCCATCCTCGAACCTCAGAACCGCGGAACGGTCGACGGTGAAGCGTTCCTGCCGGCGGACACGCTTGCGCTCATAGACGACGGCGAGGCCGCCAAGCGCCAGCAGCAGGCTCAGCGAGCACCACACCGCCACCGGAACGATGGCCGCCCGGTGTTCGGGGAAGATGGAATAGCGCCACGCGCAGGCCGCCAGCCCGGCCGCCAGCAGCAGCGTGGTGACGATGAACGGGGTGGCGAGCGGCGAGAAGCCGTCCTCCTCCACCGACTGGCCCTTGGCGGTCACCTTGAACACCGGGTCGCGCGGCCGGATCAGCGTCGCCAGCGCCGCGCGGGAGACGTGGAAGGATTGCAGATACTCGTACAGCTCCGAGAACAGCGGCCAGCGCATCCGCCCATGCAGGAACTGCGACAGGAAGGCGGCGGCGAAGACGTGCGGAATGACAAAGCAGCCGAAATCCGGCAGGTTGATGCGGTAGATCTCCAGCCCGAACAGGGCATAGCACAGCGGCGACAGCAGGAAGATCGGCCGCCAGAACCAGAAGAACCAGTAGAGCATGGTGCTGAGGTAGCACAGCCGCTGCGAGACTGTCAGGCCGCGCTTCAGCAGCGGGTTTTTCAGGAGGAACAGCTGGATCATGCCCTGGGTCCAGCGCGACCGCTGGGCGATGAAGCTGTCGAAGGTCTCCGGCTGCAATCCGGCGATCAGCGGGCGCGGCAGATAGACGCTGCGCCAGCCGCGCGAATGCAGCTCCAGCGCCGTCTCACAATCCTCGGTCACCGTGTCGCCGCTGAAGCCGCCGACCTCCTCCAGCGCCGCGCGGCGCAGGATGGCGGCGGACCCGCAGAAGAAGGAGCCGTTCCAGCGGTCCAGCCCGGGCTGGATCGAGTAATAGAACATCTCGTTCTCGCTCGGCATCCGCTCGAAGGTGCCGAGGTTGTATTCGACCGGGTCGGGATTGACGAAGAAATGCGGGGTCTGGACCAGGAACAGGCCGGGGTCCTGCTGGAAGAAGCCGACCGTCGCCTTCAGGATGCCCACGGTGGGCACATGGTCGGCGTCCAGGATCAGCAACAGATCGCCGGACGTCTTATGAAAGGCGTGGTTGATGTTGCCGGCCTTGGCATGCTCGTTGCGCGGCCGGGTCATGTAGGTGACCTGCAACCGTTCGCACAGCGCGGTCAGCGTCTCGCGCCGCGCCTTCGCCGCTGCGGCCTGCTCCGGGTCGCTGTGGGCCAGCTTCTGGTCGGTGCCGCCGTCGTCCAGCAGATAGACGTGCAGCTTGTCGCGCGGGTAGTCGATGCAGACCGCGGCGGCCAGCGTCGTCTCCAGCAGCTCCGGCTCCTCGTTGTAGGAGGGGATGTAGACATCGACGCTGGGCCAGAAGGCGGGATCGCCCGTCGGTTCCGACGGCTCGCGGGCGAGCGGGTCGATGATGACGAACAGCGAGGTCAAAAACAGGACGAAGGACAGCGCCTCGGCCGCGAACAGGGTCACGCCGGGAATGAAATTCACCAGATCGTCCACCGGCGGCAGCGTGCCGGTCAGGCGCCAGAAGAAATAGCGGAAGGTGACGAAGGCCAGCAGCAGAACGGTCAGCGTGCGGGCATGCCAGAAGCGCTGGGCGAAGCGCCCGAGCACGAAGGCGGCGGCCACCACGCCGGCCGAGATGGCGGCACTTGCAAATCTTCCAACGGGCAAGGCGGCCAGCGCAAGAAACAAACCCGCCGACAGCAACAATAGAATCCAGAGCAGAACCGAGCGCAGGGAGAATCGGCGACTGTTGAGGTTCGGCTGTCGTTTGGATTGCTGCGCCTTATTGTTCAGGGGCCGAACAACGGTCTTGGCGCCGGGCGAGGTGGTCATGCGGATCCGCAGAATGAGGCCATTGCACCCTAGTGGGTGGCCCCTTATGCCTCAAGCTTCGTTACAAATCGTTACTGACTCGAGACAAAGCTTACTGAAAAACCCTGTTTCGCCAGGGCTGTGTCATCGGGATCGCACCCTGCCCGAGGCCCGAGCCGGCGGCCCCCTGGCGGGTGCGTTGCGACTCGGGGCGGGGCAGAGCGGCCGTTCCCGCTCAGTCCGGCTCGCCGGGATATTGCGCACTCTTCAAAAGGCCGGCCAAGTGGGCGGCATTGCGTGCCAGCATGGCGTTGGCGGTGGCAACCTGTTCCGGCGTCTCCGGCAGGTCGCGATAATCGGTGCTGCCCATTGCCTCGCCCACCCAATAGGTGCCGGCGGTCGCGGGGAGCGTGAAGCCGACGTCATTCAACGCCTGGAACAGCTCGGCGCAGACATGGTGGGCGCCGTCCTCGTTGCCGACGACGCAGACCGCGGCGACCTTGCCGAAGGACACCATCCGGCCGGCGTCGTCGGTCTCGTCCAGAAAGGCGTCCATCCGCTCCAGCACCCGCTTGCAGACGGAGGACGGCTGACCCATCCAGATCGGCGTGCCGAGCAGAAGAATGTCGGCAGCCAGGATGCGGCTGCGCAATGCCGGCCAGTCGTCCCCCTCCCCTTCGTCCGAGGTGACGCCCGGCTTGATGTTCAGCCTGGCGACCCGCACCACCTCGCCGGCCGCGGTAACGCCCTGGCCGGTGAGTTCGGCCAGCACCTGACCCAGCAGTACATCGGTGGAGGACGGCGTGTCCGATGCTTTCAGCGAACAGTTCAGGGCAATGACGGTCAGCGGCGCATTCGCCATGTCGACGATCCTTTTCGGTTGGCTCAGCAGCGACTTGGACCGCAAAGCCGGGTCGGCAAACCATCGCACCGGCGACTACCGCCAATGCACCCGGCGACACGACCGCAATGGCTCCTCCGCGAGGCTGCCCTGCGTCCCGGCTTGGGCTTGGGGGGATGACGGCGGGCGGGAATGCCGCCATGGTGGCTGACAATTCGCCCACCCACCGGTTGCAGCACAGGGTTCCGCCAGCCTCCATGCCGATCTCCGCCCTTCTGTCCGACGCCTTCGCCGTGCTGGCCCCGGTTTTCGTGGTGGCGGCACTCGGCTATGGCTGGACCCGGGGGAAGCTGCCTTACGACAGCGCCTTCATCACCACCTTCGCCATCAACGTGTCGTCGCCCTGCCTGGTCTTCTCCGCCCTGACCCGGCTGCACCTGTCCGCCGACGTGATGGGGGAGATGGCGCTGGCGGCGACGCTGTGCATGGCGCTGACCGCGCTGGCGTCGGTCCCGGTGCTGCTGGGGTCGGGGCTGTCGCTGCGGGTCTATGTGCCGGCGATGGCCTTCCCCAACGCCGGCAATCTGGGCCTGCCGGTCTGCCTGTTCGCCTTCGGCGAGAACGGCCTCAGCCTTGCCGTGCTGTTCTATGCGGTGATGTCGGTCGGACAGTTCACGCTGGGGCCGGCGCTGGCCGCCGGGCGCTTCGATCTGGCGCAGATGGCGCGCACCCCGACGATCTACGCGGTGGCGGCGGCGGTGGCGATCCAACTGGCAGACCTGCCGCTGCCGGTGTGGATCGGCAACACCACCACGCTGCTGGGCAACTGCGCCGTGCCGCTGATGCTGTTCTCGCTGGGGGTGGCGCTGTCGAAGCTGCGCCTCTCCGGCGCGGTGCGGGCCCTGTCGATGTCGGCCTTCCGGCTGGCCGTCGGCTTCGCCATGGGGCTGCTGGTGGCCTGGGCGATGGGGCTGACCGGGGCGGCGCGCGGCGTGGTGCTGGTGCAAAGCTCGATGCCGGTGGCCGTCTTCAACTATCTCTGGGCACTGCGCTACGGCAACGCGCCGGAGGATGTCGCCGGCATGGTGCTGGGGTCCACCGCCATGGCCTTCATCGGCCTGCCGGCGCTATTGATGTTCGTGATGCAGTAGAAGGGAGGAGCTTCATGGCGCACAGGGAACACCGCTATGCCGTCCGGCTCGACTGGACCGGCAATCTCGGCACCGGCACCTCGTCCTACCGGGCCTACAGCCGCGACCACACGCTGAGCGCCGGGACCAAGCCGGCGATCCCCGCCACCTCCGACGCGGCCTTCCGCGGCGATCCGGCACGCTGGAACCCGGAGGAGATGCTGGTCGGCGCCTTGTCCTCCTGCCATCAGCTCTGGTACCTGCATCTCTGCTCGGCCGCCGGGATCGTCGTCACCGGCTACAGCGACGATGCGGACGGGATCATGGAGGAGGAGACCGACGGCGGCGGACAGTTCACCGCCGTCGTCCTGCGCCCGCGGGTGACGCTGGCGCCGGGCTCCGACGCCGGCAAGGCAATGGCCCTGCACCATGAGGCGGCGGAGAAATGCTTCATCGCCCGGTCCGTCAATTTCCCGGTCCGGCACGAACCGGCGGTGGAGGTCGAGGGAGAAGTGGGGGGAGAGGCGGCCGGCGATGAGCGCTGACTCCCTGCCCTTGCAAAACGCCCTGCCCGTGCTGGACGCCGTCGCCGGCCGGCGCAGCATCCGTGCCTTCCTGCCGACGCCGGTGGAGCGGGAGACGGTGCTGCGCATCCTCGACCTCGCCGCCCGCGCGCCGAGCGGCTCCAACATCCAGCCCTGGAAGGTCCATGCCATCGCCGGGGAGGCGCGCGCCGCCCTGTCGGCGGAGCTGCTGGCCGCCCACGAGGCGGGGGAGCCGGAGGTACCGGAATATCCCTATTACCCCGAAACCTGGCGGGAGCCCTATCTGGGCCGCCGGCGGGCGGTGGGCTGGGCGCTCTACGGCTCCATCGGCATCGGCAAGGGCGACCGCGAGCGGATGGCGCGCCAGCATGGCCGCAACTGGCTGTTCTTCGGCGCGCCGGTCGGGCTGTTCTTCACCATCGACCGCGACATGGGCAAGGGAGCGTGGCTCGACCTCGGCATGTTCATGCAGAATGTCATGATCGTCGCCCGCGGCTTCGGGCTGGAGACCTGCCCGCAGGCCGCCTTCTGCTACCGCCACGCCATCACCGCGCGGCATCTGGACCTGCCCGACGGCGAGATCATCGCCAGCGGCATGGCGCTGGGCTTCGCCGACTGGTCGGCACCGGAAAACAACTTCCCGACGGACCGCGAACCGGCCGAAGGCTTCACCCGCTTCACCGGGTTCTGAGGAACGCGTCCTTAGAGCGTGACGAACCCATGGGGCGCCGCCGCGGACGGCGCGCAGGGCGACAGCGTGCCGGCGACGAAGGCGGCGGTCTGGACCAGCACGCGCGGCGAGAAGGGCTTGGCGATGTAGCCCAGCCCGACCCCGCCGGCCTGCGCCCTGTTGGGCGGGTTCCCGGTGGCGAAGACGCAAGCGATCCCCATCGCCTTCAAGGCGCGGGCGACGTCGAGCCCGTTCGAGCCGTTGGCCAGCTTGATGTCGACGAAGGCCATGTCGGGCTTCTCCTGCCCGGCCAGGGCAAGGGCGGTCGGCAGATCCTCGGCGATGCCCGTCACCGCGTGGCCGGCCGACTGCAAAGTCAGCGACACGCCCTCGGCGATCAGGAATTCATCCTCTATGATCAGTATCTTCATTGTTTTTCTTGTATATTTTGTGGATCGGCCGGAAGGATCACGCCTGGGTTGGAGCGGACGGCTTCATTGGGAAAGTTAAAAGGAAACGCGTCCCCGGTGTCAAACGTTCGATCTCCAGACGCCCCCTTAATTGCCGCGTAAGATTGCGGGCCGTGTTCAGGCCGAAGCCGCCGCCGCTGCTGCCCGCGACCTCCTCCGGCAGGCCGATGCCGTCGTCGGCAACATCGATGCGGACCTCGTTCCCAGCCACCGCCATATCCACCGTGACCGTGCCGCGCCGCCCGTCGGGAAAGGCGTGCTTGTAGCTGTTGGTCAGCAGCTCGTTGACGATCAGCGCCACCGGCACCGCGGTGTCGACCGGAGCCGACAGCGGCGCGCCCGTCGCCAGGGTCATTGCCGGTTCGGCCCCGCCGGTGGGCGGAACGGCGTTCTCGGCGATGCTGCGGATCAGGTCGGTCAGCTCGACGGTGTCGTACACCGCCCCTTCGCCATAGAGGCGGCGATGGACCTCGGCAATCGCCAGCACCCGGCTGCTGCTGTCCAGCAGTTCCTGCCGCACCTCCGCACTGCGATGCCGCATCGCCTGGGTCCGCAGCAGGTTGGCGACGATCTGCAAGGAGTTCTTGACCCGGTGATTGACCTCGTCCAGCAGGATCCTGTTTTCCTGCAAGGTCGCCGCCAGCGCCTCCCCTTCGGCCCGCTCGGCCTGGTAATCCCGCTCCAGCCGCCGGACGGTGGAGAAGCAGAGCCAGCCGATGACGGTGACGAAGATGCCCCCATAGGCGATCATCAGCAGCTCAAGGATGGTGGCATGCCGGCTGCGCCGGGCGAGCAGCAGGTCCTCCTCCGCCCGCATGTTGGCGGTCAGGCGCCGGATCGCGGCCATCGTGGTGACGCCCTTCCCCTCGCGGATGGTCGCCAGTGCCTGCTCCAATCCTTCTTTGGTGGCCTGCCGCAGAACCTCGGCTATCTGGTCCAGCCTGTCGGCGGTCAGGGAACGCAGGGCCTTCAACTTGTCCTGCTGCACGGGGTTGTCGGCGGTCAGCGACCCGATGCTGTCCAGCAACCGGTGGCTTCGCTCCCTCCCCTCTTCGTAAGCGGCGAGATGAACGGGGTCCGGCAACAGCAGGTATCCGCGCTGGCCGGATTCGGTGTCGGACAGGGTGGATTGCAGTTCACCGACTGCGGAGATGACCTCGTGCGTGTGGTCGATCCAGTCGATGGCGCGGCGATATTCGATGAAGACGACGACGAGCAACAGGAAGCCGACGAACAGGCCGGCGAGCAGCAGCGCCGATACTCTTGCGGCCCGGGCGCGCACCGTCCGGCGCGTAAGGCTGGCATCCGTGTCGATGGGCATGGGCCGTCCCCGTCCTGCGGCGTCGTTCACCTCTTAAACAGTCCGGACAGCATGGATCTTCACCTGTCCCGGGCATTGACGTGAATCAAAAAAAGTTGCGTCGGCAAACCATCGTGATGCCATCCCATGAAGCGATCGCACCCTAGCCACCCAGCGCCGCTGCCAGCGCATCGTGAAGGCGGCCGGGCTGGATCGGCTTGTGCAGCAACGCGCACTGGGCGCCCGCCGCCTCCCGCAGCCGGTCCGCCGAGGTGTCGCCGGTCAGCAGCACGCCGGGAATGTCGCGCGACAGGCGGCGGCGGACCATGTCCATCACCATCAGCCCGGTCGTCCCCTCCGGCAGGCGGTAATCGGCCAGGATCAGGTCGGGCTCCTCCCCGGACTCGATCAGGTCGCCCAGCAGCTGTTCCGCTTCCGCCCCGCTGCCGGCCTCGGTCACGCGATAGTTCCAGTCCTCCAGCATCAGGACCAGCGCCATGCGGATGACGGCATCGTCCTCCACCAGCATGACCAGCCGCCCGGCCTCGTCGTCGGCCCCGCTGCGGCCGGCGCTGCCGGAGCGGTCGGTCATGTCCGGTCTGGTTTCGGTCAGGGGCAGGCTGACGGTGAAACGGCTGCCTCGGCCCAGCGAGGAGGTCACGTCGATGGTGCCGCCCAGCATGGTGACCAGCCGCTTGGCGATGCTGAGGCCCAGCCCCAGCCCCTCACGCCGGTCGCGGGCGGCGTTGCCGACCTGGTAGAAGTCCTGGAAGATGCGGTCGATATGCTGGTCGGCGATGCCGATGCCGGTGTCCCACACCTCGATCTGCACTTGGTCGCCGCGCTGCCGCGCCCCGATCAGCACCCGCCCGCCGGGGGCGAAATGCAGCGCATTGGCCAGCAGGGCGCGCAGCACCCGCTCCAGCAGCCGCGGGTCGGTGCGCGTCGCGAGAGGCGGCGCCACCAGACGCAGGGCCTGCCCCGCCTTCTCGGCCGCAGGCGCGAATTCCCCATGCAGCCGGGCCAGCAGGGCGGCGATGTCGACCGATTCCGGATTGGGGGCGACCAGCCCCGCCTCCAGCTTGGAGATGTCGAGCATCCCGTCCAGCATGCCGCCCAGCCCGCCGAGCGAGGACTGGATCTGCTCCGCCATCCGCTGGGCGCCGGGGGACAGCGCTTCCTTCATCAGCAGGTCGGAGAGCAGCAGCAGGGCCTGCACCGGCTGGCGCAGATCGTGGCTCGCCGCCGCCAGGAAGCGTTCGCGCGCGTCCAGCGCCACGTTCAGCTCGCGCTCCAGCGCCTTCACCGCGGTGATGTCGGCGACGCTGGACACCACCGCCTCGACCCGGCCGGCCGGATCGGCGACCGGGCGGCTCGACACCCGCAGCCAGCGGGTGGGGGCGGTCGCCTCCTCGCCCTCGACCACGCCGACGATGCGCTCGACCACCGGCTTGCCGCTGCGCACCGCCTCCGCCGCGGGGGGAAGCCCATGCAGCCGGTTGCCGTTGGCATCGATGAAGCGGCGGCCGGCGGTGGTCGGGACCATGATGAACGGGGCGGTGGCCGGAACCAGCTGCCCGTCCGCCCGGCTCTCTGCCTTGCCGTCTGCATCGAAGGCCGACGCCATCGGGTCGAGCAGGGCACGGGCGGGACCGTCCATCAGCCGCTCGGCCATTGCATTGGCCAGCAGGCTGCGGCCATCGACCGCGGTCATAGCCAGCGCGTCGTGCAGCGACTGGACCAGCACCCGGTGCCGCCGCTCGCTGAGGTTCAGCGCCGCTTCCGCGGTCCGCCGCGCGGTGACGTCGCGGAAGGCGACGACGGCGCCCTGGATACGGTCCTCCATCGGGGCGAGGCGCATGCCGGACGCCAGCATGGGGGAGATGGTGATCTCCACCAGCAGCGTCCCGCCATCCTCGCGGCGGAGCTTCTCGCAGGTGACGCTGCGCGGCCGGCCGTCGGTCAGCGACAGGGCCAGCGCCCGGGCCGCCCCGCCCGCCTGGGGTGCCGCCGGATCCGTTCCGCCGCCCGGCAGCCCCGCCCCGGCCTCCGCCGGTCCGGCAAACAGGTCGGAGGGCGGGCGGCCGATCAGGTCGAGGTCGAGATGCCCGGTCATCGCCGTCGCCGCGGCGTTGACGAAGCGGATGCGGCCGTCGGCGTCCACCCCGAGGATGCCGTCACCGACCGACTGGAGGATGTGGTGATAGTCCGCGCGCGCCCGCTCGGCGTCGTCGCGCGCCTGCTGCACCTCGCGAAGCCAGGCGTTGCGTTCGGTCAGGTCGGTGATGGTCAGCAGCACGTCGCCGCGGTCGCTGTCGTCCAGCGTCACCCGGCGGGCGTCGGTCAGACCGTCGATGATCGTGCCCTGGGGCCCGAGATAGCGGAACTCCTGCCGGACCCAGTCGCCATGGTCGCGCAGCCGGCCGAGCGCGGTGAACAGCCTGCCATGGTCGACGCTGTCGAGCAGCAAGGTCAGCGGACGGCCCTTCAGCCGCAGCATCGGCAGGCCGAACTGCCGTTCGGCGGCGGCGTTGGCCTCGCCGACGATGCCGGCGGCGTTCACCGCCAGACAGGCCAGCGGCACCGACTGGAAAAGCTGGAGATATTGCAGCCGGGACGCCTCCAGCGCCTGCTGGGCGCCACGCAGCTCCTCGTTCTGGATCTCAAGCTCGGCCTGATGGACATACAGCTCGTGCAGCAGTTCCTTCATCGAGGTGGCGGTGACGTCCGTCGCCTCGAAATTCCCGCCGTTGAGAATGGTTTCGGCACGGCGCCGCAGTCGGCCGGAGGAATCCTCGCTCATTCCCTGCCTCCGTCGCCCCGGTCGCCTGTACCGGCTCCGTCGAACCGCAATTCCATCAGCTTGCGGTTGGTTATGTTGATGTGGCTGACGACGATGCCGCCGTCATGGTCGTTCAGGCGGGTGGCGTGCATCAGGAACCAGCGCTGTTCATCGGGCGAATGACAGGGATATTCGATGGAGAAATCGTCGGCTTCGCCGTCCAGGATGCGGCGCAGCCCGTCATGCACCGCCCGGGCGATGGCGTCCTTCTTCGCCGCGTCCGGGTTGAGGCAGACGTCGAGATAGTTGGTGCCGACGCCGCAGCGCTCGGTCGCCGGGGCGCCGTTGCGCTGGGCGAAGCCGCGCCAGGCGGCGTTCACCATGACGATCCGGCCGTCCCGGTCGGTCACGGCGATGTGCTCCGGCAGGCTGTCCAGCACCTTCTGCAAGCGCTCCTGCGCCTGCTTGGTCTCCGTCACGTCGACGAAAGTGACCACCACGCCGCCGATCTGGCTCTTGTCGGTCAGGTAGGGCAGGATGCGGGTCAGCACCCAGCGGCCGTCATGGACCCGGACATGGCGTTCGACCGCCTCCTGCCCGTCGAACACCTTGCGGATGTCGGCGAGGAAGTCAGGATAGTCGATGTTGGTCGACAGATGCGCGATGGACCGGCCGAGGTCGCGCGGGATGATGTTGATGAACCGGGCCGCCGCCGGGGTGAAGCGGCGGATGACGAAGTCGCCGTCGAGGAACACCGTGCCGATCTCGGTCGAGCGCAGCAGATTGTCGAGGTCGTTGGTGATCTCGGTCAGCTCCTCCACCTTCGCCTGATATTCGGCGTTGACGGAGTAAAGCTCCTCGTTGACCGACTGAAGCTCCTCGTTGGTGCTCTGCAACTCTTCGTTCGAGGCCAGCAGCTCCTCGTTGGTGGCCTGCAATTCCTCGTTGGCGGTTTCCAGCTCCTCGATGGTCGCCTGGAGATTCTCGCCGCGCGACAGCAGCTCCTGCTCCAGCCCGCGGATGCGCTCGGCGGCGTCGGCGTTCAGGTCGAAGTCGGAATCCGGAACCGACAGCGGCAGCATGTTGGCGCGGTCCAGCACCACCAGGGCGAAGCGGCGCCCGGTCTTGCGCGCGACATAGGGCTGGACCCGCAGGCTGATCGCCGCCACCCCCTCGCGGTCCTTCACCGGGATGTTGGACAGCGCGAACTCCTCGCCGGAGCGGAAGGCGCGGTTCAGCGCGGTGCCCGTCACCATGGCGACCGAGGAGGGCAGCAGCTTCAGCACGTTCAGCGTCGCCTCGCCCGCCGGCACCTTCAGCAGGGACGAGGCGTCGCCGAACACATGCATGATGGTCATCTGTTCGTCGACCAGCAGGCAGGGCGGCACATAGGTCTTCATCAACGCGCCGATGGCCTCGTCGATGACCGCCCCCTCCTCCATGCCATGGCTTCCGGCATCCTCGCCATGGCGGGCGATCGGGGCCGCCACCGTCGGCACCAGCAGGCGCGACAGCCGGAAGGAGCCGGCGCGCAGGCTCTGGAACAGCTTGTTGCGGCTGTCGACGGTGTGGAAATCGGACTGGAGGTCGCCCAGCGTCTCGCTGGTGCCGAGGAACAGGAAGCCGCTCTGGCGCAGGGCGTACTGGAACAGGCTCAGGACCTTCCGCTGCAACGGCTGGTCCATGTAGATCAGCAGGTTGCGGCAGCTCAGCAGGTCGATCTTGGTGAAGGGCGGGTCGCGCATGATGTTGTGGGCGGCGAACACCACCATGCGGCGGATGTCGCGCGACACCGCATAGCCATCGCCGCGCGCGGTGAAGAAGCGGCTGAGCCGGTCCGGCGACACATCCTCGGCAATCGCGCGCGGATACTCGCCGAGGCTTGCGATCTCGATGCTGTCCTGGTCGATGTCGGTGGCGAAGATCTTGACGTCGAAGCTGCGCCCCAGCCGTTCCTGCGCCTCGGCGAACAGGATGGCGATGGAATAGGCCTCCTCCCCGCTGGCGCAGCCGCAGACCCAGACGCGGACCATGTCGGTCGGGCTGCGGTTGGCGAGCAGGCTGGGAATCACCCGGTCGGCCAGGACGCGGAAGGCCGCCTCGTCCCGGAAGAAGCGGGTGACGCCGATCAGCATCTCCTTGTAGAGGTTGACCGTTTCGGCGCTGTTCCGCCGCAGCAGGGCGGCATACTCGTCCATCGACTCCAGGCCGGCGCCCTGCATCCGCCGCTCGATCCGCCGCAGCAGGGTTGCCAGCTTGTAATGCGAGAAATCGACGCCGGTGACGGAGCGGATGACCGCGATGATCTGCGCCAGCGGGTCGTCGCCGTCCTCGCGCCGCTGGCGCGCCGGCATCGGCCGGGCACGGGCCAGGGTCTTGCGCGCATGCTCGATCAGGCGGGCCGGCAGATCCTCCGGCGCCAGGGTGGCGTCGATCTGCCCGGTGGCCAGCGCGCTGCGCGGCATGCCGTCGAACTGCGCGGTTTCCGGCTGCTGGACCACGGTGAAGCCGCCGCCCGACTTGATCGCCATCAGGCCGCGCGTGCCGTCCGATCCGGTCCCCGACAGGATCAGGCCGATGGCGAAGGGCCCCTGGTCGCGGGCGAGTGCGGTGAGGAAGATGTCGATGGGCAGGCTCATGCCGCCGGCGGCATCCTTGGCGGTCAGCCGCAGCCGGCTGTCCTCGATGCTCAGATGCTTGCCCGGCGGCAGCAGATAGACGGTGTTGCGCTGGACCGGCACGCCGTCGGTCGCCTGCACCACATCCATGGCCGTGTGCTTCGCCAGCAGATCGACCATCAGGCTCTTGTGCACCGGCGACAGGTGCTGGACCACGACATAGGCGAGGCCGCTGTCGCCGGGCACCGCGTCGAAGAAGCGCTGCAACGCCTCCAGCCCACCGGCCGAGGCACCGATGCCGACGATGCAGCAGGCCTGTTCCGACGGCGGCGCACCCGTTTCCGCCGGAACACCGCCTGCGTCCGCATTGGGCGATGCGGAGGGCGTCGGGTCAGGATGCGTGGCGGGCGTATCCGTTGGCACGGTGATAAACTGGTCCTTCTGGCGTCGGCCTGCCGGTTCTCTGCGCAAGCGAGTCCCTGCCTATATCCGTCGCATTTGATTTGGTCAACTTGACTGTCGCAGGGCAACGCTCTTCATCATCATCAATTCAACTGGAATGTCCCCATCTTCCCATCGATTTGACTTTGGTTTTATAACGAATGTATCGTGTCTTAAGCATCGCCCCGACAAGCCCCGGCCGTCCCGTCCGAAAGGCCCGGAAGCCCGGGAGCGCGCGGAAGGCAGGCGGGACAGGGGACCTGACGTGCGCGAAATTCCTGCTATGTTTGCTGCCCCCGGGCGTCGCATCCTGGGGCGTCAATGGCATGCAAGGCAGCGGGAACGGGTCATGAGCTTCACCTCGATCTATCGCCACGGCTTCGCGCGGGTTGCCGCCTGCACCACGCGCAGCACTCCCGCCGATCCGGCGGCCAATGCCGCGGCGGTGCTGGAGGCGGCGCGCGCCTGCCACGACAAGTCGGTGGCGGTGGCGCTGTTCCCCGAACTGGCGCTGTCCGGCTATGCCATCGACGATCTGCTGATGCAGGACCCGCTGATCGAGGCGGTGGAGCAGGCGATCCTCGATCTGGTGCAGGCATCGGCCGGGCTGATGCCGCTGCTGCTGGTGGGGGCGCCGCTGCTGTATGACGGACGGCTCTACAACACGGCGGTGGCGATCCATCGCGGCGAATTGCTGGGCGTGGTGCCGAAGCAGCATCTGCCGAACTACCGGGAATTCTACGAGCGGCGTCAGTTCGCGTCGGGCGCCGGCACCGAAGGCGGGACGATCCGCATCGGCGACCTGACCGCGCCCTTCGGCCCCGACCTGCTGTTCTCCGCCGAGGACCAGCCCGGTCTGGTCGTCCATGCCGAGATCTGCGAGGATCTGTGGGTTCCGGCCCCGCCCAGCACCATGGCGGCGCTGGCCGGCGCGACGATCCTCGCCAACCTGTCGGCCAGCAACATCACCATCGGCAAGTCGGACACCCGCCGGCTGCTGGCGAAATCGCAGTCGGCGCGTTGCCTCGCCGCCTATCTCTATTCGTCGGCCGGGACGGGGGAATCGACCACCGACCTCGCCTGGGACGGCCAGACCTCGATCTTCGAGAATGGCGAGAAGCTGGCGGAGACCGACCGCTTCCCCGACGGCGCCCAGATGGCGGTGGCCGACGTCGATCTCGACCTGCTGCGGCAGGAGCGGCTGCGCCAGGGCACCTTCGACGACAACCGCCGCCTGTTCCCCGGTGCCACCGGCGGCTTCCGCACCGTCGCCTTCCGGCTCGACGCGCCGGAGGAGGATGTCGGGCTGCTGCGCGTGGTGCCGCGCCTGCCCTTCGTGCCGGCCGCCGCCGAACGGCTGGAGCAGGATTGTTACGAGGCCTACAACATCCAGGTCGCCGGGCTGGTGCAGCGGCTGCGCGCCACCGGGATCAAGATGGTGGTGATCGGCGTGTCGGGCGGGCTGGACAGCACCCACGCGCTGATCGTCGCCGCCCGCGCCATGGACCGGCTCGGCCTGCCGCGCACCGGCATCCTCGGCTACACCATGCCGGGATTCGGCACCAGCGAGGGCACCAAGTCCAACGCCTGGAAACTGATGACGGCGCTGGGGGTGACGGCCAGGGAACTCGACATCCGGCCGGCAGCCAACCAGATGCTGCGGGACATGGACCACCCCTACGCCCACGGCGAGGCGGTGTACGACATCACCTTCGAGAATGTGCAGGCCGGCCTGCGCACCGATTACCTGTTCCGCCTCGCCAACCAGCACAACGGCATCGTGCTCGGCACCGGCGACCTGTCGGAACTGGCGCTGGGCTGGTGCACCTATGGCGTCGGCGACCAGATGTCCCATTACAACGTCAATGCCGGCGTGCCGAAGACGCTGATCCAGCATCTGATCCGCTGGGTCGGCCGCACCGGCCAGTTCCAGCAGGAGGTGTCGGCGACGCTGGACGCCATTTTGAAGACGGAGATCTCGCCGGAACTGGTGCCGGCCGGCTCCGACAAGGCGCTGCAAAGTTCCGAATCCGTGGTCGGGCCGTACGATCTGCAGGACTTCACCCTGTTCTACGTGCTCCGCTACGGCTTCCGCCCGTCGAAGATCGCCTTCCTGGCCCGCCATGCCTGGTCCGACGCAAGCCAGGGCGACTGGCCGGAGGGCTATCCGCTGGAGAAGCGCCGTGCCTACAGCCCGGCCGAAATCCGCGACTGGCTGCGGGTGTTCCTGCGCCGCTTCTTCGGGTTCAGCCAGTTCAAGCGCTCGGCCATGCCGAACGGCCCGAAGGTGACTGCCGGCGGCTCGCTGTCGCCGCGCGGCGACTGGCGCGCGCCGTCGGACGGCAACGCCCGCATCTGGCTGGAGGAGCTGGACCGCGAGGTTCCGGCAGAGTGAGCAGACAAAAAAGGCCGGCGCCCCATCGGAGCGCCGGCCTTTTTCCTGTCGGTCGCGACAGCGATCAGATCGAGATGCGCAGGGACTCGCGGTTGACCGGGGCGGCGTCCGGGGCGGTCATCGGGCGCGGCGGGACGGCGGGGCGCATGCCGGCCGGGGGTTGGCCCGGCGCCGGAGCAGCCTGCGGCGCCTGCGGAGCGGCCGTCTGCGGCGTGCCCGGATGCGGCTGGGTCGCCTGCTGGGCGGCGATGAACTGGCCCTGGGCGGTCAGGCCGCTGGCGACGTTGCGGTTGATGTTGACCAGCGTGTCGATCTTGCTGAAATCCAGGTCGATCAAACGGTTGGTCGTCTCGCGGTCGACCAGCAGCGACAGCGCGGCGATGTTCGTGCGGACTTCCGGCGGATGGCCGCAATCCTCTTCGGTGATCGCCGCCTGGAAGATCGTCCACAGGCGCTGATTCAGCTGAAGGGCCTCGCGGTAGGCCTTTTCGTCCTTGGCATGGCTGGCGGCGATGATACGGCGCGCCGCTTCCGCCAGGGCCCAAGCCTCGACGTCGCGCGGATTGTCCGAGGTCGGCTTGTTGGCGTAGGTGGGAGTCGGCTTCATTCCAAACCCTCGGGGGAAAACCCATCCGGTGGGGGCGGACCTGCCCCTTTGCTTCGTCCCGGAAGTGTCGGTTATCCGACCGGCTTTGTCAACGCAACGGGGGTAGTTCGGCCGGTGCGGAAGACCCTGACGCAAACTGGTCACAAGTTCTATGCGTTTCGGAGAGGAGTGACGCCGCCGTGTCCGCCACCCGGTCCTCGTCGATGCCGTCCATCAGCCCGCGGGCGTTGGGGTCGGCGGTGACGCGGGCCAGCAGTTCCGGCTGCGGAACGCTGCTGACCACCACCCGTCCGCGCGGCCCCCAGGGGCCGTAGATTGCGGGATAGCCGGGACCGAACAGCCCGACCGTCGGCACGCCCGCCGCCGCCGCGATGTGCATCAGGCCGCTGTCGTTGCCGACATAGAGCGCCGCCCGCTCCAGGCAGGCGGCGGCGGCCATCGGGTCGGTGCGGCCGGTCAGGTCGATGGCCCGCGGCCCCAGCGCCGCCAGCACCGGCTGCGCCCTGTCCCGCTCCGGCCCGGCGGCCAGCACCGCCACCCGGGCGCCGGCCAGCGGCCCGCCCTCCCCGGTCAGGCGCAGGGCCAGCCGGGCGAAGCGCTCCGCCGGCCATTCCTTGCCCAGCCAGTTCGCCGTCGGCCCGATGGCGAGGAACGGCCCGGTCCCGGCGGGGATCAGGGCGTCGGCCTGCCGCCTCGCCTCCGCGTCGATCCACAGGCGCGGGGCCGGCGGCGGCGACAGGCCCAGCACGGCGGCATTCTCCTCCACCTTGTGCATCGGCCGCGCCGCCTTGGCGTGGAAGGCGCGGCGCCGCGCCGGCACCAGCCGCCCGACCGCCGAATTGCGCAAATCCACCACGAGATCCCAGCGCGTGCCGACGCAGTCCAGCCACAGCCGCAGCCAGTGCCGCGCATAGGACCGCTTCGCCAGCGGGATCAGCCGCTCCAGCCCCGGCACCGACCGGAACAGCGGCGCCGGCAGCGGCCCGCAGGCGACGGTCAGCCGCGCCCCCGGATAGGCGTCGGTCAGGTGGCCGAGCAGCCCGGTCGACAGCACCGCGTCGCCCAGCCGGTTGGAGGTGATGAAGAGGATGCGGCTCATGACGCCGACGACCCGGCCCGGCCTGCATCCGGGCCGGCATCGGGGTGGGCATCGAGGTCGGCATCGGGAGCCCCCTTCCGGCGCCCCGGACGCAGGCTGAGGCCGCGCGACATCACCCAGAGCGGCGGCAGCAGCATCGCCAGCGGCATGGCGTACATCAGCGGCACGAAGACGGTTGCCTTGCCGGCGAGGCTGGTCAGGCCCAGCGCGCCCGCCTGCAGCCCCATCACCGCCAGCACGGCGATGGTGACGCGGGAGGACTGGCCGCGCCGGTTGAACTCGCCCGACAGCAGCGCCGACAGCGCCACCAGCGCATAGGTCAGAGCCAGCAGCGGCGAGGAGAAACGGTGGTGCAGCTCGGCAATCAGGCCGCGGCGCATGCGGTCGTCCTGGGCCGGGACGTTGCCGTCCATCAGTTCCGCCGTCGTGCGCTCGCGGGCGTCGGGCCAGCGGTCCGCCGCCTGGGGCGCCACCGCCTTCAGGTCGACGGCATAGCGGTCGAAGAACAGCTGCGACAGCCGGTTGGTCTTGCGGTCCAGCTCCTGCCGGTTGCCGTCATAGACGACGAAGCGCGTGCCGTCCGGGCCGGTCTGCATCACCGCGCGGTCGCCCATGATCGTCACCGGCTTGTCCGGCTGGCGCCCGTCATGGATCAGCACCTTGTGCAGGTTGCCGTCGGAATCGCGGTCCCGCAGGAAGACGCTGAAGCGGTCGCCGACCTCGTTGAACACGCCCTCGCGCAGGAACAGCTGCGAATAGTCGCTGCGCACGGTGTATTCCATCCGCACCAGCTCGCGGTGGGCCGCCGGGGTGATCCAGATGTTCAGGGTGAAGACGACGACCGTCACCCCCACCGCCAGCACCAGCGCCGGGGTCGAGAGCGAGAAGGGGCCGACGCCGGCCGCGCGCATCACCACCAGCTCGCTGTCCGTCGCCATCTTGTTGTAGGTGAACAGGATGGCCCCGACCAGCGCCAGCGGCAGCACGATGCCGAGGAAGGTCGGCACGGTCAGCAGCAGCAGCCACAGGAACATGCCCATCGGCGCGCCGGCGCTGACCACGATCTCGATCAGGCGCAGCGACTGGCTGAGCCAGATGGTCAGCGTCAGGCCGGCCGTCGAATAGAGCGTGGCGATCAGCAGGTTGCGGAACAGGTACCGTTGCAGTCGGTTCATCGGGGATCGGCCGGGGGCTGTATACGGCCGGCAAGCTGACCGTCCCGGCCCGCCGGGTCAAGTGTTGAAAACCGCGCGCGCCGACACGGGTGCCCGCTCGGGCGCCCCCTCGGACTGGGAAAGCGCTGGCGCCCGCCCGCGCCAGCCGGTATGACGGTCGTCATGGCGACGATCCAGGAAGCGATGGCTGCCGCGGTGGCGCATCATCAGGCCGGCCGGCTCGGCGAGGCGGCGGCGCTGTATCACGCCGTCCTGGATGCCCTGCCCGGCCATGCCGACGCCGCCCATCTGCTGGGCGTCGTCCATTTGCAATCGGGCCAGCCCGAGCGCGCCGTCACCCTGATCCGCGGCGCCATCCAGCACAATCACCGGGTCGCCGACTATCACGACAATCTCGGCAGCGCGCTGAAAGCGCTGGGCCGGCTGGAGGAGGCGGTGGCCGCCCACCGGCAGGCGGTGCGCCTGCGGCCGGAGTTCGCCCAGGCGCTCTACAATCTCGGCAACGCGCTGGAGGCGCAGGGCCGGCTGGAGGAGGCGGCGACCGCCTTCCGGCAGGCGGCGGCGCGCCGTCCCGGCTATGCCCGCGCCCGCTTCAACCTGGGCAACGTGCTGGCGGCGCTGGGCCGGCGGGGGGACGCCGACGACGCCTATCGCGCCGCCCTGGCCGACGATCCGACCTTCGTCGAGGCGCATGCCAACCGTGGCGCCCTGCTGCTGGCGCTGGAGCGCCCGCGGGAGGCGGCGGCGGATCTGGCCCGCGCCCTGGCGCTGCGCCCCGACCATGCCCCGGCCCTGTCCAACCTCGCCGCGGCCCGGCTGGCGCTGGGCGACCGCGACGGTGCCGAGCTTGCGGCCCGCAATGCCGTGGCCGCCCGCCCGGATCTGGCCGACTGCCTGCTGCGGCTGGGCGAGGTGCGCCAGCGCGCCGACCGGCTGGGGGCCGCCGCCGACGCCTACCGGACGGCATTGGCCTGGAACCCGGGGCTGGCGGAGGCGCAGGCCAACCTCGCTCTGGTCCGCCAGGGCCAGGGGCTGCTCGATGCGGCGGAAGCCGGCAACCGGCGGGCGCTGGCGCTCGACCCTGGTCTCGCCGACGTTAGGTCCAACCTCGCCTATCTGCTGCTGTTCCGGCCGGGGGTGACGGTGGCGGCGGTGCTGGAGGCGCATCGCGACTGGGACCGGGTGCATGGCGCGCCCCACCGCGGGCGCTGGGTGAAGCCGGGGAAGGCCGGCGCGCGGAAGGGGCCGCTGACCGTCGCCATCCTGTCCGGCGATTTCCGCCGCCACCCCGCCGGCCTGTTCGCCCTCCGCACGGTGGAGGCGTTGCCGGGACAGGACATCCGGCTGCTGCTCTACGCCAACCAGAGCGAATCCGACGACGTGACCGGCCGCTTCCGCAAGGCGGCGGCGCAATGGACCCCGGTCGCCGGCCTGACGGATGCGGAGCTGGCGGCGCGGATCCGCCACGACCGGCCCGACGTGCTGATCGATCTTTCCGGCCACAATGCCCGCGGCCGTCCCGGCGTCTTCGCCCGCAAGCCGGCCCCGGTGCAGGTGGCATGGTCGGGCTATATGGCGACCACCGGGCTGGCGGCGATGGATGCGCTGGTCGCCGACCGCCACCATGTGCCGGAGGGAATGGAAGCCTTCTATGCCGAGCGGGTGCTGCGCATGCCCGACGCCTTCATCGCCTACGATCCGCCGGATGTTGAGGAACTGCCGCTGACACCGCCCCCCTGCCTGTCGGGCGGGCCGGTCACCTTCGGCAGCTTCAACATCCTGACCAAGCTGAACGACGGCGTGCTGGCGGCCTGGGCGGCGATCCTGGGGCGGGTGCCGGAATCGCGTCTGCTGATGAAGACCAAGGCACTGTCCTGCCCCGATACCGCCGCCCTGTGGCGCGGCCGGCTGGCCGCCGCCGGCATCGACCCCGGCCGGGTGACGATGGTCGGCGCCACCGGCAGCCTGGACCATATGCGCTGGTGCGCGTCGGTCGATGTGGCGCTCGACCCCTTCCCCTTCTCCGGCAGCACCACGACCCTGGAAACGCTGTGGATGGGGGTGCCGGTCGTCACCCTGCCGGGCGAGACCTTCTCCAGCCGCCATTCGCTCGCCTTCCTGACGGTGGCGGGTGTGGAGGGCTGCATCGCCGCCGATCCAGCCGATTATGTGGAGCGCGCCGTCGCCTGGGCGGCGGACCGGCAGGGGCTGGCGGATCTGCGCCGCACCTTGCGGACCCGCATGGCCGCCGGGCCGCTGTGCGACGGCGGAAAGCTGGCCGCCGCCCTGGCGGGGGAACTGCGGGCCCTGGCCTTGCCGCACTGACGGCGGAACCAACCCGAATGCGCCGGCGTTGAGCGTTGGGTACTCCCTCCACGCTTACAGACGCGGGATTTCGGCGCATGCACAGCACCACACGGCTCGCCTTCATGCTTTCGGCGACGGTCGCCGTCCTGTCGCTCGCCGGCTGCGGCGATCAGGCGTCCTTGCCGGTGTCGGCCGGCACCGGCCCCAACCCGACGCTGCCGGCACCGAAATCCACGCTGATCCCGACGGTCAACATCGCCGACGCCATCGGCTGGCCGCAGGGCGCGCAGCCGGTGGCGGCCCAGGGGCTGAGCCTCACCGCCTTCGCCACCGGCCTGGACCATCCGCGCTGGATGCTGGCCCTGCCCAACGGCGACATCCTGGTGGCGGAGACCAACGCTCCGCCGAAGCCGGAGGACGGCAAGGGCATCAAGGGGTGGGTGATGGGGCTGGTGATGGGCAAGGCCGGCGCCAAGACGCCGAGCGCCAACCGCATCACCCTGCTGCGCGACAGCGACGGCGACGGCAAGGCCGATGTCCGCGAGCCCTTCCTCGAAGGGTTGAACTCGCCCTTCGGCATGGCGCTGGTGGGCAGCGACCTCTACATCGCCAACAGCGACGCGGTGGTGAAGGTGCCCTACAAGCCGGGCGACACCCGGATCACCGCCAAGCCGGTGAAAATCGTCGATCTGCCGGGCGGGCCGATCAACCATCATTGGACCAAGAACATCATCGCCAGCCGCGACGGCACCAAGCTCTATGCCACGGTCGGCTCCAACAGCAATGTCGGGGAGAACGGGATGGAGGCGGAGCAGGGCCGCGCCGCCATCTGGGAAATCGACCTGAAGACCGGGGCGCACCGCATCTTCGCCTCGGGCCTGCGCAACCCGAACGGCATGGACTGGGAGCCGACCTCCGGCGTCCTGTGGACCGCGGTCAACGAACGCGACGAGATCGGCAGCGACCTCGTCCCCGACTATATGACCTCGGTGAAGGACGGCGCCTTCTATGGCTGGCCCTACAGCTATTACGGCCAGCATGTCGACCAGCGGGTGGAGCCGCAGCGCCCCGACCTCGTCGCCAAGGCAATCCCGCCCGACTATGCGCTGGGTCCGCACACCGCCTCGCTCGGCCTGACCTTCTCCCGCCAGGGCGACCTGCCGCCGAACCTGCAGGAGGGCGCCTTCATCGGCCAGCACGGCTCGTGGAACCGCGACCCGGCCAGCGGCTACAAGGTGATCTTCGTGCCGTTCCGCAACGGCAAGCCGGCGGGCGAGCCGGTGGATGTGCTGACCGGCTTCCTCGACAAGGACGGCAAGGCGCAGGGCCGTCCGGTCGGCGTGATCCTGGATAACAAGGGCGCCCTGCTGGTCGCCGACGATGTCGGCAACGCGATCTGGCGCGTCGGCGGCACCGCCACCGCACAGTCGGCGGAGCGGCCGGACCAACCGGCGAAGTAGCGACGGCGAGGGGAGGCGGGCATCCCCCCTCCCCTTCGCCGCGCGATGGCGCGATACTGCGTCATGATCTATCTCGACCATCTGGCCTCGACGCCGCTCGACCCGCAGGTGCTGGAGGCGATGCTGCCCTGGATGCGGATTGACGCGGCCGGCAACCCGCACGCCGCCCATCCGGCCGGCTGGCGTGCCGCCGACGCCATCGAACAGGCGCGGGCAGAGGTCGCCGCCCTGGTCGGCGCGCAGCCGGGCGAGGTCGTCTTCACCTCCGGCGCCACCGAGGCCAATGCGCTGGCAGTGCTGGGCGGCGTGCTGGCGAGCGGCGGCTGCGTCGTTTCGGCGGTGGAGCATGCCAGCATCCTCGGCTGCCTGCCTGAGCTGCGGCGGCGCGGCCATCCGGTGACCGTGCTGCCGGTCGACGGCAGCGGCTTGGTCGATCCGGCTGGATTGGACAGCGCCCTGTCCGGCCTGCCGAAGCCGTCCCTGGTCTCGGTGATGGCGGCGAACAACGAGGTCGGGACGGTCCAGCCTCTCGCCGAACTGGCCGCGGTCGCCGCCCGCCACGGCGCGACGATGCACAGCGACGCGGTGCAGGCGCTGGGCACGCGCACGCTCGACATGGCTGCGCTCGGGCTGCATGGGCTCAGCCTGTCGGGGCACAAGCTGTATGGGCCGATGGGCATCGGCGCGCTGATCGTCCGGCCGCCCTTCCGGCCGGTGCCGGCCTCGGCCGGCGGCGGGCAGCAGCGCGGCCTGCGGGCGGGAACGCTGCCGACGCCGCTCTGCGTCGGGCTGGGTGCCGCCTGCCGGCTGGCGCGGACGCGGCGAGAGGAGGATGCCCGCCGCATCGGCGCGCTGCGCGACCGGCTTTGGCAGCGCCTGCGGGACCAGCTGCCCGGCATCCGCCGCAACGGAGCGGCGGATGGGCTGGCCGGCTGCCTGAACGTCACCCTTCCCGGCATCGACGCCGCCGACCTGCTGCTGGACCTGCCGGAGCTTGCCGTCGCCACCGGGTCCGCATGCCACAGCGGAGCTGGCGAGCCGTCGCATGTCCTGCTGGCGCTCGGCCTGTCCGCAGCGGACGCCCATGCCAGCCTGCGCCTCGGGCTGGGCCGCGGCACTACGGTCGCGGAGGTGGACGAGGCGGCCGACCGGCTGACCACTGCGTTGGGTTCGGCCACGCTGGGATCAGCAAATCCAGGGGAATGAATCGCCCTGCTGGAGCGTCCTCCTTCAACTGGCTCCGCCGGTAAGGGCTGATCCGGCGGGGAAAACAACGGCAAAGGGAGAGAAACCATGATCGGTGCGAGCATCCGGACCGCGGCGGCGGCCGCCTTCCTGTTGGCGATCCCGGCGGCTGCGTCGGCGCAGCAGGCTGGTCCGTCCGCCATGACCTTCTTCGTCACCAGCGCCGGCACCGGCAAGGGGGCCGATCTCGGCGGGCTGGCCGGCGCCGACCAGCATTGCCAGCGGCTGGCCCAGGCGGCGGGCGCCGGCAGCCGCACATGGCGGGCCTATCTCAGCACCCAGGCAGCCGATGGCCAGCCGGCGGTCAACGCGCGCGACCGCATCGGCAAGGGCCCCTGGCAGAACGCCAAGGGCGAAATGGTCGCCCGCTCGGTCGAAGAGCTGCACGGCACCAACGCCCTGACCAAGCAGACCGCGCTGAACGAGAAGGGCGAAACGATCAACGGCCGTGGCGACCAGCCCAACACGCACGACATCCTGACCGGGTCGCAGCCCGACGGCACCGCCTTCCCCGCCGGCCAGGACATGACCTGCGGCAACTGGACCAGAAGCGGGACCGAGGGTGCGGCCATGCTCGGCCACCATGACCGCATGGGCCTGGACGAGCAGCCGCCGGCGAAATCCTGGAATTCGTCGCACGCCTCGCGCGGCGGCTGCAGCCAGGATGCTCTGAAGAGCACCGGCGGCGCCGGGCTGCTCTATTGCTTCGCGGCGAACTGAGCGGTTCGTCCCCGGCCAGGGCGGGGGAATGAGCGAACCGTTCCCCTGTCCCTTCCGGTGAGTTCAGAACACCAGACGCGCGCCGACCTTGACCACCGCACCCATGGACTCGGCACCAGTGTCGATGTTGGTGTCGGCCATCACCTGCCACTGCGGCGTGATGCGATAGGCCAGATCGGCGAGGTAATGGCCGCTGGCGGTACCATTCTCCGGCAAGGTCCGGCGCGCCCGCAACGACAGGGTCATGTCGCCGCGCCCATAGGCCAGCGCCGCGTTCAGGCTGCGCACCGACACGCCGTCGGACTCCTGCTGCTGGCGCAGATCGCCGTCGAGCGTCACGCTCTGCCATGCGAACTGGGTGCCGACGATCCAAGACTGGCGCGGCAGGCGGCGGCTGTCGCTGCGCACCCGCGCCCGGCTGGTCCCGGCGGAAAAGCGGGTGCTGATGCCGCCCATCAGGACGGTCTTGCGCACCGCCGCCTCGACCAGATGCATGGCCTCGCGCGGGTCGGGCATGTCGCCGGCACCGCGCGGCATCGGGGTATAGCTGGCGCCCAGCTCGAAACCACGCAGCGGCGGGGTGTAATAGCTCAGCTTCGCCGTCCGGCTGCCGGCCCCGGTGGAGGCCGGCACGGCCGCCGCCCCGACCAGCCGGTTGCGGGCACTGTCGGCCTGACCGATCTCCAGTTCCCCCCATGAGACATCGACGGCCAAAAAATGCCGCTGATCTGAAAAACTACCCTTTTGGTATAGGATATCCGCAGACGCACCGGTTGCCGATAAAATCGCCATTGCCGCCAGAATAGGCATGGAAATGCTTCGTTTCATTTGGCAAGCCCCGTGCTGTTCGGCCGATGGTCGACTGTCCGTTTGGTCGATACGGCCTTGTGTATCCTTTCGGGTTTGAGAGATGTTCGTCTAAAAATCTGACAAAACTGTGACCCGCTCTTTGCATGTTGCGATGCAAAAATTCGAGACCACTCGCGTTATGCGGGAGGCCGGTGCGGGCGGATATCCACAGTGGTGGCGATGAACATGGACGGCCGCCGCATCAGCGTGACCAGCCCCTATCCGACCTTCACGGACGGCAGCTTCCATTATCGCTGCCAGGACACTCTGAAGCGGTGCTTCTTCGTGCCGTCGCGCACCATGTCCGGCTCCGTCTGGAACCGGCCGACGACCAGCGCCAGCGCCACGGGCGTGAACTGCTCCGGCACCGAGAGCAGCGTCAACAGCAACGGCGACTGAGCCGTCAACTTCCGAATTTATTGATCGACCCATAACACAGCCTGCGGTACAGTAAATACGCTGTATCGTTACTGAAAAGTGTTGTGACTTGCCGGTGCATCACGGCGCCGGCAAGCCGGCGGCAGCGGGAGAGTGACCGATGAACGTACTGACTCCCATGGGCACACGTCGGCAGCCGCCCGTTCAGCTCGCCAACCCGCCGCCTGACTCCAAGGGCACGGCGCAGGCAGCGGGTGAAAGCGGCGGCCCCACCGGCAGTGCGCGCGACACCGCCGTGGTCGTCACGCTGTCGAAGACGGCCCAGACATCCCTGTCCGGTCAGGCTGCCGCCCAATCCGCCGGGAAAAAGGATTTCGCGACCGTCGCCAAGGACGCCCGGACGACCATCGATGCCAAATACGCCGAACTGGCCGGCAAGGGCAAGCCGATGGACTATATGCACGCGACGCAGGAGAGTTGGGACACCGTCTTCGGCGGACTGGACCGACGCTCCCTCTTCGCCATCGCCAGCAACAGCGATGGCAGCTTTTCGAAGGACGAACAGGATACCGCCCAGTCGATCATGTCCCAGCAGCAGGGACAGGCCATGATGGCCGCCGACCCGACGGGCAACAATCCCGCAGCCCGCTATCGCGCCGGAGCATCCTTTCTGGACGGCGTCAGCGACGAGGAGAAGACGTCCGACAACTGGGCCGTCCAACGTGCCGCCGCCCAGTTCGGGTATGAGCAGTCGATGCGCGACAGCGGTCAGGAACCCGATGCCCTCGACAGCGACAGCCCGCTGGTCCGCATGATCAAAGGCGCCCTGGACGGCCTCAAGGACAAGGCGCCCGGCGCCGTCGCCACTGGCGGTTATGTCAAGGATCTGAAGGATATGCCGCTGTTCCGCAACGGCGTGCCGCCGGTCGCGGCCGGTGCGGACAGGCCGCTCGACATCAAGGCCTGATCGGGCGGACATGAGTGCAGTCCTACGTCGGAGGCGGCCCGACATTCGCTGAGCTTCCGGCCCGATTTCCTGTCGCAGCAGACCGCCATCGAAGCGGCCAGGATCGGGCTGGACGTCGCCCGGAACCAGCGCCGAACCGCCTCATATGAGACCCCGACACCGCGCTCGACGCTAGACCACCGCCGCCACCACGACGCCCGCCGCCTCCAGCGCGCGGCGGACCGTCGCCGCCATGGCGACCGCGGTCGGTGTGTCGCCATGCACGCAGATGGTGTCGGCAACGATGGGCAGCCGGGTGCCGTGCCGGCTCTCCACCGCCCCGTCCAGCACCATCCGCACCACTCGGGCCGCCGCCAGTTCCGGGTCGTGGATCACCGATCCGGCCACCGAGCGCGGGGTCAGGGTGCCGTCATCCTCATAGGTGCGGTCGGCGAAGGCCTCGCGCGCCACGCGCAGGCCCAGATCCTGCCCCGCACGCTCCATGGCGCTCAGCGGCGGGACGACGAACAGCAGGGCGGGGTCGACCGCCTTGACGGCACGGGCGATGGCGCCGGCCAGATCCGGCTCCACCGCCGCCATGTTGTAGAGGGCACCGTGCGGCTTCACATGGGTCACACGACGGCCCGACAGCGCGGCACAGGCCTGGAGCGCGCCGACCTGATAGGCCACCAGCCGTTCGACCTCAGTCGTCGTGATGCCGCGCATGACGCGGCGGCCGAAGCCGGAGCGGTCCTCGAAACCGGGATGGGCGCCGATGCGCACCCCCTTCTCTCCCGCCAGCTTGGCTGTATCGGCCATGATGGTGGGATCGCCGGCATGGAAGCCGCAGGCGATGTTGGCGGAGGTGACGATGTCCAGCATCGCCCGGTCGTCGCCCATGGTCCAGGCGCCGTACCCTTCCCCCATGTCGCAGTTCAGATCGATGCTCGGCATGGCGTTTCTCGCTCGTTCAATCGTCAGAAGGCCCCGGCGTTTTCACGCCGCATCCGACTGTCGCAGGGAATGGATGAAGCCGGCAACCTCGCTGCGCATCGCCCCCATCTGGTCGGTCAGCATGCCGGCGGCGGTGTCGAGCTGTGCAGACGCGTCGCCGGTCTGTCCGGCCACTTCGGAGGTGGCGTTGACGTCGCCCAGCAGGGCGCGCACGCCCTGGGCGGCCTCGCTGACGCCGCGGCCGATCTCCGCCGTCGCGGCGTTCTGCTCCTCCACCGCCGCGGCGATGGAGGCGCTGATCTGGCTGAGGCTTTCCACCACGCGGGCGATCTCGACGATCTCCTCGGCGGCGGAACCGGTGGAGCCCTGGATGGCGCGGATCTGCGTCTCGATGTCCTCGGTCGCCTTGGCGGTCTGGGTCGCCAGCGCCTTCACCTCGCCGGCCACCACGGCGAAGCCTTTCCCCGCCTCGCCGGCGCGGGCCGCCTCGATGGTGGCGTTCAAGGCCAGCAAATTGGTCTGCTTGGCGATGGCGTGGATCAGCGTCACCACCGCCGACACCCGGTCCGACGCCTGGACCAGCCCGGCCACCTGATCGGTGGCACGGCCGGCGCGGCGCGATGCCTCGTCGGCGATGGACTGCGAATGCTGGGCCTGGGCCGAGATCTCGCGGATGGAGGCGACAAGCTCGTCCACCGCGGCGGCCATGCCGTCGACCGAGGCGTTGACCGTCGCGGCATTGCCGGCGGCCTGCCGGCTGACCTGCCCATTGTGCTCCGCCACTCCGGCAAGGCTGCGGGTGGCGAGCCCCATGCCGTCGGTGGTGCGCATCACCTCGCCCAGCGTGCTGCCGACGCGCCGTTCGAAATCGTCGGCAACCGCGGCGATGGCGGCATGGCGCTCAGCCTCGGCCTGCCGGCGCAGTTCGACCTGTTCGGCCTCCAGCCGCTGCTTGGCAGCACCCTGTTCCTTGAAGACCTGCACGGCTGCGGCCATGCGGCCGATCTCGTCCCGGCGGTCGAGCGAGGGCACATCGACCGCGCGCTCGCCGGCGGCCAGCCGGGTCATCACGCCGGTCAGGCGGACGATGGGTCGGGTGGCGCCGCGCACCATCAGGAACAGCACGCCGCACAGCGCCACCAGCGCCGCCAGCCCGCCGCCGGCCAGCAGCCACCCCCGGTCCGCCGCCTGCCGTTCGGCTCGGCGGGGCGACAGGTGGATTTCCACGGTGCCGAGCTTCTCCATCCGGGTGCCGGCCTTGCGCAGGATGTCGGCATGGCGGACCAGCACCGACGGATCGCCGTCAGACACGTCGCCGCTCTTGGCGAACACCTGCCCCTTGGGATCGAGCACCCGGCTGCCGAGATAGTCGGGATCGTTGGTCAGCGCGGCGAGTTGTGCCGCGGCGGATTCGGCATCGACGTTCCACAGCGGCTCGGCCAGCCCGCCGGCGATGACGCGGACGGTGACGGCGGCCTTGTCCTCCAGTGCGCTGCGGGCATCCTCGCGGTTGACGGTGACGACGGCGGCTATGCCGGTCGCGCTGATGACCGTGACCATCAGGGCGATGGGAACGACGACACGCATGGCAAGGGTACGGCCCACACGCTGCAGCATCAGGTCCACTCCATTGTGGGTGTTGGGGCGTTGGAAAGCGAAAGGTCAGTCCCAGCCGGTGACGGCGCCGCCGATCAGGTTGAAGCCGAGCAGCCGGCCGCTATCGTAGAGGGCGAAGCCGCCGGCCGATTGCAGCAGCGCCGGCAGGCCGTCCACCAGCTCGCGATGGCGGGCCTGGATGCGCCCGGCCTCCGCCGCGTCGACGGCGGCGAAGCGCAACCGCTCGCCGGGCCGCATCTGCGCCAGAGCCGCGACGTCCGGCCTGACGACGCAGGCGATCTTGGGATAGCCGCCGGTGGTCTGGCGGTCGGCCAGCAGCACAATGGGCCGCCCGGTGCCCGGCACCTGCACGGCCCCCAGCGGGATGCCGTCCGACGTGATGTTGAAGCCGCGGGAATGTTCGATCACCGGGCCGTCCAGCCGGCAGCCCATGCGGTCGGCCTCGTGGCTGAGGGCGTAGTCCTCCTCCAGGAAGGCTTCGATCCCGGCGGCGGTGAAATAGTCCTGCTGCGGTCCGAGCATCACGCGCAGCCGCCCGCCGCGTGCCGGCAGCAGGGAGGGGTCGAGGCAGCGCTCCCCCCTATCCGCCGCCTGGTCGAGGGCCAGCGGCAGCCGGTCGCCGGCCTTCAGCGCGCAGCCGTCCAGCCCGCCCATACGGCTGCGTATGTGGGTGGCGACGCTGCCCAGCACCGGCTGGAGCGCGAAGCCGCCCTCCACCGCCCAATAGCCGCGCATGCCGCTGCGCAAGGCGCCGATGCGCAGGGTCTGGCCGTCGGTCAGGCATAGGCTGGTCCAGCCCGGCACCGGATCGCC
The DNA here is from genome assembly GCF_042604635.1 of Azospirillum sp. A26. Taxonomy (NCBI): domain Bacteria; kingdom Pseudomonadati; phylum Pseudomonadota; class Alphaproteobacteria; order Rhodospirillales; family Azospirillaceae; genus Azospirillum; species Azospirillum sp. A26. The sequence goes on along the minus strand of NZ_CP170473.1, from coordinate 942,137 downwards.
GTCCACCGTGAGGTCGGCATCGGCGGCGACGGCGATGCGCACCGGCCCGCCCTCGACCGTCACGCTGTCGCCGGCCAGGGTGAACTCCACCGCCCCCTCCCCCGGCCGGTTGCCGACCAGGGCGTTGGCGGCGGCATGCAGCAGGGGGTCGGCCGCCCCGGCGACCGAGACGCCATAGCGCTGATAGCCAACCCGGCCGCGATCCTGAATGGTGGAGCTGGGACCGGCTGCCGCGACGCGCAGATGGGTTGTCATGCAGCGGCTCCCTGCATCAGGGCGACGGAGGGCGTTACTGTTTCGCAGTCGGGCAGGTAACCGCTCATCCCCTCCAGCCGGTCATATTCGGCCGCACTGATCGCGGTGAAGCGGATGCGGTCGCCGGGGGCCAGCAGGAAGGGCGGCTCCCTTTTGAGATCGAACGTTCGGGCCGGGGTGCGGCCCAATAGGTGCCAGCCGCTGGGCATGGCGATGGGGGAGATCGCCGCCTGCGCCCCGCCCTGCATGACGCTGCCGGCCGGGGTGACCATGCGCGGGTTCTCGCGCCGGGGCTGGTGCAGCATCTCCGGCAGGCCGCCGAGATAGGCGAAGCCGGGAGAGAAGCCCAGCATGTAGACCCGGTAGTCGGCGGTGCAGTGCAGCCGCACCACCTCCTCCGTGCCAAGGCCGGAGCGGCGGGCCACCTCGTCCAGATCCTCGCCATGGGCACCACCGAAACAGACCGGCACGATCCAGCGCAGCTGCGGCTCCGCCGGCGCTTGCGTCAGCTCGGTTGCCAACCCGAGCAGGGCCTGTCCCAGCGGTTCCGCCGCCGTTACCGCCGGGTCGAACTGCACGAGGATCGAGCGGTATGTCGGCACCGTCTCGACGATGCCCGGCAGTTGGGCGTCGGCGATGCGGCGGTCGAGCCGGTGGACGGCGGCATTCAGATCCGGGGCGATGCCGTCGCCCAACTCGACGATCAGGGCACTGTCCCCGGCCGCCCGCAGAACGGGGGCCGGGACCGGGGTGGTCACGCTCATGGCGGCTTCTCGAAAGCTGGTCGAAGGGGAAGGCTCGCCGGTCAGCGGGCGTATTTGTCCAGGATCTGCTGATAGGCGCCGCTGGCCTTCATCGCCGTGACCCCGGCGTCGAACTCGTCGCGCAGCTTTGCGGTGTCGCGCGCCTTGGTGAAGGCGATGTAGCTGGGGATGTCCTGCACTGCCGGTGTCAGCTCCTTGACCTTGTCCAGGGCGCCGGCCTGCTTCAGGAAATACTGCGCGACGTAGCGGTTGCTGGGCATCACCTCGAAACGGCCGGAGACCAGTTTCTTGACGTTGCTGTCGCTGTCGTTGGATTTCTCCACCGCCGGCAGCACGCCGGTCTTGATCGCGTCATCGACGATGGAGCCGTAGCTGATCTGGTTGACCACGCCGAACTTGCGGTCGGCCAGCTTGGAGAGGTCACCGTCGAAGCTGACGGCGCTGTCCTTCGCAACGAACAGCGAGACCACCTGCGGCACCAGCACCTGAGTGGAGTAGTTCAGGAACTGCTCGCGCTCCGGCGTCTTGTAGGCGGTGAAGACGGCATCGGCGCCGCCCTCGCGCACGGTGTCGAGCGCGCGGGCCCAGGGCATGATCTCCACCGTCACGCTATGGCCGGCGGCCTTCATCGCCTCGGTCACGATGTCGTAGGCGATGCCGGCCGGCTTGCCGCCGTCGTCATAGATCAGCGGCGGGAAGCTGAGCGCCACCATGCGCAGTTGGTCGGCCGAGGCCGGGGCCGCAACGGCGGTGAGCAGGAGAACGGTGGAAGAGAGCAGGCGAATGGAAGACGGGGTTGGCATCGGGCAAGCCTCCACCGTGTCCGCGCGAGGCGGAATGCCCGCGCGGCGGCCGGTATCGCAGGGGATGAAGCGGGGAAAAGGAGCGGTCAGAGCACCGACAGGTGCGTGTTCAGCAGGTCGGTGATCAGCATCGCGCCGGGGCTGTGGCTGATAGCGATGGGCGGACGGGCGTTGCGGATCGCGACCTGTGGCGTCACCCCGCAGGCCCAGAAGACCGGCACCTCGCCGGGCTCGATGGGAACCGCCTCGCCATGTTCCGGCTGGGCGACGTCACGGATGCCGATGGCGGCCGGATCGCCGAAATGCACTGGCGCACCGTGTACCGACGGGAAGCGCGAGGTGATCTGGATGGCGCGGATGGCGTCCTTCGGCACCATCGGCCGCATCGACACCACCATGGTGCCGCCGAAGCGGCCGGCCGGGGTGCAGGGGATGCTGGTCTCATACATCGGCACATTGCGGTTCATCGCGATGTGGCGCACCGGCAGCCCGTCGGCCAGCAGGGCCTCCTCGAAGGAGAAGGAACAGCCGATCAGGAAGGCGACGAAATCGTCCTGCCACAGGTCGCCGATGTCGGTCGGCTCGGCGGAGAGCACGCCGTCGCGATAGACGCGGTAGCGCGGCACGTCGGTGCGGATGTCGATGTCATGGCCGAGCGTCGGCAGGCGCGGGTCGCCGACCTCCGACACCGCCAGCAGCGGACAGGGCCGCGGGTTGGCCTGGCAGAAGCGCAGGAAGTCTCCGGCCCAGTCCGCCGGCAGGATGGCGAGGTTGGCCTGGACATGGCCGGGGGCGAGGCCGGCGGTCTGGCCGCTGTTGGCGCCGCTGCGGATGCGCAGGCGTTCGGCGGCGGCGGTGAGGAAGGGTCTGGTCATGGGGATGGTCCGGGGTTTTGGTTGTTCCCTCTCCCCCCCGGGGAGAGGGTCAGGGTGAGGGGGATGCATTGCGTGGAGCTCTTCGGCTTTGCCGAACCCCCTCATCCCAACCTTCTCCCCAGGGGGGAGAAGGAGCAGAGGTCCGGCAATGGACTAAGCTCTCTCACATGCCAAGATACGCCTGCCGCACCTCGTCGTTGCCCAGCAGGTCCTGACCGCTGCCTTCCATCACGACGCGGCCGGTCTGGATGACATAGCCGCGGTCGGCGATCTCCAGCGCGCGGTGGACGTTCTGTTCGACCAGCAGCACGGTGATGCCGCGCTGGCGGATCAGTTGGATGGTCTCGAAGATGCGGGTGACCAGCTTGGGCGCGACGCCCCAGGACGGTTCGTCCAGCATCAGGAGGTCGGGCTGGCTCATCAGGCCGCGGCACATCGCCAGCATCTGCTGCTCACCGCCCGACAGCGTGCCGGCCTGCTGGCGGCGGCGTTCGCCGAGCACGGTGAAGGTATCGTAGGCGAATTGGAGCGTTTGCTCGCGTTTCGCCGCATCGCTGGTGGTGAAGCCGCCGAGCATCAGGTTCTGTTCCACCGTCAGGCGCGGGAACAGGCGGCGGCCTTCCGGCACCAGCACCAGCCCGCGCTTCACCCGCTCGTGGGCGGGGACGGACGAGATGTCCTGGCCCTTCAGCAGGATCGACCCGCCGTCGAGCGCGTTCAGCCCGGCGACGGCACGCAGCGTGGTGGACTTGCCGTTGCCGTTGCCGCCGACCAGCGCGACGATCTCGCCCCGCTTCAGGGTCAGGCTGATGTCGCGGATGGCCGGAACGCGGCGGTAGCTGGACTGGATGTTGCGGACCTGCAGCATCGTCTCGCCCGCAGGGGCGACGGCGACGGGGCGGACCGGTTCGGACAGCGTTGGTTGGAGCATCGTCTCACTCCCCCAGATAGGCGGCGATGACCGCCGGGTTCTCGGCGATCTCGGCCGGCGTGCCGTCGGCGATCTTGGCACCGTAATCGAGAACGAGCATCCGGTGGGCGATGGGCATGATGCCCTCCATCACATGTTCGACGATGATGCTGGCGATCCCGCGCTGGTGGATGCGGTGGACCAGGGCAGAGGCCTCGCGCACCTCGGTCGGGTTGAGGCCGGCCATCACCTCGTCCAGCAGGATCAGCTTCGGTTCGGTGGCGAGCGCACGGGCGACCTCCAGCCGCTTCTGCTCCGACACCGTCAGGTCCGACGCCGGGGTGTCCGCCCGGTGCGACAGGCCGACGAAGGCCAGCTCGTCCTCCGCCCGCTCGCGCGCCTCGGCCACCCGCTTGTTGCGCAGCATGGCGCCGACCATGACGTTCTCCAACGCCGTCATCGACTGGAAGACGCGGACGATCTGGAAGGTGCGGGCGATGCCGAGCGCCGCCGCCGCTTCCGGCGTCGAGCCGGTGATGTCCTGCCCTTCGAAGGCGATGCGGCCGGTGGTCGGGGTGTGGAAGCCGGCAAGGCAGTTGAACAGGGTGGTCTTGCCGGCGCCGTTCGGACCGATCAGCCCGATGATCTCGCCGTGATGGACGATGAAGCTGATGTCGCGGTTGGCGACCAGACCGTCGAAGGCCTTGCCCAGGCCGTCCACGGCAAGCAGGGGGGCGGTGTTCACGGGCGGGCCTCCTTGGCGCTGGTCTTGACCTCGGCCGGCTTGGCGCCGGGCAGATGGCGCCGCAGGTCACCCAGCAGGCCCAGCACGCCGGATGGGCTGAACACGGCGACGAGGATGATCATGGCGGCGTAGATGATCATGTCGGTGCCGGACCCGGTGCTGCCGAACAGGGTGCGGCTGTATTCCTCGATGGTGATGAGGATGACGGCACCCAGCACCGGTCCCATCAGCCGGCCGACGCCGCCGAGGATGGCGATCAGCGCGATCTTGATCGAGATCGTCGTGGCGAACACCGAACCCGGATCGATGAACATCTCCTTCTGGGCGTAGAAGCTACCGCCCATCGCCGTCAGGAAGGCCGACACCGTCAGGGCGATCAGCTTGTAGCGGGTCAGGCTGACGCCGAGCGCGCGGGCCGCTTCCGGCTCGTCCTTGATGGCGCGGAAATAATAGCCGATGTGGCTGCGCTCGATGGCCCAGGACACCAGCACCGTCAGCACCAGCAGGCCGAGGATGACGTAGTAGTAGGGCAGCTTCGACAGGAAGATCAGCACGCCCCAGCCGCTCTGGTCCATCGGCAAATAGAGGCCGACGGCCCCTTCGAGGGCGTCGCTGTTGGTGACCAGGATCTGCATGATCTCCGCCACCGCGATGGTCGCCATGGCGAAATAATGCCCCTTCAGCCGGAAGCAGGGCCAGCCCATGGCAAGGGCGAAGGCCGCCGCCACCAGCCCGCCGGCCAAGGCACCGATCCAGGGCGTCAGCCCCAGCGTCAGCAGCAGCATGGTCGAGGTGTAGGCGCCGATGCCGTAGAACACCGCATGGCCGAGCGAGACCTGTCCGGCATAGCCGCCGACGATGTTCCAGGCCACGCCCATCTGGGCGCCCATCAGGATCAGGATCAGGAAATTCTGCTGCGACGGTTCGGTGATCGCCAGCGGCAGGACGGCGGCGAGCGCCAGCAGGGCGGCGGTGCCGGCCATCTTACGGGAAACGTTGGTTCCGGTCGTCATCAGGCTTTCCCCAGCAGGCCGCGCGGACGCACCAGCAGCACGATCAGCAGCAGCGACAGCACGATGGCGGTCTTGTATTCCGGGCCGACCAGGAAGCCGCCCAGCACCTCGATCAAGCCGACGATGATGCCCGCCAGGAAGGCGCCGGTGACGCTGCCGAAGCCGCCCAGCACGACCACCACGAAGGCGATCAGGATGAAGTTCGACCCCACCTCCGGGAAGATCGGGAAGAAGGTGGCGATCAGCCCGCCGGCCAGCCCGGCGCAGGCGGCGCCGATGCCCCAGGCGAGCGCGAACATCTTCTGGCCGTCGATGCCCATCAGGGTGGCCGCCTCACGGTCGATGGCGGTGGCTTCCAGCGCGGTGCCGAGGCGGGTGCGGTGGAGGAACATCCACAGGGCGCCGGTGACGCCGACGGCACCCAGGGCGGCGACGAACTGCGGCAGGCCGAACTGCACGGGACCGAAGGCGACGTTGCCGCTGACGAGGCTGTGCGGGATCAACCGGTGGTCGGGCTTCCAGAAGAACTGGGCCAGACCGCGCAGCAGGATCATCAGGCCGAAGGTCGCGAAGATCTGCGACAGCATCGGCGCCTTCAGGATGCGGCGGATCACCGTCTGGTAGACGATGACGCCGACCGCGAACAGCAGCAACGCCGTCAGGGGAAGCGCCACGATGGGGTCGATGGCGAAGAGGGCGAAGGCCCAGAAGCTGGCATACATGCCCAGCATCAGGAATTCGCCATGGGCGAAATTGACGATGTCCATCACACCGAAGATCAGCGTCAGGCCGACCGCGACCAGGGCGTAGATCAGCCCGATCAGCAGGCCCGAGACGAGCACTTGGAAAAGAATGTCTGCGGTCATTGCAGCACCCCTTTTGCGGTCAGGGTGGGCCGGAGGAACTGTGCGGGAAAAAACCCTTTCCCATCCCGGAAAGGGTGGCGCCGATGGCGCCGGGCGGGAGATGCATCGTGGATCGAAGCGCGGAACCGACTGAACATCTCCGTAGCCCTACCCGTCGCGACGCGACGGGCTCCCCCTTTTCCGGGAAAGGAAAGGGTAAGCAGCAGCCCGATGAAAGAAGCGGTGGTCAGCGGCCGTCCCAGGCCGGCATCGGGTAGACGACCGGCTTGGTCGCCACGTCGAACGGCCACACCGTCACATACTGGCCGCCCTGGACCTGGACGATGATGCCGGTGCCCAACTCGTTCTGGCCGCTGGCGTCGAACTTGACGCCCTTCCAAGGCATGATCAGGCCGCTGGCCGGGATGTCGGTCTTCTGGAGCGCCTCGCGGATCGCGTCGGGCTTGGTCGAGCCGGCACGGTCCAGCGCGTCGGCCAGCACGGCGATGCCGGTAAAGGCGCGGGCCGAGTTGCCGTTGAAGTTCACGCCAGAGCGCTTCTGCATCAGCTCGTTGACCTGCTTGATCAGTGGGTTGCGCTCGGCCTGATCGAGCGCCCAGACCTCGCGGCTGATGACGAACTCGCCATCCTTGCCCATGGTCTTCAAGAACTCGCTGTCGTTGAAGCCGGCGTCGTTGGCCAGCAGCATCTTCGGCAGGAAGCCCAGCTCCTTGTAGGTCTTCATCGACAGGATGGCGTCGCCGAGGTAGCTGGACTGCATGATGACCGCCGGGGCGGCGGCCTTGATGCGCTGCACCTCCGACGTCATCTGCGTCGTCTTCGCCGGGTAGAGGATCTTCTCGGCGATGGTGAACTTCTGCTCCTCCGACAGCTTCACCTGAAGCTTGGTCGTCTCGTTGCCCCACAGCGTGTTCTCGTTGAACAGCGCGATGTTGCGCAGCTTGTCGCCGGTCTTCTTCTCCATGTCGCCGAGGAAGGTGAAGAAGTTGCCGACGAACAGGTCGTCATGCGGCGTGGTGCGGAAGAACCATTTGAACTTGCGCTGGGTCAGTGAAGCCGAGGAGGACTCGCCGTTGAGGAAGGGCACACCGTAGCGTTCGGCGACCTGGCTGGCGGTGGCGGTGACGTTGGAGAAATAGGCGCCGGTCAGCGCCACGACCTTCTCGCTGGTGATCAGCCGCTCGGCCTCGGTGGCGCCGACCTGCGGGTTGCCCTGGTGGTCGCCGAAGATCAGCTTGATCTTGGCTCCCTTCAGGTTCGGCAGGCCGATGCCGGCAACCAGACCCGGCGGAGCGGGGATTTCCTTGTTGACGATGGCGGCGGCCAGTTCGGCGGCGGCCTTCAGTTCGACGCCGGTGGAGGCGGCGGCACCGGTCAGCGGATAGATCACGCCGATGCGGATTTCATCATCGGCATGGGCCGGAGCGGCGCCGAAGCCGATGCCGGTCAGTGCGGTCGTCGTCAGCAGGGCCGCCGCGGCAAGCATGCGCTTGATCGTCTGACGGCGGGTGGGAGCATTGCCCGTGGACATGCGGGTGGGGTCGGTGATCGCTGCCGCGAACCGCATCGTGAAATCTCCTCTGTTCAGTGCCTTGGTGGCTTGCGGCGCCTGCCTTTGCGGCTGGTCGTTTGCGCCTTCTGAACAGGATGATGCCACGAACAGTCTTGGGTCCGTCCAATCGTAAGTTTTGATCTGGATTGATAAGCGGAGACGATCAATCGTCTGCTGATATGCTCGGTCTTACCCCGCCACGCGGGGCGCCTCGTTGCCGGTGGCAGCTTCGTATTCGGCAGCCACCGCGGCGGCGAGATCGGCGACCACCGACGCCATGTGGTTCTCCGCCGTGGCGGAATGGGCGGCACAGAAGGTCATTCCGGGCAGGGGCGCCTGCGAGCGGATCAGGCGAAGCCGGCCCTCCGCCAACTCCCGCTGGACGATTACCGTCGGGATGACGCTGACGCCCACCGCATCCACCGCCATGCGGACGACGCTGGCGAGCGAGCTGTTGCCGAACATCCGCACCTGCAAACCGACGGAGGAGAACATCTCGCGGATCACGCCATAGGGCTGGGTGGTGCGGGAAAAGGTGATGATCGGCCAAGCCGCCAGATCGCGCAGCGACACCGGCTCCTCCGGCAGGGGCAGAGACGGGCTGACCACCCAGCCAAGCGGATAACTGCCGACCGGGACCGCCCGGAACCGCACGTCGGTGTAGGAGGCCAGCATCACCGCCACGTCCAGCTCGTGCCGGGCGAGCGCATCGCGCATGCTGGGGGAGGTTTCGACCTCGATCTCCAGCGACACCGCGGGGTAGAGGGCATTCAGCCGTTCGATCAGCTGGCTGAGCCAGGTGTGGACCACCGTCTCCGCCACGCCCAGCCGGATGACGCCGCGGATGGCGCTGCGGTCAGCCACCGCGGTAAGCAGCTCCGACCTGAGCGCCATCATCTTCTCGGCGTAGGTCAGCAGCACCATCGCCTGCGGCGTCGGCGCCACCCGCCGGCCGACGCGGTCGAACAGGACGACGCCCAGCTCGTCCTGAAGCTGGGCGATGCGGGCGGAGATGGCGGGCTGGGTGGTGTTCAGCCGCTCCGCCGCCCGGCGGAACCCGCCGAGCCGCATCGTCCAGATGAAGGTCTCCAGCGACTTCAGGTCCAGCATGCCTCACTCATCCCCGTTTCGGATCATCGCACGCCGTACCGTCGCCGATCCGTCAGTCCCGGCCGTCCAGTGCCGCCAGTTCAACCTCGATGACGGCCAGCCGTTCCCGCAGCCGGCCACGCTCGGCCTCCAGCGCCTCGCGGCGGCTGACATGGTCGATGGCACGGTTGCGCAGGTCGCGCTTGAACCGGACGATTTCCGGCCGGGTGACGTCGGGGCGGATCAGGTTGCTCTGGTCGGCCAAACGCAGCTGCTCGCTGGTCAGGGTGGCGAGCTGGTAGACGGTGGCGTAGCTCGGCGGCAGCTTCGGCCCCGGCAGGCGTCCGCTGTCCACCGCCTCCGCCACCATGCGCAGCTGGTAGGCGACCTGATAGCCGAAGGGCAGCTCGTTCTCGACCATCGCCTGGAACTCGCCATGCGGCAGCCGCGCCCGCGCCTGGACCAGATAGCGGCCGATCAGCAGGAACTTCTCCTGCGCACTGCGCCAGAGGGTGGAGATCTCCTGGACGAACTCCTCGCGCCGGACGAGGTCGACCGTTGCCTCCGACATGCGCTCGATCCGCTCGTCCACCGCGATGTGACGACGGGCCTGGGCCTTAGAAACCTGTTTGAACCCGCTCATTGCGCCAGCTCCAGTTCGTGGCGGACGAAGGCCCAGACGCCGGCGACATGCTCGGCCCCCTTGCCCCCCTTCAGTTCCAGCAGACCGAGCCCGCGGCCGGCGGTGAACTGGATGTCCTCGTAGTCGGGAACCTCGACCGGGCAGATCCGGCCGTCGCCCAGCAGCTTGCGCTGCGCCTCGGTGAAGCCGCGGGTGCGCGGCTTGACGCGGTTCATGACGAAGGCGGCGTTCTTGCCGTAGCGGCGGACGAAGCGCATCCAGGGCCGGACGGAGTCCAGATCGTCGTCGCTCTGGCCGGTCGGCACGACGATCAGGTCGGACGACAGCGCCAGCAGCTTGAACTCCTCCGGATGGTCCTCGATGGACGGCGGCGTGTCGATCACCAGCAGGTCGAAGCCCGCGATGCCGTCGAGCGCCGCCCGGATGTCGAGCGGCGTCATGCCCGCCTCGAAATGAGTGATGGACGCCATGCCGTCCGGACGCTTGGCGAACCACTTGGTCAGGCTGCGCTGCGGATCGAGGTCGAGCGTCGCCACCGCGCAGCCGTCGAGCGCTGCCGCCACCGCGATGTTGCGGCTGAGGGTCGTCTTGCCGATCCCGCCCTTCGGGCCATTGACCAGCAAGCGTTTCACCGGCACGTGCCCCGTGTCGTTGCTCATTCCCGTGCCCCTTATCGCCATCGGCTGTCGGCCCCTTTTACCAAAGCCCGGCCATGACGCAAATCTAAGACATGTCTTAGCTTCGCAGCGACCGGACAGGGTGTCGCCCCTGCCACAGATTGGCGATCTAAGACAGAAAACCATCTCATCATCGCATACGGCGCATGGCCGACGCCAGCACCGGACGCACCGCGCCGGTCGGGTTGCCGCTGTCCCCGGCCCGCTCGCCTGCCATGGCAATGGCGCGCAACCGGTCGGCAAGGGAATTTTCCTCGGCGCAGGCCTCCTCGCACAGAGCGCGGATCTCGGCGATGCTCGGCCGCCATTTGCGGGTGCGCCGCCACCGGCGAGCCGCTTGGTCGATGGCCCAGGCCGGGAACTCGCCCAGATCGTCGGCCCAATCCATCGCGAGCAATTGCTCCACCTCCGGGCTCGTCGCCTTTGCCGGAAAATGGCTCAGCAGAGCCAGCACCCGCCCCAGCAGATGGTTGGCCGATGCCGGTGCCAGGATGGTGTCGGCGATCTCCGACAGGGCGCGGCGGGCCAATGCGGCATGGCGCGGCGTCACGCCGTCCGGTGGTGTCCAATCCTCCACGACATCGGCGAAGCCGTCTTCGGTGAAGCGGCTGTGGCGTCCGACCTGTCCGCGGTCGAGAAGGCGCTGCAAAGGTTCCGGCAGGGCGTCGCGCAGCATGCGGCTGCGCAGGGCCGGCGCCATTGCCGGGTCGAAGGGCAGCGGCAGGCCGGGCGGTGCGGCGGCAGAGGAGGAGGTGGTGGTGGGGAACTGGTGCAGGTTGCTCATGCGATCCCCCAGGGGTTGGCGGGTGTGTTCGACGCTGTGTTGGGCGGCGTGTTGTTCAGACGGGCGGCAACGCTGGCCCAGGCCGACAGGCGCTGCTCGGCGTTGGCGGCTGCGGAACTCGACCCGGAAGCGGCGGTGCGGGACGTCGGTCGTCCTGCTCGTGCGTTTGGTCCGTGGCTGCTCAGTGCGCGGAGGCTTGCCGCGGGCTGTTGCGCCATACGGCCGGCATCCTGGAGCAGCCAGGACCGCCATGCCGCGGCCGGATCGCGGTAGCGGTAGCCATGAGCTTGGCATTGCTGGACGAAGCGCTCGGCATGGCGGTCGACGTCGATGTCGGGAAAGCGCTCCGCCGCCCATTCCCGGTCGGCCGGGGGAGGCGCCCAATCGGGGGCAACCGGTTCGGCACTGGCGGCAGAGCTGAACGATGTCCCCTCGTCCGCACGCCGGTGGAGCATGTCAGGAATCTGTTCTGGTTTAGGCTGTTCATGACTCGTCGCTGAACAGGGGGAGTCCGCGGATGAGTCAGCGGGGATGTCCACCCCTGCACCGTCCGGCGTCCCGTTCGAGGAGATCAGCACCAGCCGGTAGCGGCAGCTGAGACGCCCGCCATTGGCCGAGCGGCGGTGTTCGATGCCGACCAGCCCAAGCGCCTCCAGCCGGCCCAGGATCCGGTTGACGGTCGGCCGGCTGCGTTTCAGCTTGTCTGCCAGCGTCGCCTGCGACGGCCAGCACACCCCCGCCTCGTCGGCGTAGGTGCTGAGCGCCGCCAGCACGGCGAGGCCGTCGGCGTCGAGATCGGGATGGTCGAGCCACCAGGCCGGGATCCGGCCCCAGCGGTTCTGCCCGGTATGGGTTTGCCCGGGGCGATTCGGGCTTGCAGTGCGGTTTGTCATCTGTGGCGATACTCCTCCGCGCCCTGGACGCGAGATTGGCGCAAGATTGGCCGGATGATCGGCCGTCGCGATTGGCGCAGAGGATTCGAAGCGGTCGGCGGAAGAGTCGAATCGCGGGCTCGCACTCCATGGAGCCGCAGCCCGCAGATGGTCAGCGACAGCCCGCGACCGTAAAGCCCCTGCCCGCGACCATGGAGCATCGGCCCGCGATTGGCCGGCGATGCCGCGCCGAATCGGGATCCTGGCGCCTTTGGCCGCGGATGTGGAGCCATTGCCCGCGATTGCCGCCGGAACGCGGGCCGCGATCTTGGAGCAACAGCCCGCGATTGGTTGCCGATGTCATGAGGATGGTGCGAATCGCGGGCAATCCGGCGCTGAAGCGATCCGCCTCCGCCCCCTATGGAGCGGCAGCCCGCGGTTCGCCTCGCCGCGATTCCCGGCCGGCGGGGCCGATTCTCCCCGATTCTTCAAGGGCTCGCGGAGTTCGGCTCCGGCGATGCCGCGTCCGGGTGGCAATCGCGGGCTATCGCTCCATGACCGCGGGCCGTTGCTCCATCATCGCGGGGTGCGGCACCATATCCGCGGGCTGTCGCTCCATCCCGGATGCGGTAAACTCACTGCGTTCTGTTGCACCGGCGGGTCCGCCGCGCCATGGTTGTTCCCGACACCCGGAGACGTTCATGACCAAGATGGCCCCGACCAGCGCCGCACAGCTCATCCTGTTCGAGCTGGAAGACCGTTCGCAATCGCACCTGATCGCGCTCTACGATCTGGCGCCGCGCTTCGTCTTCGTCTCCCGCGACAACGACAAGGAAAAGACCGCCAAGGACAAGGGCGAGCTGGTCACCAAGGACAACTTCATCAAGTCGGTGCGGCGCGAGTTCGCCTTCCGCGGCCGCAATTACCGCCTGACCGTCCAGCCCGCCCGTATCGACCGGCTCAGCACCGCCAAGAGGGACGACCGCGCCCCCGGTGCCGGTCCGGATCTGGTCGAAGTCGAGATCTTCCCGTCGGAGCGCGAACAGGTGGTGGAGCAGGTCGTCCGCCGCCTCGCCATGGACCGCTCGCGCCTGTCGCTGACCGGTGAGAACCGCGACAAGGTGCAGATGCGCTTCAGCCTCTACGAGATCCAGCGGGAGCTGCGGGCGGTCAACCACACCCTGTCGATCCAGGACATCCGCGAATCCCTGACCATCCTGGCGCGGTCGCGCATCATCATCTCCACCGGCGGCAGTGCCGAGCCGGGCAAGAAGAGCCGCGGCCAGAACCTGCTGGAATCGACCGCCTTCCCGGTGCTGGCGATCCGCTCGCGCCCCGATCTGGTCGATGAGGACGGCGGGGTCGAGGAGACCTATCTGGAGTTCAACCCGCTGGTCTCCGCCGCCATTCGCGACCTGGAGTTCAAGCCGGTCTCTTACGCTTGGCTGATGAAGCTGAAGTCGCCGGTGTCGCGCTGGCTCTACAACCGCCTGTCCATTGAGTACGACACCGCCGACGACGAGGCGAAGCCGGTGTCGATCAGCGCCGACGAGATCATCAAGAACAGCGGCATGAACGAGTGGTCGCGCCGCCGCGACACCTTGCGCGTGGTGACCTCCGCCGTCGACGCCCTGGTGGACGAGGGGATTCTTGACATCGCCGACAAGGAATACACCAAGGTCGGCAAGCGCATCGACGCCATCGACTATGTGCTGACCCCGTCGCAAAAGTTCCTCGATCAGGTCCGCCGCGGCCGCCGGGTGCAGATCACCAACATCGACCTGCTCAAGCAGATCGTAGGCAACGCCATGCGGCCTGACGGCTTCGTGCCGTTGAAGGCGGGCGAGGTGGCGGAAATGCGCAACAAGCGCGCCAAGCGGCTGGCCGATCCGGCCAAGGCCGAACAGGCCAGCCTGCCGCTGCCGAAGAAATAGCTGCTCAGCGCGGCAGGATCCGCCGTGCCAGCAGAGTGATCGCGGTCCCCAGCAACGCGCCGGCCACCACGTCGGACGCCCAATGGCGGTGCTTCACCACCCGGCCGCTGGCCATCGCCGCGGCGGCGCCGTAAATCATCAGACTTTGTGCTGGCGACCGGCTGACCGTGGCGAGCGCGGTCGCGGCGGCGAAGGCGCTTCCCGCATGGCCGGACGGCAGCGAACGGGCGCTGATCCGCTTGCCTGGCCGTTGCCGCGGCTCGCATTCGTCGGGGCGGCGGCGCTTGACGTAGCGTTTGATCGAGCGGCTGGCCGTCGCCGTCGCCACCAGCCCGAGGACGCCGACGCTGCCGGCGCGGCGCAGATCCGGCTGCCCGGTCATCAGGCCGACGATGCCGGCAATGGCGAAGCTGGGGATTAGCACATGCCGCTTTATGGCGTAATGGCCCGCGGTCGCCAGGGCCTTGCTGACCGGGCCGGGATCGCAGGTGACGATGTCGTGGACCTGCGCATCCAGCGTGTCGACGGCGGTCAGGGCCGGCTGAAGGGCCGCGGGAGCCGGGCGTCCGCCATAGCCGATGCCGCCGCCCGGATTCTCGATGCCGCCCTGGTCGCTGTTCTGTTGGATGATGTCGCTCAATGCCGGTCCCCTGCATGCCGCGCCGCCGAAAACCGGCGCCGCAGAGGAACGCGGCGGACGCGGGGGCGGTTCCCCGCCCCCGCGCGCCTGTCCGCTGGTATCAGCCCTGCGCCGGCCGCCAGCCGGTGAAGGCGTCCAGCAGCGCGGTCAACACCCGTTGCAGCTTTTCGGCGCGGTCCGGACGGTAGGCGAAGGGCGGCGCCTCCTCGTCCATGTAGCGGTCCTGCGCCAGCTCCATCTGGATGGCGTGGACGCCGTTCGCCGGCTGGCCGTAAGCGCGGGTGATGTGGCCGCCGACGAAGCGGCCGTTGGTGACGCAGGTCAAACCCTCTGCTGCGGCGGCACTCTCCATCGCCGCGACGACCTGGGCGGCCAGCTGCGGATCGATGCTGGCGCCGCGCGCCGTGCCCAGATTGAGGTCGGGCAGACGGCCGTCGAACAGCCGCGGCACATGGCTGCGGATCGAATGGGCGTCATAGAGCAGGGCGAAGCCGTGCCGCGCCTTCACCCGCTCCAGCTCCGCCGCCAACGCCTCGTGGTAGGGGTGCCAATAGCCCTGCACCCGCTGCGCCACCTCGGCCTCGTCGGGGGCCTGGCCGTCGCGATAGAGCGGCGTGCCGTCGAACATCACGTCCGGGCAGAGGCCGGTGGTCGCCTGTCCGGGATAGAGGCTCTCGCCGGTCGAGGCCCGGTTGAGGTCGACGACATAGCGGGAATAGCGGGCGCTGAGCAGCGTGGCGCCCATCCCCGTCGCAAAGCCGTACAGGCGCGGGATGTGCCAGTCGGTGTCGCGCAGGGTCAGCGCCTCCTCCGTCAGCCGCTTGGCCAGACCGGGGAAGAGGTCGGTGCCGCAATGGGGCATGCTGATGACCAGCGGCCCGTCGCCTTGCACCAGATCGAAGATGGTGTCGCTCATTGTGCGGTCTCCAGGGATACCGGCATCAGATGGTCGAGCGAGCCGTCGCGCACCAGGGCACCGATGGCGGCCAGATCCGGGGCGAAGTAGCGGTCGACCTCGTAACGCGGCACCTGGGCGCGGATGGTGGCGATGGCCTGCTCCAGCCGCTCGGTGGTCTTCAGCGGGCGATGGAACTCCAGCCCCTGAATCGCGGCCAAAAGCTCTATACCGACGATGTCGGCGACGTTGCCGGCGATGTCGCCAAGGCGGCGTGCCGCGAAGGTCGCCATGCTGACATGGTCCTCCTGGTTGGCGGAGGTCGGCAGGCTGTCGACGCTGGCGGGGTGGGCGAGCGTCTTGTTCTCCGACGCGAGCGCGGCGGCGGTGACGTGGGCGATCATGAAGCCGGAGTTCAGCCCCGGCTCGGCGACCAGGAAGGGCGGCAGGCCGCTGATGGTGGTGTCGATCAGCATGGCGATGCGGCGTTCGGCCAAGGCGCCGATTTCCGACGCGGCGATGGCGAGCTGGTCGGCGGCCATCGCCACCGGCTCCGCATGGAAGTTGCCGCCGGACAGCACCTCGCCGGTATCGACCAGCACCAGCGGGTTGTCGGTGACGCCATTCGCTTCGATCACCAGCGTGCGCGCCGCCTGCCGCATCTGGTCGAGCACGGCGCCCATCACCTGCGGTTGGCAGCGCAGGCTGTAGGGGTCCTGCACCCGGTGGCAGTCGGGGCCCTGGTGGCTGGCGTTCAGCTCGCTGCCGGCCAGCATGTCGCGGAAGGCGGCGGCGACGGCGATCTGGCCGGGCTGGCCGCGCAGCGCGCTGATGCGGGCGTCGAATGGACGATGGCTGCCCATCACTGCCTCGACCGACAGGGAGCCGGCAACCAGCGCCGCCTTGAAGGTGCGCTCGATCTCGAACAGGCCGGCGAGCGCCAGACCGGTCGAGACCTGGGTGCCGTTGATCAGCGCCAGCCCTTCCTTGGCCTTCAGGTTGAAGACCGGCAGTCCGGCGATGCGCAGCCCCTCTTCCGCCGGCAGGGTGACGCCCTGCACCCGGACATGGCCGATGCCGAGCAGCACGCCGCACAGATGGGCCAGTGGCGCCAGATCGCCCGAGGCGCCGACGGAGCCCTTGCCCGGCACCACCGGCAGCACGTCGGCCTCATAGAGCTTCAGCAGCGCATCGACAAGCGCCGGCCGGACGCCCGAGGCGCCGACGGCGAGGCTGACCGCCTTGATGACCAGGATCAGCCGTACCACGCCATCGGCAAGCGGGGCGCCAACGCCGGTGGCATGCGACAGGATCAGGTTGCGCTGGAGCTTTTCCAGATCGCTCGCCGCGATGTGGGTGTGGGCCAGCTTGCCGAAGCCGGTGTTGACGCCGTAGACCGCCTCGTCGCCGCCGGCGATGCGGTCGATCAGGGCGCGCGAGCGCTCCATCCGCGGATAGGCCGCCGGGTCGAGCGTCAGGACCGGACGGTCGCGGTAGATGCTGCGCAGCGTGTCGAGCGACAGCGCGCCCGGAACCAGAGTGATGGTCTCGCTCATCCCAGAAGTCTCCCAAGTGTCTTTTTGAAGCGGTCGGCGATCTCCTCCTCGCGCGGGTGGCGGCGGTCGCGGACGACGGCGCGTCCGGCGATCAGCACGTCCCGGACGAGGGGAGTGTTTCCGGCGAAGATCCAGCCGTCCAGCAGCGCGTCGCCCTTGCGTGCCGCCAGCAGCGGGTGGTCGGTGTCGAGCACGACGATATCGGCGCGGAGGCCGGCGGCGATGCGCCCGGCCTCGAACCCGGTCGCCTGCGCCCCGCCGGCCTGGGCGTCCTCCACCAGCCGGCGGGCGGTGGAGCGGCGGGGGCCGCCGGCCAGCACGGTGCGCCGTTCGCTGGTCAGCCGCGCGCCGTACTCCAGCCAACGCAGTTCCTCCACCGGGCTGACGGAGATGTGGCTGTCGGAGCCGATGCCCCAGCACCCGCCCTGGGCCATGTAGGATTGGGCGGCGAAGAAGCCGTCGCCGAGATTGGCCTCGGTGGTCAGGCAAAGCCCGGCGATGGCGCCGCTGGCGGCGACACCCGCCACCTCGGCGTCGGTCATGTGGGTGGCGTGGATCAGGCACCAGCGGCCATCGACCGGCTGGGTGTCGAGCAGATGCTCCACCGGGCGGCGGCCGCGGTAGGCGACGCACTCCTCGACCTCCCGACGCTGCTCGGCGATGTGGATGTGGATAGGGCCTTGCGGGTTGGCGGCGACGGTCTCGGTCAGCAACCCATCCGGCACGGCGCGCAGCGAATGCGGGGCGATGCCGAGTTGGACGTCGTCTGCTTCGCCATAGCTGTGGCGAAGCGCCGTGGTCAGCCGGTCGAACCCTGCCCCGTCATGGATGAAGCGGCGCTGCCCGGCGGTCGGCGGCGTGCCGCCGAAGCCCGACGCGTTGTAGAGCACCGGCAGCAGCGCGATCGGCAGACCAGCGGTCCGCGCGGCGGCGATGGCGCGGTGGCTCATCTCCGCCGGGTCGGCATAGGCGCTGCCGTCGCGGTCGTGGTGCAGGTAATGGAATTCGGCGATGGCGGTGAAGCCGGCCTTCAGCGTCTCGACATAGAGTTGGGCGGCGACCGCCTCGAAATCCTCCGGCTCCATGCGGTCGAGCGCCCGGTACATCACATCGCGCCAGCTCCAGAAGCTGTCGGACCCCTCGCCTGAGGATTCGCCCATCCCGGCGATGGCACGCTGGTGGGCGTGGGAATGCAAATTGGCGATGCCGGCGACCGCCGCCCCGGCGAAGCGCTCCGCATCGGCCGGGCAGGCGGCGCCGGGCGTCGCCGAGACGATCCGGCCCCGGCCGTCCACCGTGACCAGCACATCCTCCGCCCAGCCGTCCGGCAGCAGCGCCGAGGCAAAAAACAGGTTGCTCATGAGGGCGCCCTCGCTATTATAGACAACACTATACAAGTATAGGCAACCTGATGCCAAGAGGGTTGCTGCACGAACTTGTAGGAAGGAGCCGAACCGATGCCGACCAGCGCGCCGTGGGATTCCCTGTGGATCGACCTGTCCGTTGCCACCATGAGCGGCGATGACGGCTACGGTGCCATCGCCGACGCGGCGGTGGGCATCAAGGACGGCCGGATCGCCTTCGTCGGCCGCCGCGCCGACCTGACCGATGCGCCCGACGCGCTGGCGACCGAGGTGCATTCGGGGCAGGGCGGCTGGATGACCCCCGGCCTGATCGATTGCCACACCCACCTCGTCTATGGCGGCAACCGCGCCCGCGAATTCGAGATGCGGCTGAACGGCGCCAGCTATGAGGAGATCGCGCGGGCCGGCGGCGGCATCCTGTCCACCGTCACCGCCACCCGCGCCGCCAGCGAGGACCAGCTTCTCGCCGCCAGCCTGCCGCGGCTGGACAGCCTGCTGGCCGAAGGCGTGACGACGGTGGAGGTCAAGTCCGGCTACGGCCTCGACAGCGAAACCGAGACGCGCATGCTGTGCGTCGCCCGCCGGCTGGCCCAGGTCCGCCCGGTGGAGGTGCGCACCACATATCTCGGCGCCCACGCCCTGCCGCCGGAGTTCAAGAACGACCCCGACGGCTATATCGACCGCATCTGCGCCGAGACGCTGCCGGCCATCGCCGAAGCGGGCCTCGCCGATGCGGTGGACGCCTTCTGCGAGGGGATCGGCTTCTCCGTCGCCCAGACCCGCCGGGTGTTCGAGACGGCGAAGCGGCTCGGCCTGCCGGTGAAGCTGCATGCCGAACAGCTCAGCAACCTCGGCGGCGCCCGGCTGGTGGCGGAGTTCGGCGGGCTGTCCGCCGACCACATAGAGCATCTGGATGAGGACGGCGTCGCCGCCATGGCCAAGGCCGGCACGGTGGCGGTTCTGCTGCCCGGCGCCTTCTACGCCCTGCGCGAGACCAAGCTGCCGCCCATCGAGCTGCTGCGCCGCCATGGCGTGCCGATGGCGCTGTCCACCGACAACAACCCCGGTACCTCGCCGGTGACCTCGCTGCTGCTGATGCTGTCGATGGGCTGCACCTTCTTCCGCCTGACCCCGGCGGAGGCGCTGGCCGGCATCACCCGCCATGCGGCCAAGGCGCTGGGGCTGGATGATCGCGGCGTGATCGCGCCGGGCAAGCGCGCCGATCTGGCGGTCTGGCGCATCGAGCATCCGGCGGAGCTGGCCTACGCCATCGGCCTCAACCCCTGCATGGCGGTGGTGAATGGCGGCGTTGTCCGCAAGCCGCGGATCGAAGCGGGGGCCGCATGAGCGACACCATCTCCACCGCCCAGCCGCGCTACGCCCAGATCAAGGAGGCCATCCGCCGCCGGATCAGCTCCGGCGACTGGCCGGAAGGCTTCCAGATCCCGTCGGAGCACAAGCTGCTGGAGGAATTCTCGGTCAGCCGCATGACGGTTCACCGCGCGCTGCGCGACCTGACCGACGAGGGGCTGCTGACCCGCGTGCAGGGGCTGGGCACCTTCGTCGCCGAACGGCCGCCCAGCACCGACGTGGTGGAACTGCGCAGCATCGCCGACGAGATCGCCGAGCGCGGCAACCTCCATTCCTGCCGGGTGGAGCGATTGCTCGCGGTTGCCGCCGATGCCGGGCTCGCCCGCCGCTTCAACCTGCCGGTCGGGGCGAGGCTGTTCCATTCCATCGTCGTCCACAGCGAAAGCGACGTGCCGGTCCAGTTGGAGGAGCGCTGGGTCAACCCGGCGGTGGCGCCCGACTATCTCGACCAGGACTTCACCCGCCAGACGCCGGGCGAGTATCTGATCCGGCTGGAGTCCTCGCCGCAGGTCGAGCATGTCATCGAAGCGGTGTCGCCGACGGCGGAGATCGCCCGCCTGCTCGACATCCCCGTCACCGAGCCCTGCCTGCGCGTGACCCGCCGCACCTGGGTGCAGGGCCGCGTCGTCACGGTGGCGATGCTGGTCCATCCCGGCAGCCGCTACCGGCTGGGCGCGCGCTTCCAGTTGCCGCCCCATTAGCAAAACCGATCCTCGGAACAGCACATCCCTCCCACCAGGAGCCATCACCAGATGTCATCCCGCCTCGACAACCAGCGCGTCATCCGTGCCCCGCACGGCCCCGAACTGAGCTGCAAGAGCTGGCTCGCCGAGGCGCCGATGCGCATGCTGATGAACAACCTCGACCCCGACGTGGCCGAACGGCCGCAGGAGCTGGTCGTCTATGGCGGCATCGGCCGCGCCGCCCGCGACTGGGAGAGCTTCGACCGCATCGTGTCGGCGCTGAAGACGCTGAACGACGACGAGACCCTGCTAGTCCAGTCGGGCAAGCCGGTCGGTGTCTTCCGCACCCATGCCGACGCGCCGCGCGTGCTGATCGCCAATTCCAACCTCGTGCCGCGCTGGGCGACCTGGGAGCATTTCAACGAGCTGGACCGCAAGGGTCTGGCGATGTACGGCCAGATGACCGCCGGCAGCTGGATCTACATCGGCAGCCAGGGCATCGTGCAGGGCACCTACGAGACCTTCGTCGAGGCCGGGCGCCAGCACTACAACGGCGATCTGAAGGGCAAGTGGATCCTGACCGGCGGCCTCGGCGGCATGGGCGGGGCGCAGCCGCTGGCCGCCACCATGGCCGGCGCCTGCATGCTGGCGGTCGAATGCCGGCCCAGCAGCATCGAGATGCGCATCCGCACCGGCTATCTCGACCGCCACACCGCCGATCTCGACGAGGCGCTGGCCTGGATCAACGAGGCCTGCGCCAAGGGCGAGGCGATCTCGGTCGGCCTGCTCGGCAACGCGGCGGACGTCTTCCCCGAACTGGCGCGCCGCGCCGGCACCGACATCAAGGCCCGGCCGCACATCGTCACCGACCAGACCTCCGCCCACGATCCGGTGAACGGTTACCTGCCGCAGGGCTGGACCCTGGAGGAGTGGGAAAACGCCCGCGAAAGCCAGCCCGCCGCCGTCGCCGCCGCCGCGCGCAAGTCGATGCGGGTACAGGTGGAAGCCATGCTGGCCTTCCACGCCATGGGCATCCCGACCGTCGATTACGGCAACAACATCCGGCAGATGGCGAAGGAGGAGGGGCTGGAGAACGCCTTCGACTTCCCCGGCTTTGTCCCCGCCTATATCCGCCCGCTGTTCTGCCGTGGTGTCGGCCCGTTCCGCTGGGCCGCGCTGTCCGGCGATCCGGAGGACATCCGCAAGACCGACGCCAAGGTGAAGGAGTTGATCCCCGACGATCCGCACCTGCACAACTGGCTCGACATGGCGGCCAAGCGCATCCAGTTCCAGGGCCTGCCGGCGCGCATCTGCTGGGTCGGTCTCGGGCAGCGCCATCGCCTCGGCCTCGCCTTCAACGAGATGGTGAAGTCGGGCGAGTTGAAGGCCCCGATCGTCATCGGCCGCGACCATCTCGACAGCGGCTCGGTCGCCAGCCCGAACCGCGAGACCGAGGCGATGAAGGACGGCACCGACGCCGTGTCGGACTGGCCGCTGCTGAACGCGCTGCTGAACACCGCCAGCGGCGCGACCTGGGTCAGCCTGCACCATGGCGGCGGCGTCGGCATGGGCTTCTCGCAGCATTCGGGCATGGTCATCGTCTGCGACGGCAGCGACGCGGCGGCCAAGCGGCTGGAGCGCGTGCTGTGGAACGACCCGGCCACCGGGGTGATGCGCCATGCCGACGCCGGCTATGACATCGCCATCGAGTGCGCCAAGGAGCAGGGGCTGAACCTGCCGTTTCTGAAGTAAGACGGGGAGGGGGGTGGTCACGCCCCCCGGATCAAATCCGAATACCAGCGCGCGGACTCCTTCGGGATCCGCGCCTGGGTTTCGAAATCGACCCGGACGATGCCGAACCGCGTGCCGTAGCCGCCGCCCCATTCGAAATTGTCCAGCAGCGACCAGACGAAATATCCCTGCACGTCAGCCCCCAGCCGCTTCGCCTCCGCCATCGCCGCGATGTAGGCCTGGAGGTAGGACAGCCGCTCCGTATCCATGACCCGCCCCTCCGCGTCCGGCGTCTCGGCCGCCTTGGTGCCGTAGCCGTTTTCGGTGACATAGATCGGCAGGCGGTATCGCCGCGTCAGGTCGAGCAGCGTGTCGCGGAAACAGCCGGGATCGTAGGGCCAGTCGATGGCCGTCCGCGTCATCCCCGGCGGCGGCGAGCCGAAGCCGAAGCCCCAGATCAGGCTGTCGTCCCGGCGGCCATAGACCGGCGCATAGTGGTTCAGCCCGAACCAGTCAACCGGCCGGGCGATGCGCGCCATGTCGCCGGGCTGCACATAGGGCTCGATGGCCTCGGCGATGCGGCGCGGGTAGTGGGCGCGCAACTGCGCGTCGGGGAAGGCGCGGTTCCAATGCTCGTCGAACAGGGCCGCCGCCTCGACATCCTCCGGCCTGTCGGTCTCCGGCCGCATCGGCTGCACGCTGTGCACCGCGCCGATGGAGGCATCCGGCACCAGGGCGCGCAGCACGTCGACCCCAGCGCCATGGGCGAGGTTGACGTGGTGGATCACCTTTAGATGGGTCGTGCGGTCGGCGATGCTGGGCGCCCCCCAGCCGAAGGCCCAGCCGAACAGGGTGAAGACGGAAAACTCGTTGAAGGTGGCCCAGCGCTTCACCCGGTCGCCATAGCGCCGGGCGCAGAGGGCGGCGTAGTCCTCGAACCAGCCGATGCTGTCGCGGGTTGCCCAGCCGCCCATGTCCTGCAAAGCCTGCGGCAGGTCCCAGTGGTAGAGGCAGAGCCACGGCTCGATCCCCTTGTCCAGCAGCCGGTCGATCAGCCGGTCGTAGAAATCCAGCCCCTTGCCGTTCGGCACCCCGCGTCCGCGCGGCAGCACCCGCGGCCAGGAGACGGAGAAGCGGTAGGCCTGCAAGCCCAGCTCCGCCATCAGATCCACATCCTGCGGCATCCGGTTGTAATGGTCGCAGGCGACGTCGCCGCTGTCGCCGTTGTCGACCCGGCCCTTCAGCTTGCAGAAGCTGTCCCAGATGCTGGGCGCCCGCCCGTCGGCCTCGGCCCCGCCTTCGATCTGATAGGCGGAGGTGGAGGCGCCCCAGAGGAACTCTTTGGGAAAAACCGGACGTTCGGCCATGGCGGATCACCCGAATGGAGAGTGCCGGAATCCTACCCCTTTCCCGTCGGCGGGGAAGGGGCCAATCGTCGCTGGCGGCATCGTCGTCTGCCCGGTACTCCGTCACCATATCGCGGTCGACAGGACGGCGCGGCGCTCCTATGGTCTCGCCGACCGGACGAGCGAATTCAACAAAGGAACGGGCGCATCATGGCGAAAAAGGACGGAGTCAACGGCAAGGGCGGCCAGTTCAGCGGGACGCCGGCCGACCGGCTGGTCCGGCTGTGGCGCAACAACGACGAGCGCTTCGGCGCCCTGCTGGACGAGGTGCTGGACGGCAACCGCCAAGGCGTGATCGAGGCCGCGGTGGGCAAGCTGCGCGAGGAGGAGAGCTACGACTTCATGGACGAGGTCGAGGCCTTCTCGGAAACGGCGCAGAGCACCGACGAGCAGGGCGACCCGACCCTGTCGACCCTGTTCTGGGTGGCGCTGGAGGTCGATGGCCGGCTGGACGAGCCGCCGTCGGTCGACACCATCGAACGCGCGCTGGATTCGGCCGGGCTGCTGGAGAAGGCGTCGGACATGCGGCTGCTGCCGCTGTGGCTGGATCCGGAACCGCTGTCCTACCTGGAGGCCGCCGACCGCCGCACCCTGCTGCGCCGTCTGATCGACTCGACGGAGGCGGCGGAGGCCTTTGTGCGCGAACAGGATCTGGTCGCCAGTCCCGACGATGCCGGCATCCGCCTCGTCGGCGTGGTCGGTCTGGTGATCGAGGAGGATGCCGAGCGGGAGGGCGAGGCGATGCCCGATCCGCTCAACCTCGGCTTCGCCGGCGAGGGCCAGGAGATGGAGATCGACCCCATCGAGCAGGAGCGCATCCGCCAGTCGATGGCCGCCTTCGCCGAGGCGGTCGCCGCCGCCGACCCGCGGGTCAAGCGCTGTGAGCCGGTCGGCGGTCTGAACGACCTGCTGGACTTCACCGCCGAAGGCGTCTGGCCGGACGACGTGGATGCCAACTTCGACGAGGTCAACGACTTCCTCGACATCGCCGGCAACGAGACCGGCGACGGCGTTCTCGACGTGACGGTGAGCGAGGGGCCGGAGGGCCTGCAGCTGCGCGCCTACAACTCCGACGGCGTGCTGCTGGACGAACGGTCGTTCGACCTGAGCGGCGACCGTGCCGAAGAGGCGCTGGCCCTGATCAAGCGCCGCTGCCGCCGCGTCAGCGAAGGCTGAGCGGCAACAGGACCGAGGGGTGGGGGTCGGGGGCCGGTCAGGCCCCCGGCGCCACCACGAAGCAGGCCATGCCCTGGTTGACCAGCCCGCTGCAGGCGTTGGCCGCGTCCTGCTGCGACAGGCCTGACAGGCGGGCGCGGTAGAGCGGCCCGGTCTGGGTATCCACCGCCTGCACGATCCGCTGCGAGCGCGACAGCACCGGCACCGAGCTGCGGGCGCGGTCGATCACGCGCTGGCTGTCGTCGGGCGAGCGGAAGGCGCCGAGCTGCACCGTCCACACCCCGCCGCCGGCGGTCGCCGCCCCCGCCATCGTCGCCACCGGCCGCGGCGCCGGAGCATCGGGGGTGGAGGTGTCGGGCGCCACCACGCGCACGGTCTGTGCCGGGGCCGGAGCGGGGGAGGGCAAAGCCGCCACCGCAATCGGCGGACGGCTGGCTGCCGGCCGGCTGCTGGCGGGCGGCGTGTAGGACGGCGCAGGATTGACGGGCGCCGAATAGGAAGAGGACGGCCGGGCATAGGGCGAGCCGTAATCCGGCGGCGAATCGGACGAGGTGGATGGCGGCGCGCTGACCAGCACGATGTCGGCGCCGTTGGGGGCAGGGGTGCGGTTCAGCCGCGGTCCGACCGAGGCGATGTAGCGCTTGGTCTCGCCGGGCAGCCCGCGCTTGCCGGCCAGATAATCGCCGTAGCAGCCGGGACCGCAATTGTAGGCGCCGAGGAAGCCCGGCGCGCCGAACAGATTGTACATCTCGCGCAGGTAGGCGGTGCCGGCGATGATGTTGTCATGCGGATCGAACGGGTCGGAGCCCAGATTGTGCTTGCGCCGCATCTCGTCATAGGTCGCCGGCATCACCTGCATCAGGCCCATGGCGCCGGCCTTGCTGACGATCGGTTTGCCGTTGACGGTGGTGCGCCCGCCGCTCTCCTGGCGGATCACCTCGCGGATCCACAGCTCCGGCATGTCGAACCGCTTGGAGGCTTCCGCGACATGGGCATCGACCTCCTCCGGAGAGGCAACGCGATGTGAACCGCCTCCGCTGGCGCAGGCGCTCAGCAGGGCGGTCAAGGCGGCGCAGGTCAGCAACGGCTTCAGGCGACGCACGGAACCCCCGGTCATCGTTCAGTTCAATCTTTTGGATAAGCCCGATTTGGAGGTACGGACATTTGCACATTCCCGGCCCGCCGTAAACCGTCCCAGCTGTGACCTTCGACGCGGCCGGAGAGCGCGGAGGGGGAGGGGGCTGTCTAGTCCTTCGGACGCGCAAGCGGCCGTCCGGGCATCTGCCGTCCGGACGCCCTCAGCTCTCCCGGTCATCGTCCGGATCGCGGCGGGTGGCGAGTTCGCGCAGCAGCCGTTCCTTGGCGGTCTTCCGGCTCGGCCGGCCGCCGCCGCGCCCGAACAGCCCGCCCAGCAGCCCGCCCGGCTTCGGCGCGTCCTCCGGCTCCTCGGTCATCTGGGCGCGCTCCGCCTCGCGCCGGGCCAGCATGGCGGCCCGGTCGACCAGCGGGTTGCGCAACCGGCGCGGCAGCGCCTTGAAGGCGAGGTTGGCGCGTTCCAGGTCGGCGATGTCCTCGGTGGACCGGGCGATGCGCAGCGCCACCCGCAGCAGGTCGAGCCGCCACGCATCCTCCGGCGCATGCGGCAGCGTCTCCGCCGCCGCCAGCAGGGTATCCAGCCCCTTGCCGGTCAAGGCGCTGGTGGATCGTTCCCCGCCGGATTGCTCCCCATTGGGTCTGTCGGTGTCGCGGTCCCGTCCCATTCCGTCATCGAAGCTGTCGCACCGAAGGCGGACTTTAGGACGCCGACCGCCGCTTTGTCTGCCCCCAAGCGGGGGCCACACCGTTTGGGTGGGGGAGGGCAGGGCATTTGGCTGTGCCGGGAGAGGCGAGACATCGGGTCGTCTGCTGGAGAAACCTGGGAATGGGACATGGCTTGTGGCGCTGCTTTGGGCTCGGGTGCCGAATATCTATGCAAATTATTCTTCGCTAATACTTTGCTCGAACAAGGTGTCGCCAGAGCAAGACGGAACGTTCCTGGGAAGATGTGGACGCTCCGCAAATACAGTTAGCGTTTTCTTCATCATTTTTGGCCGTAGCTAATTTTATAGTATGCAGAGACGGTATGGCCGGGCGAAGGCCAGGGCAGCTCTACCCGATCCTGCGGTACAGCCAGGAGAGCGACCATGTTCCGCGGAATGAAGATCGGTGCCCGTCTGGCGGTTGCTCTGGCGGGAAGCGTCGTGCTGGCGGTCGGTGCGACCACGCTCAGCAATTTGTGGCTCAGCCGCCTGCTTGTCGAACATGCCGCCGACAATCAACTGAAGACGCTGCAGGAATTCCTCGATGCGAATGTCGCGAGCGAGGCCCGGCGTGCCCTGACCCTTGCCCAGGCGCTGGCGGGGAACGGGGAAATCCAGGCTGCGTTCGCCGCCCAGGACCGCAACCGTCTTGCGGGCATGCTCGTGCAGGGGTTCAAGGATCTCAAGGAACAGCATGGCATCACCCAGATGCAGTTCCACACACCGGCATCGGTATCGTTCCTGCGGGTTCATCGGCCGGAGAAATTCGGCGATGACCTGTCCTCTTTCCGCTTCACCGTGGTCGAGGTGAACAAGACCCACAAGCCTGTCTTCGGGCTGGAGAACGGCGTGGAAGGCCTTGGCATCCGCGGCGTCGTGCCGATGGTCAGCCAGGGTGCCCAGATCGGCTCCTTCGAGGTCGGCCTCTCCTTCGGCAAGCCGTTCTTCGAGGCGTTCCACAAGGAGACCGGTGCCGAGGTCGCGTTCCATACCGTGAAGGACGGAGGCTTCGAAACCTTCGCCTCGACCTTCCGCGAGGCGCTCGCCCTCGGCCAGGATCGGATGAAGGACGCGCTGATCCGGGAATCGGAGGTGCAAACCTACCAGCTCGGCGGCGCCAATTACGCCGTCCGGCTCGCTCCCGTCCGCGACTATCGCGGAACCGCCATCGGCTTCTACACCATCGCGATGGACCGGAGCGCGTTCGACACGGAAATTGCGGAAGCGCGAACCTCGGCGATCCTGATCGGGTTGGCGGTGCTCGCGGTGGCGCTCGGTGTTGCCTGGCTGGTGAACCGGGGCATTGCGCGTCCCATTCAGGGGATGACCGAGTCGATGGGCGACCTCGCCAGGGGGAACACCGATATCCGCGTTTCCGGGATCGGGCGCCGCGACGAGATCGGCGCCATGGCGGACGCGCTGGAGGTTTTCCGCCGCGGCATGATCGAGACCGAGGCGCTGCGGGCCGAGCAGGAGATTCTGAAGCAGCGGGCGCAGGAGGACCGGCGGGCGGCGATGCTTGACCTTGCCGACCGTTTCGAGGAGAGGGTCGGCCGTCTGGTCGGGGCCGTATCCTCGGCGGCGACGGAAATGGAGGCGTCGGCAGGGTCGATGTCGTCCACCGCGGAGCAGACGAACCGGCAATCCGCCGCGGTGGCCGCGGCCTCGGAGCAGACGTCCGCCAATGTCCAGACGGTCGCGGCGGCGACCGAGGAGCTTGCCGCTTCCATCACCGAAATCGGCAGCCAGGCGTCGCAGTCGCAAAGCGTGGCGGGCAATGCCGTGACCGATGCGAGGCAGACCGACGAGGCCGTGCGCAAGCTGGCCGACAGCGCCAAGCGGATCGGGCAGGTCGTGGATCTGATCCAGGATATCGCGAGCCAGACCAATCTCCTGGCCTTGAACGCGACCATCGAGGCGGCAAGGGCCGGTGAAGCCGGGAAGGGCTTCGCCGTGGTGGCTTCCGAAGTCAAGGCGCTCGCCACCCAGACCGCGCGGGCGACGGAGGAGATCAGGCAGCAGATTTCCCAGATGCAGCAGGATTCGGATGGCGCCGTCGACGCCATCAAGGGGATCGGCGGAGTGATCGGCGAGATCAGTGAGATCGCCGGGGCTATCGCGGCGGCGGTCGAAGAACAGGGCACCGCCACGCAGGAAATCTCGCGCAATGTCCAGCAGGCGGCCGTCGGAACTCAGGAGGTGTCCTCGCACATCGTCAGTGTGCGCGAGGCTGCCAACGAAACCGGGGCGGCGGCGGCGCAGGTCCTCGGTGCGGCCCAGGAACTGTCGCATCAGGCGGAGGTCCTGGCGGCCGAGGTCAAGGGCTTCCTCGACAGCGTCCGGGCGGCATAGCGGACAGCCGGTCGGCGGGCCGTCGGAATAAAAGCGGTCCTCTTTCCATTCCGGGAAGAGGACCGCAAGTTACTCGGGGAACTGCGCGGCAGGATGCCGGCAACCATGCCGGCGCCAGCGGGGGCAGGCGCGGCATCTCGAAGCCGGCCCCTCCGCGATGGTGCGGATGGGCCGGAAAACTCACCTCAAAATTGCGTCATTCCGCGGCCTGCGCCACCGTCAGGCCCAGCCGCTTCGCCACGCCCTCGCCATAGGCCGGGTCGGCGGCCAGGAAATGGTTCAGCTGGCGCTGCTGGATGGTCAGCGGGGCGTTGCGCAGGCTGCCGGCGATGTTGTCCATCAGACGGTCCTGGGCTTGCCCGCCGATCAGGCGGAACAGCGCTCCTGCCTGGGCGTAGTCGTCGTTGCCTTCGCGGTGGTCGTAGTGGGCGGCGTCGCCGCTGATGCGCAGCGGCGGCTCGCTCGCCACGCCGGTCTGGGCCGGGCCGCCGAAGCTGTTCGGTTCGTAGTTCGGCCGGCCGCCGCCGTTGCCGTCGGTGCGCATGGCGCCGTCGCGCTGGTAATTGTGGACCGGGCAGCCCTGCGGCTTGTTCACCGGGATCTGGGCGTAGTTGCCGCCCAGCCGGTAGCGGTGGGCGTCGGCATAGGCGAACAGCCGGCCTTGCAGCATCTTGTCCGGGCTGAAGGAGATGCCGGGCACCACGCTGGCCGGGCTGAAGGCCGACTGCTCGGTCTCGGCGAAGAAGTTTTCCGGGTTGCGGTTCAGCACCAGCTCGCCGATCTCGACCAGCGGGTAATCGGCATGCGGCCACACCTTGGTCAGGTCGAAGGGGTTGATGCGGTAGCCGTCGGCCTCGACCTCCGGCATGATCTGCACCGAGACGGTCCAGGCCGGGAAGTCGCCGTCCTCGATGGCGGCGTACAGGTCGCGGGTGGCGTGGTCGGGGTCGATGCCGCTCATGGTTTCCGCCTGCTCGGCGGTCAGGTTCTGGATGCCCTGGCGGGTCTTGAAGTGGTACTTGACCCAGAAGCGCTCGTTGGCCGCATTGATCCACGAGAAGGTGTGGCTGCCGAAGCCGTCCATGTGGCGATAGCCGCGCGGGGTGCCGCGGTCGCTGAACAGGATGGTCAGCTGGTGCATGGTCTCCGGCGACAGCGAGAAGAAGTCCCACATCGCGGTGGGGTCCTTCAGGTTGGTGGCCGGGTTGCGCTTCTGGGTGTGGATGAAGTCCGGGAACTTCAGCGGATCGCGCAGGAAGAAGACCGGCGTGTTGTTGCCGACCAGATCGTAATTGCCCTCTTCGGTATAGAACTTCACGGCAAAGCCGCGCGGGTCGCGGGCGGCATCGGCGGAGCCCTTCTCGCCGCCGACGGTGGAGAAGCGCAGGAAGACGTCCGTCTCCTTGCCCACGCCCGACAGGAAGGCGGCCTTGGTCCACGCCGTCACGTCGCGGGTGACGCGGAAAGTGCCATAGGCGCCGGCGCCCTTGGCATGCACCACCCGCTCCGGAATGCGTTCGCGGTTGAAGTGGGCCAGCTTCTCGATCAGGTGGAAATCCTGGAGCAGCAGCGGACCGCGCGGCCCGGCGCTCAGCGAATTCTGGTTGTCGGGAACGGGCTGGCCGAAGCTGGTGGTCAGGGTGCTCATCCGGGTCATCCTCGTTGGGGCGGTGTCGCCTGAAGCGGCATCATTGTCTCGCCCCTGGTTATCCGGCGTCTTGAACGATATATCCAAGACATAGAAGGAAATGCACCAATAGGCTTCGTCTATGAATGTCTCCGGCACTCTCTCCGGCCTCTCCCTGCGTGACCTGGAATATGTCGTCGCCGTCGCCGAGCTGCGCCATTTCGGCCGCGCCGCCGAACGCTGCGCCGTCAGCCAGCCGTCGCTGAGCGCCCAGATCCGCAAGCTGGAGGAGCTGCTCGGCCTCTCCCTGTTCGAGCGGACCAGCCGCAAGGTGCTGCTGACCCCGCGCGGCGAGGCCATCGTGGCGCAGGCCCGCGTCGTGCTGGAGGAGGCGCGGCGCCTGCTGACGCTGGCCGACGGGTCGGACGGGGCGCTGAGCGGACGGCTGCGTCTGGCGGCGATCCACACGCTCGGCCCCTACCTGTTCCCGCATATCCTGCCGCAGCTGCGCAGCGCATGGCCCGACCTGACGCTGATCCTGTCGGAGGGCCGCACCGACAGCCTGCTGGACGAACTGCGCGACGGAAGGCTCGACGCCGTTCTGCTGGCCCTGCCGGTGGAGGCCGACGGGCTGATCGTCGAAGGTTTGTTCTTCGAGCCCTTCCTGCTCGCCCACCCCGCCGGCCATCGCCTGTGCGGCGCTCCCCACCTGTCGCTGGGCGATCTCGATCCGGCGGAGCTGCTGCTGCTGGAGGAGGGGCATTGCCTGCGCGATCAGGCGCTGGCCGCCTGCGGTCTCAGCGCGCGGGGTGGCGGCGTTCACGCGACCGGGCTGGAAACCCTGCGCCACATGGTGGCGGCCGGAGCGGGCTGCACGCTGATGCCGTTGCTGGCGACCAGGGGGGATGAGGGACGGACCGCGACTGTCGGCGGGCTGGTCGATTACCGCCCCTTCGATGGGGCATCCGCAGGGGTTCGGCCGCCCGGCCGCGTCATCGGTCTGGTCTGGCGCAGCAGCGATCCGCGCGACCGCGGCCTGCGCGATCTGGCGGCCTTGCTGCACCGCACCCTGCCGCCGGGCACGGAATCCGTTCTATCCCGAAGAGATGACTGAGGCGGGAGGAACAAGCGCCCATCGGCCGGGTTGAAGGCTCGGCTCATGCTCCTCACTGTCCAGGAGCACCGAGTGTGACTTTCGATTCAGCCGGAGAAACGGGCGATCATGGCAAACATCCTGAAACAAGCAACACGGCTCGGTGAAGGATTGCCCTTTCCCCTGGGTGCTACATGGGACGGGCTTGGCGTCAACTTCGCCTTGTTTTCCGCGAACGCCACCAAGGTCGAACTGTGTCTGTTCGATGAAAGCGGCGAGGAGGAGCTTGAGCGCATCGAGCTTCCCGAATTCACCAACGAGATCTGGCACGGCTATCTGCCCGACGCCCGCCCCGGCCTGCTCTACGGCTACCGCGTGCATGGCCCCTACGAGCCTGAGAACGGCCACCGCTTCAACGCGAACAAGCTGCTGCTGGACCCCTACGCCAAAGAACTGGTCGGCGAGATCCGCTGGAACCCGGCCCATTTCGGCTATGTCATGGAGTCGGGCGACGACCTGACCTTCGACGAGCGCGACAGCGCGCCTTTCATGCCGAAGTGCAAGGTCATCGACCCCGCCTTCACCTGGGGCCGCGACCTCAAGCCCGGCACCGCCTGGGACCGCACCATCTTCTACGAAACCCATGTGAAGGGTTTCACCAAGCTGCATCCGGCGGTGCCCGACAGCCTGCGCGGCACCTATGGCGGCATGGCGGTGAAGGAGGTCGTCGACTACATCAAGTCGCTCGGCGTCACCTCGGTGGAGCTGCTGCCGGTCCATGCCTTCGTCCAGGACCAGCATCTGGTCGATAAGGGGCTGGCCAACTACTGGGGCTACAACTCCATCGGCTTCTTCGCGCCGGAGCCGCGCTATGCCGCGTCGGGCAACACGATCAAGGAATTCAAGGAGATGGTCGCCCATCTCCACAATGCCGGGCTGGAGGTGATCCTCGACGTCGTCTACAACCACACGGCCGAGGGCAACGAGCGCGGGCCGACCCTGTCCTTCAAGGGCATCGACAACGCCTCCTACTACCGCCTGCTGCCGGACCAGAAACGCTACTACATCAACGAGACGGGGACCGGGAACACCGTCAATCTCAGCCATCCGCGCGTGTTGCAGATGGTGACCGACAGCCTGCGCTACTGGGCGACGGAGATGCATGTCGACGGCTTCCGCTTCGACCTCGCCACCATCCTCGGCCGCGAGCCCTACGGCTTCGACGAGGGCGGCGGTTTCCTCGACAGCTGTTTGCAGGACCCGATCCTCAACAGCGTCAAGCTGATCGCCGAGCCGTGGGACTGCGGCCCCGGCGGCTATCAGGTCGGCAACTTCCCGCCGGGCTGGGCGGAGTGGAACGACAAGTTCCGCGACACCGTCCGGGCCTTCTGGAAGGGCGACGAGGGCAAGCTGCCGGAGGTGGCGCCGCGGCTCTGCGGTTCGGGCGATGTCTTCAACAAGCGCGGGCGCAAGCCGTGGGCCAGCGTCAACTTCATCACTGCCCATGACGGCTACACGCTGAACGACCTCGTCTCCTACAACGACAAGCACAACGAGGCGAACGGCGAGGGCAACAACGACGGCCATTCCCACAACCTGTCCTGGAACCATGGGGCGGAGGGGCCGACCGACGATCCGGAGATCAGGTCGCTCCGCGAACGGCAGAAGCGCAACCTGCTGGCGACGCTGCTGCTGTCGCAGGGCTCGCCGATGCTGCTGGCCGGCGACGAATTCGGCAACACCCAGCACGGCAACAACAACGCCTATTGCCAGGACAACGAGACGGCTTGGCTGAACTGGGACGACATCGACGAGGACGGCCAGTCGCTGATCGAGTTCGTCCGCCGCGTCATCGCCATCCGCCAGTCCTTCCCCATGCTGCGCCGGGGCCGTTTCCTGTCGGGCGAATACAACGCCGAGTTCGACGTGAAGGACGTCACCTGGCTGACCCCCGCCGGCGACGAGATGGAGGAGGGCCACTGGCACGACGGCAACGCCCGCTGCCTCGGCATGCTCCTGGACGGCCGCGCCCAGGCCAGCGGCATCAAGCGCCCGGCGATGGATGCCACCCTGCTGCTGGTCATCAATTCCCACCATGACGTGGTGGAGTTCACCCTGCCGGAAGTGACCGGCGGCAGCGTCTGGCGCTGCCTGCTCGACACCAACCTGCCCGACCCGGACGAGGTGCCGCGCGTCAAGACCGGCGAGGGCTATATGGTGACCGGCCGCTCGCTGCTGCTGCTGGCGCTGGAGCCGGACGGCAAGACCTCTTTCGCGCTCCGCCGCGCCGCCCGTGCCCTGCGCAACGTCGCCGAGAGCCCGACCCTGTCCTTCGGCGAGGAGACCGCCGAGACGGCGAAGCCGTCGGAGATCGTTGAGACGGCGAAGCCGGCTGAGACCCCGGCTGAGACCGTCAAGGCTGGGAAGACGAAGGAGCCGGCCGAGGCCGAAGCGGCTGCGGAGCCCGCACCGGCAACGGGCGACGCGCCCGCGAAGACATCCAGCTGACCCATCGCCTTGTTTCCCCCTCTCCCCGCACGGGAGAGGGGGCCTCCCGGACCCCGGATCGCCCGCCATGAAACTCTACGAATGCCAGAACTGCCACCAGCCTCTCTACTTCGAGAACACGCTGTGCGAGCGCTGCGGCTACCGGCTCGGCTATCTGCCGGATGTGGGAACGCTGTCGGCCATCGACCCCACCGACCATGATGGGGTGTGGAGCGCACTTGCCACCAGCGAACCGCTCTACAAATTCTGCGCGAATGCCGAGCTGGACGCCTGCAACTGGATGCTGCCGGCCGATTCGGCCGACACCCACTGCGCCGCCTGCCGGCACAACCACATCATCCCCGACCTGTCCGACACCGACAACCTGACGCGCTGGCGCAAGCTGGAACTGGCCAAGCATCACCTGTTCTACACCCTGACCAACCTGAAGCTGCCCTTGCAGACCCGGATCGAGAATCCGGAGGAGGGGCTGGCCTTCGATTTCCTGACCGACACGGTGGCCCCCGACGGCACGGTGACGCCGGTTCTGACCGGCCATGCCAACGGCCTGATCACCATCAATGTCGCCGAGGCCGACGATGCCGAGCGCGAGAAGCGCCGCACCGAGATGGGCGAGCCCTACCGCACGCTGCTCGGCCATTTCCGGCACGAGATCGGCCATTACATCTGGGACCGTCTGGTGCGCGACGACCCGGCGCTGCTGGAGCGGTTCCGCGCCCTGTTCGGCGACGAGCGGGAGGATTACGGCGAGGCGCTGAAGCGCCATTACGCCAACGGCGCGCCGGCCGACTGGCAGGCCAACTTCGTCAGCACCTATGCCACCGCCCACCCGTGGGAGGATTTCGCCGAGACCTGGGCGCACTATCTGCACATCGTCGACACGCTGGAGACCGCCCGCGCCTTCGGGCTGAAGATCCGGCCGCGCATCACCGAGGGGGCCGAACTGGAGGCGGAGGTCGACTTCAACCCGCACAAGGCCCGGCGGATCGAGGATCTGATCGAACCGTGGCTGCCTCTGACCTATGCGGTCAACAGCCTGAACCGCAGCATGGGCCAGCCGGACCTCTACCCCTTCATCCTGTCGCCCGCGGTGATCGAGAAGCTGGGCTTCATGAACGGGATGGTTCGGGGGCTGTAGGCTATGCCCCCTTCCTAACCCTCCGCCCCCATCACCGACCGGATCCAGCGCACCGCGCGGTTGCGCCCGTCGCGTTTCGCCTTGTAGAGCGCGGCGTCGGCGTGGCGCATCACCGTCGCCATGTCGCGATCGTCCTCCGGCCAGGAGGCGATGCCGATGGAACAGCCGACCCTGACTCTCTCGCCGTTGAACGACACCGGTTCGTTGACGGCGGCGATGATCCGGGCGGCCAGTTCCGCGGTGTCCGGGGCCGGGCGGCCGGCGCGGCGGGGAAGCACGGCGGCGAACTCGTCGCCGCCCAGCCGGGCGACGACGTCGTCGTCGCGGAAGATGCTGGCCAGCCGGCCGCCGATCTGGCGCAGCACGACGTCGCCGGCATCGTGGCCCAGCCGGTCGTTCACCGGCTTGAAGCCGTCGAGATCGATGTACATCACCGTCGCCGAGCCGCCGCCCGTGCCGGTGGAGGCCTCGACATACTGCTCGAAATAGCGCCGGTTCGGCAGCGCCGTCAGCCGGTCCTCGTAGGCGATGTCCTCCAGCCGCATCAGCGCGGCGTCCTTATTGGTCAGGCTGTCGATCATCTCGCGCAGTGCCGCCGAAAGCCGGCGGATCTCCGCCGCACCGCCGACATCGGGGATCGCGACGCCGCGCTCGCCCTTGCCGATCTGTTCGGCGGCATCGGCGATGGCGCCCAGCGGACGGGCAATGCGGCCGGCGGCGATCCAGCCGAGTCCGCTGAACAGCAGGGCCAGCAGCGCACCAACCCCGACGATCATCGTCCGCAGGCGGTCGGTTTCGGCATAGACGATGTCGGCCGGCTGGCTGGCGACGACGGTCCAGCCCAACCCGGCGTAATCGTGCAGTCCCTTGCCATGGGCGACGCCGGTCACATAGGTGATGCCGTCGGGCCAGACCTCGCTGCGCCAGCCGTCGCGCTGCCTGGAGGTCAGCGTCGCCACCGGCAGGGGTTTCCCGACGGCCGAATCGGGTCCGATCAGCACGGTGCCGTCGGCCGACAGGATATAGAGCGTCAGTCCCTTGTGGTCGGTGAGCGGTTCGACCAGCTGCCGGATCAGGGCATGCGCCCATTCCCAGCTGTAATGGGTCGCCAGCACCCCCACAATGCTGCCGTCCGCCTTTTGCAGCGGGGCGGACACATCGACGAATTTCGGCGTCTCGCCTTCCAGATAGGGCACCTTGCCGCGCAGCGCCACCGCCTCGTGCACGTCGCCGACGAACAGGCCCTTCATGCCTTCCTGATGGACCGGACGGCTGGAGATGTCGGCCCCCATCAGCAACCCGTTGGACGCGGCGACCACCCGCCCGTTCACATCGGTCATGCCGATCCAGGCGATGGTCGGGTCGCGGCGCTTCAACTCGTCGATGGTCGATTGCGCCACCGCCGGATCCTTCAGCGCCTCGATGCGCGACAGCGCGGCGATCTGGTTGGCGCGCGCCCACATGGTCGAATCGAGCTGCCGCGCCAGCGATTGCGCCAGTCCGGTCATCGAGTTGCCGACCTCCTTGGCCAGCGCGTCCGCCGCACCGTTGCCGATCACCAGCCCCTTCACCAGCGTCGAGCCGAGCAGCAGGACGGCGACGGTGACCGCAACCGTCGCCCGCAACCCGATGGCCCGGCCCGGCTTGCGGGCCGGCCTGCTGCGCTCTCCGGCAGTGCTGCCGCTCGGCTGTCCGATGGCCGTCATCGTGGCATGATCCTTTCGGGCGATCTCGGCCCAGGCCGGATAAGGAACGGTCGGTGGAGACCGTCTATCATCTCAGCCCTTTAGAAAGGGTCAAGCGGAACCATGACTTTACTGTGCAATCTGCAGGCGTATCCAGCCGCGCTCCGGACCCGTTTCGAGCGCATGGCGATCAAAAAAGTTCGCAAAGCTGACTTTCAGCATATTGCGTAAAAAGGAAAAGGCCGCTAGCAATACAGCCGCGGCCCGAGTTTAGGGAGGAAACGCCTGAAAGGCGATAGAAACAACAAATAATGCTGCGTCGCCGAAAATCCAGCCCGATGAGGCTGGATTTTTCGTTTCTGCCGCAAGAATCTTCCTCTCAATCCCGCCGCCCCGTCAATGGGGGATTCCCCGGCCGGTTGGTTGCGCTATCATGTCGGCCCAACGAACCATAAGATCGGGAAGAGTCCTCATCATGAAACGGCGTGCGTTTCTCACCAGCGCCGGCGTCGGCCTTGCCGCCGCCGGGACCGCCGGGACCGTCGCGGCTCCGGCCATCGCGCAGTCCTCCCAGCCCGAGATCAAGTGGCGCATGGCGTCGAGCTATCCCAAGAGCCTCGACACCATCTATGGCGCGGCCGAATTCATCGCCAGGCGCGTGTCCGACGCCACCGACGGCAAGTTCCAGATCCGCACCTTCGCGGCTGGCGAGATCGTCCCGGCGTTGCAGGTGCTGGACGCCGTGCAGAACGGCACGGTCGAGTGCGGCCAGTCGGCGGCCTATTTCTATGTCGGCAAGGATCCGACCTTCTGCTTCGACACTGCCATGCCCTTCGGCCTGAACACCCGCCAGCACATCGCCTGGATGATGCATGGCGGCGGGCTGGAACTGATGCGGGAGGTGTTCAAGGACTACAACATCCACCACATCCCCGCCGGCAACACCGGCGCCCAGATGGGCGGCTGGTTCCGCAAGGAGATCAAAAGCCTGGACGATCTGAAGGGCCTGAAGATGCGCATCGGCGGTCTGGTCGGCCAGATCCTGACGCCCTTCGGTCTCGTGCCCCAGCAGCTCGGCGGCGGCGACATCTATCCGGCGCTGGAGCGCGGCACCATCGATGCGGCGGAGTTCGTCGGTCCCTACGACGACGAGAAGCTCGGCTTCCACAAGGTCGCCAAATACTACTACTACCCCGGCTGGTGGGAGGGCTCGGCCCAGATCCCGCTGATGTTCAACATGCAGGCCTGGGAATCCCTGCCGAAATCCTACCAGACGATCCTGGAGCAGGCCTGCTGGGAGGCCAACAGCTGGATGATCGCCAAGTACGACACGCTGAACGCCGCGGCGCTGAAGCGTCTGGTCGGTGCCGGCGCGGTGCTGCGTCCCTTCCCGCGCGACATGATGCAGGCCTGCGAGAAGGCGGCGTTCGAATTCTACGACAAGCTGGCCGCCAGCAATCCCCGCTTCAAGAAGGTCTATGACGGCTGGAAGCCGTTCCTGGAGCAGGAGCGCCTGTGGTTCCGCGTTGCCGAGAACGGCTTCGACAGCTTCGTCTACAGCCAGGCGGCCCAGCAGCGCTGACCGCCCGGTGCCTTCGGGCAACGATATGAATCCGGGGCGGATCGCCTGCGGCGATTCGCCCCGGCTTTCATGGCAAACACTGATTTTCATGCCGCCGTATGTCCGCTATCTCGATCATCGGTCTTCTCAATCGCACGCGGATGGAGCACACTGGCGGTCTAAGTGTGGGCATCGCCTTCGCATTTGCACAAAAATTCGGCAGACTGTTGAATTGATCAAGACATAGTCATTCCTCTTGTCTATTTTCTTAAACGCGTGTTACCGTCAGGGCCAGAAAGACGGACCGGGCCGGGGCGGCGTACCCGGCCGCAGGTCGCCTGTGACGGGAGCGGACGGATGGACGGCGGGATGATCGCGACGACAGATACCCTGGTGCGCTTCACCGGGGTGCAGAAGACCTACGATGGCGAGCATCTCGTGGTGAAAAGCCTCGATCTCGACATTCGCAAGGGCGAATTCCTGACGCTGCTGGGGCCGTCGGGGTCGGGCAAGACCACCACGCTGATGATGCTGGCCGGGTTCGAGGTGCCGACCCATGGCGACATCTTCATCGGCGACCGGCCGATCAAGAACGTGCCGCCGCACAAGCGCGACATCGGCATGGTCTTCCAGAACTACGCCCTGTTCCCCCACCTGACCATCGAGGAAAACGTCGCCTTCCCGCTGTCGGTCCGCGGCGTTTCCAAGGCGGAAACCAAGGATCGGGTGCGGGCCGCGCTCGACATGATCAAGCTCGGCAACCTCGCCGGCCGCCGTCCCGGCCAGCTGTCGGGCGGCCAGCAGCAGCGTGTGGCGCTCGCCCGTGCCCTGGTCTTCAATCCCGCCCTGGTGCTGATGGACGAGCCGCTGGGCGCGCTCGACAAGCGCCTGCGCGAGCATATGCAGCTGGAGATCAAGCGCCTGCACGAGACGATGGGCCTGACCGTCGTCTACGTCACCCACGACCAGGGCGAGGCGCTGACGATGTCCGACCGCATCGCGGTCTTCAACGACGGCATCGTCCAGCAGATCGACCGGCCGGATGCGCTGTACGAGCGGCCGGTGAACAGCTTCGTCGCCAACTTCATCGGCGAGAACAATGTTCTGAGCGGGGTTGTCGAAAATATCGAACAGGGCTGGGCGCGGGTCGCGCTGGATGCCGGCGGTTCGGTGGTGGCGCAGGCGGTGAACATCGGCGGCGCCGGCAACCGCACCTCGCTGTCGCTCCGCCCGGAACGCGTGGCCATCGAGACCGGCGACAGCGGCGACAGCACGATGAACCGGCTGCCGGCGACGCTGACCGACCTGATCTATCTCGGCGACCACACGCTGGCGGTGCTGAGCACCCCGGCCAACCCGGAATTCATGGTCAAGCTGCCGGCCGGCTCCTACGCCGGCCTGGTGCCGGGCCAGGACGTCTACATCGCTTTCCGCCCGGAGGACTGCCGGGCGCTCGATCCGGTCTGAGGACGTGGTTCCTCGGCACCAGGGTGCCTTCCAGCAACAACAACCACGACGAATAAGGACGGGGATCATGTCGAAGATTAAGGTGGCTCTCGGTTTCGCTGCGACCTTCACCGCCCTCACGGCCCTGTCATCGGCGGCCAGCGCCCGCGACCTCACCGTCGTGTCGTGGGGCGGCGCCTATCAGGACGTCCAGAAGAAGGTGTATTTCGAGCCGTTCAAGGCCACCGGCACGGCGATGAACGACGAGTCCTGGGACGGCGGCGTCGGCGTCCTGCGCGCCAAGGTCCAGGGCGGCGCCTCGACCTGGGACGTGGTGCAGGTCGAGAGCGAGGAACTGGCGCTCGGCTGCGACGAGGGCCTGTACGAGAAGATGAACTTCTCCAAGATCGGCGGCGAGGATTCCTATCTGCCGTCGACCGTCAACGCCTGCGGCGTCGGCGCCATCGTCTATGACTTTGTCCTGGGCTACGACAAGGACAAGCTGAAGGACGCGCCGAAGAGCTGGGCCGATTTCTTCGACACCAAGAAGTATCCGGGCAAGCGCGGCCTGCGCCAGGGCGCCAAGACCACGCTGGAAATCGCCCTGATGGCCGACGGTGTCGCGCCTGCCGACGTCTACAAGGTTCTGGGCACCGAGGCCGGCATCGACCGCGCCTTCAAGAAGCTCGACACCATCAAGAACGACATCGTCTGGTGGAAGGCCGGCGCCCAGCCGCCGCAGCTGCTGGCTTCGGGCGAAGTGGCGATGACCTCGGTCTACAACGGCCGCATCGACGCCGCCAACAAGAACGAGAAGAAGAACTTCGGCATGGTGTGGAACGGTGCGCTATACACCGTCGACAGCTGGGTCATCCTGAAGGGCAGCCCGAACCAGGACGCCGCCTACAAGTTCCTGAGCTTCGTCGGCAAGCCGGAGAACCAGGCCAAGCTGTCCGAAGGCATCGCCTACGGCACCTCGAACAAGAAGGCCCCGTCGCTGCTGCAGAAGGCGGTCCTGACCGACCTGCCGACCGCGCCGGACAACATGAAGAACGCGATCGAGATCAACACCGACTTCTGGCTGGAGAACATCGACCGCCTGACCGAGCGCTTCAACAAGTGGGCGGCGAAGTAAGCGTCTGAGCTGTATTTCCCTCTCCCGCCTATCGCACGAACTTTGTTTGTGCTGACGGCGTCAGGCGGATCGAAGATCTGCCGATAGCCCGGGAGAGGGAAGGGGCCCGCCGCGACGCGGTGGGAAGGGTGAGGGGCACCGCAAGAATCCCGAACCGCATGGTTCCTTGGATCACCCCTCACCCGGCGCCTTCGGCGCCACCCTCTCCCGGGGCGGGAGAGGGAAGGGACTTTCCAACAGGACAATGCCGATGACAGCCGCATTCGTTGCCGGCGCCGACGTGCCGTTGAAGCGTCGATTGAAACGGGCAGAGCGGGCCCGGCAGTTCCGTGCGCTGGGTCTGGTGCTGCCGCTGCTGGCCTTCCTGCTGTTCACCTTCGTCGTGCCGCTCGCCGGCATGATCTGGAAGTCGGCCGACGACTGGGAGGTGCCGCAGGTGATGCCGCAGACCGTCGCGGCGCTGGAGCATTGGAACGGCCAGGGCCTGCCCGACGAGGCCGCCTTCGCCGCACTCGCCGCCGACATGCGCACCGCGCGCGAGGCCGGAACGCTGGCCGTCGCGGCCAAGCGGCTGAACTACATCGTCAACGGCTACCGCACGACTCTGCTCTCCACCGCGCGCAAGCTGAAGGAGCAGCCCGCTCCCGGCACCGCGAAGGAGACGATGATCGGCCTCTCGCCCGCCTGGGGCGAGCGCGAAAGCTGGACGGCGATCAAGAGCGCCAGCGGCCCGGTCACCAGCTATTACCTGCTGGCCGCGGTCGACCTGACCCGCAATGCCGACGGCGCCATCGTGGCCGCCCCGCCGGATCAGGCGATCTACCGCGACGTCTTCATCCGCACCTTCACCATCGGCTTCGGCGTCACCGCGCTCTGCCTGATCCTCGGCTTCCCGGTCGCCTATCTGCTGGCGAACCTGCCGACCGGCCGGTCGAACCTGCTGATGATCTTCGTTCTGCTGCCCTTCTGGACCTCGCTTCTGGTGCGTACCTGCGCCTGGATCGTGATCCTGCAGAGCGAGGGCATCGTCAACGGCTCGCTGCAATGGCTGGGCGTGATCGACGAGCCGATGCGGCTGATCTACAACCGCTTCGGCGTCTACATGGCGATGACCCATGTGCTGCTGCCCTTCATGATCTTGCCGCTCTACAGCGTCATGCGCGGCATCTCGCCGGCCTATATGCGCGCCGCCGCCTCGCTGGGCGCGCCGCCGGCGACCGCCTTCATGCGCATCTACCTGCCGCAGACCATTCCGGGCATCGGCGCCGGCTGCCTGCTCGTCTTCATCCTGGCCATCGGCTACTACATCACGCCGGCGCTGGTCGGCGGGGCCGCCGACCAGATGATTTCGTCCTTCATCGCCTTCTACACCACGGAAACGGTCAACTGGGGCCTCGCCTCGGCGCTGGGTGCGGTTCTGCTGCTCTCCACGCTGGTGCTGGCGCTGGTCTACGGCAAGCTGGCGCTCGGCCGCCAGACGACGGGAGGTCTGAAGAATTGAGCGCGAACCATTCCCCCCAGACCGCCAGCCAGCGTTTTGCCTGGATGGCGACAATCGTCGCCTCCACGCTGGTGTTCATCTTCCTGATGGCGCCGATCCTGGCGATCGTGCCGCTCTCCTTCAGCTCCAGCACCTACCTGACCTATCCGCTGCCCGGCCTGTCGCTGCGCTGGTACGAGGATTTCCTCGGCTCCGCCCGCTGGATGAACGCGCTGAAGAACAGCGTCATCATCGGCGTGGCGTCGTCCATGCTGTCGATGGCGCTGGGCACGCTGGCCTCGCTGGGTCTGGCCCAGTGGAAGAGCAAGTGGAAGCCGCTGGTGCTGGCCGTCGTGCTGTCGCCGATGGTGGTCCCGGTGGTCATCACTGCGGTCGGCGTCTATTTCTTCTTCGCGCCGCTGGGTCTGACCGGCAACTATCTCGGCCTGATCCTGGTCCACACCGCGCTGGCGACCCCCTTCGTCGTCATCACCGTGTCGGCGACCCTGCAGAGCTTCGACATGACGCTGGCGAAGGCCGCCGCTTCGCTGGGCGCGCCGCCGCTGCTGACCTTCCGCAAGGTGATCCTGCCGCTGATCCTGCCGGGTCTGGCGTCGGGTGCCCTGTTCGCCTTCGCCACCAGCTTCGACGAGGT
Source organism: Azospirillum sp. A26 (assembly GCF_042604635.1). Lineage (NCBI taxonomy): Bacteria > Pseudomonadati > Pseudomonadota > Alphaproteobacteria > Rhodospirillales > Azospirillaceae > Azospirillum > Azospirillum sp. A26. The sequence goes on along the minus strand of NZ_CP170473.1, from coordinate 899,054 downwards.
GGTGACGGTGCTGTTCCTCGCCGGGCCGGAGCAGCGCACGCTGCCGCGTGAGATGTTCAGCGGCATCCGCGAGAACATCAGCCCCACCATCACCGCGGTGGCGGTGGTGCTGACGGTGATCTCGGTCTGCATGCTGTCGACGCTGGAAATCCTGCGCCGGCGCAACGAGCGGCTGAAGGGGAAGGCGGAGTAGGGGGCCTGTAGAGCGGCGGCGGCATCGCCGTGGTGGAAAGTCCGGCCGCTCTGCCCTATCTTTTCGGTGGTTGTTGTGATGAGGGATCGCGATGTCCGCTGTGCCGTTCGACACGTTGCGCTTTGCCACGAAACTGCAAGCCGGCGGCTTCTCGGTGGAGCAGGCGCGCGCAGCGGCGGAGGCTTTCGCCGAAGCGACGAGCCAGGAAATCGCGACCAAGGCCGACATCGCCAGCTTGCGCAACGATATCCGCAGCGATGGTCAGATCATGGAGCGGGACCTGAAAATCTGGTTCGGCAAGATGATGGCATGGCAGCTCACCGCGATAGCCGGCCTATTGGGCATCGCGACCGCGGTGGTCAAGCTGATCTGATCCGGCGTGATTCGATCCGGTGGAGGCAGCCGTTACAGATAGGGCGGGGTGCAGGCGCTGATCACCTCGCACTCCACGTCGCCGATGTTGCGGAAGCGGTGGCTGACGCGGCTGTCGAAGAAATAGGCGTCGCCGGGGCCGAGAAGCTGCTTGCGGTCACCCACCGTCAGCTCGATCTGGCCCTTGATGACGATGCCGCCTTCCTCTCCCTCGTGCTGGAGCATGGTGCGGCCGGTGTCGGCGCCGGGGGCGTAGCGTTCGTGGAGGATTTGCAGGTTGCGGCTGCGCAGGTCGCCGACCTGCCGGAAGGAAACCTGGCCGACCGTGCCCTTCAGCTCGCCGGCCAGTTCGATCAGCTCGTCGCCCTTGAAGAAGATCTGCTCGGGCGGCGGCAGGTCATCGGAGGAGAAGAATTCGGCCAGGGTCATCGGGATGCCCTGAAGCACCTTGCGCAGCGACGACACGGACGGGCTGCTGCGGTTCTGCTCGATCAGAGAGATCGTGCCGTTGGTCACTCCGGCCCGCTGGGCGAGCGCCCGCTGCGACAGCCCATGCTGCTCGCGGATCTGCTTCAACCTGGCGCCGACATCGAATTCCATCACCGGACTCCTGCTCCTCACCCACTCTAGGCAATAGCCCATTCGCGCAACCCCGTCATTAGAATATGAACAGCTAAACAGGGGTTGTTTAATTTATTAAACATGGTAGGCTTCTGTCCAAGGTCCAGGCCCCCGCGCAGGAAATCCTTGATTACCAAGGAAGTTTTCGCCGGGCGTGGCCGGCCGGTTCCATATTCCTTCATCCAGGGCGGATCGAACATGCTGTCGCTGAACGACCAGGGCCTTCTCCGAACCAAGGGCTACGTGAACGGTGCGTGGCGCGCGGCCGATTCCGGGAAGAGCTTCCCGGTCACCAATCCCGCCACCGGCGCCGTCATCGCCGAAGTGTCCGACATGGGCGCCGCCGAGACGCGCGCGGCCATCGACGCCGCCAACGCCGCCCTGCCGGGCTGGAAGGCCAAGACCGCCAAGGAGCGCGCGGTCATCATGCGCCGCTGGTACGAGCTGATCCTCGCGGCGCAGGAGGATCTGGCCCAGCTGATGACCGCCGAGCAGGGCAAGCCGCTGACCGAATCGCGTGGCGAGGTCGTCTATGGCGCGTCCTTCATCGAGTGGTTCGCGGAGGAGGGCAAGCGCGCCTACGGCGACGTGATCCCCAGCTTCGCCGCCAACAAGCGCATCGTCGTGCTGAAGGAGGCCATCGGCGTCGTCGCGGCGATCACGCCGTGGAACTTCCCGAACGCCATGATCACCCGCAAGGTGGCTCCGGCGCTGGCCGCCGGCTGCACCGTGGTGGTCAAGCCGGCCGAGGACACCCCGCTGTCGGCGCTGGCGCTGGCCGAGCTGGCCGAGCGCGCCGGTTTCCCGGCCGGCGTCTTCAACATCGTCATGGGCAGCGAGCCGGCCGCCATCGGCAACGAGCTGACCCACAGCCCCATCGTCCGCAAGGTCAGCTTCACCGGCTCGACCGAGGTCGGCAAGCTGCTGATGCGGCAGGCCGCCAGCACGGTCAAGAAGGTGTCGCTGGAGCTGGGCGGCAACGCCCCCTTCATCGTCTTCGACGACGCCGACCTGGACGAGGCGGTCAAGGGCGCCATGGCGTCGAAGTACCGCAATGCCGGCCAGACCTGCGTCTGCGCCAACCGCCTGCTGGTCCAGGCCGGCGTCTATGACGCCTTCGCCGCCAAGCTGGCCGAGGCCGTCAAGGCGCTGAAGGTCGGCGACGGCACCGAGGCCGGCGTCACCCAGGGTCCGCTGATCAACGCCGACGCCATCGCCAAGGTGGAAGAGCTGATGGGCGATGCGCTGGAGAAGGGCGCCACCGTCGCCCTCGGCGGCAAGCGCCACGCGCTGGGCGGCACCTTCTTCGAGCCGACCATCCTGACCGGCATCACCACCGAGATGCGTGTCGCCCGCGAGGAGATCTTCGGCCCGGTCGCCCCGCTGTTCAAGTTCGAGACGGAAGAGGACGCCATCCGCATGGCGAACGACACCGAGTTCGGGCTTGCCGCCTATTTCTACAGCCGCGACATCGGCCGTGTCTGGCGCGTGGCGGAAAAGCTGGAATACGGCATCGTCGGCATCAACGAGGGCATCATCTCGACCGAAGTGGCTCCCTTCGGCGGCGTCAAGGAGTCCGGCATCGGCCGCGAAGGCTCCAAGTACGGCCTCGATGATTTCATGGAAGTCAAGTATCTCTGCGTCGGCCTCGGCGCCTGACCGTCGTCAAAGGAAAAGCGAACATGACCACCAACCAGTCCTTCGTCGCCCGTCGCGAGGCCGCCGTCTCCCGTGGCATTTCCGCCGGCATGCCCTTCTACATCGACCGCGCTGAGAATGCCGAGATGTGGGATGTCGAGGGCAAGCGCTTCATCGATTTCGCCGGCGGCATCGCCGTGCTGAACACCGGCCACCGCCATCCGAAGGTGATGGAGGCGGTGAAGGCGCAGCTGGAGCGTTTCACCCACACCTGCGCGATGGTCACGCCCTATGACAGCTTCGTCGAGCTGGCGGAGAAGCTGAACGCGCTGGTCCCCGGCCCGACGCCGAAGAAGACCGCCTTCTTTACCACCGGCGCCGAGGCGGTCGAGAACGCCGTCAAGGTCGCCCGCGCCGCCACCGGCCGTCCGGGCGTGGTCGCCTTCTCCGGCGGCTTCCACGGCCGCACGCTGCTGACCATGGGCCTGACCGGCAAGGTCGTGCCCTACAAGGTCGGCTTCGGTCCGTTCCCGGCCGAGATCTTCCACGTGCCGTTCCCCAACGCCTACCGCGGCATCAGCGAGGCGGAGAGCCTGAAGGCGCTGGACAACCTGTTCAAGTCCGACGTCGATCCGGCCCGCGTCGCCGCGATCATCATCGAGCCGGTGCAGGGCGAGGGCGGCTTCAACATCGCCAGCCCGTCCTTCCTCCAGTCGCTGCGCGCGGTCTGCGACAAGCACGGCATCGTCATGATCGTCGACGAGATCCAGACCGGCTTCGCCCGCACCGGCAAGATGTTCGCCTTCGAGCATGCCGGGATCGAGCCGGACCTCGTCACCATGGCGAAGAGCTTGGCCGGCGGCTTCCCGCTGTCGGCGCTGACCGGCAAGGCGGCGCTGATGGATGCCCCGATCCCCGGCGGCCTCGGCGGCACCTATGCCGGCAGCCCGCTGGCGACCACCGCCGCGCTGGCCGTCATCAACGTCATCGAGGAAGAGAAGCTGGTCGAGCGCAGCGAGCAGCTGGGCGAGCGCATCGCCGGCCGCTTCCGCACCATGGCCCAGCGCAACAGCCTGTCGGTGATCGGCGACGTCCGCAACCTGGGCGCCATGGTCGCCATGGAGCTGGTGACCGACCGCGAGACCAAGGAGCCGGCGGCCGACCTGACCAAGGCGCTGGTCGCCAAGGCGGCGGAAAAGGGCCTGATCCTGCTGTCCTGCGGCACCTACGCCAACGTCATCCGCATCCTGGTCCCGCTGACCGCCTCCGATGCCCTGGTCGATGAAGGCCTGGACATCATCGAGCGCTCGCTGGAAGAACTGGTGTCGGCGTAACCTCTTCCGCCCCCAAAGCCCCCTCTCCCCCCCCGGGGAGAGGGAAGGGGCCCAAGCTTCGCTTGGGAAGGGTGAGGGGGACGCATGGCGAGGACTATCAGGACGCGCGGAGCGCCGGCATCGTCGCTGGTGTTCCGCTACGCATCCCCCTCACCCTAACCCTCTCCCCGGGGGGAGAGGGGACTCAAGGGCGGGGGGAGCCAATAAACAGGAGGAAGACACCTTGGCCGGACCCTTGTCGCACATCCGGGTGCTGGAGCTGTCGCGCGTGCTGGCCGGGCCGTGGTCGGCGCAGACGCTGGCCGATCTCGGTGCCGACGTGATCAAGGTGGAACGGCCGGGTGCCGGCGACGATACCCGTGCCTGGGGGCCGCCCTGGGCCGGCGACCAGTCGGCCTATTTTCTGTCGACCAACCGCGGCAAGCGGTCGATCACCATCGACTTCGAACGGCCGGAAGGGCAGGAGCTTGTCCGCAGGCTTGCCGCCCAGGCCGACGTCGTCATCGAGAATTTCAAGGTTGGCGGGCTGGTCAAATACGGCCTCGACTATGACAGCCTGAAGGCGGTCAACCCACGGCTGGTCTATTGCTCGATCACCGGCTTCGGCCAGACCGGGCCGTACCGCAACCGGGCCGGCTACGACTTCATGATTCAGGGCATGGGCGGGCTGATGAGCATCACCGGCCAGCCCGATGGCGAGCCGGGCGGCGGTCCGGTCAAGGTCGGCGTCGCAGTGACCGACATCTTCACCGGCCTCTACGCCACCATCGGCATCATGGGCGCGCTCGCCCACCGCGACCGCACCGGCGAGGGGCAGCAGGTCGATCTGGCCTTGCTGGATGTGCAGGTGGCGGTGCTGGCGAACCAGGCGATGAACTGCCTGGTCGGCGGCAAGGCGCCGCAGCGGCTCGGCAACGCCCATCCCAACATCGTGCCCTATCAGGCCTTCGCCACCCGCGACGGCTACATCATCCTGGCGGTCGGCAACGACGGCCAGTTCGCCAAGTTCTGCACGGTCGCCGGCCGGCCCGATCTGGCCAAGGACGAACGCTACGCCACCAACCCGGCCCGCGTCGCCAACCGCAAGGAGCTGGTGGCCCTGCTGGAAGAACTGATCCGCACCCGCGACAGCCACGACTGGCTGGACGCGCTGGAGCAGGTCGGCGTGCCCTGCGGCCCGATCAACGATCTGGCGGCGGTTTTCGAAGATCCGCAGGTCAAGGCCCGCAACATCCACCAGGATCTACCGCACCCGACCCAGGGCAGCGTGCCGACGGTGGCGAGCCCGATCCGCTACAGCGGCACTCCGCTGGTCCACGACACCGCCCCGCCGACGCTGGGCCAGCACACCGACACGGTGCTGGCCGAGGCCCTCGGCCTGGGCGAGGCCGACATCGCCGCCCTGCGCGAGAAGGGCGTGATCTGATCGCCGAAGATCGGCCGGAAAGCGCGAGCTTTCCGGCCCCATCATTGAAAGCCGGCTTCAGAACTCCGTCACCACGGTGACGCCGGTGCCCTCGAACCTGTCCATGCTCATCAGGGCGTCGATGGACTGTTCCAGCGTGATCGTCCGGCCGATCAGCTTCTCCGGCGCCAGCTTGCCGGACCGCATCATCTCCAGCATCGCGTCATAGCGGTGAGCCTGCATGCCGTGGCTGCCGAGGATCTCCAGTTCGTTGGCGATGACGCGGCTCATCGGAATCGCCGGCGTGCTGTTCTCGGCCAGCATCAACCCGACCTGCACATGCTTGCCCCGCTTGCGCAGGTTGCTGATCGAGTTGAAGCAGGTGGTGGGATGGCCCAGCGCGTCGAGCGAGACATGGGCGCCGCCGCGGGTGGTCTCGATCACCGCTTCGGCGACCTCCCTGACCTCCGACGCGTTCACCGTGGCGACGGCGCCGAGCGCGCGGGCCAGGGCGAGCTTGTCCTCGGAAATATCAATGGCGACGACGTTGGCGCCCACCGCATTGGCGATCATGATCGCCGAAAGGCCGACGCCGCCGCAGCCGTGAACGGCGACCCACTGGCCGGCGGAGGCCTTGCCCTGGTCGATGACGGCGCGGAACGAGGTGACGAAGCGGCAGCCGAGGCTGGCCGCCGTGGTGAAGTCCATGCTCTCCGGCAGCCCCACCAGATTGATGTCCGCCTGATGCAGGCCGACATACTGGGCGAAGGAGCCCCAATGGGTGAAGCCGGGCTGGAACTGACGGTCGCAGACCTGATGGTTGCCGGAATGGCATTCGGGACAGGCGCCGCAGCCGCCGACGAACGGGACCGTCACCCGGTCCCCGACCTTCCATTTCGTCACGTCCCTGCCGACCGCCTCGATGATGCCGGCCAACTCGTGGCCGGGAACATGGGGAAGCTGGATGTCGGTGTCATGGCCGACCCAACCGTGCCAGTCGCTGCGGCAGACGCCGGTTGCCATCACCTTGACGACGACGCCATGCGGCTCCGGCGTCGGATCGGGCACGGTCATGATTTTGGGCGGGGCGGAAAATGCCTCGTAGACCACGGCTTTCATCGGGGGACTCCGTCTGGACGCTCCCCGCAGTCTACGACGGACCCGCTGAAATTGGCTTTCAATTGAAGATCGGCAGAACCGGAGATATGAAGGGCTCTTTCTTCGAATGGCTTGATTGCGAAGGAGTCCTTCAGCATGGCCCCGTTGGATAAAATGGATGCCGCGATTGCCGACCGACTGCAACAGGATGGCCGGCTGTCGAACGCCAAGCTCTCCGAACAGCTGGCGCTCAGCGAGGCGTCCTGCTGGCGGCGGCAGAAGCGTCTGGAGGAAAGCGGGGTGATCAAGGGCTATCAGGCGGTTCTCGACCGCCGCAAGCTCGGCTTCGGCGTCATGGCCTTCGTGCAGATCGTCTGCACCCAGCACGGCGAGGAGGTGACCGCGGCTTTCGAGGCGATCATCCAGGGTTGCCCCTCCGTACTGAGCTGCCACAACACCACCGGAGAGGCGGATTTCCTGCTGGTTGTCGTCGCGCGCGATCTCGACGATTACAGCGGCTTCGTCGACAGGGTTCTGCGAAAGCTGCCGGGGGTCGCCAGCATCCGGTCGAACCTGTCGCTGCGCGAGATGAAGGAGACCAACCGGTTGCCCGTCGCCGGGTAGCGTGGCATCGGCGATGGTGCGATGCCGAGGCGGGAGAGGTCTAGCCGATGTACTGACCTTTCCCGCCCACGGGACCGAGCGACGCCTCGGTCAGGCGGCGCGGACGCCTCGGAGGAACTCGTCGACCGCGGAGCTGAGCGTCCTGGCTTCGCGCGACAGTTCGCCGGCGGCGTCAAGAACCTGACCGGCCATGCTGCCGCTGAGGGTCGCGGCCTTCTGCACCTCGCTGACGTTGCTGGAAACCTCCATGGTGCCCGAGGCCGCCTGGGTCACATTGCGCGAGATTTCCCCGGTCGCCGCGTTCTGCTCTTCGACCGCCGAGGCGATCGCGGTGGCGATTCCGCTCATCTGCGTGATCGTCCCGCCGATCCCCTTGATCGCGTCGACGGCTTCGGAGGTCACCGCCTGCATCGTCGCGATCTGCGTGGCGATCTCGTCGGTCGCGCGGGCGGTCTGGGTGGCGAGGTTCTTCACCTCCGAAGCGACGACGGCGAAGCCCTTGCCGGCGTCGCCCGCCCGGGCCGCCTCGATGGTGGCGTTCAGCGCCAGCAGGTTGGTCTGGCCGGCGATGCTCTGGATCAGCGTCACCACCTCGCCGATCTTCTGCGCGGCGTTCGCCAGACCGGCGACGGTGTCGTTGGTCCGCTCCGCATCCCTGACCGCCTGGGCGGAGATCTGGGACGAGGTGCTGACCTGCTTGGAGATTTCGACCAGCGAAGCCGACATCTCCTCGGCGGCGGCGGCGACGGTCTGGACGTTGGCGGAGGTCTGTTCGGCTGCAGCGGCCGAGGCGCTGGCCTGCTGGCTGGTTTGTTGCGCCGTTCCGACCATCGTCGTGGCGACCGACTGCATGTTGCCGGATGCCGTGGCGACGCTTTCCACCACGCCCTTGACGCTGGCTTCGAAACTGCGGGCCAGCGCCGCCATCGACGCCTTGCGGTCCGCCTCCGCCTTCGCCTTCAATTGCTCCTGTTCGGCCTCCAGGCGGGTATTCTCGATGGCGTTCCGCTTGAACACTTCGACGGCCTGCGCCATCGCGCCGATCTCGTCGTGGCGCTGCTGCCCCTCGATCTGCACGCCGTTGTCGCCGGCGGCCAGCCGTCCCATGACGGCGGTCATGTCGCGGATCGGCGTGGCGATGCCGCGCGACAACAGGATGCCGGCCGCTATCGCAAGGATGATCATGCCGCCGCTGCCGGCGAGATTGACGGTGTAGGAGGTGGAAAAGGCGTCGGCCTGATCGACGGCGCGCTTGGCGAGGAGATCGCGCTCCGTCTTGTCGATCTCCGCGATTTTGCCGCGCAGACCGTCCATCGACTCCTTTCCTGCACCCGAAGCCGCCAGGGTGAGCGCCTGCTCGCGAGTTTCGGGATTCGCCATGAGCGCGATCTCCCTTTCGGCGACCGTGGTCAGCCACGTCCGATAGAAGCGGTCGATCTCGGTGAGACGGGCCTGCTGCGCCGGATTGTCCGCAGTCAGCTGCTTCGCCTTCGCAAAGCTATCCACATAGCTGCGCTGGCCCGCCCGATACGGCTCCAGGAACTTGTCGTCGCCGGCAATGAGATAGCCACGGACCCCGGTTTCCTGGTTCACCACGTCTCCCAGGAGCCTATTGACCTCTTCGAGCACCTCGTATGTGTGGGCCGTCCAGCCACTCGACGTCTCGATGAACGAAAGCTTCGAATAGCTGGAAAGCGCGACGGCGAGGGCAATCGCAACCAGGGACGCGAAAGCGCCGGTAAGCTTCTTGGCGATGGAAAGATTTGAAAGATTCAACATGGCCTGATCCTCTTCGAAGCCATACGCCAGGAGTGCGCTGGGGATGCGCCCTAATGCGGCGACAACGATAAACCAAAACAAGGCCATTAGGCCTTTAGGGTGATTGATGAAAAATACCCTATCTCAAAGATAAAGCATGGTTAAAATGTGCAGACCGCATAAATATTTATTCACCCTGTTGATATTTGTCATATTCTGATAGATATTCACAATTATTCATTAGAATAAAAAAAGAAATCCGCAATCTGAAGTTTCCCTTCGTTTTTGGAAGAAAAATTCTACACATGATAATTTAATTTCTTCATTTTGGAGTGCTGTAGCCTCGCCAAGTTGCGGAAATCCCGGTCAAACTTTGGACGTGGACAATCCCGTGCCGCCTTGCCCGAAGGGCATCGCCGTCGCACGGTCACGAAGGGCATCGCCGTCGCACGACGGCGCCAGCGCCCATTTGTCATTGCTCCCGTCCCGCGCGGAGGGGTTGCGTTCGCTCGGCAATCCCGCAATATGCCGGCCCCGCAACCGGCTCATTTGCAGGCCATGGCCTGCGGCCTTCGAAATCAGCCCTTAACCAATTCCCGGACCCCTTCCATGACCGCGGCACCCGCGACCGACACCCGCCGTGGCATCCTGATGATGCTGGGCGGGATGACGCTCTTCACGCTGAACGACGCGCTCGGCAAGTGGCTGGTGGCCGACCATCCGGTCGCCATGCTGCTGGCCGTGCGCAGCCTGTTCGGGCTGGCGGTGCTGGCGCCGATGATCTGGCGCGAGGGCATCGCTGCGGTCTTCGCGGTGGACCGGCTGCCGCTGCACATCCTGCGTGTGCTGCTGATGACGGTGGACGTCGCCTGCTTCTACTGGGCGGTCGGTTATCTGCCGCTGGCCGACGTGATGACCATCTACATGTCGGCGCCGCTGATCGTCACCGCGCTGTCGGTGCTGGTCCTGCGGGAAAGCGTCGGCTGGCGCCGCTGGGTGGCGGTGCTGGTCGGCTTCGTCGGCGTCGTCATCGTGCTGAACCCGACCGGCCGCTTCGACCTGTGGCCGTCGCTGGTGGCGCTGATCGGCGCCTTCATCTTCTCCAGTGGCGTGATCTCCACCCGCGTCCTGCGCTCCGCCTCCAGCCTGACGCTGGTCGGCAACCAGATGGTCGGCGGCCTGCTGATCGGCGGGGTGACGCTGCCCTGGACCTGGGAGGCGCCGGGCTGGCTCGGCTTCATCCTGCTGGGGCTGCTGGGCGTCACTGCGCTGGCCGGCCACGCCATGATGAACCGCTCGCTGCAACTCAGCCCGGCCGCGGTGGTGGTGCCGTTCCAGTATGTGTCGATCCTGTGGGCGGTGATCCTCGACCTTGCGGTCTGGGGCACGGCCCCCACCGCGCGCATGGGGGTGGGCGCGGCATTGATCATCGGCAGCGGCCTGTTCATCGTCTACCGCGAACAGCGCCTCAAGCGCGGCGTCGCCGCCGAAGGCGTGGCGGAGGTGCCGTGAGCTGCCGTGAGGTTTTGCCTTACAGCGCGAAATAGCGCGGCACCAGCCTGACCGTCACCGGGTCCACCGGACGCCAGCCATAGTCGTGGATGACGTCGTTGGATTCCACCGGGCGCCGCCCGTCCGCCAGCGACCAGGTGATGTGGTAGGTCGATCCGTCCGGCCGGTCGCTGGCGCCGTCGACGGCGACGACCAGCGCCTGCACCCCCTCGCCGTCGTCGGCATAGCCGATCACGTCGGCCTCGGTGGCGGCGGGCAGCGGCTCCTGCGGGCCGACGCCGAAGGTCAGGGTCACATGGTCGGCGACCAGCCTCTCATAGCGGGGCGGAACCAGGGCCAGCAGGCGCCCGCGCTCGTCCGGCGGCAATTCCCACCCGGTGTATCCCGATCCCATCGCCCGCTCCTCCGAACCGCAAGGTGCCGGCACGCTCACCGCCGGCCGCCGCTCATGATGTCGTCCATGATCTTATTCGCTTCGGCCGGTCCGGCAATCAGTTCGATCATGCGGATGGCGGTGTAGCCGGTGCGGCTGTTGCCGGCCGGTCCGGCCAGCGCCTGCTGCGCTTTTGCCGTCAGCGAGGCGGTGGTCTTCTGCGTCATCTCCCGCAGCTCGCCGCGCAGCCCCAGCGTATCGGCGATGGTCGCGCATTTGCGCAGCGCACGGGCGTGGTTCTCCGCCTGGGCCAGCTGGGCGCGTCCTTCGCTGCCGCCCTCCAGCGCGCCGATGGCGGCGACGATGCCGGCATCGGCATCCTGCAACACCTGGGACTTCACCATGGCGTGGACCGAGCTGCGGACCTGCTTCAGCCGCTGGTCGAACTCCTTGTTGCGGCTGTGTTCCATCGCCGTCCGCGTGGCGTCCAGGCTGGCGACGAGGTCGAGCGCCAGATCGGCTACCGCCATGCGGTCGCTGGCCGGGGTGTCCTGCCAGCTGCGCGAGCGGTCCTCGATTTGGGCGACGACGGTGCCGCTCAGCTGCATGAACAGGGCGGCGCGGTCGGCCGACTTCTGGCCCAGATCCATGTCCCAAAGCCCGCTCAGCAGCACCGACGGATCGGTCAGGCGCGAGGCGGCGAGCAGGATGAAGATCTTCAACGATTCCGGTCTAGCGCGCGACAGCCGGCGGCCGATGGTCTGGATCGCCTCGATATGGTCGCCATGGAGCTTCGGCACCGGCTTGGGCGACAGCGCCGCCTTCAGCTCCATGATCTCGGGCGCGATGGACAGGATGATGGCGATGTCCGCGAGCGCCCGCATCCGGTTGGGGTTCATCCGCAGGTCGAGCGCTTCGCTGAAATGCCCGGACACCGCCCCCTGGGCGATGGTCGTCACCGCCGCGGCGCATTCCCCCCAGAAGGCTTCGGCCAGCGCCTTGCGCTCCGGCCCGTCCTGCAGGGCCGGGCGGAAGGCGCGCATGTGCTCCTTGCCGACCTGCGCCTCGACCAGCGGCCACAGGCTGTTCATCAGCGACCGCTCGATCACGCTCAGCGGCACCGGGTCGGCCTTGCCCAGCGCTTCGAACAGGTCTTCGAACGGATCGCAGAACAGCCGCTTCAGCGTCGGCCGGCGGTGCAGCCGCAGCTCGACCAGGCGGGGGCGGATCACGGCGATGGTGCGCTGGATGTCGGGATGGTCGTTCATCTGCTCCAGCAGATCGACGATCTGGCGGAACTTGGGCTCGTCGATGTCCAGAAGCTTGTCGCCCAGCGCGACCAGATCCTTCATCTCCATGATCAGGCCGCCCTCCCTTTGATCGTCTCGATCCGCATGACCAGATCGACATCGAGCTGGCCGCTGCGCCAGTCGACATAAGCGCGCACCGACCGCTTGTGGCTGGTGGTCAGCTTGTCCGCCAGCGTCGACTGGTCGGCGCGCCCCTCGTCCTTCGGCAGCAGGGGGATGACGCGGAAGATGTCGTGGACGGCCATGTCCTGGCTGTAGCGGTCCTGGGTCAGCGCATCGTTCCACAGCAGGATCAGGTATTCCCAGCCGTCGAGCAGCCAGGACAGCCGGCTCGACGCCTTGCGGATCTGCGGGCGCTTGGTCTCCCACTGGCGCAGCAGCACCTCGAACGATGCCATCGCCTGATCGAACTGGCCGATGACGTTGCGGGCGTGGTTGACCGTATGCTCCGCCACCTCGGCGCAGAAGCCGCCGATGGGGGCCGCCTCCGACACGTTGTCGGTCGCCCAGTCGATCATGCTGTCGCGGAACCCCTGGAGATCGCGCATCAGCCGCCGCAGCCGCGCCGGCTTGGGTGAGCTGGCCAGCCCGATGGCCTCCATCATCAGCGCCAGCTCGGCGATGCGGCCGTAGAGTTCCTTCGGTTCCAGAGCCAGACGCTGCGCCGCCTTCATCATCAGGTCGCGCGTCAGCTTCTGCCCTGCGGCGGAGGTCAGGCCGACCTTCAGGATCTCCGTCGATTCCAGGCCGACCGCCTTCAGCGCCTCGACGATCAGCTGGTAGTTGATGAGAAGCCGCTGGTCCTCGTCGTCGCCCAGCGCCGCTTCCGCCGCCGCCACGGCGCCGCCGCCGGCCAGCCCGCAGCGCGCCGCCTCCAGCACCGCCTTGCGGATGTCGTCGGGCGAACAGCCCTCGGCCTTGGCGATCAGATCGTGCAGCATCCGGTCATGCACGGTCATCGGGAAGGCCAGCGGCAGCGATTTCCACGGAACCACATAGACGCCACGCCCTTCCGACAGGTTGGGCACCAGCACTTCCAGCTGGTCGCGGCTGTCCTTGCGCACGCGGGTCTGCGCCAGCACCGGCGTGGTGAAGGCCACGGCGGCACCGCGTTCCTCGAAGGTGGACGGGGCGAAGTTGGTCAGAGAACGCATCTTGTCCTGCGGCCCTGGCTGCGGGGATGGGGCATCGTTCGATTACGGCGCTGCGATACTGAATTTTGCGTTAAATCCAATATAAGCGCCAACGGAATATATAACTTTCGGGCTGGAGCGCTGGATCTCTTGCGGTAATCCCCGCCTCCGGCCTTCGCTGTTCCGCCCCCTTGTCCGTTGTCAGGGGAAGGGACGGTGCGCGGAGGGCAGGGGGATGAAAGCGGGTGCGGGATCGGTGTTCAAATGGATCGGCTACGGCCTGCTGGGCCTCGTCGGTCTCGTTGTCGTCGGGGTCGGCGCGGTGGTGCTGCTGTTCGACTGGAACGACGCCCGTGGCTTCGTCGCCCGCCGCGCCTCGGCGGCGCTGAACCGCGAGGTCGCCATCGACGGCGACCTGCGCGTGCATCTCGGCAACCCGATCCGCATCCATCTGGAAGGGCTGCGCGTCGCCAACGCCGACTGGGCGCAGGATAGGACGATGGCGGAGATCAAGGCGCTGGACGCCTCGCTGCGCCCCTGGCCGCTGTTGCGCGGCAATTGGGAACTGCCGGAGCTGAAATTCGAGGGTCCGAAGCTGATCCTGGAAAAGAACGACAAGGGCGAGGCGAACTGGAATTTCGGCCCGCCCAACGCGGAGAAGGAGGTGGCGAAGGAGACCGTGACCCCCGACAAGCGCGGCGACATTCCGGTGATCGAACGGCTGCTGATCGCCGACGGCAGGATTCGCTACCGCGACCCAACCGGCGACATCGACATCGACAACACCATCAATACCGCCACCGGCGACAATGACAGCGACACCGTTCAACTGAACGGCAAGGGCAACTTCGCCGGCAAGCCCTTCACCCTGGCGGTCGAGGGCGGCTCGCTGCTCTATCTGCGCGACGACCCCAAGCCCTATCCGCTGAAGATCGACGCCGCCGTCGGCAAGACCAAGGGCCGCATCGAAGGGTCGGTGGCCGAGCCGGTGAAGCTGGAGGGCGTCGACCTGTCGGTGGCGCTCAGCGGCAACGATCTGGCGGAGATCTTCCCGATCCTCGGCATCCCGACGCCGAAGACCCGGCCCTACTCCATTTCCGGTCACCTGTCGCGCGAAGGGGGCCTGTGGGCCTTCCACGGCATGAATGGCAAGGTCGGCGAGAGCGACCTTGCCGGCGACCTGTCCGTCGACACCAATGGGGAGCGGCCGATGGTGAAGGCCGACCTCACCTCCAACCGGCTGGCGGCCCAGGATCTGGCCGGCCTGATCGGCGCCTCGCCGCGCGGTAGCGGCGACTACCCGACCCGCGGCAACGGCCGCGTCATCCCGGCGACCCCAGTGAATGTGGAGATGCTGCGCAACACCGACATGGATGTCCGCCTGCGCGGCAAGCGAGTGGAGGCGCCATTCGCCCCACTCCAGGATCTGGACATGCGGGTCAGGCTGGCCAACGGCGATCTGCATTTCGATCCGCTGTCGCTGGGCATCGGCGGCGGGCGGATCGCCGGCACGGTGCAGGTGGACGGCAGCCGCAAGGTGCCGGCGATGCGCACCAACCTGGACATCCGCGCGATGAAGCTGTCCACCTTCTTCAGCGAAACCTCCCTGGCGGGCCAGATCGGCGGCACGGTGGCCGGACGCATCCAGCTTGCCGGTTCGGGCAAGACGGTGGCCGACCTGCTGGGCAGCTCCGACGGCAAGATCGGCGTCGCGGTGGACGGCGGACGGGTCACCAGCCTCGCGGTCAAGGGGTTGAAGACCAACATCCTGGAAACGCTGGGCGTGGTCATTTCCGGGTCGAAGCCGATGCCTTTCAACTGCCTGGTCGGCAACATGGCGGTGCAGAACGGTGTCGCCCAGGTCGAGGCGCTGGTGCTCGACACGCCGGAAACGCTGGTCACCGGCAAGGGCCGGATCAGCCTGCGCAACGAGGCGCTGGATCTGCGCATCGTCGGCGATTCGAAGTCGCCGCAGGTCTTCGCCACCCACGTCCCGGTGCTGGTCGGCGGCACGCTGGGCAACCCGGACATCGGCGTCGATCCCACCGAGTCGGCGGCGCGGGGTGCTGCGGCGGTGGCGCTGGGCGTGCTGCTGACCCCGCTGGCCGGCGTGCTGCCCTTCCTTGACCCGGGCAGTGAGGAACAGCCACAGTGCGGCCGGCTGGTGC
This sequence comes from Azospirillum sp. A26, assembly GCF_042604635.1. Taxonomy (NCBI): domain Bacteria; kingdom Pseudomonadati; phylum Pseudomonadota; class Alphaproteobacteria; order Rhodospirillales; family Azospirillaceae; genus Azospirillum; species Azospirillum sp. A26. The sequence continues at coordinate 883,515 of NZ_CP170473.1, read as the reverse complement.
AGGATGCCCGGTCGCCCGACAAGGGGGCGGCGGCATCCGGCAAGTCGGGCAATGGCCGCGGGGACGGAAAGGCGTCGGGTTCGGCGCGCTGACCGGACGCAGAACCGCGTTCCCCTGTCCGATCCGGCTTCGGATCACAGGATAAGGACGCTGCCTTTCCCAATGACCATCGACCAGATGTTATCGTTCGGGATCATCGGTGCGGTGATCGCGCTGCTGATCTGGGACCGGCTGCGCTACGACCTTATCGGGATGATCGCCCTGCTGGCCTCGGTCGCCGCCGGAATCGTGCCGGCGAAGGAGGCATTCCAGGGCTTTTCCGACGACATCGTCATCATCGTCGGATCGGCCCTGGTGGTCAGCGCCGCCGTCGGCCGCTCCGGCGTGGTGGAGGCGGCAATGCGCCCGCTGACCGCGCGGATGACCGGCGTCTGGACCCAGGTGGCCGTCCTGGCCGGGGCGGTGACCATGCTGTCGGCCATCGTCAAGAACATCGGCGCGCTGGCCATCTTCATGCCCATCGCCGTGCAGGTCGCGCGGCGGAGCGGCACGCCGGTGTCGCTGCTGCTGATGCCGATGGCCTTCGGCTCGCTGCTGGGCGGGCTGATGACGCTGGTCGGCACCTCGCCCAACATCATCGTGTCGCGGGTGCGGGCGGAGATGACCGGCGAGCCCTTCCACATGTTCGACTTCACGCCCGTGGGGTTGGTGATCGCGGTGGTCGGCGTCGCCTTCCTGACGGTCGGCTACCGGCTGCTGCCGAAGGGGCGGGCGGCGGGAGCCGGGCCGGCCTTCAACATCGACGATTACACGGCGGAGGCGCGGCTGCCCGCCGGCTCGCAGTTCGTCGGCCGCACGGTGGCGGAGCTGGAGACGTTCGGGGAGAACGAGGTGACGGTCGCCGCCATCGTGCGCGAGAATTACCGCCGCTATGTCCCGTCGGGCCATTGGGTGCTGTTCGCCGACGACATCCTGGTGCTGGAGGGCGACACCACGGCGCTGGGCGATCTGGTCAAGCGTGCCGGCCTGCGCATGATGCACGACAAGGACCAGGAGGGGGTCGAGAACGAGGACGACATCGCCGTGGTCGAGGCGGTGGTGGAGCAGCGCTCCGCCATGATCGGCCACAGCATCGAGGAGGTGAACCTGCGCGAGCGGTTCGGCGCCAATCTGGTGGCGCTCAGCCGGCGCGGCCGGCCAATCCGCCAGCGGCTGCGCCGCATCCGCCTGCAATCGGGCGATCTGGTGGTGCTGCAATGCCGGCAGGCCGCCGTCTCCGACACGCTGGCCGAGCTGGGCTGCCTGCCGCTGGCCGAGCGCAACCTCGCCATCGGCCGCACGCCGAAGCGCGCCGTGGCGGTGGCGGTGCTGGGGCTGACCGTCACGCTGGTCGCCACCGGGCTGGTGCCGGTCGCCATCGCCTTCTTCGGAGCGGCGGTGGCGATGACCGCCCTGAAGGTGGTCAGCCTGCGCGATGCCTATGAGGCCATCGAATGGCCGATCCTGGTGCTTCTGGGGTCGCTGATTCCGGTCAGCGAGACGCTGCGCACCACCGGCGGCACCGAGCTGATCGCCGGCTTCCTGTCGGAGCTGTCGCAGGGGCTGCCGCCGGTGGGGGCGCTGGCGATGATCATGGTGGCGGCGATGGCGGTGACCCCGTTCCTGAACAACGCCGCGACGGTGCTGGTGATGGCGCCCATCGGCGCCAGCCTCGCCACCCATCTCGGGCTGCGGCCCGACGCCTTCCTGATGGCGGTGGCGATCGGGGCGGGCTGCGATTTCCTCACCCCCATCGGCCACCAGTGCAACACGCTGGTGATGGGGCCCGGCGGCTACCGTTTCGGCGATTACTGGCGGCTCGGCCTGCCGCTGTCGATCATGGTCGTGGTGTTCGGCACGACGGCCATCGCGATCTTCTGGCCGCTGGTGCCGCGCTGAGGCCGAGGCGCGCCGGAACCCGACCGTTCACGGGATCGTGTGTTCATGAGCGGTTCCGTGTTCCCTCCGTCTGGTGTAGGCTTCGCATCGGGGCTGAAGCCTGACGGGAGGCGGAAATGTCGGTGTGGCGCCGCTATCTGGTGAAGGACGTGACCGGCCGGCTGGTCGATCTGCCGAGCCGCCTGCTCGACCGTGCCGACGACGGCACCGCGCCGCTGCCGCATTTCGCCGGCCGTTGCGTGGAGGTGGTGGCGGCGGTGATCGTCGGCGACCGCGAGGCCCAGGCCCGCGTCACCGAACTTGCCTTCACCAAGCTCTATTTCGACCAGATGGGCTATGTCGATGCCGCCAAGCGCGAGCGGATGATCCGCCTGATGCTGGAAAGCTGCGCCGACCGCCGCTGCCCGCCGCCGCGCCGGGGCAAAGGCCCGGACGGCTGCGCCCACCTGTCCCGCCGCGCCGTCGCCGCCCGCGACCAGCTGATCCGCGAATTCGGCTGGGAGCCCAAGCCCGCCGAACGCGACGCCGCCCTCAGCCGCCTGGACCCGGCCCGCCTGCGCGCCGCGCCGCCGGAACCGATGCGCACGCTGCATTGAAAATCGGGGCATTGAGCCCACCGGGACGGGAGAAGACGCGTTCCCACACCTGCAAAGGGGAGGGGGGCCTTTTCGACACGCTCCTCCAGGCCCATATGCGGACGAACGCAAAGCTTGGAGCCTGTCGAACCGCAGATGAGTCCTCCCGATACCGCCCAGACGCTGTCTTTCGCGCGTGTGCGACAGCTGGCCCTGATCGGCGCCGGATGCACGATCATCCTGCTCGGCCTGCTGATCGCCCCCTTGCCCGGTCCCGGCGGCCTGCCGGTGATGCTGCTCGGCGGCGTGCTGGTGCTGCGCAACTCCGCCGACGCCCGCCGCCTGTTCGTACGGGGCAAGCGCCGCTACCCCCGCATCTTCAGCCCGGTCGAACGCATCCGGCTGAAGCTGCGCAACCGCCGCCTGCGCAAGATTTACGGCGAGTAGGCCGCAAGCGCCTGCCGGGCGGTTTCCCGGCAGGTGCTGACGAGTCCGTTCGTCAGGGAGCGGGCAGGGCAGGAACGCCGTCCTTCCACTGGTCCCAATGGCCGACGATGTGGTCGACCATCCGCGACCCGACCAGCTCCACATTCTCCACCGTCTCGGCGAAGCCGCCGGCGGTCTCGCCCGGCTTCGGGTCGAGGTGCTGGAGCGTGGTCTCGTTCGGGTTGCCCTGGTCGAAATTGACCGCGCCGCGCAGGCTCATCACCCGGTCGGAGCCTTGCAGCCGCTTGATGACCAGCGTGATCGCCGCCGCCTCCATCTCGGTGATGACGTAGTCGTCCGCGCCATAGAGCTTGGCGATGTACTGCGCCTGGGCCGACATGCCGGGGCCGTGGAAGAAGGTGTCGCCGGTCATGTGGGTGCCGGTGCCCACAAAAGGAGCACGCTGTGCCGCTTCCTGCGGATAACGCTTGCGGTAGGCGCGGGCGGAATCGCTGTCCTTCAGCGGCGTGTCGGCGGTCAGCCGCATCGCCCAGGACACCAGCGCCGGGTTCATCAGGAACAGCCGCACCGCCTCGTAACCCTTGCGCGGCATGAAGGTCGGCTCGCCCGGCTTGTTTTCCTCGGGTGCCCAGCGGTGGCCGAGGTCATAGTCGACCACCCAGGTCGCCCAGCTCACTTCGCCGATGGTGCCGCGCGACGGCGGGGTGCCGGCCACGCCGGTGACCATGAAATAGGCTTGCGACAGGTCGAGCTGCGGGTTCAGCAGGATCGCCTGCATCGAGGCCGACGAGCTGACCTTGCCCATGCCGAGCACCGATCCGCAGATGCCGTCGGCGTTGCAGTAGACCGGGTTCAGCGCGCCCTTCACCGCGATCGGCTCGGCCGTCTGCCAATAGCGCTCGTACCAGTGCTGAAACTCGCCGGCGCGGTCGCCGGTGTTCTTGCCGATCTCGAACATCGAGCCGACGAACACCTTGACCTTGATCGGTTCCGCAGCCTGCGCGGAACCGGCCAGCCCGAACAGGACCAGGGCCGGGACCAAAGCCGACAGGGCGGCACCGCGGCAGCGGGAAGAGAATGACATCGGAATTACACTCCTTGGGACAGAAACTTACCTGAGTATGCAACAGCCATACCATGGCCGTCTCCATCGCTCGGTGGGAGTCCAAACGATTTTGCCGACGGCAGACGACCGCTCCCCTGCGGTCAGCCCTGCGGAAGCGGGCACTGGACAGCGTCGCCCCGCAGCGGCCATCTTGTGCGTCCGTTCGCATGAGGAGGTTTTCCGGTGAAGTCGGGCAACGCGCTGCTGTCCAGCTATGGCACCACCATTTTCGAGGTCATGTCCCGCCTGTCGGAGGAGCATGGCGCGATCAACCTGGGCCAGGGATTCCCCGATGACCGCGGGCCGGCCGACGTGCTGCAAACCGCGGCCGATGCGCTGCTGACCGGGTGGAACCAGTACCCGTCGATGATGGGCACGCCCGATCTGCGTCAGGCGCTGGCCGCCCACGCCGGCCGCTTCTATGGGCTCGACGTCGACTGGAAGACCGAGACGATGGTCACCTCCGGCGCGACCGAGGCGCTGACCGCCTGCCTGCTCGGCCTGATCAATCCGGGCGACGAGGTGGTGCTGTTCCAGCCGATGTACGACAGCTACCTGCCCATCGTCCGGCTGGCCGGCGGCGTGCCGCGTTTCGTCTCGCTGAAGGCGCCGGACTGGAGCTTCAGCCGCGCCGATCTGGAGGCCGCCTTCTCTCCCCGCACCAAGCTGGTGCTGATCAACGATCCGCTGAACCCCGCCGCCAAGGTCTTCGACCGGGCCGAGCTGGAGCTGATCGCCGAGTTCGTGCAGCGCCACGATGCGCTGGCGGTCTGCGACGAAGTGTACGAGCACATCGTCTTCGACGGCCGCCGCCACATCCCGCTGATGAGCCTGCCGGGCATGCGCGACCGCTGCCTGAAGATCGGGTCGGCCGGCAAGACCTTCTCGCTGACCGGCTGGAAGGTCGGCTACGTCACCGCCGCCCCGCATTTGTTGCAGCCGGTCGCCAAGGCGCACCAGTTCCTGACCTTCACCACCCCGCCGAACCTCCAGACCGCCGTCGCCTACGGGCTGGGCAAGGAGGAGGGTTATTTCACCGGGCTCGCCGCCGGGCTCCAGGCCAAGCGCGACCGGCTGTCGGTCGGCCTCGCCTCGGTCGGCTTCGACGTGCTGCCCAGCGCCGGCACCTATTTCGTCGCCGCCGACATCTCGCGCTTCGGCTTCGACGGCGACGATCAGGCCTTCTGCCGCTGGCTGGTGGCGGAGGCGAAGGTCGCCGCCATCCCCGTCAGCGCCTTCTTCGTGGAAAACGCGCCGACCAACGTCGTGCGCTTCTGCTTCTCAAAGAAGGACGAAGTGCTCGACACCGCCATCGAGCGGCTGCGGCACCGTTTCGTGTCAAAATAGAAATCCACGGGCACAAATGGTAGGTAGACAAACAGTTCGGATATTTGACAAGTCTTAACCGATTGGCGCGATGATCGGCTCCACCCCCGCCGCATCGCGCCCGACGTTGCCGATCGGCGCTGCGGACCGGATGCGGGGGGCGGTGGAATGGCGGAGCGCAGGGCATGCCACGTCTCCCGACCTTTCGGTTCCCCTCCGTCAGGGGGCTGTCCATCCGGAACGGCATCCTGGTGGCGACCGTGCTGGCGCTGGCCGGGGTGTGGGCCGGCTATGCCCTGATGGCGTCCTCCATGCTGGAAGGCCAGATTCGGGAGGCCATCGTCAATGCCCAGACGACGGCACGCGCCTATGAGAGCAGCACCAGCCGCACCGTGCATGACGTCGACACCACGCTGCGCTCCTTCGCCGAACGCTATGCCGAAGGCGGCTTGCCCCGCGCCCGCCGCATCATCGACGACGGGCTCTACGACACCGGCCTGATCCATCATTTCAGCGTCTTCGGTCCCGACGGCGCCCAGCTTTTCCGCAGCGAGGGCATGGGGCCGCCCGAAGGGTTGGAGGGCAGCGGCCTGATCGCCTATCACCAGGGGGAGGGGCGGTCGCTGATGAAGATCGGCCTGCCCTTCAACGGCTCGGCGACCGGGCAGCCGCTGTTGCGCTTTTCCCGGCGGCTGGAGGATGCGGCGGGGGAATTCGCCGGCGTGGCGGTCGCCAATGTCGATCCCGATCACCTCTCGGGCTTCTACCGGCAGGCCGATGTCGGCCGCAACGGGGTGGTCACGCTGGTCGGGCTGGACCGGGTCATCCGCGCCCGCGGCTCCAAGGACGGCAAGGATTCGGTCGGGCTCGACAGCACCGGCTCCAATTTGTGGACCGCGGTCCAGCAGTCGGTGAGCGGGGTTTTCTGGCAGGACAGCATCGCCGACGGCATCCGCCGCGCCTACGCCTACCGGCCGGTCGAGGGCTACCCGCTGATCCTCGTCGTCGGCATCGCGGTGAAGGACATCGACGCCGCGGTCGCCGGCTTCCGCGGGCAGATGCGGATCATCGCGGCGCTGCTCGGCGTCTCCATCCTGCTGGTCGCCGCCTTCCTGCTGGTCCAGCAGCGCAACGCGGAACGGCTGGCGGCGGCGCTGGCGGTCAACCGCGATTTTCTGGCCCGCGTCAGCCACGAGCTGCGCACGCCGCTGAACGCCATCCTCGGCTTTTCCGAGATCATCAAGGACCAGATGTTCGGACAGGACGCCGGTCCGCGCTATGCCGACTACGCCCGCGACATCCATGCCTCCGGACAGCATCTGCTGACCCTGATCGACGACATCCTCGACCTGTCGCGCCTCCAGGCCGGGAGGTTCGCCTTGCTGATGGAGGATGTCGACCCGGTCGCCGCTGCCGAATGGGCGCTCCGCATCGTCGCCCCCCAGGCGGAGCAGAAGTCGATCCGGTTGGAGATCAACCGCCCGCCGTCGCCGACGCTGGTGCGGGCGGACGAGCGGGCGCTGAAGCAGATGCTGCTGAACCTGCTGGGCAACGCCCTGAAATTCACCCCGGAAAACGGGCGCGTGCTGGTCAGCGTCGCGCGCGGGGCGAGTGGCCGCTGCGTCGTCCGCGTCACCGACAACGGCATCGGCATGACGGCGGAGGAATTGCGGCAGGCCTCCGTCCCCTTCGGCCAGACCTCCGCCCTCACCACCCATCCCGGCCGCGGCACCGGCCTGGGGCTGCCCATCGTCAAGTCGCTGATCGAGGCGCATGGCGGCAGCCTCCGCATCGACAGCCGGCCGGGGCAGGGCAGCCAGGTCACGCTGGAATTCGCCGCCTGACCCTGCCGCCGCCTCCCATTTCCGACGCGCGATCAAAGCGATCTTCGGGACGGCGCCGCAAAGCCATGGCGAAACCTCGGCCGCTTGGGCATACTCCGCGCCGGTTTTATCCAGGTCCGAGCCGACGCCAGGGCTGCCCCCCGGCCGCGTGCCTTCGGATCCACCCGCGGAATTGGGGCCTGTCTATAATGTTGCGTGCGCTGGCGCGTGTCTGTGCCGTTCTTGCCGCGTGCTCCGGCACGCTCACCGTATCCCAGACCTTCGCCGCCGATCCGCCGGCCGAGCCGGTGCCCTTCGGCGTATCCAGCGTCGAGGTGGTGGCGGAGCGCGATACGCCACAGGCCTGCTTCACCTTCACCGACCGGCTGGAGCGCTCGCGCGCCGTCAACTACCGCGACTATGTCACGGTGGAGCCGGCGGTCGACGGTGCCGCCATCGCCCGCGACCGCACGCTCTGCGTCGAGGGGCTGCGCCACGGCGACAGCTACCGCGTCACGCTGAAGGACGGGCTGCCCGGCGCCGACGGCAAGCGCCTGCCGGCCGCCGACACCCGTGAGGTGCAGGTGCCCAACCGCAAGCCGTCGCTGGCCTTTCGCGGCGCCGGCTACATCCTGCCGCGCGTCGGCGCCGAAGGGCTGCCGCTGCGCTCCATCAATCTGGACCGGGCGAAGCTCCAGGTCCTGCGCATCGCCGACCGTGCGCTGGTCGAGAAGATCTATTTCGGCCGCATCACCCAGCAGATGACCGATTACGACATCGGCGAGATCCTGGACAAGTCGGGTCAGGAGGTCTGGCGCGGCGAGATGGGGATCGGCAACCAGCCGAACCGCACCGTCACCACCGCCTTCCCGATCGACGCCGTGCTGGGCAAGCTCGAGCCCGGCGTCTATGTCGCCATCGCAGGCGCCGACGAGATCAAGCCGGGCGGCTGGGACCGCAAGGCGACCCAGTGGTTCGTCGTCTCCGACCTCGGCCTCAACACCATCCTGGGCGACGACTCGCTGGTGGTCTTCTCCCGCTCCGTCCAGACCGCGGCACCCGCTGCCGGGGTGGAGCTGCGTCTGGTCGCCCGCAACGGCACCGAACTGGGACGCCTGCAGACCGGCGAGGACGGGCTCGGCCGCTTCGACCTCGCGGCCTTGCGCGCCGCCGGGGCCGAGCCGGTCCAGGCGCTGTTCGCCGCGCGCGGCGACGGCGACTTCGCCGTTCTCGACCTGACCGCCGGCGGCGCCCCGCCGGCCGAGGCGCAGGACAAGCCGGTCGGCGTCGTCCGCCCGGCCGCCGGCGGACTCGACACCTATCTCTACACCGAGCGCGGCATCTACCGTCCGGGCGAGACGGTGCAGCTGACCGCCCTGCTGCGCGACGCCGACCTCAACCCGCCGCCGGCCGGCAAGCAGTTGACCATCCGCGTCCTGCGTCCCGACGGCCTGGAGGTGGAGCGGCGCAGCCTGGCCGACAGCGGGGCCGGCGGCTATGCCACCCGCATCGACCTACCGATGAACGCCTATCCCGGCAACTGGGTCGTCACCGCCCATGCCGAGCCGGACGGACCGGCCATCGGCCGCGTGGAGTTCCTGCTGGAGGACTTTGTGCCGCCGCGGCTGGACGTGGCGCTCGCCTCCCCGACCACGGAACTGGCCTCCGACGGCGAGGCCGACATCGCGCTCGACAGCCATTATCTCTACGGCGCGCCGGCTTCGGGCCTGCCGGGCGAGCTGACGGTGACTCTGCGCGCCGCTGCCAACCCCTACCCCAACCTGCCGGGCTACCATTTCGGTCTGGTGCAGGAGGAGGTGAAGCCGGCCCGCGCCGACCTGCCGGGCTTTATCACCGACTCCAACGGCTCCGCCCGCCTGAAGGTCAAGCTGCCGCGTCCGCCCGACAGCACCCGCCCGCTGGAGGCGGTGGTGCGCGCCACCCTGTTCGACATCGGCGGCCGTCCGGTCGGCCGCGATTTCGTGCTGCCGGTGCGCCACCAGCCCTTCGCCGTCGGCATCAAGCCGCGCTTCGAAGGCGACGGCGTGCCGGAGGGGGCCACCGCCGGCTTCGACGTGATCGCCGTCGGCCCCGACGGCAAGCCGACCGACCGCGCCGACCTCTCCTACGAGCTGTTCGAGGAGGAGTACGACTACGCGTGGTACGAGGCCAACGGCCGCTGGGACTACAAGGTCACGGTGAAGGACCAGCGGGTGACCGGCGGGTCGCTGTCGGTCCAGTCCGCCACCCCGGCCTCGGTGGAGACCCCGGTCGCCGCCGGCCGCTACCGGCTGGAGGTGTTCGATCCCAAGACCGGCGTCGCCAGCAGCTTCCGCTTCGCCGCCGGCTGGTGGATGACCCCGACCGCCGGCGACCGGCCGGACGCGGTCGACGTCTCGGTGATGATGCCGGCCTACCGCTCCGGCGAAAGCGCCTGGGTCTTCGTCAAGCCGCCTTACGACAGCCAAGTGCTGGTGGCGGTGGCCGACCGCGGCGTCAGCTATGCCGTCACCCGCGCCATCGGTCCGCAGGGCGCCTTCCTGGAAATCCCGGTCGGGCAGGGCTGGACCAGCGGCGCCCATGTGCTGGCGACCGCCTTCGCCACCTCCGACCCGCAGTCGAAGAAGCCGCCGCGCCGCGCCGTCGGCCTCGCCTGGCTGGCGATGGACAAGGCCCCGCGCACGCTGGACGTCCGGCTCTCCGCCCCGGCGGAGACGGAACCGCGCCGCGTCATGACCGCCGACATCGCGGTGGAGGGTGTCGCCGAGGGCAAGCAGGCCTTCGTCACGTTGGCCGCCGTCGACGAATCGGTGATGCAGCTGACCGACCAGCCCTCGCCCGATCCGTCCCGCCATTACCTGCGCAAGCGTCCGCTGACCGTGGAGCTGCGCGATTCCTACGGCCGCCTGATCGATCCGGCCAGCCTGGACGCCGCCCGGCCGCCGGTGCAGCCGACGCCGCGCCTGCGCCAGATCTCCGGGATGGTACCGCCCAAGTCGGAACGGGTGGTCTCGCTCTATTCCGGCATCCTGACCGTCGGCGCCGACGGCAAGGTTTCGGTTCCCTTCGACCTGCCCGATTTCCAGGGGCGCCTGCGCCTGATGGCGGTGGCCTGGAGCGAAGGGCGGATCGGTCAGGCCGAAAGCCAGATGCTGGTGCGCGACGCGGTCGTCGCCGACGCGGTGCTGCCGCGCTTCCTCGCCCCCGGCGATTCGGCGCAGGTCCTGCTGTCGCTCGACAACCTGAGCGGCCCGTCCGGCGATTACCGCATGACGCTGACCGCCGAGGGCGCCGTCTCCATCGTCCAAAGCGACTCGGGCAATGAGCTGGCCGTGCCGAAGCTGGTGCGCGGCAAGCGGGCGACCGCCGGCCGTGTGCTGACCGCCACCGCGGTCGGGGCCGGCCATGTCACGCTGGACGTCACCGGTCCCGACGGCGTGCGCGTCACCCGCCGCTGGGACGTGACGGTGCGTCCGGCCTCGCCGCCGGTGTCGCGCCGCAACGTCGCCGCTTTGCCGACCGACAAGGGCCTGACCGTTCCCGCCGACATCACCGCCGGCCTGCGGCCGGAAACCGTCGCGGTCGGTGCGGAGGTCGCGCCGCTGCCGGACCTGGACGTGCCGGGCCTGCTCTTCGCGCTCGACCGCGCCACCGCCGGCGGAGCGGAGCAGACCGCCAGCCGCATCCTGCCGCTGCTGTCGCTGAGCGACGTCGCCGCCGGCCTCGGCATCGCGCCGGAAGACCGCATCAAGGCGCGCGTCCAGCGCAGCGTCGACCGGCTGCTGACCTTCCAGCGCATCGACGGCGCCTTCGCCCCCTGGTCGCCGAAGGGCGATCTCGATCCCTGGCTGACCGCCTATGCGGTGGATGTGCTGGGCCGGGCCAAGGCGGCGGGCTACCGCATTCCCGACCAGCCCTACCGCAAGGGTCTGGACTGGCTGAAGCAGGCCATCGACAACGCCTGGGTCGAGACCGCCGACCTGCCGGGCCGCGCCTATGCGCTCCATGTGCTGGCGCGGGCCAAGATGATCGATGCCGGTGCGGTGCGGTACTTCCGCGAGAATTATTGGGACCGTCTGCCGACCGACTTCGCCCGGGCGCAGATCGCCGCGGCGACCGCCGTGCTCGGCGACCAGCCGGGTGCTGCGGAGGCCTTCTCCAAGCTGTCCGGCGCCCGCATGGTCACATCCGGCCTGCGCGATCAGGGATCCTCCCTGCGGGACGAGGCCGGCGTCGTCTTCCTGATGGCGGAGAGCGGCGCCGTGGAGCGCGACCGCATCTTCCAGGCCGCCGAGCGTGTGGCAAAGACCTTCGCCGCCGTCCGCACCACCAACCTGCAGGAGCAGGCCTGGCTGCTGCTGGCGTCCAAGGCGCTGATCGACCGGGCGGCGCCGATGAAGCTCGCCATCGGCGAGCAGACGGTGGAGAACGCCAAGCCGCAGATCCTCGCCGTCGATCCCACCGCCCCGCCCGCCATCCGCAATCTGGGCGGCGAGGTCCGGCAGATCGTCTCGGTGACCGGTGTGCCCGACCAGCCGGCCGGCGCGGAGGAGCAGGGGATGACCATCCGCCGCCGCCTGTTCGACATGGCCGGCCGTCCGGTCGATCCGGCCGGCATCCGCCACAACGACCTGCTGGTGGTGATCCTGGAGGGCGAGGTCGGCGACCCGCTCGACCATTCGGTGCTGGTCAGCGATCCGCTGCCGGCCGGCTTCGAGATCGAGAATGTCCGGCTCGCCAACAGCGGTCAGCTCGGCAAGCTGTCCTGGCTGGGCGACCTGTCGTCGGCCCGCAATGTCGAGTTCCGCGAGGACCGCTTCCTGGCCGCCGTCGACCTGCCGAAGGCGGCCCCCCGCTTCCGGCTGGTCTATCTGGTCCGCGCCGTCACCCCCGGCGACTTCGCGGCCCCCGGCGCCCAGGTGCAGGATCTCCAGCGTCCCCACCTGTCCGCCCGCACCGCCGCCTCCCGGCTGCGCGTGCTGCCGGAGTGAGTCCGGGCACAGGCGCAAGGGGCGCCGGCAACGGCGCCCCCAGACGAGTTGACGAAGCCTAAAGGTAGCTCTGTTCGCCCCGGTGGCTGTCCCGCCGCCGGGCGAGCAGGGTCAATCCTGCGACGACCACGGCGAATGCCAGGGTCAGCATCAGGTAAAAGGCCAATGCAAGGCCGACCGTCATGGTGCCGATCAGCACCATGGCCAGTATCCAGACGCCCAACGATACGATGGCGCGCGCCGACATGGGTTGTCTCCTGTCCCCTGTCCTGATCCGCCCGAAAATTTCAAAACCCGCCCTGAACCCGTCACGGCCTTCCGGCCGTCTGTTATTCGCCGCCCCCGCTTCCCACATCCGATAGGGGAATGGGGCGGACGCGCGCGTTCACACCAAAGCCTGCCACAGCTATTGGGAGTGCCGGGGCGTGGCATCCTGTCACTGTGCGGGCGCGCCGCACCTATTGGTGGCTGGGCAGGGCCTGCCCGCTGGCCTGCCAACTGGTTGGCATGGTCAACAAGTCTGTTGACAGCATGCGGCATCGACCTTACCTTTACGTAAACGTCAGGGAAGGGAGCAGGCGGAGTGGATCGGCTTTCGTTCGGCAACGGCGCGATGGGGATGGGGGAGGAGGGCGGCGATGGCTGCCTGTCCGGCCCCAGGCTCGCCATCGGCGAACTGGCCGGGGAGTTCGGTCTGACCCACCGCACCATCCGCCATTACGAGGATGAGGGGCTGCTGTCGCCGGAGAGGCTCGGCAGCGCACGCGTCTACGGCCACCGCGATCGCGCCCGGCTGGCGCTGATCTGCCGGGGCAAGCGGCTGGGCTTCAGCCTGGCCGAGATCAAGGATTTCCTGAACCTCTACGACACCGACGACGCCCAGATCGAGCAGATGCGCTATATGCGCTCCATCGCGCGCCGCCGGATTTCCGCACTTGAACAGCAGCTTGCCGACGTCCAGCAGACGCTGGCGGAGCTGTGCACCATCGACACCCAGATCTCCGAGCATCTCAGCCGCAACGGCATCACGGAGACGCAGGACATGGAGGAGAAGCACTCATGAAGTCGGTCGTCATCGCCGGTTATGCCCGTTCGCCCTTCGCCTTCGCCCACAAGGGCGAGCTGACCAAGGTCCGCCCCGACGATCTGCTGGCCCGCGTCTTCGCGGCGCTGGTCGAGCGCACCGGCCTGAAGACCGACGACATCGAGGATGTGATCGTCGGCTGCTCCTTCCCCGAAGGTGAGCAGGGCCTGAACGTCGCCCGCAGCATCGCCTTCCTGGCCAAGCTGCCGCAGACCGCGGCGGCCACCACGGTGAACCGCTATTGCGGCTCCTCCATGCAGTCGATCCATCAGGCGGCCGGTGCCATCCAGATGGGGGCCGGCGAGGTTTTCCTCTGCGGCGGCGTCGAATCGATGACCCGCGTGCCGATCATGGGCTTCAACCCGATGCCGAACCCGGCGCTGAAGGCCTCCTACCCCGAGGCCTACTGCTCGATGGGCATCACCGCGGAGAATGTCGCCCGCAAATACGCCATCTCCCGCGCCGAGCAGGAGGCGCTCGCCGTCGCCTCCCACGCCAAGGCGGCGGAAGCGCAGGCCGCCGGCCGCATGGCCGATGAGATCGTCGGCATCCAGACCCCGGCCGGCCTGATCGACAAGGACGGCTGCATCCGTCCCGGCACCAATGCCGACAGCCTGTCGGGCCTGAAGCCGGCCTTCACCGCCGATGGCACCGTGACCGCCGGCACCTCCTCGCCGCTGACCGACGGCGCCGCCGCCGTGCTGGTGACGACGGAAGAGTATGCCCGCGCCAACGGCCTTCCGATCCTGGCGAAGATCCGCTCGGTCGCCGTCGCCGGCTGCGCGCCGGAACTGATGGGTCTGGGTCCGGTCCCGGCGACCCGCAAGGCGCTGGCCCGCGCCGGCCTGTCGATCAATGACATCGACATCATCGAGATCAACGAGGCCTTCTCGTCCCAGGCCATCGCCTGCATGCGCGACCTCGACATCGACCCGTCCCGCATCAATCCGGACGGCGGCGCGCTGGCGCTCGGCCATCCGCTGGGCGCCACCGGCGCCCGCATCACCGGCAAGGCCGCGGCCCTGCTGAAGCGCGAAGGCAAGCAGTTCGCGCTGGCGACCCAGTGCATCGGCGGCGGCCAGGGCATCGCCACCATCCTGGAAGCGGTCTGACGAACGGGATCGGGGAGGAAACGACCATGAAGATCGAACGCGCCGCCGTGATCGGTGCGGGCGTGATGGGTGCGGGCATCGCCGCCCATTTCGCCAACGCCGGCATCCCCTGCGTCCTGCTCGACATCCCGGCGAAGGAAGGGAACGACCGCAGCGCCATCGCCAAGGGGGCGGTGGCCAGGATGCTGAAGACCGATCCGGCTCCCTTCATGCATCCCAAGAATGCCAAGCTGATCACGCCCGGCAATCTTGAGGACGACCTGAACCTTCTGGCCGATGTCGACTGGATTGTCGAGGCCATCGTCGAGAACCCGGCGATCAAGGCCGACCTCTACAAGCGCATCGACCCGGTGCGCAAGGCGGGCTCGGTGGTGTCGTCCAACACCTCCACCATCCCGCTGGCGGTGCTGACCGAGGGGCAGGGCGAGCAGTTCCGCCGGGATTTCCTGATCACCCACTTCTTCAACCCGCCGCGCTACATGCGGCTGCTGGAGATCGTCGGCGGCGCCGACACCCGCGCCGACGCGCTGGCCGCCATCGCCGACGTCTGCGACCGCCGTCTCGGCAAGGGCGTGGTCCATTGCAAGGACACGCCGGGCTTCATTGCCAACCGCATCGGCGTCTTCTGGATCCAGGCGGCGGTGAATGCCGCGGTCGATCTGGGCCTGACGGTCGAGGAGGCGGACGCCGTCGGCGGCCGTCCGATGGGCATCCCCAAGACCGGCGTCTTCGGCCTGATGGATCTGGTCGGGCTCGACCTGATGCCGCACATCGCCAAGAGCATGTCGGCCACCCTGCCGGCGAACGACGCCTATCGCGGCCAGATGCGCGAGCACCCGGTCATCACCAGGATGATCGCGGAGGGCTACACCGGCCGCAAGGGCAAGGGCGGCTTCTACCGCATCAACAAGGCCGGCGGCGGCAAGGTGAAGGAGTCGGTCGACCTCCGGACCGGCGAGTACGCCCCGTCGGAGAAGGCCCGGCTGGACAGCGTGTCCGCCGCCGGCCGCGACCTGCGCCGGCTGTGCGAGCACCCGGACAAGGGCGGCCTCTTCGCCCGCCGCGTCCTGGCCCAGACTCTGGCCTATGCCGCCAGCCTGGTGCCGGAGATCGCCGACAGCATCGTCGCCGTCGATGAGGGCATGAGGCTCGGCTACAACTGGAAGCAGGGTCCGTTCGAGCTGATCGACCGGCTGGGCACCGACTGGTTCGCCGAGCTGTGCCGCGCGGAAGGCATCCCGGTCCCGGCGCTGGTCGAGACCGCCGCCGGCCGTCCCTTCTACCGGGTCGAGGGCGGCAAGCTCCAGCACCTGACCACTGCCGGCGTCTATGACACGGTGGTGCGTCCGGACGGCGTGCTGCTGCTGTCGGACATCAAGCGCGCCGCCGGCAAGCCGGTGTGGAAGAACGGCTCGGCCAGCTTGTGGGACATCGGCGACGGCGTGCTGTGCGTCGAGTTCACCAGCAAGATGAACGCCGTCGATGCCGACATCATGGCCGCCTACGAGAAGGCGATGCGCCTGATCGGCGACGGCAAAGGTGACTGGAAGGCGCTGGTCATCCACAACGAGGCCGACAATTTCTCGGTCGGCGCCAATCTGGGCCTCGCTCTCTTCGCGCTGAACATCGGCCTGTGGCCGCAGATCGAGGAGATGGTGGAGGGCGGCCAGCGTACCTACCGCGCGCTGAAATACGCCCCCTTCCCGGTGGTGGCGGCCCCCAGCGGCATGGCGCTCGGTGGCGGCTGCGAGATCCTGCTGCATTCCGACCATGTCCAGGCCCATGCCGAGACCTATGTCGGCCTCGTCGAGGTCGGCGTCGGCCTGATCCCGGCCTGGGGCGGCTGCACCGAGATGCTGGCCCGCCATCAGGCCAACCCGAAGGCGCCGCGCGGTCCGATGCCGGGCATCGCCAAGGCCTTCGAGATCATCAGCACCGCCACCGTCGCCAAGTCGGCGGCCGAGGCCAAGGAGCTGCTGTATTTCCGCGCCACCGACGGCATCACCATGAACCGCGACCGGCTGCTGGCCGACGCCAAGGCCAAGGCGCTGGAGCTGGCGGCGGACTATGCCGCGCCGGAGAAGACCACCAGCTATGTCCTGCCCGGCCCCAGCGCTAAGGCGGCGATGGAACTGGCGGTGGAAGGCTTCGCCCTGCAAGGCAAGGTCACGCCGCACGACAAGGTGGTTTGCGCCGCGCTGGCCGAGGTGCTGAGCGGCGGCGAGGAGGCCGACATCTCCAAGCCGGTCGGCGAGGACCACATCCTGCGGCTGGAGCGCGAGGCGTTCATGGGTCTGGTGCGCACCGGCGGCACCATCGACCGGATCGAGCACATGCTGCTCACCGGCAAGCCGCTGCGGAACTGAGGGGGAGGAACGAGAGATGCCGATCTACAAGGCTCCGCTTGAGGATGTGCGCTTCGTCCTGGACGAGATCGTCGGCCTGGACAAGCTGTCGGCCCTGCCGGGCTATGAGGACGCCACGCCGGAACTCGTCGGCCAGGTGCTGGAGGAAGGCGCCAAGCTGTGCGAGGAGGTTCTGTTCCCGCTGAACCAGTCCGGCGACGGCGAGGGCTGCCATTTCGAGAATGGCGAGGTCCGCACGCCCAAGGGCTTCAAGGAGGCCTACACCACCTACATCGAGGCCGGCTGGCAGGGTCTGGCCTGCGACCCGGCCTATGGCGGGCAGGGGCTGCCGAAGCTGGTCAACACCATGCTGGAGGAGTTCATCTGCTCCGCCAACCTCAGCTTCGGCATGTATCCCGGCCTGTCGCTCGGCGCCTACAACGCGCTGGCGATGTACGGCTCGGACGAGTTGAAGCAGCGCTTCCTGCCCAAGCTGGTCGACGGCACCTGGTCCGGCACCATGTGCCTGACCGAGCCGCATTGCGGCACCGACCTCGGCATCATCCGCACCAAGGCGGTGCCGGACGGGGAGGGTGGCTACAGGATCACCGGCACCAAGATCTTCATCTCGGCCGGCGAGCATGACCTGACCGAGAACATCCTGCATCTGGTGCTGGCCCGCCTGCCGGACGCCCCGGCCGGCACCCGCGGCATCAGCCTGTTCCTGGTGCCGAAGTTCATGCCCGATGCCGACGGCACGCCGGGGGCGCGCAACGGCGTCGCCTGCGGCTCCATCGAGCACAAGATGGGCATCAAGGCGTCGTCGACCTGCGTCATGAACTTCGAGGACGCCACCGGCTGGCTGGTCGGCGAGCCGCACAAGGGCATGCGCGCCATGTTCGTGATGATGAACGCGGCCCGTCTGGCCGTGGGCATCCAGGGGCTGGGGCTGGCCGAGGTGTCCTACCAGAACGCCGTCAACTACGCCCGTGAACGGCTCCAGGGCCGCTCGCTGTCGGGGGTGAAGGCACCGGACAAGCCGGCCGACCCGATCATCGTCCATCCCGACGTGCGCCGGAACCTGCTGACCGCCCGCGCCTTCACCGAGGGGGCGCGTGCGCTCGGCGCACTGACCGCCTACAAGCTCGACGTGGCGGAGAAGCATCCCGACGAGCGCACCCGCCGCGATGCCGACGAGTTCGTCCAGCTGATGACGCCGATCGTCAAGGCTCTGTTCACCGACATCGGCTTCGAGTCGGCCAACATCGCCGTGCAGGTCCATGGCGGCCACGGCTTCATCTGGGAGACCGGCGTCGAGCAGTATGTCCGCGATGCCCGCATCTGCCAGATCTATGAGGGCACCAACGGCATCCAGGCGCTCGACCTCGTCGGCCGCAAGCTGCCGCAGAACATCGGTCGCCTGCTCCGCCACTTCTTCCACCCCGTCGGCCGCGACATCGAAGCGGCGATGGAGAAGGACGAGTTGGGTGAGTTCGTGATGCCGCTGGCCAAGGCCTTCGCCAAGCTGCAGCAGGCCACCGCCCTCATTGCCCAGAAGGGCCTGAAGGATCCTGAGGAGGCCGGTGCCGCCGCCAGCGACTATCTGCGCCTGTTCGGGCTGGTGGCGCTGGGCTGGACCTGGCTGACCATGGTGGAAAAGGCGCAGGCCAGGCTCGAAGCCGGGGAGGGCAATGCCGCCTTCTTCGAGGCCAAGATCAAGACCGCGCGCTTCTATATGGCCAAGCTGCTGCCGCAGACCAACAGCCTGTTCATCACCATCGCCGCCGGCGCCAAGCCGCTGATGGAGCTGGAAGACACCGCCTTCTGACGGGCTGCGCGATCCTCGGTCCGATTGTCGTCCGGACTGTGAAACTTTAAAACCGGTCCGGTGCCGTAAGATGGCGCCGGACCGGTTTTTTTCTTTTCCGACAGATCCAGCCGCGCATTCGCACATTGACCTGAAATTGTCATAGCTCTTTGGAAATATCACTGCTGGGAAGTGCGGCCTCTGTCCCCTAGGCCATCGGAGCGGTGACAAAAGTTAATTTCGGGTTGTCGGTCATCGTCCCTGCGTGTTACATCTCAATAGAGATTACGTTCGGCCGGTGCCTGCTATATCCTTTGGATTTTAGGGAATATGCGGGTGGCGACAAACCCCTCCTTTTCTCAAGCCCTTTGGGCGTCTTTCGGAGGGGCAGCATGGTTCAGGAGTTTGAGCGATGAAGATCCTGATCGGTGATGATCACGTCCTGTTTCGGGAAGGTCTTCGCCGTCTGCTTGAGCAGCTTCGAGATAATGCCACCTTTGCGGAGGCAAGCAATTTCGATGAGCTTCTGGACATGGCGGCATCGAAGGACGAGACCTATGACCTCGTCCTGACCGACCTGCGCATGCCGGGGTGGCCCGGCTTTTCCGGCATCGGCATGCTGCGCGACCGGCAGCCGAACGCGAAGGTCGTGGTGATCTCCGCGTCCGAAGCGCAATCCGACGTGCGCGAGGCGCTGGAGAACGGCGCTGCCGGCTATATCCCGAAATCGTCCAGCGTGAAGATCATGCTGAGCGCGCTCGACCTGATCTTCTCCGGCGGCGTCTATGTCCCGGCGACGGTTCTGCGCGAGGGGAACGAGCCCGACCAGCGTGGCGGCGGCTCGGTCATTCCGCCGACCGATCCGCAGCTGGAACAGCTGCTGACCCAGCGCCAGCGCGAGGTGCTGGACCGTCTGCGCGAAGGCAAGTCGAACAAGCAGATCGCCCATGAGCTTGGCCTGTCCGAAGGCACGGTGAAGATCCACATGACGGCGATCTTCAAATCGCTGGGCGTGCGCAACCGCACCCAGGCGGCGATGGCCTTCCCGCAGTCGCATTCGGCCTGACCCCGCTCTTCCCGAGCAAAAGCAAACGCCCCGCCGGATCGCTCCGGCGGGGCGTTTGCTTTTCTGGCTGCGGAAACCGGGTCAGCCCATGCCGGCGACGTAGCCGCGCAGAGACTCGACCTCCAGCTCGGCATCGTCGATGCGGGCCTTCACCACATCGCCGATGCTAATGACGCCGATCACCCGGCCGGCCTCGACGATGGGCACATGGCGGATGCGCCGTTCGGTCATCACCGCCATCATGTCGGCAACGGTATCGGTCGGGGCGGCGGTGATCAGCTCGCGCGTCATCAGGTTCGCGGCCGGGCCGTCCAGGGCCGCGGCACCGTTGCGGGCGATTGCCCGCACGACATCGCGTTCCGACAGAATGCCGACCGGCTGCCCATCGCCATCGATCACCAGCACGGCGCCGATCCGATGCTCGGTCAGCAGGCGGGTGACGGCGGCAACGCTGTCGTCTGGTGCGGCAGAGACGATCCTGTTGCCCTTGCGCTTCAAAACGGCTGCAACATGCATGACGGTACGGCCTCCCTTCCGATGACCCCTATATCGGAATCATGGGAATGACCGTACAATCCGCAAGGCTGACGGTGAAAAGAAAAAAGGCCGCCTCCCCCAAATGGGAGAGGCAGCCCTTCGGATGCCCGGGACTGGTCCCGAAACCCGGTCCTAGAGTCTGTCTGATGCTTATTGAAGCACCAGACAGACTCTAAGCTTTTGGTTTTCCGTGTGATTCACGCTTCAAACGATTACGCTTGAACCGATCACACTTTAGAAGCGGTAGCCGACGCCGACGCCGACCAGCCACGGGTCCAGCGTGACCTTCGAGGTGACCGGCAGGACGGCGGAGCCCAGGCGGGCGTTGGCGGTCACGTCGGTCTTCAGGAAGACCTTCTTGACGTCGAAGTTAAGCGACCAGTTGCCGGTCAGGGCAACGTCGACACCGGCCTGCAGGGCCCAGCCGAAGCGGTTCTTGTAGTTGGTGTCGGTGATGCGCAGGCCGGCGGCGTTGGGGCTCTCGGCCGCATCCTCGTTGTAGAACAGGGTGTAGTTGATGCCGGCGCCGACGTACGGGCTGATGCGCTCCTTCGGCAGGAAATGGTACTGCACGGTCAGGGTCGGCGGCAGCAGCGAGACCTTGCCGATCTCGGTGACGCCACCGGCGGCGGCGATCAGGTTGCCCTTCACACGGTGACGGCTGGTGCCGGCGATCAGCTCGGCGGCGATGTTGTCGGTGAAGAAGTAGGTGAAATCGACTTCCGGAATGTAGTCGTTGCCGACCTTGGCCGAGCCGACGTCACCCAGCGTCGTGTTGTTGATCGTGCCCTTTTCCTGAGGCAGCACGGCCAGGCCGCGCGCACGGACGACGATGTCGCCGGCCGACTTACCCTTGAAGTCCTGAGCGAGCGACGGGGAAGCGATGGCGACAAGGGCCGAGGTCGCCAGCAGGGCGGCGGCGGCGCGCGACAGGATGGTCATGGGGTCTGCTCCAGGCAATGCGTTGTTGCTGTTCTGTGGCATCAGCCGATGGAGCTATTACCAGACACCGAGTACGGGTACTAGAGGGGCTACAACCCTTCCTCTCCTGATGAAGCAGCTATGCAACAGTGACGAGTTGTCGCATGGACAAGGTAATCAAGGGCTTGGTTTGATCGTCCGTTGCGGAACCAGCGCCATGCAGTTCTGGACGATGGCATAGCATTGGCCAAGTCGTGCCGACCCGCCGGTGGCACCGCCATATACGACGCGCTCGACCACGCCATTCCTCAAACTGAAGGTTGCTTCACAGTCGAAGCTGTTGACTTCATAACCATAGGACGGCCAGCCGGCGCCATAGCCGTAATAAGGCCAGCCCCAGCCGCCGTAATACCCCACCGGCGGCGGGCTTGGGTAGGAGACGAGGCGGGAACTGCGGTAGGTGAAGAACTCGCGGTTGTCGACACTGGCCTGGCGTTCCGGCACCCCGGCGCAGGACAGCAGCGTTTCCTTCGGCATGCCGACCAGCGCGGTCTGCGCCACCAGCGCCTCGTCCGCCGCGGGGTTGGCACAGCCAGCCAGCGCGCCGGTGGCGGCCAGCGCCGCCACGGCAAGAGCACGCCCGCTCATCGTCCCCGACCGATGCACCACCGACCGACGCACACGCATCGCACGCCTCCTGCGCCCCGACGGGCGACTCTGCCGACTTCCCTGTTAGCGTTTCCTGGCCGGCGACAGATCCGACTCGGTCACACCCAGCGCCCGCACATCCTCCGGCAGGCCGCGTCCGGTGGCCAGACCGGCCGCCACCCGGCCCATGGCCGGCGCCGTCTGGATGCCGTAGCCGCCCTGACCGGCCAGCCAGAAGAACCCTTCCGCATCCGGTGCGAATCCCACCACCGGCACCTTGTCGGCGACGAAGCTGCGCAGGCCGGCCCAGCGATGGGCCAATCTGCGAACGGAAAAGTGTGCGGCTTGTTCCAGCCGGTCCACCGTAATGGCGACGTCGATGTCCTCCGGCTGCACGTCGCAGGGCTCGATCGGCGTCTGATCGGCGGGGGAGGCCAGCAGGCGGCCGGCATCCGGCTTGACATAGAAGGTCTCGGCCACGTCCGACACCATCGGCCAGCCGTCCAGCCCGGCCTTGTCGGCGGGATCCTCGAACACCGGATCGAAGGTGATGGCGGTGCGCCGCTTGGGCACCAGACCGACGGTGGCGACGCCGGCCAGCGTCGCCAGCGCGTCCGCCCAGGCGCCGGCGGCGTTCACCACCACCGGTGCGGCAAAGCTGCCGGCCCCGGTCTCCGCCACCCACAACCCGTCCTTCCGAGCGAGCGCTCGCACTTCGGCATCGGTCACCACCCGGCCGCCGCGCGCCTTCAGCCCGCGCAGATAGCCCTGGTGAAGCGCATGCACGTCGATGTCGCGGGCATCCGGCTCCCACACGCCGCCGGCGACATAGTCCGGGCGGAGGAAGGGCGCGCGGGCCAGAACCTGTTCGCGGTCGTAGCGCTCCACCGACGGCGTCAGGCTGCGGCCCTGTTCGTACTCCGCATCCAGCCGGTCGATCTCGTTCTCGCGCCCGACGATGAGGACGCCGCGCGGGGTCAGCATCGCATGCTCGGCGAAGCCGGCGGGCGGGTCGGTGTAGAAGCCCCAGCTCGCCACCGTCAGCGCGCGGATCGGCGCCGGACCGTAGGTCTGGGTGTAGAGCGCCGCCGAGCGGCCGGTCGAGTGGTAGGCGGGCTGCGATTCGCGCTCCAGCACCAGCACCCGACCCTGTGCGGCCAGCTCGTAGGCCGCGGATGCGCCGGCAATGCCGGCCCCGATCACCAGGAAATCGACGCGCTCCAACGGTCCCGCTCCTCTCGCTTTGTTATCGGCCACCTATCTCGCGGCGGCGCTTTGCTGCGGCATTTGATCCGGCAGGGCCACCATTTCAAGGATCAGTTTCTGCCGCAATGCCGCGACGAAGCTGTCCTTGTCCAGGGCGGTCTTGACGAAGCTGCCCGGTCCGCCGATCACGGATTCCTCAAAATACTCCTCCAGCCAGGGGAATTCGTCGAGAATGGCGAGGCCGTTGATGACGATTCCGCGCTTCGTCACCCGGTCGCGCGCCTCGGCCGGCTCGATCCCGGCATTGGAAAAACCGTTGGACACCAGATCGATCACCTGCCGAGGCGCCTTGCCTCCCCGGTCGAACAGTTTCGCCGCCTCGACGAGGGCGCTGCCGATGGCGGTCGAGTCGCCCTGGAAGCCGCGGGGCAGGGCGTCGATGCGGTCGGCGAAGCGGCCGGCATCCTCCGGCTTGTCCAGCGCGGTCCAGGGGATCAGCACGCGCAGGCTGTTCGGCCCGGAATAGGCCGCTAGCGTCACCCGCGCCCCGGCCGAGGCCAGCGCGTCGGCCACCGCCGGATCGCGGAAGGCGGCGGCATGGCCCTGCAGCTGGAACTCCAGATCGCCGGTGGTGATCGAGGCCGATCCGTCGAGCGCCAGGACTAGCGCCACCCCCACCTTCCCATCCGTCCCGCCGGGCGGGGCGGCCAGCGCCGCTCCGCACAGGCCGAGCAGGGCCACCAGAAGGGCGATCACGGCACGCGGCATTCCCATCGGCACTCCATCAGGCGTCAGCCCCGCTCAGGCATGCGAGAGGGCATGGCGCACCACCTTCACCATCACCGACGGCAGGGCGTGATCGCCCAGCCGGTCCACCGGCACCCAATTGCCGTCGGCCAGACGCCAGTCGGCACCGGCCTGTCCGGCAACCACCTCAAGCTCCAGGTGAAAATGGGTGAATGTATGGCGGACCATGCCGGGCAGCCGGCGCCAGCGGGCGGGCAGGGGCTGCTGCGCCGCCACCGCCGCCTCGCCGGGCAGCTCCGGCCCCCAGGAGGTCGAGGGCACCTCCGCCATTCCGCCCAGCAGCCCTTCCTCCGCCCGGCGGCGCAGCAGGACGGAGCCGTCGGGGTTCAGCAGCCAATAGGCGACGCCGCGCCGGGTCGGCTTCTCCGCCTTGGCGACCTTGCGCGGCAGGGTTTCAGCAATACCGGCGGCGCGCGCCTCGCAATAGTCCGCCCATGGGCACAGCATGCATTTCGGCTTGCGCGGCGTGCAGATGGTGGCGCCCAGATCCATCATCGCCTGGGCATAGTCGCCGGGCCGGACGTCCGGCGTCAGGGTGGCGGCCAGCCGGCGCAGCGTCGGCTTGGCATTGGGCAGCGGCTCCTCCACCGCGAAGATGCGGGCGATCACCCGCTCGACATTGCCGTCCACCACGGTTGCCTTGCGGTCGAAGGCGATGGCGGTGATCGCCGCGGCGGTGTAGGCGCCGATGCCCGGCAGCTCCAGCAATTCCGCCTCGTTGCCCGGAAACCGCCCGCCATGAAGGTCCACCACCGCGCGGGCGCATTTGTGCAGGTTGCGCGCCCGCGCGTAGTAGCCGAGCCCGGCCCAGGCGACCAGCAGGTCGTCCAGCGGCGAGTCCGCCAGATCGCGTACGGTCGGCCAGCGTTCGGTGAAGTTGCGGAAATAGGGCGCTGCGGCGGGGACGGTCGTCTGCTGCAGCATGATCTCCGACAGCCAGACCCGGTAGGGATCGGCGGTCTCCCCCGGCTTGGCGCGCCAGGGCAGGTCGCGGCGGTGGCGGTCGTACCAGGACAGCAGCCGCCGGGCGGCCTCGATGGAATCTGGAATCATGATGGGAAGAAATAGAGGGTTCGGAGCGTCTGGGGAAGGGAGCAGGCCGGGCGCTGGGCATCGGCCCACGCTTGCGCTAGGGTGCCGCCAACCCACATGACCCGGAACCGGTCGCGAAGGCCGGGGCCGCACAGGAGTGATCGCAGAGCATGAGCGGACCGCGTCGCATCGGCCAATCCGTTCCGGAGGTCGCCGGCAAGGTGCTGGGCAAGCGCGGGCTTGCCTTCGGCGCGTTGATCACCGACTGGCCGTCCATCGTCGGCCAGCAGCTGTCGCTGCGCACTGCCCCCGACAAGCTCAGCTTCCCCCGCGGCAAGCGGGAGGAGGCGACGCTGCACATCCGTGCCATGGGCGCCATCGCGCTGGAGTTGCAGCATCTGGAGCCGCAGATCATCGAGCGCATCAACAGCTTCTTCGGCTATCGCGCGGTGGCGAAGATCAAGCTGATCCACGCGGCCCTGCCCTCATCCCCGTCGCCGGTGGTGCGCCCGCGCGCCCTGACGATGGACGAGGAGATCGGCATCACCACCACCACGGCGACCATCGAGGACGAGGAACTGCGCGCCACGCTGGAGCGCTTCGGCCGTTCGCTGATGGCCCGGCCGAAGCGGGCGGCGCGCTAGCCGCCTCGCTGGACGCATGGTTGCGTCATTGTCTATACGTCAACATCTGGTAGGAACGAGGGCAAAGTGAACCGCAAAATTCTGGGACGCAGGTATTTCGGGCTGGCCGGGCTTCTGGCCATCGGCTTCACCGCCGCGTTCGGCACCGCCATGACCGCCGCGCCGACGGCGGCACAGGCTGCCGCCACCCTGCCGCCGGTGTCGGAGCTGATGGCCGACCGCGTCATGGGCGATGCGAATGCGCCGGTGACGATCCTCGACTATTCGTCGATGACCTGCCCGCACTGCGCCCACTTCCACACCGACATCCTGCCGAAGATCAAGGAAGCCTACATCGACACCGGCAAGGTGAAGCTGATCTTCCGCGACTTCCCCTTCGATCAAGCCGCCCTCACCGCCAGCATGCTGGCCCACTGCGCGCCGGCCGAGCGCTACTATCCGCTGACCGACGTGCTGTTCAAGAGCCAGGCGACCTGGAGCCGTGCCTCCGATCCGGCCAAGGCGCTGGGCCAGTACGGCAAGCTGGCCGGCATGAGCCAGGAGACCATCGACGCCTGCCTCGCCAACAAGGAACTGGCCGACGCCATCCTGAACAGCCGCCTGACCGGCCAGAACCAGTACAAGGTCGAAGCGACCCCGACCTTCATCCTCAACGACGGCAAGGCCCGCATCGAAGGCGCCCAGTCGTTCGAGGAGTTCTCCAAGGCGATCGACAAGCTGCTGAAGTAAGTCTGTCTTCAAGATCCTTGTCAGTGATGCCTGCTCCCTGATCCTTCCCGGACTTTTGACGCTGGGGGGCGGGGAGCGGGCGACAGTTTTGCAGTGTCCGCACTGTTCTAAGCCCAGTACACCGAAGGTTCTTTCCCAGTGCAGTTCACGCGTCTCCGCCTGTCGGGCTTCAAGTCTTTCGTCGATGCCACCGATCTGGTCATCGAACCCGGCATGACCGGCATCGTCGGTCCCAACGGCTGCGGCAAGTCCAATCTGGTGGAGGCGCTGCGCTGGGTGATGGGCGAGACCTCGGCCAAGCGCATGCGCGGCGACGACATGGACGACGTCATCTTCGGCGGCACCTCCAGCCGGCCGGCGCGCAATCTGGGCGAGGTGACGCTGGCGGTCGACAACCGGTCGCGCACCGCGCCCGCCGGCTTCAACGAACATGACGAGCTGGAGATCACCCGCCGGATCGAGCGCGGGTCCGGCTCCGATTACCGCATCAACGGCAAGCTGGTGCGGGCGCGCGACGTCCAGCTGCTGTTCGCCGACAATGCCTCGGGCGCCGCTTCGCCGGCGCTGGTCAGCCAGGGCAAGGTGGCGCAGATCATCTCCGCCAAGCCGCAGGACCGCCGCGCCCTGCTGGAGGAGGCCGCCGGCATCACCGGCCTGCATTCCCGCCGGCACGAGGCCGAGCTGCGGCTGAAGGCGGCGGAGACCAACCTGACCCGCCTCGACGACGTGATCGGGGCGATGGACACCCAGCTGCAAAGCCTGAAGAAGCAGGCGCGGCAGGCATCCCGCTACCGCAACCTGTCCGACCAGATCCGCAAGGCGGAGGCGGTGCTGTGGCATTTGCGCTGGCTTGCCGCCCAGGAGGAACGCGCCCGCGCCCATGCCGCCTTCGCAGCCGCCGAGGCCGAGGTGCGCGACCGCATGCTGGCCGTCAACCAGCTGGCCGCGCGCCGCACCGAAGCCGCCGCCGGCCTGCCCGAGAAGCGCCAGGACGAGGCGCGGGCGGCCTCCGCCCTGCAACGGCTGGTGATCGCCCGCGAACAGCTGGACGCCGAGGAGAAACGCGTAGCCGACCAGCAGCGTGCGCTGGAGGCGAGGCTGCGCCAGATCGCCGGCGACCTCGGCCGCGAGGAGGCCTTGGCCGCCGATGCCGGCGAGGCGCTGGCCCGGCTGATGGCCGAGCGCGACCGCTTGATCGAGGCGCAGGCCGACGAGGAGATGCTGG
Source organism: Azospirillum sp. A26 (assembly GCF_042604635.1). Classification (NCBI taxonomy): domain Bacteria; kingdom Pseudomonadati; phylum Pseudomonadota; class Alphaproteobacteria; order Rhodospirillales; family Azospirillaceae; genus Azospirillum; species Azospirillum sp. A26. The sequence continues at coordinate 856,147 of NZ_CP170473.1, read as the reverse complement.
AGGATGCCGCCGGGGAGGCTCTGGCCGAAGCGCGCGAGCAGGTCGACGCGCTCGACCGCGAGCTGACCCGGCTGACCGAGGCGGTCGCCACCGACGAGGCCCGCCGTGTCGCCACCCAGCGTCAGGCCGCAGAACTGGAGGCCCGCGCCGCCGGCCTCGCCAAGCGGCTGGCCGACCAGCAGGCCCAGCGCGCCGCACTGGAGGCGGAGATTGCCGCCCGTGCCGACCTGTCGGACGCCGAACTGGCGGTCGAGCTGGCAGAACAGCGGCTGGAGCAGGCCCGCGATGCCGCCGAAGCCGCCGAACAGGCGAAGGCGGAGGCCGAACCGGCCCAGTCCCGCGCGCGGGAGACGCTATCCGCCGCCGACAGCGCCCGCGCCCGGCTGCGCGCCGAGGAACGCGCGCTGGCCGAACTGCTGGAGGCCGGTGCCGGCGGGCAGTTCCCGCCGCTGGTCGATGCGGTGACGGTGTCGCCCGGCTATGAGGGGGCGCTGGCCGCCGCGCTCGGCGATGCGCTGACCGCGCCCTTGGACACGGCAGCGCCGGTGCATTGGCGCATGCTTCCCGCCTACGAGGCCACAGCGCCGCTGCCGGCCGGCGCCGTGCCGCTGTCGAACCATGTACAGGGCCCGCCCGCCGCCGGCCGCGCGCTTGCCCACATCGCGGTGGTCGCCGACGCCGCCCAGGGTGCGGCCCTGGCGGCGACGCTGGCGCCCGGACAGGTGCTGGTCAGCCGCGACGGCGGGGCATGGCGCTGGGACGGGCTGACCGTGCAGGCCGGCGCCCCGACCGCCGCCGCCATCCGCCTGAAGCAGCGCAACCGGCTGGCCGAACTCCGCGGCGAGCTGGAGCTTGCCGAGGAACAGGTCGAGCTGGCGCGCGAGGCGCTGGACGCCGCCAAGCGGACGGTCGAGGAAGCGGCCCAGACCGACCGCCGCGCCCGCGACGCCGTGCGCGACGGCTTCGCCGCGCTGAACGCCGCCCGCGACCGCCATGCCAAGCTGGCGCGCGAGGCCGACGCCGCATCCACCCGCCTCGCCGCGCTGGCGGAGGCGGTGGAACGGCTCGCTGCCGAGGAGGGCGAGGCCGCCGCCCGCCGCGACGAGGTGCTGGACCTGCTGGAGCAGCTGCCCGATCCGCGCGAAGGGCGGGAGCAGGTCAACGACCGGCGCACCGCCCTGGCCGAGCGCCGCGCCGTCCTGGCCGAGCGGCAGAACGCGCTCGACCGGCTGACCCGCGAGGCCCAGGCCCGGCGCCTGCGCCTTGCCGCCATCCAGTCGGAAACCGCCTCCTGGGACACCCGCTCCGCCGGGGCCGGCGGCCGCGTCGCCGAGCTGCGCCAGCGTGCGGCGGAGGCCGAGGGCGAGATCGCCCTGCTGGCCGGCCGGCCGGCCGAGATCGCGGCGGAGCGCCAGGAGCTTCTCGACCGCATCGCCCTGGCCGAGCGCGACCGCAAGCGCGCCGCCGACGCGCTGGCCGAGGCAGAATCCAGGCTGGCCGCGACCGAGCAGGCGCTGCACGATGCCGAAGCGGCGCTGGCCGATGGGCGCGAGGCCCGCGCCCGTGCGGAAGCCGCGGTGTCCGCGGCGCTCCAGCAGGAACGCACCCTGACGGAGCGCATCGCCGAACGGCTGGACTGCCGGCCGGAGGACACGCGCGCCGCCGCCGACCTCGACCCCGCCGAACCGATGCCCGATGCGGGGGCGGTGGAGGCGCGGCTCGACAAGCTGACGCGCGAGCGCGAGAACATGGGGCCGGTCAATCTGCGCGCCGAAATCGAGGCGGAGGAGCTGGACGCCCAGATCGGCGGACTGAACGGCGAGCGCGAGGATCTGACTGCCGCCATCGCCCGCCTGCGCCAGGGCATCGCCAGCCTGAACCGCGAGGCGCGCGAACGGCTGGTCGCCAGCTTCGACGTGGTCAACCGCGACTTCCAGGAGCTGTTCACCCGCCTGTTCGGCGGCGGCAAGGCCTATCTGGAACTGGTCAACGCCGAGGATCCGCTGAATGCCGGGCTGGAGATCTACGCCAGCCCGCCGGGCAAGAAGCTGCAGGTGCTCTCGCTGCTGTCGGGCGGCGAGCAGGCGCTGACGGCGCTGTCATTGCTGTTCGCCGTCTTCCGGTCGAACCCGGCGCCGATCTGCGTGCTGGACGAGGTCGACGCCCCGCTGGACGAGGCGAATGTCGGCCGCTTCTGCGATCTGGTGGAGGACATCGCGCGGCAGGGCGACACCCGCTTCCTGATCATCACCCACCACCGCCTGACCATGGCCCGCGTCGACCGCCTGTTCGGCGTGACGATGGTGGAGCGCGGCGTGTCGCAGCTGGTCAGCGTGGATCTGAGCCGTGCGGAGGAGCTTCGGGGAGTGGCGTAAAGGGGGAGGGTCGGCGGAGGCCGCCCGCGCTCATCCCCCCCGCTTCCACACCGTCGTCTCGATGTAGCGGCTGGCCAGGAACCGGTAGGTCTGCTTCTGCAACGCCTCCACCTTGGGCGAGCGTTCCATCGAGATGTCGTCCCAGCCGCGCAGCAAATCTTCCCACTCCAAGAGCTTGGCGCGCAGATCGTCGCGGATCTTGCGGATGAACTGGATGGTGGGGTGGAAGTTGCGCAGCGCGCCGACGATATCGCCGGTCTGGGCGTCGGCCTGATCGAAGATCATGTCGTATTCGCGCACCGGCTTGCGGATCAGCCCCTGCATCCGGTTCAGCTCGCTGCAGAAGGTGCGGTCGGTGCGGTAGATGGTGGCGAGCTTGCCCATTGCCTGCTCGATCCGGCGGATGTGCCTGAAGCGGTCGCGCAACGCCTCGATGTAGGACAGTTCCTGCGCCAGATCGTCGATGCGGTCGGTCAGGTACTGTTCGGGGTTGTTGGTCAGCTTCAGCCGCTCGGCGATCTTGGCGAAGGCCGCCTTCATCTTCTCGTGCGTCTGCGGATCGTCCAGCAGCTGTTCCAGCTGCGACTGGTCGGAAACGATGATCTCGTTGCCGGTGAAGGACGAGACGATCTGCATGGTCAGCCGCCCCTTGGCGGCGATGCGGTGCTTGTCCTCCACCGACCAGGAGGCGCGGCCGTCAAGCAACTCGCCGGGAATTTCCTCGCCCGGCCGGATCTGCTTCACGAAGGCCAGCCCCTGTTCGATGACCTCCAGCAGGCGGGCGTCGTGGGTGCCGTCCTCGATCTGGAAGGACTCCATCAGGGTGGGGAAGGCCAGCGCCACCTTCAGATCGCCCAGCAGCATGTTCAGCACGGGATCCTTGCTGTTCGGATCCTGGCAGAAGAAGGCGCCCGGCAGGCTGAAGACCTTGTGCTGGAAATCGAAATGCGTGTCCCGCATCGGCTGGACCAGGACATTCTCCTGCGCCGCCTTCTCGGCGATGGCAGCGTCTGGGGCGGTGTCCTTGCCCGGTGCGGCATCCGAAGAGGGAGGAGTCTCGTCGCTGCTGGAGATGTCGGTCATGGGTGGGGGTGATACTCGGCGGGGGACGGAGGTGGATGGGGGGAGGGCATGGATTGCTTCCCCAGCCTACAGCAGATCGCGCAGACGGAACCACATCATTGCGAGGACCAGCGCCGGGGTGCGGAAACGCCGTCCGCCGGGGAAGGGGGTGTGGGGGACACGGGCGAACACGTCGAAGCGCCCGGCGGTGCCGCTCACCGTCTCCGCCATCAGCCGCCCGGCCATGCCGGCCAGCGCCACGCCATGGCCGGAATAGCCATGGGCATAGAGCGTGGTCGGCGACAGCCGGCCCAGATGCGGCATGCGGTTCATGGTGATGGCGACGCGCCCGCCCCAGAAATAATCGACGCGGGCGTCCTTCAGATCCGGATAGATCGCCAGCATCTTCATCCGCATCGCCTGCTTCAGCCCCGGCCCATCGACGCCGGAATAGCTGACGCCGCCGCCGAACAGCAACCGGTGGTCGGCGGAGCGGCGGAAGTAATCCAGCGAGAACTTCATGTCCGAAACCGCGATGTTGGTCGGCAGCAGGGTCCGTGCCCGCTCTTCGCCCAGCGGTTCGGTGGCGATCATGTAGGTCGCGACCGGCATGATGGTGCGGTCGAGCGCCGGGGCCAGCCCGCCGAGATAGGCGTTGCCGGCCAGGATCAGGTACCTGGCCGTCACCCGGCCGCGTTCGGTGCGGACCCAGGGCTTCGCCCCGCTGTCCATGGCCAGCACGCGGCTGTTCTCGAAGATGCGAACCCCGGCGGCATCGGCGGCGCGGGCGAGGCCCAGCGCGTAGTTCAGCGGGTGCAGGTGGCCGCTGCCCTCGTCCAGCAGGCCGCCGATATAGGCGTCGCTGCCGACATGCTTGCTGATGCCGGCGCGGTCCAGCCGCTGCACCCGGTCATAGCCGTACCCGTCGCGCATCTCGCGTTCCAGCGCTGCCACGTCCTGCATGTGGCGCGGCTTCAGCGCGGCATAGGCGAAGCCCCAGGTCAGGTCGCAGGCGATGGCGTGGCGCTCCACCCGCCCGGCCAGCTGGGCCTTCGCCTCCTCGCCGAACTCCCACAGGCGGCGGGCATCCTCCTTGCCGACCCAGCCCTCGATGGTCGCCATCGGCTTGTTGTAGCCGGTGATGATCTGTCCGCCGTTGCGGCCCGAAGCGCCCCAGCCGCACTGTTCCGCCTCCAGCAGGACGACGTCGAAGCCGCGCTCCGCCAGTTCCAGCGCCGCGGTCAGGCCGGTGTAGCCGCCGCCGACGATGCAGACGTCGCAGGCGGTCTCTCCCTCCAGGGCCGGTCGGTCGGAAGGGCGAGCGGCGGAGGCCGCGTACCAGCTGTTCAGGTAGGAGGCTTTCGGCATGGCCGCAGTTAAGTCCGAGCCGATGGGGGAGGTCAACGGAAAGGCGGATATTTCACCGAACCGTCATGCGGAACCCTCTGGCGCGTTCCGCCGGAACGGCGTCATAGTGTCGCTGTCGTCCACAGCACGGAGGGGGCTGCCCATAGTCCGGAGCGGTCCGCCATACCCATGGGTTTTATGGAAGACTTCATCAAGAAGAACCGCATTACCGAAGTCGAATGTCTTGTGCCCGACATGTCGGGCATCGCGCGGGGAAAGATCGTCCCTGCCGAAAAATTCCTCCGCATCCTGCGCGACCGCGGCCTGCGCCTGCCCGAGGCGATCTTTGTCCAGACCGTGACCGGTGAATTCCCCGACGACGAGGACATCACCTCGGACGAGAATTCCGACATCTACATGATCCCGGACGAACGGACGATCCGCTTCGTCCCCTGGTACACTGAGCCGACGGCACAGGTCATCACCGACTGCGTCTATGCCGACGGCCGGCCGGTCGACGTGTCGCCCCGCCATGTGCTGAAGCGCGTGCTGTCGCTCTACGAGGAGCGCGGCTGGAAGCCGCTGGTGGCGCCGGAGCTGGAATTCTTCCTGGTCCAGGTCAACAAGGACCCCGATTACCCGCTGGTCCCGCCGGTCGGGCGCAACGGCCGGATGGAGAGCGGCCGGCAGGCCTTCGGCATCGACGCCGTCAACGAATTCGACCCGATCTTCGAGGCGGTGTACGATTTCTGCGAGAAGCAGGACATCGACATCGACACGCTGACCCACGAGGCCGGCGCCGCCCAGATCGAGATCAACTTCAACCACGGCGACGCGCTGGAACTGGCCGACCAGGCCTTCCTGTTCAAGCGCACGGCGCGCGAGGCGGCGATCCGCCACCAGATCTACGCCACCTTCATGGCGAAGCCGATGCAGGGCGAACCCGGCAGCGCCATGCACATCCACCAGTCGGTGGTCGATACGGTCAACGGCCGCAACCTGTTCAGCAATCCCGACGGCACCGACAGCGACCTGTTCATGGCGCACATCGCCGGGTTGCAGAAATACCTGCCCTACGTGATGCCGCTGCTGGCGCCGAACGTCAACAGCTACCGCCGGCTGGTTCCTAACTCGGATGCGCCGATCAACGTGCATTGGGGCCGTGACAACCGCACCACCGGCCTGCGTGTCCCCGTCTCCCAGCCCGACGCCCGCCGGGTGGAGAACCGGGTGGCCGGCGCCGACGCCAACCCCTATCTCGCCATCGCCGCGTCGCTCGCCTGCGGCTATGTCGGCATGACCCAGGGGCTGGAACCGAACGACCCGATCAAGGGCTCCGCCTACCGCCTCGCCTTCACGCTGCCGCGCCACCAGTCGGAGGCGCTGACCAAGTTCAACGCCTGCAAGCCGTTGAAGGAAATCCTCGGCGAACGCTTCATCGACGCCGTCACCTGCGTGAAGCAGACGGAGTACGAGGCCTACAACCGGGTCATCAGCTCGTGGGAGCGGGAAAACCTGCTGCTGAACGTCTGATCGCACTCTCAAGGCAACGCGCGAAGGGGCTGCCGGCGGGGACATCCGCCGGCAGCCCTTTTCCGTTTTTGGTTCCCTGTTCCTGCGCCGTTCCCGCTCGCTGGCGTCCGTTCGCTCCGTAGCGGGTCGCGCCGGCCGACTCGCCGTTCGTGAGCCGTCCAGCCCCGGACATTCGAAAGTTCGGCCCGAAAGACCGGCCCGTCCGCGCCCTCCACCGCCCGTCCTACCCCGAGCGGTGCGATCCCCCTCGCCGGCCGGTCGCCGGGTGCGGTGCTCTGCCACCACCGTGCAGCCCGCTTTTGGCGGATGCGCTTAAAAACGCAAGGTCGTCGTTCATCCCTTTATGGCCGGCGGCACACGTAATCGAAGACTTTCAAAGCAAAACCGCAGTGTATTTTCGACCCTGTGAGGAGAGGCAGGGGAAGATGCGGTCGCCATGCGGCGGTTTGGCGCCGGTTGGGCGTCGCTGCACTTTGTTATCTCCTTTGAAAATAGTCAAGGCACGGAGCCGTAGCTTCCGCGGACATGGCGTTTCTGCCGCCGCGGCACGCCTTCGATTGCCCTGGCCGATTGCCCCGCCCGATGCGCCGCCCGAGCGGGTGAGCCGGAGCCGGGGCCGTGTCGCGACAAAAGTGATGGGCAACCGATGGATGGCCAAGCATGAGCATGCAACCTGCGATCCCGTCCCTTCGAACAGGCCTGCGAAGCGTGGGCTGGGTTCAGCGCAGCATCATCCTGGCGTCGCTGTTCATCGTGCTGACGACCGGGCTGCTGGGGCTGGCGCTGCACCGCGGCGGCCATGCCAGCAACCTGACCGACATCCAGAACCTGTTCGTGCTGGAGAACCCCGACCTGATCCCGGTCGACAGCTGGGACCCGATGATCGCCGCGCTCGACTGGCTGCATGAACGGCCGGGCGAGAATGTCTATGACGGGGTGTTCTTCAAACAGCACATCAAGTTCCAGTATCCGGTGACCTCGCTGCTGCCGCTGGAGGCGATGAAGGCGCTGGGGGTGCTGAACCTCGTGGCGTTCGAGCGGGTCAACCTGCTGTTCGTGCTGGCGACCGCGGCGGGCATGGCGATCCTGGTGCTGGAGATGGCGGCGCGGCTGCGCCTGCCCGGCGCGCGGGACGACCGGCTGACCCAGGTGCTGCTGGGCGGCTTCGGCTTCGTCGCCACCCTGTGCTTCTATCCGGTTCTGAAGGCCTTCTCGCTGGGGCAGGTGCAGGTCTGGCTGAACGCCGCCTTCGTCTTCGCCTGTATCGCCCTCTTGCGTGATCGGCGGGTGCTGTGCGGAGCCCTGCTCGGCGCATCGACCCTGATGAAGCCGCAGATGTCGCTGTTCCTCGCCTGGGCGGCGCTGCGCGGCGACTGGCGGATGGCGGCGGGCTGGGCGGCGATCGTGGTGCCGGGGGTGGCGCTGGCGACCCTGTTCTACGGCTTTGCGCCGATGGTCGATTACCTTGAGGTCCTGCTGTTCATTGGCCGCCACGGCGAGAGCTATCACGTCAACCAGACCGTCAACGGGCTGGTCAACCGCCTGCTGCACAACGGCAACAATCTGGAGTGGTCGGCGGAGGCCTTCGCCCCCTATCACCCGGTGGTCCATATCGCCACGCAGGTTTCCGGCCTCGCCTTCGTCGGCTTCGGCCTGCTGTGGCGGCGGCGCGACCGCGGGGCCGAGCGGATCCTGGCTTTCGTCGTCGCCGGCATCTGCTTCACCGTCGGTTCGCCGGTCGCCTGGGTGCATCATTACGGCATCCTGCTGCCGGCCTTCGCGCTCGCCTTCCTGATCCTGCTGGAGCCCGGGCTGCGGCGTCCGGCCGGGGCGGTCACGCTGCTGGCGGTGGCCTATTTCCTGGCCGGCAACGTCCTGTTCTGGCCGGTCAACGCGCTGGCCGACACGCCGCTGAACATCCTGCAATCCTACCTGTTCTTCGCCACTCTGATGCTGCTGGGCCTGATCCCGGTGCTGGCCGGCCGGCACGACCGCGCCGCAGCGGCCCTGTGGGGCGTCGAGGGAACGGTCGGGCGCGGTCCTGTCCCCTCGGTAGAGGAGGCTGCGCCGTCCGTCGTCGCGCTCCCGCGTGCCGCCGCCGGGACGCCGGTGCCGCCCCCGGTCGCCGAGGAGCCGCCGCTGTTCGTCGATCTCGACGGCACGCTGCTGAGGACCGACCTCCTCTATGAGTCGCTGTTCGGCCTGATCAAGGCGCAGCCCTGGGCGGCGCTGCTGGTGCCGGTCTGGCTGGCCGGCGGCAAGGCGCGGCTGAAGGCGGAGCTGGCCCGCCGGGTGGAGATCGACCCGGCCGGCCTGATCTACAACCCGGCCGTCCTGCAACGGCTGGAGGCGGAGCGCAAGCGCGGCCGGCGGCTGGTGCTGGCGACCGCGGCCCATCACCGTTATGCCGATGCCATCGCCCGTCATCTCGGCCTGTTCGATCAGGTGCTGTCCAGCAGCGACGGGCTGAACCTGAAGAGTGAGCGCAAGCTGGAGGCGATCCGGGCGCAGGTGCCGTCCGGCATCTTCGACTACATGGGCAATGACGAGGCCGATTATGCCGTCTGGCGCGCCGCCCGCCGCGGCATTGCGGTGGACGCCGCGGCCGGGGTGGTTCGCCACGCCGCCACGCTGTGCCCGCTGGAGACCATCGCCACCCCGCGCCGGCCACGCCTGCTGCTGATCCTGAAGGCGCTGCGCCTGCACCAATGGCTGAAGAACCTGCTGGTCTTCGTGCCGCTGGTGGCCGGCCAGAAGCTTGGGGAGGTCGGGCCGACCCTCCAGGCCGTCGCCGCCTTCTTCGCCTTCGGGCTGTGCGCGTCGAGCATCTATGTGCTGAACGACCTGCTGGACCTGCCGGCCGACCGCCGCCACCCGCGCAAGCGCCGCCGTCCCTTCGCGGCCGGCGACCTGCCGCTCGACCTCGGCCTGTCGCTGATCCCCGGCCTGCTGCTGGCCAGCCTCGTCCTGTCGCTGGTGGCGCTGCCGCCGCTGTTCCTGGCGGCGCTGGCGACCTATGCCGCCTCGTCGCTGTTCTACAACCTGTTCGCCAAGAACCGGGTGATCTGGGACGTGATGCTGCTGGCCGGGCTCTATTCGCTGCGGGTGCTGGGCGGCGCCACGGCGACGGCCATCGTCCCCTCCTTCTGGCTGCTCGCCTTCTCGATGTTCCTGTTCCTCAGCCTCGCCATGGTGAAGCGCTATTCGGAAATGGACAGCATGCTGAAGCTCGGGCTGGGGCAGGCGGAGGGCAGGGGCTATGTGACCGCCGACATGCCGGTGCTGCAATCCATCGGCGTGTCGGCCGGCTTCCTCTCGGTGCTGGTGATGGCGCTCTACATCAACAGCCCGGAGGTCGGGCGGGTCTATGACCAGCCGCAGGCGCTGTGGATCATCTGCCCGCTGCTGCTCTTCTGGATCGGGCGGGTATGGCTGCAAACCCACCGCGGGCTGATGCACGACGACCCGGTGGTGTTCGCCGCCCGCGACAAGTGGAGCATCGCCATCGGGCTGGTCTGCGGCGTCGCGCTGATCCTCGGTCGGGCGTGACGCCGCTTGGCCGGGCGTGAGCCGTCGCCCTTCATCCTTCCGTCATTTTCCCGGAGTCGTCATGCCCATCGCCGTCGTCGGACTGATCCTGCTGAGCGTCACCCTGTCCGCCATCGCGCAGATTTCCCTGAAGATCGGCATGTCCAGCCCCGCGGTGTCGACCGCGCTGGCACGGGGGGAGGCCGGACAGATCGCCCTGTCGGTGGTCGCCACGCCGCACATCCTGACCGGTCTGGCCTGCTACGGGCTGGGCATGGTGGTGTGGCTGGCGGTCCTGGCGAAGGTCGACGTTTCCATGGCCTATCCCTTCGTCGGGCTGGGCTTCCTGGTCACGCTGGCGCTCGGCATGCTGCTGCTGGGGGAGACCATCAGCCTGACCCGCCTGATCGGCACGCTGCTGGTGGTGCTGGGCGTGGTGCTGACGGCACAGAGTTAAGGTTCCGTAAACCAAATCATAGACCCAGCTGAAAAATAGGAAGGCCCCGTGACAACAGTCTCGGGGCCTTCTTTTGCACTGCAACACCATCAGCGGCAAACGACTGTCGGCATGTCGCTGAGTACCATGATATGGCGACGAATTTCGTCATGGTATCTTTCAATTTGAAAATGGAATGACACGATTCGGGCATTGACCGGAAAAGAAAGGTGGGTATAACTGACCGCATATTCGCGAGCACAAATACCAGGGCACGCAATTTTAAAGACGGGCGACCCAGGTTCCGGCCAGCAGGCCATTATCTGGGGAAAGGGTTTCCTTTGCCGGCCGCGACACTCCCTTGCGGGTTCTCCGGAACCGCTGGGGTCGCGGCCGGTCGCCATTTGCCAGCCCCAGGACCCGGATGGGCGGCTGCGACTTTCCGGCGGCGATTCGCAGCGTTGAAGCCGGGTCTTCACCCCGACCGGGCCGCTGCGACATTCGGTGTGTAGACGATTGATTGCGCATGGCTTCGCCGAGATCGCCGCCGCCTGCAAACCAGTCCCCGACCATGACCCAAACCGTTGACAACATGGCCGGGCGTGGGTGCAATAGCGCCCGCGAGCCGGGCCAGCCGTTGGGATGTGGCGGTGCCCGCAACACACACGAAAAGGTCGGGGCAAATCATGAAAAAACTCGCTCTCAGCCTCATCGGCGCGGTCGCGGCGATCGCCATCGCCGGCCCGGCGATGGCCCAGGCCAAGAAGCCGGTCAACATCTACATCTGGAACGATTATCTGGGTGAAACGACCCTCGCCGACTTCACCAAGGCCACGGGCGCTGAGACGAAGGTCGACCTGTACGACAGCCTGGAACTGCTGGAGCAGAAGGTGCTCGTCGGCAAGTCCGGCTATGACGTGATCGTGCCCACCGCGGAGCCGACCCTGTCCCGCCTGATCCAAGCCAAGGTGGTGGGCCCGCTCGACAAGTCGAAGATCCCCAACTACAAGAACCTCGACCCGAAGGTCCTGAAGCTGCTGGAGAATTCCGATCCCGGCAACAAGTACGCCGTGCCCTATCTCGGCGGCACCGTCGGCATCGCCATCATCCCGGAAAAGATCAAGGCCGTCGCCCCCGACGTGGCGCTCGACAGCTGGGATCTGATCTTCAAGCCGGACGTGGCGAAGAAGGTCGCGGCCTGCGGCATCACCGTGATGGATTCGGCCATCGACGTCATCCCGTCGGTTCTGAACTATCTCGGCCTCGATCCGAACTCCGAGAAGAAGGAGGATCTGGACAAGGTCGAGAAGACGCTGATGGCGGTCCGCCCCTACATCAAGCGCTTCGTCACCGGCGAGAACATCAACATCCTGGCCGGCGGCGACGCCTGCGTCGTGATGGCCTACAACGGCGACGCCATCCAGGGTGCCGCCCGCGCCGCCGAGGCCAAGAGCGCCAAGGTCGAATACATCACGCCGAAGGAAGGCGTGCAGGTCTGGTGGGACACGCTGGCGGTTCCGGCCGACGCGCCGAACAAGGACGGCGCCTACGAGTACATCAACTTCGTGCTCGACCCGGTCAACATGGCGAACATCTCCAACAAGGTCAGCTACGCCAACGCGGTGCCGGCCTCGCTGGCGACGGTCGCCGACGACATCAAGTCGAACCCCGGCATCTTCCTGCCGGCCGACAGCAAGCTGAAGCTGTTCTCGCTGAAGCAGATCAAGCAGGCCACCGACCGCGCCCGCACCCGCGTGTGGACCAAGGTCAAGACCGGCAAGTAAGCCGGGGCCCCTGAGAAGCGCCTCCATGGCGCTGGCCCGCCCCGGCCGATCCCCAGCGATGGGGAGCGGCCGGGGCGTTGTCATGAAAGAGGAAACCGGATGGCCGGTCAGCCGATTCGCAAGCCCACCCGCCTGGAACCGTGGCAGGACGCGGGCCAGACTCCCTATGTCCGCATCGAGAAGGTGACGAAGACCTTCGGCGATTTCGTCGCCGTGGACGAGGTCAGCCTGTCGATCTACCGCAACGAGTTCTTCGCCCTGCTCGGCGGCTCCGGCTCCGGCAAGACGACGCTGCTGCGCATGCTGGCGGGGTTCGAACAGCCGACCGAGGGCAGGATCTACATCGACGGCGTCGATATGGCCGGCATCCCGCCCTATGAGCGGCCGGTCAACATGATGTTCCAGTCCTACGCCCTGTTCCCGCACATGACGGTGGAGCAGAACGTCGCCTTCGGCCTGAAACAGGACGGGGTGGCGAAGGCGGAGATCCGCGACCGCGTGACGGAGATGCTGGGGATGGTCCAGCTCTCGGCCTTCGGCAAGCGCCGCCCGCACCAGCTGTCCGGCGGCCAGCGCCAGCGCGTGGCGCTCGCCCGCTCGCTGGTCAAGCGGCCGAAACTGCTGCTGCTGGACGAGCCGCTGGGCGCGCTCGACAAGAAGCTGCGCGAGCGCACGCAGTTCGAACTGGTCAACATCCAGGAAAAGCTGGGCGTCACCTTCATCGTCGTGACCCACGACCAGGAAGAGGCGATGACCATGTCCTCGCGCATCGCCGTGATGAACCATGGCGTGATCGCGCAGGTCGGCACGCCGACCGAGATCTACGAATACCCGCACAACCGCTTCGTCGCCGAGTTCATCGGCTCGATCAACATGTTCGACGGCCGCGTCGTCTCGACCGAAGGCGATCAGGTTTTGGTGGCCTCGGAGGAGGCCGGCTGCGAGCTGCTGATTTCCCACGCCACCCCGGCGCCGGCCGGCTCGCCGGTGTCCGTCGCCATCCGGCCGGAGAAGATCGCCCTGTCGAAGGAGCCGGTTGCTGCCGGTGATGGCCGCAACACCACCACCGGCATCGTGCGCGAGATCGCCTATCTCGGCGACGTGTCGATCTATCTGGTGCAGTTGCCGACCGGCAAGACGGTGCGCGTCACCGCCCCGAACGTCACCCGCCGCACCGAAATGCCGATCACCTGGGAGGATGAGGTGACCCTGACCTGGCGTCCCTTCGCCGGCGTGGTGCTGACCCAATGAGGACGGTCGTCTCCGTCCTCGTGTCCGGGCTCAGCCGGATCGGGCTGTGGGGCCGCGGCGTGGTCGTCGCCATCCCCTATTTGTGGCTGCTGCTGTTCTTCATGGTGCCCTTCCTGATCGTCTTCGGCATCAGCTTCTCCGAATCGATCATCGCCCAGCCGCCCTATTCGTCGCTGGTGGACTGGCTGACCGACGAGGACGCCGGCACCTCCAAGCTGCAGATCCTGCTGAACATCAGCAATTACTTCCGGCTGGGCGGGGACGACCTCTACATCCTCGCCTACCTGAATTCGCTGCGCATCGCGGCGGTGACCACGCTGATGTGCCTCGCCATCGGCTATCCCATGGCCTATGCCATCGCCAGGGCCGATCCGGCCCGGCGCGGGCCCCTGATGATGCTGGTGATCCTGCCCTTCTGGACCAGCTTCCTGATCCGCATCTATGCCTGGATCGGCATCCTCAAGGGCAATGGCGTCATCAGCAACCTGCTGGAATGGGTGGGCATCACCAGCGGGCCGGTGGAGATCCTCTATTCCGACTGGGCCGTCTATATCGGCATGACCTACTGCTATCTGCCCTTCATGGTCCTGCCGCTCTATTCGACCCTGGAGAAGATGGACCCCAGCCTGCTGGAGGCGGCGGCCGATCTCGGCTCCCGTCCCTTCAAGTCCTTCCTGGCGATCACGCTGCCGCTGTCGCTGCCCGGCATCATCGCCGGCTCGCTGCTGGTCTTCATTCCGGCGGTGGGCGAGTTCGTGACGCCTGAACTGCTGGGCGGCCCGGACACGCTGATGATCGGCCGCGTGCTGTGGAACGAGTTCTTCGCCAACCGCGACTGGCCGGTGGCGTCGGCGGTGGCCATCGCGCTGCTTCTGGTTCTGGTGGTTCCGATCATGATCTTCCAGCATGTCCAGGGCAAACAGGCGGAGGCCGGGCAATGAAACGGTTCGGGTTCCTGTCCTGGGCGCTGCTGTTCGGCTATGCCTTCCTCTATGTCCCCATCGCACTGCTGGTCGTCTTCAGCTTCAACGAGTCGCGGCTGGTGACGGTGTGGAGCGGCTTTTCGACCAAATGGTATGGCGAGCTGCTGCACAACGATGCGCTGCTGGATGCGGCCTTCCTGTCCTTCCAGGTGGCGGCGGTGTCGGCGACGCTGTCGGTCCTGCTCGGCACCTGCGCCGGGCTGGCGCTGACCCGCTTCGGCCGGTTCCGCGGCCGCACCCTGTTCGGTGGCATGATCACCGCGCCGCTGGTCATGCCGGAGGTCATCACCGGCCTGTCGCTTCTGCTGCTGTTCGTGGCGATGGAGCAATGGCTCGGCTGGCCCGACGGGCGCGGCGTCACCACCATCACCATCGCCCACACCACCTTCACCATGTCCTATGTCGCCGTGGTCATCCAGTCGCGGCTGGCCGGCATGGATGGCAGCCTGGAAGAGGCGGCGATGGATCTGGGCGCCCGCCCGGCCAAGGTGTTCTTCGTCATCACCCTGCCGCTGATCGCCCCGGCGCTGGTCGCCGGCTGGCTGCTGGCCTTCACCCTGTCGCTGGACGACGTGGTGGTGGCGAGCTTCGTCTCCGGTCCCGGTTCGACGACGCTGCCGATGGTGATCTTCTCCAGCGTGAAGTTCGGCATCAGTCCGCAGATCAACGCGTTGGCAACGCTGATGGTTCTGGTGGTGGCGACCGGCATCTTCGTCGCCAGCATCGTCATGGCCCGCCAGGAACGGCAACGCAAACGCGACGAGCAGATGGCGATCCAGAACGGCTGATCCGGAGCGTCCGACCGGTCTTTTTAAGCGTTCCGCAGACCTACCCATCCGCGCGCAGCAGACCTCTGCCGCCGCGGATGGCAATTGCCCGTTTCTTTTGCTATGGTGATGTCATCGTCAACAGCGAAAGAGGCCGTGCCATGCGCGCGCTCCTGTGGTTCCCCTTGTTGAGACTTGGATTTTTCAGTCCCGTTTCCACTGCCTATGCGACCACCCGTTCGGTCACCGCCCGCCGCGCCCTGCGCCCGCCGTCCGGCCTCTAGCCGGGCCTCATGTCGGATCCCTTTCCCGGCATGCCGACGCGACGTCCTTCCGCGTCTTTTTAAAAATCCCTTCGCCGCAAGGCCCCTCTGCACGACGCCCCTCTGCCATAAGGCCAAGCATCCGCTGCGGCGGACGCGATTGCCAAAGGCGCGCTCCCGTGGTTAGGGTGGATGGGGATGAAAAATGTCCCGGTCCCTTGCGGCCCGCCGACCGTTGTTTCGGTGTTGCAGCTGCGAAGGGCAGGGGACTTTTGAAAAAGGGTAGAGGGATCGACGCATGACGACACCGAACGCCCCGATGCCGACGGGTGAAGGGACGGGTCAAGGCTTCCGTATGCCCGGCGAGTGGGCCAGCCACAGCGGATGCTGGATGGCGTGGCCGTGCCGGCCGGAAACCTGGCCGGAGGGCGCCTTCGACGCCGCGTGCGACGCCTATGCCGAGGTCGCGCAGGCCATCTCCCGCTTCGAGCCGGTGACGATGGTGTGCGACCCGGCGGACGTGGCGGAAGCCTCGCTCGCCTGCGGCCCCGGCATCCAGATCCTGCCGCTGCCGATCAGCGATTCCTGGATTCGCGATACCGGCCCCAGCTTCGTCATCGACGGCAAGGGCGGGTTGGCCGGCGTTCATTGGGGCTTCAACGCCTGGGGCGGCAATTACCAGGGCAGCGACAAGGACCAGCAGGTCGGCCGCCTGATTCTCGACCATCTCAAGCTCCCCTGCATTTCCGCCCCGCTGGTGATGGAGGGCGGCTCCTTCCATGTGGACGGGGAGGGGACGCTGATCACCACCGAACAGTGCCTGCTGAATCCCAACCGCAATCCCGGCCTGTCGCGGGAGGAGATCGAGCAGCAGCTGAAGGACCATCTCGGCGTCGAGACGGTGATCTGGCTCGGGCAGGGCTATCAGGACGACGAGACCGACGGCCACATCGACGAGATCGCGCTGTTCGTGCGCCCGGGCGTGGTGATGGCGATCACCACCGACGATCCCGGCGATCCCAATTTCAAGATCTTCCAGGACAATCTCGACCGGCTGAAGCGTGCCCGCGACGCGAAGGGCCGTGAACTGGAGGTCATCACCATCCAGCAGCCCGCCCGCCGCGATCTGAACGGCGTGCGCCTGACCCTGTCCTACACCAACCTCTACATCGCCAACGGCGGCATCGTCATGCCGGCCTTCGAGGATCCGGCCGACGACGAGGCGTTCCGCGTCGTCCGCAAGGCCTTCCCCGACCGCGAGGTGATGCAGATCGCGGCACTCGACATCGTCCGCGGCGGCGGCGGCATCCACTGCATCACCCAGCAGCAGCCGCTTCCCTGACGGGCCCAATCATGGTTTGGCGACCCTCGCCGCCGTGACGGGGCCGGCGAGGGAACGTGCCGGCGCGGCCGGTGTTCATGTCGGGCATTCTCCTTTCCGGAAAGCCCGACGATCATGGCCGAGGACACCGCTCGCCGACTACAGGCACGCCCCATCGCGGTGACGAAGGCCGCTCCTCTCGTTTCCACCCAGACGATCCTGCTGATCATCACGCTGATCGTGGTGACGCTGTATCTGGCGGCCGACATCCTGATGCCCATCGCGCTGGCGGTGCTGCTCAGTTTCGTGCTGACGCCCATCGTCACCCGGCTTCAGCGCTGGCATCTCGGCCGCGTGCCGTCGGTGCTGGCGGTGGTGGCGCTGCTGTTCCTCGGCATCACCGGCTTCGGTGCCGTGGTGGGCAGCCAGCTGGGCGATCTGGCCGACAATCTGCCGACCTACCAGCGCAACATCCACACCAAGATCGAGTCGCTGCGCAGCGCCACCGCATCGGCCGGCGACCGCGGCGCGTTGAAGCAGGCGACGGACGCCTTCCGCGACCTGCAACAGGAGATCGAGCGCGCCACCGCCGGTGCTGCCCCAAACCAACTGCCCGGCGCCGGCCCGGCGTCGCAGGCCGGCGCGCCGACGCACCGTGAACCGGTCCCGGTGCGCATCGACCAGTCCGACACCGGGGTCTTCGACCTCGTCAGCCGGGTGCTCGGCCCGGCGATGACGCCGATCGCCACCGCCGGCATGGTGCTGGTCTTCACCATCTTCATGCTGTTGCAGCGGGAGGATCTGCGCGACCGCATGATCAGGCTGGTCGGCTCCGGCGATCTCAGCCGGACGACGGAGGCGATGAACGACGCCGGCGAGCGGGTCAGCCGCTATCTGCTGATGCAGGTGGTGGTGAACGTGACCTACGGGCTGCCCATCGGTGTCGGGCTCTGGCTGCTCGGCGTGCCGAACCCGCTGCTGTGGGGGCTGCTGGCGACGGTGCTGCGCTTCATCCCGTTCCTCGGGCCGGTGATCGCCTCGGCCTTTCCGATCCTGCTGTCCTTCGCGGTCGATACCGGCTGGACCCTGCCGTTGCTGTGCATCGCCCTGTTCGTGGCGGTGGAACTGTTCTCCAACAATGTGGTGGAGCCCTGGCTCTACGGAACGGCGACCGGCCTGTCCTCGCTTGCCATCATCGTCGCGGCGGTGGTGTGGACGACGCTGTGGGGGCCGATCGGCCTTTTACTGGCGACGCCGCTGACCGTCTGCCTCGTGGTGCTCGGCCGCCATGTGCCGCAGCTGCATTTCCTGGAGGTGATGCTCGGCGACCGCCCGGTCCTGCCCGACGAGGCGAAGATCTACCAGCGCCTGCTGGCCCGCGATCCGGTGGAGGCGACCGAGCTTGCCGAGGAGCGGCTCGGCAAATGCACTCCGGTGGAGCTGGCCGACGGGCTGCTGCTGCCCGCCCTGTCGCTGGCCGAACAGGAGCGCCAGCGCGGCTCCCTCAATCCGGACGGGCGGCAGGCGGTGGCCGAGGGCATGGCGGGACTGCTGGACGAGCTTTCGGACGCAACCGCGCCTGCCGACAATGCGCCGCGCGTGCTCTGCGTCGGGGCCCGCAACAATCTGGATGAGGCGGCGGCCGGGCTTCTCGCCTATCTGCTGACCGGACGCGGCATCCATGCCGATGTCGTGCCCTGCGAGAAGGCATCGACCCGCGCCATCGCCAGCCTCGGCACCACGGGGGTGGATGCGGTGGTGCTGTCCTCGCTCAACCCCACGGCGCTTGGCCATTGCCGGCGGATGATGCGCCGCCTGCGGATGCATTTCGGTCCGCGCGTGCCGATCCTGCTCTGCCTGTGGAGCGCGCATCCGGAATCCGAGGTGCCGGAGCGGGCCAGCGCCGAGACCGACGCCAATCTGGTCGCCACCGGCATGGCCGGGGCGCTGGCGCAGCTGGAGGAGCTGAACATCGGTGCCGCGCCGGTGCCGGTTGCCGAAGCGGCACCGTCTTCGAGTTAGGCGGCGGCCGCCCAACGGTTGCGTCCGGCGCGCTTGGCGATGTAGAGCGCGTCGTCGGCCTCCTGGATGCAGGCGTCGGCGGTCTGACCCTGGCGATAGGATGCGACGCCAAGGCTCAGCGTCACCGTGAGGCTGCTGTCCTGGTGGACGAACGGATGGTGGGCGATGAGTTGCCGCAGCTTTTCCGCGACCGTTTCGGCCTGGATCTGATCGCTGCCGGGCAACAGGATCAGGAATTCCTCTCCGCCCCAACGGGCGCACAGGTCGTGCAGGCGGAGGTTCCGGCGCAGCAGGCCGGCGGCCTCCACCAGCACGTGATCGCCGGCGGCATGGCCGAAGGCGTCGTTCACGTCCTTGAAATGGTCGATGTCCAGCATGATCAGCGCGAAGCCGCTGCCGTTGCGGCTGACGCGGCACAGCTCGGCCTCCAGCCGCTCGATCATCTGGCGGCGGTTCGGCAGATCGGTCAGCGGGTCGGTCTGCGATGCGGCGTGCAGCGTGCGCGCCATCTGGCGGGTGTCGGTCTGAATGCGGTCGCTGATCTTGGCGATCTTGGTCAGCTGCCGCATCAGCTTCATGTGGTCGTTGGCGAGCGCGCGGAACTCCTGCATCAGCGGATGGCCGGCATAATCCTCGTTGGCCGCGAGACGGGCGACCCAATCCTGAAGCTTTTGTTCCTGCAGCATCATGCCCATCGTTCCCCGCCGCAAGGCCCAGCGTCTGGGCAAGCCCGTTACCGTCGTGCCGCCGGAATTGCCGACCTCGGAGTCGGCAGCCCCTGTCATGGCGACGTCTCCGGCACCGGAAGCGCCGCCGCTGCCGGTGCCGCTGTGGGCGTCGCCGCCCGTGCGACCGGCAGCCGGACGGTGAAGGCCGAGCCCTGGCCCGGTTCGCTCGCCACCGAGATGCCGCCGCCGTGGGTGTCCACGATGCAGCGGGCAAGGTGGAGGCCAAGCCCGGCCCCGGTCGTCCCCGCCGCGTTGGACGCACGGAAATACTTGTCGAACAGCCGTGCCGCGTCGGCTGCGTTGACGCCGATCCCCTGGTCCGTGATCCGCACCGTCACCTGGCCGCCAGGACCCCCACAGGGGCTGCCGACGGCGCCGTCGCCGACCGAGAGGTCGAGGCGGATCGTGCCCCCGTTCGGCGAATATTTGACAGCGTTCTCCATCAGGTTGGAAAACACAACGGCCAAAAGGTCGCGGTCGCCGGGAATGGGCACCGGACGGTCGAGGCCGTGCAGTTCGAACCGGTGGTTGGTGGCGGTCCCTGCCATCTCGCCCGCCAGTGCGGTTAGCATCGCCGCAAGGTCGAAGGCCACCGGCCGCGCCGCCACGGTGCCGAGCCGGTCATTGGTCAGGCAGCGTTCGATCAGGTGCAGCATCCGCTGGACCGCGTTGCGGATCTTGCCGACCCGCGGCATCGCCGAAACCGGCAGCTTCGGCTCCAGCTCCAGCATCTGCGAGGCGCTGTCGATGATCGCCAGCGGCGTGCGGAATTCGTGGCTGACCATCAGCACGAACTGCCGCTGCTGGCGCGCCATCTCCTTGGTCTCGGTCTGGAGACGGTCACTGATCTTGGCGATCTTGTGGAACTGGCGCAAAAGCTTGCCATGCCGTTCCGCCAGCGTCCGGAATTCCGCCAGCAGCGGGTTGTCGGCATTGGCCGGATCCTCGGCCAGCCGCTCCACCCATTGACGAAGCTCCTGTTCCTGTGAGCGCATCGGCATTTCGGGTACTCAGCGCGCCGTCAGTGGGCCAAAATTTCGAACGGCAGAGACACGTCTTCGGCAAACTCCTCCGCCATTTCGAGCGCGCGGTCGTTGTCGCTGTCGTAATGCCAGCGCACCGACACCGTCTGGCCCTTCTGGTGGGCGCCGTCCAGCATTTCCAGCACGTCGATCATGCATTTGATGCTGCTGGTGTTGAGGTAGCTCAGCCCGATGTCGAGCACCACCGCCGGGGCGGGGGCCTTCAGATAATCCTCCAGCCAGTTGAACACCGGCGCATAGAAATCGAAGGAGTTCTCCGGATAGGATTCACCTTCGATGCGCAGCAGCCCGGCCGCCGGATCGAAATCGATCAGGGGAGAGCAGGAGGTTGCCTCGATCCGCAAACTGTCCATTATGTGTATTCCGTGATTTCTTATAGCTGCACTTCAAGGCTGAAGAAGAAATAGGTGTCATCGACCGCGCGCAATGAATATTCCAGCGGCCGGGTGGCCTTGCGCGCCATGTCGATCAGGCCCAGCCCGGCGCCGCTGGCGCCCGCCTCGCGCGGCTTGCGCGACTGTTCCTTGTAGACCGCCTTCAGGCCGGCCTTGTCCAGGCCGCGCAGCTTCTCCAACATCGCTGACAGGCCGGGGACATCGTCCGCCTCCACCAGATTGCCGGAGCTGACGACGTAATGGTCGTCCTCCTTGCCGATCACCACGATGCCGCTGTTGGCCGGGATCGGCCGGCCCAGCGCTTCCCGCGATGCCGTGTAATTGCGGACATTCTGCGCCTGCTCCACGTAGACGGAGAAGACGTCCATGATCGCCGACTTTTCGATCCGCTCATTTTCCAGATGGTTGCGGACCGCCTTGCCCAGCTCTTCGATGACGCTGTGGCTGAAGGGGCCGCTGAAGCAGATCAGCAGCTTCTGCCGCGACAGCAGCTCCTGCAGGTTGAAGAGTTCGTTGCCTTTCATCGTACCTTGATGACCTGCCTTACGGGTGAACGGGGTGGGATGAGGATGCGTCGGGCGCGGATGCCGCCGCAAGCACCGGTGTTGCGGCCGGTGCAACGGCCGGCGAAACGGTGAAGCCGACCAGGGTGATGTCGTCGCGCTGCGCCCGCTCGCCCTGATGGTCGGCCAGGGCCTGCGCGAAGGCGGCCCGGCGCTCCGTCATCGGGATCGCGTCATGCTCCAGCAGCATCGCGGTGAAGCGGCGGTTGCCGAAGCCGAAGCCGCGGGTGCCGCCGGCCTGGTCGAGGAAGCCGTCGGTGGTCAGGTAGAAGCTGCGGCCCGGCGCCAGTTCTACCCGGTGGGTGGTGAAGCGGTGGCCGCTGTCGGACCGGCGATAGCCCAGGCTCTGCGCATCGCCCTTCACTTCGCTGACGGTGCCGTCAGCAGAGGAGTCGATGATGTGCAGGCCGATCCGGCCGCCGGCGAACAGCAGGTCGCCCTTGTCCGGCCGCACCAGGCAAAGCCCGATGTCCAGGCCGTTGTCGAAACGCGGGTTGTCGCGCCCGCGGGCCAGCGCGGCGCGCACCATGCGGTTCAGGCCGCCGAGGATCGTCGCCGGATCGCTGTCCGGCGTTTCCGACAGCACATGGTCCAGAACGGCGGACACCGTCATCGTCATGAAGGCGCCCGGCACGCCATGGCCGGAACAGTCGGCGACGCCGATCAGGAAGCGGCCGTCCTCCAACTCGCGGAAGATGTGGAAATCGCCGCCCACCACGTCGCGCGGACGCCACAGCACGCAGACGCCGTCGAGATGCCGCGCCATCTCGCGCTCGTCGGGCAGGATGGCGGATTGCAGGAGGCTGGCGTACTGGATGCTGTCCATCACCTGCCGGTTGACGACCGCCAGCTGGTCGTTCGACTGGCGCAGTTCCTCCGTCCGTTCGGCAACGCGCTGTTCCAGCCGCTCGGTGTAGTCGTGGACGGTTTCCGCCATGTGGTTGAAGGCGACGGTCAGCTGCCCGATCTCGTCGGCACGGGTGTTGCGCAGACGGACGCGGTAGTCGCCGGCGGCGATGGCTCCGGCGGAGCGCGTCAGCCGGGCCAGCGGCGCCAGCACCAGCCGGTTCAGCAGGATGCTGATCATGCCGATGACGGCGAGCAGCGAGAAGAAGACCAGCCCGGCCATCGGCGCCAGCGCGGTCATGGTGGCGCTTTCCGCCTCCTCCAGCGAATAGGTCATGCGCAGCAGGCCGACCATCGTGCGCTCGCCGTTGCCGCCGGACATGACGATCTGCCTTTCGACGGTCGTCAGCTCGGCCCGGCCGGCCGGACGCTCCAGCGCCACCAGCGGCTCGCCATGGCCGCCGCGGCCGCCGGACGCCGCCCATACCTTGACGCTGCGCACCGCCGCATCCTCGGCCAACAGGCCGCGGATCATCGCCTCCACCGCGCGGGTGTCGAACTCCCACACCGCCTGCCCCATGGCCGACGCCTGGAGCGTGCCGACCAGGGTCGCGCGGTGGGTCAGCGCCTCCCTCTGCTGCCGGCCGACCAGGACGGAGGAGACGCCCATGGCGATCAGCCCGACCAGCAGGGTGCAGCCGACGATCATCAGGATGACGCGCGTCAGCAGCGACGACCCGCCGGCACGGACCACCTCGTCGCCCGACCCCTGGGGGCCGGCGCCGCGCAGCGTATAGGATTCGGTGTCGTCCCAACCCGTGACGCTCATCCACATCCTCCTGACCCGGCCGATCGGGCGTTCCGTGTCCATGGCGGGTTTCAATTGAGCCGCGGTCCTGGTTGCCAAGTCCGCGATAGTCCCAAGCGCATCAGTAAATCCACCCTCGCGTGCAGCATGCCGACAGTCATCGAACCGGCCGGTGGGCATGATGCATGTGGCGGATGAGCTTACCCTTAGCACAACGGGATTAATCAGTCCTGAAATAACATTCGGCACCGCTTTCATACAGTGTCGGTACGTCCGGGAAAACGGGAACAATCGGAAACCGGCCGAGACCATTCCCGTCCAATTGCGACGAACTGTAACAACGGCGCAGCCAACCGGCTGAGGCCTTTGGGGGACAGTGGTTTTTCCCGTGGACGCCCGCGTCATCGGCCGTGCTACCTTCGGATAGGGTTGCTTGTGGCAAGAGCCGGCGGCTGGAGCTGTCTTGTGGGGGAGAGCGAAGGATGGCGTTTGGTGTTCGTGCGTTCGTTATCCCGCGGATCGTTCCGGCCGGACGTGCCGCTGCCGGCGTGGTGGTTCTTGCCGCGTTGACAGCGACGGCGCTGCCCGCCGCCGCGCGTCCGGTTACCGTGCTGGCGCCGGAACTGCCGCCGATGATGAGCGCCGACGGCACCGGGCGCGAGGCCAGCATCATCACGGAGACGCTGGCCGCCTGCGGGCATGAGGCGCATTACAAGGTCGTCCCCTTCGGCCGCCACTGGAACGATTACCGCGACGGCGTCCAGGGAACCGCGCAGGCTGGTGGGCAAACGGGAGGGCAGATCGACGCCGTCTCCACCGTCCCGGCGGGCATGGAGATGCCGGGAGCCCGCTCCGCCCCCTACATCCTCTACCACAACGGCGCCTCCGTGCTGAAAAGCAGCGGCCTGACCGTGCAGTCGCTGGCCGATCTGGCGGGCAAGCGCGTCATCACCTTTTCCGGCGCGCCGGACGTGCTGCCGGGGCTGCGCGCCGCCATCCCCAGCTTCGGCGATTTCCGCGAACGTGCCGACCAGATGGTGCATTCCAACCTGCTGTTCGCCGGGCGGGTCGACGCGGTTCTGGCCGACGGCCTGATCTTCGCCGAATACAACCGCCAGCTTCAGGAAAAGGCGAAGGCGGCCGGCGGCCTGCCCTTCGACCCGGCCCAGCCGGTGCAGTTCACCGCCATCTTCCCGCCCACCGCTTACAGCATGGTGTTCCGCGACGAACAGCTGCGCGCCGACTTCGACCGCTGCCTTGCGGAGATGAAGGGGAAGGGCCGCCTCGACGCCATCGACCGCGAGTGGGTGGGCCGCTATTCTGCGACGGTCGGCGACCGTTACCTGTCCGAAAGGTAGCGGGCCGGAACCGGATTTGCGGGACCGGGGTTTATCCCATCCGTCCGATATGGTTTGCGTAACCGCTTCGGGCGTTTAATATAACTTCATATGAATGTGAATGGGGGCGTGAGGCGTCGTGGCCCGGATCATTGTGGTCGAGGACGAAGCCGACCTTCGTGACGATCTTGTCGAATATCTCGACCGCTGCGGGTTCGAGGTGGAGGGTGCGTCGCGCGGCGCGGAACTGGACCGCCTGCTGGAGGCGGGCCCGGCCGATGTGATCGTGCTCGACATCAATCTGCCGGACGAGGATGGATTCTCGGTCGCCCGCCGCGTCCGCGCCAGCTGTTCGGCCGCCATCATCATGCTGACGGCGCGATCCGGACTGATCGACCGTGTCATCGGGCTGGAGCTGGGCGCCGACGTCTATCTGGTCAAGCCGGTCGATTTCCGCGAGGTGGAGGCGCAGATCAAGGCGCTGATGCGCCGGATGCAGAAGGGCGCCGCACCGCACCCGGCCGCGGAGCCATCGGCGGGGATGCCGGTGCCGGCGGCCGGTCCGACATCTGCCCCCGCTCACGCTCCTGCGGACTCGCGCAAGGTCTGGGTGTTCGACGACATCGAATGGCGCATCCAGCCGCCGACCGGCTCCGCCGTGCCGTTGACCGCGACGGAATACAAGTTTCTCTCCCTGCTGGTCGCCGCCCCCGGTGAGGCGGTCAGCCGCCAGGACATTTCCGTCACCCTGACCGGCCGCGATTGGGACCCCTACAGCCGCTCCATCGATTCCCTGGTCCGCCGCCTGCGCATCAAGGTGGAGGAGCGCAGCGGCTGCGCCCTGCCGGTGCAGGCGGTGCATGGCGTCGGCTATGCCTTCGTCGGTCCGGTGGTGACCAGCGCGGTGGAGGACAGCGCCGACTGACCACAAGCTGCTGACGGGGCGCTCCATCCCGGTCTCGGCACTCGACTCCCGGCCCTCCTTCGGCGATGGTAGCGCCCGCAAGGAAGGGACGAGAGACCACCATGACAGATGCCACCGCCGCCTCCGAGAACACCCCCGCCACCGGCAGCCCCGCTTCGGACGGCACCAGTTCGGGCGGTGACGGCAGCGGCCTGTATCTGGTCGACGGCTCGGGCTTCATCTTCCGCGCCTTCCACGCGCTGCCGATGCTGACACGACCGGACGGCACGCCGGTCAACGCGGTGCTGGGCTTCTCCAACATGCTGCTGAAGCTGCTGGCCGACGCCAAGGCGGAAGCCGTGGCGGTGGTCTTCGACAGCAAGCGCCTGAACTTCCGCAACGAATTCTACCCCGACTACAAGGCCCACCGCCCGGAGCCGCCGGAGGAGCTGAAACCGCAGTTCGCCCTGATCCGCGAGGCGACCGAGGCCTTCTGCCTGCCCTGCCTGGAACTGGAGGGCTTCGAGGCCGACGATTTGATCGCCACCTACGCCCGTCTGGCGCAGGAGGCCGGGCGGCCGGTCACCATCGTGTCGTCGGACAAGGACCTGATGCAGTTGGTCCGTCCCGGTGTCGGCATGTTCGACCCGATGAAGAACAAGGCCATCGGCCCCGACGAGGTGTTCGAGAAGTTCGGCGTCCCGCCGGACAAGGTGGTCGACGTCCAGGCGCTGGCCGGCGACAGCGTCGACAATGTCCCCGGCGTGCCCGGCATCGGCGTGAAGACCGCCGCCCAGCTGATCACCGAGTATGGCGACCTGGAGGGCCTGCTGGCCAACGCCGAGAAGATCAAGCAGCCGGCCCGCCGCCAGAAGCTGATCGAGTTCGCCGATCTGGCCCGCGTCTCCCGCCGTCTGGTCCTGCTCGACGATCAGGTGCCGCCGCCCAAGCCGCTGGACGAGCTGCGGGTGCGCGAGCCCGACCACCAGCGGCTGATCGACTTCCTGCGTGCCCAGGGCTTCCGCAGCATCGTCTCGCGCGTCGAGATGGAGATGCAGAAGGACGGCCGCATCGCCGACGGCGCCGGCGGTTCGCTCCCGGCCCCCGGCTCGATGCCAACCCCTGCCGTGAAGTCCGCGGCGGCGGCCGAAAGCCCGGCCGCGGAGGACCGCCCGGCCCGCAAGACGGTGCTGAACGTCCCGGAGGTGCGCTACGAGCTGGTGCAGGACGCCGATGCGCTGCGCCGCTGGGTCGAGCGGGCGCGCGAGACCGGCGTGCTGGCGGTCGATACCGAGACCGACAGCTTGACGCCTGCCACCGCCACGCTGGTCGGCGTCTCGCTGTCGACCGAGCCGGGCATCGCCTGCTACATCCCGCTCGCCCACAAGGCGGAGGGAGCGGCGGCGGCCGGCCAGCTCGACTTCGAAGCCCCGACGCCGCCGGTGCAGATCCCGACCGACGAGGCGATGGCGATCCTGAAGGACGTGCTGGAGGACCGGTCTGTCCTGAAGATCGGCCACAACTTCAAGTTCGACCACCAGCTGTTCGCCCGCAACGGCATCGCGGTGTCGCCGGTCGACGACAGCATGCTGATCTCCTATGTGCTGGAAGGCGGTTCGCATGGCCACGGCATGGACGAGCTGGCCGAGCTGCACCTCGCCTACACGCCGATCCCCTTCAAGGAGGTCTGCGGCACCGGCAAGAACCAGATCACCTTCGACCGCGTGCCGCTGGACAAGGCGCTGGCCTATGCCGCCGAGGACGCCGACATCACGCTGCGGCTGTGGACGCTGCTGAAGCCGCGGCTGGTCGACGACCGCATGGTCACCGTCTATGAAACGCTCGACCGCCCGCTGGTCCCGGTGGTGGCCGACATGGAGCGGGCCGGCGTGCACATCGACAAGAAGGCGCTGTCCGACCTGTCGCAGAGCCTGTCGCTCCGCCTCGCCGAGATCGAGAAGGACGTCCATGCGCTCGCCGGCCAGAGCTTCAACATCGGCTCGCCCAAGCAACTGGGCGAGATCCTGTTCGACAGTCTCAAGCTCGGCACCGGCAAGAAGGGCAAGACCGGCGCCTATTCCACCGACAGCAGCGTGCTGGAGGAACTGGCGGAGCAGGGCCACACCATCGCCCAGCGCGTGCTCGACTGGCGCCAGCTCGCCAAGTTGAAAAGCACCTACACCGACGCGTTGCAGGAGAAGATCTCCCCGGTCACCGGCCGCGTCCACACTGCCTTCGCGCTGGCGGCGACCAACACCGGCCGCCTGTCCTCGACCGACCCCAACCTGCAGAACATCCCGGTGCGGACGGAGGAGGGCAAGAAGATCCGCCGCGCCTTCGTGGCATCCCCCGGCTACAAGCTGCTGAGCGTCGATTATTCGCAGATCGAGCTGCGTCTGGTGGCGGAGATGGCGAACATCCAGGCGTTGAAGGACGCCTTCCGCGACGGGCTGGATATTCACGCCGCCACCGCCGCCCAGGTCTTCGGCATCCCGCTGGAGCAGATGACGCCGGACATCCGCCGCAAGGCCAAGGCGATCAACTTCGGCATCATCTACGGCATCTCCGGCTTCGGGCTGGGCCGCCAGCTCGGCATCGCGCCGGGGGAGGCCAACGCCTTCATCAAGACCTATCTGGAGCGCTTCCACGAGCTGAAGGTGTGGATGGAGGCGACGAAGGCCTTCGCCCGCCAGCACGGCTATGTGGCGACCCTGTTCGGCCGCCGCTGCTACATGCCCGGCATCCAGGAGAAGAACGCCGCCCGCCGCGCCTTCGCCGAGCGTCAGGCGATCAACGCCCCGATCCAGGGGACCGCCGCCGACATCATGAAGCGCGCGATGAACCGTATGCCGGGCGCGCTGGCCGCTGCGGGCAGCAACGCGCGGATGCTGCTGCAGGTGCATGACGAACTGCTGTTCGAGGTGCCCGAAGCGGAGGCCGAGGACGCGGCGCGGATCGTGCGCGAGGTGATGGAGGGGGCGGCGCATCTCGGCGTGCCGCTGGTGGCGGAAGCCGGCATTGGCGACAATTGGGAAGAGGCGCACTGAGGGGGGCCAGGATCTCCCCCTCTCCCCCCCGGGGAGAGGGTCGGGGTGAGGGGGATGCATAGGGTGGATTTGGTGGGGACCGGGGAGTGCACGATGCTTGATGAAAATCCTCGCTTCGCGTCCCCCTCACCCTAACCCTCTCCCCGGGGGGGAGAGGGGACTTTTGGCACATTGCCCTCCGCCAAAATCCGCACCGGCACACCCTTTGCGGCGGGCGTCTTAGACGCCTCGTCGTGATACCACAGCGGGATCAGCGGGTTCATCTCCGGGTAGTACGCCCCGAGGCAGCCGCGCGGCAGGTGGAAGGGCGTCACCGTCAGGCCGCCCACTTGGCGGTCGACATCGTCGCCGGCGTCGCTCGCCAGTGCCACCACCTGACCCTCGCGCAAGCCGGCGGCGGCAATGTCCAGGGGGTTCATCAGCAGAACGTCGCGGGTGCCCTCGATGCCGCGCAGGCGGTCGGAATAGCCGTAGATCGTCGTGTTGAACTGGTCGTTCGACCGCATGGTCATCAGACGCCAGCGCCCCGGCGCATCCTCGAAGCCGATGGCGCGCAGCTTGCCCGGCGGGGTGAAGTTGGCTTTTCCGGACTCCGTCTTCCAGATCCGCTCCCGCGCCGGGTTGCCGCGGTAGAAGCCGCCGGGGGTGAAGACCCGCTCGTTGAAATGGTGGAACTGGTCGGGATAGGTCGCCTCGATCAGGGCGCGGATGCGGCGGTAATCGGCCACCCACGCGTCCCAGGTCACCTTCGGATTCGGCGGCAGGGTCGCTTTGGCCATGCCGGCGACGATGGCGACCTCCGATTTCAGATGCGGGCTGGCCGGCGTGTTGGTGCCGAGCGAGCCGTGGATGCAGCTGAGGCTGTCCTCCATCGTCACCGCCTGTGCGCCGCTCTCCTGCACATCCTCCTCCGACCGGCCCAGGCAGGGCAGAAGATAGGCGACCTCGCCGTTGATCAGGTGGCTGCGGTTCAGCTTGGTCGCGATCTGTACGGTCAGGCGCAGGCGCGTCCAGGCCGCCTCCATCCGCTCACGCTCGGGGATGGCGCGGACGAAGTTGCCGCCGAGGCCGATGAAAGCCTTCACCTCTCCCGACAGGATTTTCTCACAGGCCTTGACGGTGTTCAGCCCCTCCTTGCGCGGCGGCTCGAAGCCGTACTGGTCAGCCAGCCGGTCGAGCGGCACCAGCTCCGGCTTTTCGGAAATGCCGACGGTGCGCTGGCCCTGGACGTTGGAATGGCCGCGCACCGGCGAGATGCCGGCGCCGTCGCGGCCGATGTTGCCCTTCAGCAGCCACAGATTGACCAGCGCCCCCAGCGTCTCCGATCCGCGCACCTGCTGGGTCAGGCCCATGCCGTACATGGCGATGGAGCGTTCCGCCTCGATGTAGATGTCGGCGGCCTGCTTCAGGTCGGCGCGGGTCAGGCCGGACTCCTCCTCGATCTCCTCCCAGCCGATGGCGTCGACCCGCGCCTTCATTTCCTCGAAGCCGGCGGTGTGCTGGGCGATGAAGTCGTGATCGAGGACATGCTTGCCCTCCACCTTGCGCTCCTCCTCGGCCGCCAGCACATGCTTGATCATGCCGGTGATCGCGGCGATGTCGCCGCCGGCCTTCAGTTGGAAATAGAGGGTGGAGATTTGCGTCTCCTTGCCGGTCAGCATCTCCAGCGGGCTCTGCGGGTTGCGGAAGCTCTCCAGCCCCTTTTCCCGCACGGGGTTGAAGGTGACGATCTTCGCCCCGCGCTTCACCGCCTCCTGCAACGGGTGGAGCAGCCGGGGGCTGTTCGATCCGGTGTTCTGGCCGAAGAAGAAAATGGCGTTGCAGCTGTCGAAATCGTCGAGCACGCAGGTGCCGACCGGCGAGCCGATCACCTTCTTCAGACCGACCGAGGTCGTCTCGTGGCACATGTTGGAGCTGTCGGGCAAATTGTTGTGCCCGTAGAGCCGCGCGAACAGCGCGTAGAGATAGGAGGTTTCCAGGCTGGCGCGGCCCGAGGCGTAGAACACCGCCTGCTTCGGATCGATGGCGCGCAGCTCCGCCCCGATGGCGGCAAAGGCCTCGTCCCAGCCGCAGGGCACATAGCGGTCGGTGGCGCGGTCATAGCGCATCGGGTGGGTCAGCCGCCCCTGCTGCTCCAGATCGTAATCCTTCCAGCCCTTCAACTCCGTGACCGTGTGCTGGGCGAAGAAGTCGGGGGTGCAGCGTCGGCTGGTCAGTTCCCAGATCGTCGCCTTGGCGCCGTTCTCGCAGAATTCGAAGGTGTGCGGCTTGGCCGGCTTGGCCCAGGCGCAGGACACGCACATGAAGCCGCCGGGCTTGTTCTGCCGGCGCAGCGTGTCGAGCACGGCGGGGGTCGGCCGTTCCTCTCCCATGATGCGGGCCATCGACCCGACCGATCCCCAGCCGCCGGCCGGACCGTCGTAATGCGGGGTGTCCTTGTCGTCCGACAGGCCGTCGATGCTCATGGGGCGATACTCAGGGGGATGGTCTTGCGACATTTCGGGGGCAGGCTCCTGGGGCCGGAACTTAGGTTCCGAATGGATCCAACCCGCCGGATGCCATCCGGTTCCAGCGGCCGGTCATCCGGTCGGCACCAACCGCCCGATCACCGCTTCTTCTGGGAGCTGGTGTTCCGGACCTCCGGCTTGGACAGCACGGCGCGCAGCAGGTCGGCGTTCCTGCGGGCCTCCTGCTTCTGGCTGTCCCAATTGGCGGCGATCAGGTCCTGGCCGCGTTCGCGGGCATAGTCGCCCAGGCGCTGGAACAGCTCCACCCGCTCCTCGTGGGTCCGCAGGGCGACCCACAGGGCCGTTTCCATCGCTTCGGCCTGCGCCGCCTCCATGCTGTCGGGGCTGTAGGCATGGCCGACATGACAGCGGAAGCGCAGCACCGGTCCGTCATGGATCTCGCTCAGGCCGCCGCCGCATTCCGGGCAGGACAGGGTGGTCGGCAAGCCGACCGCTTGGGTGTCTTCGGACACGGCTGTGAACTCCTGCTCGGCGATCCGCGCCTCGGTGGCGACATCGAGCGGCACGGGTGGGCTCGGTGGGGCCGGTTCGGCGGCCAGCCGGGACAGCAGGGCCGGCATATGGTCGAGCGGCAGGACGTGATCGGCTTCACCGTTGTCGATGGCGCTTTGCGGCATTCCCGGCCATTCGGCATCGCCCGGGTCCTGGACGACGCCGATGCCGCCGCAGCGGCGGATCGCCCGCAGGCCGGACGTGCCGTCGTCCAGGGTGCCCGACAGTACGACGCCGACGACGCGGCTGCCGAAGGCGACCCCGGCCGAGCGGAACAGCGGGTCCACCGCCGGCCGGGTCCGGTTCTCCCGCGGGCCGCGGCGGACCAGCACCCGGTCGCGGTGGACCAGCAGATGGTGGTCGGGCGGCGCCACATGGATGTGACCGGGGCGGATCGGCTCGCCATCGACGGGATGGAAGGCCGGCAGCCAGCCGGTCCGGTCGAGCAGCTGCGGCAGGACGCTGGTGGCATTAGGCGTGATGTGGAGGACGACGAACACCGTCGGGGTGCCCCCCTTCGGCATCGCGCCGAACAGGCGGGTGAGGGCGCTCAGACCGCCGGCCGACGCACCGATGGCGATGATGTCGCGATTCTCCATGAAACCAGAACAGGTCCGCCGCTGCGGCGTTTCACGATTGGCTGAATAATTCCCCGGTTCCTTCCAACAATTCCCGGGAAGGGCGTAGGTCTCCGCGCCGCTTGAGCCGGGGGCGGGCAGGCGACTAAGCTGTCCCGGACACCGTCATGACGCAGAACGATGACCAAGACGACCGACGATCCCGACAACGATTTCAACAATCTGATCCGTCACATCCAGGAAAGCCGCGGCATCGATTTCCGCGGCTACAAACGCACGAGCCTGGAGCGGCGCATCCATCGGCGGATGGAGGAGGTCGGCTGCGACGGCTTCGCCGCCTACCATGCCTTTCTGGAAGCCCATCCGCAGGAATTCGTCGATCTATTGAACACCGTCCTCATCAACGTCACCTCCTTCTTCCGCGACGGCGAGGCGTGGGAGGTGATGCGGCGGGAGGTCGTTCCCCGCATCCTGGCACGCAAGGGCGACCAGGCGCCGATCCGGATCTGGAGCGTCGGCTGCGCATCGGGCGAGGAACCCTATTCGCTGGCGATGATGTTCGCCGAGGCGCTGGGGACGGCGGAGTTCTGCCGGCGCGTCAAGATCTACGCCACCGATCTGGACGATGCGGCGCTGAACACCGCGCGCCACGCCACCTATGGGCCTCGCGATGTGGAATCTGTGCCGGAGCCGCTGCTGGAACGCTACTTCGAGCGCATCGGCAATCATTACGTGTTCCAGCGCGACCTGCGCAAATGCGTGATCTTCGGCCGCCACAATGTGGTCAGCGATGCGCCGATCTCCCGCATCGACCTGCTGATCTGCCGCAACCTGCTGATCTATCTGGAGGCCGACACCCAAGGGGTCGTCCTGCCGCGGCTGCATTACGCCCTGGTCAATGACGGTTTCCTGTTCCTGGGCAAGGCGGAGACCCAGCTGGCCCGGTCGCGTATGTTCGAACCGGTCGACCTGAAGAGCCGCATCTTCGCCAAGGTGCCGCAGGAATGGCGGCGGAGCGCCGGCGGAAGCCTGTCGCTGGCCAACGAGGCCGGCGGTCCCCGCGTCAACCAGCAGGCGCGGCTGCTGGAGAGCATCGTCGACGGCAGTTCCACCGGCTATCTGGCGGTGAATGCCGAAGGGGTGCTGATCTTCGCCAACACCCATGCGCGCCGCCTGTTCGATGTCGAGGAAAGCGACATCGGCCGCCCGTTTCACGACCTGACCATCTCCTACCGCCCGACCGAGTTGCGCAGCCGGATCGAGGAGGTGCGCAATTCAGGCCGGATGGTCCGCATCGAACACCAGCCCTTCACCCGGCCGGGGGCCGAGCCGGTCCGCCTGACCATCGAGGTGTCGCCGCTCTACAGCCGCGACGGCAAGGCCTTCGCCACGCTGCTCAGCTTCTTCGACACCAGCCGCATCTATCTGCTGCAACAGGAGATCGAGGCGGCGCAGGAAAGCCTGGAAACCACCATCGAGGAACTCCAGTCCTCGAATGAGGAGCTGGAGACGACCAACGAGGAGCTGCAGTCCACCAACGAAGAGCTTGAGACGACCAACGAGGAACTCCAGTCCACCAACGAGGAACTGGAGACGATGAACGAGGAGCTGCGCTCCACCAACGAGGAGCTGGAGGTCGCCAACGAGGAGATGCGCAGGCAGGGCGAGGAGGCGGGCGAGTATCGCCTGTATTCCGAATCGATCCTGCGCAGCATCGACGTCGGCATCATCGTTCTGGACGACAACCTCACCGTTCAGTCCTGGAACCGCTGGAGCGAGAATGTCTGGGGCCTGCGCAACGAGGAAGTGATGGGTGAGGTGTTCCTGGACCTCGACATCGGCCTGCCGGTGCAGCGCCTGCGCCGTCCGCTGCACGACATCCTGACGACGCAGGCGCCGGTCGAGCCGGTGGAGATAACAGTGATGGACCGCCGCGGCCGGCGCATCACCTGCCGCATCCGCCTGTCGCCGCTGCTCTACGACACCCGGCTGGCGCGCGGCGTGGTGCTGATCATCGAGGATGTGACGGAACGGGCACGGTCCGACGCCTTCGCCGAATATCTCGGGCGAATCATCGGGGAGTCGCTGAACGAGGTCTATTTCATCGATCCCGCCACCTTCAGCTTCCAGCTGGTCAACAAGGGGGCGGAGCTGAAGCTGGGCTATTCCCTGGAGGCGTTGCGCCAGATCGCCCTGCACGACCTGATGCCGGACATCGACGCCCTCGCCTTCACCCGGCTGGTGGGGCCGCTGCTGTCCGGTGAAAAGGCCGAGATCGTGTTCGAAACGACCATCGAGGGGCCCGACCAGACGCTGCGTCCGATGGAAATCTGCATGCAGTATTTCGCGGAGGAACAGCCGCCGATTCTCGTCGCCATGGCCCATGACGTGACGGAACGGCAGCGGATCGGTCTCGACGACAGCCGTGCGGAGGTCACCAGCCGCTGATCGTCAGGCCGGTTTGCGTGATGGAGACGAAAAGAGAAGCCCAACGGGTTTACTTGTAAACGACGGTATCAGGACCGATCGGCCTCCGATACTCAATTCCCGTCATGCTGATCGCTCTAAAGAAGCTGTCCGGAACGGCGGTTGACCGTGACAGTTTAGATAGTGAACTTACTGCTGTTTTACCTTGGCGACTTGACACAAGGTGGCGCGTTGGTGCTGCTGGCAGGGGTTGATGGAATGTCCGATGACCATGGATTCAAGATGGCGGGCCGGACCGCGGGTACCGGAATGAAGGCCATGCCGCTGGTCGTGCAACCCCTGTGGGACCATATGGACCATGCCGTCATCGTCACCGACAGCCAGCTCGATGTTCCCGGACCGACCATCCTCTATGTCAATCGGGCCTTCACCACCCTGACCGGCTACCGGGCGGACGAGGCCATCGGCCGCTCCCCACGCTTTCTGCAATGCCGCCGCACCGATCCCGCCGTGGTTGCGACCATCCGGCGTGACCTGCGGCAAAACGGTGCCGCCCGTCTTTCCCTGGTCAACCGGCGCAAGGATGGCAGCGACTATCTGTGCAGCCTCGTCATCACGCCGCTGGTGGGGGTGCGTGGAGAAACCGAACATTTCATCTGCGTGGCGGAGGCCCTGAAGGAGGACCGGACGCCCGACGCGCTGATGCGCCTGTCGGCCGAGCTGGAGCAGGCGCAGACGCTGATCGAGGATCTGGAACGACGCCAAAGCGATGCCGAAGAACTGATCGACCGGCAGACCCGTGAACTGTCGATCATGACGGAGCGCTACCGCCACTCCCTGGCGCAGCTGGATGCGATTCAGGAGAGGCTGGCCATCCGCGAGACCGCGCTGGAGCGCCGCGGCAGGGACTTCGAACGCTCGGATTCCGAATTGCACGCCTCGCTGGAAGAGTTGCGGGCGATGGACGAGGAACTGCGCACCACGCTGGATCAGATGGAGGAGGCCAATAGCCAGCTGGCCCGCACCAATGAGGAGCTGCGCCGCCTTCAGGCCGCCGATGCCGACAAGCTGCAGCTCCTGGCCTCCGCCAGCCACGACCTGCGCCAGCCGGTGATGTCGATGGGGCTGTTCCTCGACGTCCTGCGCAACCGTCTGGGCGAGGCGGAGCGGCCGATCATGGGCGGGCTGCTGGCGGCGCACCTGTCGATCCGCACCCTGCTGGAAGGCATGCTGGATACGGCGAGGCTGGATGCCGGCGTGCTGGAGCCGATGATCGAGCCGTTGCCGGTCGCGACGATGCTGGAAATCATCCATGGCGAATTCCTGCCGCAGGCCGAGATGCGCGGCCTGCGCTTCCGGGCCGTTCCCAGCACCGCCATGGTGCTCAGCGACGCCCAGCTGCTGGAGCGCATCCTGCGGAATCTCATCGCCAACGCGCTGAAATACACCGTGTCCGGCAAGATCCTGCTGGGCTGCCGCCGCTGCGGCGATTGCCTACGCATCGAGGTGTGGGACACCGGCCCCGGCATCCCCGAGCATAGCCAGCAGGCCATCTTCGAGGAGTTCCGGCAGCTCGACAACCCGAGCCGCGACCAGAAGCGCGGCGTCGGGCTGGGGCTGGCCATCGTCTCACGGCTCGCCGGCCGGCTCGGCCACGCGGTCGGCCTGCGCTCCTGGCCGGATCGTGGATCGGTCTTCTCGGTGACGGTTCCGCTTGCCGAACGTAAAAGGCGCAGGCGCCACCATTGATGGTCTGGAGTGCCACCTTCGGTTTGGAAGCTGGTTATCCCCATGCCCCCTCATGCCAGCCGACCGAACCGTTCATACTGTTGTCGCACTGGTCCTAAGGTTGCGTCATGTCCTGCGTTTCCATGGGCAGATGGCACTTTAGGCGAGTAAAGGGGAACAAACGTGGACCATCACGTGCAGCACGCTCATGACTCAGCAAAATTGGATCAGGC
Source organism: Azospirillum sp. A26 (assembly GCF_042604635.1). Lineage (NCBI taxonomy): Bacteria > Pseudomonadati > Pseudomonadota > Alphaproteobacteria > Rhodospirillales > Azospirillaceae > Azospirillum > Azospirillum sp. A26. The sequence continues at coordinate 819,818 of NZ_CP170473.1, read as the reverse complement.
GTCCGACCGCCGGGGCTTGTCCGGCGCTCCCCTCAAGTTCCTGATTGTCGACGACCATGCCCTGGTCCGCTACGGCCTGTCGCTGGCCCTGCGCCAGCGCTATGAGGATGTCGCGATCATCGAGGCGGGATCGCTGGCCGATGCCGTGCGCAAGGTGAACTCCGAACCGGGTCTGACCGCCATCCTCTACGATCTTCAGATGGGTGACGCCGACGAGCACAGCGGTTTGGCTGAGATGCTGGAGGCGGCCGGCGACGTGCCGGTGATCGTGGTCTCGGGTGCGACCGACGGCAACGTCATCGCGTCCTGCATCCGCGCCGGCGCCCGCGGCTTCGTCCACAAGGGATGCGAAAGTGCGGTGCTCGACCAGGCGCTGCCGATCGTGCTGGAAGGCGGCATCTTTGCCCCGGCCCCCCCGGCCGTGCGCGGCGGTACGCCGATCCGCATTCCGCTGCCGGCCGCCATGCCGCCGGTCCGCGCCGAAAGCGACGCCGTCAACGGGCTGACCGAACGTCAGCGCGAGGTGCTTCGCCTGCTGCTGGAAGGCCAGTCGAACAAGGAAATCGCCCGCGCGCTGGGCGTGCTGGAGGGCACCATCAAGGTCCATCTGCGCACGGTGATGCAGCGGCTGGGCGTGCGCAACCGCACCCAGCTGGCGCTCGCCACCATGAAATCGGGGATCAAGCTGTCGTCCTGATCCGGCAACCGGTGGGGGCTATTGCGGCGTCGGGCCGATGCCGCGTTGCTGGGCGGCATCCAGCAGGCTGACGAGTTCGCCCGACACCCACCAGCGGCAGCGGCGGCGCTCCTCGGTCGCGACGGTCACGACGCGCTCGATCAGCCTGCTTTCCCCGACGTTCAGCTCACGGCCATCGCGCAGGGCCCGCTCGGCGATGCCCAGCAGGGTCTTGTCGATGGCCGTCACCTCGATGGGGTAGCCGGCCTCCTCCGCCAGTTCGCACAGGTCGGCCATGACCGACAGCGCGTCCTCCCGGCCATAGGCACCGATCTGGCGGAACAGGGCGGCCAGATGCTCCCCGATTGCCGTCAGCCAGGGGTTGGTCGAGGCGGCGATGCCCCGGCGGCGCAGCCGGTGGTTGAAGCCGTTGATGAAGCGCACCGGGTCGATCAGCGGCCGGGCCGAGGTGCTGGCGTTCAGCGTCAGAAGCCGGTGACTCAGCACCGGCACCACCTCTCCTTCGACCAGCCCGGTCACCCGGCCGACGGCGGCCGAGACCGCCGCCCAGTTGCGTCCGCCGCGCTCGACGCCGAAACTCTGCAACGCGTCGTACCAGCGGAAGGCGCGCTCCTGCAGGCGGTCCACCGTCTCGCCCGCCGTCAGCTGCGGCGGGGCAGGGCGGCTGAGATGCAGATCCTCCAGCTTCTGGCGCAGGCACTGCCAGGCGAACTGCACATGGCCGACCGCGGCCTCCACCAGCGCCGGGCTGGGCGACATGCCATGGAGCGCCAGTGCCTGATCGGGATCGCGCGACCCGTTGATCAGGGAAAGCGCATAGTGCATCGCGCCGTCGGGCGAGCCGTGCTCCGCCATCTCCGACACGGCGTGCAGGATGCCGATGGTGTCGCGCGGGCGGACCATGCCCTTCCACAGCGGCGCATGATCCAGCATGGACTCCAGCATCGCCAGATCGCCCATCGACAGCGGCGCCACGCCCGCCAGCCCGCGCTTGCGCAGCAGGGTCAGCCGTTCGGAGTTGGCGGTGGCCAGCAGCGGCCCGGCCACGCCGCGCTGGCGCAGGACGGCCAGCGAGCGGACGCGAAGCTCTTCCGCCCAGTCCGCCGCGGCGGGGGAGGCGAGGACCCTGTCCAGCGGATGTTCGCTGGCGCGGGCGGCGATGTCGGACTGCACCCGTCCGGCCAGTTCGCGCAGATGCGGCAGCAGCGCGAACCACCAGGCGCTGGCGTCGACCACATGCATGCAGCCGGGCGGCCGGCTTTCCGCCAGCATCAACTGGTCGGTGCGCAGCATCACCGGATCGAACCAGCCGGTCCAGATGCGGCGCGCATGTTCGGTACGCGGGCCGTTCAGCATGGCGACGATCAGCCGGCCGACCTCCACCGTCATCTGGTCGTCTTCCAGATGCCCGGCTTGCACCAGTTCGAACAGCTTGGACTTCTGTGCCCGGTCCAGCGGAGCCAGAATCGCCTTCACCTTGTCCAGGCTGACGGCAGCCGGATCGGGTTCGACCGCGCGGAGCGGAGCGGTCTGGAGGGAGGCGCTGCGGTTGGGGCGGCCGGCCATTGGCGTTCACGGGCGCTGCTGAATCGCGGCAATTTTAGGTACTGGCACGAATGATTGCTACTGGTATGTCGTGACATATTCTGTCGAGCTGTGTCGGAGCCGTTGCTTGCAGCACCTCCGCAACTTTTGGCCGACAGGCCGACACAATTGAAACGAGATGCATCAAATGCATTCAAAATTTATTTCATTTAAGCGCTAAATGGTCCCTTCACACACGTGTTCCGTACACCCATTATGGGGGCAGGCATCGCCTCCAGCATCAAGGCGCTTAAATGGTTCCGCAGCAGATCGCCGACACCGCTCCCAGGTTGTTCAAAGTCATGACCCAGGCCGACTCCCGCAAGGCTGAGAAGATCGGACCCGAGCAGGCGGCAGACGATTTCGTCGCCCGTCTCGCCGCGGCCGGCCTGTCGGCCGATGAGCGGGCCGAGGCCTATGAAGCGGCGCTGAAGCAGCTGATGGGACACCTGATCCGGCAGGAAGGCTGGCTCGCCGAGGAATTCACCGCCGTCGCCCGGTCGCTCGGCGCCTACTGACCCTTTACACCGTTCCCATGTCGGCCGCCCGTCCAGTCAGGACCGGCGGCCTTTTTGCGTTTGTGGAGCGTTTGCAGAGGGTGGCCGCCGTCCCCTCTCCCCGGCGGGAAGAGGGGACGGCCGATATCCTCACCGCTCGTTGAAGCTGTCGGACAGGGCGAAGTAGATCGGCTTCAGCAGATATTCCAGCAGCGACCGTTCGCCGGTGGGCAGCTCGACCTGGGTGGTCATGCCGGGAAGCACCGGGTGCTGGATGTCGTCGCGGCCGACATGGTTGCGGCTGAGCGCAACGACCGCCTTGTAATAGGGGCGGTGCTGCTCGTCCAGGAAGGTGGAGGCGGAGATGCGCAGCAGCTTGCCGGTGATGGCGCCGTAACGGGCGAAGTCGTAGGTCAGCACCTTGACCGTCGCCTCCTGCCCGACCTGGAGATGGCCGACGTCGCGCGGGGTGACATGCGCCTCCACCGTCATTTCATGGTCGACCGGGACGACCTGCATCAGCACGCCGCCTTCCGGCACCACCGCGCCGATGGTGTTGACCCGCAGATCCTGCACCAGCCCGCGCACCGGCGACAGCACGGTCAAGCGCTGGGCACGGTCGTCGAGCTTGGCGCGGGCCTCGCGCAGTTGGGCGATCTCGGCGGTGACGGTGCCCATCTCGGTGACGGCGTCCTGCGACAGCTTGGCCGACTGGTCGAGGATGCGGTTCCCGGCCTCGGTGATCGCTTGGCCGGTGGCGATGATCTGGCCCTCGATCCGCCGCTGCTCGCCCATCAGGCGCGACTGCTCGCGCTGGGTTTCCAGCGATTGCAGCTTCGACGACAAGCCCATCGATTCCAGCTTGTTGCGGATGTCGACCGATCCGGTGATGAAGGTGATCTGGTCCTTGATGTTGGCCAGTTGCCCCTCATACAGCGCCAGCTCCGCCTCGCGCTGCGACACCTGGGCGCGCAGGACAGCGATGGCGGTGTCGCGGGCCTGGCGCTGGGTGTCGTAGATCAGCTTCTGGTCGGCGACCTGCGACTCCGTCTGCGGCGTGTCGGGGCCGGAAACGCGGGCGAAATCGGGGGCCCGCCCGGCGGCGAAGGCGCGCAGCCGCTCCGCCCGCAGTTCCAGCGTCAGCAGACGGGCGTTCATCTGCTCGCGCTCCGCCTGGACCTGCTTGGGATCGAAGACGAGCAGCGGCTGGCCGGCCTCCACCAGATCGCTTTCCTTGACCAGGATGGACGACACGATGCCGCCCTCCAGATGCTGGACGACCTGGGCGTTGCCGGACGGGACCACCTGCCCGGCGGTGACGACGGCCTCCTTGACCGGCATCAGCGTGGCCCAGGTCAGCAGGGCCGCCATCAGCAGGACCAGCACGACGATGGTGGCGCGGACCAGCGACAGCGTCGCATCGTCGGCGCTGAGCGATTTGCCGGTGGGGCGGGCGAGGTCTGAAGCGGCCATTTTGCGGTTCACACGGGACTGGAGGAAAGAGCGAAAGGCGTCAGCGCCCGGATCAGCGTTGTGGCGTGGCGGCGACGCCGGGCGGGCGTTGCAGCCCGATCCCACCCAGCAGCGCCCCGGCGATGCCGTTGGCGACGCTGTTGCCGCCACCAGGGCCGCCTCCCGGGCCTGTTCCGGGACCGACCGGACGGGGGCCGGGCAGGCCGCCGGCCGGGGCGGCGGGGCCGATCATGCCGGCATCCATGGTCAGCACCGTGTCGGCCAGCGTCAGGTGGCTCGGCCGGTGGGTGACCAGGAAGATGGTGCTGTGGCCGCGCAGGGCGGCCAGCGCCGCGTGCAGCGCCTTGTCGCCCTCGAAGTCCAGCCGGCTCGCCGGCTCGTCCAGCAGCAGGATGCGCGGACGGCGTATGTAGGCGCGGGCCAGACAGATCTTCTGGGTCAGGCTGGGCGACAGGCGCAGCGACTGGTTGTCGCCGATGCGGGTGTCCAGCCCGCGCGGCAGCGCCTCCACCTCGTCCAGCGCGCCGGCCAGCGACAGCGCCCAGCGCAGTTCGGCCTCGTCGGCAGTCTGGTCGGCGAAGCGCAGGTTCTGCGCGATGGTGCCGTAGAACAGCGAGCTGGCCTGCGGCACATAGCCGATGGACTTGCGCAGGTCGACCGGGTCCATCTGGCGGATGTCGACGCCGTCGACGCGCACATTGCCGGCCTGCGGCGCATAGAGCCCCAGCATCACCTTCAGCAGCGACGACTTGCCGGCGCCGTCCGGCCCGACGATGGCGACGATCTGCCCCGGCTTGACATTGAACGTCACGCCGACCAGCGCCGGATCGGCATCGTTGCGGTAGCGCAGCGACACGCGCGAGAAGGACACCTCGCCCTTCAGCCGGCGCGGCTGCAAGGTGGCGCAACGCGGCTCGCGCTCCGGCCGGATGCTCATCAGACCGTTGATCTGGCGGGCGTTGGCACGCAGCTGCTCGATGCGCGGCAGCATGGAGACGGCGGTCTGCAACGGCACCATCACCCGCCACAGCAGCATCATCGACGCCATCAGCGCGCCCGGCGTCATGGTGCCGGCGAAGACCTGGAGGGCGCCGACGCCGACGGTAGCCAATCCCGCCACCGGCACCACCAGCCCGGCCAGCGCCGCATGGGTCGCCGACAGGTTGGCGGCGGTGTGGCCCGACCGGGCGGTGCGGGCCGACAGCCGGTCATAGCGGTCGCGCCAGTGGGCCAGCCCGCCGATGGCGCGCAGGGCCGGCATCTTGGCGACCATCTCGACGAAGAATTCCTGCCGTTCGGTGTCGGCGCGCGCGGTGGTGCCGGTGCGGGCGCGCACCAGCGGGTGGACGGCGGCGCCGATGGCGGCGGTGACCAGCACGGCGGCCAGCGGGACGAGAGCCAGCGGTCCGCCCAGCACCGCCATCACGCCCAGATAGAACAGGGCGAAGGGCACGTCGAACAGCGCCGCCACCTGCCCCTGGCTGATGAAATCGCGGATCGACTCCAGGTCCTTCACCCGCGCGATCTGCGTGCCGATGGCCGCCCGCTCGCTCATGCCGACCGGCAGCATCAGGATGCGGTCGATGGTGGCGTTGCTGACGGTGCGGGCGATGCGCGAGCCGGCATGGGCCAGCGCCCGGCCGCGGATCTGGCGCAGGGCGAAGTCGCCGGCGATCACCAGGAAGGCGCCGACGGCGATGGTCGCCAGCGTGTCGAACGACCCGGTGCCGATCACCTTGTCATAGATCGCCATGGTGAAGAGCGGGGCGGCGACCGACAGCAGGTTGATGACGGCACTCAGCCCCAGCACCGCCCACAGCAGCGGGAAATAGGCGTGGATGACCGAACCGACCCAGTTCTGGTTCCCGGCGCCGGAGGCGGTCTCCAGCGGCGTGAAGACGTAGGCCGTGCCCTTGCCGTAGTTCAGCGTCACCGTTTCGCGGGACTGGCCGCTGAAGGCGGTGACGCCGTCGGCATCGGCGGACAGCAGCGTGTAGATGCCGCCGTCGCGGGCACGGAACAGGCAGGGCAGCAGCGACGGCTCCGGCCGGCCGAGGTCGAAGCGCAGGCTGCGCCCCTCGAAATGCAGGCGCTGGAACACGTCGCACAGCTCCTCCACCGTCTGCACCTCGGAGAAGTGGGGCAGGGCTTCGGCCAGCGTCTGCGGCGCACCGCGCCAGCCCAGCGCGTCGAGCAGCGGCACCATGCAGGCGCCGACGGCCGATGCCTCGGCCAGCCGGCGGCGCAGGATGTCGCCGTCGTCATGGGCGGCGCGGATCGGCTCCGCATCGGCGCCGGCCTCGGCCTCTGGTGCCGGGGCGCTGGAGACGGGAGCCACCAGCGCCGGCTGTCCGCCGACGGCCTCGGCGGCAGGGTTGCGGGCCACCGCATGGCCGTCGACGATCTGCACCACCCGGTCGGCCAGCGACAGCAGCGATGGGCGGCTGCTGACCAGCAGGATGGTGACGCTGCCGCGCAGCTCGTCGAGCGCGCGGCGGAACGCCTTGTCGGACTCGACGTCGAGCGAGGAATTTGGCTCGTCCAGCAGCAGGACGGCCGGCTCGCGGACCAGCGCGCGGGCCAGGCAGATCATCTGCCGCGCGCCGCGCGGCAGCGCCTCCTGCGAGGCGTCGCCGACGATGGTCTCGTAGCCCTGCGGCAGGCTGGCGATGCGGCGGTCGAGGCCAAGGCGCCGGCAAACCTCCATCGCCAGATCGGCCCGGCTGGGGTCGAACAGCGTCAGGTTCTGCAGGATGGTGCCTTTGAACAGCTCCGGATGCTCGCCGACATAGACGACGCCGCCGATGCCGATCATGGCGTCGGCCCCGGTCAAGGTGCGCACGCCGACCCGGACCTCGCCGGACCGCGGCCGCAGCACCCCCAGGATCAGGCGCAGAAGCGTCGTCTTGCCCGAACTGTTGGTCGCCACCACGCCCAGGAACTCGCCCGGCCCGACGCTCAGCGACAGGCCGCTCAGGATCTCCGGTCCGCGGTCATAGGCGAAGGTGACCTTGTCCATCTCGATGGAGCCGGGAGCCAGCGGCGTGGCGACCGCACCGTCCGACTCGGAATTTCCATCCCGGCCGGCCGACGGTGCGGCGCCGTCGGCTCCGACCTCCAGCAGGACATGACCGATGCGGCGCAGGGCCAGCGACACCGACTGGTAGCGCACCCAGCGGTCGAACAGCGCCTGCACCGGCTGCACGCAGCGCCCGGCCAGCATCGAGCAGGCGGTGAGCACGCCGGTGGTCATCGCCCCGTCGATCACCGACACGCTGCCCAGCAGAACCACCAGCATCATCGTCGACTGCGCCAGCGTGCCGGCGACGACGGAGGCGGTGCCGCTGAGGCGGGCGACGGTGAAGTCCTCCTCGCTGCACCCTTGTTGCAGGCGCTCGTGACGGCGCAGCAGGCCGGCCTCGGCCCCCAGGCCCTTCACGGTGTGGACGCCGCCCAGCACCTCGCTGATGAAGTTCAGGCGCCGCTCCTCCAGCGTGTGGCGGCTTTCCAGCGCCCGGCGCATCCGCCGGCCCAGCACGGCGCCGACGATCAGGAAAAGCCCCAGCACCGCCACCGGGATCGCCGCCAGCCAGCCGGCCAGCAGGGCGATCAGGCCCAGGTAGAGAATGGCGAAGGGGATGTCGATGGCCGATTGCAGCGCCTGGCCCGAATAGAATTCCCGCACCAGCTTGATGGCGCGGTAAACCTCGAAATGGGTGCCGATTCCCTGTTGGGAAAAGGCGTTCAGCGGCATGTGCATCAGCCGGTCGATCAGCGACGCGCTTGACTGGTGCTCGATCCTCGCCCCCATCCAGGTGGTCAGCGCCGAGCGCGCCACCCGCAGGATCGCCTCCATCACTGCCGCCGCCCCGCAGCCGATGCCGAGCAGAAGCATGGTGCCGTAGGATTCGTTCGGCAGGATGCGGTCATAGACGTGCAGCAGCGTGACCGGCAGGGCCAGCCCGAAGATGTTCAGCGCGAAGGATGCGAGGATCAGCATCCCCCGGTCGCGGCGCGGGCCCAGCATGCCGGACAGCAGGCGCCGCGCCGCCTTCTCGGCAGCCCGGTTGCTGTCGGCCCGGTCCCGGCCGGCCGAAGCCTTGGCCGAGTCGGCGGACGATGTGGTGCGGGAAGTGGGCTGAGGGGCGGGCTGCAAGCGGATGGACCTGTTTCACGGAGTTAACCGAGCGCTAATCAACACCATATTTGCTAGTGATAGGTAAATCCGCGAATAGCAACAAAAGGCAACCGAGTGACAAAGTGCTTTGCCAGCGGCCCTTCGGAGCTTGCGCTAAAGCGGTAAAAACCCAAGCGCCCCAAGGGATTTTGTTGCCGCCAGCGGTTTCGGAGCGGTGGTCCCATCCGGCGGTTCAGCGTCCAAGCTGTTGAAACTCATCACAGGATGTTTCTTATCACAAGCAAGTAGGAGCGTTAGAACCTAGGGTCGTGACACGTGGTGCGGTGCGATTTTGCACCCGATTTATGGAGCGGTCAGATGGCTGAGGAAGCGGTTCAGGGTAAGGTCCCGGCTGTCGACGATCGTCAAATCCTGGATGATCTGACCCTTCTCCAGCAGGTCGACGGCACCCGCCTGGGCGGCGTCATCCATGAGGCGAGTTCCGTACAGCTGCAGCGGCCCGACGATACGCTGGGCTATGTCCAGACCGACTATCGCGGCGCCGAGGATCTGATGGTGGGCGGCGCGGTGCAGACCGGTGCCGTCGTCGGCGAATCGGTGGCGGTCGCCGCCGACCAGGCGGTGAACGCGCTGCTGCTGAACGGCGACGTGCTGCGCACCGAAGGCACCCGCGGTTCCGGCCCGGCCGGTCCCGAGGGCTCCGGCCCGACGGACGGGGAGGGCCGCGGTGCCGCCGGCAGGATGTCGGAGCGGGCGGAGCTGCTGTCGACTGCGCGCACGACCTCGGCCTACGACCCGCTCGAGGTTGCGGCGTCGGACATCCCCATGCCCGAGACGCCCGATCAGGTGATCGACAACGGGGCGGTTCCCGCCGCTGAGGGCGTGACCTTCCTGCAGGCCGCCGCGGTGGTCGCCCCCGCCGTCGCCGCACCCTCGACGCCCACGCCTGCGCCCACGCCCGCACCCGCACCGGTGTCCGACACGCCCAGCCTGACGGTGAACGGGGTGTCCGGTGACGAGGACAGCGCCATCGCCCTGAACATCGCCGCCGCCCTGACCGACACCGGCGGGACGGAGGTGCTGACCGTCACCCTGGCCGGCATCCCGGACGGCGCGGTTCTGCGCGACGCCTCCGGCGCGGTGCTGACGGTGGTCAACGGCAGCATCGTGCTGACCGCATCGCAGATCCCCGGCCTGACGCTGACCCCGCCGGCCAACAGCGGCGACAGTTTCAGCCTGACCGTGACGGCCACCAGCACCGACGGCACCGCCGCGCCCAACAGCGTCACCGCCACGCTGCCGGTCACGGTCAATCCGGTCTCCGACACGCCGACGCTCGGCGTCTCGGCCGTCACCGGTGCCGAGGATACGGCGATTCCGCTGTCGATCAGCCCGGCGCTGACCGACACCGACGGTTCGGAGACGCTGACGGTCACCATCGCCGGCATTCCGACCGGTGCGGTCCTGACCAATGCGGCCGGCGAGGTGCTGACGGTTTCCGGCGGCTCGATCACCCTGACGCCGGGCCAGCTGGCGGGGCTGGCGATCACCCCGCCGCTGAACAGCGACGCCGATTTCACGCTCACCGTCACGGCGACCAGCCGCGACGGCAGCGCCGCGCCGGCCAGCACCAGCCTGCCGCTGGTGGTCACGGTGAACCCGGTGACCGATACCCCGACGCTGAGCGTCAGTGCGGCGACCGGCAACGAAGACTCCGCGATCCCGCTGACGATCACCCCGGCGCTGACCGATACCGACGGGTCGGAGACGCTGAGCATCACGATCAGCGGCATCCCCGCCGGTGCCAGCCTCGCCAACGCGGCGGGCGACACGCTGTCGATCAGCAACGGTGCGGTCACGCTGACGCCCGGTCAGCTGGCGGGCCTCCGGATCACGCCGCCGGCCAACAGCGACGCCGACTTCACCCTGACCGTGACCACGACCGCGCAGGACGGCACCGCCGCGCCGGTGAGCGTCAGCGCTCCGCTGGCCATCACCGTCAACCCGGTGACCGACACCCCGACCCTGTCGGTCACCGCGGCGAGCGGCAACGAAGACACGGCCATTCCGCTGGTCATCTCACCGGCCCTGACGGACACCGACGGCTCGGAATCGCTGAGCATTACGATCAGCGGCATTCCCGTCGGCGCGAGCCTGAAGAACAGTGCGGGCGACACGCTGACGATCGGCAACGGGTCGATCACGCTGTCGCCGAACCAGCTGGCCGGCCTGACGATCACGCCGCCGGCCAACAGCGACGTGGATTTCACCCTGACCGTCACCGCCACCGCCCGGGACGGCGGTGCCGATCCGGTCAGCGTCAGCGCTCCCCTGACGGTCACGGTGACCCCGGTCACCGATACGCCGACCTTGAGCGTCACGGCGGCCACCGGCAGCGAAGACACGGCGATCCCGCTGTCGATCAGCCCGGCCCTGACCGATCTGGATGGCTCGGAGACGCTGACGATCACCATCAGCGGCATCCCGGCCGGAGCGGTGCTGACCAACACGGCCGGCGATCCGCTGACCATTTCCGGCGGGGCGATCACCCTGACGCCGGGTCAGCTGGCGGGGCTGGCGATCACCCCGCCTGAGAACAGCGATGCGGATTTCTCGCTGACCGTCACGGCGACGGCCAGGGATGGCGTCGCCGACCCGGTTTCGGTGACGCAGATCCTGGCGGTGACCGTCAACCCGGTGACCGACACCCCGACCCTGTCCCTGTCCGCCGCCCTCGGTGACGAAGACACCGCCATCCCGCTGACGATCAGCCCGGCGCTGACCGACACCGACGGCTCGGAGACGCTGACGATCACCGTCGCCGGAGTTCCGGCCGGTGCGACGCTGAGCGCCGGCACGTCGGTCACCCAGCCGGACGGCACGACCACCTGGACGCTGACGCCTCAGCAGCTTACCGGCTTGAAGATCACGCCGCCGGCCGACAGCGACGTGGATTTCGACCTGACGGTCACCGCGATTGCCAAGGATGGGAGCGCATCCGTCGCGACGACGAGCCAGACCCTGCATGTCACCGTCGATCCGGTCACCGACACCCCGACTCTGTCGGTCACCGCGGCGAGCGGCAATGAAGACACGGCGATTGCGCTGTCGATCAGCCCGGCGTTGACGGATCTGGACGGATCGGAAGCGCTGACGATCACGATCAGCGGCATCCCGACCGGAGCAACGCTCGCCAACACCCTTAACGGCACGCTGACGGTCAACAACGGCTCGATCACGCTGACGCCGGACCAGCTTGCCGGATTGAAGATCACGCCGCCGTCGAACAGCGACGATGACTTCACCCTGACCGTCACCGCCACGGCCAAGGATGGCGTTGCCACTCCGGCCAGCGCCAGCGCACCGCTGGTGGTTACCGTCAATCCGGTGACCGATACCCCGACGCTGAGCGTCACCGCGGCGACCGGCAACGAAGACAGCGCGATTGCGCTGGCGATCAACCCGGCCCTGACCGACACCGACGGCTCGGAAACGCTGACCGTCACCATCAGCGGCATCCCGGCAGGTGCCAGCTTCAGCAACACGGCTGGCGATACGCTGACCATCAGCAACGGTTCGATCACGCTGACGCCGGACCAGCTTGCCGGTTTGAAAATCACGCCGCCGAACAACAGCGACGCTGACTTCACCCTGACCGTCACGACCACTGCGAAGGACGGTGTTGCCGCTCCGGTCAGCGTCAGCGCACCGCTGTCGGTGACCGTCAATCCGGTGTCTGACACTCCGACCCTGTCCGTTTCGGCCGCCCGCGGCGATGAGGACACCGCCATTCCGCTGACGATCAGCCCGGCGCTGACGGACACCGACGGCTCGGAGACGCTGACGATCACCGTCGCCGGCGTTCCGGCCGGTGCAACGCTGAGCGCCGGCACCTCGGTCACCGAGCAGAACGGTACGACCACATGGACGCTGACGCCTCAGCAGTTGGCCGGCCTGAAGATCACGCCGCCGGCCAACAGCGACGTGGATTTCGACCTGACGGTTACCGCAATCGCCAAGGACGGCAGCGCGCCGGTCGCGACGACGAGCCAGACTCTGCATGTCACCGTCGATCCGGTGACCGACACCCCGACGCTGAGCGTCACAGCGGCGAGTGGCAACGAAGACACGGCGATTGCGCTGGCGATCACCCCGGCCCTGACCGATCTGGATGGGTCGGAAACCCTGACGATCACCATCAGCGGCATTCCGAGCGGCGCCAGCCTCAGCAACACGGCCGGCAACACGCTGACGATCAGCAACGGTTCGATCACTCTGACGCCGGACCAGCTTGCCGGTCTGAAGATCACGCCGCCGTCGAACAGCGACGATGACTTCACCCTGACCGTAACCGCGACCGCAAAGGATGGCGTTGCCGACCCGGTTTCGGTGACGCAGACCCTGGCGGTGACTGTCAGCCCGGTGACCGACACCCCGACCCTGTCGGTTTCGGCCGCCCGCGGTGACGAAGACACTGCCATCCCGCTGACGATCAGCCCGGCGCTGACCGACACCGACGGCTCGGAGACGCTGACGATCACCGTCGCCGGAGTTCCGGCGGGAGCGACGCTGAGCGCTGGCATTGCCGTTACCCAGCAGGACGGCACGACGACTTGGACGCTGACGCCTCAGCAACTGGGCGGGTTGAAGATCACGCCGCCGTCGAACAGCGACGTGGACTTCGACCTGACGGTCACCGCGATTGCCAAGGATGGCAACGCGCCGATTGCGACGACGAGCCAGACCCTGCATGTCACCGTCGATCCGGTCACCGATACCCCGACTCTGTCGGTCACCGCCGCGAGCGGCAACGAAGACACGGCGATTGCGCTGTCGATCAGCCCGGCGTTGACGGATCTGGACGGATCGGAAGCGCTGACGATCACGATCAGCGGCATCCCGACCGGTGCGACGCTCGCCAACACGCTGAATGGATCACTGACATTTACCAACGGCTCGATCACGCTGAACCCCGACCAGTTGGCCGGGCTCAAGATCACGCCGCCGGTGAACAGTGACGGTGACTTCACCCTGACCGTCACCGCCACGGCCAAGGATGGCGTTGCCACTCCGGCCAGCGTCAGCGCACCGTTGGTGGTTACCGTCAATCCGGTGACCGATACCCCGACGCTGAGCGTCACCGCGGCGACCGGCAACGAAGACAGCGCGATTGCGCTGGCGATCAACCCGGCCCTGACCGACACCGACGGCTCGGAAACGCTGACCGTCACCATCAGCGGCATCCCGGCAGGTGCCAGCCTCAGCAACACGGCTGGCGATACGCTGACCATCAGCAACGGTTCGATCACGCTGACGCCGGACCAGCTTGCCGGTTTGAAAATCACGCCGCCGAACAACAGCGACGCTGACTTCACCCTGACCGTCACGACCACTGCGAAGGACGGTGTTGCCGCTCCGGTCAGCGTCAGCGCACCGCTGTCGGTGACCGTCAATCCGGTGTCTGACACTCCGACCCTGTCCGTTTCGGCCGCCCGCGGCGATGAGGACACCGCCATTCCGCTGACGATCAGCCCGGCGCTGACGGACACCGACGGCTCGGAGACGCTGACGATCACCGTCGCCGGCGTTCCGGCCGGTGCGACGCTGAGCGCTGGCATTGCCGTTACCCAGCAGGACGGCACGACGACCTGGACGCTGACGCCTCAGCAGTTGGCCGGCCTAAAGATCACGCCGCCATCGAACAGCGACGTGGATTTCGACCTGACGGTTACCGCAATCGCCAAGGACGGCAGCGCGCCGGTCGCGACGACGAGCCAGACTCTGCACGTCACCGTCGATCCGGTGACCGACACCCCGACGCTGAGCGTTTCCGCCGCGAGCGGCAACGAAGACACGGCGATTGCGCTGGCGATCAGCCCGGCCCTGACCGATCTGGATGGGTCGGAGACGCTGACGATCACCATCAGCGGGATTCCGAGCGGCGCCAGCCTCAGCAACACGGCCGGCAACACGCTGACGATCAGCAACGGTTCGATCACGTTGACGCCGGACCAGCTTGCCGGCTTGAAGATCACGCCGCCGCTGAACAGCGATGCGGACTTCACGCTCACCGTCACCGCGACCGCCAAGGACGGCGTCGCCAACCCGGTTTCGGTCAGCCAGACCCTGCCGGTGACCGTCAGCCCGGTGTCGGATACTCCTTCGCTGAGTGTCACGGCGGCGACGGGCAACGAGGACACCGCGATTGCGCTGTCGATCACGCCGGCTTTGACCGACACCGACGGGTCGGAGGTGCTGACCGTCACCATCGCCGGCATTCCGGCGGGTGCGACGCTCACCAACACGCTGAACGGCACGCTGACCGTTACCAACGGCTCGATCACTCTGAACCCCGACCAGCTTGCCGGGCTGAAGATCACGCCGCCGGTGAACAGCGACGATGACTTCACCCTCACCGTCACCGCGACCGCCAAGGACGGGAGCGCGGCGCCGGCCAGCACCAGTGCGCCGCTGCTGGTGACCGTCAACCCGGTGTCGGACACTCCGACCCTGTCCGTATCCGCCGCCCGCGGTGACGAAGACACTGCCATTCCGCTGACGATCAGCCCGGCGCTGACCGACACCGACGGCTCGGAGACGCTGACGATCACCATCGCCGGCGTTCCGGCCGGTGCAACGTTGAGCGCCGGCACCGCTGTTACTCAGCCGGATGGCACGACCACCTGGACGCTGACGCCTCAGCAGCTTGCCGGTCTGAAGATCACGCCGCCGGTCAACAGCGATGTGGATTTCGACCTGACGGTCACCGCGATCGCCAAGGACGGCAGCGCGCCGGTCGCGACGACGAGCCAGACCCTGCATGTCACCGTCGATCCGGTGACCGACACGCCGACGCTGAGCGTCACCGCGGCGAGCGGCAACGAAGACACGGCGATTGCGCTGGCGATCAGCCCGGCGCTGACCGATCTGGATGGATCGGAGACGCTGACGATCACCATCAGTGGGATTCCGAGCGGCGCCAGCCTCAGCAATACAGCCGGCAACACGCTGACCATCAGCAATGGTTCGATTACGCTGACGCCGGACCAGCTTGCCGGTCTGAAGATCACGCCGCCGTCGAACAGTGACGACGACTTCACGCTCATTGTCACCGCGACGGCCAAGGATGGCGTTGCCAATCCGGTGTCGGTGACGCAGACCCTGGCGGTGACCGTCAGCCCGGTGACCGACACCCCGGCTCTGTCCGTATCCGCCGCCCGCGGTGATGAAGACAACGCCATCCCGCTGACGATCAGCCCGGCGCTGACGGACACCGACGGCTCGGAGACGCTGACGATCACCGTCGCCGGCGTTCCGGCTGGTGCGACGCTGAGCGCTGGCACCGCTGTTACTCAGCCGGATGGCACCACCACCTGGACGCTGACGCCTCAGCAGCTTGCCGGCTTGAAGATCGCGCCGCCGGCCAACAGCGATGTGGATTTCGACCTGACGGTCACTGCGATTGCCAAGGACGGCAGCGCACCCGTCGCGACGACGAGCCAGACCCTGCATGTCACTGTCGATCCGGTCACCGACACCCCGACGCTGAGCGTTTCCGCAGCCAGCGGCAATGAAGACACGGCGATTGCGCTGACTATCAGCCCGGCACTGACCGATCTGGATGGGTCGGAGGTGCTGACGATCACCATCAGCGGCATTCCGGCGGGCGCAACGCTTGCCAACACGCTGAATGGATCGCTGACGGTCACCAACGGCTCGATCACGCTGAACCCCAATCAGCTTGCCGGGTTGAAGATCACGCCGCCGCACAACAGCGACGACGACTTTACTCTCACCGTCACGGCGACCGCCAAGGATGGCGTTGCCGCTCCGGTCAGCGTCAGCGCGCCGCTGGCTGTCATCGTCAATCCGGTGACCGATACTCCGACGCTGAGCGTCACCGCGGCGACGGGCAACGAAGACACCGCGATTGCGCTGACCATCAGCCCGGCCCTGACCGACACCGACGGGTCGGAGGTGCTGACGATCACCATCAGCGGCATTCCGGCCGGTGCGACGCTCGCCAACACGCTGAATGGATCGCTGACGGTCAGCAACGGTTCGATCACGCTGAACCCCAATCAGCTTGCCGGGCTCAAGATCACCCCGCCGCTGAACAGCGACGACGACTTCACGCTCACCGTCACCGCAACCGCCAAGGACGGCGTCGCCGACGCGGTCAGCGTGACCCAGACCCTGGCGGTGACCGTCAACCCGGTGACCGACACCCCGACCTTGTCGGTTTCGGCCGCCCGCGGTGACGAAGACACTGCCATCCCGCTAACGATCAGCCCGGCGCTGACCGACACCGACGGCTCGGAGACGCTGACGATCACCATTGCCGGCGTTCCGGCCGGCGCAACGCTGAGCGCCGGTACCTCGGTCACCGAGCAGAACGGCACGACCACCTGGACGCTGACGCCTCAGCAGCTTGCTGGCTTGAAGATCACGCCGCCGTCGAACAGCGACGTGGATTTCGACCTGACGGTCACCGCAATCGCCAAGGATGGCAGCGCGCCGGTCGCGACGACGAGCCAGACCCTGCATGTCACCGTCGATCCGGTCACCGACACCCCGACCCTGTCGGTTTCGGCTGCTCGTGGCGATGAAGACACCGCCATCCCGCTGACCATCAGCCCGGCCCTGACCGACACCGACGGCTCGGAGACGCTGTCGATCACCGTTGCCGGCGTCCCGGCCGGAGCGACGCTGAGCGCCGGCACTTCGGTTACGGAAAGCAATGGCACGACCACCTGGACGCTGACGCCTCAGCAGTTGGCCGGCCTGAAGATCACGCCGCCGTCGAACAGCGACCTGGACTTCGACCTGACGGTTACCGCGATTGCCAAGGACGGCAACGCCCCGGTGGCGACGGCGACCCAGACCCTGCACGTCACCGTCGATCCAGTGACCGACACCCCGACGCTGAGCGTTTCCGCCGCGAGTGGCGACGAAGACACGGCGATTGCGCTGTCGATCACCCCGGCCCTGACCGATCTGGACGGGTCGGAGGTGCTGACCATCACCATCAGCGGCATTCCGGCAGGCGCAACGCTGGTCAACACGCTGAACGGCACGCTGACGGTCAGCAACGGCTCGATCGCGCTCAATCCCGACCAGCTTGCCGGTCTGAAGATCACCCCGCCGTCGAACAGCGACGATGACTTCACCCTGACCGTGACCGCGACCGCCAAGGATGGCGTCGCCGCTCCGGTCAGCGTCAGTGCGCCGCTGGTGGTCACCGTCAATCCGGTGTCGGACACCCCGTCCCTGTCGGTGTCCGCCGCCCGTGGCGATGAAGACACGGCGATCCCGCTGACGATCAACCCGGCGCTGACCGACACCGACGGCTCGGAGACGCTGAGCATCCGGATTTCCGGTGTCCCCGCCGGGGCGACGCTGAGTGCCGGCAGCTCGGTTACGGAAAGCAATGGCACCACCACCTGGACCCTGACGAAGGACCAGCTGACCGGCCTGAAGATCACGCCGCCGAACAACAGCGACGTGGACTTCGACCTGACGGTCACCGCAATCGCCAAGGACGGCAGCGCACCGGTCGCGACGACGAGCCAGACTCTGCATGTCACCGTCGATCCGGTCACCGACACGCCAACGCTGAGCGTCACCGCGGCGACGGGCAATGAAGACACGGCGATTGCGCTGACGATCAGCCCGGCGCTGACCGATACCGACGGGTCGGAAACCCTGACGATCACCATCAGCGGCATCCCGACCGGCGCGATCCTCGCCAACACGCTGAACGGCACGCTGACGGTCAGCAACGGTTCGATCACGCTGAACCCCAATCAGCTTGCCGGGCTCAAGATCACCCCGCCGCTGAACAGCGACGACGACTTTACCCTCACCGTCACTGCGACCGCCAAGGACGGCGTTGCCGACGCGGTCAGCGTGACCCAGACCCTGCCGGTCACCGTCAACCCAGTGTCCGACGCGCCGACGCTGAGCGTCACCGCCGTCACCGGTAACGAAGACACCGCCATTCCGCTGACGATCACCCCGGCGCTGGTCGACACCGACGGGTCGGAGGTGCTGACGATCCGCATCAGCGGCATTCCGGCCGGTGCGACGCTGGTCAACACGCTGAACGGCACGCTGACGGTCACCAACGGATCGATCACGCTCAATCCCGATCAGCTTGCCGGGTTGAAGATCACGCCGCCGCTGAACAGCGACGATGACTTCACCCTGTCGGTGACCGCTGTTTCCAAGGACCGCGGTGCTGCGGAGGCGACCACGACCCTGCCGCTGGTGGTCACCGTCAACCCGGTGACCGACACCCCGACGCTGACCGTCACCGCGGCGAGCGGCAACGAAGACACCGCGATTGCGCTGGACATCAGGTCGGCCCTGACCGATCTCGACGGGTCGGAGAGCCTGAGCGTCAAGATCACCGGCGTTCCCGCCGGGGCGACGCTCAGCGCCGGCACCTATGTGATGGAAAGCAACGGCACCACCAGCTGGACCCTGACCCAGGCCCAGCTGGCCAACCTGAAGATCACTCCGAAGGCCGACAGCGACGTCGATTTCACCCTGACCGTCACCGCCACGGCGACGGACCGCGGCCTGTCCCCGGTCTCGGTGCAGACGACCCTGGCCGTCACCGTCGTCGCCGTGGCCGACAAGCCGACCGTTTCCGTCACGCCGGTCTCCTACGATCTGGCGGTCGGGCAGAACGACACGCTGACCGGCACCGCCGGCAACGACACGCTGTCGGGCGGCGCGGGCAACGACACCATCCTGGGCGGCGCCGGCGACGACGTGATCTATGGCGACGGCACCGGCACCTTCACCGTCGCCCTGTCGATCACCCCCGCCGTGACCGACCGCGACGGGTCGGAATACATCTCCAAGGTGACGATCTCCGGCGTCCCGGCCGGGGCGACGCTCAGCGCCGGCACCCTCAACGCCGACGGCACCTGGACCCTGACCGAGGCCCAGCTGTCCGGTCTGAAGCTGACGGCGCAGGAAGGCGACACCAGCCATCCCATCACCCTCACCGTCGTCTCGACCTCCAAGGAGTTGGAGAACGGCAGCACCGCCGACAGCGATCCGCGGACGCTGACCATCAGCTTCGGCAACACGCCGAAGGGCAACGACAGCCTGGACGGCGGCGACGGCAACGACACCATCCTCGGCGGGGCCGGCAACGACACCCTGATCGGCGGGCTGGGCGACGACAGCCTGGACGGTGGCGACGACAACGACCTGCTGGCCGGCGGCCCCGGCAACGACACCATCGATGGCGGTGCCGGCAACGACACCGTCACCTACGCCGGCTCGGCGACCGCGGTGAACGCCAATCTGGCGACCGGGGTCGGCACCGGCGAGGGCACCGACGTGCTCCGCAATCTGGAGAACGTCACCGGCTCGGCCTTCGACGACGTCATCACCGGCGACGGCGGCGCCAACATCCTGCTCGGCGGCGGCGGCAACGACACCATCACCGGCGGGGCCGGGACCGACACCATCCATGGCGGGGCCGGCGACGACCTGTCGATCTTCACCGTCGGCACCGATGGCGGAACCGCGTCGGCTCCGGAACTGCAGGATGGCGATGCCGGCATCGACACCTTCCGGGTGATGCTGACCTCCGCCCAGATGTCCAACCCTGCGATCCTGGCCGATCTGCGGACCCTGCGCGACCTGATCGAGGCGGCGGCGGCCGATCCCAACGCCGCGACCAAGGACACCGATGTCGCCAACGCCGTCACCCTGACGGCGCTGGGCATCAAGGTCGCGGATTTCGAGAAGCTCGAAATCTACGTCGACGGCCAGCCGGTCAATGTGCGCGAGGTGCTGAACTACACCCCGACGGCCACCGCTACCGCCACCACCACGGCCACCACCGAGGACAATGCGGTCAGCAGCCGCCTCGTCGCCACCGACCAGGACACCCTCAACGGGCGCACCGACGACAGCCTGACCTTCAAGGGGCCGGGCGACAACGGCCAGCCGGTGCGGCTGGCGCACGGCACGCTGGTGGTGAACGCCGACGGCACCTTCACCTACACGCCTGACGCCGATTTCAGCGGGACCGAGACCTTCTCCTTCACGGTGACCGATGCCTATGGCGGCAGCTCCACCGCCACGCAGACCATCAAGGTGGCGCCGGTCGCCGACCCCATCACGCTGACCACGCTGAACGCGCGCGGCAACGAGGATGCGGCCGGCGGCATCGCCATCGCCCCGACCATCACGCTCAGCGACGTCGATGCCGCCAGCCCCGAGGCTGTGGAGACGGTCAGGCTGACCATGTCGGCCGCGCAGCTGGATGTCGCCGGCGCCAAGCTGTACCTGAACGGCACCGAGCTGACGCGCAGCGGCACCGGGACCTACAGCTGGACGATACCGACCAGCGCCCTGGTGGCCGGCGGATCGGCCGGAACCTGGACGGTGTCGGGCCTGAAGATCGTCACCACCCGCAACTCCGACGCCGATCTCACCTACACCCTGACGGTCGGGACCATCGACAGCACCAGCGCCGGCACGGTGCGTGGCAGCAAGTCGGCGACCGGCACCATCACCGTCGATGCGGTGGCCGATGCGCCGACCGTGACCGCGGCGGCGGCGGCGACGGATGAAGACACCTCGGTCGCGCTGAAGATCACCCCGGCGCTGACCGACACCGACGGGTCGGAGAGCATCGGCTACGTCACCATCTCCGGCGTGCCGGCGGGGGCGAGCCTCAGTCTCGGCACGGTCCTGAGCACCCAAGGCGACGGCAGCACCAGCTGGAAGGTCAACGCGGCCGATCTGGCGAGCTTGCGCCTGACCCCGCCGCACGACTTCTCCGGCACCATCACCCTCCGCGTCGTCGCGACCTCGGTCGAGCGCGAGAACGGCTCGACCGCCGATTCCGCGCCGGCGACCCTGACGGTGACCGTCACCGGCGTGGCCGACGCCCCCATCGTCATCCCCGTGGCGACGACGGGCTTTGAGGACACCGCCATCCCGCTGTCCATCGACGCCCACCTGTCCGACGTGACGGGCGAGACGCTGGACCACATCACCATCACCGACCTGCCGGAAGGGGCGAAACTGTCCGCCGGCATCCACAACGCCGACGGCAGCTGGACGCTGACCCCGGCGCAGCTGACCGGCCTGACCTTCACCCCGCCGTCGAACTATTCCGGCACGCTGACGCTGAAGATCACCGCCACCTCGGTGGAGGGGGCGACCACCGCCACCTCGGCGCCGCAGTCGCTGACGGTGACCGTCACCGCCGTCGCCGACACGCCGGTGCTGTCGGCCTCCGACGCGGTGGGGCGCGAGGACACCGCCATCCCGCTGTCGGTGGTCGCAGCATTGACCGACCGCGACGGCTCGGAAAGCCTCAGCATCCTCGTCGGTGGCGTGCCGGCGGGCGCCACGCTGAACCATGGCCATTACGACGCCACCCTGGGCAAATGGGTGCTGACCCAGGCCGACCTGTCCGGGTTGACGATCACCCCGCCGGCCAACTCCAACACCGGCTTCAACCTGACCTTCACCGCTCGGGCGACGGAGAGCTCCAACGGCGCCTTCGCCGACGCGGCGGCGGTGTCCGTCCATGTCGAGGTGCAGGGCGTGGCCGACGTCGTGACGCCGAACGGCACGCTGACCGCCCGCGGCGACGAGGACACGGCGATCAACCTGAATCTCGGCAGTTTGCTGATGACCGACGATGACGGATCGGAACGCCTGTCGCTGGTCGTCAGCAACCTGCCGTCGGGCTCCTGGCTGTCGCTGGCGCCCGGGCACGACAGCGGTCTGGTCTATCTCGGCAACGGCCGCTGGTCGGTCGATGCGGAGTACCGCAACGAACTGACCCTGACGACGAAGAAGGACTTCTCCGGTACCATCTCGCTGAAGGTGGACGTCATCACCACCGACAGCAACGGTGCCCCGATCGTTACCGTGAACGGTGTGACGTCGGGCGGAACGCTGAAGGACACCCGCGACCTGACGGTCACCGTCGATCCCAAGGCGGATGAGCCGGTCGTCTCGATCGGCGCCAGCGGGCTGGAGGATGCCATCGGCGGCATCCCGCTGACCATCTCCGCCCTGACCGGCGACAGCGACGGGTCGGAGCACATTTCCGCCATCGTCATCTCCGGCCTGCCGGTCGGGGTGACGCTGACCAGCAGCGATGCCGGCGCGCTGACCGCGAATGCCAATGGCAGCTGGACGGTCGATCCGGCGAAGCTCGGCAAACTGCGCCTGATCGTGCCGGCCAACAACGCCGACGACTTCACCATCACCGTCAAGGTGACGGCGATGGACGGCACCGACACCCTGACCAGGACCTACACCCCGACCGTCACCATCACCGCGGTGGCCGACGCGCCGGTGTCGCATGCCGCCGACGGTTCGGCGGTGCCCTACCATGTCGATGACCAGTCGACGGCCGGCGTGCCGGACGGGCTGGTGCTGAACCTGAACGCCTTTCTGGCCGACACCGACGGGTCGGAAAAGCTGGCGGTCACCATCGGCGGCGTGCCGAAGGGCACGGTGCTGTCGCGCGGCATCGACAACGGCAACGGCACCTGGACGCTGACTGCGGAGGACTATACCGCGGCGCTGGCCGAGGGCGGTCTGAAGCTGACCGTCAAGGATGCGAACGCCACCGGCATCACCCACACGGTGGCCGGCAGCGTCGACACCGCCAGCGTCACGCTGACGGTCAACCCCTACAGCATCGAGAGCGAGGGCGACCGCAACACCAGCGTGTCCGACAGCTTCGTGCTGAGCTGGACCACCACGGCCTCTTCCGGCGGCGGCTCGACCGATCCGGGCAATGGCGGCAACACCGGCGGCGGCACCAGCCCGCCTCCGCCGCCCCCTCCTCCTCCTCCGCCGCCGCCTCCGCCCCCGGTGCTGGACCCCAGCGTCGGCAGTGACCGGCCGCATGCCGTGACCACCGCCGAGGATACGGGCGTCGCGCTCGGCCTGAAGGACGGGCTGGCGAACTGGCAGGACGTCTCCACGGTCACCCTGTCGGGCATTCCGACCGGCGCCAGCCTGACCAACACGGCCGGCGACACGCTGACCGTCACCGGCGGCTCGATCACGCTGACCAAGGCGCAGCTCGACGGGCTGAAACTGACCCCGCCGTCGAACAGCGATGCCGATTTCACCCTCGCCATCGACGTGGTGTCGGGCAGCAGCAATGCCCACACCACGCTGACCCAGGCCGTGACCGTCACCGCCGTCGCCGATAGCCCGCTGCTGACCGTGCAGACGGCGTCCGGCAACGAGGACACCGCCGTCGCGCTGAACATCACCGCCGCGCTGGCCGACACCGATGGGTCGGAAACGCTCGCCAGCATCATCATCGAAGGGGTGCCGGCCGGTGCCTCGCTGTCGGCCGGCTATCTCGACTCCACCACCGGGCGCTGGGTTTTGACGCCGGCCCAGCTGGCGGGGCTGAAATTCACCCCGCCGCACGATGCCAGCGGCACCTTCCAGCTGACGGTGACGGCGGTCTCGCGCGAGATCAGCAACGCCGACCGGGCGACCACGACCAAGACGCTGACCATTGAGGTTGCGCCGGTCAGCGACGCCCCGGCCATTTCCGTCAGCGCCGCCACGGCGCTGGAGGATCATGCCGCCAACCTGTCCATCGACGCCGCGGTCACCGATCTGGTCGGCACCGGCGAGGTGATCACCGCCCTGCGGGTGACGGTGCCGGCCGGCTTCACCCTGTCGGGCGGCACGTCGCTCGGCAACGGCGTCTACGATCTGACCGGCCTGTCGGCCGGCGACCGCGCGGCCCTGACGCTGACGCCGCCCGCCAACTATTCCGGCACGGTGACGCTGACGGTGGAGGCGGCCTCCCAGGACGGCACGGCGGCCCCCGCCTGGTCAACGAAGAGCTTCTCGGTCACCTACACCGCGGTCGCCGACGCGCCGAACGTCACGGTCCATGACACGACGGGGACGGAGGACACCGCAATCGCCCTGAACCTGTCGGCCAGCCTCGTCGACACCGACGGGTCGGAGACGATGGCGGTCATCCTGTCGGGCCTGCCGGCCGGTGCCGTGCTGAACCACGGCTCCAACAACGGCGACGGGTCCTGGACCCTGAAGCCGTCGGAACTGGCGGGCCTGACCGTCACGCCGCCGCGCAACTATTCGGGCGGCATGGACCTGACGCTGACCGCCACCAGCCTGGAAAGCTCCAACAAGGACACGGCGAGCACCACCGCCACCATCCATGTGAACGTTACGGCGGTCGCCGACGCGCCGACCGTCATCGTCGCCAACGCCTCGGGCAGCGAGGACACCGCCATCGCGCTGAACCTGACGGCGGCGCTGGTCGACACCGATGGGTCGGAGACGATGGCTATCGTGCTGTCCGGCCTGCCGGCCGGTGCGGTGCTGATCGATGCCAACGGCACCATTCTGACGCCGACCGCCGGCTCGGTCGCCCTGACCGCGGCCCAGCTGTCCGGGCTGAAGCTGATGCCGCCGACCAATGCCGGCACCGACTTCAACCTGACCCTGACCGCGACGACGACGGAAGCCTCCACCGGCGCCACCGCCACCACCAGCCAGCTGTTCCGGGTCAGCGTCGATCCGGTCGCCGACCAGCCGATCATCACCTGGGCGCCGCTGACCGGCACCGAGGACATTGCCGTGCCGCTGAACCTCTCGGTGGCGCTGTACGACACCGACGGGTCGGAGCGGCTGGGGCTGCTGACGATTGCCGGCGTGCCGACGGGCGCGCTGCTGTCGGCCGGAACGAAGAACGCCGACGGCAGCTGGACCCTGACGCCGGCCCAACTCACCGGCCTGACCCTGACCCCGCCCGCCAACAGCGATGCGGCGATCACCCTGACCGTCACCGCAGTCAGCATCGAGTCCAACGGCAGCACGGCGACCAGGACCGTCACCGTGCCGATCACCCTGGCCGCGGTGTCCGACACCCCGACCCTGACAGTGTCCGCCGCGACCGGCAACGAGGACACGGCCATTGCGCTGACGATCAACCCGGCGCTGACCGACACCGACGGGTCGGAGACGCTGACGATCGCCATCAGCGGCATCCCGACCGGCGCCAGCCTGAGCAACAGCGCCGGCAACACGCTGACCATCAGCAACGGCTCGATCACCCTGACCCCGGCGCAGCTTGCCGGGCTGAAGATCACGCCGCCGTCGAACAGCGACGCCGACTTCACCCTGACCGTCACGGCCATCGCCACCGACGGCACTGCGGCACCGGCCAGCACCAGCGCGCCGCTGCTGGTTACGGTGAACCCGGTCACCGACACGCCGACCCTGAGCGTCATGCCGGCGACCGGCAACGAAGACACGCCCATCGCCCTGACGATCATCCCGGCGCTGACCGATCTGGACGGCTCGGAGACGCTGACGATCACCATCAGCGGCATCCCGACCGGCGCCACCCTGAGCAACAGCGCCGGCAACACGCTGACCGTCAGCAACGGCTCGATCACCCTGACCCCGGACAAGCTGGCCGGGCTGGCGATCAAGCCGCCGTCCAACAGCGATGCCGATTTCAACCTGACGGTGACCGCCACCGCAAAGGATGGCAGCGCCGCTGCGGTGTCGGTGTCCTCGACGCTGGCGGTGACGGTCAATCCGGTGTCCGACACCCCGACCTTGAGCGTGTCGGCGGCGACGGGCAACGAGGACACGGCCATCGCGCTGACGATCAATCCGGCGCTGACCGACACCGACGGGTCGGAGACGCTGACGGTCACCATCAGCGGCATCCCGACCGGCGCCAGCCTGACGAACAGCGCCGGCAACACGCTGACGATCAGCAATGGGTCGATCACGCTGACTCCGGCCCAGCTTGCCGGGCTGAAGATCACGCCGCCGCTGAACCGCGACGACGACTTCACCCTGACCGTCACCGCGACCTCGACCGATGGCAGCGCGGCACCGGCCAGCACCAGCGCGCCGCTGCTGGTCACGGTGAACCCGGTCTCCGACACGCCGACCCTGAGCGTGACGCCCGCGACCGGCAACGAAGACACGCCCATTGCGCTGACGATCAACCCGGCGCTGACCGACACCGACGGGTCGGAGACGCTGACGATCACCATCAGCGGCATCCCGACCGGCGCCAGCCTGAGCAACAGCGCCGGCGACACGCTGACGGTCAGCAGCGGCTCCATCACCCTGACCCCGGACAAGCTGGCCGGGCTGGCGATCAAGCCGCCGTCGAACAGCGATGCCGATTTCACCCTGACGGTGACCGCCACCGCCAAGGACGGCAGCGCGGCCCCGGTGTCGGTGTCCTCGACGCTCGCGGTGACCGTCAACCCGGTGTCCGATGCCCCGACCCTGACCGTGTCGGCCGCGAGCGGCAACGAGGATACGGCGATCCCGCTGTCCATCACCTCGGCCCTGACCGACACGTCGGAGGTGCTGAGCATCACCATCGCCGGCATCCCGGCCGGAGCCAAGCTGACCAACAGCGCCGGCAACACGCTGACGATCAGCAATGGGTCGATCACCCTGACGCCGGCGCAGCTGACCGGGCTGAAGATCAAGCCGCCGCCGAACGACGACGCCGACTTCACCCTGACCGTCACCGCGACCTCGACCGACGGCAGCGCCGCTCCGGCCTCCACCGTGGCGCAGCTGGCAGTCACGGTCCTGCCGGTTTCCGACACCCCCACCCTGGCGGTCAATCCGGCGGCGGTGGCGGAAGACGGCACGGTGGCGCTGTCGATCACCCCGGCCCTGACCGATCCGTCGGAGACGCTGAGCGTCACCATCGCCAACATCCCGATCGGCGCCCACCTGTCGAACACGGCGGGCGACACGCTGACCATCGTCAACGGCGCGATCACCCTGACCCCGGCCCAGCTGGCCGGCCTGTCGATCACGCCGCCCCACGACAGCGGCACCAGCTTCACCCTGTCGGTCACCGCCATCTCGACCGACGGCACCGCCACGCCGGCCAGCCTGTCGCGCTCGCTCGCGGTGACGGTGACGCCGGTTGCCGACACCCCGATGCTGACCGCTCCGGCCGTCCATGGGCTTGAGGACACGGCGATCCCGCTGACCATCACCGCCGCCTCCACCGACACCGACGGGTCGGAAACGGTGACGGTGCGGATCACCGGCATGCCGGCGGGCGCCAGCCTGAACCACGGCATCCACAACAGCGACGGCAGCTGGACCCTCAGCGCGGCGGACCTGACCGGCCTGACCTACACCCCGCCGGCCGACGCCAACGGCACCGTCACCCTGTCGGTCACCGCGACCGCCCAGGACGGGGCCAGCACCGCGGCGGTCACCCAGACGCTGGCGGTGACCGTCGATCCGGTGAACGACAAGCCGACGCTGGCCGCCGCCCATCCCACCACTGTGATCGCCGCCGACGCCACCGACCATCCGGCCGTGGTTTCCGACGCGACGATCACCGATGTGGACAGCAGCGTCATGTCCGGCATGTCGATCCGCATCGCCGCAGGGTCGCAGACCGGCGACACGCTGAACCTCGACAGCCTGACCATCGCGACCGATCCGTCGACCGGGCGCAAGACGGTGGCCGGCACCGGGATCGAGGTCAGCTGGGACGATGCCAACCACCGGCTGTCGCTGTCCGGCACGGCTTCCACCGCGACCTACACCGACATCCTCCACCATCTGGCCCTGACGCCCAACGGCAGTGGCGCCCGGACGCTGGAGGTGATGGTCAGCGACGATCAGGGGCTGTCCAGCGATCCGCTGGCGGTGCAGGTCCTGGTCTCGAACAGCGCGACGATGACCGGCAGCGCGGGTGCGGACATCCTGCATGCCGGAACGACCACCACCAGCATGTCCGGCGGGGCCGGCGACGACCTGTTCATCTTCGCCCCGCGCGGCGGCGACCTGACCATCAACGGCGGGGCGGGCTGGACCGACGTGGTGGAGGTCGGCGCCTTCGTCGCCAATGCCGGCACCAACTGGATGCAGCAGCTGGACGGGCATGCCTACACGGTGGATCCGTCAGGCCACGGCCTGACCTTCACCCAGGAGACGACCGTCACGCTGGAGGACCAGAACCATCACCAGCTGGTGCTGCAGAACATCGAACGGCTGACGTTCTGATGGGGTGGGGCGGAATGACGGGGCAGGGGCGGAGCGGGGGAGCGGCAGGCCGGGTCAGGCGTCCGGCGTGCCGTTCGCCTTCTCCCCTCCGGCTTCGCCGTCGCCGCTGCCCGTCTGCATGTGGGTTATGATCCGCTTCATCAGCCGCCCCAGCATCGCCCGTTCGTTGGCCGCCATGGCGGCTATGGGCGGGCTCAGCGACTGGCGCAGGGGGTCGCGCTCCAGCAGGATCCTGCCGTCGTCGGTCAGGTCGAACAGCCAGCCGCGCTTGAATCCGGGGTGCGGGCGGCGGGTCAGCAGCCCCTTGTCCACCAGGGTGGAGACGGTGCGCGACACCGGTGCCAGGTGGATTTTCTGGAACCGCGCCAGCGCGGTCAGGGTGCGGGCCGGCTCCGGCGCGTCATGGAAATAGCGCAACGCCACCCATTGGGCCGGGAAAAGCCCATCGGTGAAGCTGATGCCATAGACAAGCCGGCTGACCTGGTCCAGCAAGGTGACCAGATCGTCGTCGGTCGACGGGTTGTCGCCATCCTCCGGCCTTTCCGACACGCGCTTTTCTCCCTCCCGAAACTGCACCGAACCAACCGGCGGCAAGCTTGGCGGGGGACTGTAGCGAAGTCAACGCGCCAGCGGAAGCGGCAGTCTTCGCGTCTGCGTGGTGAAAGTATCGGGCCGATTCGCGTGGATTATCGTTGAGGGAAATCCATTGCCCCCTCGGCAAAGGCTTGGCGAAAACGGCCGGTCCGCCCCATCTGTGGTTCAACTCTCACAAACCGCGGACACTGGACATGACCGGCACCCCCCGTCTGACCAACGCCTTCCTGTTCGACCTCGACGGCACGCTGACCGACACGGTCTACCAGCATGTGCTGGCCTGGAAGGAGGCATTGGACGAGGAGGGCATCGCCCTGTCGGTCTGGCGCATCCACCGCAAGATCGGCATGAGCGGCGGGCTGTTCACCAACATGCTGCTGCGCGAAACCGGTCTCGGCGCCGACCAGGCTCTGCTCGACCGGCTGCGCCACCGCCATGCGCAGGCCTACCGGCGGCTGGCTCCCGGCGTGGTTCCGCTGCCGGGTGCCCGCGAGTTGCTCGACACGCTGACGGAGCTGAACATCCCCTGGGCCATCGCCACCAGCGGCCGGATGGAGACGGCGCGGCCGGCGCTGGAGAAGCTGGGCGTCGATCCCTTGAGGGCCGCGGTCATCACCCGTGACGAGGTCGAATATGCTAAGCCCGACCCCGACCTGTTCCTGGCCGCCGCCGCACGTATCGGCGTGGACATCGCCAGCGCCTTCGTGGTCGGCGACAGCATCTGGGACATGATCGCCGCCAAACGGGCGCGGGCGCTGGGGATCGGCCTGCTGTCCGGCGGCTATGGCCGGGAGGAGCTGGAGCGCTCCGGCGCGCTGCGCGTCTATGAGGACCCGGCCGACATGCTGGATCATCTGGACGAAGTCGGCGGACGCCGCGGACTGGCACAGTAAAACGACGTTACAGGAAAGTATCCGGTCCGCCGATGCAATCGGAGCGCTGCGAGTTGTTGCCGTATTATGGATCATGCACAGTCACAGCGCTGTGACGCAGTGCAACATGATCATGCAGGACATGCGGTAACGGTGCGTTTCACAGGGGCGGAGCGGTGGCAGCATGGGTTTGCCGATGATGGTGACGCCGCTCCCCGACGCCCCGATCATCGAAACCCTGCTCATCGAACCCCCGGATCAGGAGCCGCCGCATGCCCGCCCATCAGTTCACTGGCCGCCATACCGTCGCCCGCGCCCTGGTCGCCTCCGCCTTCGCGCTGGCGTCGCTGCTGTCCGTCGCCGCCGCCGCGGCCGTCACCGCCACGCCGGAACGCCCGGTCCCCGCGGTCGCCATCGACAGCCAATCCTTCCTGTTCAACTGACGCCGTCTCCAGACCAGGCATTCTCTGATCGGATGGGCAAAAAAAAGCCGCCGGAAAAACCAGCGGCTTTGAAGTCCGAGAGGAACGTCCAACAAGTTGTGCCGGGTCAACCCACGGCGCATCCAGCGGTACGGGACTAATATATTAATATCTCATCGGTCTGGCAAGCGGCTTTCCTTCTTACGCTCGTATTTTTTATCCAGTATCACCGGAACGGAAACGCCCCCCGGCGGTGAGCCGGAGGGCGTCTCGATCACAGTGAAGGGGCGTTTCAGGGACGGGCGGACCGTCAGTCGGCGCCGGCCGTGGCGTTCGGGACGGCGGCGGCGGACTTCGGACCGCGCTGGCCCAGCACCAGGGCGATGATGGCGAAGGCGGCGAGATCGAACACGGTCAGGCAGGCGAACAGCGGCTCGTACCCGATGGTGGTGGCGAGCTGGCCGATCATCAGCGAGAAGATCATGCCGCCCATGTAGCCGGCCATGCCGCCGAAACCGGTCGCCGTGGCGACGTCCTGCTTTTCGAAGGTGTCGGTCACCAGGGCATAGAGCAGGCTCGACAGCATCTGGTGGGCGAAGGCGCCGAGGGAGAACAGGAAGATCGCGGCGATCGGGCTGACGGTGAAGCTGATCAGCGCCGGGCCGATCATGCAGACCGCACCGACGCCGACGCCGGCGATGCGGGAATTGACCAGCGACATCTTGAAGCGCTTCACGAAGAAGGGCGACAGGTAACCGCTGAGGATGCAGCCGATGTCACCGGCCAGGAACGGCAGCCAGGCGAACAGGGCGAACTGCTTGATGTCCATGCCACGGGTGGAGACCATGTACAGCGGGATCCAGAAGCTGAAGGTCTGCCACGCCGGCTCGGTCAGGAAACGGGCGGCGGCGATGCTCCAGAACTTGCCCTTGCCGAGCACGCGCTTCATCGACGGCTTCGGCAGCTCGACCTGTTCCTGGCCGTCCAGGATGTAAGCGTGCTCTTCCTTGGTCAGGCGCGGATGGTTTTCCGGGTTGCGATACAGCATGTACCAGAGGGCCGACATGCCGACACCCAGCAGACCGGTGACGAGGAAGGCTTCCTGCCAGCCATAGGTCAGCGACAGCCAGATGACGAAGGGCGGGGCGATCATCGCGCCGATGGAGCTGCCGGTGTTGAACCAGCCGGTGGCGATAGAGCGCTCCTTGGCCGGGAACCACAGAGTGGAGGTCTTGACGCCCGACGGCATGGCCGCCGCTTCGCTGACGCCCAGCAGACCGCGGAAGAAGGCCATCGACTGCCAGCTGCCGGCCAGTGCGTGCATGGCGGCGGCAATGCCCCAGACGCCGGCGAACATCGCGTAACCCAGCTTCAGCCCGATCAGGTCGGTGATGTAGCCGGCGACCGGCTGCATCAGGCTGTAGCAGAGCTGGAAGGCGCTGACGATGAAGGAATACTGCTCGGTCGTGAAGTGTAGCTGTTCCTTGAGCGTCGGCGCCAGGATGCCCAGAGTGTTGCGGTCGATGTAGTTGACCACGGTGCCCAGCATCATCAGGGCAAGGATTTGCCACCGCAAACCACGGATCTTGTTCATCTTTTCCTCACATGCCTGCCACGGCAGGCGCCGGTGCGCACGTACAGGCCCTTCAGGCGGCGATCCTCGGGCGGGATGCCTGGCCGGCGGGTGTTCGGTGCCGGGCGAATGGGTCGCTTCCGCTCTGCTTCAAGAGAGGCGGGAGCATCGCTGACGGAGTTATATTAATATATCAGTGTTGGGTGCAAGCGGTTTTCCGGTGCCGCCTTCGGCTCTTGCGAAAATGTCGCAGTCCAATGATGCGAGGCGCTGATTTCTTCGCAGTCGCAGCAAAAACCCGCCCGTTTCCCGAGAGCGGTTACTTGCTGCGGTGCAATATAATTGAAGGTTGAAAGGCCTGTTTTGCTGTTCGGATTTTAAAGGCGGGCCGGTCTGCCCGGTTCATCCGCCTGTAGGAAGCCACAGCATCGGCTCGCCATAAATGACCTGGATCAACGGGCTATGCGCCGTTTCCGTCCCGCCGGTCATGAAGGAACGGCGGCCATGCCGCTGCCATCTCCGCGGAAACGCTCGGCCTTTGCTAATTGCTGCAGTGCGACAATCTGGGGCCTTCCTTGCAAAAGTAATATATCAGACAGTTGTGCAGCGCAGAGCAGCGGCACCCGGAAATTCCGCTCCGGACTGACCGACGTCAATGTGTCCGGCCCGCTTCGGATCGACCATTCGCCCTGGTCGACCGCCGTTTTCTGCCGCAATCCGCGCCGGCTTTTGAAAGACCCGCCGGCCCCGTCATCGAAGACGCCCCCCTCGGGAGACGACTGTCGCCAGCACAAAGGATTTTTCCGGCATGACCCAAAGCCCGACCTCCACCGCCCCCATCAGGTCCGCCTCTTCCGTCCGCATCATGGATGGCAACGAGGCGGCGGCCTCCGTGGCCTATCGCGCCAGCGACGTCATCGCGATCTACCCGATCACGCCGTCCTCGCCGATGGGGGAATTCGCCGACGAATGGTCGGCGGCACGCCGCCCCAACCTGTGGGGCAGCGTGCCGCAGGTGGTGGAGATGCAGTCGGAGGGCGGGGCGGCCGGGGCGGTCCATGGCGCCTTGCAGGCCGGCGCGCTGGCGACGACCTTCACCGCGTCGCAGGGCCTGCTGCTGATGATCCCCAACATGTACAAGATCGCCGGAGAGCTGACGCCCTTCTGCATGCATGTCGCGGCGCGCACGCTGGCGACTCATGCGCTGTCGATCTTCGGCGACCATTCCGACGTGATGGCCTGCCGCCAGACCGGCTTCGCCATGCTGGCCTCGGCCAACGTGCAGGAGGCGCAGGATCTGGCGCTCGTCGCCCATGCCGCCACCTTGCGGGCGCGCGTGCCCTTCCTGCATTTCTTCGACGGCTTCCGCACCTCGCACGAGTTCAACTGCATCGAGCCGCTGGCGGACGACGATCTGCGCGCCCTGATCGACGACCGGTGCGTCGATGCCCACCGCCGCCGCGGCCTGACGCCGGACCATCCGGTCGTCCGCGGCACGGCGCAGAATCCCGACGTGTTCTTCCAGGCGCGCGAGGCCGCCAACCCCTGGTACGACGCCTGCCCGGCCATCGTGCAGGAGATGATGGACCGGCTCGCCGCCCGCACCGGCCGGGCCTACCGCCTGTTCGACTATCACGGTCATCCGCAGGCGGAGCGGGTGGTGGTGGTCATGGGATCGGGTGCCGAGACCTGCAACGGCACGGTGGACCGGCTGGTCGGGCAGGGGGAGCGGGTCGGCTGCCTGACCGTCCGCCTGCTCCGTCCCTTCGCCATCGCCGATTTCGTGTCCGCCCTGCCGGCGACGGTGCGGCGCATCGCCGTGCTCGACCGCACCAAGGAGCCCGGCGCCGTCGCCGATCCGCTCTATCTCGACGTGGTTGCCGCCCTGGCCGAAGCCCGCGCCACCGATTCGAGTGCCATAGACCCTATCGTCGTCGCTGGCCGCTACGGCCTGTCGTCCAAGGAATTCAACCCGGCCATGGCGAAGGCGGTGTTCGACGAGTTGGGCCGCGACCGTCCGAAGCGCCGCTTCACCATCGGCATCACCGACGACGTCACCCACAATTCGATCCCCTGGAATGCGGACTGGGCCGTAGAGGAGCCGGGCGTGTCCCGTGCCGTCTTCTTCGGCCTCGGCGCCGACGGCACGGTGGGCGCCAATAAGAACTCGCTGAAGATCATCCAGTCGCGCAGCGGCGGCCACGCCCAGGCCTATTTCGTCTATGACAGCCGAAAGTCCGGCTCGACCACCGTGTCGCACCTGCGCTTTTCCAAGGAGCCGATCCGCGCGCCCTACCTGATCGGGCAAGCCCAGTTCGTCGCCTGCCACCATCTGCCGCTGATGGAACGGGTGGAGGTGGCGGAGATGGCCGCCCCCGGCGCCACCCTCCTGCTGAACGCCCCCGGCACGCCGCAGCAGGTGTGGGACGCCCTGCCGGCCGAGGTCCAGCGGCTCTGCATCGAGCGCAGGCTGTCCCTGCACGCCATCGATGCCGGCGTCGTCGCGCGGGAGGTCGGGCTCGGCCGCCGCGTCAACACCATCATGCAGACCTGCTTCTTTGCCCTGTCGAAGGTCATGCCGGTCGAGGACGCCATCGCCGAGATCAAGGCGGCGATTGCCAAGACCTATTCCCGCCGCGGCGAGGAGGTGGTGGCGCGCAACATCGCCGCCGTCGATCAGGCGCTGGCCCACCTGCATCCCGTCCCGGTGCCCGACCATGTCACCGCCGATCATATCCGCCCGGCCCCGGTGCCCGAAACCGCTCCCGACTTCGTCAAGCGCGTCACCGCCATGATGATCGCCGGCCATGGCGACCGGCTGCCGGTCTCCGCCTTCCCGGTCGACGGCACATGGCCGACCGGCACCTCGAAATATGAGCACCGCAACATCGCGGCCGAGGCGCCGGGCTGGAACGCCGACCTCTGCATCGAGTGCAACAAGTGCGTGCTGGTCTGCCCGCATGCCGCCATCCGCGCCACCGTAGTGCCGGAGTCGGCGCTGGCCGGCGCGCCGGACGGTTTCGAGACCATCCCCTACAAGGGCCGCGAGTTCCCTGGCGGCCGCTATCGCCTGCAAGCCTCTCCCGCCGACTGCACCGGCTGCACGCTCTGCGTCGCCGCCTGTCCGGCCCAAGAGAAAGAAGGGAAAGACAAGAGTGGTTCCGGCCGCAAGGCGCTGGAGATGCGCCCGATCCAGGCGCTGGCCGGCCAGCAGGAGGCCTTCGACTTCTTCCGCGGCCTGCCCGCCATTCCGCGCGAGTCGGTGCCGGTCACCGTCAAGCACAGCCAGCTTCTGGAACCGCTGTTCGAGTTCTCCGGCGCCTGCGCCGGCTGCGGCGAGACCCCTTACATCAAGATGCTGACCCAGCTGTTTGGCGACCGCATGGTGATGGCGAACGCCACCGGCTGCTCGTCGATCTATGGCGGCAACCTGCCGACCACCCCCTACACCACCGACGCCAGCGGCCACGGCCCGGCCTGGGCCAACTCGCTGTTCGAGGACAATGCGGAGTTCGGCCTCGGCCTGCGCGTCGCCATCGACGGGATGGCCGAACAGGCGCGCGACGCGCTGGCCCTGCTGTCGGCCCAACTGGAGCCCGGCCTCGTCACGGCATTGCTGGAGGCCGGGCAGAACGACGCCGCCGGCATCGCTGCCCAGCGCGCCCATGTCGCCACGCTGAGGACGCAGCTCGCCTTGCTGAAGGACCCGCTGGCCCGCCGGCTGGAGCAGCTGGCCGACTATTTGGTCCGCAAATGCGTGTGGATCGTCGGCGGCGACGGCTGGGCCTACGACATCGGCTATGGCGGTCTCGACCATGCGCTGGCGTCGGGGCGCGACATCAACATCCTGGTGATGGATACGGAGGTCTATTCCAACACCGGCGGCCAGCAGTCCAAGGCGACGCCCATCGGCGCCTCGGCCAAGTTCGCCACCGCCGGCCGGTCGGCGGCCAAGAAGGATCTGGGGCTGATGGCGATGGCCTACGACCATGTCTATGTCGCCCGCACCGCCTTCGGCGCCCGCGACAGCCACACGCTGAACGCCCTGACGGAGGCGGAGGCCTACCGCGGCCCGTCGCTGGTGCTGGCCTACAGCCATTGCGTCGCCCACGGCTTCGAGCTGTCGCACGGGCTGGAACACCAGAAGCTGGCGGTGGACAGCGGCCACTGGTCGCTCTACCGCCGCGACCCGCAGCGGCTGGCCGAGGGCAAGACCGCCCTGCAACTGGACAGCGGCGCCCCGTCCGCCGGCCTTGCCGCCTTCATGGCCGGCGAGTCCCGCTTCAGCGCGGTGGAGCGCGCCAATCCCGAGCGCTATCACGTGCTGTTGGATGAGGCCGAGGCGGAGATCCGCCGCAAGCGCCACCTGTTCGAGCATATGGCGGGGTTCAAGGAGTAGGGGACTCCTTCTCCACAGGGGGAGGGGACTTCCGCCGGGTGTCGTCCTCTCCCCACCACAATGCCGCACCCTTTTCCCCTTGCTCCACCCATTAATATATTAGTATATTGACCTCATCGCCCGTGCTTGCCCTCCTGGCGCCGGGCCCGGATTTCCAGCTCCCCTTAAGGATGCCCAGTCATGCGCTCCCTGACCCGTGACCAGCTTGCCGGCGGCGCGTTCGACGTCGCTCACACCGACGGCGCTCCGACCCTGCCCGTGACCATTCTCCAGGTGGGTGACGGCAATTTCCTGCGCGGTTTCGTCGATTGGATGGTCGATGTCGCCAACGGGCAGGGGCTGACCAAAGCCGGTGTCGCCATCGCGCAGCCGCTGGACCAGGGCATCGCACCGCTGCTGAAGGCGCAGGACAACCTCTATACCGTCCTGCTGCGCGGCATCGAGAATGGGCAGGAGGTCGAATCCCGCCGCGTCGTCTCTTGCGTGTCGGAGGCGCTGAACCCCTATGCCGACTGGGCGCGGATGGTCGAACTGGCCTCCTCTCCGGCGCTGCGCTTCTTCGTCTCCAACACCACCGAGGCCGGCATCGCCGACCGTGAAGAGGCCTATGCGCCCGGCGCCTGCCCGGACAGCTTCCCGGCCAAGGTCGCGGCCCTGCTGCACGCCCGCTACACGGCGCTGGGCGGCAGCGCCGACAGCGGTCTGGTCTTCCTGCCCTGCGAACTGATCGAGGCCAACGGCACCAACCTGAAGCGCATCGTCCTGGCCCATGCCAAGCGCTGGGGGCTAGAGGCCGGCTTCGCCGACTGGATCGAGACGCACAACCACTTCCTGAACACGCTGGTCGACCGCATCGTCCCCGGCTACCCGAAGGACGAGGTCGCGGCCCTCAGCGCCAAGTGGGGCTATGAGGACAGGCTGGCCGTCGCCGCCGAGCCCTTCCATGTCTGGGTGATCGAGGGGCCGGCCCATCTGGCGGACGAGCTGCCGCTGCACCAGGCCGGCCTGAACGTGGTGTGGACCGACGATCTCCAGCCCTACCGCACCCGCAAGGTCCGCATCCTGAACGGCGCCCACACCGCCAGCGCGCTGGCCGCCTATTGCGCCGGGCTGGACACCGTCAAGTCGATGATGGACGACCCGACCGTCTCGGCCTACCTGAACAGAGTGATGTTCGAGGAGATCGTCCCCTACGTGCCCCTGCCGGAGGCCGAGCGGCAGGACTATGCCCGCACCATCATGGAGCGCTTCGGCAACCCCTATATCCGGCACGAGCTGATCTCGATCACGCTGAACTCGGTGTCGAAGTGGCAGGTGCGCGTCCTGCCCAGCCTGAAGGACGCGGTGGTCCGCAACGGCTCGGCTCCGGCCGGCCTGTCCTTCTCGCTGGCGGCGCTGCTGCGCTTCTACCGCGGCGAGCTATCCGGCGGCGCCTATGCCGGCACGCGCGAGGCCGGGTCCTACCCGATCAGCGACAATGCCGAGGTGATCGCCGCCATGAGCGCCGCCTGGGCGGCCAATGGCAGCGATCCGAAGGCGCTGGTTGCCGCCATCCTGTCCGACGTCCGCCTGTGGAAGGAGGACCTGACCACCATCCCCGGCCTCGCCGCGCGGGTGGCCGAAAGCCTCGCCGCCATCGAGGCGAAGGGCATGAAGGCCGCCATGGCCGATCTGGTCGCCGGCTGATCCGGCTGCCGTACCGCAGGAGAACGGGGCGTGTCCACCGGGACGCGCCCCGAAGGCATGACATCAATGACACCCCTTCTCAGCCGGCGTATCGCCGAACTGGAGCTTGACGCGGCCGTGCTGCGCCATCGCCTGTTGCATATCCCGCTCGCACTGCAAGAGGATTGCGGTCTGTGGGCAAGCCATAGGATCATCGGTCGCGAGGCGTTGAGCCTGTTCCGGGCGGTGCGCCAGGAGACGCGTGACAGCGGGGAGGATTGCGATTCGGAACTCTGCCGGATCGAGGCCGCCTATCAGCTCGTTCACGACGCGATCCTGGCGCTGTCCGAACTGGCGCTCGCCAACCCGGACCATGGCGACATGGCCCATGCCGACCCGCCGACGCGGCACTGATGCGCCGCACCTGATGTGTGAGGAAGACCGACGATGCAGACGACCGAAACCAGGAAGCGGACACGCCGCGGCACCCAGCGGGTGACGATGACCGACGTGGCCACCGCCGCCGATGTGTCGGCCAGCACCGTCTCGCTCTATCTTCGCCGGCCGGAGGCGGTGTCCCACCATCTCGCCGAACGCATCGCGCGGGTGATCGACGAGATGGGCTATGTGCCCAATCTGGTCGCCGGCAGCCTTGCCGCCGCGCGCAGCCGCACCGTCGGCGTCATCCTGCCGTCCATCCTGAATTCCTTCTTCGCCGAGACCTACAACACGCTCCAGGGCATGTTCCAGGCGGCGCATTACCAGACCCTGCTCGGCGTCAGCGAGTTCAGCCCGGAGGAGGAGGAAAGCCTGATCCGCGCCTTCCTCGCCTGGTCGCCGGCGGCGATGGTGGTGACCGGCTTCCACCACACCGAACGGACCCGCGCCATGCTGGCCTCCTGCGGCGTGCCGGTGGTGGAGATGTGGGACATGCCCGGCCACCCCGGCGAGGCGGTCAATATCAGCGTCGGCTTCTCGCATTTCGAGGTCGGCCGCATGCAGACCAGCCACCTCTACGACCAGGGCAGCCGCAAGGTCGCCTACATCGGCGCCGCCGCCCACCAGGATCTGCGCGTCCGCAGCCGCACCGACGGCTACGAGGCGGAGGTGATGCGCCGCGGCCTGCACGATCCCATCGACTTCACCGTTCCCGATGCCGCGACGACGGAGGTCGGGCGCTGGCTGATCGACGAGATCCTGACCCGCCATTCCGACATCGACGGCGTCGTCTGTTCCAACGACGCGCTGGCGCTGGGTGTGCTGTTCGAGGTCACCCGCCGCGACCTGAAGGTGCCGGACGATCTGGCGGTGGTGGGATTCGGCGACCTTCCCTTCAGCAGCTCCTGCCCGCCGCCGCTGACCACCGTCCGCCCGCCCCAGCGCGAGATCGGCCGCCTCAGCGCCACGCAGATCCTGGCGGCGCTCGACGGCGTCCGCGTCACGCCGAAGCACCACAACCTGGACTGCGAACTGGTGGTCCGCGGCAGCACCCGACCAGTGGTAAAGGGGCCGGCTGAAAAGCGCTAACGTCCGCGCCTTGCCGTTTCCCGATTGCGAGTCATACCCTCGATTCCGGTTATGGCTTTCGGCGTAATCCCGCCGGGCCGCTCACTGGATGGGGGCAGGGTGCATGCGCACGCAAGGACGGGACGATACCGGCGGCTTTTCCAGCCGCACCGGGCGGTTGCGCCGGCTGATGCCGGGATTGGCGCTGCTGCTGGCCCTGGCGATCCCAGCCTCCGATGCCGCAGCCGCCAAGCCCGACCGTCTGCAACGGCTGCTCGACCGCTTCCTGGCCGACGAGGAGCTGGATGGTGGCATCCTGCTGGTGTCGGGTCCGGACGGGCGGCGGGTGGTGGTGTCCGGCATCGCCGACCGCAAGGGCGGGCGGCCGGTGACGGAGGACACCCGCTTCTATGTCGCCTCCGTCGGCAAGATGGCGACCGCCGCCGCCGTGCTGCAACAGGTGGAGGAGGGGCTGCTCTCGCTCGACCAGCCGGTGCGGGAACTGGCGTCCGACCTGCCGCTGGACAGGATCGCCAACGCCAACCGGGCGCGGCTGGTCCATCTGCTCGACCACAGCTCGGGCATTCCCGATTACATCACCGACGCCTATCAGGAGGATGAGGCGGCGAAGCCGGAGCGGCTGCCGCGCGACGGCACCCTGCTCGCCTATGCGGCGGGGGAGAAGGCGACCGGTCCGGTCGGCGGGCATTACGAATACTCCAACAGCAACTATGTCCTGCTCGGCCACATCGCAGCGCGGCGCGACGGCCTTCCCTTCGCGCAGGTTCTGCGGAACCGGGTGCTGGAGCGGGCCGGGATGGCTTCGACCAGCGTCGGCGCCGATCCGCGCGACCGCAGCCTCGCCCATGGCTACACCGGGGAGGGCGACGTCAGCCGGCGGTCCTGGGCGGCGACCACCGGCGACGGGCCGCTGGTCACCACCGCCGGCGATCTGGAACGCTTCGTCTTCGCCCTGTTCCGCGACAACCGGCTGCTGGCGGCGCCGACGGTTCGCCGCATGCTGACCCCCTCGGAGAACGAAGAGGGGCAGGGGCTTGGTGTGGCGTTGTGGAAGGACCGCTGGGGACGCGGCGCCGGCCATGACGGGCGCTATGACGGGTTCGAGGCCGATGTCCGCTATTACCCCGGCCGCCGCACCGCGCTGATCTTCCTGACGAACGGCAACCAGCAGAGCGACGATGCCCTGCTGGATGCGGTGGCCGAGGAGGTGTTCGGCCCCTGATCCGGGTACCGTTGACGGAAATTATTATCAATAGGATAGTAAATATAGAAAAACACAACTTATAAAACAGGATGGACAGGCCCATGGCGCTCGGACTGCACGCTTCCCGCCGCAATTTCCTTGTCGGGGCCGGCCGGTTCGCCGGTGCCGCTGCCGCGGTCCGGCTGATGCCGGGTTCCGCCCTCGCGGCGGAGACCGGTGGGGCCTATTGCCCGCCGCCGTCGGCCTGGTCCGATCTGGCGAAGGGGGTGAAGGGCGGGGTGTTGCGGCCGGAGGATCCGTTCTTCGCCGATATCTGCCGGCCCAACAACCTGCGCTATGGCGCCACCCTGCCGGCCGGCATCGCCCGCTGTTCTCGGCCGGAGGACGTCCAGGCCTGCATCGCCTGGGTGAAGAAGCAGGCCATACCCTTCGCTGTGCGCTCCGGCGGCCACAATTACGCCGGCTTCTCCACCACGCCCGGCCTGCTGATCGACATGACGCTGATGGCGGGGGCGGAGCCGGTGAAGGGCTCCGACGGGCTGGTCCGGGTGCTGGGCGGCACGCTGAACTCCTACGTCTACAAGCAGATGGAGCGGCTGGGCCGCACCATCACCCATGGGCGCTGCGATTCGGTCGGTGCCGCCGGATTCCTGCTCGGTGGTGGCATCGGCTTCAACATGCGCAAGTTCGGCATGGCGTCCGACCTGCTGCGCGCGACGGAGCTGGTCAAGGCCGACGGCAGCCACGTGAACGCCAATGCGGACAGCGAATCCGCTCTCTATTGGGCCTGCCGCGGCGGTGCCGGCGGGAATTTCGGCATCAACACCTCCTTCACCCTGGAAACCCGCCCGGCGGAGCCGGTGACGGTGTTCAACCTGGTCTGGACCGGCAAGGATCTGCCAAAGATCCTGAAGCTCCTGCTGACCGAGCTGGCGGCGGCCCCCGACGAGTTCGGTAGCAAGATCAACGTCACCATCCCGAGCTGGCAGGAGCGCTGCGCCAACGTGCCGCTGAAGCTGTCGATCCTCGGCCAGCTGCACAAATCCAGAGTGACGTTGAAGGAAATCTTCAAGTCCACCTGGGAGTCGATCGACTGGAGCCAGTCCAAGCTTGAGGAGAACGTGCCCTACTGGACGGGGCAGGATTTCCTGACCGAAACCACCTTCCCCTATTACTACCAGGAAAAATCCAGCTACATGACGGCGGCGAACATCGGCGACGAGGCCATCGCAGCGATGTTCGACTGGGCGGCCAGGATGTCCGCCACCTCGATGCCGGTCGCCTTCAAGTTCTTCCAGGTCGGCGGCGCCATCAACCGCGTAGGCCCTACCGAGACCGCCTATGTCCACCGCGGCTACGACTGGCTGTTCTCGGTCGAGACCAACTGGTGGCGGCCGACGGATTCGGTCCTGCTGATCGAGCAGGCGCTGGAATGGCAGCAGCGCTTCTACGACGACGTGAACCGCCGGACCAAGGCGCAGGGGGCGTTCCAGAACTTCCCCGACCCGTCGCTCGCCGACTGGCAGCGGGCCTATTACGGCGAGAATCTCGCCAAGCTGGCCGAGGTGAAGAAGGCGGTTGACCCGACCATGCTCTTCACCTTCGCCCAGGCGATCCGCCCGGCGTAAACTTTAACCGGACCGGTGCGGCAAGTCGGGCGGGAGGGCCTCCCGTCCGACTTGCCGGTTTCTCAGAAGCGGTAGCCGACCGAGGTGAAGACGCTGTGGTCGCGGTTGTCGTGACCGAACTTGCCGTCATAGCCGACCTGCCACGCCACCGCTCCGCTCAGCAGAGTGACGCCGGCCCCGGCACGCAGCCCGTCGCGTTCGGGCGTGCCGAAGGTCCGGGTCACCGTGCCCAGGCTGCTCGTGGTGCGGTTGGCGAGCGTGGCGGCCAGCGTCTCGGCCCCGCGCACCCGGTTCCACTCGTAGCTGAGGCGGGCCTGCGGGATGATCGACGCGCTCTCCGTCTCGAAGCGGTGGGCGACCTGCCCGCCGAACTCCCAGCTCCAGCCGCGCTGGGTCTGGCTCGGCAGGATGCCGTTCAGGTGGATGGCTTCCGCCTCCGTGTAGCCGTCGATGGTG
Source organism: Azospirillum sp. A26 (assembly GCF_042604635.1). Lineage (NCBI taxonomy): Bacteria > Pseudomonadati > Pseudomonadota > Alphaproteobacteria > Rhodospirillales > Azospirillaceae > Azospirillum > Azospirillum sp. A26. The sequence continues at coordinate 777,016 of NZ_CP170473.1, read as the reverse complement.
GCGCGGGTGTAGCGCGCCGCGGCGACCGGCCCGAACGACCACGCCCCTTCGCCCAGCTCATAGCCGCCATCGACGCCGACCGACCAGCTGCGCCCCTTGGTCTCGCCGCGGGCGGTGAGGCCATAGGCGCCGGTGTTGCGGGCGATCTTGTCGTAGTTGTCGAAGGAGTAGGTGCCCGACAGGCTGCCGAAGAAGCCGCCGTACTGGCCGGCGACATAGGGGCTGATCGAGGCGGAGCGGACCTTGGCGCTGCCGGTGTCGCCGAAGGACAGGCTGTTGCGTGCGCCCCCCACGGCGAAGCCGGCGACGAGGTTGTCGGCGATGCGGATGTCGGCACCGACCTGCCCGGTGCGCGAATCGGTGTCGCCGCCCAGCGCCATGCCGGTGTCGTCGGCGTTGTTGTAGCCCAACCGTCCGCCGGCCCAGCCGCTGATCGCCGGACCGCTTGCGGCCTGCCCACCTCCTTCGCCGGAGGCGCCGAGGAAGCGCAGGCCGTTCAGATGGCTGCGCACCGAGCGCGACGCCGCGTCGGCCATCGCCACCGACGCGTTGCCGAGGCCGCGTGCCACCGGCAGGGCGGTCTGGCGCAGCGATTCGATGGCGAGCGGATCGACGTAGGTCGGCAAGGTCAGCCGGTAGACCAGCAGCATCGTGTCGACATTGGCTCCGGCGTCATAGGCGGCGCCGACCTGATAGCCGTTGCGGGTCAGGAAGTCGTTGTCGTTGCCGACGAACAGGAAGAAGTCGTCGGGCTTGGCGGCGTCGAGCACCGGCAGCAGCCCCATCGCCTCCCACTTCTCCGACAGCAGGTTGGCGTCCTGCGCGCCGCCATTGTGCAGCCCGAACTTCGCCAGCTGGCCGTTGTTGTTGATGCTCAGGAACTGGCTGTAGGACACCGGCGTGACCGAGGCCACCAGATTGCCGCCGGGGGCGACCGGGGTGGTGCCCTCGTATGCGGTGCCGACCAGATTGGTGGCGTTCGACACGTCGACGATGTCGATGCTGCGGTAGAGCGAGTTGGTGCCGCTCAGCCCCTGGCCATTGTTGCTGTCGCGCGACAGGACGAGGAACTGCTTGTCGTTCAGCGCCAGCATCTCGCTCTGCGCCGCAACCAGCGTGCTGCTGCCGGACCGGAAGGTGGGCAGCGGCACGACGTAATGGCCGATCAGCGCCGGGCTGTCCGGGTTGCTGGACACATCGTAGATCAGCAGGCGGGTGTTGCGCCGGGTGGCGCTGTTGCCGCCGGTGCCGCCGTCCTGGCGGGTGGCGCTTTGCAGCAGGGTCGCCAGCTTGGTCTTGTCCGGCGTCAGCGACAGGCCTTCCAGTCCCTGGTTGTTCTGGCGGCCGGTGACCGGGTCGGACGGGGTCGGCGCCGGCTGGCCGGTGGCCGGGTTGTTGGAGGCGAAGTCCAGCCCGCCGTTGCGGACCGGCAGCAAGGCGGCCGGCGGCTGCACCGCCGAGATCATCCGGCCGGTGGCGGAGAAGTGATAGATGTAGGGGCCGTATTCGTCGCTGATGAAGAAGCTGCCGTCGGCGAGCCGGGCGATGCCCTCGGTGTCGAGGCTGACCTTGCCGTTGTAGGCCTGCGGCAGGGCCGGCAGCCCCCCGGCGGCGGCGCGCACGCCGCTGCGCGGCTGCGGGTCGAGACCGGTGGTGACGGCGCCGTTCGCCTCCGTCAGCAGGGTGGTGTCGAGCAGGCTCAGCCCGATCTGCGACTGCTGCCCGCTGCCGGCGGCCAGCGCGGCGCTGCCGTAATAGGGCGTCAGCGACAGGGCCAGCGTGTTGAATCGCGGCCGGTAGTCGGTGGTGCCGACGACGTTGTAGCCGCGGTCGGGCAGGGCATACATGATGCCGCTGTAGCTGTCACCGCTGCGCCGCCAGGACTTGGCGTCGAAGGTCAGCCCGGACATCGAGCCGAAGGTCTCGCCATACTTGTCGCGGGTGGCGGAGCCGATCCGGCCGACGCCGACCAGACCCTGGTTGACGAAGCTGGAGCCGCCGACGGTCACGCTGTCCACGGTCTGGGCGGAGGCGACCCCCATCGCGACGCCGCAGGTGGACAGGATGAGAGAGGCGAGGCCGGTGGCGGACAGCAATGCCGTCCTCAACCGTCCCGCACGGTGTATCGTCCGCATTGAAAAGAACCCCCCAATTGAAACCCAAGCGAATTCCAAAGGGGGTATTAGGCGAGGGCGCGTGACGGCGTCGTGTCGCCTTCGTGACGTGTCGATGACGTTTTCGGCAGGGGGCTCAGTCCGCCCGCAGCCCCTGCGCCTGGAACTGTTTGCGCACCCGCTCCACCAGCTCGCGCGACGGCGGTTCGGTGTCGGTCAGCATGTATTTGCGCCCCAACGCCTTCCATTTGTGCTCGCCCATCTTGTGGAAGGGCAGCACGTCGACCCGGTCGACCACGCCCAGCCCGGCGACGAACTCCGCCAGCCCGTCGATCTCGGCCGCGTCGTCGGTCAGGTTGGGGACCAGCACATAGCGCAGCCAGATGCGCTTGTTCAGCCCGGCCAGCCGTTCCGCGAACTCCAGCGTCGGGCGCAGCGGAACGCCGGTCAGGTGGCGATAGGTCTTCTCGGAAAAGGCCTTGATGTCGAGCAGGACGAGGTCGACGTCCTCCAGCAGATGGTCGTCGGCATGGTTGCCGAGGAAGCCGGAGGTGTCGAGCGCGGTGTGCAGCCCCAGCGCCTTCGCCCCGCGCAGGATGGCGGCGGTGAATTCCGGCTGCACCAGCGGCTCGCCGCCGCTCAGCGTCAGCCCGCCATGGGCGCGTTGCAGGAAGGTGGCGTAGAGCGCGATGTCGTCGAGAACTTCCGCGGAGGTCGTCCGCGTCCCGTCATGCATGTGCTGGGTGTCGGGGTTGTGGCAGTACAGGCAGCGCAGCGGGCAGCCCGACATGAACAGCACATAGCGGATCCCCGGCCCGTCCACCGTTCCGCCGGTCTCGACCGAATGGATCCAGCCGGAAACGGAGCCGGGGCGGGCTTGGGGGAGGGGGGGTGTCATAACCGATCCAATTTTAAAACTTTGCGCCCGGATATCCCCCTCTCCCCCCCCGGGGAGAGGGTCGGGGTGAGGGGGATGCATCTGGAGGATTCTCGGTAAAGGGCCGCTGCGCGCCCCCCTCACCCTAACCCTCTCCCCGGGGGGAGAGGGGATCGCTCTAGGGTGGAAGGGAAGCCGACGCCCCTCAATGCTTGTCGTGGAACGTCCGGCTGATGACGTCGAGCTGCTGCTCGCGCGTCAGCTTGATGAAGTTCACGGCATAGCCGGACACCCGGATGGTCAGCTGCGGATACAGCTCCGGATGGTCCATGGCGTGCAGCAGCGTCTCGCGGTCGAAGACGTTGACGTTGATGTGGTGACCGCCCTGCGCGGCATAGCCGTCCAGCATGCCGACCAGATTGCTCACCCGCTCGTCCTCGGTCCGGCCGAGAGCGCCGGGGACGATGGTGAAGGTGTAGCTGATGCCGTCCTGCGCGTGCGCATAGGGCAGCTTCGCCACGCTGGCCATCGATGCGATGGCGCCCTTCTTATCCCGCCCGTGCATCGGATTGGCGCCCGGCGCGAAGGGCTGGCCGGCCTTGCGGCCGTCCGGCGTGTTGCCGGTCTTCTTGCCGTAGACCACGTTCGAGGTGATCGTCAGCACCGACTGGGTCGGCATGGCGTTCCGGTAGGGCTTCTGCTTGCGCAGCGCCGTCATGAAGCGCTCGACCGCCCACACCGCGATGTCGTCGACCCGCGCGTCGTTGTTGCCGAAGGCCGGATAGTCGCCGTCGATCTCGAAATCGGTGGCGAGGCCGTTGGCGTCGCGGATGACCTTCACCTTGGCGTGCTTGATCGCCGACAGGCTGTCCGCCACCACGCTCAGGCCGGCGATGCCGCAGGCCATGGTGCGCAGGATGTCGCGGTCGTGGAGCGCCATCTCCATCCGCTCGTACATGTACTTGTCGTGCATGTAATGGATGGCGTTCAGCGCGTTCATGTAGACCTTGGCCAGCCACTCCATCATCGGCTCGAAGCGGGCCATGACCTCGTCATAGTCCAGCACGTCGCCGGTGATGGGCGCATAGGCCGGGCCGATCTGCTCGCCCGAAACCTCGTCCTTGCCGCCGTTGATGGCGTACATCAGCGTCTTGGCCAGGTTGGCGCGGGCGCCGAAGAACTGCATCTGCTTGCCGATGCGCATGGCCGAGACACAGCAGGCGATGCCGTAGTCGTCGCCCCAATAGCCGCGCATCAAATCGTCGCTCTCGTACTGGACCGAGCAGGTCTTGATCGAGGTGTCGGCGCAGAAGCGCTTGAAGCCGTCCGGCAGCTTCTCCGACCACAGCACCGTCAGGTTCGGTTCCGGCGCCGGCCCCAGATTGTGCAGGGTCTGCAACATGCGGAAGTTGGTCTTGCTGACCAGCGTCCGGCCGTCCAGCCCCATGCCGCCCAGGCATTCCGTCACCCAGGTCGGGTCGCCCGAGAACAGCTGGTCGTATTCCGGCGTGCGCAGGAAGCGGACCAGACGCAGCTTCATGACGAAATGGTCGATCATCTCCTGGGCTTCCGCCTCGGTGATGACGCCGTTCCGCAGGTCGCGGTCGATGTAGATGTCGAGGAAGCTGGAGACGCGGCCCAGCGACATCGCCGCGCCGTTGGCTTCCTTGACCGCGGCCAGATAGGCCAGATAGGTCCACTGCACCGCCTCGCGGCCGGTGGCGGCCGGGCGCTTGACGTCGAAGCCGTAGGAGGCGGCCATCTCGACCAGCTCCTTCAGCGCGCGGATCTGCTCGGAGATCTCCTCGCGCAGGCGCAGCACGTCCTCGTCGATCCGGCTGACCTCCAGCGACGCCAGCTGGGCCTTCTTGTCCTTGATCAGGAAATCGGCGCCGTACAGCGCCAGCCGGCGATAGTCGCCGATGATGCGGCCGCGGCCATAGGCATCGGGCAGGCCGGTGATGACGCCGGACTTGCGGCAGCGCAGCATCTCGGGCGTGTAGACATCGAACACGCCGTCATTGTGCGTCTTGCGCAGGACCGGGAACACCTCCTCCAGCTTCGGCGACGGGGTGTAGCCGTAGGCCTCCAGCCCGGTCTTGACCATGCGCCAGCCGCCGAACGGCATGATGGCGCGCTTCAGCGGCTTGTCGGTCTGCAGGCCGACGATCACTTCCAGCTCGCGGTCGATATAGCCGGCGGCGTGTGAGGTGATCGAGGCGAAGACTTCGGTGTCGGCGTCCAGGACGCCGCCCTTGGCGGCGCGTTCCTGCTTCAGCAGGTCGGTGACCTTGGCGAACAGCGCGGTGGTGCGGGCGGTGGGACCGGCGACGAAGCCCGCGTCCCCTTCATAGGGGGTCAGGTTGCGCTGGATGAAATCGCGGACGTCGACCGAGCGGCGCCAGACGCCCGGGGCAAAGCCGCGCCAGGGGTCGGCGGCGGACTGCTGCTCCGTGGCCTGGGCAAGTCCGTCCATCAGCAGGGTGTCCATGATGACTCCTCAGAGATATAGCCGTCGGCGCGGGTCAATGGCCGTGTCGGCGGTCTCGTGGTGCCCGCGAACCACGCGGGACGATTGGAAGCATAGGCGCAATCGGCGCCGGATTCGTTGATACACGTCATATTTTCAGACCGGGCGCGGGGCGGCCGGTGCGGTGACCGATGCCGTGCGTTGCGCCCGCTCTGTAGTTTTACTACATACTCCCGGACAGGCATCCGGACAAGGCGGACAGGCCCGGCATTTTGTCGCAGGGCAAGGCCGGAGCGGTTGGAAACGCTTGGAAAGGGCGTGCCCGGCACGCGACGGAATCGGTCGTTCGCAGCGCTGTATATGTAGCTTTGCTACATGTGCTAGGCTGACCCACAATCAGAAGGGAGCGCCCCCCACATGCTGGCGAGAATCGCCGCCGTCCGCGACCAGATCCGGCCTTCGGAACGCAAGCTGGCCGACTATGCGATGGCCCATCCGGGCGACGTGATCAACCTGTCCATGGCCGAACTGGCCGACCGGGTCGGGGTGAGCGAGCCAACGGTGGCGCGCTTCTGCGCAGCACTCGGCTGCCGCGGTTTCCGCGAGTTCAAGATCAAGCTGGCGCAGGACATCGCCGGAGGCATGCCGTTCCTGCACCAGGACCTGTCGGTGGGCGGGGAACTGGACGCTGATGGCGGCGTGCCGGGGGCGGTGCTGGCCGGCAAGCTATTCGACCGGACCATCGCAACGCTGATGCAGGTGCGCAACAACCTGCCGGCCGACGCGGTGGACCGCGCCGCCGACGTGCTGGCCGCGGCCCGCCGGATCGAGTTCTACGGCTCCGGCAACTCCGGCACGGTGGCGGAGGACATCCAGCGCAAATTCTTCCGGCTGGGCATGCCGACCGTCGCCTACACCGACTCCCACGTCTATTTCGCCTCGGCCCTGACCCTGGCGAAGGGCGATGCCGTGGTTGCGGTGTCCAGCACCGGCCGCACCCGCGACATCCTCGACGCCGTGCAGAACGCCCGGAAGGCCGGGGCCGACGTGGTGGCACTGACCCGCTCCGGATCGCCGCTCGCCGACATGGCGACGGTCAGCCTCGTCGCCGACGTGGCCGACGATTTCGATATCCACTCGCCGATGACCGTCCGTATCGCCCATCTGGTGCTGGGCGACATCCTGTCCATCGCCGTCGCCCTGCGCATGGGCGACACGCTTCAGGAACGGCTGAAGCGCCACGACCGTGCGGTGGATGCCCATGTGTCGGAGCGTTAGGCAGCCGGATCAGCCTTGCTGAAGGCGGGCCGCCCGGCCGGCCAGGAAATTCATCGCCAGATGGGCTGCGGACTGGGCGGTGAGGCCAGTGCTGTCCAGAGGCGGGCTGACCTCCACGATGTCCAGGCTGGCGTGGGCTGCGCTGCGTGCGATCTCGAACACCGCATCGGCCACGTCCCAGAGGGTCAATCCGGCGGGATTGGGAACGCTGGTGCCCGGAGCGAAGCCCGCGGACAGGCAGTCGATGTCGATGGAGATATGGACCGCGTCGGTCGGCTCCCCCGCATGCCGGATGGCCTCGGCGACGGTTGCGGCAAGCCCGGCGCGACGGATGTCCCACGGGGTGCGGACCATGATCCCGGCCGCTTCCGCCAGCTCCATGTACGCACCGGAGTAGATCGGCGCGTCGATGCCGAGCTGGACGCTGTGGCGATGGTCGAACACCTCGGCCACCGTATGCATCCAATGACCGGAATGCTCCTTCCCGGGCACCGGAATGCGCGAATCGAAATGGGCGTCGAAGACGACCAGCCCGAGCTTGCGGTCCGGGCTGCGTCTCAGCAGGCCGCGCAGGATCGGGTCGGTGATGGAATGGTCGCCGCCCAGGAACACCGGGGTGTCGCCGGGAGCCAGGCCGGCGACGGTTTCCGCGATGTGGCGATAGGTGGCGTGGATGTCGTTGGTGACCTCGATTTCGCCGAAACGGCGCAGCCGCAACCGGCTGAGATCGGTCCGCTTGTCCGTGCAATAGAGGCTGAAGCCGTCCAGAGCCGCCAGGATGGCGGACGGGCCGAAGCGTGTGCCCGGCCGATGGCTGACCGCATGGTCGAACGGAATTTCCAGGAACAGAATGCCGGTACCATCCTCAACGGAAGGACGGTCGTGATTTTCTTCATTCCCCGGACTTCTGACTGGCCTCTCCCATGCACCGGAAATCCAGCGGACGGTGGAGTCCTCGACGACGCGCGTGTTCATATCGCTCCCCGCCGCTCAATCGTCCGAACCGACCGGGACCGCACCGGTCCGGGCGAGTTCGATGCGGCCAACCCCCACCATCCCCTTCGCCCGTTCGACGATGTCGTCCGGTGCATTGGCCGCCTGCCAGCTCTGATAATCCTCCAGCTTGCGGGCCACGGCCGACTGGTCGCGTCCTTCCCATTGGCGTTCGCGCACGAGGCAGAAGCCGTCCTGGTCCGGTTGCCGCACATGGCGCGCATAGGCCGAACTCCAGATCGCCTCAAGCGAATCCGTACGGACATGGCCGATCAGGCGGGAAAGCCCGTTGCAGTCGTAGACCTCGCCGAACAGATTGACGAACAGGCCGCAATTGACCTGCCGGCAGCGGTAGCCCCCGCCCATCGGCCTGCTGGGCTGGTAGACGATCCCGTATTCCTCCTCGTCGATGCCCCGCATCAGTTCGATCAGTTCGTCGGCGCGGTTTCGTTCGAGCAGGATCGATTTGTGGTCGGCCAATCCCTCGGGGATGAGGGTGACGATATAGCTGTGGACATTGTTGTCCCGGCACCAGCGGAACAGGTCGGCGACGCCGTTCAGATCGTGGTATTTCGGGGTTACGACGACATCGATCGCGAGGCGGGTCGGAATGGTCTGGTTGAACCCGCGGGCGAGCAGGATGCGCATCGCCTCGTGCGCCTTCTCGCCATAGCCGCGGAGACCGACCATGCGGTCCTGCACGACCGTGTCGATGTTGTTGTATTTCAGGAAGATCGTCGCCCCCAGATCGTACAGCCGGTCGGCCGCCGCCTCGTCCAGGTGATAGCCGCTGGTGAACACGACGCTGGTCATGCCCAGCTCGTGGATGAACGAGACGATTTCCCAGAATCCGGGATCCAGCATCGGCTCGCCGGCACCGGGAAACTCGACCGTCGTGGCTCCGAGCGCCTTGGCTTGGCGGATGATGTCCTTGCGCTCCGTCGTGGTCAGTTCCTGCCGGTTGGGAACGCCGTTGTAACGGTCGGGCGTGCGGTCGCAATAGAAGCACTTCAGGGCACAGTCGCCGGTCAGGTCGAGATCGAGATGGATCATCCGCCCGGTCGCCGCGGCGGCGCCGATCAGGCTGGGGCAATGATCCGTGCCTTTCGCCCACAAATCCTCCAGCCGCCTTCCCGCCGCCTGGATGTGGGGAAGTGAGCGCCGGTCCAGATCGGGCTCGATACGGAGATGATCGAGCGGAAGGGTGGCGGGGGTATCAACCATTGTTTGCCTCCAGCAGGGCGGTGCCTTCGGCGGGGCTGCGGGGCGATTTTGCCGGCGCACTGCTCTTCTGCCGTTCCGAAAGCGTGACGAGGATGACGGAAAGGGAGACGAGCGCAATGCCCGCCATGTTGGCGGGGGTCAGCGTTTCTCCCAATAGAAAGTAAGCCATGAGGCCGGCGGCCAGCGGGTCGAGCAACCCGATCACCGTCGCCGGCAGTGCATCGACATGGCGCAGGCCGAACAGCAGCAGCCAGTAGGGGAGGATGGTGGCGACCACGGCGATGAAGCCGATATAGGCGACCATCTCCGCCGTCGGCTCCAGCCTGTGCAGCCCGAGGAAAGGCAGGGCGGCGGCCCAGACGACCGAAGAGATGGCGAAATTCCAGAAGGTCAGCGCCGTGGCGCCGATGCCTCGCGCCTTGCAGGCGTTGCCGATGATGTTGAAGACGGCAAAGGCGAGGCCGCAGGCGAGCCCGACGGCCAGACCGGCGGAGAGCCTTACCCATTCGCCGCCGCCGCCCGTCAGAAGGAAGCAGCCGACGAGGCTGAGCGCGACGATCCCGCAATCGCGACCGCCGATGCGCCTGCTGCCGAAAAGCGCGCCGAGCACCAGCACGAAGAAGGGCGAGGTGTATTCCAGCGTGATGGCCGCCGCGACGTTCATCATGTCGATCGCCAGATAGAAGGTCGCGTTCACCACGACGAACACGATGCCTGCCGCCACCGCCATCGGCCGGGCAGGGGGTGGAATGTGGAAGGACCGACCCGGAACGAGGGCCATGATCGACCCGAGAACGGCGCAGGCCACGAAACTGCGGATCGCCGTCAGGTCGAGAGGGGATACGGTGCCGACGAACAACACCTTCGCCGCCGCTCCCGCCGCACCGAACAGGATCGCCGCGACGAAGATCGCGACCATGCCCACGGCACGCATGGACCTCTGCTCCGTCATGTCTTCTCCTGAGCTGGCGTTTTCCGGTCGGCCTTTCACCAGCAGGCCAGCAGCAGTGCGGCACGGACGCGCAAGCCGTCATCATGGGAAGCCGGCGGCTTTCCCATGGAATCCGGCTGGCAAACGGCTCGTGACGGTGCGGAGGACTTTCGGCAGTGGCCGGTATGACCACAGTCAGGCTATGGGATTACCGTTACCCACATCGGATTCGTGCGTCAAGGTGAATTTAGAGAATTTAAAGTAAAACATATGAAGGTATGAAGAGAAACAAAGACAAACTTAGAGAGCGAAGCAATGAATGCAGGCGGTGCCCAGGCCTGCGGAATTCCTGTCCCCCAAAGTTAAGACAGGTCAGAGATTCGTGGGCGATTCAAAAAGGGGCGACAGTGTGGCCGTGGAGCCGCTCACCGCCAAGTGGAGCGGCTCCATCGCGGAAATGGTCTCGATCCGCCGTCTCAGCGCCTGCCCGGCAGCTTCGCGCCTTCGCGGGCATAGATCTGGATCGGCCGGCAATCCTCGTCGAGCGTGACCACCAGCGAGCCCGGCTGGTCCTTAAGATACACCCAGGCATCCCAGCGGACGATCTTGTCGCGGTATTCGTCGCGATAGATGCCGTAATTCACGCCGCGCACATTGCTCGCAGGCAGGCCCACGCCGGTCAGCACCGCGGCGGTCTGCGGGTTGCAGTCGTTGGTCACATTGCTGTTGATGACGGAAAGCAGCGCCGGATCGGGCTGTGCCACCGGCGGGGGCGAGAGGGTCGAGGCGCAGGCGGAGACCAGCATCGTCAGCGCACCGGCCGCGGCGAAAGCCGCGAGGTTCGGCGTTTTCATGGGGAAGACACCATCCGTTTTCTTCGTCTTTTTGAAAATATGGGTGGCGGTTGCTGGAACGTCGATTGCACGTTCGGCAAATCTCCTGCGTCACGTTCGCCGACCTGCCGTCATCGCGGTGCGCGGCTCTTGCCTGCCGCCCGGCTTTGGCGCAAGAGGGGACGCGGGAAAGTCCCTGCACCGTTCACGCTGCGGAGTTCCAGGCCCCATGACGACTGACCAGACCGCCACCGACCAGACCGCCACCACCTTCGTCCCCACCTGCGACCTGTTCGACCGATTCAAGGACGACGCCCGCTATGTCCTGCCGGGCTTCCGCGATTTCGGCGGCGTCACCCGCTTCACCGGTGCGGTCGTCACCGTGAAGTGCCTGGAGGACAATTCCCGCGTCAAGGAGCTGTTGGCAACTCCCGGTGCCGGCCGCGTTCTGGTGGTGGACGGCGCCGGTAGCCTGCGCTGTGCCCTGATGGGCGACATGATCGCCGCATCGGCGGTGAAGAACGGCTGGGCCGGCGTGGTGATCTGGGGCTGCGTCCGCGACGTGGCCGAACTGGCGACCTTGCCGCTCGGCATCAAGGCGCTGGCCTCGATCCCGCGGGCTTCCACCCGCCGCGACCAGGGGCTGGTGGACGTGGCCCTAGACCTGCCGGGCGCCGCCGTCCGCCCCGGCGACATCCTGTTCGCCGACGAGGACGGTATCGTGCTGCTGACACCCGAGCAGGCGGCCGTGCTGAAGTAAAGCGGGGAAGACGAAGTGGTCATACCAAGCGCCGGTAATACCAGTGCAAAAAGAATGGCAGCTTCGTCCTGTCCGCTTCACGTAAGCGGGGCGCCCCCTTGCACTTTCACTTTAGCAGGCATATAAACCCGACCTGAGTTCAAGCGGGCCGTCTCACGGTTCCCATCCAAGGGCCGGCCTTTCATTTATGAGGAACCCTGCCGTGCTCGAAGCCTACCGCCAGCACGCGGCCGAACGCGCCGCCCTCGGAATCCCGGCCCTGCCCCTGACCGCGAAGCAGACGTCGGAACTGATCGACCTGCTGAAGGCCCCGCCGGCGGGCGAGGAGGCCTTCCTCCTCGACCTCATCACCCACCGCGTTCCGGCCGGCGTCGACGATGCCGCCCGCGTCAAGGCCGGCTTCCTGGCCGCCGTCGCCAAGGGCGCCGACAGCTCGCCGCTGATCTCCAAGGTCAAGGCCACCGAACTGCTGGGCACCATGCTCGGCGGCTTCAACGTCCAGCCGCTGATCGACCTGCTGTCGGATGCCGAATGCGGCACCGCCGCCGCGGAAGGCCTGAAGAAGACCCTCCTGGTCTTCGACTTCTTCCATGACGTCAAGGAACTGGCCGACAAGGGCAACGCCAACGCCAAGTCGGTGCTGCAGTCCTGGGCCGATGCCGAGTGGTTCACCTCGCGTCCGGAAGTCCCGGCGTCGATGACGCTGACCGTCTTCAAGGTGTCGGGCGAGACCAACACCGACGACCTGTCGCCGGCCCCCGACGCCTGGAGCCGTCCGGACATCCCGCTGCACGCGCTCGCCATGCTGAAAAACCCGCGTCCGGGCATTGAGGCCGACGAGCCGGGCCAGCGCGGCCCGACGAAGCAGCTGGAAGCGCTGAAGCAGAAGGGCAACCTGATCGCCTATGTCGGCGACGTGGTCGGCACCGGCTCCTCGCGCAAGTCCGCCACCAACTCGGTGCTGTGGTTCACCGGCGAGGACATTCCGTTCGTCCCGAACAAGCGTTTCGGTGGCGTCTGCCTCGGCACCAAGATCGCCCCGATCTTCTTCAACACCATGGAAGACGCCGGCGCCCTGCCCATCGAACTCGACGTCAACAAGATGGAGATGGGCGACGTCATCGAGCTGCGCCCCTATGAGGGCAAGGCGCTGAAGAATGGCGAGGTCATCGCCGAGTTCACCGTGCGCTCCGAGGTGATCTTCGACGAGGTGCGTGCCGGCGGCCGCATCCCGCTGATCATCGGCCGCGGCCTGACGACCCGCGCCCGCGAGGCGCTCGGCCTGCCGGCGTCGGAGCTGTTCCGCCAGCCGGCCTCCCCGGCCGACACCGGCAAGGGCTACACGCTGGCCCAGAAGATGGTCGGCCGCGCCTGCGGTCTGCCGGAAGGCAAGGGCGTCCGTCCGGGCACCTATTGCGAGCCGAAGATGACGACGGTGGGGTCGCAGGACACCACCGGCCCGATGACCCGCGACGAGCTGAAGGATCTGGCCTGCCTGGGCTTCTCGGCCGATCTGGTCATGCAGTCCTTCTGCCACACCGCCGCCTATCCGAAGCTGGTGGACGTCAAGACCCACCACGAGCTGCCGGACTTCATCTCCACCCGCGGCGGCGTGGCCCTGCGTCCGGGCGACGGCGTCATCCACTCCTGGCTGAACCGCCTGCTGCTGCCGGACACCGTCGGCACCGGCGGCGACAGCCACACCCGCTTCCCGATCGGCATCAGCTTCCCGGCCGGTTCCGGTCTGGTCGCCTTCGCCGCCGCCACCGGCGTGATGCCGCTGGACATGCCGGAATCGGTCCTGGTCCGCTTCAAGGGCGAGATGCAGCCGGGCGTCACCCTGCGTGACCTCGTCAACGCCATCCCGCTCTACGCGATCAAGGCCGGCCTGCTGACGGTCGAGAAGAAGGGCAAGAAGAACATCTTCTCCGGCCGCGTGCTGGAGATCGAAGGTCTGCCCGACCTGAAGGTCGAGCAGGCGTTCGAGCTGACCGACGCCTCGGCCGAGCGCTCGGCGGCGGGCTGCACCGTGCTCCTGAACAAGGAGCCGATCATCGAGTACATGACCTCCAACATCACGCTGATGAAGTGGATGATCGCCAACGGGTACGCCGATGCGCGCACTCTGGAGCGCCGCATCAAGGCGATGGAGGCGTGGATCGCCGATCCGCAGCTGCTGCGTCCGGACGCCGACGCCGACTATGCCGCGGTGATCGAGATCGATCTGGCCGACGTCAAGGAGCCGATCCTGGCCTGCCCGAACGATCCGGACGACGTGAAGACGCTGTCCGAGGTCGCCGGCGACAAGATCGACGAGGTGTTCATCGGCTCCTGCATGACCAACATCGGCCACTTCCGCGCCGCCGGTAAGATCCTGAACGGGAATTCGGACCTCCCGACCCGCCTCTGGATCGCTCCGCCGACGAAGATGGACGCGATGATGCTGACCGAGGAAGGCTACTACGCCACCCTCGGCAAGGCCGGCGCCCGCATGGAGATGCCGGGCTGCTCGCTGTGCATGGGCAACCAGGCGCAGGTCCGCAAGGGCTCGACCGCCGTCTCGACCTCGACCCGCAACTTCCCGAACCGTCTGGGCATCGACACCCGCGTCTACCTGTCGTCGGCCGAACTGGCCGCCGTCGCGGCGCTGCTGGGCAAGATCCCGACCACCGAGGAGTATCTCGCCCAGGTCGGCGTGGTGAACAAGTCCGCCGCCGACATCTACCGCTACATGAACTTCGACCAGATCCCGGCCTTCCAGGAAGTCGCGGACAAGGTCGCCGTTCCGGCCTGATGGCCGCAAGCAGCGGTCTGTAAAGGAAACCCCGCCGGAGCGATCCGGCGGGGTTTCTTGTCTGTATTGAAGGAGGTGGAGGTTAGGGAGCGCAATAGGCGCTTCGGTCCTCTGCGCGTGCCGGCTTCTCCAGATAAATCCCCTGCCGTGGGATGGCGATGCCGTCGAATTCGTCCGCCAGCCGGTGCAGGGCGGCGCGCATTTCGGCCCCCTGCATCGGCTCGCCGTGTCCGGTGATGACCAGTTCGGGGTCCAAGGCCGCCAACCGGGCAACCGACTCCCGTGCCTTGTCCCACTCGACAGTAAAGTACATCGGTGGGCCGTGCATCTCCGCCCGTTGTACCGCGACGGCGTAGGCCGATTCCTGCCCCGTTGTGACGAAGGCATCACCGACGATCATCGAGCGATCCTGCTCCCGCCAGAAGGAGACATGGCCGACGCTGTGCCCCGGCGTGTGGATCCAGCGCCAGCCTGGCATGTCCGGCACCGACCCGTCCTCCGGCAGGGCATGCAGGCGCGATCCGACATCCACCGGTTTGCGCGGGTAGAAGCGCGCCAGCGCCGCCATCGCGCCGCCGCCGACCGACGGATCGCCGGGCGGGTAGGCGGCCCGACCGTTCAGATAGGGGTGCTCCAGCGGGTGGGCGTAGACCGGGGCGTCCCACTCCTCCGCCAGATCCTCCAACACCCCGACATGGTCGAAATGGCCATGGGTCAGGACGATGGCGGCGGGTCTGGCATCGCGGCCGAACCGGTCCGCGGCGGCGGCGCGGATGAAGCCCTTGGTGCCCGCCAACCCGGCATCTATCAGCATCCAGCCGCGGTCACCGGCTCCTGGCGGCCCCCAGAACACCACATTGACGATGCCGAGCCGCCGGTAGGCGAGGTCGGGCGCGATCTCATGCGTGTGGTCGTTGCGCAGCGCATCAAGCGCCGGATCGATTGCGCTGCTGTCCTCCGACAACGGAATCTGCGAGGCCATGGCTGTCCATCTCCCACCTGTGTCCTTCGACAACAGCACGGAGCGGCGCTCGTCCTGTTTTGCGGCTCGGGTTTTCCTGCCTCGCTCGCTCTCGGTTGCAGGCCGGTGACCCGCTCGAACAGTGGCGTACACGGCGATGGCGGCGAACGGTCGCGGTTTCCGTCGGAGCGCTGCGAAACCCATGATCGCGCTTTCAAAATCCTGTCGTATCGGTCAGAAAAGGAAACATGCCGTGGCCGGCGGATATGGTCCGGCACAAAATAGCCATCCTGGGAGAACCAATCATGCGTCTCACCGTCCTTTCCTTCGTCAGCGCGACGGCGCTGCTGGCCGGCTTCGGCACGGCGCAGGCCGACATCGTGATCGGCCTGGGCACGGCGACGACCGGCCCGGTCGCGGCGCTGGGCGAGCAGTCGGTGTACGGAGCCAAGCAGGCGGTCGCGGACATCAACGCCAAGGGCGGCGTGCTGGGGCAGAAGCTGGTGCTGAAGGTGGGTGACGACGCCTGCGACCCGCGTCAGGCGGTGGCCGTCGCCAACCAGTTCGTGCGCGAGAAGGTGACGGCGGTGGTCGGCCATCTCTGCTCCGGCGCCAGCATCCCGGCGGCCGACGTCTATCAGGAGGAAGGCGTGGTGATGGTCACCCCGACCGCCACCAACCCGCTGCTGACCGCCAAGGGCCATCCCAACATCTTCCGCGTCTGTGGCCGCGATGACCAGCAGGGCGTGGTTGCCGGGAATTATCTGGCCCAGACCTTCAAGGGCAAGAACGTCGCGGTTCTGGACGACAAGCAGGCCTATGGCAAGGGGCTGGCCGATGTCGTGGTGGAGACGTTGGAAAAGGCCGGCAGCAAGGTCGCCTATCGCGGGTCGGTCACGGCGGGTGAGAAGGACTTCTCGGCGCTGATCACCAGCCTGAAGGACAAGAACATCGATGCCGTCTATTACGGTGGCTACCATCCGGAACTGGGCCTGATCGTCCGTCAGGCGCAGGAACAGGGCATGAAGCCGCAGTTCATCGCCGGTGACGGCCTGAACAACCAGGAATACTGGTCGATCACCGGCCCGGCCGGCGAGGGCACGCTGTACACCGACAGCGCGTCGGCGGCCAGCGATCCGAAGGCGCAGGAGCTGATCGCCTCCTTCAAGAAGGCCGGCTTGCCGGAACCGGGCAACTTCGCCTTCTACAGCTATGCTGCGGTTCAGGTGATCGCCGAGGGGCTCCAGAAGGCCGGCGGCACGGACAGCGGCAAGCTGGCGAAGACCCTGCATTCCGGCAGCTATGACACCGTCGTCGGTCCGGTGGAGTTCGACAAGAAGGGCGACATCACCAAGCCGAACTATGTCATGTATGTCTGGAACAACGGCCAGCCCAAGATGGTGGCGCAGAAGTAACTGGAACAGGGAACTGGCCCACCATCATGCGTGGGCCGGTTCTTCCATTTCTGCGATCTCCGTTTTCTTCATATATTTGGCGATGAAGTCTTCGACGGACATCGGCCTGTCGAAGTGGTAGCCCTGGAAAACCGTGCAGCCGCGATCTTTCAGAAAATCCCGCTCGGCTGCGGTTTCCACCCCTTCCGCCACCACCTTCAAGCCGAGACGGCTGGCAATCGACAGCATCGTTTCCACCAGAACCGCATTGTGGCTGTTGCTGTCGACATCCTGGACGAAGGAGCGGTCGATCTTGATTTCCCGCACCGGCAACCGCTTCAGGTAGGACAGCGACGAGAAGCCGGTGCCGAAATCGTCCAGCGAGAAGGAGATGCCGAGAGCGGCAAGCTCCGACATTTTGGCGGCGGTGTCGGCACAGTCGCCGACCGCGATGCCCTCGGTGATCTCCAGCATCAGGCGGCGCGGGTCGGTCCGGGTGGCGCGCAGAGCGGCGATGACGCCGGCGCAGAAATTCGGCTGTCGGAACTGGCGCGGGCTGATGTTGACCGACAGGTGGCAGTCGCTGCCGGCATCGGCCAGCCGGCGAAGCACATGGCAGGCCTCCATCAGGACCCAATCGCCGATCGGCAGGATCAGGCCGGACTCCTCTGCCTCCGCGATGAAGGCGCCGGGGGCGACGAAGCCGCGCTGCGGATGCTGCCAGCGGATCAGAGCCTCTGCCGCCACCAGCGTGCCGTCGGCGCTGGTCTGCGGTTGCAGGAACAGGATGAATTCCCCGGCATCGACCGCCTTGCGCAAATCCTGGAGCAGCAGCAGCCGGGCCTGGGCCTCGATCAGCATGGCGGGATCATAGTCGCGGATGGTGTTCCGCCCGCCGTCCTTGGCGGCATACATGGCGGTGTCGGCCTGTTTCAGCAGATCCTCCACCGACTCGTCCGGCGTCTTGGGGAAGACGGTCAGGCCGATGCTGGCGAAGATGCTGTGCTCGCAGCAGTCGAGCTGGAAGGGTTGGGCCACCGCCTGCCGGAGCTTTTCCGCCACCTTTGAGGCGATGGCGGTCGCCTCCTCCAGCGTGGCACCGATGTCCGGCAGCAGGATGACGAACTCGTCCCCGCTCAGCCGGCAGACCAGATCGCCCTTGCGCAGGGTGGCGTTGAGCCGCGCCGCCAGTTCGCGCAGCAGCATGTCGCCGACCATATGGCCGCGGGCGTCGTTCAACCCCTTGAAATCGTCCAGATCGAGGAACATCAGCGCACCGCAGCGCGCGCCCAGCCGGGCCGCCCGCAGATGGACGTCGAGATGCTCCATCAGCAGGCGCCGGTTCGGCAGGTTGGTCAGCGGGTCGTAGAAGGCGAGATTCTCGATCTGCCGCTCCGCCTGCTTCCGCTCGGTGACGTCCATCACCACGGTGAGATAGCCGCGGACCGTGCCGCCGCTGTCGCGCAGCACGCTGGTGACGGTGGAAATCGAGATGCGGGCACCGTTCCTGCGCACGCCGGTCCACTCACCGGGCTCGGGCCGGCCGCTGCACCGGGTGTGGGCGACCAACGCCGCGAAATTCGCCTTGACCGGACGGTCGAGCTCGATGGACAGCCCGTCGGCATGGGCGCGCAGTTCATCCGGGTCATAGAGGCGCGGCAGGTCGGCGCTGCCGATCATCTCCGCCGCCGGGTAGCCGAAGATGCGCTCCGCCTCGCGGTTGAAGACACGGACGACGCCGTCCAGCGTGGTGGCGACGATGCCGCAGGCGGCGCTTTCGAGGATTCCGGTGTTCAGCGACAGGCTGTCCTTCAACGCCTCGCGGCCGGCATAGGTCTCGGTCACATCCTGGAAGACCATGACGACGCCGTGCAGCGTGCCGTCGCGGTCGCGGATGGGCGAGGCCATGTCGGCGATGTGGCTGCGGGTTCCGTCGCACGCCACCAGAACGGTGTGGTTGGCGAGGCCGACCATGTCGCCGTTCTTCAGCACCTGCTCGACCGGCACCGGCACCCGCCGGCCCGTCTCCGCATTCTCGATGTCGAACACCTCGGTCACCGGCCGTCCGGCGGCCTCGCCCAGGGTCCAGCCGGTCAGCCGCTCCGCCACCGGGTTCATCAGGCTGACGCGGCCGGCGGTGTCGGTGGCGATCAGCCCGTCGCCGATGGACAGCAGGGTGACGCGGGCCTGCTCCTTTTCCCGCCAGAGGTCGCGTTCCGACTGGTGCAGGGCGTCATAGGGGTGATGCACCGCGGTGACGAACACCGCGCGGTACAGATACCAGTAGCCGATGACCTTGTAGACATGGCCTGCCATGTTCGCGAGGTCGTAGACGCTGAGATAGAGGGTGAAGCACAGTTCGCTGATCGCGATGGCGATGGCGGCGATCACCATGCGGTGGACGTCGAGCGTGCGCGCCGCGCGCCGGCGGCGATAGAACATCAGCGCCGCCGCGGCATAGAGAAGAACCAGCAGATATTCGGCAGCGATCTTCAGCGGCGTCAGCCCGCTCCCGGCCACATAGGTGCGTGGCAGCAGATCCGGGTGCCACAGGACCGCCCAGAAGATCGCAGCGCTCGACAGCAGAACCCCGCCGATCAGCGGATAGCGCAGGGCCGCCGAGTTCGCCGTGCCGGCCTTCCAGGGAAGGACGGCCGCCATCAGCAGCGCCAGCGCCGCCACCAGCCGGGCGCCGAGCCAGAAGGCGATGGCCTTTTCCGGGCTGGCCGGCGTCACGAAGTCGGGCATGCCGGCAAAGGACAGCAGATGCCCGAAATCGAGCAGCGCCACCCCGAGGAAGCAGGTGGACAGCGCCAGCAGGGCCGGCGGGGTGTCGTCGTTCCGGGAGTGCCAGCCGATGGCGAAGATCAGGGTGGCGACGGCGATGGCGAAGGTTTCGAAGAAGGTGTGCAGCGGCAGGTAATCGGCCAGTTCCACCGACCCCGGCACACGGGCGCCCTGAAGCACGAGCAGGAAGGGAACGGAGAGGGTAACGAGCGTGCCGATGGCGCCAGGAGGCTTGGCACGGCCTTGCACCGTCCCCGTCTGCTTTGGGACTGTCGCAGTCATTTCGCTCCCCCCGGCCACTGGGTCGGTCACCCGGCCCGCGGACCTTGTACCTCTTATGCGTATATTAGAGCTTAACGGCATTAGGGGTCCAGACACGGACAACCCTTACCGGACTGGACGTTTGGAACAGCGTGAAACAGATTCCGGAGGCTGTTCCACTGTTCAGCACATCCGGGGCATGTGGAGATCGCGAGGGGCTTGCGAAGAACGGGCATGGTTGCTTCTCCGGACCGGGGGAGGCGTGTGCATTGTATCCCATCGGTCGGAGCACATGTGGGCACTTGGGAAAAAGTGGGCATCAAGGCTTTGAAGTGTATGTGAGATTTGCGGATTCGGCGTCTCTGCTCCGGCGCGGTACGATCATAAGAGACGCCGCGTCAGGTTGATTGCCCCGCGCTGCCGCCAACTCTATCCTCGACCGGGTCGGGCCTGTCGACCACGCCGGAAAGGAATGCCGCATGTTCATCGCGATGAACCGTTTCAAGGTCCGCCATGGGGCCGAGCAGGAGTTCGAGGAGGTCTGGCTGAACCGCGAGGTCCATCTGCACAAGGTGCCGGGCTTCGTCGAGTTCCACATGCTGCGGGGGCCCGACCGGGACGACCACCGGCTCTATTCGTCCCATACGGTCTGGGAGTCCGAAAGCGCCTTCCAGGGCTGGACGCGGTCGGAAGCCTTCCGCAACGCCCATGGCAATGCCGGTGCCCGCAAGCCGCTTTACGTCGGGCCGCCGGAGTTCGAGGGGTTCGAGGTCATCCAGACCGTGCCGCGCGATCCCAACGCCTGAACGAAACAAGCCTCAACCGTCGGGAGGAAGACCCCCATGCTGGATTTGGTGATCGAACAGCGCCGCAAGAGCCTTGGCGGTTTCGAGGTGGGACGGGTTCTGCCCTTCGTCCAGCGGCGGATGGTCGGCCCCTTCGTCTTCTTCGACCATATGGGGCCGGTCGATTTCCAGCCGGGCCTTCCCCGCGACGTCGACGTGCGTCCCCACCCGCACATCGGGCTGTCCACCGTGACCTACCTGTTCGAGGGCGAGATCATGCACCGCGACAGCGTGGGCTCCGAACAGCCGATCCGGCCGGGCGAGGTGAACTGGATGACCGCCGGCCGCGGCATCACCCACTCCGAGCGTTTCGAGCGCGCCCGGATGGAAGGCGGGACGATGCATGGCATCCAGGCCTGGGTCGCCCTGCCGGAAGCGGATGAGGAGACCGACCCGGCCTTTGCCCATTACGGCACCGGCGACCTGCCGGTCTTCGAGGACGGCGGCGTGCGCGGCCGGCTGGTGGCGGGCGAGGCGTTCGGGGCCAGGGCGGGGGTGAAGACCCATTCCCCGCTGTTCTACATCCACTGGGATCTCGCCCCCGGCGCCCACGTCGCCTTGCCGGAGGACGGATGGCAGCGCGCGGCCTATGTGGTGGCGGGAAGCGTGGAGGTGGAGGGGCAGCGGTTCGAGGCGGGGCGGATGATCGTCTTCGCCCCCGGCCATCCGGCGGCGCTGACCGCCGCCGCCCAGTCCATCGTCATGGCCGTCGGCGGCGAGCCGCTGGGGCAGCGCTTCATCGACTGGAACTTCGTGTCGTCCCGCAAGGAGCGGATCGAGCAGGCCAAGGCGGATTGGCGGGCCGGGCGGATGAAGCTGCCGGACCTCGACAACGGCGAGTTCATCCCGCTGCCGGAGATGCCGAAGCCGCCGCCCAACCCGATGTCGTGAGGGGCAGCGAAAGCGGCGCGGCATCATCGGGGAACCGGTAATCTATCGGCTGACTGGTTTGAAGCTGAACCACGCCGGCATTGTGCCCTTGCCCAGACCGGGAATGTCGTAATCGGCGGCGAAGCGCGCCATTGCGTTGTTTTCGAGTTTGAAGCCGCCTGCAAAGAGCCGGTCGGCAGCGTCCAACTCGTCCTTGCTTGCGATCTTGTCGGTGGTCGAACTGGTTTCCCGATCATCGTCACCAAAGTTCAGATCGGCGAACCGATTGGCCTTGCTGGTGAAGACCGCCCCCATCAAGGAACGCTCCTCGTCCGACACATGGATGGCGCCGGGGGGCGTGGTTCCTTTGAGGCGTTCGGAGACCGAGCGGTGCATGGCGCTGACCTCCTCCTGACTGACGGAGCCATTTTTTCGCGCTTCGCCCAGTTGGTCCATCTCCTTGAGCGCCGACCAGTACTCTGGATTCTCGGTGGCCTTCGCCGCTGCGGCACCCTGTTCATGAGCGACCTTCATGCGGTCGGACATCTGCTGTTCTTCGGCACTGTGACCGCTCTCGGTCACGAAGCGGTTGAACAGCGCATTCTTCGCCAGGGACCGCAGCCCCTTCACAGCGTCATCCGCCGACACACGGCCGGATTCGACAAGGCCTTCCAACTGCTTCTTGCTGTCGGAGTCGAGATGCTCGAATGCCTTCGCTGCGAGGCCGCTCAGCGCCTTGCCGAGTTTGCTGACCGCAACGGTATCGCCGGCAGAGGCGGTCGATGCGTTGACCGACGCCGTTTCCGCTTTGTTTGGCATAGGGGACGAAGCGGCTTTGCCGGCGAACAACTGCGCTGTTGCGCTTGTGCCGGCCTTGCCGGTCAATGCCGCCCAGGCGTTGCTGTAAACGCTTTGCACCATTCCACACCCCCAACTTTGCGTGGCACTACGATCACCATAGCGCAAGCGGGGGTGTGAGTCAAAATTACGCGAGAATTATTATTATATTTCCTCCACCGCCGCGAGTGGCGGTGGAGGCGTTGCCCGATCTCAAACGTGGAAACTCTCGCCGCAGCCGCAGCGGCCCTTTTCATTCGGGTTCTTGAAGACGAAGCCGGTCTGGAACTTGTCGTCGACATAGTCCATCTCGCTGCCGATCAGGAACATGACGGCGGCCGGGTCGATCAGGATGGTGACGCCCTTGTCCTCCACCACCTCGTCGAACTTCATCTTCTCCTTGGCATACTGAACGTCGTAGCTGAGGCCGGAGCAGCCGCGCGCCTTCACGCCGATGCGCAGGCCGACCATGTCGTCGGTGGCCTTGGACATCAGCGCCTTGACGCGCTCCGCGGCGGCGTCGGTGATCGTGAGCGCCTTGGGCAGGGGGCGGGCCATGGTGACGGTCTCCTAATGCGGCTCAGAACATATCCAGTTGCAGGCGGGCTTCCTCGGACATCATGCCCTGGTGCCACGGGGGCTCCCACACCAGCTCGATCTTGACCTCGTTGACGTCCTCGACGCCCAGCACGGCCTGACGGACCTGCTCGGGCAGTTCGCCGGCCACCGGACACATGGGGCTGGTCAGCGTCATATCAATCTCGACATTGCGCTGACCATCCATGTCCACACGGTAGATCAGCCCCAGTTCCCAGATGTCGACCGGGATTTCCGGGTCGTAGCAGGTCTTGATGGCCGCCACGACGCGATCCATGATCTCCTCCCGCGGGTCGTAGCCCTCGGGCGGCTGGGGCATCGGGGCGAAGTCCTTGGAGTCGGGAGCCGCGGTCGTCGCATCGGCCTTCAACTGCGCCTCGGCTTCGGCCGGATTGGGAGCCATCGGGCGCTGGGTCAGGGCTTCATCGGGCATTTCGATCCCCTTCCGTCAAAACTGGTCGCTGGAGGCCGAAGCCTCGCCATGGAGTGCCGCGTTCATGGCGTGCCAGGCCAGCGTCGCGCACTTCACCCGCACCGGGAACTGGCGCACACCGGACATCACCATCAGCTTTTCCATCGTCTCGTCGTCGACACCCTCGGGGATGTCGGGCTCATCCTGGGTGCACAGCTCGTGGAAGGCGTGGAACAGCTTTTCCGCTTCCGCCGCCGTCTTGCCATGCACCAGCTCCGTCATCATCGAGGCGCTGGCGGTGGAGATGGCGCAGCCGCGGCCCTGGAAGGCCACATCGTCAACCACCCCGTCCTTCAGGGTCAGATAGACCATGAAGCGGTCGCCGCACATCGGGTTCTCGCCCTTCGCCTCGCGGTTGGCATCGTCGGGATGGCGGAAGTTGCGGGGATGCTTGCCGTGGTCCAGGATCACTTCCTGATACAGCTCGCGCAGATCGTCCATCATGCTCCGAAGAACTCCTTGACCGCCTGGAGGGATTGGACGAGGGCGTCGGCTTCCTCCCGGGTGTTGTAGAGGCCGAAGGAGGCGCGGACGGTCGGTCCGACGCCGAACCGCTCGGCCAGCGGCTCGGCGCAATGGCGGCCGACGCGCACGGCAACGCCATACTGGTCGACGATGGTGCCGACATCGTGCGGGTGCACGCCGTCCAGCGCGAAGGAGACGATCGGCCCCTTGCCGGGCGCGGTGCCGACGATGCGCAGCCCGTCGATCTGCGACAACTGCTGGGTGGCGTATTGCAGCAGATCGTGCTCGTGCGCGGCGATGGCGTCGCGGCCGAGAGCCTCGACATAATCGATGGCCGCACCCAACCCGATGACCTCGGTGATCGGCGGGGTGCCGGCCTCGAAGCGCGACGGCGGCGCCTTGAAGGTGGTGCCTTCGAAGCTGACGCTCTCGATCATGTCGCCGCCGCCCTGGTAGGGGGGCATCTTCTTCAGGAGGTCGTACTTGCCGTAGAGCACGCCGAGGCCGGTCGGGCCGTAGAGCTTGTGCGCAGTGAAGACGTAGAAGTCGGCGTCGATGTCCTGCACGTCGACCGTGCCGTGGACCACCGCCTGGCTGCCGTCGAACAGGACGGGCACGCCGCGCTCATGCGCCAGCCTGGCGATGGTCTTGGCCGGGGTGACGGTGCCCAGCACGTTGGAGCAGTGGGTGATCGCCACCAGCTTCGTGCGGTCGGACAGCAGGCCGCGGTAGGCGTCCATGTCGAGGACGCCGTCCTCGTCGCACGGCACGACCTTGATGACGATCTTCTTCTCGGCCTGGAGCAGCTGCCACGGAACGATGTTCGCGTGATGCTCCATGATCGACAGGATGACCTCGTCGCCTTCGTTCAGGAAGGTCCGGCCATAGCTGGAGGCCACGAGGTTGATCGCCTCGGTCGAGCTGCGGGTGAAGACGATGCAGCGGTCGTTCGGCGCGTTCAGGAAACGCGCGACCTTGGTGCGCACCGCCTCGAACTGGTCGGTCGCGGTCTGCGACAGGAAATGGACGCCGCGGTGGATGTTGGAATAATCCTCCTCCAGGAAGCGGGTCATGGCCTGGATGACCTGACGCGGCTTCTGGGCGGAGGCGCCGCTGTCCAGATAGACCAGCGGCTTGCCGGGCTTTCCCTTCCTGGCGTGGACGCTGCGGGCGAGGATCGGGAAATCCTCCCGCACCCGCTGCACGTCGTAGGCTTGGTTCAGGATGGCATCGGACATGGTTACTTCTGCTCCTCCAGCCAGCCGGCCACGATCCCCTGGAAGGCGTCGCGGATCGACTCTTCGGCGATTTCCTCAAGGGATTCTGACAGGAAGGCGCCGATCAACAGGCCCTGGGCAGCGTCGTGGTCGATGCCGCGGGCGCGCAGGTAGAACAGCGCGTCGTCGTCCAGCTCGCCCGCGGTGCAGCCGTGGCTGCACTTCACGTCGTCGGCGTGGATTTCCAGCTCCGGCTTGCTGTCGATCTCGGCCCCGTCGGACAGCAGCAGGGCGCGGTTCAGCTGGTAGCCGTCGGTCTTCTGCGCACCGGGGCAGACGGTGATCTTGCCCTGGAACACCGCGCGGGCGGTGTCGTCGATCACGCCCTTGTAGACCTCGCGGCTGGTGCCGTTCGGCTGGGCGTGGACGATCAGCGTGGTGGTGTCGGCATGCTGGGTGCCACGGACCAGATAGCCGCCGCTGACATGGGTGCGGGCATCGGTGCCGTCGAGGCGGCTGACCACCTCGTTGCGCGACAGCTTGGCGCCGGTCGTCAGGATGAAGTTGTCGTAGCAGCCGCCGGCCGCCACCGTCGCCGCGATGTGCGACAGGTGGATGGCGGATGCGCCGTCGCGCTGCGACTTGTAATGGTGCAGGGTGGCGCCCTTGCCGACAAACACCTCGGTGACGTGGTTCGCCAGCGTGGTGCCGGCACTGCGGCCGACATGGTGTTCGACCACCACCGCCTTGGATCCCGCCTCCGCGATCAGCAGGCTGCGCGGGTGGCAGGAGGTCGCCTGCGTCTCCGAGCCGACCGAGACGAAGACCAGCTCGATGGGGCGTTCGACCTGGACGCCGGCCGGCACATGCAGGACGGGACCGTCGGCGAGATAGGCGCTGTTCAGCGCGACCAGCGGACGGTCGTCCGCCGCGGCGAGGCGGCCGATATGGTCGGCCAGCAAATCGCCGTGGCTGTTGAGCGCGGCGGCGATGCTCAGCAGTTCCACACCGGGCGGCAGGCCCTCGACCGACGACAGATCGGCGCGGAAGCGGCCGTCGACGAAGACCAGACGCGGGCCGTCCTGCCCCTCGGCGCGGACGGTCGGCAGCAGGTCGATCACGGCGGCGGCGGGGGCGGCCGGCTGGAAGCTGACCTTGGCGAGGTCGCGCAGGTTGGTGTAGCGCCAGCTCTCGTTCCTGATCGTCGGCAGGCCGACGGCGGCGAAGCGCTCGCGGCCCGCGGTGCGCAGCTCGCGCAGCCAGGACAGGCCGCTACCGGGCAGGCCGGCACCCACCTCGTCGAGCGGCGCCAGGAAGGCCGGCGCCGTCGCCGGATCGGCGCCGCGCGTCGAGTAGGTCATCGGGTGGAGCGGGGAATGGTTGGCCGTCATCACGCCGCCTCGCTCGCGCCGAAGTCGCGGTAGCCGTTCTTCTCCAGCTCCAGCGCCAGTTCCTTGCCGCCGGACTTGACGATGCGGCCGGCGGCCAGCACATGGACATGGTCGGGAACGATGTAGTCGAGCAGGCGCTGGTAGTGGGTGATCACCAGCATCGAGCGCTCCGGTGAGCGCAGCGCGTTGACACCCTCGGCGACGATTTTCAGCGCGTCGATGTCGAGCCCGCTGTCGGTCTCGTCGAGGATGGCGAATTTCGGCTCCAGAACCGCCATCTGCAGCGTTTCGTTGCGCTTCTTCTCGCCGCCGGAGAAGCCGACATTGACCGCGCGCTTCAGCATCTCGTCGCTCATGCCGAGCGCCTTGGTCTTCTCGCGGATCAGCTTGAGGAACTGCATGGCGTCGAGTTCCTTCTCGCCGCGATGCTTGCGGATGGCGTTGATCGCGGTCTTCAGGAAGGTGGTGTTGCCGACGCCGGGGATTTCGACCGGATACTGGAAGGCCAGGAAGACACCCTCGGCGGCCCGCTCCTCCGGCTCCATCGCCAGCAGGTCCTTGCCGTAATAGGTGACCGAGCCTTCCGTGACCTCGTAGCCGTCGCGGCCGGCCAGCACGTAGGACATGGTGCTCTTGCCGGCGCCGTTCGGCCCCATGATGGCATGGACCTCGCCCGGGCGGATGGTCAGGTCGACGCCCTTGAGGATTTCCTTGCCGTCCACGGTGGCGTGCAGGTTCTTGATTTCGATCATCGTCTTCGCCTCGTTGTCTTCTTCAGGCCGCCGGCACGCCGTCCGGTCTTCACGTTCTGTCGGAGGGGCTTTACCCCACGCTGCCTTCCAGGCTGATGCCCACCAGCTTCTGCGCCTCGACGGCGAATTCCATCGGGAGTTCCTTCAGGACCTCCTTGCAGAAGCCGTTGACGATCAGGGACACCGCGTCCTCTTCCGAGATGCCGCGCTGGCGGCAGTAGAACAGCTGGTCCTCGCTGATCTTGGCCGTCGTCGCCTCATGCTCGATGCGGGCGGAGCGGTTGCGGCTCTCGATGTAGGGGACGGTGTGGGCGCCGCACTGGTCGCCGATCAGCAGGCTGTCGCACTGGGTGTGGTTGCGCGCACCCTCCGCACGGGGCAGGATCTTCACGAGGCCGCGGTAGGTCTGCTGCGCCTTGCCGGCCGAGATGCCCTTCGACACGATTGTCGAGCGGGTGTTCTTGCCGATGTGGATCATCTTGGTGCCGGTGTCGGCCTGCTGGAAGTTGTTGGTGATGGCGACCGAATAGAACTCGCCCACCGAATTGTCGCCCTGCAGGATGCAGCTCGGATACTTCCAGGTGATCGCCGAGCCGGTCTCGACCTGCGTCCAGGAGATCTTGGAGTTCCGGCCACGGCAGGCGCCACGCTTCGTGACGAAGTTGTAGATGCCGCCGACGCCTTCGGCATTGCCGGGGTACCAGTTCTGGACGGTCGAATATTTGATCGTCGCGTCGTCCATCGCCACCAGCTCGACCACCGCGGCGTGCAGCTGGTTCTCGTCGCGCTGGGGCGCTGTGCAGCCTTCCAGATAGCTGACATAGGCGCCTTCGTCGGCGATGATCAGCGTCCGCTCGAACTGGCCAGTGTTGGCCTGGTTGATGCGGAAGTAGGTCGACAGCTCCATCGGGCAGCGCACGCCCTTGGGGATGTAGACGAAGCTGCCATCGGTGAAGACCGCGCAGTTCAGCGTCGCATAATAGTTGTCGGTGTAAGGCACCACCGAGCCGAGATACTTCTTCACCAGCTCCGGGTGCTTCTGCACCGCCTCGGAGATCGCGCAGAAGATGATGCCCATCTCCTCCAGCTTGGCCTTGAAGGTGGTGGCGACCGACACGCTGTCAAACACGGCGTCCACGGCGATGGCCGGGCTCTTGCCTTCCGACCCTTCGACGCCGGCCAGGATCTCCTGCTCACGCAGCGGGATGCCGAGCTTCTCGTAGGTCTTCAGCAGTTCGGGATCGACCTCGTCCAGAGACTTCGGCCCGGCCTTCTTCTTCGGCGCCGCATAGTAATGCGCGTCCTGATAGTCGATGGGCGGGAAGCTGACGGCGGCCCATTGCGGCTCCTCCATCGTCTGCCAGACGCGGAACGCCTTCAGGCGCCACTCCAGCAGCCACTCCGGCTCCTCCTTCTTGGCGGAGATGAAGCGGACGATGTCCTCGTTCAGGCCCTTCGGCGCGACGTCGGCCTCGATGTCGGTCGTGAAGCCGTACTTGTACTTCTGCTCGGTGACGGCGCGGACCTGCTCGACGGTTTCCGGTTGGGCGGCCATGGCTTTGCCTCGTCCTTCTCAAGAATGCTGTTCGGTGCGCGCCGTTCAGTGCGCAGGGCGGGCCGGCTGGGCGGCTGTGGAAGTCGTTGCGGCTGCCGGAGCCGGGAAGGTGATCGGGACCATCATGTCGGCCAGCGACACCTCCTCCAGCGCGCCGCGGATGGCGCGGTTCACCTTTTCCCAACCGCCGCGCATGGGGCAAAGTTGCTCCACCCCGCACTGGCTGTCGGCGCCGTCGACGCAGGCGGTCAGCGCGATGGGACCGTCGAGCGCCGTGATGATTTCCGCGATGGAGATTGCATCGGCCGCCCGGCTCAGCGCATAACCGCCGGCAGCACCGCGCTGCGAGGTGGTGAGACCCGCAGGCGTCATCGCCTTCATCAGCTTGGCGACGGTGGGGGCGGGAACGCCGGTGCGGTCGGCAAGATGGGCGACGGTGTGGACCGTGCCGACCTGGCGCGCCATCTCGCTCAGCACGACGATGGCATAGTCGGTCAGCTTGCTCAGCCGGATCATGCCCGCACCCCGTTTCACCCCGGTTTCGAATACAGGACCAATTTAGTCCTGATTGCTCCGGGGGGCAAGGGGCGTTTGTCGATAAAAGCACAGGGTTTCCGCGGCTTTCGCGGGTTTGCATGGCTGACGTGCCGGCAATACCCGTCAACGCCGCTTGGTTATAGCGCCGCGATTGTCCCCACGCTACAGCGAAGCCGCAGGTCAGGCGACGCGATGCGGCGGTTTGCCGCAGGGTCGCGAAGAGTTTTCCAAATACGGAAAACCCCGCGCCGGGAGCGGCGCGGGGTCGGACCGGTGGCGATGGAAGCGGGGGATCAGCCCGGCTTCTTCACTTCCTCGCGGGCGGCGTTGGTGGCTTCGGTGACGACGTCGCGGACGTCTTCCTTGGCCGACTCGAC
Source organism: Azospirillum sp. A26 (assembly GCF_042604635.1). Taxonomy (NCBI): domain Bacteria; kingdom Pseudomonadati; phylum Pseudomonadota; class Alphaproteobacteria; order Rhodospirillales; family Azospirillaceae; genus Azospirillum; species Azospirillum sp. A26. The sequence goes on along the minus strand of NZ_CP170473.1, from coordinate 747,424 downwards.
CACGGTCTGGGCGGCCGCCTGGGCGGCGCGGGTGCCGCGGTCCAGCGCGTCCATGGCGATGGCCTTGGCCCGCTCGGTCGCCTCGTCGGCATAGTCGCCGACCCACTGCTTCTCATAGCGGGTGCCGGGCAGGGCGGCGCCGATGGCCGCACCCAGCGCGACGCCCATGGCGCCGGCGACGATGGGATGATCCTCGATCAGATCCCAGAAGCCGGTCGACATGTCGTGCGCGCGGTGGCGCAGATGGTCGGTCGACGGCGTCATCGAGGACAGGCGGGACACGCCGCGGCTGACATAGCCCTGCGACTGGCGCTGGCTGTGGAGGTCGCTCCGGCCGGACACATGATCGGACGCTTGGCCGTCGTCCGAACCGCCCACCATGCCGCTGACGGTGCCCGACGCGCTGTCGTAAGCCGAGCTGACCGCGCCCGAGGCGCTGTCATAGGCCGAGCTGGCGGCGTTGCGGACGCTTTCGCCGGCGTCGCTCAGCGTTTCGCGGGCGTAGTCCACGGCGTCGCCCACGCGGTGGCGGGCGTTGCGGACGGTGCTGGAGCGGGCGATGCGGCGGTCGTAGCCGGTGCTGGACAGGGCCAGCCAGCCCAGACCGATGCCGACCAGCGCCAGCGGGATCGGGTTGCTGGTGACGCTGTCCAGCACCGACCCGGAGGACTGGGACTGCCGGCGGTTGTAATGGACGGTCTGGCCGCTTTCGTAACGGTCGGTCTGGTGCAGGTTGGCGCGCTGGGACGGGGTGTCCGGGGTCGACGGCGAGTAGGTGTGCTTCATGGAATTCTCCATCAGGGTTTGGGGAGACCACCGCGTCAGACTGTCGCGCAGACGGGATGTCCGGTCGCGCAGCGCATCGACGGTGCCGCCGATGCGCGCGCGGCTGGCGCGGATGTCGCCCTCCAGGGCGTCGAGATCCTTCGATTGACGATCGTCTTCCGTCATCGGCCGGCCCCTCAGCGGGCAAGCTGGGATTTCGCCCAGCGCTTGTCCTCGTCCAGCGTGTTCATGGTGCGGCGGGGGCGGAGGTTGGCGGGGCTCAGCCGGTTCTTGCCGACGTAAGCTAGGATGCCGCCCACCGCCAGAACCACCACGCCGACGATCAGCGCGGACAGCCACGGGGCCAGGACGTGGGACAGGCCGAGAACCGCGGAGGCAAGCAGGACCAGGACGCCGGCGAAGGCGACCAGTCCGCCGACGGCGATGAAGGCGACGCCACCGGCGGCCTCTGAGGCCTTGTCGGTCAGCTCGGCCTTCGCCAACGCGATCTCGGATCGGGCGAGGTTGGCGGATTCGCGGGCGAGATCGGCGAACAGGCCGGCAAGCGGCCGATCCTGCCGCGGATCCCGCGGCTCGTCATAGCGGTTCTCGGCGGCGCTCATGGACGCTGACCCTGCGGCTTGGAGGTGGAGGAGGTGGCCCCGGCAGCGCCGCCCTGGTTACCGCCCTGGACGCTGCCGATGCCGGTGGTGCCGGAATTGACGCCGCCGCCGGCGGCACCCGAAACGCCGGCCGGCGTGCCGATGGTGCTGGTGCCGAGAGCGGTGTCCGCCGACGGCGAGGCGCCGTGCCCGGTGACCGAGGCCGGGGCGGTCGACAGCGGCATGCCGATGCGGCCGGCGGCCTGCTTCGGCTCACCCAGACGCTCCGACCCGCGTTCGGAGTCCATGCGGCCGGCCAGATGGCCGGTGTTCACGCCGGAAGACCCCGTCGTCGGGGTGTCGGCGCTGTGGGACGGGGTGCTGCGGCTGACGGACTCGCCGATGCCGCCGGCCATGCCGCGGCTGGGGGTGGTGCCGCGGTTCATGTCGCGATTGCGGTCGCGGCCGGTATCACGGCCGGCGTCGTAGGAAGCGCCGCGGGCGGTGCGCACGGTCTGCGACGGGTGCGCAGTGCCGCGAAGCGAGGTCGAGGCGCGGTGCATGCGACGGTCGCTGGAGCTTTTGAGGAAGCGCGCGGCGAGGAAGCCGACGGCGAAGGCGGCGCCGATGAACACCTCGGGCTGCCGGCGGGCAAAGCCTTCGACCTCGCCGACGATGTCGTCGACCGAGGCGTCGCGCAGCATGTCGGCGACACGCTCGACGCGGCTGGCCGCCTGCTCGGCGTAATCGGCGACCACGCCGCCATTTTCCTCGTTCAACTGCTCGGCGGCCTTGTGGAGGGCGTTGGCGACCCCGCCCAGCTGATTGGCGGCGCGGCCGGTCTGCTGTTCCAGCAGCGAGCGGATGCGGCCCTGGGCGTTGCCCAGCGTCTCGCGGCCGGTGGAGATCACGTCGTCGGCCGCGCGGTTGACGGTCTTCTTCATCTCATCGACGCTGCCGCCGATGTTGGAGCTGCCGGCAGCGAAATTTCCGGTCGACGAGCTTCCAGCGGTTGAACTTCCGGTGGTGGAGCCGGTCGGGGTCGGTCCGCCGGTGCCGGTCATGTCGCGGTTCGGCATCTTGTCTTTCCTCCTCGGGGATTCCGGTATTCCGTGGCTCCGCGCCTGCGGTATCGAACCGCCCGTTGCGGAAGCGGGTGTCGGGAAGTGAAACACCGGCCAAGCCTTCAGGGTTCCACGCACGCACCGCGCGAAATGGACAGTTTCTGCGATTGTGCTAAACTTTGCCGCGAACAAGTTGGTTCGGCCGGACCGGGGGGTGGCGGCATGAGCGTTTTCAGCGTTGTGGCCGACGGCCAGGCCGGGCTTTTCCGCCTGCAGCAGGCGAAGAAGCCGTGGGAGAAGGAGCTGCAGGCCAAGGACGCCCACGGCCAGCTCGCCCAGAAGGCGGAGCGCGCGCAGGCGCTGACCCAGGCCGCGACCAAATGGCAGAGCGATCATGCCAGCGCCCAGGCGGCGCTGGAGGAGGCGAGGCGGGTCGGTGGGCCCAAACAGGCGGCTGCCGCGCGGCTCGAGCAGGTCGAACGCAAGATCGAGCAGTTGAAGCTGGCGATGCGCTTTGCCCAGGGCGATCCGCAGAAGCTGGCGACCCTGGCGCGGGAGGCGGCGCTGCTGGCGCGCGAGGCCGGGCGCGCCGCCAAGGAGTATGGTGCCGGCATCAAGGCCGCGGCGGAGTTGGGGCTGCCGGGTGACAGCAGCGCCGCCACCGGCGGCGGCACGATGCTGTCGTCGGAGACGACGATCACCCGCACGACCACCAGCATGACCCTGCAACAGACCGAAGTGACGCTGACCATCGGCATCTCGACGGGGGAGGGGGCGTCGGCCGCCGCCGGTTCCGCGGAAAGCGCCGCCGACCTGATGGCGGCCGATGCCGGCGCCGATGCGGATGCCCAGTCCGCGGGAGCGGCGGAGATGAAGGATGGCAAACTGCCCGCCGACATCGCCCGCATGGTGGAGGATGTGCTGTCGGGCCTGGGCAATGGCGGGATGACCGCCGCCAGCCCGTCAGGCGCCGATCCGTCCGCTGCGGGCCAGCCTGCCGACGGTCAATCCGCCGCTGCCGGCCAGTCCGCCGCCAGTCAGTCCGCTGCTCCGGCGGCCGGCACCGGCGGGCGAAGCGCGATGATCCAGCAGCTGATGGCCGACAACGCCATGAAGATGTCGCGCTACCGTGAGGCCGACACCTTCGGTCAGCGGGTGGAGGGGGTGCTCGCCACCTCCAAGCGCATCATCGGCGAGGCGAAGGCCGCCAACATGCTGGACGAGTCGGAAAAACGGCGGCGCGAGCGGCGGGAAGGCTTCAAGGCCGACGACAAGATGGTCGAGGCCGCCCAGAAGGAGGTCAACGCCCTGCGCGCCGCGGCGCTCGGGTCCGGCAAGGAGCTTGGGCAGGTGCTCGGGGCCACCGGAGCGCCCGATAGCGCTGCCGACGGGGCAGATGGCGCGGCCCTGTCGACCGCCGCCGCTTCGGCCAACCAGCCGGCAGCAGTGCTTAATCTCTTGGCGTGAGCGCGGCCGGTCCGGCGCCGGCCGCCTGCTACCATTTCTCCATACGCTGCGGTGCGACATTGTGTTGACCGGGTCAATCGGAAGACGCGATAACCGATGACAAAGACTCCCGGAGAGGAGTCTGCGAACCGAGCGCAAGAGAATGGGACACGCAACGAGATGAGCAACTGGATCCGCCGTGGCGGCCTCGAAATCGCCCGCCCGCTGTACGACTTCATCAATGACGAGGCGCTGCCGGGGACCGGTGTCGACGCCGACCGTCTCTGGACCGGCCTCGACCAGCTCCTGCACGAGCTGGCGCCGCGCAACAAGGCGCTGCTGGACAAGCGCGACAGCCTGCAGGCGCAGATCGACGGCTGGCACACCGCCCGCCGCGGCAAGCTCTTCGATCAGGCCGAATACGAGGCCTTCCTGCGCGAGATCGGCTATCTGGTGCCGGAGGGCGGCGACTTCGCCGTCGGCACCGGCAACGTCGATCCGGAGATCGCCTATCTCGCCGGCCCGCAGCTGGTGGTGCCGATCACCAACGCCCGCTATGCCCTGAATGCCGCCAACGCGCGCTGGGGCAGCCTGTACGATGCGCTGTACGGCACCGACGCCATCCCCGGCACCCCGGCGGCCGGCGGCTATGATGCCGCGCGCGGCGCGCAGGTGATCGCCTGGGCCCGCAAGTTCCTCGACGACAGCGTTCCGCTGGCCGACGGCAGCCATGCCGACGCCGCTGCTTACGCGGTCGAGGGCGACGCGCTGGCGGTGACGCTGAAGGACGGTGGCAAGACCGGCCTGAAGGACAAGACCGCCTTCGTCGGCTGGCAGGGCGAGGCCTCGGCGCCGTCGGCCGTGCTGCTGGTCCAGAACGGCACCCACATCGAGATCCGCATCGACCGCAGCAGCGTGATCGGCAAGGACGATGCAGCCGGCGTCGCCGACGTCGTGCTGGAAGCGGCGCTGTCGACCATCCAGGACTGCGAGGATTCGGTCGCCGCCGTGGATGCGGAGGACAAGGTCGTCGCCTACCGCAACTGGCTGGGCCTGATGAAGGGCACGCTGGAGGCCAGCTTCCCCAAGGGCGACAGGACCGTCGTCCGCAAGCTGAACCCGGACCGCACCTATACCACGCCGGCCGGCAGCGTCACCCTGCATGGCCGCAGCCTGCTGCTGGTCCGCAACGTCGGCCATCTGATGACCATCGACATGGTCAAGCTGTCCGACGGCAGCGAGGCGCCGGAAGGCATCCTCGACGGCGTCTTCACCTCGCTGATCGCTTTGCATGACCTGAAGGCCGAGGGAGGGCTGCGCAACAGCCGCGCCGGCTCGGTCTACATCGTGAAGCCGAAGATGCACGGGCCGGAAGAGGTCGCCTTCGCCGACGAGCTGTTCGGCCGCGTCGAGGATCTGCTGGGCATCGCCCGCAACACCCTCAAGGTCGGCATCATGGACGAGGAGCGCCGCACCAGCGTCAACCTCAAGGAGTGCATCCGCGCCGCCAAGGACCGGGTGGTGTTCATCAACACCGGCTTCCTGGACCGCACCGGCGACGAGATCCACACCTCGATGGAGGCCGGCCCGGTCGTCCGCAAGGCGGCGATGAAGGCGACCAAGTGGATCTCCGCCTATGAGGACAACAATGTCGATGTCGGGCTGCGCGCCGGTCTGAAGGGCCGCGCCCAGATCGGCAAGGGCATGTGGGCGATGCCCGACCTGATGGCCGACATGCTGGTCGCCAAGATCGGCCATCCGAAGGCCGGCGCCAACACCGCCTGGGTGCCGTCGCCGACCGCAGCCACCCTGCACGCCACCCACTATCACGCGGTGAATGTGGCCGAGGTGCAGGACCAGCTGGCCAAGCGGCAGGCCGCAGCATTGTCCGACATCCTGACCATCCCGCTCGCCGACCGGCCCAACTGGTCGGAGGACGAGGTCCGGCAGGAGCTGGAGAACAACGCCCAGGGCATCCTCGGCTATGTGGTGCGCTGGATCGACCAGGGCGTCGGCTGCTCCAAGGTGCCGGACATTCACGACGTCGGGCTGATGGAAGACCGCGCCACCCTGCGCATCTCCAGCCAGCACATCGCCAACTGGCTTCACCACGGCATCTGCACCGAGGCCCAGGTGATGGAGGTCATGAAGCGCATGGCCGCCGTCGTCGACAAGCAGAATGCCGGCGACCCGCTGTACAAGCCGATGGCCGGCAACTTCGATGGCAGCATCGCCTTCCAGGCCGCCTGCGATCTGGTGTTCAAGGGCCGCGTCCAGCCGAACGGCTACACCGAGCCGGTCCTGCATGCGCGCCGCCGTCAGGTGAAGGCGGCCGGCTGAGGTCGGTCTTCGCTGCGGGGGGCCTCGCTCCCCGCAGCACTTATCCCGAGTGGCCGATGCCCAGAACCCGCACCGCGACCTGCTTGGTATAGGGGCTGGCGGCGAAATACTCGTAGCGCACCGCGTTTTCGGCGACGAATTCCTGGAAGGCCCGGTACTCGTCGTCGCGCCAGCTGCGGTTGCCGATATACTCGTCGAAGACGACGATCGTTCCCGGACGCACCCGGTCGGCCAGCGCGGTCAGCACGGTGCGGGCCGAGGCGTAGATGTCGCTGTCGACATTGACGAAGCGCACCGGCCCCGGATGGGCCGACAGGAACGGCGGCAGGCTGTCCTCGAACCACCCCACATGCAGGCGGGCATTGTCGCGCACCGGCGGCAACTGGCTGCCGGTGGTCAGAACGCCGCGGGGAGAGTTGACCCAACCCTCCGGCAGGCCCTCGAACGAATCGAAGCCGTGGACCTCCTGGCCCGCCGCATCGGCGATGTGGTCGAGCGAGGTGCCGCGCCGCACGCCGAACTCCAGCACCAGACCGGGCGTGGCGGCGCAGGCGACGGCGTGACGCAGCAGCCGGCCGCTGTTGCCGAACAGCCGGAAGTCGGCGGAGAGCTTGGGCAGCAGCGCCTTGACCCCGTCGGGCAGCGGGCGGCGCTTCGGGTTGTCGCCGACCTCCGCCACCTCCACCGCGTCGGCCTCGGCATCGCGGCCGAGCAGCCGCAGCGTGGCGGCGAGATAGCCCCAGTATTTGCCGGCGGCACCGCCGCAGCGGGTGGCGCGGCGCAGGCGGCGCAGGGCTTCGTCGGGCCCGAGATCGTGCAGGGCCTGGGCGTGGCTGCCGAACCAGGCCGCGGCGTGCTCGGGATCGTCGGCCAGCAACGCGTCGAAATGGGCCAGCGCCTCCCCGTCGCGCCCGAGATAGGCGGCGGCGGTGGCGGCCTCGAAGCGGATGTCGGGGGAGAGGTCGCCGGCGGCCAGCGCCTCGCGCGTCACGGCAATCGCGTCGCTGTAGCGGGCGTCGCGGCGCAGGGCTCCGGCCAGCGCCGCGGTCAGGTCGGGGCGTCCGGGGGTGACGCGCAGCGCGCGCTCCAGCCAAGTGACGGCGGGGAAGGGGGCGTTGTCGGCCTGATGGGCCTTGGCGAGCATGGCCAGCCGGTCAGCGTCTCCGGGGCTGTCGGCCAGCACCCGGCGCAGGCAGGCGACGGCGGCCGCCGGACCGCGGTGGCCGAGATGGGCCAGCCCCAGCAGATGGAGCCGCTCGATCCCGGAGGACGCGGGGGCGCCGCGAAGCAGGCGCAGGGCGGGGCGGTAACGGCGCGCGTCGATCAGGGCGCGCGCCTCGTCCAGTACGGTATCAGCGGTCAAAATGACTCGTCGTCAGGGCAGCCTGCGGAAGGTCCAGACCGACGCCGGGGGCAGGTTCCGGGCGATCCAGGCATGGCGCCGCGGCTTCAGCCGCAGCCGCCGGATCAGCTCCGGATTGACCGGGGCGAAGGGACCGTAGGTGAATTGCACGAAAACGCCGTCGGGCGCCAGCACGGAAAAGGCGCCGCGCACGATCCGCGCCTGCACCGACAGCGGCATGGCGATCAGCGGCAGGCCGGAAACCACCGCGTCGCAACTCTCCCAGCCATGGGCCTGGACGATGCGGTGAACCCGCGTCGCGTCGCCGCGCACCACCGTGGCGCTGGGGTGCAGCATCGACAGATGGTCGGCGAAGGCGGGATCGAGTTCCACCATCAGCAGATTGTCGGGCGTGACGCCATGGGCGAGCAGCGCCGTGGTGACCGGACCGGTGCCCGGCCCCAACTCCACCACCCGCCGCGTGGGGCTGCACTGGGCGGCCTTCGCCATCGCCCGGCACAGTTCAGGTCCGCTTGGAGTTACCGACGCGACCTTCAATGGTGAGCGAATCCAGCGCTCGACAAAAAGCTTGCGCTCAGCAAGTGACATCGACCGACCTCCCAACAGACGCCCGATCAAATCCTCGGCTCTGCATAACCCCTTTCTACTGAGTTACGTTTCATTGCGCCAGCCGAATGGATTTTGAACGATCGTTTAACAAAACGGTGACGCCGCCATGACGGATCCTTGTCATCGAGTATTTCAGTCGGACTCTCGCGCACGCAGCATCGACGGAGCGATGTTCTCCTTTTCTTCCACTGCACCGTTGACAGGGCTGTAACCGCCGGGCACCGTTGCGGAACCGGAAGAACGCCGGAAGGATTGGGGACCAGGGGACCAGACCAGGACATGCCGACGCTCGCACCCGATCACTCGGATCTGTTCGACGATATGGGCAAGCCGCCCCGGCTGCTGGAACTCGACGTCGCCAGGATCATGCGCAACCCGAGCATGCCGCGCCGCCATTTCGACCCGCAGGACATGCAGGGGCTGGCCGATTCGATTGCGCATTACGGGCTGAAGCAGCCGGTGCTGGTGCAGGAGGTGGTGGGCGGCCACCGCCTGGTCGCCGGGGAACGGCGGCTGCGGGCGCATGAGATGCTGGGGCTGGCGACCATCTACGCGCTGGTCACCTCCGGCAATCCGGACGAGCTGACGCTGGTGGAGAATGTGCAGCGCGTCGATCTCGACGCGCTGGAACTGGCGGAGGCGCTGGCGCGGCTGATCGACCGCTTCGGCTACACCCAGGAACAGCTGGGCCGCATCATCGGCAAGAGCCAGAGCAACGTCAGCCATACCCTGCGGCTGAACAGCCTGCCGGAGACGATCAAGCAGGAATATGCCGCCGCCCACCATGACGTGTCGCGCTCCACCCTGATCGAGATCGCCTGGATCAAGGATCTGGACGAGCAGATCGCCCTGTGGGAGCAGGTGAAGGCCGGCGACGGGACGGTGCAGGCGGCGCGCAGCCGCAAGGACGCCGCCAAGGAGCCGTCGCTGCGCACCATGTCGGCGGTCGGCCGCTTCCTCGACGCGCTGCGCCGCGCCACCGCCCGGCTGGGCGATCCGCGTGAGCACCGCGCCTATGTCGACGACATGCAGCGCCGCGAACTGATCAGCCTGCGCCGGCGCATCGACCTGCTGCTGGGCGACGATCCGGCGGTGAATTGAGGGGGTGGATTGAGGGGTGTGCCTCCTCAATCGTTCAGGAACGGGTTGTACAGCCGCTCCTCGCCGAATCTCGACATCGGACCGTGGCCGGGGATGAAGGCGATGTCGTCGCCGTAGGGGAACAGCTTGTCGCGGATCGAGGCGATCAGGTCGCCGTGGTTGCCCTTGGGGAAGTCGGTGCGGCCGACGGAGCCCTGGAACAGCACGTCGCCGACGATGGCGAGCTTCGACGGCACATGGACGAACACGACGTGGCCGGGGGTGTGGCCGGGGCAGTGACGGACCTCCAGCGTCTGGTTGCCGACGGTCACCGTGTCGCCCTCGTCCAGCCAGCGGCCGGGGGTGAAGGAGCGCACCGGGGGAAAGCCGAACATCTGGCTCTGCATCGGCATGCCGTCGATCCAGAACTGATCGTCGCGGTGCGGACCCTCGATGGGCAGCGACAGCTTGTCGGCCAGATCGGCGACGGCGCCGGCATGGTCGATGTGGCCATGGGTGACGAGGATCTTCTCCAGCGTCACGCCCTTCGCCGTCACCGCGGCCAGGATGCGGTCCAGGTCGCCGCCGGGATCGATGGCCGCCCCCTTCATCGTCTCGGGGCACCAGAGCACCGTGCAGTTCTGCTGGAACGGGGTGACCGGAACGATGGCGTACTGCATGGCCTGACCTTCGGTTCTGCGGGAAAATGGCGGAATGATCCTATGGCAGGGCGACCTTAACGCGCCCGCGACGGCTGCCGCAAACCATTCACGCGTCAATTCGATTCCGATTTTGCGCGATCCGATCTAAGGTCCGCTGGTTCCGGCCGCAAATTGCGCCTTTGGGTGGAATAGCGGACCGGTACGAAATGTTAACCACCGAAGCTTTAGATCGGGGCGGACCACCCTACCGCCGCCGCCATAATACGGATTCCGCCGGAATGCTGTCGCAGAAAGCCAAATACGCGTTGCGTGCCCTGATCATGCTGGCGGAGAAGGACAATGGCGACCTGATCCTGATCGCCGACATCGCGGAACGCGAGAACATCCCGCGCAAGTTCCTCGAAGCGATCCTGGTCGAGTTGCGCAAGGAAGGCATTCTGTTCGCCAAGCGCGGCAAGAGCGGCGGCTACCGGCTTGCCCGCCCGGCTGCGCAAATCACCTTCGGCGAGGTGATCCGGCTGATCGACGGGCATCTGGCGCCGATCCCCTGCGCCAGCAAGGCGTCCTTCCGGCCCTGCGAGGACTGTATCGACACCGAGACCTGCTCGGTCCGCTGGCTGATGGTCCAGGTCCGCGACGCCACCGCCGCCGTGCTGGACAACCAGACGCTGGCCGACGCCCTGCGCCATCGCCAATCCACCGGCACCATCGCCGCCAATTTCGACATCTGATGCTTCCCGCTTCTAGGATCCCGGCCCGCCGCCTCTGAAATCGCATTTGAGGCGGCGACCGGCCGCCCTTATGGTTGGGCGACCGAAGGATTGGGAGAAATGAGCATGTCCGACGAAAAGGTTGCCGTCATCACCGCCGGCGGCAGTGGCATGGGCGCCGCCTCGGCGCGCCGGCTGGCGGCCGACGGATTCAAGGTCGCGATCCTGTCCTCCTCCGGCAAGGGCGAGGCCCTGGCCGCGGAACTCGGCGGCATCGGAGTGACGGGGTCGAACCAGTCGAACGACGACCTGAAGCGGCTGGTCGATGCGACGATGGAGCGCTGGGGCCGCATCGACGCGCTGGTCAACAGCGCCGGCCACGGTCCGCGCGGCTCCCTGCTGGAGATCAGCGACGAGGACTGGCACCGCGGCATCGAGGTCTATTTCCTCAACGTCGTCCGGGCGGTCCGCCTGGTGGCGCCGATCATGGTCGGGCAGAAGGCCGGCTCCATCGTCAACATCTCCACCGCCTGGGCGTTCGAGCCGAGCGCCATGTTCCCGACCTCCGCCGTCGCGCGGGCCGGTCTGGCCGCCTACACCAAGCTCTTCGCCGAGCAGTATGCGGCGGAGAATGTGCGGATGAACAACGTCCTTCCCGGCTGGATCGACAGCCTGCCCGCGACCGAGGAACGGCGCCAGAGCGTGCCGATGCAGCGCTACGGCAGCAGCGAGGAGATCGCCGCCACGGTGGCTTTCCTGGCTTCGCCGGGCGCCGGCTACATCACCGGCCAGAACATCCGGGTCGATGGCGGGCTGACGCGGTCGGTGTGATTGGGGCGGTGTGATGGGGGCGGCCCGACCTGAGGCCGCGGAAACGAAAAAGGGCCGGCGGAATGCCGGCCCTTTTTCTTCAGGAGAACCTCCCGCCGGATCAATCGGCGAAGGGGTCCGTCATCAGGATGGTGTCGTCGCGTTCCGGGCTGGTCGACAGCAGGGCGACCGGGGCCTGGATCAGCTCCTCGATGTGGCGGACATACTTGACCGCCTGGGCCGGCAGCTCCGCCCACGAACGGGCGCCGCGGGTGGTGTCCTTCCAGCCTTCGAAGGTCTCGTAGATCGGCTCGACGCGGGCCTGGGAGCCGGCGTTCGACGGGTAATAGTCGAGTTCCTGGCCGTCCAGGCGGTAGCCGACGCAGACCTTGATCTCGTCGAAGCCGTCCAGAACGTCGAGCTTGGTCAGGGCGATGCCGTCGATGCCGCCGGTCTTGACCGCCTGGCGGACCATGACGGCGTCGAACCAGCCGCAGCGGCGCTTGCGCCCGGTGACCACGCCGAACTCCTTGCCCTTCTGGCCGATCAGCTCGCCGATGTCGTCCTTGAGCTCGGTCGGGAAGGGACCGGAGCCGACGCGGGTGGTGTAGGCCTTGCAGATGCCCAGCACATAGCCGACGGCGCGCGGACCCATGCCGCTGCCGGCGGCGGCGTTGCCGGCCACCGTGTTGGAGGAGGTGACGTACGGGTAGGTGCCGTGGTCGATGTCCAGCATCGTGCCCTGGGCGCCTTCGAACAGGATGCGCTTGCCGGCGCGGCGCAGCTCGTCCAGCTGCTTCCAGACGACGGCGGCGTAGGGCAGGACCTGCGGGGCGATCTCGCGCAGCGGCTCCAGGATGTCGGCCGGGGTCATCTCCGGCGCGCCCAGCGCGCGGAACAGCGCGTTGTGGTGGGCGAGCAGGGCGTCGACCTTCTCCACCAGCACGGCATCGTCGGTCAGGTCGCACAGGCGGATGGCGCGGCGGGCAACCTTGTCCTCATAGGCCGGGCCGATGCCGCGGCCGGTGGTGCCGATCTTGCCGGCGCCCTTGGCCTCTTCGCGCGCCTTGTCGAGCGCGCTGTGCACCGGCAGGATCAGCGGCACGTTCTCGGCGACGATCAGGTTTTCCGGGTTGACGGTGACGCCCTTTTCCTTGATCGCGTTCACTTCGCGGATGAAGGCCCAGGGGTCGAAGACGACGCCGTTGCCGATGACCGACAGCTTGCTCTGGCGCACCACGCCGGACGGCAGCAGGCTCAGCTTGTATTCGACGCCGTTGATCACCAGCGTGTGGCCGGCGTTGTGACCGCCCTGGAAGCGCACCACCACATCGGCCCGGCTGGACAGCCAGTCGACGATCTTGCCCTTGCCCTCGTCGCCCCACTGGGCGCCGACCACCGCAACGTTGGCCATCTCTCGTCTCCGCAAAACTTCAAAAAGGAACCGCTCAGCCTCCCGATCCACCGCAGGGTACCATCCGCGCGGCGTGGGGGCCCGTTCACCCTGAACCCAACTCGCTTGAACCCAACTTCTTTGAACGCAAGTCGTTTGAACCCAGGGTCACCCGACCGGCTTGACGTCCCCGCCGGCCAGCCAATAGCCGCAGTGAAGCCGTCTGGCTTCCGCGGCCGCATCGCCCACCGGGGCAAGCCCGGCGACCGTCACCCATCCGTCGGCACGCAGCCTGCGCGCCGTTTCCCAGCCGCTGCCATGCGGCAGATAAACCCGGCCCGGCGCCTTGGCCGCCGGAACCGCGCGCAGCAGCGTATCCATGTACAGCGTGAAGCCGGTCGCCGGCTCCCCGCGATCTTCGCCCTGCGCGCCGGCGCGGTAGCGTCCGCCCTGGCCCAGTTCGCCCGCGGCGCGGGAGAACAGGGTGAAGCTGAGGCCGGTCTGGTATTCGAAGCCGCGATGCTCGACCAGATCGATGGTCACCGTCAGGTCCGGCATCGCCGCGCGCAGCAGGGCCAGCGTGTCGGTCAGCCGGCGGCGGTCCTTCTCGGCACCCTCCGGCAGCGGCAGGGCGGCCAGCGCCTGCATGGCGCGGTCGGCCGGTCCCGACGCGTTCATCAGCGTTTCCAGCAGCGAGGCGGCGGGGCCGCCGACGGCCGCCACGGCGGCCGAGTCCTTGCGGTCCAGCGCGGCGCGCAGCTGCCGGATCTCATCCTCGCCCAGCCCGAGGCCGGCGCAGATGCGCGACACCATGGTCGGCACACAGAGATCGACCGACAGGTGCGGCACGCCGATGGCGGTCAGCGCCTGGACGGCGAGCAGGACCACCTCGGCGTCGGCCTCGGCCTCCAGCGCGCCGATCAGCTCGACGCCGACCTGGGTGAACTGGCGTTCGGGGCGCAGCTGCGATCCCTTCACCCGCAGCACCTGCCCGGCGTAGCACAGGCGCAGCGGCCGGGCCTCGTTCTTCAGGCGGGTGGTGGCGATGCGGGCAATCTGCGGGGTGATGTCGGCGCGGACCGCCATCATCCGCTGCGAATGCGGGTCCATCAGCCGGAAGGTCTGCTTGGACATCGCGGCACCGGGGCCGGAGAGCAGGTTCTCTTCGAACTCGACCAGCGGCGGATCGACGCGGCGATAGCCCTGCGCGGCGAATTCCGCCAGCAGGCGTTCGACGGCGGCCGCCTCATGCGCCGCTTCGGACGGCAGCACGTCGTGCAGTCCGGCGGGAAGCAGGGCGGAGCTCAGTGCGTCGGCGGGCATGACCAGCGTGTCTCGTTGCAGGCAGGGAAAGGGATGCCGCGGCTGATGTCGGGCACACGGGGCGGGCTAATACCCGACCCCCGCGCCGCATGCAAACGGAAAAGCCCCGCACTGTGGCGGTATCTCCCCTGCGCGTGCGATTCCGCGGCTGCTGCCGGACAAAGTGTCGCTGCCGGGCGAGGTCCGGGCAAGCGCGCAGGCGGCGGTCCTGGCGGGCGGCGGATCAGCCGGCGTCGACGGGGCCTGCGTCGTCGTCGGGAGGCAGGGCAAAGCCGCTGCCCGGCGCCATCGGCGTGACGACGGCGAAGCTGCTGCCGTCGTTCTTCGGGCGCAGCACGGTCAGGGGGCTGCCGACCACCAGGAAATGGATGATCTCGGCGATGTTGGTGGCGTGGTCGCCGATGCGCTCCAGGTTCTTCGCCATGAACAGCAGATGCGTGCAGGGCGTGATGTTGCGCGGGTCCTCCATCATGTAGGTGAGGACCTCGCGGAACAGGCTGGTGTAGAGGTCGTCCAGTTCCTCGTCGCGCTCCCAGGCGGCGATGGCCTTGTCGACGTCGCGCTCGATATAGGCGTCGAGCACCTCCTTCAGGATCGCCTCGACCAGCCGGCCCATCCGCGGGATGCCGGCCGCCGGCCGCACCACCGGCACCTGGGCCAGCGCCAGCGAGCGCTTGGCGACGTTGGCGGCATAATCGCCGATGCGCTCCAGATCGGCCGAGACCTTCAGGGCCGAGACGATCTCGCGCAGGTCCTGGGCCATCGGCTGGCGCAGAGCCAGCAGCCGCACCGCCTCCGCGTCGATGTCGCGCTCGTAGGCATCGAGCCGCGCGTCGGCCTGCATCACCTGGGAGGCCAGCCCGACGTCGCGGCGGGTCACCGCCTTCACCGCGGCCTCCACCTGGGCTTCCGCCACGCCGCCCATCTGGGTGACGAGGTTGGACAGACGCTGCAATTCCTGCGCGAAGGAGCGGACGATGTGTTCGGTACCCATGTTCGGTCGCGACGCTCCAATGATGTCCGTCCCATCCGGCGGGACCCGGAAGGCCGCCACGCGCGGGAGGTGTATATTAGCCGGTGGTCATGACGTCGGTGTGGCGGGAGTATTTCACTTTCTTGACAATAGGATGTCGCCGGAATGGCGGGAATTGACCGGCGGCATCGCTGTGACCGGGGGCCGCGGTGGCGTATTGGATTTGAAGTACCCCGGTAACTTCGTTAAAGGGAACGTTGGCTATAGTGATGCCGTCCGTAGGGGGTACAGCCCCCTGCACTGACCGGGAGGCCGTTTTTCGATGTCCGTCGCCATGTCCGTTGCGTTCCAGATGCCCGTCCGCTCCGCCGTTGCCGGAGCCCTGCTTCTGCTGGTTGCATCGCCGCTGGCGCTCGCCGCGGATCCATCCCCGGCCCCGGCCCCGGCGGCACCCACCGCATTGGTTGAGGATGTGTCCGACGGAGTCGACGGCGTGCAGCCGATGGATTACCTGGGGGCCGGCCGCACGGTCACGTTGAAGGCCGGGCAGACGCTGACGCTGAGCTATCTGGAATCCTGCGTCAACGAGACGATCACCGGCGGTTCGGTGACGGTCGGCGCCCGCGAATCGGCGGTGCAGGGCGGCAGCATCGACCGCCACACGCTGCCCTGCGACGGCGGCAAGCTGCTGCTGGCCTCCAACGAGGCAGGCAAGGCGGGGGTGACCGTCTTCCGCAGCGCCCCCATCGCCCTGCCGGGCATGAAGGCGCCGCTGCCGAAGCCGGACTTGACCCTGTTCAAAACCCACCCGGTGTTGATCCTGTCGGCGCCCGGCCCGGTCACCATCGACCGGCTGGACGTGCAAGGCATCGCTCTGAGCACGGTCAATGTTCCCGGCACCACGCTGGACACCGCCAAGAGCGGCGCCGGGCTGGAGCCGGGCGGCCTCTACAAGATCGCCGCCGGGCAGAAGTCCTTCGTCGTGAAGATCGACGAGAAAGCCGCGGCCGGCGGCGGTCCGGCGCTCGGCCGGCTGATCCGGTTCTGAGCGGCGGGCGCGGCCGTTGAACGCGATGAGGCTGCCCCGGCGCGTCCGGCTGGTCCTGCTCGGCGCGGTGGCGCCGGCGGTCGCATCGCTTCTGGTGCTGGCGGCCTCGTCCATGCTGCAGGGGCCGTCGATCGACAGCCTCTATTGGCTGCGCGAGCAGGTGCATGGCCCGCGGCTGGCTCCCGACCCCTCGCCGGTGGTGGTGGTCGGCATCGACGAGGAGACCTACCGCCGCCCGCCCTTCGCCGGCACGCCGCAGGCGCTGTGGGGACCGCGGCTGGGCACCGTCCTCGGCGCCATGCTGGATGGTGGGGCGGCGGCCATCGGCCTCGACCTTGTCCACCCGACCTCGGTCGAGACACTGATCCCGGGCTTCGAGCGCGATTACCTGCTGACGCTCCGCCGCGGCGGCAAGGAGGGGCGGCTGGTGCTGGCCAAGGTCCAGCATCAGAGCGACCCGCTGATGCCCTACCGCGGCTACATGATCGCCGCCGGGGTGAACAATGTCCGCTCGGTCAATCTGGTGGAGGATGCCGACGGCGTGCTGCGCCGGGTGCCGCTGACGCTGTCCGTTGCCGGACCCGACGGCCAGCCGAAGGCCGAGCCCGGCATGGCGGTCGAGGTCGCCTCCCGCGCGCTGAAGGCGCCGCTGGAGCGGGGGGCCGACGGCTCCGCCACGCTGGCCGGCTACCGGGTACCGGGCGGGGAGGGCAACCGGCTGCTGGTCAACCACGCCACTGCCGCAGGATCCATCCCGACCTATTCGCTGGCCGACCTCCATGCCTGCGCCGAAGCCGGCAGGACCGACTTCTTCGCCAGCCACTTCAAGGGCAAGGCGGTGATGGTCGGCACCGTGCTGGATGTCGAGGACCGCAAGCTCTCCTCCAACCGCTGGGTCACCAAGCCGGAGGGGATGAACCTTCCCGACCGCTGTGCCCTGCCGGTGATGAGCGAGCTGTATGTCGCCGGCCGCACCCGCGACAGCATCCCCGGCGTCTACATCCACGCCGCCGCCATCTCCAACCTGATCGCGCACGATGCGCTGGAGGAAACCGGCCCGACCGCCGCCGCGGCCCTGGTCCTGCTGCTGGCCGGACTGGCCGCCGTGGTGACGCTGGCGACCCGGCCGGCGGTGGCCGCGGCCGGCCTGCTCCTGCTGCTGGCGGGGTGGAGCGGGGTGGCGGTGCAGGCGTTCCAGGGCGGGCTGGTGCTGCCCTACCTCCAGGCGGCGCTGGCTGTGCTTCTGGTCTTCCCGCTGGCGCTCGGCTTCCGCTTCGCCGTGCTCGACCGCGACCAGCGGCACATCCGCAACGCCTTCAAGCTCTACCTGCCGGGATCGCTGATCGACGACATGATCGATTCGGGCCAGTCGCCCAGCCTGGGCGGGGAGGAGCGCGACCTGTCCATCCTGTTCTGCGACATCGCCGGCTTCACCAGGATGTCGGAGGGGATGGAGCCGGAAGCGCTGGTCGCCGTGCTGAACCGCTATTTCACGGTGATGACCGACATCATCGAGGCGCATGGCGGCTTCGTCGACAAATACATCGGCGATGCCGTGCTGGCGGTGTTCGGCGCCCCCTATGCCATCGACAACCATGCCCGCGCCGCGGTGTCGGCCGCGCTGGCGATGCGTCAGGCGATGGCGGACGACCCGACCCTACTGGCGACGGCCAGCGGGCGCGGCTCCAACCGCACCGGCATCGCCACCGGCCCGGCGCTGATCGGCAACATCGGCTCGCCGCGCCGCTTCAACTACACGGTGATGGGCGACACGGTGAATCTGGCCTCCCGGCTGGAGGGCGCCAACAAATACTACAACTCCGTGCTGATGGTCAGCGGCGAGACCGTGCGCCACCATGGCGACCCGGACGCCTTCCGCGCGCTCGACATCGTGCAGGTCGTCGGCCGCAGCGAGCCGGTCGAGGTGTTCGAGCCGCTGTCCGAGGCCCGCCGCGCCGATCCCGAGGACTGCGCCCAGCGCGCCGCCTACGCCGCTGCGCTGGAGCACTGGCGCGCCGGCCGGTTCGAGGCCGCCGCCGCCGGGTTCCGCGCGCTGGTGGCCGCCGACGGCGCCGCGCTGGCGATGCTGCGCAAGGCGGAAAAACGCATCGGACAGCCGGCCGAACCTGGCTGGGCCGGCGTGACCGCCCTCACCGACAAATAGATTTGCGACGACGATCCGTGTCCCGAACCGCACCCTCCGCCATGTCGATGTCCATGTCCGCGCCCCGGCGCCTCGTCCGCCTGTCCGTCCTCCTGTTGGCGGGGGGTGCCGCTCCGTTGCCGGCGCTGGCCCAGGCGGTTCCCCCGCTGCTGCCGCCTTCGCTCGACCCCAACCGGCTGGAGCAGCGCTTCGAACGGCCTGCCGTGCCGCAATCCTCGCCGGAAATCGAGATGCCGGCGCCGGAGAAGGCGCCGCCGCCGCGCGATGCCGAACGCATCGCCCTGACGCTGACCGAGATCCGCATCGACGGCAACAGCGTCTATGACGGCGACAGCTTGTCCGCCCTGTGGCGCGACAAGCTGGGCAAGCCGGTGACGCTGGCCGATCTCTATGCCATCCGCGATGCCGTCACCGCGCGCTACCGCAATGACGGCTATGTGCTGTCCCAGGCGGTGGTGCCGGCCCAGCGCATCCGCGACGGCGTGGTCCGCCTGCAGGTGGTGGAGGGCTATGTCGACGAGGTGGTCGTCCAGGGCGAGGCAAAGGACCGGCTCGGCCTGCTCCGGCGCATGGGGGAGAAGATCAAGGCCTCCCGCCCGCTGCGCATGGCCGACATGGAGCGCTACGTCCTGCTGGCCGACGATCTGCCCGGCGTGGCGGTGAAGACGGTGCTGGAGGCGTCCCCCGACACTCCCGGCGCCTCCCGCCTGACCCTGGCGCTGGAGCGCACGCCCTTCAACGGCTTCCTGTCGCTGGACAACCGCGGCACCCGTTCCATCGGCCCGATGCAGCTGACCGGCGTCGCCACCGTCGAGGATCAGCTCGGCCTGTTCGAGCGGACCACCGCCCAGGGCATTGTCACCCCGCAGATCCGCGAGCTGCGCTTCTTCGACGTCGGGCAGCTGGTGCCGGTGGATGCCGAGGGCACGACGGTGGAGTACGGCGTCCGTCGCTCCTGGTCGCAGCCCGGCGATAGCGTGCGGCCGCTCGACCTCTACAGCCTGACCACCTCCGGCCGGGTGGCGGTGTCGCATCCCTTCATCCGCAGCCGGGCGGAGACCCTGCGCGCCGGCCTCAGCTTTACCATCCGCGACAGCCGCACCGACGTGCTGGGCGATAAGCTGTCGCAGGATCGGCTGCGCATCGTCGCCGCCAACGTCTCCTACGATTTCGCCGACGGCTGGGGCGGGTCGAACCTGTTGACGGCGGAACTGTCCAAGGGCCTCGACATCCTGAACGCCACGGAATCCGGCAGCGCCAACCTGACCCGCAGCGGCGGGCGCAGCGATTTCCGCAAGCTGCTGCTGTCGGCCCAGCGCAACCAGCCCCTGACCGACCAGCTGATCCTTGCCCTCTCGGGCGAGGCGCAATACAGCCCGGACCAGCTGCTGTCGTCCGAGGAATACGGGTTGGGCGGCAAGCAGTATGGCCGCGCCTTCGATCCGTCGGAAATCACCGGCGACAGCGGCTTCGCCGGCCGGGCAGAGCTGCAATACATCCTTCCGGTCCAGGAGGACGGGCTGGATTACGCGGTCGCCTATGGCTTCGGCGATTATGGGGCGGTGTACAATTACGAAGGCGGCACGCGCCATGGTCGCCGGTCCCTCGCCTCGACCGGCGTCGGCCTGCGCTTCGGGGTTTTCCAGCGCATCGACGCCAGCGTCGAACTGGCCAAGCCCTTCATCACCACGCCGTTCAGCACGCAGGACCGTGCCCCGCGGGCTTTCTTCACGCTCTCGACCAGATTCTGAGGCGATGCGCTTGTGAAGCGGTCGGGTCCCAATCCGATTGCAAAGCGGCCGCCGCGCGACCGGCCTGTTACGGCCGGCCTGCGGCGGCAGGCGCCTGCGACGGCGGTAACGTCAGATCAGCTCGACCCGTTGGGCGACCGGCGCATCGTCCGACCCGACGACCAGATAGCGCACATCCTCGCCGTCGGCGACGATGTCCAGGCCGGACTGGCGCAGGGTGGCGCGGTCGAAATAGACGGTGGCGCCATCTTCCCACGGCTCGATCAGGCCGGACTGGCTGTCCAGATTGTACCAGCGCACCGTGCCATAGGCCATCGTGGCCGGCCCGGCCGGTTCGGACTGGCGCTCGCGCCGTTCGCGCGTCGGCTTCGGCGGACGGGCGAAGCCCTCGCCGCCATCCTCAGGCTGCGGGCCCTGTCCGGCGGCCTGACCAACTGGCTGCCCCATCGGCTGGCCCATCGACTGGGATGCCGAGGCGGCGCCGCGCGGCGGGCGCTGGTTGCGGGCGCGCGGGGCGGGCGGGGTTTCCGGCGGCGTGGCGGAGTGAATGGCGACGACCTGGGGCCCCTTGGCGCCCTGGGCCAGATCGCAGACGACCGTCGTGCCCTCGACCGGGTTGGGCAGGGAGGCGGCGGCCAGGACCGAAGCGTGCAAGAAAGCCTCGCCGGAGCCATCGGCAAGGCGGACGAACCCAAAACCCTTTTCCGGCTTGAACCACTTTACCGTCGCGGTGACGTTCGTCGCGGTGACGTTCTTCAACTCTTCGCTCAAGACAGGTCCCTTTCACGTCCTGTAGCCGGGGGAGGGGCGGCCCTGACGCTGAACTGGGCGCGGCACCGCTGTATGACCAAGAACAAAACCCCGGCGCCGGTCAGCTTATCATAAAATTCCAGAAAATGACCAGTCCAGTGATGCCCTGTAACGCGGCGGCGACTGTCGGCATCACTTGCCGGCCGGGTGGTGCGCGTAATGCGCGAATCCGGATGGCGAGAGCTTGTCCATAAAGAAGGTTCGGTTTCACAATTAATGCCGGATCATATTGCCACCAATTCGTGGATGTTCATCGCATCGCATAATACCGTTCTTGCAGAGTCCCCCTGTCCATCAGAGGTACTAAGGCCGTAAATAAAATTTTAACTAAAAAATTCGACTCATGTCTCCATCAGAACGGAGGAATGACTTATGACGACCACCGACCAGACCGCTTTTTTCGTGTCCACCAAGGGCAATGACAGCTGGTCCGGGCGGCTCGCCGCTCCCAACGCCGCCGGCACCGACGGTCCCTTCGCCAGCCTCGAGAAGGCGCGGGACGCGATGCGGGCGGGCGATGTCGACACCACCTATGTTCGTGGCGGGACCTATCGCCTGGACAAGACCCTAACACTCGACTCCCACGACGACGGCCACAGCTTCCTCGCCTACGGGAACGAGACGCCGGTCCTCAGCGGTGGGGAGCGGGTGACCGGCTTCACCTATGAAGGCAAAGGCCTTTATTCCGCCAAGCTCTCCTCGGCCAACGGCCTAGATGTCAGCATCGGCGGCGTGCGCCAGCATGCGGCGCAGACCGGCGACTTCGATCCCGCCGAGGCGGCCACCAGCGGCTGGCATGTGCTGAAGGCCAACTCCACCGGCGCCAGCAAGACCAGCTTCAACTTCTCGAACGGCGACATCCCGTCGGGGCTGAAGCCCCATGACGGTCTGGTCGTGCAGACATTCGATACGGAACGGCTGAGGGACGACATCTCAGCCGTGAAGTCGATCGACCAGTATCACCACACGGTGACGCTCGACGACGCGGCCTCCTACGCGCTGCGCACCGGCGGCACCTATCGGGTGATGAACGACGCCTCGCTGATCCGCGACGCCGGTGAATTCGGCTGGCGCGCCGGCGACGGCAAGCTGGTGGTGAAGCCGGAACATGCCGCCAGCTTTCAGTCGGACGGCGTCGTCGTCGCCCGGCTCGGCACGCTGATCAAGTCCAGCAACGCCAGCAATGTCAGCATCGAAGGGCTGACCTTCTCCGACACCCGCTATGACGGCGCGGCGCTGTCGATGCAGGGCGGGCACGGCAACTCAGTCGGCGGCAATCACTTCGTCAATGTCGGGACCGCGGTCTCGCTCGACGGCACCGACAACAGCCGCATCGCCGGCAACCATATGGAGCAGCTCGGCGACACCGGCGTTTCGATGATCCATGCCGCCGACGGCAACCGCATCTACGCCAACACCATCGAGCACATCGGCCAGATCACCAAGGGCGGGGCCGGCATCGGCGCCGTCGGCAGCAGCAACAGCATGGTCAGCAACAACGACATCACCGA